>CAVTBE010000016.1:0-209312 GCA_963732845.1 uncultured Alphaproteobacteria bacterium | reverse complement strand
CTTCTCGGGGCTGGGCAGCCTCGTCTCCGAGCGCATCATCGAGCGCGCCCGTGGGATTTTGCCGCTGATCCTGGTCGGGATCGCCGCCCTGCTGGTGACCTATGCCTTCGCGCTGGCGCCTGTGCTCGACTGGATCGACGGGCTGGCCTATCCGCTGCGGCTCCTGTTGTCGGTCGCCGTGGTGGCGCCGCCGGCCTTCCTCATGGGATTCCCCATGGCCACCGGCATGGGCTGGCTGGCGCGCCTCGACAAGCAGCACATGTTCGTCTGGGCCTGGGGCATCAACGGCTGCTTCTCGGTGGTCGGTGCCGCGGCCATGCCAATCATCGCGACCGGCTTCGGCCTCAGCATGGTGCTGGAGGTCAGTGGCGCCGCCTATCTGGTGGCCCTACCCGCCTTCTTCGCCCTGTTGAGGCGGCGACCGGCCGAGCCGGCCACACGCCTGGCGATCGCATGAGCGGCGGAACACCGGGGCGGTTTGGCCGCAGTCTGGCGACGGCCATGCCTCTGCTGGTTGCCGGCGCGCTATCCGCCATGGCCGGGCAGGCATTGCCGATGACGCCGCTAAGCCACAAGATTTCCGCCCTGGTGCCCTTCACAAACTCCGCCTTTCCGTACGAGGGTTTCGATCCGGAGACCAAGATGCCGTTTCTGGATATCTCGCAGAACGGACGGCGCGGACACACATCCGGGCGGGGCGGCGGGATCTACTGGCTGGACACGACCTATTCCGACAACCGCGTGCTGCTTGCGCTCCCGGAGGGGTTCGATCTCAAGCGGCCCGCAGTGCTCGTCGTCTTCTTCCACGGCAACAATGCGAGCCTTGAGGACGATGTAATCGGCCGCCAGCAGGTGCTGGCGCAATTTGCGGCTTCGGGCCTCAACGGCGCGCTCATCGCACCGCAAATGGCGGTCGATGCCCTCGAACTCGAGTGCAGGGCGCTTCTGGACGCGCGGAACGTTTGCCCGGTTCCTCGGCGAAGCCGCAGGGCGCCTTGGCGACTTCTACGAGGATGCGGCGAAGGCGCGCGCGATATTCAGCAGGTTGCCCGTGGTGATCGTTGCCTACAGCGGAGGCTACGATCCGGCGGCGTATGCGTTGACCATAGGAGGCTCCGGCAAGCGGGTCATCGGTCTTATCCTGCTCGACGCCGCCTTTGGCCAGACCGATAGGTTCGTCGACTGGGTGGCGCGCAACTGGCGGCGCGCGTTTTTCGTGAGCGCTTTTACCGCTTCGTCGGCCGCTGGCAACGCTGCGATCAAAGCGGGGCTGACGAACGAAGATATTGATTTTGCCAGCCAGGTCCCACGTGTCCTGGTACCCGGCTCGGTCACCTTCATCCCGGTCGAGGGTGCCAACCACGATGACTTCATGACGAACGCCTGGGTCAACCGGCCCCTCGCCTGGCTGCTCGCCCGCATTCCGGGCTTCCCGAGCCCAGCGCGGGAAGATCCTTGATCGCAATCTTCCGACACGATGGGCGGCAAGGCGGGGGAGCAGCGCGACGGCCCCCTAATTCACTCCTCATTTTGGCGTGTGAGGAAGTTGATCGATGGGGTAGCTTGCATCGTTGGCGAGCGATGTCATCGCCGAGATGAGGCGGCTGGAATTTGGGGCGCGTAACCTAAGGACGACCACGATGAAGCACCGTTTCTTGCTGATCTCAGCGCTAGCCATGGTTGCTGTGACGAGCTTGCCCGTCATGGCCGCCACGCCGCTGACGCCGGACCAGATCAAAACGACGTTTGGGACGGGATCGCCCATTCACGGCGTGGCAGTGCCGGGGGGCAGACGGTACAGCCTGACTCTGGGTACTGACGGCACCGCCACAATGACGATGCTGAACGACAAGTCCATTCAGACCGGAACCTGGAAGGTCTCGAAGGATGGATACTGCTCGAAGTGGGGCAGCAAGACGGAGCACTGCTATACGGTTCAGGAGAACGGCAAGCAGTTCGACGTGCTCAATCACACGGGAACCGTGATTGCGCATTGGACGAAATAGCCCTGCATTGCAGTAACCAAGTCAGTTGCAGGCGCTCACGCGGCGACAAGCCTGTACCGGCATGAAAAGGCACGTCGCTGTCCGAACGTCCGCAGCATGCGGCGCGCGCACAAGAGGCGTGGATCGTTGGCCCGCGTGGCCGGCGCTCGTCGAGAACCGCAATGAAAATCAAATTGATCGGAACATCGATTTACTTTCACCCCGAAGGGCGAGCCGCGTGACGCTCGTCGCCGGCTTCCTCTCCTTGCAGCGGATTTCACCAAGGGGTCGGGTTGCCGTCTTGTTGTCCACCGTCCTCGGCCTCGTCTCGATGACCGGGCCTTCAGCGGCGGCCAAGAGCCGTTTCACGCCGCGCTTCGTTTCGGTGAGGGCAATACCGGCCAATGTGCGTCGCGGTCCTGGCACCGACTACGCCATCAAATGGACTTATGTCAGGCGCTGGGAGCCGGTGGAGGTCTTCGAGCAGTATGGCAACTGGCGCCGGGTGCGCGACTGGCAGGGAAACACCGGCTGGATGCACGAAGCGCTCCTGTCACAACATCGCCGAACCGCCCTGGTGACTCCGTGGAGTCACGGACCCAACGTATCGCTTCGTGATCGGCCAAGCGCAAAGGGCCGCGTTCTTGCGTGGCTGAAGCCCGGCGTGAAGATTCAGGTCGCGGGCTGCGACGGGAAGTGGTGCCGATCGAGCGTTCGGTCCATCAATGGATTCATAAGGGAAGTGCGGTTGTGGGGCGCATATCCGGGAGAACGATTCTAGCGTGTTCCTCAGCCTGGCAACCATGATTTTGCGATCGGCTTGCGATGCGAGGCCAGGACACCGAAACGTCGCGATCAGGCGATGACATGTCCACGATCCCGGGCGCAAACACGTTGGCCTTAGCTCGTTGGATCAGGATTGCCCTCAAATTCCTGGTTGTTTCAGTCGTGGTCGTGGCCGGCTCCATTTCGGCCGTTGCCTGGTATTACGGTCGCAACCTTCCCGACTATCGCAAGATAACCGAGTACCATCCGCCTGCGGGCCAACCGTTCGTCGCAATCGGCGACCTGCCGCCCGTGCTCATTCACGCCTTTCTATCGGCAGAGGATCGCAACTTTTTCTCCCATCCCGGCATCGACATCGTGGCCATCGTGCGCGCGATGTTCGTCGACGTCTTCAGAGTCGCATCCGGTCAAAGGCCAATCGGTGCATCGACGATTACCCAGCAGCTAGTCCGGCACTTCCTTCTCTCTGACAAGTTGACGCTGCAACGAAAGATCGAGGAGATCCTGCTGGCACTGCGCGTCGAACGCGTCCTGTCCAAGGACCGGATACTGGAGCTCTACGTCAATACGATCTATCTCGGCTGTCGGAGCTGGGGCGTCACGGAGGCAGCCGTGGGTTATTTCAACGAGCCCGTGGGCAAGTTGACGCTTCCGCAGGCTGCCCTGATCGCCGGACTGCCGCAGGCACCGAGTGCATACAATCCGTGGCACTTTCCCTTGCCGGCGAAAGAACGACGCAATCGAGTACTCAGTCTGATGGTGGAAGATGGTTACATTACAGCCGCGCAAGCCCGCGCCGCCAAAAGTGCTCCCGCGCTGACGTCAACGGAGCACACCGGAAAGCCTTGCTAGATACAAGTGTCAGGCCCGGATCGTGGGGTACTCACCGGCCGTGCTGCTCCGCGCTCCAGCTTCACTGCGCTGAGCTGAGTGCAGATTCTGGGGCAGCAACGCGTGAGGCGGCCATCGACAGGTCGGCGAGGTGCGCCGTCAACAAGCCGACGATAGCAAATGCGATCACCAAATGGCCAACGACCAGAGGAAGCATAGCCGCCGACAGGATCGTTGCCACGCCGAGAGCGGCTTGCGCTAGCACGAGGGCAGCTGTCCACGCCGCTGTACGTCTTATGCCGCACTGAGCGAAAGACGGAAGGCGACTGACGACCAAGAGGCCGGCCGCATAGAGCAGAATCACGTAGCCAAGTAGTCTGTGTGCAAATTGCACAGACAATGCATTCGCGATCAGATTCTTCCACCACGGTGAAAAGAACCAAAGACCCTCGGGAACCAACGCGCCATCCACGAGCGGCCAGGTGTTGAAGACGGTGCCGGCTCGAAGGCCCGCGACGAACGCGCCACCAATCACCTGAACGAAGACGAGGGCAGCGAGGCCGGCAACAGCCCAGAGCCAGCCAGCAGACGTGGGCAGTCGCCGCCGCCTCGCCGTCGTGCTCCGGGCAAGCCAAATGCTCCAGGCGAACAGCAGACAAGCCGATGTGAGCCTTGCGGCGACTACGAATTGCGCCAGGTCTTTGCGGTGGTTGAGCCCGAACCAACCCAGCCACCATCCCAGAAGTGCGTGACACGCACCAAGAAGAATCAAGGTCTGGAACGCACGTCCAATTTGCCATGCCCGCTGTCGGCCTACGATCAGGATGATGAACCCGATCACAAGCACAATGTCGATCACACGCGCTCGGTGAGGAGGCGCGCCCATTCCCAAAGGTAGGCATGTTGGAACTGGGCGAGGTTCATGCCGGCGTCCTCGTCGACCCGGTGCCGACTGTCGAACAGGCGAGCCAGTCCGGCGCGCAGGCGGTGTCCCCCGCTAACATATTCTTTGCGAACTACTCTGGGCTTCCGGCGATCAGCATTCCCATCGAGATGGACGATGTGCTGGGCCCGGTTGCTCTGCAGATCGTCGGGCTGCGCCCCGCCATGGCGAGCCTCCTCTCGTCTCGGCCTCCGGCGCCTCCCGGTCGCGCCCCGAGACCCGGCTGGTCACCGATGCCCGGCGCCTGGTGCCCATGCCCTCCGCCGCGGCGGTGTCGCCTGAGCGCGCCGCTTCGGCCTCCGGCGCCTCTAGATCGCGAAGCGCGGCGCGGCGGATCGCCCTCGACACCGTCTGGTGATCACGCCGAGCCGGCGCGCGATGTCAGCGATGGTCACCCCGTCCCAGTGCCAGCGTAGGATCGCCTCGCGCTGCGCGTCGGTCACCGGACTATTGCGCCAGCACCGCGATCCCCACCGCTTCTTTCAACCAGCCAATAACCGCCGACTCATCGAGTACTGACCTGGCGAACGCCACGGCCCGCTTCGTAGTCCCGTAACCAACTGTCGAGCAAAATATATATCTTTGTATGGGGATTGTAACGCCGTCGACACGCCCCACTTATATTGGTTAACAATGAGCGAATTTCGACTGCTTTGCAGGTATGTGCGATGGATAAAATTGCAAAAATACTCCATAGTACAGAAGCAATATTTCGTCACAGGATTGTCATCGCCGATATGCGGCGAGCCTGGGGCGAGCTTGACGAAGTCGAGCTGGCAGCCGTCAAGAATAGGGCCGATCTGGTAATGCAGGTCCAAGCCAACTACGGCTTGGACAAGAATCAAGCGCAAACCAGGGTCGACCTGTGGGCGGACGGCCGAGAGTTCTAGGTCAACGTCCCGCCGGCGCGGGAGGAGTCATGGTCAAAAAAAGAGAGATGCTGGATGGACCTGCGCGAAGGGCCGCGCTTCGGGCGGCCTCGGTGGAAATCCGGCGGGCACAATTCAACCGATCCCCTCTATACGTCGGGACGCTGACCGCACGGCTGCGACGCGAATATCCTCGGTGTCAAGCAAAGGCCGGTGAACTGAAGTCCAAAATTGTCAGGCTTGCGGCCCGCGACTCTGTGCCGGTGGTGGTTGATGTCGTGTCGATCGTATCTGGCGACTCGCTCGTTTGAGGTGCGAGCGGGCATTTCGGCGGTCTCTCGCAGAATCCGCAATATCTCGCCACCAGGCGCGGGGCTCAGGTCAAGTCCTGCGCGTTTCAGACGACAACCTTCCTGCTGGCGCTGATTGCTCACCGGATGGTTGGCGCCCGAGAAACGTCCGCCGCGCTGTCCCTCTCGACAGCGACCTCACGGCGTCCATTGCCCTTTCGCATTCGGAGCGGTTTGTTGCCTTTCCCTACGTATAGGAGCGCCTGTTGAAAACCCCGGACCACGACGTGCGAAGGACGGTCATCCGCGAATGGATGGCGCTTCCCAAGAATAGTCGCCGAACAGAAGATGACGCTCGTTCGTTCGCGACAAAGGCCGCAGAGCGCCACGCGCTGAAAGGCCCGGGAGATTCGCCGGCACGGATCATGGGTTGGTTGCTGCCCCGCATCGGTCGCAGTTGATCGCGTTCACACACCCGTCCTGCACTAGCCGTCTCCAGCCCATTTGACGCTACGCCGCCGCGACGTGGGTAGTTTCCGAGCCTCGCGTCGATCTGGTTTTAGGCGTTTGATGCCGAATGGCGCTTATGCCGAGAATTGGCGTCGCCCTTCACAAAAATATGTGGGCTGTGGGCCGGTGGCGACCTTTTCCGACCTCCCGCGCGTAGGGTCGTGTTGGGGCTCTAGCCCGCACCAAGGTTATGCTGAGCGGGCAAGGCGGGTGGTACCCTTCTCCATGGGAGGGTTTCCGACCGACCCTCTCCAGCTCTCGAATGACTTCTCGCCACAGGCAGCGCCAGCCGGCCTCCGGATTCGTAGGCATCAGAAGAAGTGGCCTCAATCGTTCAGGAGATGGACATGTCAAATCCAGCCTCGCAGCCCCGCGAAACGGTCACGATCATTCGCCATGAATCAAACCGTCCCCTCTACCTGCTGATGGCGGCTATTACCTTGGGCGCAGTTGGCTTTGCGTATTGGATGTTTGCTTCGTACCCCAGGCCAGCGTTCACGATGACATCAGTCATGTCGGCGCCAATCGCTGGTCCTGCGGCAACTTCTGCCGACGTGCGGCACCCGCCAGATCGTCCGGCATCCGACAATCGCCCCCGCAATTCCGCGCCAGCGCGAGACTTCGCAGGCGCAGCCCCCGGTCCCGATCCAGCCCTCGCACTAGGTGCAAGACATGTCAGTTCCATCACAACTGAAGGCGGCGACGTGGGGGGCAATAGGCGGTGGAGTCAGTGCCGCCATCGTGGTCTTTGCGTTGGGCGGTTGGGTCATGGGCAATGCGGCCGACGAGGTCGTGGCGCCGTCGATTGATGCCGCGGCCTTCGACAAGTTCGGTCCGACCTACGACACGCTTTTCGCGCAGCCAGATTACCCAACGGCTCTCTCGGCGCCCGCCATTCCGGCGGTTCAGTCGGAGACGCCGAGTTCTCACATCGAGGAACCCTGGGAAATCAGGACTAGCTAGCATGAGCCGCCGCTACATCACTGGACCGATGTTTGAATGTCAAAACGCAGCTCATGACGGAGTTTGACCCACCCATGCGAGTAGTTGTTTCCTTGGCCGTTTTGATGGTCGCCCTCTTGTTGGCCGGGTGCGCGGCGCCCACGGTCGGGCAAAACTCTGGATACGGTTCCGGAGTCGCTCCAATGACCGTGAAGGGGATTTGGCTGCGCAAAGACGGTCGGTCCGGAAAGGACGATCCAATCATGGCACGGCAGTTTCAACTGGATAAGGCTTCCTGCACTGCAGGAACCACCGTCGACACGGCTTGCATGGCTCAACGAGGGTATCTGCTGGTTCCTGAAAGTGAGGTGGAGATGCGTGCACTAGAGCTGAGAGCAGCGGCTCGCAGCGCGCCGCCGAGTTGATTTCTGAGGCTGCGCCTCCGCCACGCGCTGCCGCTTCGCCCGCCACTGGCCGGACCAGACTGCGCTACCTCCCATCTGAAAGTCGAATGCTGATCGAGCCGGCGCTCGTCGCCCCGCGGGGTCTTTCACTTTGGTTCAGGTGGCCGGCGGATCCTAGGCAACCTCACCGGAGCAGATGGGTCAACAGGAGCAGCAAGGGCCCGCAGGCGGGCCGGCCCTGCCTAATCCGCGCCGCGTCGCCGGGCGGCGACCGCTCTTCCGCAGCGACTGATCCGGCGATGTCGCGGCGACAGAAGCCACCCAGTCGATCCGGTTTGAGAAACGCAGGTCGTCCGTCGTCAGCCGGCGATAGCCTGGATCAAGACAGCCCATGATCCAGACAAGCAATGCGTTCTGCTGCCTGTAGAAGGAGCGGCGGCCAGTAACCACGTCAAGAAACGTGGTGGAGAGCTAGCCTTCAAAGGCTACCCGACCCAGAGGTCCTGTCGCCGGAACATCCGGTTGGCGGCGCAGGCGCTCAACAGCTCACATCCCGAGCAACGATCGGATAGCCTTAGGTAGATTCCGAGGTTTGACGATCAACCCCATACGGACTGATATGCAAGACGTAAGCTTCTCGATTTAAATTTCAGAGGACACTATGAGCACTATCCTGATTATCGTCCTTCTTTTCTTCCTCCTCGGCGGCGGCGGTTACTACGGTTTCCGCCGGTGGCGATAGCGGAGAATTGAAAGTCGGCCTCGCTAATTCTGTTGATGCCAATATGCGGCGCTGCTCCTCCGTGCTTATGTAGGTAGCCGGAGTCGACGGAGTGCGCGCCGATCGGCGGCGCTCCGGCTTCCTGACCGCGGCGTATAACCACATTCTAGAAGAGACCGATAAGCTCTGACCGTGCGATCGCTGCTCATACTACGAGCTGCCACCCTGGAATGGTTCACGGGGAACATCGCGGTTCATCACGTGCATCGCCGCATCCCCCTCTACGGGCTGTCGCAGGTCCCCAAAGACCATCCCGAACGGGCGAGCGCCGGCTGGCTCACGTTCTTTCAGAGTCTGCGCCGCACAACGCTTGCCCTTCTGGACGACGACCTGAAGCGTCTCACGTTGTTTTGCGAGCCGCTCCAACGCAATTTTGTTCTTGGTTGGTGATGAAGGCTGCCATGCTCAAACGAGCTTTTCTGTTCGCCGCAATCAACCTAGTTGTGGAAGCTTGCTGGCCGGTCCCTATTTCTTGATCCGATGACAGGGATCAATTCGGCCCGTCGATGTCCAGCCGGGCGCGGCTGTCACCGTATCTGAACACGTTTCAGTAGCTCCCACACGGGCACCGCCGTTACGCCGCCGACAACTCCGCTCAGGTAACTTGGAATGTCTGCGTTGAAGAGCCAGCGCCACAACAACCCAGCGAGAAGACTTGTCAACAGCATGGTCACGAGCGTGATCAGCAATCGCTGCCAGAGCGGCATGTCATCTCTCCG
Organism: uncultured Alphaproteobacteria bacterium; assembly: GCA_963732845.1. Classification (GTDB taxonomy): domain Bacteria; phylum Pseudomonadota; class Alphaproteobacteria; order Rhizobiales; family Kaistiaceae; genus CAVSRC01. The sequence goes on along the minus strand of CAVTBE010000016.1, from coordinate 200,252 downwards.
TGTCTTCACCATGAGCATCTTCTAGTGACCAGCTTTGCCTTTATCTCTGCGTGGCCGCCACCGTCAGATGACCGTGCCGAATAGTTTCCCGATACCGGCGGTGAGCGCCATCGCCAAGGCGCCCCAGAACGTCACGCGGGCCGTGGCACGCAGAACGTTTGCACCGCCGGCCCTTCCGCCAATCGCACCCAGAAGTGCAAGGAAGCCCAAAGACGCCGCCGATACGATCGGGACAAGCGCATTCGCGGGTGACACGACAACCATGAGCAAAGGCATGGCTGCACCGGCGGAAAACGTCACGGCCGATGTTAGCGCCGCTTGCACCGGACGTGCGGCGGTGACTTCCGAAATCCCAAGCTCGTCGCGGGCGTGGGCCGCCAGGGCGTCGTTCGCCGTCAGCTGCCGGGCAACCTGCCGCGCAAGCCCCTGATCGACTCCACGTTTGACGTAGATATCGGTAAGCTCATCAAGCTCGAACGCGGGATTCTCGCATCAATTCCTTGCGCTCGCGTGCGAGATCCGCCCGTTCGGTATCAGATTGCGAGCTGACCGACACATATTCGCCGGCCGCCATCGACATGGCGCCGGCCACCAGGCCGGCGACACCGGCGATCAGGACAGCATTTTGCGTCGCGGCCGCCGCGGCGACGCCGACGATCAGACTTGCGGTCGAGATGATGCCGTCGTTTGCTCCAAGCACCGCAGCGCGCAGCCAGCCGATGCGATCGACGAAGTGGTTTTCCGGCTGTGGACGAAGGCGGCTCATCGGGTACGTCTCCTGTCAGCTCAGATCCGCCCTATCAGCATCAGAACGACAACGATGATCAGGATGGTGCCGATGAGCCCGATCCCGCCATGACCAAACCCGTAGCCGTAGCCACCGAAGCGGCCACTGAAGCCCCCGAGCAGGAAGATGATGAGGATGATGACGAGGATGAGGCCAATTGACATGGTCGATCTCCGTTGTTGGTCGTCCGAGCTACCGTTTGGCCGGCGAGATGATGTGCGACGCTATCCGGGCTTTATCTGCAGCTTCGTCGCCGATGGATGATCAGTCGCGCCGGACGACGGAAGTTCCGGCTCGCCCTCGCCGCTTTCACCCGAGAGGAACTCGGCAAGGGGAAAGAGGGCCGGAAAATTGTCGCTGAAGACCTTGATGACGACCAGTAACGGCACGCCGATGATGGTACCGACGATCCCCCACATCCATATCGTCATCGACAAGACGATCAGAATCGCCACCGTGTTCAACTCAAGTCGGCGGCCGAGGATCATCGGTGTAACGAAGTTGCCCTCGACGAGTCTGCAGCGTCAGATAGGCAAGTGGCGGAAGCGCCGCTATGGCGAGCGACGGATAGGTGACGACTGCGACGACGAATGCGAGCGTGAATCCGATCAGACCGCCGATGTAGGGCACGTAGTTGAGCAGCGCGGCGGCGATGCCCCAGATGAGCGGATTGGGCATACCCAGCGCCCACATTGCGATACCGACGCACAAGCCCAGGCCGGCGTTTATCGCCGTGATCGTCAGGAGGTAGCGCGACACCTCGTTCTCGATATCGGCCAACACCCGCAGGGATCGCTTCTTTCCACTCAGATCCGGAAGGACGCGAATCAGTTTCAAGCGAAGCGTATCGCCCGAGGCGAGCAAGAAAACCGAGAGAATCAGCATGGCGCCGAAGGTGGCGCCGAAGCCGGCGGCCGTGCCCGCAGCCCACGCCAGAAGCCCACTCTGCACGATGACCACTCGCTGTGGATCGTTCGTGCTCTGTGTGCCGTCGTCGATTGCCTGAACCGCCCGCCCGGCGTCGCTCAGCTTGGCCAACGGCTCGTTGAGAAACGCGAAGCGTTGGCTCACTTCCTTGATGACGTCCGGCGCCCGGCTGACCATCTCCGTCACCGGTTTGCTGAGAAAAGATGATACGGTTATCACTCACCCCAGAACGACGACCAGCATCACCGCCGAAAGCGCGGCCGGAATGCCGCGGTGCGCCAGCGTGTGGACCAGGGGCGCAAAAACCAGCCGGACGAGGATGGCGAGAACCAGCGGCAGGAAGAAACTGCGCGCGTAGTACATCGCGCCAACCGCGAGAATCAGGAAAATGCCGACGATGGATACCTGCACGAATCGGGGAAACGCCGGGCCGCCCGGATCAGCTGCTGGAGTGGGTGGGACTGTCTTGTCGCCGGCGAGGGTCATGGCCGAAACAGTTGCCGGCCGAGCAGGTAGCCCGCGATGGCGACGACCGCCATTGCACTCACGTTGGCGCCACCTGGAAGAGCGCCGATCCCATTCGAGCCGATCTCGCCAAGCGGCGATTTGAATCCGCTACTTGGCTTGCGCCTGGCACTCAGAACCACGGCGAGTTGGACGCCAAGGCCGATCACCGCGAGCCCCGCTGCAATGATCGCACAGGCGGCGACCACACCCGAGCTCATGGGACAGCCACACCGCAAGGGAGCCGAGAGCGAAGCCGAACGAAGTGACCCAAATGGCCGCAAGCAGCGCTACTACGGTCGCGCGACGGCCAACGCCGCGAGCCAGCGCCGATGCCTCGCCCTTCAGTGCCGCGAAGCCGATGGCTGAAATCAGCCAGCGAAGGATCATCGGCCGCGCCTACTTGCGGCCGACAAGGCCGACCACAAAGCCTATGCCGAGCGCAATCAGGACCGCGTTCATCGGGTTCTTTTCTATCTGATGCTCAAGGCTGGACACACCGGCGCGGGCCCCGCTTGTCGCGGCCCTGGCAGCGTCGTGACCGAGTTCGACACCCTCTTCCAGCATGTCTTCGCCGGTGCCAATCGCGCCTTTCGCGGCCTTCTTGACCCTCTTGGTGACGTCCGCTTCGGCTCTGGAAGCCTGCAACGCGAGACTGCCGACAGTATCGATCAACGCCGCTATATCCGCGCGCAGTGCCTTGAGATCGTCCTGGAAGTCTTTTTCGGGAGTCGTAGCCATGAATATGCTCCTTGTGTTCGAGAATGCTCGTACCGGCCGCATGGCTCTCGATCCATGTTGGGCAGATGCTCCGACCGCGGTCACCGGGCTCCCATTTGCTATCGCGAGCGCCTGGCGTGGCCGTGGAGGAGGAAACCACCCGATCGGACAGGTTGCCGGTCAGATCAGCGCCTCATGAAGAGCAGTACCGGCGGCGGTCAGAACGACGCTGATGATACCGATGCCGCCGTGGCCATACCGGCAGCCGCCAAAATGGCCGGGTCACGCCAAACGCCTGAATGAACGATATCGATCGGCGCAGACCTGGAGGAGGTTCGGAAAACACCTAGGTCGCGGCGCTTCATCAATTCAGTCGGCGCAGCCGTCCGGCGCCGTCATGATGTGCAGCAGCCACGAGACCTGGCTCGTTGGTCGCGATTTGATGGATGGCACCCTGATATCGAAGCCGAAATGAAACACGGTCCTCCCCAACACGCGAGGGCTCGCCTCAGACGAAGTGCCAAACACCCAAGACCGAGACAAGCAAGATAAGCGCTGCCGCCAGGACGAAGATGACGGCTGAGGCTTGTGGGGGTTTGCCTGTTGGCCGAGCTGACGGGCTCAAATCCCCTCTGGCTGTCGTGATGGAAGAATTTAGCTTGGATAGCCTGTGATCAGCCTCCGCCGCTTGTTCGCTGCGTTGCAAGGGCACGGATGCAAGTGTCACCTCTGCCGGAGAGGTTTCCTCCCGACGACGCGCCAGCAAGGCGGGATCGATCTCGACCGAGATACCGGCGTCTTCCAGCCGCGCCACCGCATCGGCGAGGTCATCCATGCTGATAGTATCGACCTGCAGCACTTGTCGGATGTCATCGATGTCCAAGGCGCCACGCTGCCGGCCTAGTCGCATCAGGTACTCGAGGGCTGTCGCTGGAATCATCGGCGTGCCTCGTTCGCTCACGAGTGTTGACTTCGTCCGCTTACGCCAAATCGGGCTCAGCTATGCGGCTCGACGATATCGAGGAAGCCCGAGCACCAACCGCACAGGTTATCAGTATCAGGGTCGAAGATGGCGGTGACTTCCTTAGCCTTCTTCGTCGTGAGAGGCGCTATCCGCGCATCTTCAGACGCCCGGCATCGGTAACCCGGAGCGGTTAACGGGCACTCGACGCGATCACCCGCGCAATCTTCGTCGCTGGCACCGCGCCATCCATTTCCGTCAGGCATTCGGTTGGGTAGTACGGCCAGCTGTAGAGGTTGCAACTATCTCCTGCCTTGGTGGGCGACAACGCGTCAGGAGCCGCCGCCATGGCCAGAACGCTGGCGGTGGCGAGCACGGCAAGAACGATGATTGCGCGAGAAAACATATCTGGATTTCTCAAGTGTCGGCGGTTCGCACTTTCGGGAGAACCACACCTTCCAAGGGCTGCCTAACCAGCCGCCGTCAGGCCACCCAGCAGGACCAAGACAACGATGGCGAACATCGCAACGATCCCGAGCGCAGCGCCGAGATCGGCCCAGTCATCTATGTAGCGTCGCCTCATATCAGCCACTCCAATTGGCTCCGGTGAATCCGGCAACCTCGGGGCTTGTCAGACTGCTCGCGATCAGGGCTTGCGGGGGCGGCTGATAGCGCCGCAGGACGCTCAGGCAGCGGAATTCGGTGACACGATCAACCGTCCCGACCGCCTGGTGATGGACACATTCCCTTCCCGCCATCGCGCGAGTTATACCCCGTGACCGGTCGAGGGGCGGGGGGCGCTTTGACGACCGGTCACGGGTTGGTCGCAGTAGCACCTAGCGGGGGCGTGGGGCTGTGCTGCGATCTGAAGGGATGCCCTGCTATGCAGAACCATAGCTGACCAACGATTGCCGGGAACAGGCTCGGAAACTACTCAGCCCGCCTTGGGCAACCCGATGTCATCCACCCCGTGGACGGCCTCCTTGTCTTGGCCACACTGTGGCGCAACGCGCAACGTGAGCGTCACGCTAAGCAACCTTTGTGTGAGGGACATAGTGGTCATGGGCCACAGCGTACGATTGCTCGTGGCCGCAGCTCACGCAGACGTATATCTGATAGTCCGGTTCAAACTCACGATCGGCTGATTCAATCAGCTTGAGCCGCAGTTCCCCGCTGCAGAGGACGCAACGCGACGCGGGCGGTGGCTGAACGAGGGTGCGCATAGCGAACTCCTTCCGTCCGACTTGCTTCGGAGCGCGGAAACGGGGCACTCAAGTGGGTCCCGATTGGAGAGTTCAAATTTTGAAAACCCGAACGCCTTGGGTTAGCGCCTCGGACCTTCTTAATATGGAGTTCTGAACTGGGCATGTCCAGCATCGGCGCTGTCTTCGCGGGATTAGCGCGGCCGCCAAGACATGGCGCCGATTGAAAGGCGATAACCAGTTGCCGAAGGCCATGGGAGGCGTCAAATTCCACCATGGCGTGGAGGTCTTTCAATGCTGGCCCACAACGCCGCCTGATCGGCCACGTCACCCAAATTCCGGCATAGCTCCTGATAGATCGCCGTCGGCTTTGAGCCGGGAACGCCGAAATTGGGCCTCTGTAGGCAAGGGCGTCCCTTGATATGACGCCGCAAATTGCCGAGCGCGCCTACAAACTGTATGAGCTGCGAGGCCACTGTGAAGGCCATCGGCGCTCAGCCGAAATCCGAACTGACGCGGTGCATGTCGGCTTTCCAGATGTAACCGGTCGCCTCGATCGCCTCGGCGAATGGCCGAGACTGACCCACAGCAGCCAACTGGGTAGTTTCCGAGCCTCGCGTCGATCTGGATTTGGGCGTTTGATGCCGCGTAGCGCTTATGCCGCGAATTAGCGCTGCCTTTGTGCAGTTCAACACTCTTCGATCTCAGTTCGTTTTGGAACTGCACCTTTTTGCCTGGCTGTAGATATAGTCGCGAGTGGTTGGCACGGCGTCGATCTTCTTCGTCAATTGCATCTGAAAGACGCAGAGACCGGCCATGCGGAACCCGACCTCGCAGAACTGCAGATAGAACTCCCACATGCGACAGAAGCGGTCGTCATAGAGGACAGCGGCTTCGGCGCGGTGGGCCTGGAACCGTTCGTTCCAGGCTGCCAGCGTCTTGGCATAGTGCAGGCGCCAGTTCTCCAGGTCGGTCAGCCAGAAATCCTGACGCTCGATGACCGGAGCAAGCTCCGACAAAGTTGGCAGATAAGCACCAGGGAAAATGTAACGCTGCATCCACGGATTGAACGGGCCGGGATCGTTCTTCATGGCGACGGTGTGCAGGAGAGAGACGCCGTCGTCAGCCAGGAGGACATGGAGCTGGCGGAAGAACTCGGCGTAATGCGACCGGCCGACATGCTCGAACATTCCAACCGAGACGATGCGATCGAACGAGCCGCCCAGCGTGCGGTAATCCTGAAGAAGAAAGCGCACGCGGTCGGACAGGCCGCGCTCGCGCGCCCGCTGAGTGGAGACGGCGTGCTGCTCCTCCGACAGCGTGATGCCGGTGACGTCGACCTCGAAGGTCTCGGCGAGATAGATGGCGAGGCCGCCCCAGCCGGACCCGATGTCGAGGACGCGCTGGCCCGGCTGCAGCGCAAGCTTCGCCGCGATGTGGCGCTTCTTGGCGAGTTGCGCCTGCTCGAGGCCGGTGACACCATCCTCGAAATAGGCGCAGGAGTATTGCCGGTCGGCGTCGAGAAAGAGTGCATAGAGGCGCCCGTCGAGGTCGTAGTGCCGCTGGACGTTGTCCTGGGCGCGTGTCGGTTCGTTGTTCTCGAACACGCTGCGGAAGATAGATCGGGCGGACGAGAGCGCCCTCGTCCACCAGGTCGGGCGATTGCCGCCAATATTGACGAGGAGGAGCGTGAGAAAATCGAGGACGCTGCCGACTTCGATATCGTAGCCGCGGTTCATGTATTGCTCGCCGAGCTGCAGCTCGGGATCGAGGAGCACGGCGCGCTCGGCCGCCGCCGAATTGAAGTGGATACACACCGGAGCGCCGGTGCCATCGCCGAAATTGTGGGTGGCGCCGGACGAATCGATGACGTCAAGCCGGCCTTTCTTGATCGTCCTGGTGAGGAAAGCTTGCAAAAGGCGATTCATTCGACGGCACCGTTCTCCAACCGGCCGAGGCGACGACGACAATCAGCTTTGCGATATCGGGCAAGACAATAAATACCGCCGGATGAAGTCCTGCAAGGCACCGTTCCGCCCCATGCAACCGGCCTGGATCGGCCGCCGCCGGCTCCGGCCGAGCGGCGGCAACTGCCCCAACGGCATCCGCCATCGACAGCGCCGTCGATCGGCGAACGCTGGTCAGGATCACATTCCCGACGACATGGGTACTCGCCGGCTAGCTACTGGCGACGTGCCTTGCGGGCGGCGTAGCGTGCGTCACGGGCGGCTTTCTGGTCACCGGCAAGCTTGACGGCCTCATCGGCTTTGCGCTGCTTCTTGGCCACCTTGGTTTCCTCCTGCGCCTTAGCCAATTGGGCAGCTTCCTGCTCGCGAGCCTTGCTCTCGACGGCCTGGCGTTCGTTCTTGGCCTGCTTCGCCAACTTGCGCCCCTCGCGCGCCTCGATCACGGCAAGTCGCTCGGCATGCCGTTCCGCGCTGGCGGGCTGGCCCGCCGCCTGGCGCGCGCGGAATTGCTCCAGCATGGCTTTCTTTGCCCGCGCAGAGGCTTCACGCCTTTCCGCGATGTCATTGTCCTTAAAGCCGGGCATCTCTGATTGCGGTCCTATCCTGAACTGGTTTTGCTGCCTCGGGGCGGCGGACGCTGTCCCCCAGAATATAGCGCGCCCGCCAACATTTGTGGCGCGGCGTGCAATTTATTGCACGCCGATCCCGGGTCAATGTTCTTATTCCACGCCGAAACACATGCTCCTATCACCTAACGGCCGCACGTAATCGGTCGAGTGGTCAGATGAGCTTCGCCATTGCCTGTAGATCCTAGGCTCCTGCCACGCCGTGGGCGATCTGATCACGCGGCAACTCCCGCGACCGGCCAGCCGCCGAACAGGCTCACGGCAAGGGCAGGGCGCTGCGCGTCGGCTGCGTGCCCAAGCGCCCGCCGGCGATGGCACCAAAAGGGCGCTTCTTGTCTCCATCGGCGTGGCGATATGATCGGACTGGGCCGACGGGGGGATCGGCAGCACCTTGCAGATCAGCACGCCCCCTTGCGCCTTCGCGATGATCGTCGGTGACGGCGATCATCGCCTGAACTGAGCCGCGGGGGCAATTGCGGTCCGGGCGAGACGGGGTAAAGTCTGACGAATCTGCGCTCGCGGCCGTGGGGAGAACGCGAATGAGCGATGCCAAGCGGATCACGCTTGACGACCTGTCTGCACACCTTCAGCTGTCGAAGTTCTCCGTTTCGCGGGCGCTGTCGGGCAAACAGGGTGTCAGCCAGCGCACGCGCGAGAACGTCATTCGCGTCGCGCGGGAACTCGGCTACGACCATCCGTCGCTCAATCCCGAGCAGAAGGCGAAGGAACAGCACCGGATCCTGTTGGCCATCCCGCGCGCCGACGCGGTCAACAACGCATACTGGATCGAGACGATCAGCGGGGCGGAGGCCGAGGCCCGCCGGCTGGGCTGGTTTCTTGTCACGACCATGGTGGAGGACGGCGTCTTCTCGCAGGACCGGATCGCCGGCGCTGCCGGCGTGCTTCTGGCGGGACGGCGGTCGCGCGGCGTTCTGGCGCCTTTTCTGACCGCCAGTCTCCCGACGGTTCTCATCGGCTATCCTCACGCCGGCGAAAAGATCGATGCGGTCCACGTGGAGAACTGGGAGGCCGGCCAGCTGATTGGTCGCCACCTCGTGGGTCTGGGTCACAAGGTGGTGGCGTTCATCACCGACGCCCCGGCCGATGAAGGCCGCAACGAGCGCCTGCGCGGGTGCGCGGAAGTCCTCGCCGAGATGTGTGGCGGACGCGTCGTCAAGGTGCTCTTCAACCCGGAAACCGAAGCTGGCACCCTGGTCGACCGCTTGCGCAAGACCGACGAGGATTTCACCGCGATCCTGTCGGGCAGCGACGACGTCACCTTCAGGATCATGTGGGAACTGCAGGAGGCGGGACTGCGCGTGCCCGAGGATGTCTCGGTCGTCGGCAGCACCGACACCACCAGCAACTTCGGCTCTGGTCTGACCATGACGGCCATGTGCACGCCGATGCTGGAGATCGGCGCGGCGGCGATGAACCTCCTGGCGTGGCGCATGGCGTCGAAGGAAGCCCTGCTGCCGCGCCGCGTTGCCCTGTCAACCGACCTGCTCGTCGGCGGCTCGACCGGACCGGCCCCGGCCCACGGGCCGGTCAGGGCACGAAAACGGGTGTTGTCTCCAGGTAAATGATGCGCCAGCCGTCCGCTCCGCGGCGGAAGCGATAGGTCAGGTCACCGACCATCAACGGCTGCGGCAGCTTCGCTGCTCCTTGCGTGACGCGGGTGCCGTGCAGGGCAACGAAATTGCCGATGGCCTCGGCTTCGTCCGGTCCGGTCAGCGTCACCACGATATTGGAAATGAGATGCCGGGTGAGGCGCTCCGCAGGCCGCTTCATCAGCGAAGCCAGGATCCCGGCGGGTGATTTTGCCGGGTCGCCGCGCATCCACACGCCGTCTTCCGCAAAAAGGGCGGCCGAATCCTCGTAGCGGCTGCGATCCATAAGCGAATAGCAGCTGATAGCGAGCCGCTCGCACTCTGTGCGGTCGCGGACTGCCTGATCGTCACTCATCATCTTCTCCCGGCATGGCGTGGGGTCGAGGGTTTCCCTGGCAGCGCGATTGTCACTTCAGGGACAGTTCGTGTTGCTCCCGGCTGCCGGTGGCGGCCACCGTGATGACCGGCGCGGCGTCGGAGGTCCTTTCCAGGAGCGAGGCATGAACGGTGCGATCGCCGCCCGGATGAAGGGCGAAATAGTTGTCGCTGAGCAGCCATTTCTGGTTGCCCTCGATGCGCACCATCTTGACGACCGCGGAAGCCTTGAGCCGTATGTCCCAGCCATCGCCCGACCGCGCGGCGCTGGCCTGGATTGAATCCGGCGCCGTGGCGAAATCCGACAGCGGGCAGAAGAACAACGTGTCCTCCGCGACCGTGCGTCCGGCGACATCGAAGCGGGCGCGAACGACCTCGCGGCTGCGATCGACGACTTTCGCGTAGTGGTCGGAAAGCTCCGTCAGACGGGCGTTCTGACCAGCGGCGAGCCTGACCGCTTGCCGCCACTCGCCCAGCGCCGTGCCATCGGCGCGCAGGTGTGTGACGACCAGCTCACCCGCCACCTCGTCGCGGCCCAGGTTGGAGCCGACGACCCGGATGTCGTTTATGTCGCGATAGACGCCGATGGCCACGTCGGCGAAAAGGCGCTTGACGGCGTAGTAGTTGGCAAGCGGATAGCCCCGGTAGTCGACACAGCCGAACTCGAAAAGCGGACCGCCTTTGTTGAGCGGCCAGTAGATGATGCCGTTGCAGGACGGACTGCGCAGCCGCAGCATCGACAGGGCGTGATGGTCCGCCAGAGCGTGCTCGGTCTGCAGGTACTCGATGTAGTCACGGAGATTGTCCGTGACGATCGGCCCGCCGCCGTACGGGTTGCGGGCGATCAGGGAAAGGTTTGTGCGCTCGTGCCATTTCTCCGGCCAGCCGACCTCGCTGAAGTCCTCGAGCTTCAGGCCCATCACCGCCTGCAACGTCTCCGGCCGGGAATAGCTCTGGATGTTCCAGCAGGTTTCGGTGACGAACAGCGGATCCTTGGTGGAATTGTAGAAGTTGCCCCAGCAGTGGACCTCGCCCAGAATCGGGGATTGCGAAGTGTTGCCGCCGTGCGGCGAATTGACGATGTAAGGGATCTCCGGCGCTTCCGCGGCGGCGACTTTCGGTAACAGCTCGGTCGCCAGCGTCTCGCCGTAGAAACGGTCGATGCGACCGCGCCACCCCCACTCGTCCCAGCCCTCATGTTGCTCGTTGCCGCCGCACAGCAGCGTGAGACAGGCGCGGTTGCGCAACCGGCGCGCCAGTTCGACGCTCTCCTGACGGAATTCCTCGACCCACGCGGCGTCGTAGTCCGGGTAGGTCGTGCTGTGCAGGAAGAAATCCTGGAAAAGCATGATGCCGAGCTCGTCGCAGGCATCGTAGAAGCGCTCGGACTCGATCGCGCCGCCGCCCCAGATGCGCAGCAGGTTGGCGTTCGAATCGCACATCAGGCGGAAGCAGCGCTCGTATTCCTCCCAGCTCCCGTGCACCTTGATGTAGTCGATCGGTACCAGATTGTGCCCGCGCACGTGAATGTCGGTGCCGTTGACCCGCAGTTGAAAGGTCGGGCGGCCGCTGGCCGTCGTCGTGACCAGCGACACCGTCTTGATGCCGACGGTCTCGCTGCGGCTGTCGAGCAGCCGGTCGCCATCGTGCAGATCGATGCGCAAGGTGTAGAGGTCCTGGGCCCCGTAGCCGCGCGGCCACCACAGGCTGGGGTTCGCCACGCTGAGCGTCAGTGTCCCCTTGCCTCCGGCTATCGATACGGCAGCGGTCCCCGCCGCGGTACCGGCGCCGCGTTCGGTGAGCGTTGCCGTCACGCGCAGGGTCTTGGCCGCTTTAGCCGCCCCGGCCAGCGTGACATCGATGCGGGCCGTCGCTTCCGCCGGCGCGGCCGCCATCACCCGGAAGTGGGCGTCGGCGATGCGCAGCGGGGGAACGACGACGATGCGCAGGGGCTTGTAGATGCCGATACCCAGCACCTCGGCACCGACGTTGAGCAGGCTCGATCCACCGAAAAAGCTCCGCTGATAGCGGCGGATCAGGTTCTTCTTGTTGTAGGTCGGGCCGAGGCGCTTCTGCGCTTCCGGCACCATCGCGGCGATCATGCGTTCGTGCGCCTTGACGTGAACCACGATGGCGTTCGCGCCATCGCGCAGCAGCGCCGGATCGATCGGAAGCAGGTAGGACCGGTATGCGTTGGCGGTGGTGCCGATCTTGGTGCCGTTCAGCCAGATGTCAGCGAAGGTGTCGATGCCTTCGATTTCGAGATGCGGTTCGCCGCCTGCCAGGGAGCTTCGATCGAAGAGGAAGGAGCGGCGGAAGAGCCAGTCGGACGCCGCCACCCAGGCTGCCGCCTTGGCGGCTTCCGTGCCGGCGAAAGGATTGGTCAGGCGGCCGGCGGCGACGAGGTCGTACTGGACAGCGCCCGGCACGGTCGCGTCGATCCACTCCATGGCCGCCGCGGCCGGAAGCGCCGCATCCTCGGGGTGCTTGTGTTGTGCAACCTGCCAGGCGCCGGTGAGTTCGACTGCTGGATGATTCTTCTCGATCGACACGTTGGCCAGACCTTTCACTGGGGATCACTGCATGTCGCGGGCGCGGCATCAGGTGCCTGCCAGATCCGTCGCGATTATGCGGGGGAGGGAACCTGCCGGGCTCGGTCGCCGGATCGTTGGTCGAACATCACGCGTTTCATGGCTGTCGGCGGTCCGGGTGAGCGGCAAGCAACAAAACTAGATCAACATGAACCGCAATTCAATGAACGATTGCGCCTCGTCTCGCGGGCGTCGACTCGCCATTTCGGCGGAGTGGCCGCCGAGGCTGAGGAAAACTGCGGGAAATTCCGCGATTCTTCTGCTCGGCTTCGTTCGCGGAACCGCAACATCACCGCAATATGTCGCCAATATGGCAGCTCGTGTTGGCGTGCGCATCTTGCATGCAACTCCTCCTCATGTCAGATTTCGTGTGGGAGATGGCCGATCGGATAGCGCCGCCGCGGCAGGAGACGCGGGCGGGTCCCCCGGAGGCACGACAACCGTGGGTTAGAACCCCGGGCAACAAGGGAGGAACAGAATGCGCCGTGGCAAGATACTGATCAGAATTGCAAGCGCGCTGGCGCTGGTCGGGGCGACGCTCGGCCTGTCGGCCGTGGCAGTGCCGTCTGCGAATGCGGATACCGAGATCCGCTTCAGCTGGTGGGGCGGTCCGCTTCGCAATCAGAAGACGGACGATATCCTGAAGCTGTTCGAGAAGGACAATCCCGGGGTCACCGTGTTGCGCGAGGCGTCGGGGTGGGATGACTACTGGAACAAGTTGAGCATTCAGACGGCGGCGGGCAACGAGCCGTGCACGGTGCAGATGCAAAGCCGCTGGCTGGCAACTTACGCCAATCCGAAACTTCTGATGCCGCTCGACGACCTCCTCAAGTCCGGCAAGCTCGACGTTCGCGGAATCACCGAGGCCTCGCTGAAGACGGGCTACGGCGACGACGGGCACTTCTACCTCGTTCCGTCGGGCATGTTCTATTCGTCGGTGATGTACAACCGCACCTGGCTCGAGAAGGCGGGATTGAAGCCGCCGACCAAGGACTGGACGTGGGAGGACTTCCACAAGCTCCTCACCGACATGAAGCCGCACCTGCCCGATGGCGTGCCGGCCACCCACAACATGGGCGTCGAGACGGACTCGTTCGTCGACTGGGTGCAGACCCAGGGCTACCCGGTGTTCGACGGGCCGAAGCTGGCCTTCCCGAAGAAGGTGATGGTCGACTGGTTCAGCTTCTGGGAGGAACTGCGCAAGGAGGGCCTGACCGACACGCCTGAGGTGATGGTGCAGGACAACGGCAGCCTGATCGAGCAGTCGGCGATCGCCAATGGCCGCGTCTTCATGACGGCGCGTCCGGCCAACCGGCTCGACTCCCACCAGGCGGTGATCGACAAGGTCCGCCCCGGCGAACAGCTCGACATCGCGCTCTACCCGAAGGGCCCGGGTGGCGGCGGCCAGGACACCGGCAGCGACGGCATCTCGATCGGCGCCCATTGCTCCGACCCGGCCAAGCTCGACGTGGCGATCAAGTGGATCAACTTCTTCACCGAGGACGATCGCGCCGCGGCGATCTACAAGTCAGACAATGGCGTGGTCGCGGTCGATCGCCAGGCCAAGGCGCAGATCGAGGATCCGACGGCGACCTACGGCCAGAAGCGTCAGCTTCAGCTCTACCAGGACGTTGCGGCCGAGGTGAAGCCGATCAGCTGGCCGTCCGGCGGTAACGGCGCGATGACCCAGGCACTCGGCAACGCCTACCAGTCGGTTGCCTTCGGCACGGCAACCCCGGAAGAAGCGACCGATGCCTTCTTCACCGAGTTCGACAGCCTGATGCACAAATAGGCTGTGCGACCGCAAAAGGCGGAGGGGGTTCGCCCTCTCCGCCGTGATCTCTTCCAACACGCCTCCACAAGGCGCAGGACGGGAGCGACGGGCGGATGGCCATGGCCGCTGCCCTCGGCTGCTTCCCTTGAGGCGGCGGGCGGGCGATGATCGGGGGCATCGGCGTGGGGTGCGCCGCAGGTCGCGGCCCGGCCCGGCGATGCCGGAGAGGAAACCATGACAGCGCAGTCGAGCAAGGTCGTCGCAACGGGGGCGCGGGCGCGCCGTACCGTTCCGCCGCGGCCGAAGCACAGCGGCATCCGCCGCGCCGAGAACCGGGCGGGCTACATGTTCCTGATGCCCTGGCTGGTCGGCCTCTTCGGCATCACCATCGCGCCGATCCTGGTGTCGCTCTACCTGTCGTTCACGCGCTACGGCATCGTCACGGCGCCGCAGTGGATAGGCTGGAGCAACTACGATCAGCTTCTGCATCATGATGTGCAGTTCAAGCACACCATCAACGTCACGCTGAAGTATGTCCTGTTCTCGGTGCCGCTGATCCTGGCGTTCTCGCTGACGATCGCCATGGCGCTGAACCGCGGGCTCTCCGGCCTGGCGCTCTACCGATCGCTGTTCTACATCCCCTCACTCATCGGGGCGAGCGTCGGCATCGGCCTGCTGTGGCGGGTGGTGTTCGACAGCAGCGGCGTCTTCAACCAGTTCCTGGCGCTGTTCGGCATCACCGGCAAGGGCTGGATCAATCATCCGCTCTACGCGCTGGACACCGTCATCGCGCTGCACGTGTGGACCTTCGGCGCCTCGATGGTCATCTTCCTGGCAGCGCTCAGGCAGATACCGCAGTCGTACTACGAGGCGGCTTCGATCGACGGTGCCGGCCGTTTCCAGCAGTTCCGCCGCATCACGCTGCCACTGCTGACGCCGGTCATCTTCTTCAACCTGGTGCTGCTCACCATCGGCTCGTTCCAGTCGTTCACGCAGGCTTTCGTGGTGTCGCGCGGCACCGGCGGGCCGGTTGATTCGACGCTGCTCTACTCGCTTTATCTCTACCAGCGCGCCTTCGTGCACCTCGACATGGGCTATGCCAGCGCCATGGCGTGGATGCTGCTGGTGACGGTGGCGCTGGTCACCGCCTTGATCTTCTGGTCTTCACGCCTCTGGGTGTTCTATGGCGATCGCTAGGGATGTCGACCGCGCCGCTTACGAGGAGCGGCGCCAGCGGCAACGGCGCACCGAGCAGGCGCGCAAGTTCGCCTTGCACGTGGTGCTGATCGCGCTGCTCATCATCATGCTCTACCCGGTGTTCTGGATGGTCCTGTCGTCGTTCAGGCCGGAGCACGAGATCTTTGGCGGGCTGGGCTGGATTCCGCAGCACTGGACGCTGGCCAACTACATCGACGGCTGGCACCTGTTCGGCAAGACGACCTTCACCCTGTTCTACCGCAACTCGTTCATCATCTGCGGGCTGGCGGTCATCGGCAACCTGATCTCGTGCTCGATGGCCGGCTATGCGTTCGCCCGGCTCGACTTCCGCTTCAAGTGGTTCTGGTTCGCCATCATGCTCGGCTCGATCATGCTGCCGGTCCAGGTGCTGCTCATCCCGCAATACATCTTCTTCCTCAAGATCGGCTGGGTGAACACCATCCTGCCGCTGGTGGTGCCCAAGTTCCTCGCCACCGACGCCTTCTTTGTCTTCCTGATGGTGCAGTTCATGCGTTCCCTGCCGGCGGAACTGGAGCAGGCGGCGACCATCGACGGCGCCTCCTACTGGCAGCGCTACTGGCGCATCATCCTGCCGCTCACCGTGCCGGCCCTGGCGACGACCGCGCTGTTCACCTTCATCAACACCTACAACGACTTCCTGGCGCCGCTCATCTACCTGACCGACATCAAGCAGATGACCGTGCCGCTGGCGCTGCGTCTGTTCCTCGACCCGAGCGGCGGCACCTCGTCCTTCGGCGGCCTGTTCGCCATGGTGCTGGTGTCGATCGGCCCGGTGCTCGGCTTCTTCATCGCCTCGCAGCGCCTGCTGGTGCAGGGCATTTCCACTCAAGGCTTCAAGTAGGATCCAGGCCGATGGCCAGCGTAACACTCGACGGACTGACCAAGCGCTATGGCGGCAACGCCCTGGTGGCGGTGAACGACGTCAGTCTGGAGATCGAAGACGGCGAGTTCCTGGTGCTGGTCGGCCCGTCCGGCTGCGGCAAGTCCACCGCGCTCAGGATGATCGCCGGGCTCGAGGAGATCACCGACGGGGCGGTGTGGATCGGCGAGGAGTTCGTCAACGACGTCCATCCCAAGGACCGCGACATCGCCATGGTCTTCCAGAGCTATGCGCTCTATCCGCACATGTCGGTCTACGACAACATCGCCTTCGCCCTGCAGATCGCGAAGCGGCCGAAGGCCGAGATCGACCAGCGCGTGCGCGAAGCCGCCCGCATCCTCGAGCTTGAGGACCTGCTCAAGCGGCGTCCGGGCCAGCTTTCCGGCGGCCAGCGCCAGCGCGTTGCCATGGGCCGCGCCATCGTGCGCAAGCCGGCGGTGTTCCTGATGGACGAACCGCTGTCCAATCTCGATGCCAAGCTGCGCGTGCAGATGCGCGCCGAGATCGCCCAGATCCAGCATCGGCTCGGCGTCACCACGGTCTATGTCACCCACGACCAGACCGAGGCGATGACCATGGGCGATCGCGTCGCCCTTCTGCGCGACGGCGTGCTGCAGCAGGTCGACACGCCCGACCTCATCTACAACCGGCCGAAGAACACCTTCGTGGCGACCTTCATCGGCTCGCCGACCATGAACCTCTACTACGCTGAGGCCGCCGCGGTGGGCGCCGACGGCATGCCGGTCAAATTCGGCTCCAACCACCTGACGGTCCCGCCGGCGACGCTGGCAGCGCGGCCGGGGCTGGCCAAGCACGCCGGCAACCGCATCATCCTGGGCGTGCGCCCGGAGGACCTCTCCGACGCCGCCCTCCACCCCAACCCGCCCGACAGCACCATCACCACCAACGTCGATCTGGTCGAGGCGCTGGGCTCCGACATCATCGTGCATTTCAGCCTCGACGCCGAGGGCGTCTCGATCCGCAGCTCCGATGCCCTGCAGCAGCTCAACGTCGAGCACAGCAACACCGGCCGCGGCGTCGCCCGCCTGACGCCCAAGAGCCGTGTCAGCGAAGACCATGCGGTCACCCTTGCCGTCGACCTCGAACGCCTGCACTTCTTCGACGCCGGCTCGCATGCCGCAATCTGGGAATGGGCGTGAAGCCTGGAAGACGAGATCACCCATGGCGGCCAGGTGATCGGCCCCGACCTGAGACGGACGATACCCGTACCGACGCGGGGGAGGCGGAGTTGCCGTTATCGACGATGATGGTGTGTCGGGCCTGCCGCGTGCAGCCGGCACGCTGATCACGACGGGCTCCATCGTGCAGCACGGGCGTCTGGCCGCCAGCAGCGTGGCTTGCACGATCACGCGCGACGCCTGAACCCGCAACGCGCAGGCGCAATATCGGTTGCGCATCAGTGCAACGAAAGGCGAGTTATTGCCGTTTATTGTTGCGTGGATTGCGTGCTCCGGATAGCCTGAAACGGTCAGGCGGCGCTGGCGCCCAGAACCCGGCCCGCCGATTTCCTTTAGGGAGAAACGCCAATGAAACTAGCGCGAGCAGCCTCGTTCGCAATCGCCACAGGGTTTGCCTTCGCCCTTGCGGCACCGGCCCTCGCTGTTGACGGCAAGAATCTCGTCATCGCGTTTCACACCGAGCCGACGACGATCGATCCGTGCGATCTCGAGGCCGATGGCGGCTTCGTCGTCAACGAGAATGTCGTCCAGACGCTGACCGATCTCGATCCGAAGACATCGGACGTCGTGCCGCTGCTTGCCACCTCGTGGACGCAGGAGAATGAAAACACCTGGGTCTTCAAGCTGCGTGATGGCGTGACCTTCTCGGACGGCACGCCGTTCAATGCCGAGGCGGCCGCGTGGGGCATCAACCGCGGCATGAACACCCCGGAAATCACCTGTTCCGATCAGGCCAAGGTTGCCGAGAAACTGAAAGTCAGCGTTGTCGATCCGATGACGATCCGTGTCGTCACCGAGAAGGCGTCGCCCACCCTGCCGCGCGAATTCGCCTTCATGCACATGCCGTCGCCCAAGTCGACGCCGGCAAAGGAAAAGACCGCCGCGCCGGTGGGAACGGGAGCCTATCAGTTCGTCGAGTGGAAGCCGGGCGAACAGATCGTGCTGAAGCGGCGCGACAGCTACTGGGGCACGCCGCCGGCAGTGGAGGGCGTGACCGTGCTGTTCCGCCCCGAGCCCTCGGTGCGCGCGCAGATGGTTCAAACCGGTGAGGCCGACATCGCCTACACGGTGCCGCCGCAGTTCGCCACGACGGATGATCGCACCAAGGAATTCGCGCTCAATGCGATCTTCTTCCTGCGCCTCTCGACCACCATCCCCCCACTGAATGACATCCGCGTCCGCGAGGCCGTCCGTGCTGCCTTGGACAAGCAGAATGGCGTCAAGGCGTTGATGGACCGCATCGCCGTCCCCACCGATAATGACGTGGCCGAGAGCGTCAACGCCTATCTGCCGGGCTACAAGGAAGACGGCTACAATCCCGACAAGGCCAAGCAGCTGTTGGCCGCCGCCAAGGCCGACGGCGTCCCGGTTGACGCCAAGATCGATTTCATCGCCATGACCAGCCAGTTCAGCGGGTCGGCGGAAATCATGTCCTACCTGGCGCAGAACCTTCAGGACGTGGGCCTCAACATCAACCTGCAGACGGTCGACCCCAAGGCGTGGGCGGACATCCTCTTCACCCGTTCGACCCCGACCGACCGGCCGATCATCCTGGCGGCGCGCAACCGCCAGCCGACCGGCGATGCGTCCCCGACCTTCACCTCCTACATGGACATGGGCGGCTGTTGCGCCGCCAGTCGCGATGCGACCCTGGCCGGCCTCATCGACACTGCCCGCCGGGAGGCGGATCAGGCGGCTCGCCGTACCGCCTGGCAGAAGGCTGCCGAGTACGAGTACACCAAGGATGTCTCGGTCCTGCCGGTCGCCGACCTCAAGGGCCTCATGCTGCTCTCCAACCGTATCGAGTATCAGCCGAACGGTCAGACCGACGGCATGCAGTTGCGGCTGGGCGACATCAGCTTCAAGTAGGAAGCAAGCGACCACGCGATGAATCTTGCCGGGGTTAGGCCCCCGGCAAGGCTCGATATCGGGTTGACCCAATGCTCATTTTTCTGCGGCGAAGACTGGCTTCGAGCTTGCTGACGCTGTTCGGCATCATCGTCATCACGTTTTTCCTGGCGCGACTGACCGGCAATCCCACCGCCCTCTATATGCCCGAGGGTGCCACGCAGGAGATGTTCGACAACTACAACCATCAGCACGGCTACGATCGGCCGCTGATCAATCAGTTCGCCAGCTTCATCGTCGACGTCTCCCATTTCGATTTTGGCCGTTCGAATGCGCAGCAGCGCCCGGCGGGCGTTGCGGCGCTCTCGGCCATGCCGCAGACACTGTCCATCGCCGCGCTCGCCATGGTGGTGATGCTGGCGATCAGCCTCGTCTTCGGCTCGCTCGCCGCGCTCAGACCGTTCTCGCGCACCGACAAGACCATCACCTTCATTTCGCTGGGCATCAGCAGCGTGCCGGATTTCTGGCTGGCGCTGCTCGGCGTTCTGGTCTTCGCCGTGCACCTGCGCTGGCTGCCGACATCGGGGCAGGGGAGCGCCCTGGCGTGGATCCTGCCGCTCCTGACCCTCGCCTTGCCGCCGTCGGGCACCATGATCCAGGTCGTGCGCGGCGCCATGATCGAGGCGCTCGGCTCGGGCTATGTGCAGAACGCCCGCGCCCGTGGCTTTTCCGCCGCGCGGCTGGCTTTCCGCCACGCCCTCCGCAACGCCGCCATGCCGATCATCACCGTCGCCGGCGACCGCGCCGCGCACCTTATCAACGGCACCATCATCATCAGCACCATCTTCGCGTGGCCGGGCATCGGCGCCCTCCTCATCCAATCGGTGCTCAACCGCGATTTCGCGCTGCTGCAGGCGTCGATGTTCATCACCGGGCTGACCATCATCGCGCTCAACATCGTCATTGACATCATCTATGCGCGTGTCGATCCGCGCGTCCGGGTCTCGTAGCGGTGGCGATGCAGAACGATCTCCCGATGCGCAACGATCCGGCCGCGCCCGGCATCCGGCCGCCGGCGATTTCGGCCGCGGCGGATCTCGAAGGACCGTCGGATGCGATCAGCCGCCGCACCGAAGTCAGGTGGCCCCGGCTTCGCCTGCTGCTCCACATGCCGCTGCCGCTGGCGGCGGCCGTCATCCTGATTGTGCTGGTGATTCTTGCGGTGGCGGTCGCCCCTTTCATGTTCGAAGCCGCCAATCGGCAGAACCTGCTGTTCCGTTTTCACCAGCCGTTCCGCCTCGACGGCGGCATCATGTACGTGCTTGGCGGCGACGCCATCGGACGCAGCGTGCTCGCCGAGCTGATCTTCGGCTCGCGCACCTCGTTCATGGTGGCGGGCTCCGCCGTCGTGCTCGCCGCCAGCTTCGGCTCCATCATCGGGCTGTTCAGCGGCTTCACCGGCGGCTGGGTCGACGCCATCATCATGCGGCTCGGCGACATCATCGTCACCCTGCCGTCGCTGCTCATGGCGCTGGCGATCCTCTACGTGCTCGGCCCGAGCATGACCAACCTGATCGCGGTGCTGTGCATCGCCCGCCTGCCGGTGTTCATGCGCACCGCCCGCGCCCAGGCCCTGGCCATCCGCGAATGGACCTTCATCGAAGCCTCGCGCGCCATCGGCGCCGGTCCGGCGCGCATCATGTGGTACGACCTGCGTCCTCTGGTTGCCCCGACAATCCTCACCGTCGCGATGCTCGAGCTCGGCAACATCATGCTGGCCGTGGCGGGTTTGAGCTTTCTCGGCGTTGGGCTGCAGCGGCCGGACATCGACTGGGGCACGATGGTCGCCGAGGGGCGTCAATACATGCAGGTCGCCTGGTGGGTCACGGTGCTCCCCGGCTTCGCGATCATGTTGACCGCGCTCTCCGCCAATATCCTGTCCAATTGGCTGCGCGCGGTCGGCGATCCCCTGCAGAGCAGCGTCATGTTTGCGACTGCCGCCGGGCAGAGGCGGGACCCATGAGCGCGACGCTTCCGGCGACACCAGCGGAAGACGGCACGCCGAAGGGGGCAGCCGCCGACGCACCCCTCCTCAGGATCGCCGACCTCACCGTGCGCTTCCCCGGCCTTGCCGGCACGGTCAACGCCGTGCGCGGCGTCAACCTCGTTCTCAACGCCGGCGACAGCATCGCCGTCGTCGGCGAAAGCGGCTCGGGCAAGACCGTGACCGGCCGTGCGATCCTCGGCCTTGTCCAGGCCCCGCCGGCGCAGTTCTCCGGCAGCATCCGGTTCATGGGCAACGAGATCCTCGGACGCTCCGACCGTGAGCTGCGCGACGTGCGCGGCCCCGGCGTCGCCATGGTGTTCCAGGATTCCCTCGACAGCCTCAATCCGGTCTACACGATCGGCGCCCAACTCTCCGAGCTTCTCAGGGTCCGGCTCGGCTGGTCGAGGGCCGAGGCGCGCAAGGAAGCGCTCAACCTGATGGCGCAGGTCGGCATCCCGTCGCCCGAGGAACGCATCGACGACTATCCCCATCAGTTCTCCGGCGGCATGCGCCAGCGCATCTGCATCGCGCTCGCCATTGCCCTGCGACCGCGGCTGCTGATTGCCGACGAGCCGACCACCGCGCTCGACGTCACCGTCCAGGCCGGCATCCTGCGCCTCATCCGGAAGCTGCAGGCCGAGCGCAACATGGCGCTGATCTTCGTGACCCATGACCTCGAGGTGGCGCGCAACGTCGCCGGGCGGCTGCTGGTGATGTACGCCGGCGAGGTCATGGAGGAAGGTCCGATCGACGAGATCTTCGACAACGCGGCGCATCCCTATACGCGCGCCCTCCTGACTTCGCATCCGAGCGCCGTGGCGCACTGGTCCCAACTCCGGCCGATAGCCGGCAGTCCTCCCGATAAGTCGGAGACGACCGTCGGATGCGCTTTTCATCCCCGCTGCCCGCGCGCCCGAGAGCGCTGCGCCACCGACGAGCCGCCGCTTTACGAGGTGAGTGGCACGCACCGGAGCCGCTGCCACTTTTTCAGGGAGGTGCTGCGTGATTGACGCCGGTCCGGTGGCAACGGCGACCGCGCCGGCGGTGATGCGCGTCCGCGACCTCAGCAAGCATTTCGCGGTGCGTACCTTCCGCGCCGGCGTCAGGACCCTGCGCGCCGTCGATGGGGTCAGCTTCGATCTGCAGCCGGGCAAGACCCTGGCCATCGTCGGCGAATCCGGGTCGGGCAAGTCGACTCTGGCGCGTGCCCTGCTGCGCCTGGTGGAACCGACCGGCGGCGAGGTGATGCTCAACGGCGAGAGCCTGCTTGCGCTGTCGCCCAAGGCGATGCGTGCGGCGCGTCGGCACGTTCAGATGATCTTCCAGGACCCTTACGCTTCGTTGCATCCGCGGCGCACCGTCGCCGCGGCCATATCGGAGCCTTGGAAGGTCCACAAGGGCCTGGTCGCACCTGGCGACTATCCGGCCCGGATCGCCGAACTGCTCGTCCAGGTCGGGCTGTCGCCGGCCTATGCCAGCGCCTATCCCAGCCGTCTGTCCGGCGGAGAGCGCCAGCGCGTCGCGATTGCCCGCGCCCTCGCCATGAAACCGGTGGTGCTGATCCTCGACGAACCGGTATCGGCCCTCGACGTCTCCATCCAGGCGCAGGTGATCACGCTCCTCATGCGCCTGCAGCAGGAGTTGCAGATGGCCTACATCTTCATTTCGCACGACCTGCCATTGGTGCAACTCGTCGCCGACCGCGTCGGCGTCATGTATCTCGGCCGCTTCATCGAGGAAGGGCCGGCCGAGGCCATCTACGCCAGCCCGCTGCACCCCTACACCCAGGCGCTTCTGCGCGCCGTGCCCTCGGCGGCGTCGCGGCAGGACGCTTCCGAACTGCCGGCGGTCGATGCCGCCAGCGCCATCAGCCTGCCCAGCGGCTGCCGCTATCGTTCGCGCTGTCCGCGAGCGCAGACGATCTGCAGCGATGTCGAACCCAGCCTCGCAACGGCGCGCGTCGGCGACCACGGCTGCGCCTGCCATTTTCCCGGCGATCCCGCCTCAACCCCGCACTGAACGCCCGCGGGCATCCTGCATCATCGTCAGTCCGCATGTTGGCCAAAGGAAAGAAGCACCCATGCCTGAGATAAAATCCGCGCTGCTGACCGTGCGCTACCAGGGCCAGCACCTTGAAACCCTCAAGCAGGCGCTGGCGCCGGCCGCGATCGTCCACCTCGATCCCTCCGATGGCGCCGGCATCGTGGAGGCCCTCAAGACGGTCGATGTCGCCATCCTTGCCGGTGATCTCGACGAGCGTTTCGTCGGCGCGCCGAACCTCAGGTGGGTGCACTGCGACCACGCCGGTCTCAACAAGTCGGCGCGGCCGGATGTGATCGAGAGCGGCTTGATGCTTACCGGCTCCGTCGGTCGCGCCGCGACCGCGCTCGCCCAGCACGTCTTCTATTTCGCTCTTGCGCTCACCTATGACGCGCCCGGCCTGGAAGAGCAGAAGAAGCAGCATATGTGGCGCGGGATCGTCGACCTGGGCAAGCGCCGCAGCCTCATCGACAAGACCATCGGCATCGTCGGACTGGGCGCGACCGGGCTCGAGACCGCCCGCCTTGCCAAGGCTTTCGGCATGCGCGTCCTCGGCTATCGCAAGTCCGCAGGCGAAGCTGCCAACGTCGACACGCTCTTTGCCGCCGCGCAGGGGCAGACCATCGACACCATCCTGGCCGAGAGCGACTTCGTCGTCCTCAGCATCCGTCTGACCGACGCCACCTATCACATGATCGGCGAGGCCGAGCTCAAACGGATGAAGCCGAGCGCCTATCTGATCAACATCGCGCGCGGTTCGGTCGTCGACGAGCCGGCGCTGCTCGCCGCGCTCAAGGCCGGCACCATTGCCGGTGCCGGGCTCGATGTCTTCGAGCAGGAGCCGCTGCCGTCCGGTGCGCCGATCTGGGACGCGCCGAATATCATGATCACCCCGCATGCGACCGCCGAGGTTCCGGATCTTCAGGGCAATTCGCTCAAGATCATCAAAGAGAATATTGCGCGGTATCGCGCGGGGAGAGCGATGCTCAATCAGGTTCAGCCCGACGACGTCTATAGCCACGGATAGACGACAACCGACAACCTGCCGAAGGGACATGCGCGCCGTCCCCTGAAGAGGTTTGCCGATTGTTGGGCGATCGCCAGGAGGTCTCGGCCCGCCAACCGGGCTTTCCTGCGACAACGATCTGCCGTTCGGTCGCTCCGCCCTTGCGGGTCCGCCGGCCGGCGACGGTCAATCGCCGCCGCGCGGCGTCTCGGGCCCGTTCCCGCACGCCGCCAGCAGCGCGATCACCTCTCTGTCGCTGATCTGCCGGAAGTCGTTGTAGAAGGCGCCGATGGCGCGGAAGGCGACCGGCGCTTCCAGGCAGACGATGTCGTCGGCTTCCTGCGCCATCTCCGCCAGCGTGTCGTCCGGCGCCACCGGCACAGCCATCACCAGGCGCCTCGGCCCGCGGGCCCTCAGCGCCCGGAGCGCCGCCTTCATGGTCGCGCCCGTCGCCAGCCCGTCATCGACCACGATTGTCGTGCGGCCGGCGATGGCAATCGGCGGACGCTCGCCGACATAGGCGCGTCGCCGCCGTTCGATCTCGGCCAGCTCCGCATCGCAGACCGACTGGAACTCCGTTTCCGAGATCTCGGCGAGCGCGATTACGTCTTCGTTGCGCACGATCGTCGGACGGCCGCCATCGACAATGGCGCCCATCGCCAGTTCCTTGTGGAAGGGCACGCCGATCTTGCGCACCAGCACGAGATCGAGGGGAGCGGCCAGCGCCGTCGCGATTTCCGCCGCCACCGGCACCCCGCCACGCGGCAGCGCAAGCACCACCGGCTGCTCGGCCCGGTAGCCGGCAAGCGCGGCCGCCAGACGCATCCCGGCGTCCCTGCGGTCACGGAACGGCATGGCCCAACCTCCTGCGGACACACGATTCACGCACGCGCCCGGGCGTCAGGTCAACCGGCTGGCGCCGCGCCTGCCGCCTGGTCGTAACGTTCGAGCATCCGGCGAAAGGTTGCCGTCACCGCCGTCTCGATTTCCGGCCGGTTTTCCAGGCGGGCGAGCACCAGCCCGGCCGCTTCGATGGTCGACAGGCCCTCGCGCCGCGCCTCACGCCGGCGCCGGCCATAGAGCGACGGGCGCCGGGGTTTGAGCGCAATCCGCTTGCCCTTGAGCAGCCAGGCATTGCGCCACCACAGCGTCTTGGCCTGGCTCCATGTTCCGTCGAGCAGGATGACCCCGCCGATTTCGCCAAGCGCGCCGTCCTGATCGGCCAGCGCCGCGCCCTTTTGGTCGAAGGCGGCGACCTCGCGCCCAGGCGGAAAGTCGGCGGCCCGCGCCGAGCCGAGGAAGAGCGTCGCCCACCGTTTCGGATCGCCGGGGCGGCCGAGCGCCTTGGCCAGGCTCGGCCACGACAGGCCGACCCGCAAGGTCGCGTTGGCGAACTGGCGGGCGGCAACCCGCGCCGTGCCCAGCAGCCGGTCCTGTTCCTGCGGGTGCTGGAGGATCAGCACGGCGATGCGGTTGGCGATCGGCTGGATCGCGTCGCACACGCACAGCGGCTGCGGCTTGAGGCAGTGCGGACATGTCGGTACGTCGGCGGCGAACACCGGCTCCGGTCTCTCAGCCATTCTCTCGTCCCCGAAACGACTCCACGCTGCCGCCCCGCTTTCAGAATCGCGATGCAGCGAGCGGTGAATCACTGGTTAAACCCGAGTGGTGCTGCCGTCAAAAGCCGGCTGCGCACAGTCGATGCCACGAGGATTTCTGAAGGTAAAAAAGCAATAGACGCGAGATCGACTGGAGATTCGCGACAGCTTTCGTCGATTTACCGAAAATTCAGGGACTCCTCCGTAATACTGCCAGTGCTTGTAGCGAAAGCCACTGGGACAGCAAGGTCCATGGCGTTTTCCGAGCCGATGAGCGGCGGACTCAGGCACGTCAGCAGCAGCCCGTCGACAAGACGGGTCGTCCCCTGCTGCCCTTCGTCCACCGGCTCCGCTACGGTCTCGCCGCCAGGTGGGCTCTCTATACGGCGATCCTCGGCACCGTCGTCACGGCCGTTCTCACCTCATACATGTACCAGGGCGGCGTCGACGCTCTGATCACTGGCGAATTGCACAATTTGGCGGCGACCAACCAGGTGGGAGCGTTGCGCTTCGACGCCGGGATTTCCGTCGCCCGCGAGGACGCCGTGATCCTCGCCCGGGCACCCGACTTCGCCGCGCTCATGCGGGCCCGCGCCAACGGCGGCGTTGATCCCGTCGACGGCTTGAGTGCAGAGCGCGGGCTCGCCCATGTGACGACGACGTTCCGCACCATTCTCGAAGGGCGCACCGAATACATCCGGGTGCGTGCCATCGCGCCCGACGGCCGCGAAATCCTGCGCATGGAACGGATGCCGGGCGGAGAGGTCCAGACGGCACCGGCATCGACGCTGAGAGATCTGAGCGGCAATCCCTATTTCGACGAGGCGACCCGCCTGCCGCAAGGCAAGGCCTATGTTTCGGACTTCGACCTGGCCCGGCCGACCGGCCAGTTCGAGACGCCGTATCGTTCGGTCGTACGCGTGGCGGCTCCGGCACTTGACGCCGACGGGACCCTGCTTGGAGTTGTGGTTGTCAATGTCGACCTCGGCCAGCTGTTCGCCGTTGTCACCCGGTCCCTGCGCCAGCAGGCCGTCCACTACATCACCAATCAGGATGGCGACTACCTGTATCAGCCCGATCCGGGGAAGACCTTCGGCTACCTGCTTGGCCATCGCTACAGGATGCAGGACGACCTGCCGCAGCTTGCGTCGCTGTTCGCGGCCTATGGCGATATCAGCTTCTCCGGCCTCGTCGACAACGGGCAGCAGCGCTATGTCGCCGACGTCCGGCGCATCTATTACGATCCGCAAGAACCGCAGCGCTTTGTCGTCCTGGCGACGCTGAAGCCCAGATTCTACATCGGCGAAGACATCGCGGCGCTGAGAAACCGCACGCTTCTCATGGCCGCGATCATGCTCGTCATCGGCACGTTTGCCGTCGCCATGCTGGCCGGCAGGCTGGCGCGGCCGCTGCGTGCGCTCAACCACGCCACGACCCGGATCGCCGCCGGCGAACGCGAGATCCGCGTGGATGCCGCGGCGCGCAGGAAGGACGAGGTCGGCGACCTCGCCCGCTCGATCAGGTCCATGGCTGCGGAGATTGCGGCACGTGAGGACGATATCCATGCCAGGACGGAAGAGCTGGCACAGTCCAACAAGGAGCTTGCCCAGTTCGCCTACGTCGCCTCGCACGATCTGCAGGAACCGCTGCGCATGGTCGACAGCTATCTCGGCCTGCTCGAGCACCGCTATGGCGATCGGCTCGACGGCGACGCGCACGAATTCATCGGTTACGCGGTCGATGGCGCGCGCCGCATGAAGCTGCTGATCAACGATCTGCTGGCCTATTCGCGGGTGAGCAACCGGCCACTCGATCTTTCCGTCGTCGATACCGGCGCCGTCGTCGCCACTGTCCTGGAGATGCTGGCGCAGCCCATCGCCGAGAGCGGCGCCGAGATCGACCTGGCGCCACTGCCCGAGGTTGCGGCCGATCACGTGCAGATCGAGCGGCTGTTCGTCAATCTCATCGAGAACGCCTTGAAATATCGTGGCGCCGGTACGCCGCTGATCCGCGTGGCGGCCGAGCGCAGGAACGACGCCTGGGAGTTCTCGGTGGCCGACAACGGCATCGGCGTCGCGCCGGAGTACCGCGAAAGGGTGTTCGAGATCTTCAAGCGGCTGCACGGTCGCGAGAAATATCCGGGCTCCGGCATCGGGCTTGCCGCCTGCCACCGCATCGTCGAGCGTCATGGCGGCAGGATCTGGGTCGAAGAGACGCCGGGCGGCGGCGCCACCTTCCGCTTCACGCTGCCGCTGCGGGCGGCGGCTGAGGGCGGCCATGCATAGCGCCGCGCAGATGCACCCCATCGAGATCCTGCTTGTCGAAGACAACCCGGCCGACATCCGGTTGACGCAGGAGGGCCTCAAGGAGACCGGAAGCGCCAATCGCCTCCATGCCGTCAAGGACGGCGGGGAGGCGCTGGACTTCCTCCATCGCCGCGGCGTGCACCAAGAGGCACCGCGGCCCGATGTGATCCTCCTCGACCTCAATCTGCCGGGGATCGATGGCCATGTCGTGCTCAGACGGATCAAGGACGACCCGGCGCTGCGCGCCATCCCGATCGTCGTGCTCACGTCGTCCGACGCGGAATCCGATGTCGTGCTGTCCTACCAGGAACACGCCAACTGCTTCATCTCCAAACCGATCGACTTTGCCGGTTTCCTGCGCGTCGTCCACGCGGTTGAGGACTTTTGGTTCACCGTCGTCAAGCTGCCGGGTTCGGCCTGAGGTTGGCCGAGAGGAACATGGATAACCAACAGAACAACCTCCTCCAGATCCTGTTGATCGAGGACAACCCGGGCGACCGGCGATTGACCGAGATCGCTCTCACCGAAGCTGCCAACGACGCCGACATCCGCTCCCAGCTGCACGCGGTCGGCACGCTCGCCGACGGCCTCGCATGGCTCTCCGACCCCACCCATCAGACGGCGATTATCCTGCTCGATCTCGGCCTGCCGGATGCTACCGGTCTAGACGGTCTGCGCGCCGTGCACATCGCAAGCCGGGACGTGCCGATCGTCGTGTTGACCGGCGTGTCCGATCTTGCCATTGCCACCGACGCCTTGAAGTGCGGCGCTGCCGACTGTCTCGACAAGGCGGACCTGCGGCCGCGAAGCCTGATCCGCGCCATCCGCTACGCCGTCGAGCGCAAGAACGCCGAAGCCGAGCTGATGCTGCTGGCGCGCACCGACTCCCTGACCGGGCTGTTGAACCGGCGGGCCTTCTTCGAACAGCTCGAGGTCACGCTTGTCCAGACGCGCCGCTCGGAACTTGCCTGCGCCGTCATCCTGTTCGACATAGACCGCTTCAAGGAAATCAACGACGTCTTCGGCCACCGGGTCGGTGACGAAATGCTGATGGCGGTGGCCGACGTTCTGCGCGCCCAGTTGCGCGAGACCGATACGGTCGGCCGCATCGGCGGCGACGAGTTCGCCGTGGTCGCCACCAACCTGAAGTCGGCCGCGGCGGCGATGGAGATCGCCGAGAAGATCGCCAGAGGCGTGACGGCGATCAACGAGCTCAGCGAAGTACGCGTCGAGATCTCGATCAGCGTCGGCATGTCCGTCTTCCCGCTTGACGATTCCACCGCCGACGTTCTGGTCACCCACGCCGACATGGCGATGTACAAATCGAAGGCGAGCAAGAGAGGCTCGATCAACTACTTCGACGCGCGCATGGATGCCGCCGTGAAGGCGCGCCACGCGCTCAAGCGCTGCATGCCGGCGGACATTACCAACGGCAAATTCTACCTGATGTTTCAGCCCATCGTCGACGCCAACACCCGCAAGATCGTCGGCGCCGAGGGCCTGGCGCGCTGGCGCGATGCCAACAACAAGATGATCGCGCCGGACGAGTTCATCCCGATCGCCGAGGAGTCCGGATCGATCGCCGAACTCGGCGGCCGGCTGTTGACTGAGGCTTGCGGCAATCTTCGTCGCTGGGCCACGCTGCACAAGGCACTGGTGCCCATATCGCTCAACATCTCGCCGATCCAATGCCGCGATCCGGGCTTCGCCGCGCGCATGATCGGCGCCGTCGAGCAGGCCGAGATCGATCCGGCGCTGATCAACATCGAGATCACCGAGGCGACCATGGCCAAGAGCCTCGACGTGATCCAGCGGAACCTCGCCATGATACGCGCGTTCGGCATCGGCGTTTCGCTCGATGATTTCGGCACCGGCTTCTCGTCGCTGTCGCTGCTCAAGGATCTGCCGCTCAGCACGCTCAAGATCGACCGGACCTTCGTGCGCGACATCGGCAAGGAGACCGGCGTCGAGACGATCGTCCACGCCATCGTCGAAATCGCCAAGAAACTCGACTTCCGCACGGTCGCCGAGGGTGTCGAGACCGAAGAACAGGTTGCCATGCTGCGCGATATCGGCGTCGACGGCCTGCAGGGCTACTACTTTTCCAAGCCCGTCATGGGCGACCAGTTCGCCGCCTGGCTCGCCAAGAGCCAATCCTATCTGGTCGCCTGATCCTCACGATCCGTAGCCGTTGCGGTCGAGGAACAGCTTCAGCCGGTCGGGGAACTTCAGCACCTTGAGCTGGCCCTTTGGGCAGACGTCGATATCGTTGCCGGTCAGGCAGGTTTCCTCGCCCGCGTCGTCGGCATAGTTCCAGTGCGCCTTCAACGCCGCCCACGCCTCGGCGCCCTCGCCGACGCGCACCTTCGCCGCCACCCAGCCGGCGAGGAAGCCGGGCGATGTCCAGCGGTCGGCCGGCTCGACCGTGTCTTCGAGCTGAGCCAGCCAGTCGCGATGGGCGGCGCGATAGCGCGGGTCCTTGGAGACGTCGATCAACTTGCCGTTGCGCACCGTGTCGATGACCAGCGGTGCGGCGCTGCAGGCGTAGCAATCGAAGGTGTAGAGGAAACGGTTGTCGACGGTGACGATCTCCGCCAGCCCGTCATGGTCGATGTCCTGCAGATAGTCGCTGCCGCCGTCGAACTCGCCGACGTCGACGGTCACCCAGCCATGCGGCTGCTCCTCCGCCACGGTCACCTGCGTGCAGCAGTGGGCGCCGCCGGTATAGGCGGCGAAATAGACTTCCGGATAGCGATTGCCCGGGTCGATCTCGGCAATGCTGGCCTCGGCCTCCGGCTGGTCGAAACCGGCATCGGGGCCATAGGCCTCGGCCACCGGCACGCCCTTGACGCGCACGCGCAGCCACACCTTGTCAGCGTCCGGGTTGGGCGTCTTGCTGCGCAGCAGGCGCACCGTCGCGGTCACGTCTCCGGCGCTGACGGATGCGCTGGTGGCGCCCTCCGCGAACACCGTGGTGGGGTATTCCGGGGTATCGCTGTCGTCTTCGGCATGGGCGACCGCCGTGGCCATCGCCAGCGCCGCGGCCAGAGTCGCCACCGGCACGATCCATTTCCCGACTGGCACGGGCATCCTCCCTTTCGGTCCGCTACCTTACAGCCCGGCACCGGCGAGGGGAATTGCGGCCGGCCGGGCGCCCGACGCGCCGGTCGAGAAACGGAATTGATCCCATCTGATCGGACAAGGCTCTAAGCTGTCGAGTCGTGCGTTATCACCGGGAGGCAGAAATGCCACAGAGCGGTCTCAAGACGATCCGGCTCAACCTCGCCCGCACCGCCGAATTTCCGGACGGCAGCGATCGCCACTACTACCGCTTCACCGCACCGCTCGATGCCGACGGCCATCTCGACCCGGAAGGCTGGCGCAAGAACCGCGAGCGCTGCCGCGTCGTGCGCAACTGGGCCGGGGAGGAGGAAGACATTGGCCATCTGGTCCACCGGCCGGGCGGCACCTGGGGTTTCCACTACGATATCGGTGGCGACGAAGGCGACGAATCCGGCTTCAAGCTGTCCACCCATCGTTTCGTGCCGGGCGAATATGTCTCGATCCGCGATGAGGACGGCGAGATGCACACCTTCCGCGTCGTCACCATCACCGATGTGGTGTGAGACCGGGCGTCGCCGGCGGATTTGTGCGCGAAGCCTGCTATTGTGCGCCTCCATGACTGGCGGCCGGAGGGTGGAGTGATGGCGGATGGCGATGAGAACCGGCCGACGGCGGCGCGGCTGATCGTCGAGGCGCTGGAGAACAACGGCGTCGAGCGCATCTTCTGCGTGCCCGGCGAGAGCTATCTGGCGCTCCTCGACGCGCTGCACGATTCGCC
Organism: uncultured Alphaproteobacteria bacterium; assembly: GCA_963732845.1. Taxonomy (GTDB): domain Bacteria; phylum Pseudomonadota; class Alphaproteobacteria; order Rhizobiales; family Kaistiaceae; genus CAVSRC01. The sequence continues at coordinate 168,204 of CAVTBE010000016.1, read as the reverse complement.
CATCGCCGTGACGCTATGTCGCCAGGAGGGTGGGGCGGCGATGGCGGCGGAGGCCTGGGGCAAGCTCACCGGTCGTCCCGGCATCGTCATGGTGACGCGCGGGCCGGGCGCCACAAACGCCTCGGCCGGCATCCATGTCGGCCGCCAGGATTTCGACCCCGATGATCGTCTTCATCGGCCAGGTCGGCCGCGCCATGCGCGGGCGCGAAGCCTTTCAGGAGATCGACTTCCGCCGCATGTTCGGCCAGATGGCGAAGTGGATCGAGGAGATCGACGGCGCCGACCGCGTGCCGGAAGCCCTGAGCCGCGCCTTCCACGAGGCGACCGCCGGCCGCCCCGGCCCGGTCGTCCTGTCGCTACCCGAGGACATGCTGCGCCAGACGACCGGCGCCGCCAATCCGCGCCCCTGGGTCCAGGTCGAGACCCATCCCGGCCTCACCCAGATGGCCGAACTGCAGAAGATGCTGTGGCGCGCCAGGCGCCCCTTGGTCATCGCCGGCGGCTCGCGCTGGTCGGAAGCGGCAGTCGCCGCCTTGCAGCGTTTCGCCGAGCGCTTCCAGCTTCCCGTCGGCTGTTCGTGGCGCCGCCAGCACCTCTTCGACAACGACCACCCGATGTATGCCGGCGACATCGGCGTCGGCATCAATCCTCAGCTCGCCGTCCGCGTGAAGGAGGCCGACCTGCTGCTCCTCATCGGCGGGCGCATGAGCGAGATGCCGTCTTCCGCCTACACGTTGATCGAGGTGCCCGAACCCCGGCAGGCGCTGGTCCATGTCCACCCCGGCGCCGAGGAGCTTGGCCGCCTCTACCGGCCGACGCTGGCCATCAATGCCAGCCCGACCGCCTTCGCCGCCGCGCTCGAAGGCCTGCAGCCGCCGAACGAGATCCCGTGGCGCGGCACCGCTGAGGCGGCCAATGCCGACTATCGCGCCTGGGTGGCGCCGGTCGACAATCCCGGTCCGGTCCAGCTCAGCCGCATCGTCGCCTGGTTGCGTGATCGCCTGCCCGAGGACGCCATCGTCGCCAGCGCCGCCGGCAACTATTCGGTCTGGGTGCATCGCTTCTTCCGCCACCGCCGCTACGGCACCCAGCTTGCGCCCGGCTCCGGCTCCATGGGCTACGGCCTGCCGGCCGGGCTCGCCGCCAAGCTCAAGCATCCCGATCGTCTGGTGGTCGTCTTTTCCGGCGACGGCGATTTCCAGATGACCATGCAGGAATTCATCACCGCGGTTCAGGCCGGCGCCAACCTGGTCGTGGTCGTCGTCAACAACGGCATCCACGGCACCATCCGCATGCATCAGGAGCGCGCCTATCCCGGCCGTGTGGTGGCCACCGACCTCGCCAATCCGGATTTTGCCGCCTTTGCCCGCGCGTGCGGCGGCCACGGCGAGACGGTGGCGACAACCGACGATTTCGCCTCTGCCTTCGAGCGCTGCGTCGCTGCCGGCAAGCCGGCGATCATCGACCTCGCCTTCGACCCGGAGGCGATCACGCCGACGCGCACCCTGTCGGAGATCCGCGGGACCGGGCAGCGATGACGCGCGCTCTCGTCGCGCTTGCCGTGCTCCTCGCGGCCGTCCCCGCGCTGGCACAGCAACGCGGCGATCGCGAGCGGGGCCTCGCCTATGCCGAAGCCAACTGCGCCGAGTGCCACGACGTCCGCCGCGGCGATTTCGACAGCCCGACGCCCGACGCGCCACCGTTCCAGGACATCGCCAATGCCGAGGGCATGACGGAGATCGCCCTTTACGCCTTCTTCCGTACCTCCCATGCCAGCATGCCGAACCTCGTCGTCCCGCCCGACGACATCGCCGATCTTACCGCCTATCTGCTGAGCATCCGTCGACGTCAGTAGGATGCGGGAAACGGGTGGCGCCGGCGCGGCGACCGCGCCATCCTGCCGGCATGCCCGATACGTCCAATGGCCTCGATTTCCGCCCGGTGACCACCGCCAATCGGGATGCCTTCGAGCGCTTCTTTTCGGCGCCCGGCGCGCCCAGGCATTGCTGGTGCATGGTCTGGCGGCGCACCGCCGCGGAAGCGAAGCTTCAGGCGCCGGTCGAACGCCAGCGCATGATGATCGAGCGTATCGCCGCCGGGACGCCGGTCGGGCTTCTGGCCTATGACGGCGACGAGGCGGTCGGCTGGGTGTCGATCGCCCCGCGCGGGACCCACCGTGCCCTCGGCGGCCCGCCGGCGGAGCCGGGCGAGGTCATCTGGTCGCTCGTCTGCTTCTACGTTCCCCGCCGCCTGCGCGGGCAGGGACTGGTGCGCCAGCTGCTCGCCGGTGCCGTCGACCATGCCCGCGCCAACGGCGCCACCGTGGTCGAGGCCTATCCGGTCGACCCGGAGTTCCCAAGCTTCCGCTTCATGGGGTTTGTCCCGGTTTTCGCCGAAGCAGGCTTCGCCGACCTCGGCATGACCGGCACACGGCGCCATGTCATGCGGTTGGAGCTTGGGTGAATAGTGAATAGTGAATAGTGAATAGTGAATGCCACAGGGCCCGCGTCTGCCATTCACCATTCACCACCTACAGCAAACTGCCCTGCGAGCCGCCGCCGGCCGGCTTGCGCCGCCGCGGCTTGCGCGGCTGTGGCGCGGCGGAACCGCCGGAAACGGCCCGCACATGGCCGTCGTGGAACTCGATGTCGAGCACCGTGCCGTCGCCGATCGCGGCGGCCGAGCGGAACGGCACGCCGCTCTCGCCGTCGCTCACCAGCGCGAAGCCGCGTTCCAGGACCGAGCGGTAGCTGACCACATCGAGGAGCCGCGCCGCCGCCGCGAAACGGGCCGCGAGCCGCTCGATGCCGCGCGTCAGGAACTGGGTCTTGCGCTCGCCCGCCGCCGCCAGCCGCTCGCGCGCCCGTTCGATATTGCGCCTGTGGAAGACCGCCCTGCGGCTGTCGGCGGCTTCCAGCTGTTCGCGCGCCCGCTCGACCATGCGGTCGAGGCCGGCAAGCGACAGACGCCCGGCGACGCGCTCATAATGGGTGCGGTGGACGCGCGCATTGGCCAGCAGCGCCCGGCCGATGCGGCTTGCCAGTTCGTCGAAGACCCGCCGCGGCATGGCGAACAGGTCTTCCGCCCGCGGCAGCGCGCGGGCGGCGGCGCGCAGCTCGCGCCGGTTCGCCTCGACGTGCCTGAGCGCTGCGCCGGAAAGGCGGCTGCCGAGGTCGCCGACCGTCTCGATCAGTTCCGAGCGCACCGGCACCGCCATTTCGGCGGCGGCCGTCGGCGTCGGCGCCCGCACGTCGGCGGCGTAATCGATGAGCGTGAAATCGGTCTCATGGCCGACCGCCGAGATCAGCGGGATGTCGGAAGCCGCCGCGGCGCGCACCACGACCTCCTCGTTGAAGCTCCACAGATCCTCCAGGCTGCCGCCGCCGCGCGCCACGATCAGCAGGTCGGGCCTCGGAACCGCACCGCCGTCCGGCAGCGCGTTGAAGCCCGCGATCGCCGCCGCCACTTCCGCCGCGCTGGTCTCGCCCTGGACCCGCACCGGCCACACGAGCACGTGCGTCGGAAAGCGGTCGGCCAGCCGATGCAGGATGTCGCGGATGACCGCGCCGGTCGGCGAGGTGACCACGCCGATGACCCGCGGCAGATAGGGTAGGGGGCGCTTGCGCTCCTCGGCGAACAGCCCCTCGGCGGCGAGCGCCTTGCGGCGCGCTTCCAGCAGCGCCATCAGGGCGCCGACGCCGGCCGGCTCCAGCGCTTCGATGACGAGCTGGTATTTCGACTGGCCGGCAAAGGTGGTGAGCTTGCCGGTGGCGACCACCTCGACGCCTTCCTCCGGCTTGAACTTCAGCCGTGGCAAGGTCCCGCGCCACACCACGGCTTCCAGGCGCGCCTTGTCGTCCTTCAGCGAGAAATAGCAATGGCCGGAGGAATGCGCCCCGCGGAACCCGGAGATCTCACCGCGCACACGTACATAGCCGTATGTATCCTCGACGGTGCGCTTCAGCGCCGCCGAGATCTCGGAGACGGAATATTCGGCGACATTGGCGGCGGTTTCGCTCATGGGCCCCATGGGTGCCGCCGGACAGGCGCCGGGTCAAGCGAGGTTCGCGCTTGTAGCCAAATTGGTGACATGCTATGGCGTGGCGATGCTGGTGATCGCCCGGCGAACTCTGGTGCAGTTCTGGCAGCGTTACCCGCCGGCCGAAGGCCCGCTGAAGACATGGTTTGCGGTCGTATCCAGGGCGCGCTGGGCGGGACCGGCCGAGGTGAAACGCGCCTTTGGTGTGACGGTCGATTTCGTGTCCGACAATCGCGTCATATTCGACATCGGCGGCAACAAATATCGGCTGGTTGCCCATATTTCCTACAGGTTCGGCCGGGTACTGGTGAAGTTCGTCGGCACCCACGCCGAATATGACCGCATCGATCCGGAAACCGTCTCATGGCGCAGAAACTGATCCGCCCCCTCCGCAGCGAGGCCGACTACGAGGCCGCGCTCGACGAGATTGAGAGCTATTTCGACAACGAGCCGAAGAAGGGTACCGCGGACGCCGACCGCTTCGACCTGCTGGCGCTCGTCATCGAGGACTACGAACGCCGCCGTTGGCCCGTCGATGCGCCCGACCCGGTGGAAGCGATTCGCTTCGGCATGGAGGCCGGAGGGCGCACCCAGGCCGACCTCGGCCGGCTGCTCGGATCGCGCCAGCGTGCCTCCGACATCCTCGGCCGCAAGCGCCCGCTGACCATGAAGATGGCGTGGCGTCTCCATCGCGAATGGGGGATTCCGGCCGAAGCGCTGCTGCAGCCGTCGGCCCCCGCGGCCGCCGGGCCGAAAGGTCGTGCGCACGGCTGACGGTTGGGTTCCGGCCGAAAACGAGGACTCTGACCGGGCGGCCGGCGCGTGATATGAAGCCGGCGATGACGGCTCGCGATTTCACCTCCATCCGCCTTTTCCTGCGCTCGACCCGATTCGTCGCCGGCAGCACGGTCGTGCTCGACCGCAACCAGGCCAACTACCTCACCAACGTGCTGCGCCTGTCGGACGGCGCCAGCATCCTCGTCTTCAACGGTCGCGACGGCGAATGGCGGGCGAGCTTGCGCGGCGGCGGTCGCAAGTCGTGGAGCCTCGAAATCGGCGAGCCGCTGCGCGCCCAGCCGCCCCATCCCGACCTGCATTACATCTTCGCGCCGCTCAAGCAGGCGCGCCTCGACTACATGGTGCAGAAGGCGGTGGAGATGGGGGCCGGCCGCCTGCGTCCGGTGCTCACCCAGCACGGCCAGGTGAGCAAGGTGAACGTGGAACGCATGGAATCGAACGCCATCGAGGCGGCCGAACAATGCGGCATCCTCACCGTCCCCGCCATCGACGAGCCGATCGCGCTGCGCCATCTCCTGGAGACTTGGCCGGGGCGCGAGGACGCCCGGCGGCTGATCTTCTGCGACGAAGGCGAGGAGCGCGCCGATCCCCTGTCAATATTATCAGGGGTAGCGCCATCGCCCTTGGCCGTCCTGATCGGCCCGGAGGGCGGCTTCTCGGTCGAGGAGCGGCAATTGCTGCGCTCCCGGCCTTTCGTCACCGCCCTGCCGCTGGGGCCGCGCATCCTGCGTGCCGATACCGCCGCCGTCGCCGCCCTGGCGCTGGTCCAGGCGGCGCTGGGGGACTGGCGCAACGCGCCGCCCACCCCACATTGAGCGGACTTGCACCCGGCCGGGACTGTTCTAATCTGCCGCCCCGTTTCCCTCTAGCGCCTCGGAAAGCCTTCCTGAATGGCACGCGACGTCTCTGACGCGACGCCGATCGAATCTCGCGACCAACTGGTTGCGACGCTCGAATCGGGCTCAAAGCCCAAGTCCGAATGGCGCGTCGGCACCGAGCACGAGAAGTTCGGCTTCTACCTCGCCGATCATCAGCCCGTTCCCTATGAGGGGCCGCGCGGCATCCGCCGCCTGCTGGAAGCGATGGAGGGGCTCCTCGGCTGGCACCCGATCGACGACGGCGGCCGCATCATCGGCCTCACCGACCCGCTCGACCTTGGCGCCATCTCGCTGGAACCCGGCGGCCAGCTCGAGCTGTCCGGCGCGCCGCTCAAGACCATCCACCAGACCTGTCGCGAGGTGAACGGCCATCTCGCCCAGGTGCGCGAATGCGCCACCCCGCTCGGCATCGGCTTCCTCGGCTCCGGCTTCTCGCCCAAGTGGAGCCGCGACGAAACGCCGGTCATGCCCAAGCAGCGCTACGACATCATGCGCGGCTATATGCCCAAGGTCGGCGGCCACGGCCTCGACATGATGCTGAGGACCTGCACCATCCAGGCCAATCTCGATTTCTCCGACGAAGCCGACATGGTCCGGAAGATGCGGGTCGGCCTCGCTTTGCAGCCGGTGGTGACCGCGCTCTTCGCCAATTCGCCCTTCGCCGACGGGCGGCCCAACGGCTTCCAGTCCTACCGCGCCGAGATGTGGAAGGACACCGACCAGGCGCGCACCGGCATGCTGCCCTTCGCCTTCGAGGACGGCTTCGGCTTCGAGCGCTATGTCGACTGGGCGCTCGACGTGCCGATGTACTTCGTCAAGCGCGGCGACCGCTATTTCGACGTCACCGGCGCCACCTTCCGCAGCTATCTCGGCGGCAGCCTCGACAACAGCCTGCCTGACGCCCGGCCGACCATGGCGGATTGGAAGAACCACCTCTCCACGCTCTTCCCCGAGGTCCGCCTGAAGAACTATCTCGAGATGCGTGGCGCCGATGGCGGCCCCGGCCGGCGCATCTGCGCGGTGCCGGCGCTGTGGGTCGGTCTGCTCTACGATTCGGCGTCCCTCGACGGCGCCTGGCAGGTGGTCAAGGACTGGACCGGCGCCGAGCGCGAGGCGCTCCGCGACGCGGTGCCGAGAAACGGGCTGAAGGCGACCGTCCGCGGCCGCAGCGTCCGCGATATCGGCCGCGACATCGTGGCACTCGCCCGTGAAGGACTCGCCCGGCGTTCCTATCTCAATGGAGAGGGGATCGACGAGACGATCTTCCTGTCGTCCATCGAGGAGGTGTTGGCCAGCGGCATGACACCGGCGGACCAGGTCATGCGCGAATACGAGCGCGACTGGCATGGCGATATCGACCGCATGTTCGAAGCTTATGCCTATTGAGGATCGCGCGGCTGTGGCAGAAGTCCGGTTTGATCCCGGTCAACGTGGTGACGGCCGCTGGACGTGAAGCTGACCAATAACGGTGGAGGGGCAATATGATGACCAACACGGTCAGTACTATCAATGACATGCATGTGATCGTCGATCTGAGCGGTGAGCGCCGCCCGACGGTGATCGCGGCCGATCTGGCACGCCGCCTCGACGCGCACCTGACCGGCGTTGCCCTGGCATTCGAGCCGGTCGTGCCCGTCTACACGATGACCACGCCGCTGCCGACCGATCTCATCGTCGCCGCCCACGAGCAGGCCGTCAGCGATGCCAAGCAGGCAGCCGCCGCCTTCGAGCAGATCGCCGCCGGCGCCGGCCTGCGCTACGCCTCGCGCACCACCGAATCGGTGGGCAGCGACGGGCTGGACGGCGTCACTCGCAGCCTGGCGATGAGCGACCTCCTGGTCGTCGGTCAGCAAAACCCCGATGCGCCCGAGCCGATGCGCGAGGCGCTGATCGAGGCGATGCTGTTCCAGTCAGGCGCCCCCATCCTGATCGTTCCCTATGCCGGGGTCAGCGCCTTCACGCCCGGCCGCGCCATCGTTGCCTGGGATGGCGGCGCCGCGGCGGCCCATGCCGTGCGCGCCTCGCTGCCGCTTCTCCATCTCGCCCGCGAGGTGGTGGTCGTCATCGTCAAGGAACACATCAAGCGCTCGACCGAGCTCGCCGGCGCCGACATCGCCACCCACCTCGCCCGTCACAACCTGCATGTGGAAGTGCGCGAGATCACCAACGCCACCGGCGATATCGGCCAGACCATTCTCTCCTTCGCCGCCGACGAGGCGGCCGACTGGATGGTCATGGGCGGCTATGGCCACAGCCGCATGCGCGAGTTCTTCCTCGGCGGGGCGACGCGCGGCATCCTGGAATCGATGACCCTGCCGGTGCTGATGGCGCACTGAGGCTGGAGCCGCGTACCGACGAAAAAAAAGGCCCGCCGAGCGAACGGCGGGCCAGTTTGCCGGAGCGTCCAGGGGACCGGCAGCTCCGAAGAAAAACGTGAGCTTACGCGCGGCGGCGGCCGGTATACTTGGCGGACTCCAGGGGCGCGCCCTTGGTCGCCGCACGCAGCAAGACGCCCTGCTGATCGAGCCGCTCCTGCGCCACGGCCCGAACCGCCCGGCGCCGTTCGAGCGACATCGCGCCGAGGCGATAGGAGGCGTCGTCGCCGAACGGCGTGGCGAGCGCCGAGCGGACATCGCCGGGCGTCACGCCGATGTCGCGCAGCATGTGATCGTCCCATTCCAGCAGCCGGGCGACGGAGCGGCGGTTGCGCGCGGCGCGCCAGAGCGCGGCGAGGCGGGCGAAACCGGCCTCGATGGCGAGCCTGAGCTTGTCGCCGGTGCTGGCCGGCGGGCTCTGGGTGAGTTCGGTGGTGGCCATTTCGTGCTCCTTCGGGTCGTCGCGGGGCCGTCTGCGGCCCATCTGGGGCAGGGTTAGGGGGTCCAATTGTTTGGCGACACCCGGTATATGCACGCGCCGGATTGATCATTCCAACGAATGTTTCTAATATCAGCCATCGTTTTGGGTGATGATCTCAAAAGGGCAGGAAATGGCCGCCACGCTCGATCTCGATCAGTTGCGCACCTTCATCGCCATCGTCGAAACCGGCAGTTTCACGAAGGCTGCGGAAGCGGTCTTCAAGACCCAGTCGGCGGTGTCGATGCAGATGCGCCGGCTCGAGGAGCGCATCGGCAAGCCGATCTTCGCGCGCGACGGCCGCGCCTCCAGGCTGACCGAGGAGGGCGAGCGCCTGCTCGGCTTTGCCCGCCGCATGATGCGGCTGAACGACGAGACCGTCTCCGCCTTCGACGACGCCGAGCTTTCCGGGTCGGTGCGCCTCGGCACGCCGGACGATTACGCCGACCGCTTCTTGCCCGAGGTGCTGGCGCGCTTCGCCCGCTCCAACCCGCGCGTCGAGGTGTCGGTGGTCTGCGACCAGTCTTCCGAGCTGATCCGCCAGGCCCGTGCCGGCGACATCGATCTCGGCATCGTCACCCATTGCGGCGAGGATCATGTCGAGGTGATCCGCCAGGAGCCGCTGCTCTGGGTCACCTCGGCTCACCATGTGGTCGAGGAACAGGATGTACTGCCGCTGGCCCTGTCGAAGCCGCCCTGCATGTGGCGCGCTGCGGCCATCGAGGCGCTCACCGACGCCGGCCGCCAGTACCGCGTGCTCTATCAGAGCGCCAACGCCACCGCGACCGCCGCCGCCGTGCTTGCCGGTCTGGCGCTGAGCGTGCTCGCCGAATCGGCGCTGAGGCCCGGCATGCGGGTACTCGGCGAAGCCGACGGCTTCCCGCGCCTGCCGGTCTGCCAGATCGGCCTGGTGCGCTCATGGAAGCGGCCGGTTTCGCCCATCGTCGATGCGCTCGCCGAGCACATTGTTTCCTCCCTCGACAACCTGTCGGTGCCGGCCGTCGCCGCCGCCTGAGCGGGCCGCCGAAACCAAAGTGCGCCGTTCGGCCGCGCGCCGAACGCCTTTTCCAATCCTGCCCGGACGCGGCGAAAAGCCTCGCTTGAAGCGATGGGGGGCGGCGCCTTACATCTCGGCAGAGTTTGGAACAGGAGTAATTCTCATGGCACTGCGCATTGGCGACACGGCACCGGATTTCGAGGCGGAAACCACCGAGGGCAAGATCCGCTTCCACGAATGGCTGGGCAACAGCTGGGGCATCATCTTCTCCCACCCCAAGGATTTCACCCCCATCTGCACCACCGAGCTCGGCACCGCCGCCAGGCTCAAGCCCGATTTCGACAAGCGCAACGTCAAGCTGATCGGCCTCAGCGCCGATCCGGTCGAAGAGCATGACCGCTGGGCCAAGGACATCGAAGAGGTGCAGGGCACCGCGGTGAACTTCCCGATGATCGGCGACGCCGACCTCAAGGTGTCGAAGCTCTACGACATGCTGCCGGCCGCGGCGGACCCGTCCGGTCCCCGCACCGCCGCCGACAATCAGACCGTGCGCACGGTCTACGTCGTCGGCCCCGACAAGAAGATCAAGCTGATGCTGGCCTATCCCATGTCGACCGGGCGCAATTTCGACGAGATCCTGCGCGCCGTCGATTCCATCCAGCTCACCGCCAGGCACAAGGTGGCGACGCCCGCCAACTGGAAGGTCGGCGACGACGTCGTCATCGGCGGCTCGGTCAGCAACGAAGACGCCAGGAAGATCTGGCCGGCCGGCTGGAAGCAGCCGAAGCCCTATATCCGCATCGTGCCGCAGCCGAAGTAGCCGGCACCACGGCACGGGAAATTCCGACGGCGCGGCTCCGGCCGCGCCGTTTTCGTTTCTGTGTCAGCCTTCGAGGTCGGCCGCCGCAAGGCCGCATGCGAGCATGCGCAGCAGCGTGCGCCGACGTTCGGCCTTGTTGAGCGCGAGCCGCTCGATCGCCGCCCAGACCGGAAAGCTCGTCAGCGCCAGGGCCAACTGTCGTGCCTGCTTCGTCGGCGTCAGCCCTGACAGCGCCTCGTTCACCAGCGCCGCGACGCCGGCCTCGACCGCATTGAGAAAGGCGTCGAGCTCCGGCACCAGCTCCCGGTCCCGCGCCGCCAGGCCGAGGCGCAGGGCGCCGCGCGTGTAGAAGGCGTCGAGTTCCGCGACCAGCCGCGCCAGCCGCTCGTCGGTCGTCGCGATGTCGGCGAAGACGGCGGCGGCGCCGTCCGGCACCGGCGGGCGCATCTCCTGCCAGACATGCGCGCCGCAGGCCATCACAAGATCGCCGAGCTTGGGGAAGTGGCGGTAGACGGTCGCCGCGCCGACCCCGGCACGCTCCGCGATCTGCGTGAACGAAGTCGGTGCCACACCCTGCTCGTCATGCAGCTGCATGGTCGCCCTGAGGATGCGTTCGCGGGTCTGGTCGCGCTCCTCCGCCCGCTTCTTGAGCCGGTAGGTTCTGGGCATCAGCCGGCCATTTGACAATAGAGATATTTCATGAAATAAACCATCCGCTAAATACATATCGCCGAAAACGAGTCCAGTCCAGCTCTTGCGGCATCATCGCGCAAGCGCCGAGCTGGTTTTCCCACAGTGCCGGGGGGCGTCGCCGGCTGCGTCCGGCCATCGGTGAGGAGGAAGTCCGTTGCCCGACGAACACGAGGCCGCGCTGGCCATCACCGGCGAGATCTACGATGCGGCCCTCAATCCGGGCCTGTGGCCGGAGGTGCTGAGGCGCATCAGCGGTTTCGTCGGCGGGACGGCAAGCGCGCTGGTCAGCCATGACGTCGCTGCCCGGACCAACCGCTTCCATTTCATCTGGGGTGACGATCCCGACTATTCGCGCAGCTACTGCGAGACCTACGGACGGCTCAATCCGCTCGTGCCGTCGCTGATGATGATGAAGGTCGGCGAAGTCTGGTCGGTGAGCCGGATGATGCCGATGAACGGATTCCATCAGACGCGCTTCTATCAGGAATGGGTCAGGCCGCAGGGGCAGGGCGACAATATCTGGTCGCTGGTCGAACGCTCCGGCACTGTGGTCACGACGCTCAACACTGTTATCGACGCGGCGCACAGCCCGGCAAGCGACGAATCGAAACGGCGCCTGGCTCTTCTCGTGCCCCATGTGCGCCGCGCCGTCGCCATCGGCAATGTTGTCGAGATGAACCGCATCGAGGCCGACGCGCTCGGCGATGCAGTCGATGCGATCGGTGCAGCTGTCTGTCTGGTCGGCGGCGATGGGGTCCTGTTGCGCGAGAACGCCCGCGCCCGCGATCTGATCCGGGTGGGGCTGCTCCTGCGTTGTGAGGGTGGCGTCCTGTCTGCAGCGGGCGCGGAGGCGCGGCACGAACTCCAGCGGGCGATTGAGCGCGCCGCAAAAGGGGACCGCGTTCTCGGGCCGCGCGGCGCCGCCATACCGCTCGCGGATTGCGATGGCGTGCGCTATGTCGCCCACGTGCTGCCGCTCACCTCTGGCGCGCGGCGCCGCGCCGGCCGGTCGACCGGCGCCACTGCCGCCCTCTTCATCCACAAGGCCGAGATCAACGTTGAATTCCCGATCGAGGCCGTTGCCCACCAGTTCGCCTTGTCGCCGGCCGAACTGCGCGTGCTGGTCGCCGTGCTGGAGGTCGGACCGCCGGCGGAGATTGCGCCGGTGCTCGGCCTCTCCGAGGCCACGGTGCGCACCCATCTGCGCCGCCTCTATGCCAAGACGGGCACCAGCCGCCAGGCCGAACTGATCAAGCTCGTCGCCGGCTATGCCAGTCCGCTGGTTGCGCCGGCCAGCGCCAGCCGGATCGCCGCCTGACACCCGCGCCGGCTGTGACCCCCGTCACAACGGGTCATCCATTCAGATGACGCTGCGGCGGCCGCGATTTGCGATCTCGTCGGGGCCGGCAGGAGAGGCCAGGGCGGGGGAGCCGCCGGGTTTCCGATCTTGCCGGAGACAAGCCCGAATCCCGGGCGAACCGACAGGAAGGAATGCCTCCCATGTCTATCATCCGCAAACTGGCGTCGATTGCCGGCGCGTCGATTCTCCTCATCGGCCTGGCTAGTGGCGCCAGCGCCTACCAGTGCAAGAAGCTGAACGTGACCGGCGTGTCTGCCGCCACAGGCCAGACCAGCGCGCTGGCTGGCGCCCAGGCCCAGTGGACCGCGAAGGCCAAGTCGGCCTACGGCCTCTCCTGGTCGGTGTGGAACATCGCCGCCGGCAAGACGCAGACCTGCACCGCCTCTGGCAACGGCGCCTATACCTGCGTGGTCAAGGCGAAGCCCTGCAATTACGTCGTGCAATAGCATCCCCTCGGTGGAGGCGCCGGCCGACCCGGGGTCGCCTCCGCGGTCCCAGATGGCGCGGCTTCGGCCGCGCCATTCTTTTCCGGGTCATCACAGGAACCGGTAGTCCGTCCCCTCGAGCACCAGGCAGGTGAGGAAGCCGCCATAGACGGCGCCCGTATCGATGCCGATGCGATTGGGCAGAACCTCCGGCGCGGTCACCGGCGTGTGGCCGTGGACCACGACGACCCCATGATCGCCGCCATCCCACAGAAAATCCTCACGAATCCAGATCAGGTCCTGTGCGTCCTGCTGGTCGAGCGGCACGCCCGGCCGGATACCGGCATGGACGAAGTAATAGTCGCCGAAACGGACGATGAGCGGCAGGGTCTCGAGGAAGGCGCGGTGCGCCGCCGGCAGAGCCTCGGCCAGCTGCTCGGACAGGCGGCGATAGTCGTGGCCGCCAAAGAGCGAGCGGACGGGCGTGACGCCGTAGGAGCGCAGCGTCGCATCGCCGCCATTGCTGAGCCAGAGCGCCCCGTATTCATCCGGCTCGGCGAGGAAACCGACAAACATCGCGTCGTGGTTGCCCTTCAGGCACACCACATGACCATCGACGGCCGTCAGCCGCGCCAGTCGGTCGATCACCGCGGCGGAATTCTTGCCGCGGTCGGTATAGTCGCCGACATGGATGATGCGGTGGTCGGCCGCCGGGCGCGCGGCGAGGTCAGCGGCGATCTTGTCATGCGCCTCCGCCAGCATGGCGTCGCAGCCATGCACGTCGCCGATGGCGTAGAGCCGCATGCCCTCCGGCGTGCGTGACTGGCCCAACCGCATCCGCCTCGTCCCTGGCCCTTATCTTGCTCGTCCTGCCGTCGCCGCCATGTTACCAAGTCTCGAAAGAAGTCCGCGACAATGCGTATTCTGGTCATCGAAAACTATCCCGGCACGACGCCCGGCCAGGTTGGCGCCGCCCTCGACGAAGCCGGCATCGCCTTCGAGATTCGCCGCGTCTGGGACGGCGCGGCGCTGCCCCGCAGTCCGAACGGGCACGACGCGCTGGTCGTGCTCGGCGGCGAACAGAGCGCCCTCGACGACGCCGACCACCCCTACCTGCCGCGGGTCGCGGCGCTCACCCGCGCCTTTGGCGAGGCCGACAAGGCGGTGCTCGGCATCTGTCTCGGCGCCCAGCTCGTCGCACGCGGCCACGGCGCCACCAATATCCTCGGCCGCCCCCTCGAATTCGGCTGGCACCCGGTGCAGCCAACCGCTGCCGGGCGCGACGATCCGGTGCTCTCGGAACTGGGCGAGGGGGCGCCCCAGTTCCACTGGCACCTCGACACCTTCACCCTGCCGCCAGGCGCCACGCATCTGGCATCGAGCGCCATGACCGGCATGCAGGCCTTCCGCATCGGCCGCGCCGTCTACGGCATCCAGTTCCACCTGGAGGCCGACCGGCCTCTGGTCAGGCATTGGAACCGCGAATTCGCCGAGATAATCGCCGAGGAGACGCCCGACTGGCCGGCGCGCCACCCGACCGAGGAAGCCCGTCACGGCGAGAAGGCCGATAGCGTCGGCCTGGCGCTCGCCCGCGCCTGGGTGACGCTCATCCGCTGAAAGACCTCGCTCGGCCTTTTCCGCAAGGACGGGTAGAATGACGGTTCGATCAGCATCCTTGAGGGGGTACGTCGATGAAATTGTTTGCCATTCTCGCCGCGGCGGTGGCCGCGACCATGGGTGTCGCCCACGCCGCCGCGCTGCCCGACCTCAACGGCCGGAGCGTCGCCGCGGTGACCGAGAACGCCTATACGCCGCTCAACTTCGCCGACCCCAAGACGGGCCAGGGTATCGGCTGGGAATACGACGCCTTCAACGAGATCGCCAGGCGGCTCAACCTCAAGGTCGAGTGGAAGCTGTCGAGCTGGGACACGATGATCCAGGGCGTCCAGCAGGGGCTCTATGACGTCGGCATGGACGGCATCAGCATCACCGACGACCGCCAGAAGCAGGTCGACTTCTCGGTTCCGTACATGGTGTCGCAGCAGTTCATGCTGGTGCGTGCCGACGAGACGCGCTTCACCGACGCCAAGTCGCTCGGCGCCGGCGACTTCCTCATTGGCGCGCAGGCGGGAACCACCAACTTCTACACCGCCCTCGAAGTGACCGGCACCGACGACAGCAATCCAAGCCCGCGCATCAAGCTGTTCGACACCTTCGGGGCAACCGTCGCGGCCTTGAAGGCCGGCGACGTCGATGCCGTGTTCATGGATAATGCCTCGGCCGCGGGCTACATGGGCGCCTCGCCCAATTCGTTCAAGATCGCCGGCGATCCGATCGGCCACGACGAATTCGGCTTCATCTTCAAGAAGGGCTCCGATCTCGTCGGCCCGGTCAACGCCGCGATCAAGTCGATGCAGGACGACGGTACGCTCGACGCGCTCAACAAGAAGTGGTTCTACGACTACAACAACCAGCAGTGACGCAGACGGAAACGATCGTTCCTTGAACGCCTCGACCGGCAAGGCGCAGCGCCGCGAGTTTCCCTTCTGGCTGCTCGCGGCGATCCTCCTCGGGCTGCTGCTCTGCTGGCTGTTCGTCGCCAACGGCGACTACCGCACGATTCTCCGTGCGCTCAGCCACGGCGTCCTCACCACGGTCTGGGTGTCGGTGGTCGCCTATCTCTGCGCCGCCGCCGTCGGCCTTGTGGTGGCGCTCGGGCGTGGCGCGCGCTCGCGCCTCATCCGCGAAGTGGCGACCTTCTACGTCGAGATCGTCCGCGGCGTGCCGGTGCTGGTGCTGCTCTTCTATGTCGCCTTCGTCGGCGCGCCGGCGCTGGTGGCGGCATGGAACTGGCTCGCCACCTGGCCGATCGCCTGGGGCCTCCTGCCGCCGCTCACCGTGCGCGGTTTCGACATGACGGCGCGGGCGATCTTCGCGCTGACCGTCAGCTATTCGGCCTTCCTGTCGGAGATCTTCCGCGCCGGCATCGAATCGGTGCCGCAGGCGCAGGTCGAGGGGGCCCATGCCCTCGGCTTGTCGCGACTGCTGACCTTCCGCTTCGTCGTCTTCCCGCAGGCGTTCCGTACCGTGCTGCCGCCGCTCGGCAACGACTTCGTCGCCATGATCAAGGATTCGGCGCTGGTCTCCTCGCTCGGGGTTCAGGACATCACGCAGATCGGCAAGGTCTATTCGGCGTCGACCTTCCTGTTCTTCCAGACCTACAACGTCGTCGCTTTCCTCTATCTGGTGATGACGGTCGGCCTGTCGCTGATGGTCCGCGCGCTTGAGCGCTATCTCAAACAGCACGGCTGGGCAGGAACCGGCTAGCCCACCACGATGATGTGCAGGGCGCGTGGCCCATGGGCGCCGAGCAGCAGCGTCTGCTCGATGTCGGCGGAGCGCGACGGGCCGGTGATGAAATTGACCGTCCGCGGCAGCAGACCCTCGCCGCCTGGCGGTTGCAGGCGGTTCCACACCGTCTCGTAGTCGCCGGCGACATCGGCCGCGTCGAGGACGACGACGGCCGTCTCCGGCAGGAAGTTGAGCGTCGTCGGATTGTCCACGCCGGAGGTCATGACCAGCGTTCCGGATTCGGCGATGGCGGCGAAGGCATGGCCGACCGAGATCGCGTCGCTGCCGTCCGAGGGGCCGCGCGTCATCTCGATCTGCGTGCTCGTCCACGGCATGGCGGCCAGCCGCCGGTCGTCGCCCATGCGCACCGTCGCCGGCAGGTTGCCCTGGCGCAGGAATTCGGCGACCGCCGCCGGCACCTCGGCGCTCCCGGCGACGCGCGCCACGGTGGCCGCGTAGGATTCGGCCATCCGCACGAACAGCGCCAGCCTTTCTTCGTCGGGCAGTTGCCCGCGCGCCGGTATGATGCCGCGCGGCCGCGTGCGCAGGCGGTTGTCGACCGTCGCGTTGCGGGCAGGCTCCGCGCCGCTGACGCCGAGCGAGCGGCGGATCTTGCCGAAGACGGCTTCGCGCGCGCTCAACTGCCCTTCCTCCGCTCGGCCCACATCTCCTGAAAGGTCTGCCCTTGCGGGGCCGGCAGGTCGCGATATTTGGTCCAGCCGCCGGCAAGCGGCAGCTTCCTGAAGCGGCCGCGCCGCGCCCCGAGATTGCCGAGCACCCGCATCGCCAGTTTCGTGCCGAACTGGTAGAGGCGCGGCCGGCGCGCGAACCATGCCCACGCGCCGAGGCCCCAGCGCCAGGTTGCCGGCGACAGGTGGCGCTCGAACTCGCGCTCGCGCCAATGGCGCATCATGTTGGGCAGCGGGATCATCATCGGGCAGACGCTTTCGCAGCGCCCGCAGAAGGTCGAGGCGTTAGGCAGGTGGCCGGCCTGGTCGATGCCGATGAGGGTGGGCGTCAGCACCGCGCCCATCGGCCCCGGATAGACCCAGCCATAGGCGTGGCCGCCGATCTCCTGATAGACCGGGCAGTGGTTGATGCAGGCGCCACAGCGGATGCAGCGCAGCATGTCCTGGAACTGGGTGCCGAGCATCGCCGAGCGGCCATTGTCGAGGATGACGACGTGGAATTCCTCCGGGCCGTCGGGGTCGCCCGGGCGCCGCGGGCCGGTCGAGAAGGTGGTGTAGACCGACATGTCCTGGCCGGTGGCCGAACGGGAGAGCAGGCGCAGAATCTGGCTGACATCGGCGAGCGTCGGCGTGATCTTCTCCAGCGAGGTGAGCACGATGTGCACCCGCGGCAGGGTCTGCGTGAGGTCGCCATTGCCTTCATTGGTGACGATCACCGCGGTGCCGGTCTCGGCGACCAGGAAGTTCGCACCGGTGATGCCGACATCAGCAGCGAGAAAGCGCCGGCGCAGGATGCCGCGCGCTTCGGCCAGCAGCGCCGTCGGCTCGGAAAGGTCGCGGTCGGCCGGCAGGTCGGTATGCACCCGGCGGAAGTCGGCTTCGACCTGCGCCTTGGTCAGGTGCACCGCCGGCGCGATGATGTGGCTCGGCGGTTCGTGGCGGATCTGGATGATGTATTCGCCGAGGTCGGTCTCCACCGGCTGGATGCCGTTGGCTTCGAGGTGATCGTTGAGGGCGACCTCTTCGGCGATCATCGACTTGCCCTTGGTGACCGTCCTGGCACCGGCCGTCTGGCAGATGCGCAAGACGATGTCGCGGGCATCTGCGGCTGTCTCGGCGTAATGCACCACGCCGCCGGATTCGATGACCTTCTCCTCAAAGGCTTCGAGGTAGAGGTCAAGATGGGCCAGCGTGTGGTTCTTGATGTCCCGGGCGCTCTCGCGCAGCGCCTCGAATTCGGGCAGCGCGTTGACCGAATCCTGGCGCTTGTTGACGAAGTTGCCGCGCACCAGGCCGAGCGTCTTCTGCAGCTGGGGGTCGTCGAGCGCGGCCCGTGCGTTCTGCTTGAAGGCGGGGGAGGTGGCGTGCATCAGCCCTGCGCCTCGCCGATCGGGGGAACTTCGTCGGTCATGCCGGCGAGCACCTCGGCGACGTGACGGGCGGCGACCGGCTGTCCCTGCCGCTGAAGCTTGCCGGCCATGTTCATCAGACAGCCGAGATCGCCGGCAAGCAGCGTGCCGGCGCCGGTCTCGACGATTCGCTCGGCCTTCTTCTCGACGATGCCGTTGGAGATGTCGGGATATTTCACGCAGAAGGTGCCGCCGAAGCCGCAGCAGGCATCGGCCTCCCCGAGAGTCTTCATGGTCAGCCCGGCGACCGAGGCGAGCAGCTTGCGCGGTTGCTCGCGCACGCCGAGCTCGCGCAGGCCGGCGCAGGAATCGTGATAGGTCACCGTGGCGTCAAAGGTCGCATCGACTTGTGTCATGCCGCGCACGTCGACCAGGAAGCTGGTCAGCTCGAACACCTTTGCCGAGAAGGCCTGCACGCGCGGCTCCCAGGCGGCGTCGCCGGCAAACAGCGTCGGATAGTGGACCTTGAGCATGCCGGCACAGGAGCCGGAGGGCGCTACCACATAGTCGTACGCCGCGAAGGCGGCGATCACCTGCTCGGCGATGGCGCGGGTATCCTTGCGGTCGCCGGAATTGTAGGCCGGCTGGCCGCAGCAGGTCTGCGCCGTCGGCACCTCGACCGTGCAGCCGGCCGCCTCCAGCAGCTTCACCGCGGCGAAGCCGACGGTCGGACGAAACAGGTCGACGAGGCAGGTAACGAAGAGGCCGACCCGCGGTTTGCCTTGTGTTTCCGGCATTCTCGTTCCTTGGCGCGCTGGAGCCGCGAGCCAGTTCGATAGCAGGCGGAGGCAGGGTCCAGCAACACTGACGCATGCTGTCGCTTTGCCGGGCGGGTGCGCCTTGCGCTATGCTCGTTGCCCCAAGGGGAGGACGACAATGACCGCCATCGCCATGCCCGACATCGACGCGCGGACGATCGCCCGCCGTGAGACCATCGTCGCCGGACTTGTGGCCATCGTCGGCACCGACGCGGTCATCGCCGAAGAGGACGAGCGCCGCGCCTACGAGACCGACGCGTTCACCGCCTATCGCGCGGTGCCGCTCGCCGTCGTCCTGCCGGCCTCCACCAGCCAGGTCTCGGCGGTGCTGAAATATCTCGGCCGGGAGGGCGTCAAGGTGGTCGCCCGCGGCGCCGGCACCTCGCTGTCCGGCGGCGCGCTGCCCTCACGCGATGCGGTCGTCCTCGGCCTGGCACGCATGAACCGCATCCTTTCCATCGACTACGACAACCGCGTGGCGACCGTGGAAGCCGGCGTCACCAACATCAACATCTCCAACGCCGTCGCCCACAAGGGCTTCTTCTACGCCCCCGACCCGTCGAGCCAGCTTGCCTGCACCATCGCCGGCAACGTCGCCATGAATTCCGGCGGCGCCCACTGCCTCAAATACGGCGTCACCACCAACAATGTGCTTGGGCTGAAGATGGTGCTGATCGACGGCACGGTGGTCGACATCGGCGGCGCCCATCTCGATGCGCCGGGCTACGACCTGCTCGGCCTTGTCGTCGGCTCCGAGGGCCAGCTCGGCGTCGTCACCGAGGTGACCGTGCGCATCCTGCGCGCGGCCGAAGGCGCCCGGCCGATGCTGATGGGCTTTGCCAGTGCCGAGGCCGCCGGCGGCTGCGTTGCCGCCATCATCGCCTCAGGCATCGTTCCGGTGGCGATCGAATATATGGACGGGCCGGCGATCAAGGCCTGCGAGAACTTCGCCCATGCCGGCTATCCGCTCGATGTCGAAGCGCTGCTCATCATCGAGGTCGAGGGCTCGGAGGCCGAAATCGCCGACCTGATCGCCCGCATCAAGACGGTCGCCGAAGCCTTCAGCCCTGAGGTCGTGCGCGTGTCGCAGTCGGAGGCCGAGAGCGCCGCCATCTGGAAGGGACGCAAGGCCGCCTTCGGCGCCATGGGCCAGATCGCCGATTATCTGTGCATGGACGGCGTCATCCCGACCGGACGCCTGCCCGAGGTTCTCACCCGCGTCGGCGAGATCTGCGCCGGCTACGGGCTCGCCGTCACCAACATCTTCCACGCCGGCGACGGCAACCTGCACCCGCTGATCCTCTACGATGCCAACAAGCCGGGCGACATAGAGAAGGCGGAAGCTGCCGGCGCCGACGTGCTGAAACTCTGCGTCGAGGTCGGCGGCTGCCTGACCGGCGAGCACGGCGTCGGCATCGAGAAGCGCGACCTGATGACGGTGCAGTTCTCGGCCGTGGACCTTGCCCAGCAGATGCGGGTGAAGAGCGTCTTCGATCCGGGCTGGCTGCTCAATCCGGCCAAGGTCTTCCCGCTCGACGGCCGGCCCGAGCGCGTAAAGCCGGCGGCTTAGGCGCGGCCGCCCCATCCCGCGTCCTCATCATCCTGAGGAGCCCGCCGCAGGCGAGCCTCGAAGGATCGGGCCTCATGGTTCGAGGCGCGGCAGACGCGCACACCTCACCACAGATTCTTCCCGTCGATCTCCTTGTGCTCGACCGAAGCGAGATCGAAATCGTCGAACAGACGGGCGTTGACGCCGATCCTGGGATTGTCGAAGTCCGGCTTGCCGGTCGACCAGTCGGGCGATTCCGAATAAGTGCCGCAGCCGCAGATCGGGCAGTAGTGATGCTGGTTCGTATAAGTGCCCCACTGATAGGTGGCGACGCGGTCGCGCGCCGTCGTCAGCCGGAAGTCCTTCGGCGTGTAGTAGGCCCACAGCGCCCCGCGCTTGGAGCAGAACGAGCAGGTGCAGGCGGTGACGCTTTCCGGCGCCGCGCTCACCTCGAATTGCGTCGCCTTGCAGTGGCAGCTTCCCTTGATGATCACCGTCTCGTCCTCCGCTCTATCGGCCTGATTCGCGGGCACCCTAGCGTGGCCCTCCTGACAGCCTTGTGGCAGGAGGTGGAAGCGTCCCAGATTTGAGCCGCATCAAGGCAGCGGTCAGCAGACCCGGAATGCTGACAGCATGGACAAGATCCGTATCGAACAGCACTCGTGCTTCGGCCTGATCTGGGCCGCCGGCTGGCTTTTCACCATCGGCTTCCTCAAGCTCGGCTTCTGGCAGGGCGTCTTCGCCATCGTCATCTGGCCCTATCTCATCGGCACCTGGGCGGCGACGCTTCTCGCCTGACGCCAATGCCAGCCTTTCCTCGGCTTCCTCCGGCGGCTATTGCTTAGCGGCCGCAGAGAGCGAAAGCTCCCGTGCCGAAAGCGGTACCGGTGGAGGGACTGTCGGGGCGTGAGTGAACCCTTAACTCCGATTGACGAGAGCGAGATTGCCGACATCGTCGCCGTAGCCGCCGGCCGGCAGACGCCGCTGGCGATCGCGGGTGGCGGCACGCGCTCCGGCCTCGGCCGCCCGGTGCAGGCCGCCGCGGCGCTGTCCACGGCCGAACTGCGCGGTGTCACCCTCTACGAGCCGACCGAACTGGTCATTTCCGCCAGGGCCGGCACGCCGCTTGCCGAGATCGAGGCGCTGCTTGCCGAAAACGGCCAGCGCCTGACCTTCGAGCCGCCCGACCATCGTGCCCTCTACGGCTCCACCGGCGAACCCACCATCGGCGCCGTCGCCGCCGCCAACCTTTCCGGCCCGCGCCGCATCCTTGCCGGCGCCGCCCGCGACGGGCTCATCGGGCTGCGCGCCGTCAACGGCCGCGGCGAGATCGTGAAGTCCGGCGGGCGGGTGATGAAGAACGTCACCGGCTACGATCTGGTCAAGTTCCTCGCCGGCTCCTACGGCACGCTGGCCGTACTCTCTGAGGTCACCTTCAAGGTGCTCCCGGCGCCCGAGACCGAGGCGACGCTGGTGATCGAGGGCCTCGACGATGCCGCCGCCATCGCCGCGCTCTCGGCGGCGCTCGGCACGCCGTTCTCGGTCACCGGCGCCGCCCACATGCCCTTCACCAGCCGGCGGCCGGGGCGCACCTGCATCCGCCTGGAGGGCTTCGCCGCCTCGGTCGCCGATCGCGCGACACGGATGCGGACACTGCCGGGGCCGTTCGCCGGCGCTGCCCTGCTCGATGCCGGGCAGTCGGCCGCGCTGTGGCGCACCATCCGCGATGTCGAGGCGCTCGAGGCGCCGGCCGATGGTCCGGTCTGGCGCCTGTCGGTGAAGCCGGGTGCGGCACCCGCGCTGGTCGAGACGCTGCATCGCGCCTTCGCCTGCCGCGCCCTCTACGACTGGGGTGGGGGCCTCGTGTGGATCGCCGGTGGTGACGGGCCGGATGTCGGCGCTGAGGCGATCCGCTCCGCGGTCGCCGCGGTTGGCGGCCATGCCACGCTGGTGCGCGCCCCCGACGACGTGCGCAACGCCGTCGATGTCTTCCAGCCGCTGCCCGAACCGCTGATGGCGCTCACCCGCAAGCTCAAGGAGAGCTTCGATCCCGCCGGCATCCTCAATCCCGGCCGCATCTATCCGGGGGTGTGAGCCATGCAGACCAGCTTCACCCTTGCCCAGCTTGCCGATCCCGACGTCGCCAATTCGGAGAAGATCCTCCGTTCCTGCGTCCATTGCGGCTTCTGCACGGCGACCTGCCCGACCTATCTGCTCCTCGGCGACGAGCTCGACAGCCCGCGCGGCCGCATCTACCTGATCAAGGACATGCTGGAGGGCGGCAAGCCGGCCAATGTCGAGGTGGTCCGCCACGTCGACCGCTGCCTGTCATGCCTCGCCTGCATGACCACCTGTCCCTCGGGCGTCGACTACATGCATCTGGTCGATCACGCCCGCGCCCATATCCACAGGACCTACCGTCGTCCCTTTGCCGACCGAGCCATCCGCACGCTGCTCGCCTTCATGCTGCCCTATCCGGCGCGCTTCCGCGCTGCCTTGCGCGGCGCCCGGCTGGCGCGGCCCTTCGCCGGCCTGGTGGCGCAGCTGCCCGGTGGCAACCGTCTGGCGGCCATGCTGCGCCTCGCCCCGAAGACGCTGCCGCCGCCGCTGCCGGCGAGCCGGCCCGGCATCTTCCCGGCGACGGGCACGCGCAAAAAGCGCGTGGCGATGCTGCGCGGCTGCGCCCAGTCGGTGCTCGATCCCGGCATCAATACGGCCGCCATCCGCCTGCTCACCCGTCACGGCGTCGAGGTCGTGCAGGCGGCGGACGAAGGCTGCTGCGGCGCGCTCACCCATCACATGGGGCGCACCGAAGCATCTCACCAGCAGGCGAAGCGCAACATCGATGCCTGGACGAAGGAGATCGCGGCCGGCGGCCTCGACGCCATCGTCATCACCACCTCGGGCTGCGGCACGACGGTGAAGGACTACGGCTTCATGCTGCGCAACGACCCCGCCTATGCCGACAAGGCCAAGCGGGTCTCGGCATTGGCCATGGACGTCTCCCAATTTCTCGAGACCCTCGATCTCGGCACGCCGGAGAACGGCAGCGGGCTTACCGTCGCCTATCATGCCGCCTGCTCGCTGCAGCATGGCCAGCAGGTGACGGCAGCGCCCAAGGTCCTGCTCGCCCGCGCCGGCTTCGAGGTTCGCGATGTGCCCGAGGGGCATCTCTGCTGCGGCTCGGCCGGCACCTACAACATGCTTCAGCCGGAAATCTCGGCGCGCCTGCGCGACCGCAAGATAAAGAATATCAAGATGACCCGCGCGGCCGTCGTCGCCGCCGGCAACATCGGCTGCATCACCCAGATCGCCGGCGGCGGCGACCTTCCCGTCGTCCACACCGTCGAACTCATCGACTGGGCCTATGGCGGGCCGCGACCGGCGGCTCTCGGCGGCTGAGCGGCTGATTTCTGCGGATGTTCACAAGTCTCTGAGGCGGGAGACCTTGCGTCTCCTGGCAAAAATCCTTAGCGTCCGTCTGTCTCAACGGGGTGCCCATCCGGGCTGAGAGGCGTTTGCCAACCCGTCGAACCTGATCCGGATTATGCCGGCGGAGGGATTTGAGGATGCGCCAGCCAGCCATGCCCCGTTTGCCGTCCGCCAGGCACTCTTGGCCTGGAGAACGCTGACCCATGACCACCATCGATATTCCCATGGCCGCAGCGGCGCTCGACGACCTGCGCCGCGAGCGACCGCTCGTCCACAACATCACCAACTATGTGGCGATGACCATCGCCGCCAATGCGCTGCTGGCGCTGGGCGCTTCGCCGGCCATGGTCCATGCGCGCGAGGAGGTCGAGGATTTTGTCGCGATCGCCAATGCGCTGGCGATCAATATCGGCACCCTGTCGCCGCCCTGGGTGACCGCCATGAAGCTCGCCGCCACCACCGCGAGCGACCTCGGCAAGCCCTGGGTGCTAGATCCGGTCGGCTGCGGCGCCACCCCCTATCGCACGCGGACCTCGGTCGAACTGGCGGGGATGGGGCCGGCCATCATCCGCGGCAATGCCAGCGAGATCATGAGCCTTACCGGCGCGGCGGGCGCCGGGGGACGGGGCGTCGACTCGACCGCCGGCTCCCACGCTGCCATCGAGGCGGCGCGGGCGCTGGCCAACAACACCGGCGCCATCGTCGCGGTGACCGGCGAGACCGACTATGTCACCGATGGCGCCGCCGTCATTGCCGTGGAAGGCAGTGACGCGCTGATGCCGCTGTCGACCGCGCTCGGCTGCGCGCTCACTGCCTGTGTCGCCGCCTTCGCTGCCGTGCGGCCGCCCTTCGAGGCGACCACCGCGGCCCTTGCCGTCTATGCGGCGGCCGGTGGCGAAGCCGCCAGCCGCTGCCGCGGTCCCGGCCACCTGCCCGCCGAGCTGTGCGACGCGCTCCACGCCATGAACCCGACAACGCTGGCGGAACGCGCCAGGATCACGACCGTCTGATGCCGGCGCGCGCCAATTTCGATCTCTCGGTCTATCTGGTGACCGACCGCGCGCTGTGCGGCGCCCGTGGCGTGGTCGAGACCGTGCGCCAGGCGATCGCCGCCGGCGCGAGCATGGTTCAGTTGCGCGATCCCGACGCCAAGACAAGGGGCTTGGTCGAGGATGCGCGGGCGCTGGTCGCCATGCTCCGCCCGGCCGGCATCCCCTTCATCGTCAACGATCGCGTCGATGTGGCGCTTGCCGCTGAGGCCGACGGCGTCCATCTCGGCCAGTCCGACATGAGCGTTTCCGACGCCCGCGCGCTCATTGGGCCGGCCCCGATCCTCGGCCTGTCGATCACGTCGCTGGCCGATCTCGTCGCATCGGACCTCACGCAAGTCGATTATCTCGGCGTCGGTCCGGTCTTCGCGACCGCCACCAAGGCCGATGCCGCGCCGGCCATGGGCCTTGCCGGGCTCGCCGCCGTGCGCGCCGCCTCATCCCTGCCCATCGTCGCCATCGGCGGCATCTCGGCGGACAATACCGCCGCGACGATCGCCGCCGGCGCGGACGGTATCGCCGTCGTCTCGGCGATCTGCGCGGCGCCGGATGCGGCTGTGACCACGCGCCACCTCGCCGATATCGTCACCGGAGCCAGGCGGCGCCGGTGAGCCCGCCTCACGTCTTCAGCCGGTAGCCGGTGCGGAAGATCCAGGCGATCGCGGCGAGGCAGGCGCCCAGAAAGACGAAGGTCATGGCGAGGCTGACGAAGACGTTCACGTCGGCGATGCCGTAGAAGGCCCAGCGGAAGCCGCTGACCAGATAGACCACCGGATTGAACAGGGTCACCGTTTGCCAGAAGGGCGGCAGCATCTTGATCGAATAGAAGCTGCCGCCGAGGAAGGTGAGCGGCGTGATGATCAAGAGCGGCACGATCTGCAGCTTCTCGAAGCCGTCCGCCCAGATGCCGATGATGAAGCCGAACAGGCTGAAGGTGAGGGCGGTGAGCAACAGGAAGAGGACCATCACCAGCGGATGTTCGACGTGCAGCGGCACGAAGAAGCCGGCCGTCGCCAGGATGATGAGGCCGAGCATCACCGACTTGGTGGCGGCGGCACCGACATAGCTGATGACGATTTCGACGAAGGAGATCGGCGCCGACAGGATTTCGAAGATGGTGCCGATGAATTTCGGGAAATAGATGCCGATCGAGGCGTTCGAGATGCTCTGGGTGAGCAGCGACAGCATGATCAGCCCAGGCACGATGAAGGCGCCGTAGCTCACCCCCTCGACGCTGCTGATGCGCGAGCCGATCGCCGCGCCGAAGACGATGAAATAGAGCGATGTCGACAGCACCGGCGAGACGATGCTCTGCATGATGGTACGGAAGGTCCGCGCCATCTCCCAGCTGTAGATCGCCCATATGGCTCTGGCGTTCATCGGCGCTCGCTCACCAGGTTGACGAAGATTTCTTCCAGCGAGCTTTCCTTGGTGTAGAGGTCCTTGAGGTGAAGGCCCGCCTCGCGAAAAGCGGCGAGCAGCGCCGTGATGCCGGTATGCTCCGCCTGCGTGTCGTAGGTGTAGGTCAGCTCGCACCCGCCGTTTTTGAGTTCGAGATCGTAGGCGGCCAGCCCCTCGGGGATGGCGGTGAGCGGGCTCTGCAGTTCCAGCGTCAGCTGCTTCTTGCCGAGCTTGCGCATCAGCTCGGCGGTCTCCTCCACCAGGATCAGCTCGCCGTGATTGATGACGCCGATGCGGTCGGCCATCTCCTCGGCTTCCGCGATGTAGTGGGTGGTGAGGATGACCGTGACGCCGCTGTCGCGTAGGGCTCGCACGACCGCCCACATGTCCTTGCGGAGTTCGACATCGACGCCGGCCGTCGGCTCGTCGAGGAAGAGCACGCTCGGCTCGTGCGACAGCGCCTTGGCGATCAGCACCCGGCGCTTCATGCCGCCGGACAGCGTCATGATCTTGGCGTCCTTCTTGTCCCACAGCGACAGGTCCTTCAGCACCTTTTCCAGGTAGCCGGGATCGGGTCGCTTGCCGAACAGGCCGCGGCTGAAGCTGACCGTCTGCCAGACGGTGGCGAAGGCGTCGGTAGTCAGTTCCTGCGGCACCAGGCCGATCATCGACCGGGTGGCGCGGAACTCGCGCACGATGTCGTGCCCGTCGACGGTGATCGTGCCGGGGCCGGGATTGACGATGCCGCAGATGATGCCGATGAGCGTCGTCTTGCCGGCGCCGTTGGGGCCGAGCAGGCCGAAGATCTCGCCGCGGCGGATTTCGAGGTCGATGCCCTTCAGAGCCTGAAAGCCGGTCGCATAGGTCTTGGAAAGACCGGAAATGGCGATGATCGGCTGGGTGGAAGCGTTTGCGGTCGCCATGGAAAGGTCCCCCCCGCGGTGGGCGACACATATGGAGACCTGAGCCGGGGGTTGCAAGGCGCGCGCTGCAGCCCTCTTGCCAAGCTGTGACATTCGGGTTCTTTGCGCCGCGAGGCTGTGCCATAGAGGGGGCGCAGCAGGAGGGGAGTTAAAACCAGAAGATGACGATAACCGAGCAGAAGTCCAAGGTTCCGGGCGTTGAGATCCGGGGTGCGTGGGGGCCGCGCTATGAGGAGATCCTCAGCGACGAGGCGCTCGCCTTCCTCGCCGGGCTGCACCGCAAGTTCAATCCCTCGCGCCAGCGGCTCCTGAATCTCCGCGAGGAGCGCCAGGCCCGCCTCGATGCCGGCGCCCTGCCGGATTTCCTGCCCGAGACCCAGCACGTGCGCGACGGCGACTGGACGGTGGCGCCGATTCCTCCCGACCTCCTCGACCGCCGGGTCGAGATCACCGGGCCGACCGACCGCAAGATGGTGATCAACGCCCTCAATTCCGGCGCGAAGGTCTTCATGGCGGATTTCGAGGACGCCAATTCGCCGACCTGGGTCAACCAGATCGAGGGCCAGATCAACCTCAAGGACCGCTGGGCCGACAGGATCAATTTCACCGACCCGACGAGCGGCAAGGAATACCGCCTCTCCACCAATCCGGCCGTCCTGCTGGTGCGCCCGCGCGGCTGGCACCTGCCCGAGGACCATCTCGTCGTCGACGGCCAGTCGATCTCCGGCGGCCTGTTCGACTTCGGCCTCTATTTCTTCCTCAATGCCAGGACGCTGATCGCGCGCGGCACCGGGCCCTATTTCTACCTGCCCAAGATGGAGAGCCATCTCGAGGCGCGCCTGTGGAACGAGGTCTTCACCCATTCCGAGCAGGCGCTCGGCATTCCGGTCGGCACCATCAAGGCGACCGTGCTGATCGAAACGCTGCCCGCCGCCTTCGAGATGGACGAGATCATCTACGAGCTGCGCGACCACATGGCCGGCCTCAACTGCGGCCGCTGGGACTACATCTTCTCCTTCATCAAGACGCTGAGGAACAAGCCGGAATACCTGCTGCCCGACCGCGGCCAGGTGGACATGGGCAGGGCCTTCCTCAAGGCCTATTCCGAGCTCCTCATCAAGACCTGCCATCGCCGCGGCGCCTTCGCCATGGGCGGCATGGCGGCGCAGATTCCCGACCGGCGCAATCAGGAGATCAACCGCATCGCCTTCGAGAAGGTGCACGCTGACAAGGAGCGCGAGGCCAAGGCCGGCCATGACGGCACCTGGGTCGCCCACCCGGACCTGGTACCGGTGGCGAAGGAGGTGTTCGACCGCGTGATGCCGCAGCCGAACCAGCTCGACCGCATGCGCGCGGATGTCGACATCGGCCGGAAGGACCTGCTCGAGGTGCACGACGGCACGCGCACCGAGGAAGGCGTGCGCCAGAACATCCGCGTCGGCGTGCAGTATATCGAGGCGTGGCTCAGGGGCCGCGGCGCCGTGCCGCTCTATAACCTCATGGAGGATGCCGCCACCGCCGAGATCAGCCGCTCGCAGCTCTGGCAGCAGCTCCATTTCAACGCCGAGCTGGAGGACGGCCAGAAGGTGACGACCGCGCTTTTCGACCGGCTGCTCGGCGAGGAGATGGAGCGGGTCAAGGGCGAGATCGGCGAAGCGACCTACGCCGCCGGCCGCTTCCCGGAAGCGATCGAGCTCTTCCGCACGCTGTCGACCGCCGACACGCTCACCGCCTTCCTGACGCTGCCGGCCTATCGCCTGATCGTGTGACGGCTGCGTCCACTCCAGCGATACGCGGCGCCAACCCAATCTCCCCCTCCTCCCTTGTGGGGGAGGGCCGTTTCTCTTTGCAGGCGAAGCGAGCTTAGAGAAACGGGGAGAGGGGTACACCGCTGAGGGAAGGTCGGCGTCCGCGGGAACTCGGGCTCGTGCCTTTGCCGGCCGTTCACGTCCCGTCGCGGCCCTTCAGCGGCCTCTCTTCCATCGCCAGGAAGCAGACGAGGCCGATCGACAGCGTCAGCGCGGCAGCGCCGAAGATCAGGGTGAAGACCGGCCCGATCGGCGTGCCGTTCTGGGCGGCGATCGCGACCAGCCGTTCGAGCGAGCCGATCGCCTGGCCGCCGACGCCGAGCCCGCCGAGAAAGAGGGTGCCGAAGACGGCGACCAGGATGGCACTGCCCAGCGAGCGGAAGAAGTTGTAGGTCGCCGTCGCGGTGCCGAGTTGGTGCGGCTCGACCGCGTTCTGGATCGCCACCGTGGTCACCGGGAAGATGGTGCCCATGCCGATGCCGGTCAGGGCGAGCAGCACCTCGATCTGCCACAGCGGCAGGTCGCCCGCCTGCCAGGCCAGCATCGCCGTGCTGATCACCGCGACCACCAGCCCGCCGATCGGCCCGTGCTTGTAGTGCTCCGTCCACGCCATGATGCGCCCGGCGATCTGGGCGCCGGTCACCGTGCCGCCCATGAGCGCGATCAGCGCCAGGCCGGACTGGCTCGCCGTCAGCCCGACCACCGCCTCGAAATAGATCGGCACGAAGATGGTGAGGCCGACCATGGTGCCGACCACGAAGAAGCTGGCGGCCGTGCCGGTACCCACCACCGGATTGAACATGACGGCAAGCGGCACGAAGGGCTCGGCCGCGGTCAGCAGTCGCGCCACGAACAGGCTCCAGGCAACGACCGTGGCGACGATGAGGCCGATCACCTGCGGCGAGGACCAGGGATAGGTGCTGCCGCCCCATGACAGCGCCAGCAGCAAGGTGGTTGCCGCGAAGGCCATGAGCAGCGCGCCGATCACGTCGAGCTTGTGCGGTCGCTCGTGACGCGGCAGGCGTTTCAGCACGCCATAGGTCATCGCCAGCGCACCGGCGCCGAGCGGCAGGTTGATCCAGAAGATCAGCGACCAGTGCAGGTTCTGGGCGAAGAAGCCGCCGACCACCGGGCCGACGACGCTGGAGGTGACGAAGACGCTGGCGAAATAGGCCTGGTAGCGCATGCGCTCGCGCGGCGGCACCACGTCGGCGACGATGGTCTGGGCGAGCGCGATCAGCCCGCCGCCGCCGAGCCCCTGGATGAAGCGCGCCGCGATCAGCACGATCATCGTCGGCGCCAGCGCGCACAGAAGCGAGCCGATCACGAACATGCTGATGGCAATCAGCAGCATCGGGCGGCGGCCATGGATGTCGGCGAGCTTGCCGTAGAGCGGCGTCACCGCCGTCGCCGCAAGCAGATAGGCCGTCACCACCCATTGCAGGTGTTCCAGGTCGTGGAGATCCGAGCCGATGGTCGGTAGCGCCGTTGCCACGATGGTCTGGTCGAGCGCCGACAGCATCATGGCCAGCAGGATGCCGAGGATGATCTGCCGGACGGCCGCCTTGTCGAGTGCCGGTGGATGAGGGGAGGGCGTGGCGTCGTTCATCGTGGGGCCGACACGGAGGGACGGTAGATGGAAAAGGCGGGAGCGCCGGATATCATTAGGCCTGCCGGCGCGAAAGGGAAGGGGCGCCCGCAAGGGCGCCCCTGAAACCACGGTCCGCGGCGTATGTCCGCGCGGAGCCGGAGAGAGCCTAGAGGACGATCACCCTGGCGCCCACCCTGGCGCGATTGAAGAGGTCGATGACGTCGTCGTTGACCAGGCGGATGCAGCCTGAAGAGACGTTGAGGCCAATGGTCCACGGCTCGCTGGTGCCGTGGATGCGGTAGCCGGTGTCGCCCCCCTTGCCGTAGAGATAGAGCGCGCGGGCGCCGAGCGGATTGCCGAGCCCGCCCTTCATGTATTTCGGCAGATTGTGGCCGCGCCTGGCCTCGCGCGCGATCATCTCCGGCGGCGGCGTCCAGCCCGGCCACTGCGCCTTGCGGCCGACGCGCACCGTGCCGCGCCAGCCGAAGCCGGTGCGTCCGACCCCGATGCCATAGCGGATCGCCTGGCCGTTGCCGAGCACGTAGTAGAGGAAGTGCCAGCGCGGATCGACGATGATCGTGCCCGGCCTCTCGGAGGTCTTGTAGGAAACGGTCGTGCGCCGGTACTGGCCCGGCACCTGGCGATAGCGCGAGACCTGCTCGGGATAGAGCGCCGCTCCACCGCCATCACCGCCCGACAACGCCTGACCGAGGCCGTTGAACAACGCTGCGAGCGGGTTGTCGTCGGCGTTGGCCGCACCGGCGCTGCCGAGCGCAATGCCGAGGACCGCCGCCCAAATCAGTCGTTTGCCAAACATCTCACCCCCCTGGATAGAGCCGGCACAGGTCCGGCCTCCGCCGCGGCATGCACGACTGTCACGATAGCCAATCCGCTTGAAGCGCGGCAACCGCCCCCGTGGTCACGACCTGGTGAGGTGAGGCCGTCCGCCGGACGAAGAGCGGACGGCCTTCCCCAAGCGGCCGGAATCCGGCCGCTCCCCCGGTATATCGATTTGCCTACTGGACGATGACCTTGGTGCCGACCTTCACCCGGTCGTAGAGATCGACCACGTCCTGGTTGCGCATGCGGATGCAGCCCGACGAAACCGCGTGGCCGATGGTCCACGGCTCGTTTGAGCCGTGGATGCGATAGAGCGTCGAGCCCAGATAGAGCGCGCGGGCGCCGAGCGGGTTGTTGACGCCACCCTCCATCTTGACCGGCAGGTTGGGCACGCGCTGGCGCATCTCCTCCGGCGGCGTCCACTCCGGCCACTTGGCCTTGCGGGTGACGGTATGGGTGCCGGCCCATTCGAAGCCCGGGCGGCCGACGCCGACGCCGTAGCGCATCGCGCGTCCGTTGCCGAGAACCAGATAGAGATAGCGGGCCTCGGTATCGATGATGATGGTGCCCTTGGCATAGCTGGTCTCGAAGGCGATCTCGCGCGGCAGGAAGGCCGGGTCGGTGGGCCGGCCGTAGCGCGGGTCGGTGGTCGGCTGGCGCCGCGGTGCGACAATCGCCGGATTGAAGGCGGCCGGCTGTGGCGCCGGCCGAGCGACGGCGAGGCGGTTGGGTGCCATCAACTGGAGGAGCAGCGGACCGTCGCTGAAGGCGACCGTCTGGGCAGCGGCATGACCGTTGAGGATGATGCCGAGGGCAAAAGCGGCCAGCGCGAGCGAGGGAAAGAAACGGAGGATCATCGGCCTACTCGATACGATATCGCGACGGAATGCGGTTGCCCGCGGGGCGCGGAACGGACCTGCTTGACGCCGATGTTTTCGTTGGGCCGTTACCTTGGGAGACGGTAGTGGGTGGCTCGCCAGCAAATGGTAAATCAAGTATGGCCGGCTTCGGTCATGGTGAACGAATGGTTACGCTGGAGGCTGCAAGTGATTGATGAATCGGGACTGGTGACCGGCGAGGACGGCCGCCGGCGGTGCGCCTGGGGCGCCAGCACGGCCGACTATGTGGGCTATCACGACCACGAATGGGGGCGGCCGGTCACCGACGGTCCCCGCCTGTTCGAGAAGATCTGCCTGGAGGGCTTTCAGTCCGGCCTGTCCTGGCTGACGATTCTGCGCAAGCGCGAGAATTTCAGGAAGGCCTTCGCCGGCTTCGACTTTCACCGGGTCGCCCGCTTCAAGGAGAAGGACGTCGCCCGGCTGCTCGCCGATGCCGGCATCGTGCGCCATCGCGGCAAGATCGTCTCGACCATCAACAATGCCGCCTGCGCCGTCGAACTGGAGCGCGAGGCGGGGTCGCTGGCTGCCTATTTCTGGCGTTTCGAGCCGGAGGCGACGACCTGGGCGAAGCAGGCCGACCGGGAGACCTTCACGATCCTGTCGCAGACAATCGAATCGATCGCCCTGTCGAAGGACCTGAAGAAGCGCGGCTGGAGCTTTGTCGGGCCGACCACCTGCTATGCCTTCATGCAGGCCATGGGCCTGGTCAACGACCACCACCCCGGCTGCTGGTGCCACACGGAGATCGACAAGGAGCGCAAGGCCTTCGTCCGTCCCGGCTGATGACCCAAGACGATCGTCATCCTCGCCGGTCCGACCCCAAAAAGAAAAGGCGGCCTTGCGCCGCCTTGTCCGGGAATGTCCGCCTTCGGACGTCACTTAGCGGCTCTGCGCCAGCTCCAGCGCGCGCCGGGGGATATCCTGGCGTCAAGACCGATTGCGGCGAGCTGGCGGTCGCTCATGTGGCTCAGTTTGTTGGCGTAGCGGGCCGTCATGATTCCCTCGGCAAGGCCGGCGGCAACCTTCTGGAACCTGTTCATCGGTATTCTCCTTCTACGGGCGCGACGAGTCGCCTGATTTCCGCGCCCGACTTCCGCGAATGCCTGCCGTCTAGCGCGACCGCGCCAGCTCTCGCGCGCGCGCCGGAATGGCCTCGCGGGTAAGGCCGATATCGGCCAGCTGGCGATCGTTCAGGTAGTTCAATGCCTCGCGGTACCGGGCAGTCAGGAAGCCCTCGGCAAACCTGGAGGCAACGCGGTTGAATCGAACTCATCGGTCTTCTCCTTGGTTTCGCCGTCCGCCTAGCGCGTCCGTGTCGGCTCGCACGGGCGACGGTAGATGATCTCGCGGGCGAAGCCGGCATCGGCCAGCTGGCGGTCGCCCAGCTGGTTCGCTGCCTGTTGGGTGCGGGGTGCAAACCTGTTCATCGGTAGTCTCCTTCGGGCCGCGCCGTCGCTGGGCCTAGCGCAGTTGCGCCAGTTCCAGTGCGCGCAGCGAGACGTTCTCGCGGGTGAGGCCGATATCGGCCAGCTGACGGTCGCTCATGCGCCTCAGCGCGTGGTTATGACGGGCAGCCATGACGCCTTCGGCGAAGCGAGCTGCTGTGCGGGTGAACGTGTTCATCGGTAATCTCCTTCCAATCTCTGCACGAAAGATAAGCGCTGTAGAAATTGGAGGCAGGGGGTTTGCTGCATCGCACCAATGCGTTTTCCGCATGGCCCCTGCCGGAGCATGGCGAAATTATGACAGCTTCTTAACCAAGCTATCCGCCGCGCGGCCTTTGACGCCGAATTGCCGGATGAGAGC
Organism: uncultured Alphaproteobacteria bacterium; assembly: GCA_963732845.1. GTDB lineage: Bacteria > Pseudomonadota > Alphaproteobacteria > Rhizobiales > Kaistiaceae > CAVSRC01. The sequence continues at coordinate 133,836 of CAVTBE010000016.1, read as the reverse complement.
GGTGAAGACCTCCCGCCGGGCGGGTCCCCAAGGCGCGGCCAGGCTGGCGACGAGATGGGCTTCCGATTTCAGGATCACCCCGTCGGCGAGAATCTTCAGGCCATTGGCCTTGAGCGTTGTCCCCGTCGTGGTGATGTCGACGATCAGGTCGGCCGCGCCCGAGGCCGGCGCCCCCTCGGTGGCGCCGAGGCTCTCCACGATGCGGTAGTCGGCGATGCCGTGGCCGGCGAAGAAGCGGCGCGTGAGGTTGATGTATTTGGTGGCGACGGTCAGCCGGCGGCCGTGCTGGGGGCGGAAGTCGGCGGCCACGTCGTCGAGGTCGGCCATCGTTTCCACGTCGATCCACGCCTCCGGCACGGCGACCACCACCTCGCAATGGCCGAAGCCGAGCGGCGCCACCAAGGCGGCGCGCGACGCCCAGTCGGGAACCGTCTCCTCCACCTGATCGCGGCCGGTGACCCCAAGATGGACGGCGCCGGCGCCGATCTCGCGGGCGATCTCCGGCGCCGACAGATAAGCGACCTCGGCACCGGCGAAACCGGCAATACGGCCGCGATAGCGCCGCGCCGCGCCGGTGCGCGCAAGCTCCAGCCCGGCCTTGGCGAAGGCTTCCAGCGTGTTCTCCTGCAGGCGGCCCTTGGAGGGAACCGCCACCAGCAGCGGCGCGCTCATGGCTGGCCTCCGATACGGTCGAGCCAGATCGAGAAGCCGACCGCCGGCACCGTCGTTCCGGAGGAGATCAGCACCATCATGCGGTCGTAGCGGCCACCGCCGACGATCTGACCGCTGCCCGGGCGGGCCGCGTCGTGAACCTCGAAGACGAAGCCGGTGTAGTAGTCGAGCCGCCGGCCGAAATCGGCGGCGAAGGTAAGGCGCGGCAGGTCGATGCTGCGACGGTCAAGTGCCTCGACGCGCGCCGCGAAGCGGTCGAGCGCCTTGTCGATGGCAAGCGACTCCTTCTGCGCCAGCGCGCGCATGGCATTGAGCGCCCGGGCCGGCGTGCCGGAAACGGCGAGGAAGCGCGACAGCACCTTGGCCGGCCGGTCGCCGATGCCGGCGGCGATCATCGACTTCTCGACGAAACGGTCGGCGATCTCGTCGGCGGTGCGTCCGTCGATCGTCGCCAGGCCGGTTGCTTCCAGGGCCTCGGCCGCGCGGCGACGGGCGGCGGCCCGTTCGCGGTGGCCGTTCGCCACCGTGCCGGCGGCCGCCCCGCCATTGGCGCGGGCGATCAGTGCCGCCACGCGCTCGCGATTACCGAAGTTGCGCGCCAGCCGCCGCCGCCATGGCGGGCTCAGCTCGAGCGCCTCGAGCACGGCGCCGAAGATGGCCGAATTGCCGATGCGCACGGCCGTCTTTTGCACACCGAGCAGCGCGATCGCATCGAGGGCGAGCTTGAGCGCATCGGCATCGGCGGCGACGCGGTCCATGCGGCCGAGCGATTCGATGCCGGCCTGCAGGAACTCGCCGGGCTCGTCCCGGCGATGGCGGAACACCGGGCCGAGATAGGCGTAGCCCGCCATGCGCCTGGCCGCGCCGGTGGCCAGGTGATGCAGGCAGACGGGGATGGTGTAGTCGGGGCGCAGCGCCAGTTCGGTGCCGTCGGCAGCGCTGGTCAGATAGAGGCGCCGGCGCAGATCCTCGCCGGCAAGCTCGACGAAAACGCGCGCCGGGTGAACGATCGGCGGCTCGACGAAGGCGTAGCCGGCCTCCGCGAAGAGCCGGCGCAGCTTTTCATGCGTTTCGGTCATGTGCGTGCGCTAGGGGCGCCGCTCGCCGCGGCCGAGCAGACGGTTGACCGCCTCCACCAGATCGCCGACGGCGACCTCCTCCTGGCCGGGCCGCTCCTCGCGCCACTGGACATTGTCCTCGATCTTCTGCGAGAGCTTCTTGCCGAGTTCCAGATCCTTGATCTGCACCACGCCGCGCGCCTTTTCGTCGCCGCCCTGGATGATCGCCAGGGGCGCGTTGCGCCGGTCGGCATATTTCATCTGCGCCTTCATGCCGGCGGCGCCGAGATAGAGCTCGGCGGCGATGTCGGCGCGGCGGAGATCGGCGACGATCTGCTGGTATTCGTTCATGCGGTCGCGGTCGAGCACGAGCACCACGACCGGCCCCGTCGTCTCTCCCGTCTCGCCCTTGGCCAGCGCCGAGAGCGCCGATTGCAGGCGCGACACGCCGATCGAGAAGCCGGTCGCCGGGATCGGCTCAGCGGTGAAGCGGCCGACCAGCCCGTCATAGCGCCCGCCGCCGCCGACCGAGCCGAAGCGCGCCGGCTCGCCCTTCTCGTTGACGGTCTCGAACAGGAGTTCCGCCTCGTAGACCGGGCCGGTGTAGTACTCCAGGCCGCGCACCACCGAGGCGTCGATGCGGATGCGGTCCGCGCCGTAGCCGGCAGCGGCAATCTGGTCGGCGATCTTGTCGAGTTCGGCGCAGCCATCGCGGCCGATCGCGGTCTGCCCCGGGGTGGGACGGCCGGTTTCGCTGGCCTCCAGCGTCTTCAGCGCCGTCGCCACCTGGCGCGGATCGAGCCCGGCGCCCTTGGTGAAGTCGCCGCTCTCGTCGCGCCGTCCGGGCCCGAGCAGGTCGCGCACGCCCTCGATGCCGAGACGGTCGAGCTTGTCGATGGCGCGCAGCACCGCCAGCCTCTGGTGTTCGTCGGCGACGCCGATCTCCTCCATGACGCCGTCGAGCACCTTGCGATTGTTGACGCGGATGACGTATTGGCCGCGCGGCACGCCAAGCTCTTCCAGCGTGTCGGCGGCCATCATGCACATCTCCGCATCGGCGGCGACGGAGGCCGCGCCGACCGTGTCGGCGTCGAACTGCATGAACTGGCGGAAGCGGCCCGGCCCCGGCTTCTCGTTGCGGAACACCCAGCCGGCGCGATAGCTGCGATAGGGCTTGGGCAGGCGCTCGTAGTTCTCCGCCACGTAGCGGGCGAGCGGCGCCGTCAGGTCGTAGCGCAGCGACAGCCACTGATCGTCGTCGTCGAGGAAGGAGAACACCCCCTCGTTCGGGCGGTCCTGGTCGGGCAGGAACTTGCCGAGCGCGTCGGAATATTCGATCAGCGGCGTCTCGACCGGCTCGAAGCCATAGAGCTCGTAGACGCGGCGGATGCGCGCCATCATGCGCTCGGCGGCGCGGATGTCCGCCGCCGAACGGTCGATCAGCCCGCGCGGCAGCCGGGCCTTCGGTTTCTGGTCGTTGCTTGCCATGGCGCGCGGTTCCTATCCCATCCCCGGGAGGGCGGCAAGGTTGCGCGCGCCGCAGGCGCCTCGCGGGTCTTTGCGGCCCCGTGATCGCCGGTTAACCGTGACGCAAGATCGCCTTGGCCGTGCCAGCCTTCGTTAAGCATGCCCGTGGCAGTGATCGACGGCGCGGGGCGAGGGGGCCTGGAGCGAAGGCATGAGCGATCTCGTTTTCGACGTCGACCTGACCGTCGGCCCGCAGCCCAGAACCGTCGGCTTTGCCGATGGCGGCGTGGTTTTCGTCAAGGGCGACCGCGGCGCGTTCGCCTATCTCGTCCGCTCGGGCGAGGTGGAAATCCGCGGCGCCGGCCACGCCCTCGAAGTCGTCGGGCCCGGCGGCCTGTTCGGCGAGATGGCACTCATCGACGGCGGCCCGCGCAGCGCCTCCGCCGTGGCGCGTAAGGCGACCGAACTGGTCGTCGTCGACCGGGCGACCTTCGACCGGCTCTTGCGCGAAGTGCCGGATTTTGCCCTGAAGGTGATGCGGTTGCTGGCGGTCCGCCTGCGCCGCGCCAACGGCCGCGCGGCCGGCGCCGAAGTGCTGCCCATCCGCCGCGCCGGACGCAAGTCCGCCTGAGCCGCTGGGCGGGGGCCTCCGTCAGCAACGGCCTGCCGATCCGTGCCGCCCGGCGCGGATGGCACATGAACTATCGGTAACCCGGTAGTCAGGCTCTTGGATTCCTCCGCTTTCGGGCCATTTTCTTCCCTCATATCAAGATTGCATCGGCTCGGGGCCACCTCCATCCTGCGCCACCAGTTGCCAATCCCGCCATGAGTGAGCGGCCGTCGTCTGGCGGCGCGCGAAGGAAAGCCCCGCATGTTCGCTTCGTTCTTCCCCAAGCCGCGCCTTCTTTTCCTGTCGGCGATCCTGTGGACGGCCGCCTGCATGGCCGTCTGGTATATCTTCGCGCGGGATCTTGGACAGCACCTGAGCCTTGGCTGGGTCTTCGGCGTTCACTATCCGCCGCCGCTGGCGCCCGGCGGCGACGACGCGGCGCGCACCGCCTTCGCCTCGGCCAACGACATTGCCGTCGATGCGTGGCTCTACCAGTACATGTTCGTCTGCGGCGCGATTTTCGCGCTCGCCTGGCGGCGGATTACGCCGCATCCCTGGTTCCGCTGGTCGGTGGTCGGCTCGTCGGTGATCCTGTTCATCGTCTGGTTCCAGGTCCAGCTCGACGTGCTGATCAACAATTGGTTCGGCTCGTTCTACGACCTGATCCAGAAGGCGCTGGGCAAGCCCGACAGCGTCGTCGCCGGCGATTACTACAGCCAGCTCGCGACGTTTCTGACCATTGCGATGGTCTATATCTTCGTCGCCGTCTTCAATGCCTTCCTGGTCAGCCACTACATCTTCCGCTGGCGCACGGCGATGAACGACTACTACGTCGCCAACTGGCAGAAGCTGCGGCTGATCGAGGGCGCCTCGCAGCGCGTTCAGGAAGACACCATGCGCTTCGCCTCCACCGTCGAGGACCTCGGCGTCAGTCTGGTCGACTCGGTGATGACGCTGATCGCCTTCCTGCCGATCCTGTGGGGCCTGTCCTCCTTCGTGAAGGTACTGCCGATCGTCGGCCACGTGCCCCAGGCGCTGGTCTTCGTCGCCGTCATCTGGGCGATCTTCGGCACCAGCCTGCTGGCCGTCGCCGGCATCCGCCTGCCCGGACTCCAGTTCCGCAACCAGCGCGTCGAAGCCGCCTACCGCAAGGAGCTGGTGCTCGGCGAGGACAATGCCGACCGCGCCGGGCCGCCGACGCTCACCGACCTGTTCGCCAACGTGCGCCACAACTACTTCCGCATTTACCTTAACTACTTGTATTTCAACGTCGCCCGCTACGGTTACCTCCAGGCGGGCGTCATGGTTCCCTACATCGCGCTGGCGCCGACCATCGTTGCCGCCGGCTTCACGTTGGGCGTCATGCAGCAGATCCTGCGCGCTTTCGGCCGGGTCGAATCGTCCTTCCAGTATCTCGTCAATTCGTGGTCGACGATCGTCGAGCTGATGTCGATTTACAAGCGCCTGCGCGCTTTCGAGGCCACGCTGCAGGACGAACCGCTGGCGCCCATCGAAAGCGAGCCTGCGACGGAGACCGGCTGACGCAAATGTCCCGCCCGATCGGAGCAATTTGAACGGTGGCCTAACCCGTTTCTTAAATCCCCAGGGGTGACACTCCCCGCCGCCCGACGGACCTGGGAGTGCCCTATGAGCGGAACCGTTTTCGACGTCGACGTCATCGCCTCCGGCGGCAGCGCCATTCTCCTGTTTGTCGACGGCGTCACCATCCATCGGCGCGGCGAGGAGGGACGCTGCGCCTATATCGTCAAGCACGGCAAGGTCGAGCTGCGCCACAAAGGGCGGCCGGTCGAGACGATCGGCCCCGGCGAGATCTTCGGCGAAGCGAGCATGATCGCCAACGCGCCACGGCTCGATACCGCCGTCGCCGTCGGCAACGTGGAGCTGCTGCCGATCGACCACGACGTGTTTGACGTGCTCATCCGCGACGACGAGGAATTCGCCGCGACCGTTATGCAGCTTCTGGTGCGCCGGCTCGGCGCCACCGCCGACATGTTCGAGCGCTGCATCGACGAGCCGCCGGCGACCGGTGAAACCGCCGCGCCGACGCGCGCCACCGCCTGAGACGAACAACACCGCCAAAAAGGAAAGGCCGCCCGAGGGCGGCCTTTCCGTATTCCGTGTCGAGAGAGCGTGGACTTCCTTAGAAGTCCATGCCGCCCATACCGCCACCGGCCGGCATGGCAGGAGCGGCTTCCTTCTTCGGATGCTCGGCAACCATCGCCTCGGTGGTGACCAGCAGGCCCGCGACCGAAGCGGCGTCCTGCAGCGCGGTACGCACGACCTTGGTCGGGTCGACGATACCGGCCGCGACCAGGTCGCCATATGTCTCGTTCTGAGCGTCGAAGCCGAACGTGTCGGACTTGTTCTCGAGCACCTTGGCCACGACGATCGAGCCCTCGACGCCGGCGTTCTCGACGATCTGACGGATCGGCTGCTCAAGCGCACGCAGCACGATCTTGATGCCGGCCTCGACGTCGGCATTGTCGGAGGAGAGCTTCTCGACCGCCTTGCGGGCACGCAGCAGCGCGACGCCGCCGCCCGGAACGATGCCTTCCTCGACCGCCGCACGGGTGGCGTTGAGGGCATCGTCGACGCGATCCTTCTTCTCCTTCACCTCGACCTCGGTCGCACCGCCGACGCGGATCACCGCGACGCCGCCGGCAAGCTTGGCCAGCCGCTCCTGCAGCTTCTCGCGGTCGTAGTCGGAGGTGGTCTCCTCGATCTGCGCCTTGATCTGGCCGATGCGGCCCTCGATCTCCTTCTTCTTGCCGGAGCCGTCGACGATGGTCGTGTTCTCCTTGGAGATCGACACCTTCTTGGCGCGGCCGAGCATCTGGAGCGTGACGTTCTCAAGCTTGATGCCGAGGTCTTCCGAGATCACCTGGCCGCCGCTGAGGACAGCGATGTCCTCGAGCATGGCCTTGCGGCGATCGCCGAAGCCCGGCGCCTTCACGGCCGCGACCTTGAGGCCGCCGCGCAGCTTGTTGACCACCAGGGTCGCCAGCGCCTCGCCCTCGACGTCCTCGGCGATGATCAGCAGCGGCTTGCCCGACTGGACGACGGCTTCCAGAACCGGAAGCATCGCCTGCAGGTTGGACAGCTTCTTCTCGTGGAGCAGGATGTAGGGGTCCTCGAGCTCGGTCACCATCTTCTCGGCATTGGTGATGAAGTACGGCGACAGGTAGCCGCGATCGAACTGCATGCCCTCGACCACCTCGAGCTCGGTCTCGAGCGCCTTGGCCTCTTCGACCGTGATGACGCCCTCGTTGCCGACCTTCTGCATGGCGCTGGCGATCATCTGACCGACCTCTTTCTCGCCATTGGCGGAGATCGTGCCGACCTGGGCGATCTCCTCGGAGGTCTTGATCTTCTTCGAGCGACGCTTGAGGTCGCTGACCGCCTCGGCGACGGCCATGTCGATGCCGCGCTTGAGGTCCATCGGGTTCATGCCGGCGGCCACCGCCTTGGCGCCTTCCTTGACGATCGTGTGGGCGAGAACGGTCGCGGTCGTGGTGCCGTCGCCGGCGACGTCATTGGTCTTGGAAGCGACCTCGCGCACCATCTGGGCGCCCATGTTCTCGAACTTGTCCTCAAGCTCGATTTCCTTGGCGACGGTGACGCCGTCCTTGGTGATGCGCGGCGCGCCGAACGACTTGTCGAGGATGACGTTGCGGCCCTTGGGGCCGAGCGTCACCTTGACTGCATTGGCGAGAATTTCGACGCCGCGCAGCATCTTGTCGCGCGCGTCGGTGGAGAAACGTACGTCTTTGGCAGCCATTGCTGTTGTTCCTTTGAAATCTGCGAACGGGACTTGGGGATGGCTGGCGCCGGTTAGGCGGCCTTGCGGCCCGAAGCCTTGCCTTCGATGATGCCCATGACGTCGGACTCCTTCATGATGAGGAGGTCTTCGCCGTCGATCTTCACTTCGGTGCCGGACCACTTGCCGAACAGGATGCGGTCGCCGACCTTGACGTCGAGCGGGATGAGCTTGCCGGCTTCGTCGCGGGCGCCCGGGCCGACGGCGATGATCTCGCCTTCCTGGGGCTTCTCCTTGGCGGTGTCCGGAATGATGATGCCACCGATGGTCTTCTCTTCGGATTCGACCCGGCGAACGACCACGCGGTCGTGGAGGGGACGGAATTTCATGGATCTCGGTTCCTCTCTGAGCGGCGCGATCCATTATCGGATCAGCCTGCAAACGGGGACCTGTTAGCACTCGCCACTGAGGAGTGCTAACAGTCGGCCGGCATTTAGGGAGGCGTTTGAGACAAGTCAAGGCCCGAAGTCTGGTGCTGCACGGGCCGGTGCAGACGCCAGGGATCGCGCCACTGGCAGGCAGAACATATTGATGACCAATAAGTTAATGCAAGAAATTGTTAACCTGGATTAACACAAGAGCCCGTCGAGCGCCGCAGGCCGGACCGGGAAAGCAAGCAAGAGGCGAGGACGGCCGCAGGCCGGACTGGGAAAGCAAGCAAGAGGCGAGGACGGCCGCAGGCCGGACCGGGAAAGCAAGCAAGAGGCGAGGACGGCCGCAGGCCGGACTGGGAACAAAAAAAGAGCCGCCTATTCGACGATCGAGAAGGGCAGGGTGACCGAGGCCTGCTTGGCGGTCGCCGCGTCGGTCAGCGTCAGCGACAGCTTGTAGCTGCCGGGCTTCAGCGTCGGCAACGTCACGGTGACCGCCGTGTGCACCTGGTAGCTCTTCGTCCGCCCCTGCCATTCGAGCCGGCCGAAATCGTCCGTCTTGGCGAGCAGGATGCCGCCGGCGGTGGTGATCCCGACGCCGGTGGTGAAGGCGACCGTGAAGTCCGCGCCGGCGGAGGTGAAGCCATAGCCGACCGGCTCGAGATAGACGATCGCCTGGTCGCCGGAATGGAAGGTCGCCTCGGCGAGCGGCTCGTACTGGCCGAATCCCTTGACGGAAGACGCGAACAGCGCCGCGCGGAACTGCAGCGGCGAGGCCTCCCAGAAGGCTTCGGTCGCCTTGTCGAAGGCGGTGAGGGCCTCTGCCGGCTTGCCCTGCGCCAGCAAGGCGTCCGCATTCATGGCAAAGCCGCTGACCGCGCCGGCCGACGCGCTCGTCGACAGGCCGCCGGCGACCGCGAGCGCCAGCCCCGCTGCCGCAAGAACGCTACGCCGGCAAATACCCATGCCCATGATTTGTCCCCTGGCTCCAGCGCCGCAACGCCTATGATCCAATCCCCGCCGCCACTATGCAAGCGGCGGACCGGCCGGCGCGGCAATACGGCAGGGTCAGGAGCCGCCGGCCCCTCGCTCCGCCCAGGACTGGCGCTTGCGATAGAGGGTTGAGGGGCTGAGTTCAAGCGCCGCCGCAGCCCGCGCGATATTGCCGCCGAAGACCTCGAGCGCCGTCTCGATGATGCGCCGCTCCTGGCGCCAGTAGGGTTCGAGCGCTGCGGCCGGCGCCGCTCCGGGCGCAAGCGCGCGGTCGGCGATCGCCGGCGCGGGCGGCATCAGGTCGGCATCGCTGGTGCCGCCGAGCACCACCATGCGGCGGATCGTGTTGGCCAGTTCGCGGACATTGCCCGGCCAGTCATGGGCGGTGAGGGCGCTCAGCGTGCCGGCGTCGAACGCCATCGCACCGCTGCCCTCTTCCGCCGTGGTGCTGGCCAGAAAGTGCGCCGCGAGCAGTGGGATATCGGCGCGCCGTTCACGCAGCGGCGGCAGGTGGATCGGCAGGACATGCAGCCGGTAGAACAGGTCGGCGCGGAAGCGCCCCGCCTGCACCTCCTCGAGCGGGTCGCGATTGGTCGCCGAAACGATGCGCACGCTCACCTGTTTCTGCTCGGTGCCGCCGACGCGCCTCAGCGTGCCCGACTGGACGAAGCGCAGGAGCTTCGCCTGCAGGCCGAGATCCATCTCGGCGATCTCGTCGAGGAACAGCGTGCCCCCGTCGGCCAGCTCCGCTGCGCCCGCCCGGTGCTCGCTGGCGCCGGTGAAGGCGCCGCGCACATGGCCGAAGATTTCGCTCTCCATCAGCTCGCGCGGGATGGCGCTGCAGTTGATGGCCACGAACGGGCGCCCGTCGCCGCCGGCATGGGCGTGGATGGCTTCCGCCGCGAGTTCCTTGCCGGTGCCGCTCTCGCCGGTCACGAAGACCGGCGCCTGCGACGGCGCCATCCGCCGGATCTTGTCGTAGACGGCGAGCATGGCCGGTGCGCGGCCGATGAAGCCGGCGAAATCGCCGCCCGCTGTCTCCTGCGCCGCCGCGACGGCCGGCGCCGCAGGCGGCACCGGCGGCCGCCAGGCGGCGACCGCGGCATTCAGCCGCTCGATCAGGACGCGGGCGCCGACCGGCTTCGGCAGGAAATCGACGGCGCCGGCCTTCACCGCCGCAACCGCCGTGCTCAGCGAGCCCGAATCGCTGGTGACGATCAGGGCGGCGCCGTGCCGCGCGAATTCCGGCACGCGAGCCGGGCCGCCGATGGTGGCGAGGTCGGCGACCAGGATGACGTCGGAACGGCTGCCCGCGGCGGCGACGGCCTCCTCGTAGCTGGCGCAGGTCACCGCGCTGAAGCGACCGCCGGTGCGCTCGGCGATCAGACCGGCGAGCATCCGGCGCTGGCCGGGATCGGCGTCCACGACGAAGACGCCGACCGGTTGCGCTGCCTCGTGAACCAGTGCCATGACCCCGGCGACCCGTCACCCCGAACTCTCGGAAACGACTGTCCGCCAACAGGGTAAACAAACGGTGTTCCCCGCCATGTGCGGACCGTGCCGAATTGGCACGAACCACCCTCTTGACCACGACGCGGCAAGCCCATAGGCGGTGCGCGTGACCAACACTGCGACGCCCGCCTTCGTAACCGGCCTGGCCGACCTCGCTTCCGCCTACCGGGCGTTGCTCTGCGACGTCTGGGGTGTGGTGCACGACGGCGTGCACGTCCATCGGGCTGCAACCGACGCGCTGGCCCGCTATCGCGCAGAGGGCGGCATCGTGCTGTTGATCACCAACGCCCCGCGCCTCAAGGCCGATATCCTTACGATATTCAGCCGGATGGGTGTGCCGCCGGACGCCTATGACGACATCCTGTCTTCCGGCGACGTCACCCGCGACATCCTCGCCGAAAAGAGCGGCACGCGCATCTTCCATCTCGGGCCCGAGCGCGATCTTTCGATTTATGACGATCTGCCGCATGTCCTCGGCGGCGAGGACGACTGTGACCTCGTCTGCTGCACCGGCTTTTTCGACGACGAGACCGAGAGCCCCGACGATTACCAGGACCGTCTGGTCGCATGGCGGGCGCGCGACGTGCCGATGATCTGTGCCAATCCCGATATCGTGGTCGAGCGTGGCGGCAGGATGGTGTGGTGCGCCGGCGCGATGGCCCAGCGCTATCGCGAACTGGGCGGCAAGACGATCATGATCGGCAAGCCGCATGCGCTCGTCTATGCAGCGGCGCTGGAGCGCATCGCCGCCATTGCGGGCGAGCCCGTCGCGCTGCAATCGGTGCTTGCCATCGGCGATGCCATGGGGACCGACATCCGCGGCGCCGATGGGCAGGGGATCGACGTCCTGTTCGTCACCGGCGGCATCCATGCCGCCGAATTCGGCGACCGCGACACCCCCGATCTTGCCAAGGTGCACGAGCGACTGGCGACCGCCAGCCTCGGCGCCCGCGCAGTCATGCCGCGCCTGGCCTGGGGAAACCGGCAATGACGCTGAAGCCGGCGCTGCAGCCCTTCGCGGTTGACGCGATCCCCGATTCGCTCACCGGCGGGGTGGTGGCGGTAGGCAATTTCGATGGCGTTCATCGCGGCCACCAGGCCTTGCTGGAATACGCCCGTGCCGATGCCGACCGCCTGGGCGTGCCCGCGGTGGCGTTCACCTTCGAGCCGCATCCCCGCACTCTGTTCCGTCCCGAGACCCCGGTGTTCCGCCTGACGGCGGTCGATGCCAAGGCGCGCCTGCTGGCGGCGCTGGCCATCGACGGCCTGGTGGTGGCGGCCTTCGACAGGACCTTTGCCGCGATGGCGGCGGAAGATTTCATCCGCTCCATCCTGTGCGACCGCTTCCGGCTCAAGGCGGCGGTGGTCGGCCACGACTTCCATTTCGGCAAGGGCCGCTCGGGGACGCCCGACGTGCTCAGCGCAGCCGGCACCCGGCTGGGCTTCGCGGTCGAGGTGGTGAAGCCGGTCGGCGACGCCGATGGCACGCTCTTCACCTCCACCGACATCCGCGCGGCGTTGATCAAGGGCGACATCGCCCGCGCCAACCGCCTCCTCGGCTATCGCTGGTTCGCCACCGGCACCGTCGTCACCGGCGACCGGCGCGGCCACCTGCTCGGCTATCCCACCGCCAATCTCCGCCTGGCGCCCGATTGCGGGCTCGCCCACGGCATTTTTGCCGTCCGTGTGAAGACCCCCGACGGCGCCGAGCGCGATGGCGTCGCCAGCTACGGGCGACGCCCGACCTTCGACAACGGACCGCCGCTGCTCGAGGTCCACCTGTTCGATTTTGCCGGCGATCTTTACGGCAAGACGCTCATCGTGAGCTTCCTCGCCTGGTTGCGGCCGGAAGAGAAGTTCGCCTCGGTCGATGCCCTTGTTGCCCAGATGCACGCCGACTCGGCCGCCGCAAAGGCGGTTCAGGGTGCGGCCGGCCCCGGAAACGACCTCGACCAGGCGCTGGCCGGGGTTGGCGTTTGAGCCAGCGTGTTGTCGCAGAAGCCCAATTCGGCTAGGACAGGCATCAGATTGGTCGGATTTTCGCCCCGATTTGCCGCGATGAATGTGGCGCTGGCGCATCGGGCGGGCCGGCCACGGATAACGGGTGTCATGACAGGTTCGATTCGCTCAGTTTGCATCGGCGTCGCCACCGCGGCGCTGGCCCTTGGTCTTGGCGCCTGCAGCCAGACGACCTACGGCACGGGCACCACGGCCGGCATGCAGACGCTGGAAGACCTCGCCGGCATCGCCGACATGGGCGGGCAGCAGAAAGACCCGATAACCTACACCGCCCGGCCGAAAATCGTGGCGCCGCCGCCCGGCACGCCCCTGCCGGCGCCCGGCACCGACCAGCAGAACGTCGCGGCCAACTGGCCGAAGGATCCGGATGCCGAGGCCAAGCGCGTCAAGGCGGAGGCGGTTGCCCGCGAGAAGTACTGCGCCGAGCCGCTCAACCGGGACACGCCCCAGTGCCGCGATCCAGGCTGGCGCCTGCCGGCTTCCGCCAATACGTCGAACGCGCCGAGCCAGACGATTCTCAACCAGAACGTCGATGCCGGCGAGCGGGCGCACAGCTCGCCGGCCCAGGATGCCCAGGCCAAGAAGCTGTTCGCTGACGCCCGCGGCCAGGTTGCCGTCGATCAGAACGGCAAGCCGATCCGCCGCTATCTCACCGATCCGCCCAGCACGTATCGCGAGCCGGACCCGACCGCGCCGGTCGTGATCGATGCCAAGAAGGCCGACAAGAAGAAGAAGTGGAAGTGGCCCTGGCAGTAAGCCCCAGGCCCGCACCGTCCCGTTCGCTCCCGCGAAGGTGGGAGCCCAGTAGACACTGACATTGGCAAGGCCACTGTCGTCACCCCGGCGAAGGTCCGGGGTCCAGACCGTATGTCGGCGACTTGTACCGCCTACCGCCGCGCCCTGAAGAAATCCCTGAGCAGCGTCGCCGCCTCGTCTTCCGCCATGCCGCCATAGACGTCCGGTGCGTGGTGGCAGGTCGGATCGCCGAAGAAACGCACGCCGTTTTCCACCGCGCCGCTCTTCGGATCGCTGGCGCCGAAATAGAGGCGGCGGATGCGCGCGAAGGAAATCGCCGCCGCGCACATGGCGCAGGGCTCCAGCGTCACATAGAGGTCGGCGCCCGACAGCCGCTGCGAGCCCACCGCTTCCGCCGCCTCCCGGATCGCCAGCATTTCGGCATGGGCGGTCGGGTCGTCAAGCGCGATTGAGCGGTTGCCCGCCCGCGCCAGCACCACGCCGCCCTGCACGATGACCGCGCCGATCGGCACCTCGCCGCGTGCCGCCGCGGCGCGCGCCTCCTCCAGCGCCATCTCCATCGGGCTCGTTTCCGTCGCCACCTCTGTTCGCCTCCACTCGCCTCGAACCTGCAGCTCTGCTAATCACCGGCGCCATGAAAGCACCTGAGACACCCAACGCCCCGGCGAGCTCCGAGAGGATCGCCAAGGTGATGGCGCGCGCCGGCCTCTGTTCGCGCCGCGACGCCGAGCGCTGGATTGCCGATGGCCGCGTCGCCGTCAACGGCCGCGTGCTGACCTCACCCGCCGTCAATGTCGGCCCCGCCGACCGCATCGCCGTCGATGGCGTGTCGCTGCCGGCGCGCGAGCGCACGCGGCTGTGGCTCTATCACAAGCCGAAAGGCCTGGTCACCACGGTGCGCGATCCCCAGGGCCGGCCGACCGTTTTTGCCGCCCTGCCACCGGAGGTCCCGCGCGTCGTCGCCGTCGGCCGTCTCGACATCAACACCGAGGGCCTGCTGCTGCTGACCAATGACGGCGGGCTGGCGCGCCTGCTCGAACTGCCATCCACCGGCTGGCTCAGGCGCTACCGCGTCCGCGTTCATGGCAGCGTCACCAAAGAGGCGCTGGAGTCGCTCGGGTCCGGCGTCACCGTCGAGGGCATCCACTACGGCCCGGTCGAGGCTACCCTCGACCGCAGCCAGGGCACCAACCAGTGGCTGACGCTGGCGCTGCGCGAAGGCAAGAACCGTGAGGTCAAGCGCCTGCTTGGGGCTTTCGGGCTCACCACGACGCGGCTGATCCGCATTTCCTACGGCCCCTTCCAGCTCGGCGAGATGAAGCCGGGCGAGGTCCACGAGATCCGCGGTCGCGTGCTGCGCGACCAGTTGGGCGCCAAGCTTGCCGCGGCCGCCGGCACCGATTTCACCGCGCCGCTGCGCCCGCCGCCGAAGCCGGAGCCAGAACCGCCGGAGCCGAAGCGGGGCAAGCCGGCGCGACGCGGCAAGCCCGCCAAAAAGGCCGAGGCACAGGCCCGTGCGCATCGTCGGCGGTGATTTTCGCGGCCGCGCGCTTGCCGCGCCATCGGGCCGCGACACGCGGCCGACCGCCGACCGTCTGCGCCAGACCATCTTCGACATTCTGGCGCATGGCGGCCACGGCGAGGTGGTCGGCGGCGCCCGCGTGCTCGATCTCTTCGCCGGCACCGGCGCGCTCGGCCTGGAGGCCCTGTCGCGCGGCGCCGCCTACGCGCTTTTCGTCGAGGAGGCGGTGGCGGCGCGCGGTGCCATTCGCACCAACATCGAGGCACTGAATCTCACCGGACGCACCCGCGTCTTCCGTCGCGACGCCACCCGTCTCGGTCCGGCCGGCACGGTGGCGCCGTTCTCGCTCGTCTTCGCCGACCCGCCTTATGGCAAGGGCCTCGGCGAGCAGGCGCTCGCCTCGGCGCTCGCCGGTGGCTGGCTCAGGCCCGGGGCGCTGATCGTGCTGGAGGAGGCGGCGTCCGCCGAGATCGCCCCGATTCCCGGCCTCGCGGCGATCGATACGCGCCGGGCAGGGGATACGCAGATCGTTTTTCTGCGGGCTGGCGCAGCCACGCCTGGATAGGCCACACTCGGCCGCTATATCTACGTCCTCGGAAGACCCGCCGCGATTCCCGTGGCATGGAGAAGCGCTTGACCCACTCCCCCATGAAACGCGCGGCGGCAGGCGCCTTTGCGGCGTTCCTGCTGGCGCTCAGCGCGACCGTCGCCCTGGCTGCGGACGCGCCCAAATTCGCCGCCGATGCCGTCACCTTTACCCTCAAGAACGGGCTCCAGGTCGTCGTTATCCCCGACCATCGCGCCCCGGTCGTCACCCACGTGGTGTGGTACCGGATCGGCGCCGCCGACGATCCGCTCGGCAAGTCGGGCATCGCCCACTTCCTCGAACACCTCATGTTCAAGGGCACCAAGGCCCATCCCGAGGGCGAGTTCTCGGCGCGGGTCGAGGCCGTCGGCGGCGACAACAACGCCTTCACCACCGAGGACTATACCGCCTATCACCAGACGGTCGCCAAGGACCATCTCAAGCTGATGATGGAATTCGAGGCCGACCGCATGGCCAACCTTCAGGTCACCGATGCGGCGCTTCTGCCCGAACGCAAGGTGATCCTCGAAGAGCGCGGCATGCGCATCGACAACAGCCCCGGCGCCCGGCTTGGCGTGGCGATGGACGCGGCGCTCTACGCCAACAGCCACTACCGCATTCCGACCATCGGCTGGGCGAGCGAGATGGCCACCCTCGATCGCGCCGATGCGCTCGCCTTCTACGACCGCTACTACACGCCCAACAACGCCATCGTGGTGGTCGCCGGCGATGTCACCGAGGACGAGGTCAGGACGCTTGCCGAGGAGACCTACGGCAAGCTCGCCCGCCGCGCCGAACCGCCGCCGCGCGTGCGCCTGGCCGAGCCGCCGGCAGACGCCGCCCGGCTGGTCACGCTGACCGATCCGCGCGTCACCCAGCCGAGCTTCCGCCGGCTCTACCTGGCGCCCTCCGAGCACACCGGCAAGCCCGGCGAGGCCGAGGCGCTGAACGTTCTGGCCGATATCCTCGGCGGCGGCAGCACCAGCCGGCTCTATCGCCAGCTCGTGGTCGAGCAGGGCATCGCCGCCGGCATCGATGCCGGCTACGACGCCGGGCCGATCGGCCCGTCCGCGTTCAGCCTCTACGGCTCGCCGCGCGGCACCACCACCGTCCAGGACCTCGGCGCCGCCTTCGACAAGGTGATCGCCGAACTGATCGACAAGGGCGTCACCGATGAGGAGCTTGCCCGCGCCAAGGAACGGGTGCGTGCCGGCGTCATCTATTCCGAGGACAGCCCGCGCACGCTCGCCAACGCGGTCGGTGCGGCGCTCGCCACCGGCGATACGCTGGCCGAGGTGCAGTCGTGGCCGCAGCGCATCGACGCGGTCACCGCCGCCGATGTGCAGGCTGCCGCCGCCCGCATACCTCGTCGCCCGCAACTCGGTCACCGGCTATCTGCTGCCCGGCCCGGCGGAGGGCCGCTCGTGATGGCCCCCCGCAACGCAGTCTCGCGCGCCGCAGCGATCGCCGGCCTGGCGCTCACGGCGATCGTCTGGAGCGCCGCGGCGCAAGCCATCGACATCCAGAAGGTCGTCAGCCCGCGCGGCATCACCGCCTGGCTGGTCGAGGACGATTCGATCCCGCTGATCTCCATGTCGTTTGCCTTCGAGGGCGGCGCGGCGCAGGACCCGACCGACAAGCCGGGCGTCGCCAACATGCTCTCCGGCCTGCTCGACGAAGGTGCCGGCGATCTCGACAGCCAGGCCTTCCAGGCGCGCCTCGATGCCCTCTCCATCGGCATGAGCTTCGATGCCGGCAGCGATTTCTTCTCGGGGTCGCTGCGCACCCTTTCGGCCAATCGCGACGAAGCGGCGCGGCTGTTGAAGCTGGCGCTGAGCGAGCCGCGCTTCGATCCGGAGCCGGTCGAGCGCATCCGTGCCCAGATCCTGACCGGCATCAGGCGCGGCGAGCGCGATCCCGACCGGCTTGCCAGCGAAGCCCTGCGCAAGGCGACCTTCCCCGACCATCCCTATGGCCGCTCGCTCATCGGTACCGCCGACAGCGTCGCCACGATCACCGTCGATGACCTGAAGGCGTTCCGCGCAGAAGACCTTCGCCCGCAACGATCTCAAGGTCGCCATCGTCGGCGCCATCGACGCCGAGACGCCGGCCGCCATGCTCGACCAGATCTTCGGCGACCTGCCGGTCAAGTCGAATCTCGTCGGCGTCCCCGACGTGACGGCGAAATCCGCCGGCCGCATCAACATCGCCCTGCCGGTGCCGCAGACCATCATCCGCCTCAGCCTGCCGGGGATCACCAGCAGCGATCCGGACCTGATCCCCGCCGTGGTCGCCACCTACATCCTCGGTGGCGGTTCCGATTCGCGCCTGTTCAAGGCGGTGCGCGAAGAGCGCGGTCTGGCCTATTCGGTCGGCCTCGGCCTCGATGCCATGGAGCATTCCGGCACGGTCAGCGGCGGCACCCAGACGCGCAGCGACCAGGCCGAGGCGGTCATCGCGTTGATCAGCCAGGAGATCGCCCGCTTCGCCAAGGACGGACCGACCGCGGACGAGCTTGCCAAGGCCAAGGCCTATCTGACCGGCAGCTATCCGCTGCGCTTCGTTACCTCCGGTGATATCGCCGACCAGCTCCTGGGGATTCAGATCGACGGGCGCGGCATCGACTACGTCGACCGCCGCAATGGCCTCGTCGACGCCGTCACCATCGACGATCTGCGCCGGGTCGCCCGGCGCCTGTTTGCCGGCAACGATCTGACCGTGGTGCGCGTCGGGCCGCCGGAATCCTGATTGTCCGCCGGCCCCGAGCTTGTTGGCGGGGCCGCAAGCACCTAGATCAGGCGCGAGCCCGCCCGCATGAGAAAATCCCCAAGGAAGCCCTGATGACCGAGATGCTCGACCAGACCGACCTCACCGAGCGCGCCGAGCGCCTCGTCGCCGCTGCGCTGAAGGCCGGCGCCGATGCCGCCGATGCGGTCTGCGTGCGCGGCATTTCGTTGGCGGTCGATGTGCGCCTCGGCAAGGTCGAGGAGACCCGCCGCGCCGAAGGCGACGACTTCACGCTGCGCGCCTTCGTCGGCCGGCGTTCGGCGACGGTCTCCGCCAATGTGCTCACCGACCCGGCCGATCTGGCCGAGCGCGCCGTGGCCATGGCCAAGGTCGCGCCGGAAGACCGTTTCGCCGGCCTGGCGGCGCCGGAGACGCTCGCCACCAGCATTCCCGATCTCGACCTGCTCGACACGACCATGCCCTCGGCCGACGCGTTGACCGCGGCGGCGCTCGCCGCCGAGGACACCGCCCGTGCCATCCCCGGCGTCACCAACTCCGCCGGCGCCAGCGCCGACTGGGGGCTGGGCGGCTTGGTGCTCGCCACCTCGGGCGGCTTTGCCGGTGCCTATCTCGGCTCGCGCTTCGGCCTCAGCGCCTCGGCGATCGCCGGCTCGGGCACCGCGATGGAGCGCGATTACGACGGCGAGAGCCAGGTCTATCGCTCCGATCTGCCGGATCCTGAGGTCATCGGCCGCAATGCCGGCGAGCGCGCCGTCCGCCGCGTCAATCCGCGCCAGATGGCGACCGGTCGGGTGACGGTTGTCTACGATCCGCGCGTCGCCATCGGCCTCGTCGGTCACCTGGCGGGCGCCATCAGCGGCGCGGCCATCGCCCGCAAGACGAGCTTCCTGCGCGACAAGCTCGGCCAGCAGCTCTTCCCGGCGAGCGTGCGCATCACCGACGACCCGCTGCGCCCGCGCGGCCTCGGTTCGCGCCCCTTCGACGGCGAGGGCGTTTCCGGCGCCGCGCTGGATGTCATCGCCGACGGCGTGCTGAAGACCTGGCTCCTCGACAGCACCACGGCGCGCGAGCTTGGCCTTGCTACCAACGGCCGTGCCTCGCGGCGCGGCGGCACGCCCACGCCGGGGGCCACCAACCTGACGCTGCTGCCCGGCAGCGAGACGCCGGAAGCGATGATCGCCACCATCGACCGCGGCATCTATGTCACCGAGCTGATCGGCCATGGCGTCAACATGAACAACGGCGACTACAGCCGCGGCGTTGCCGGCTTCGTCATCGAGAACGGCGAGATCGGCCATCCGGTGAGTGAGGTGACCATCGCCGGCAACCTGATCGACATGTATCGCGCCTTGCGTGCCGCCAACGATCTCACCTACCGCTACGCCGCCAACGCCCCGACGGTGGCGATCGAGGGCATGACGGTCGCAGGAAGTTAGGCTTTTCCGCCGGGTTCGCTGACGCCGCCGCACCGGTCGCCTGATCGGCGGCCATGCGGGAGACTTGCGGAACCCCGCCTTTTGATGCACCAAACCGCCCGGATCGTGAGATTGCCGCATCGGCGCTGAAAGCGCGCCCGGCATTCATGCCCATCAGGGACGGGAACCAGCGATGAACCAGCCACGAGCCAGGACGGCCGGACCGAACGACCAGCTTCTCCATCTGGTCTTCGGCGGGGAACTGGAGAAGGTCGAGGGAATCCGCTTCACCGATCTCCACAAGCTCGACATCGTCGGCATCTTTCCGAACTACCGCACCGCCTATGACGCCTGGCGGGCCAAGGCGCACGCCACCGTCGACAGCGCCCACACACGCTATTTCATCGTCCACCTTCACCGCCTGCTCGAACCGGAGATGCCAGCGGAGGAGGGCGACGGCAGCCGATAGTCCGGCAATCGCCGCCTTGATCGCGTCATGGAGAAGCGTCCCGACACCTCACTCGCACAAGCGCGCCCCCGGCGCAGCTGGTCGAGCACCTTGCGCCGGCGCCTGGTCCGCTCCGATTTCTCCTATGAGCTGCTGTCGTCCACGGTGACCGCCTATCTGCGGCTGGTCTGGGCGACGAGCCGCCTGACATCCGAGCCGACGTCGTCCCAGGCGGTCTTCGACCGCAACGCTCCGATGATCATCACCACCTGGCACAGCGAAGCCTTCTTGCTGCCTTTGCTGCGGGCGCGCGAATACCCGGTCGATGTGCTGGTGTCGCGCGCCGGCGACGGCGAGATCATCAGCCGCAGCCTGCACAAGCTCGGTTGTGGCACCGTGCGCGGCGCCGGCGCCACCGATCGCTCGCGCATGTTCGAGAAGGGTTCGGTCGCCGCCTTCCGCGGTCTCAAGGCATCCATCGACAGCGGCCACAGCGTGGTGATGACGGCCGACTTCGACCGCAAGAGCCGCGGCACGGTAAGCCCTGGGATCGTCGCGCTGGCGCGCCTCACCCAGCGCCCGATCATCCCCGCGGTCGTCGTCACCCACAATCGCTTTCACGTCGGTTCGTGGGATCGCTCCGCTTTCAACCTGCCTTTCGGCCGCGCCGTCTTCATCCACGCCGGTCCCATACTGGTTCCCCGCCGCGCCACCGAGACCGAAGTGGAGGAGAAGCGCCTCGAAGTCGAGCGCGCGCTGACCGACATTGCCGCCCGCGCCTACGCCATTGCGGATCGCACCCATGGCTAATGTCGCGGCGGCCACGATCGCCGCGGGTTATCGCTGTGTCGGTGTGCTCCTCCGCCCCGTCGTGCCGTTCATCCTGTCCAGCCGTGTCGCTCGCGGCAAGGAAGACCCCCAGCGCCTCGCTGAACGCTACGGCCGCGCCTCGCTGCCGCGTCCGCCCGGACGCGTGATCTGGGTGCATGCGGCAAGCGTCGGCGAGACCAACGCGATCCTGCCGCTCATCGACCGGTTGACCCACATCGGCTTTGCCGTCGTCTTCACCACCACCACGGTCACCTCGGCCGCCATCGCCGCCAAGCGGCTGCCGCGTGGTGCCGTGCATCAGTTCGCTCCGCTCGATCTGACGCCCTTCGTCGTCGGCTTTCTCGCCCACTGGCGTCCGGAACTTGCGATCTTCGTCGAATCCGAGATATGGCCGACCATGGTGCGCAAACTGGCCGAGGCCGGCATTCCACTGGTCGTCGCCAATGCCCGCCTGTCGGCGAAGTCCTTCCGTGGCTGGCGGCATTTTGCCGGGTTCGCCGGCACCGTCTTCTCCAGGATTACGCTCTGCCTCGCCCAGTCGGACGCCGATGCCGCCCGCTTTGCCGGGCTCGGCGCCACCGATGTGCGCTCCATCGGCAACCTGAAGTTCGACGTTCCGCCGCTCGCCGCCGACAGCAGTGCCGTCGCCCGCCTGGCCGGGGCCATCGACGGGCGGCCGGTCTGGGTCGCCGCCTCCACCCATGAGGGCGAGGAGGAAGTGGTCGCCGAGGCGCACCGGCTCATCCGCCAGCGCCAAGGCCAGGTGCTGACCATCATCGTGCCGCGCCACCCCGAGCGCGGCGATGCCGTGCGCGCCATGCTTGCCGGCAAGGGCCTCACCGTCGCCCAGCGCAGCCGGGGCAATCCGCTGGTGCACGAGGTCGACGTCTATCTCGCCGACACGCTCGGCGAGCTGGGCCTGTTCTATCGCCTGGCGCCGATCGCCTTTCTCGGCGGCTCGCTGATCCCGCATGGCGGCCAGAACCCGATCGAGCCGGCGCGGCTCGACACCGCCGTGCTGCACGGACCGCACGTGCACAATTTCGCCGACATCTACGCCACCCTCGATGCGGCTGTGCCGGCCGCTTCGATCACCGATGCGGCGAGCCTTGCCGATGCGGTTGCCGCGCTGATCGACGATCCGGCTGCCGTGGCGGCGCGTGCCGCCGCCGGCGGGGCCGCACTCGCCCGCTTCTCCGGAGCGCTGGACGCGATCATGACCGCCATCGCGCCCTTCCTTGCCGGTCGTCCGGAGCAGCCATGACGCGCAAGGCGCCGGCCTTCTGGTGGCGGACGGGAGCAAGCGCCGCGGCCATCGCGCTGTGGCCGCTATCCCGGCTGTGGGGTGCAGGGTCCGGCTGGCGCATGACGCGCCCGCCGCTCTACCGCCCGCCGGTGCCGGTCATCTGCGTCGGCAATTTCGTGGTCGGCGGTGCCGGCAAGACGCCGACGGCGATCGCGCTCGCCCGCATCGCGCGCAGCCGCGGGCTGAAGCCCGGCCTGCTCGCCTCCGGCTATGGCGGCCGCGAGACCGGGCCGCTGCTCGTCGATCCGGACCGTCACGACGCCGACCGGGTGGGCGACGAGCCCCTGCTGCTCGCCGCCGCCGGTCCGACGGTCGTCGCCCATAAGCGCGCCGCCGGTGCCCTGCGTCTGGTGGAAGAGGGGGTCGACCTCATCATCATGGACGACGGCTTCCAGAATCCGGCGCTCGCCAAGGATCTGTCGCTGGTCGTGGTCGATGCGACGGTGGGCATCGGCAACGGCCGCGTCCTGCCCGCCGGTCCCTTGCGCGCGCCGCTGGCGCTCCAGCTCCGGCGCGCCGACATGCTGCTGGTCGTCGGCGACGGCGTGGCGGCCGAGCCGCTGGTTCGCGCCGTTGCCCGCTCCGGCCGGGCGGCGCTCCGCGGTCACCTGCGGCCGGTGAAGCTGCGCCAGTGGCGCAAGCAGCCGATCCTCGCCTTTGCCGGCATCGGCCGCCCGGAGAAATTCTTCGCCACGCTCGCCGAGGCCCATGCCCCGGTTGCCCGCACCGTCAGCTTCCCCGATCACCATCGCTACACCGACGCCGAAGCCGCCGAACTCATCGCCGCGGCTGAGGCGCAGAATCTGCGGCTGGTGACCACCGAGAAGGACCGCGTCCGCCTCGCCGGGCGCAGCGGCATGGCCGGCGAACTCCACGCCAAGGCGGAAGCGCTCGAGGTGATGCTGGAATTCGAGAACCTGACGGCGATCGGCGAGGTCATCGACGCAACGGTGCGCGCCGCAATCCATCGGCCAAGGTCAGCCTAGCAGGCTGTTGAAGAAGGCGCTTGCGGCGCGGCTTGGCTGACGATTTACTCCGAACATAGAAGTTTGGAGGATGAAATCGTGCGCGGTCGAGACGATCGGAGCGGGGAGCTGTTCAGCTACGTGGACCTTGAGGCGCGGGTTCGGCGTGATCATCCACTGCGAGAGATCCGAGCGATCGTCAACGAGGCGCTGGCGGTAATGGAGCGGGAGTTCGCGCCGCTCTATTCGCGGATAGGGCGGCCATCGATCGCGCCGGAGAAGCTGCTGCGGGCGATGCTGCTGCAGGCGTTCTATTCGATCCGCTCGGAACGACAGCTGATGGAGCGGCTGGAGTACGATCTCCTGTTCCGATGGTTTGTCGGGATCGGCATCGACGATCCGGCGTGGGATCATTCGGTCTTCTCGAAGAATCGCGACCGGCTGCTGGAGGGCGACATCGCGGCGAAGTTCCTAGCCGCGATCCTGGCGCAGCCACGGGTGAAGAAGCTGCTTTCCAGCGATCACTTCTCGGTCGACGGCACGCTGATCGAGGCCTGGGCGTCGATGAAGAGCTTCAAGCCGAGGGATGGCTCCGACGAGCCGCCGGTGGGCGGCGGGGGACGCAACCCGCAGGCTGACTTCCACGGCCAGAAGCGGTCGAACGAGACCCACGCCTCAACCACCGATGCGGACGCCCGGCTGTACAAAAAGGGAGCGGGCAAGGAAGCCAAGCTCTGCTTCCTCGGCCACGGCCTGATGGAGAACCGCTCGGCGCTTCTGGTCGACGCCTGCCTGACGCCAGCCGACGGTCATGCCGAGCGGGTGGCAGGGCTGCACATGATCGAGCCCCGTGCTGACCGGCCGAAAGCGATCACGCTGGGCGCCGACAAGGGATACGATACGCGGGACTTCGTCAACGCGTTGCGCGCGATGGCGGTGACGCCGCACGTTACCCAGAACACCAGCGGCCGACGATCAGCGATCGACGGACGGACGACGCGGCATGGTGGCTATGCGGTCAGCCAGCGCATCCGCAAGCGCATTGAGGAAGCCTTCGGCTGGATCAAGACGGTGGCGGGACAGGAGAAGACCCGCTTCAGAGGCGTCGGCCGCGTCGGATGGGCCTTCACCTTCGCCGCCGCGGCCTACAACCTCGTCCGCCTGCCCAAGCTGCTGGCGGAGGCATCCGGATGAGCGACCTCGCGACCCATCCTCTGATCGGCAAGTGGCGGATCGTCGAGATGGAGTTGTGGGACAGCGACTTTGTCGATCTGGTCGAGCCCGCTTACATCGCATTCGACGCTCACGGCTCGGGCGAGTTCGTCTTCGGAGCTGTCACTGGCGGCCTCGACTGCGAATATGCACCGACCACTATCTTCTTCACTTGGGCCGGCCACGACGAGATGGACGAGGCCTCCGGCAGTGGCTCCGCCGAGCTCAACGACGACGGAACCATCACCGGCGAAATCGCCTTCCACCTCGGCGACGAATCCACCTTCAAAGCCCGCCGTTGGTGACTTCTTCAACAGCCTGCTAGATCTTGCCGACCTCCTGGAAGCGCTTCAACGCGGCATTGACGTCGGCATAGGCCTCCTGCCGCGGCACGCTCCAGTATTTCAGCTCGTCGAGCGGAATTTCGAGGCCGGTTACGGCGCAGCGCACAAAACCGCCGGGGATCAGCACCTGATAGTCGCCGTCGAGATAGCGCAGCCGCGCCTCGCCCCCGCGTCCCTGTCGTTCCATGCGGTTCATCATGTCATGCGTCTTCCCGCGCCCACCGGCGAACGCCCCCTAACATAAGGGCTCGGCGCGTTCCGTCCACCGGCCTTTTGACACCGCTCAGCGCCGGCCGAACAGCCGCTCGATGTCGGCCAGCTTCAGTTCGATGAAGGTCGGCCGGCCGTGGTTGCAGGTGCCGGAATTGGGCGTCGCTTCCATCTCGCGCAGCAGCGCATCCATCTCCGCCGGCTTCAGCCGCCGGCCGGCGCGCACCGAGCCGTGGCAGGCCATGGTCGAGGCGACCCGGTCGAGCTTGTCCTTGAGGCCCGCCGTGCGCTCCCATTCGGCGATCTCGTCGGCAAGGTCGCGGATGAGGGCGGTGGCATCGACGGTGCCGAGCAGGGAGGGCGTTTCGCGCACGATGACGGCGCCGGCACCGAAGCGGTCGACGACGAGGCCGAGTTCGGCAAGCTCCGGCCCCCGCTCGGCCAGCCGCGCGACGTCTTCTGCCGGCAGGTCGACGACCTCGGGGATGAGCAGGATCTGGCTCGGCACGCCATGCTCGGCGAGCGCCTTCTTGATGCGCTCATAGACCAGCCGTTCGTGCGCCGCGTGCTGGTCGACGATGACCAGTCCGTCCGCGGTCTGGGCGACGATATAGGTCTCGTGGATCTGCGCCCGCGCCGCACCCAGCGGGCGGGCGAGTGCTGCCGCGTCCGGCGCGTCGGCATGGGCCTCGGCCGAAGGTTGCACCACCGCGAAAGCGGCCTGTGCGACATCGGCGAAGCCGGCGGCGAGTGCCGCATTGCCGGCCGTGGCGGCCGGGCGCCAGGCGGGCGGCATGGTTGGCCGCTGCGGGCGCGGCGTCCCGGCCGCGCGGAAGGCGGCAATGGTGGCGCCGGCCGCTTCGCTCGACGAACGCAGCTCGCTCTTGCCCAGCGCCTCACGCAGGCTGCCGACGATGAGGCCACGCACCAGACCGGAATCGCGGAAGCGGACTTCCGCCTTGGTCGGGTGGACGTTCACGTCGACCAGAGCCGGATCGAGGGCGATGTTGAGGACGGCCACCGGATGGCGCTCGCGTTTCATGACGTCCGAATAGGCGGCACGGAGCGCGCCGAGAAGCTGGCGGTCGCGCACCGGCCGGCCGTTGACGAAGAAATACTGGGCCAGCCCGTTGCCTCGGCTGAAGGTCGGCAGACCGGCATAGCCGGTGAGCCGCACGCCCTCGCGGATGGCGTCGATCAGAAGCGCATTGGCGCCGAAGTCGGGGCCGAGCACCGCGGCGATGCGGCTTGCCAGACCGTCCGCGCCGGTCGCCGCCGCATAGTCGGTCTCGCTGCGGTCGCTGCCGTTGAGCGTGAAGCGCACCTCCGGATGGGCCAGCGCCAGCCGCCTCACCACATCGGTGATGGCGCTGGCTTCGGCCCGCTCCGATTTCAGGAACTTGAGCCGCGCCGGCGTGGCGAAGAAGAGGTCGCGCACCTCCACCTGCGTGCCCCTGGCGAGCGCTGCCGGCTTCGGCGGCGACGCCACCCCGCCGGCGACGGAAACCTCCCAGGCGTCGTCGGCGTCCTCCGCCCGCGAGGCGATGCGCAGCCGCGCCGCGGCGCCGATCGCCGCCAGCGCCTCGCCGCGGAAGCCGAGGCTGGCGATGTGATCGAGGCCTTGATCGAGCTTCGACGTGCAGTGGCGTTCGACGGCCAGCGCCAGTTCGTCGCGCGCGATGCCGCCGCCGTCGTCGCTGACCCGGATCAGCGACACGCCGCCCGCCGCCGTCACCACCTCGATACGCCCGGCGCCGGCGTCGAGCGCGTTTTCGATGAGCTCCTTGGCCACGCTCGCCGGCCGCTCGACCACCTCACCGGCGGCGATGCGGTTGACCATGTCTTCGCTGAGACGGCGGATCGGCATGGTCCCGACTCTGGCGGATTCGGGGCGGTGGGGGAAGGTCACCGCAGGCGGCATTTGTCCTCGCGTCTTCAGTTCAAGAGGGCGCGTGTGGTGCCCCGGATGGACACATTTCGCATGGTCACAGACGGATTTTTCGATGGAACCGAAGAAATATGTTATATATGTTCACGTGATCTGGGAGAAATATTAGGACTAAACAGCAGTGAAACCGAATGCACAAGCGTAAATGGCCGTTTAGGTTACAAAATCCATTTATCACTAAGCATATTACCATTCGAAATCGCGGCGGAAGCGTTGAGCATTTCTATCATTTCCTACTTGGTTTTCTTTTGCCCCTTTGCGCATACCTCAGAGACGCTTCGGCTGATCGGACTCTGCTTGTGCGAAGCTGCGGACCGATGGATCGAATCCTGCTTGAGCTTGACCTGCCGAAGCTCGTTATCCTTGAACGCGAAGTCCATGCTTTGCGTCAAAAGGCGCCGCGCAGGTTCTTTCGCGCGACGGAGGATGTAGAGCTGACGGGCTACGATCTCAGCAGGGTCAACCCCACTATTGATGTGGAACAGCTGCGCAAGGGCACGATGTTTGTCCTGGAGCGTTGGCACGGGCGTATCTCTAGTCATGCAAAGAAGATCGTCCAGGCGCATCCTGAACGGCCGCGCATCCTTGTCATCGATCGCGGCGATGCGGATCCCTTCTATGTATCCGATCGCGCCGAGGCCAAGACCAGCGGGCGGCAGCGCCGCTGCATCGTCAATCACCAGGAATTGGTGGCTGCTTTGGAGCAGCGGTTTCCCGGCACACACACCGTCCTTCTGGAGAGCCTTCCACTCGCCGAGCAGATTGCCCTTTTCAGTACCGCTGACATCGTGATCGCCCAGCACGGCGCAGCGCTCGCAAATATGGTGTGGATGCGACCTGAGGCGCGTCTGATCGAAATCCGTGCCATTCCGTCGCCGGTAAAATGGCGTGATCACTTCAAGTGTTTGTCTGGCGCGCTCGGACTTGACTACACGGAGGTCAGCCACGAGACAGACTTCAGCCCCGTTGACGTTGCCACTGTCCTGTCGCTCGTCGAAGCCGGCGCGCGAGCTGCCGGCCGAAACTGACTGGCGGATGCTCGCGGCCCGGCTGTCGATCAGCCAAGAGACTTCGCTCCAATTGGGATGGGTGCATTGATCGCCACTGGCGCAGCGACGGCACCAAACTGGACCTGCCGACTGCGCCTTACGTCGAGCTGCGAGGCGGCGCTGCCATCGTCGCCCGGTTAAGGACTTCTGGCAGTGCGTCGCGAAATTGCCTGCCTTCGTGGGCGTTGATGAACTGCACGAGGCGTTGGGCCTTCTCACCGTCCGCCGCCAGTGCCGTGACGACTGAGAGCGCCTCACGGAAATTGAACTGGTTGTAGTCGGCAAAAACGGAATCCGACCAGAAGCGGTCGCTGCCCGGATGGAACGTCATGTGGGCTGTCGTCAGCATCAAAAAGCGTCGCGCATGCGCAACCAGATTGAAGAGCAGACTGCGCATGACGCCGCCGGCACCACAGCAACTGCTGCTGACCGCGAAGTCCCGGAACATCTGTGCAGGAAATACGAAGCAGTCGAATCCGGGATGAGGCGCGCCGAGCTCGGCCATGAAGAGCGGTGAAAAAGAGCGGTTCCCCGGCTCCGCGTCGACGGTTCGCCGATTTACCGTGATGACGTCGTAGCCCACGCGGATCAATTCGGCCACGACGCGATAGAACGGCGTTTGCAGGTGAATGTCGGAATTGCTGAAGACGATGTATTCCGTGCCTGCAGACGGCCGGTCCTCGGGGATAGCTGCCTCGATTCCGTTCTTCAGAACATCGAAGAGAAGGGGAAGTGGCCGAGCAACCGCAAAATCGGCAAGATCGGTAACCACGCGTGTGAGTGACCGCGCCATAATGGCATCGGACGGCACCAGGGCCTCGTCCTCGGGATAGGCGACCACAACCAGATCTGACGGATAGTCGGGGTGCGCATAACGCTGCGCACCCCGGATCGTTTCGAACGTAATCGACTGAACGGCAGTATTATCGGGATTCAGCCGATCAGTGTAGGCATGGACGATGTGGCGAAAACGAACTGCTGAAGGGCCGTCGCCAAAGAGCGGCAGCTGCGTCAGGGTCTCGTCACTTCGCTGCTTGAATACGTTGGGTGTCAACCACGGCACGGCCTATCCTTCGTCCCCCTCGATTGGTCGAGCACCCATTATACTCGATGCTCAGACCGTGAGGGGTGGTGCCGCCGCGACGCTCGGTGCGCTGAATCCGTACGCCTCCTCGGCATACTGGCCGAGCATGCGGTTGGAGCTGAACTGCCATCCGGTGGTGGCGATCGCCTGCTTCATGACCGAGCACCATCCGTTGCGGTCGCCGTGGAAGAGCGGCAGCACGGTGCTTTCCAGCTTGGAATAGAAGGCGGCGGCATGGGCGCCGTCTGAGCTGTCGCCGCCGTCGGCGCCGATCGCCCAGCCATTGACGCCCTCACGACAGCCTTCCACCCACCAGCCATCGAGGACGCTGAAATTGGGAACGCCGTTGAGCGCCGCCTTCATGCCGCTGGTGCCCGAGGCTTCCATGGGCGGCGTCGGCGTGTTCACCCACACATCGACGCCAGAGACGATCGTCCCCGCCACGTGCATGTTGTAGGCCGGCACGAAGGCGACGCGCAGCCGCCCGGCAAGCTGGCCGGCGATTTCGAGAATCCGGTGGATGGCCTCGTGGCCGCCGCCGTCGCGCGGATGGGCCTTGCCGGCGATCACGATCTGCAACGGCCAGTGCTGGGCGATCGCGGCCAGCCGCTCGATGTCGCTGAACATCAGCAGCGGCCGCTTGTATGGCGTCATGCGCCGGGCATAGCCGAGGATCGGCTTGTCCAGGTCGAGCACGATGCCGGTGCGTCCGAAGACCAGCTCGACCAGCTCTGCCTTGACCTTGCGGTGCGCAGTCCAGATGACGTCGCCCGGCGCCGAGGCGATTTCGGTCAGCGCCTTCGGGTCCAGCCGCCAGTTCGGTGCATGTCTGTCGAAGACCGGCGCCATTTCGTGGTGGGCCCAGGTGAGCGTGTGGATGCCGTTGGTGACGGCGTGGATCTCGTTGCCGGGGAACATGTGCCGCGAGGTTTCCGCGTGGCGCTCGGCAACCGCGTTGGAATAGCCGGAGAGGTTGAGCGCCAGCCGCGTCATGTTGAGTTCGTCGGGTCCGGCGAGTTCCTTGACTGTGTCCAGCGAAACCAGCTGGGGTGCAGTCCGCGCATAGAGATCGTAGGGGAAGCGGTCCTGGCCGGCCGGCACCGGCGTATGCGTGGTGAACACGCACCGCTGGCGCGTCTCGGCCAGGCCGTCGCCACCGGTCGCCGCGCGCGCCTCGGCCAGCCGGTCGAGGGTGAGCAGCGCCGCGTGGCCCTCGTTCATGTGCCAGGTCCGGATATCGAAGCCGAGCGCCCGCAGCACGCGCGCGCCGCCGATGCCGAGAATGATTTCCTGCTTGAGCCGATAGGCGGCATCGCCGCCATAGAGGTGGTGGGTCAGCGTCCGGTCGATGGCGCTGTTCTGGTCGAGGTCGGTGTCGAGCAGCAGGATCGGCACCTTGTGGCCGGTCACCCCGGTCTGCACGTAGAGCCAGGGGCGGATCGTCACCGGACGTCCTTCGATCTCCACGGTCGCCGTCGTCTCCAGCGGCGTGCACCAGTCGGACGGTTCCCACCAGCTCGGCTGCTCGACCTGCCAGAGATCGTGATTGATGGTCTGGCGGAAATAGCCGGCGCGGCTGACGAGCAGCACGAAGACCATCGGCATGCCGAGATCCGCGGCCGAGCGCGCGATATCGCCCGCCAGCACGCCGAGGCCACCGGAATAGGTGTGGATCTCGTAGCGGATCGCCATTTCCATGGTGAAATAGGCGATGCGGGTCTTGCCGAGGAACGGAGTGATCGGTGAGGTCATGGGGATCCTATCTACTGACAGCCCGCCAGCCGATGTCCGTTCGGCAGAAGCCGCCCGGCCAGTCGATGGCGGCAACCGCCGCATATGCGCGTTTCTGAGCTTCGGCAATAGTCGGGCCGAGTGCGGTGACGCCGAGCACACGACCGCCGGCGGCGGTGAGCCGTCCGTCCTTCATGGCCGTGCCGGCATGGAAAACCTTGACGTCCGGCAGCGCCTCGGCCGCCGCGATGCCGCCGATCGCCGCGCCCTTCTCGTAGGCGCCGGGATAGCCGCGCGCCGCCATCACGACGCAGAGCGCCGCCTCGTCGCGCCAGGCCGGCCGCATGGCGGCCAGCCGGCCGTCGACCGTTGCCGCCATGAGTTCGAGGAGGTCGCCGTCGAAGCGTGGCATCAGGGTCTGGCATTCGGGGTCGCCGAAGCGGACGTTGTATTCGATCAGCTTGGGCCCGTCTGCGGTCAGCATCAGCCCGACGAAAAGAACGCCGCGGAACGGCGTGCCGCGCTCTGCCATCACGGCGAGTGTCGGCTGCACGATCTCGTCCATGACGCGCTCGACCATTGCCGCGTCCATGACCGGGGCCGGCGAATAGGCGCCCATGCCGCCGGTATTGGGGCCGGTATCGCCGTCGCCGACGCGCTTGTGGTCCTGCGCCGTGCCGAAAGAAAGGGCAGCGGTGCCGTCGCAGAGCACGAAGAAGCTCGCCTCCTCGCCGGTCAGGCATTCCTCGATGACCACTGCCGCACCGGGTACGGTAAAGCACGCTGCAATCGCCGCGCGTGCCTCGTCCACCGATGTCGCAACGGTCACGCCCTTGCCGGCGGCCAGCCCGTCCGCCTTGACCACGATCGGGGCGCCCTGCTGGCCGACATAGTCGGCCGCCGCCGCGGCGTCGCTGAAGTGCCGCCAGGCTGCCGTCGGGATATTCGCTTCGGCGCAGACCTGCTTGGTGAAGCTCTTCGAGCCTTCCAGCGCGGCGGCTGCCCTGGTCGGGCCAAAAGCCTTGATTCCGGCCGCGGAAAGCGCATCGACGATGCCGGCAACCAGCGGTGCTTCCGGGCCGATGACGACCAGATCGATGCGCTCGGCCCGGCAGAAGGCGATGACGGCAGCGTGGTCGGACGGGTCGAGGGCGACGAGCTCGGCCACCTCGGCGATGCCGGGATTGCCCGGCGCTGCATAGAGCTGGGTCAGCCCAGGCGATTGAGAGATCTTCCACGCCAGCGCGTGTTCGCGCCCGCCCGAGCCGATGAGCAGCACTTTCATGCGGAATTTCATGCCCCGCGTTTTATAGTTACCCAGCGCTTAGCAATCGGCGTGCCGAAAGTCCAACGGCCGGCTTCTCGCCGCGCGCCCGACGCCTTATGACCGTGACCATGACTGTCGACAAGCACATCGTTGCCGATGCCGTGCGTGGCCATTGGGCAGACCGCGTCCTGCCGGCCGCCGTCAGGCCCTATGCCCGTCTCGCCCGGCTGGAGCGGCCCATCGGCTGGTGGCTGCTGATGTGGCCGTGCTGGTGGTCCTCGGCGCTTGCCACCGACGCCGCCGGCTGGCGCTTCCCCGATGTCTGGCACCTCGCCCTTTTCATGGTCGGTGCCATCGTCATGCGCGGTGCCGGATGCACCTATAACGACATCGTCGACCGCGATCTTGACGCGCAGGTTGCGCGCACGCGTTCGCGCCCCATCCCCAGCGGCCAGGTCACCACCAAACAAGCGGCAGCCTTTCTGGTGCTGCAGGCGCTGATCGGCCTTGCCGTGCTGCTTCAGTTCAACTGGTTCGCCGTGGCCTTAGGCGTGCTCTCGCTCGCCACCGTGGCGATCTATCCCTTCATGAAGCGCATCATCTGGTGGCCGCAGGTGGGGCTCGGCGTTGCCTTTTCCTGGGGCGCGCTGATGGGCTGGGCGGCGATCTTCGGCCGTCTCGATTGGGCGCCGGTGCTGCTCTATGTCGGCGGCATCGCCTGGACGATCGGCTACGACACCATCTACGCTCATCAGGATAAGGAGGACGACGCCCTCATCGGCGTGCGGTCCACCGCCCGCCTGTTCGGCTCCCGCACCCGGCCGCTGCTCGTCCTGTTCTATGGCGTGGCGACGGTGCTCTTCGCCGCCGCCTGGTGGCTGGCCGGGGTCGGGCCGCTCGCTTATCTCGGTCTGGCGCTTGGTGCCGTCCATCTCGGCTGGCAGGTGAAGACCATAGTCACCGACGATCCCGACAACTGCCTGATGCTCTTCCGCTCCAACCGCGATTACGGCTGGATCGTCTTTGCCGGGCTGGTGGCGGACATGGTCCTGCGCTCGCTGGCCTGATCGGCGCGGTCTACGCGCCGGACAGGAAGGGGATCAGGGCGCCCAGGGTCGAGTCCGGATCCTCTTCCGGAACGAAATGACCGCCATTGGCCTCGGCGCCGGTGACGACCTCCGCCCACTCCCGCCAGACAGCGATCGGGGATTCGGCGCCGCGTGCGATTCCGCTGCTGCCCCAGAGCGCCAGCAGCGGCGCCGTGATGCGGCGGCCGGCGGTGCGGTCGGCCGCGTCGTCGTCGAAGTCCGGGCCGGCACCTGCCCGGTAGTCTTCGCAGAGCGCATGGACGCGCTTCGGATCGCGCATCTGTGCCCGGTAGCAGGCGAGTGCCGTCGCGTCGAAAGCCGAAAGGTCCCCGGCAGCGGTCCAGCTGGCCAGCGTGTGGTCGCAATAGTAATCGGGCGCCCCGCCGATCAGCCTTTCGGGCAGCGATTCGGGCTGGGCGAGGAACATCCAGTGATAGATGCGCAGGCCCGCCGACCGGTCGAGCCGGTCCCAGTATTTCCACGTCGGCAGGATGTCGAGCACGGCCAGCCGTTCGATCACTGCGGGATGATCGAGCGCCATGCGATAGGCCACCCGGCCGCCGCGATCGTGCCCGACGATGGCGAAGCGCTGGTGGCCGAGCTGCGCCATCACAGAGACGAGATCGCGCGCCATGGCGCGCTTCGAATAGACGCGATGCTCGGCATCGGACGCGGGAATGGAGCTCTCCCCGTAGCCGCGCAGATCCGCAATGAAACAGGTGAACTGCTGCGCCAGGGCGGGCGCCACGCGGTGCCACATCACATGGGTTTGCGGATAGCCGTGGACGAGCAGGAGAGGCGGCCCGCTGCCGCCCTTGCGCAGGTGGATCGTGGCGCCGTCGCCGTCGACAGCGAGGCTGTCGAAGCCCGGGAACAGGTCTGGATGGTTGCCCATCGCCCCATCATGCAATCCGTGCGGGCGGTGGACAAGCCGGCCGCTCGGTGGCTCAGTTCCGCGCGATGATCTCGCGGCCGCTGAGCGTCTCGGTTGGGTGCCGATGGCCGGTCTTGCGCCGGGTCAGGAAACGCGGCCTGCGGCCGGCGAAGAAGGAATGGCGCCGGCGCGGTTTCGGCGGTGCTGCCATGACCCCGCCGAGATCGTCGAGCGGCTCGCTCACCGATCCGTCCTGGCCGATGACCAGCAACGGCAGGCCGAGAGCACGGCCCCAGGCCTGCCAGTCGGCCGCCACCTCTTCCGGCTCGTCGCCGACGATGAGCGGCAAAGTGAGCGCGGGATCCTTGTGCAGCAATTCGACGAAGACGCGCACCTCGCCGTCCGTGCCGGCCGTCTCGATGCGCACCGCGACGCCGCGATAGCTCATCAGCGGCACGGTCAGCGTGAGCGGCGGGACAGCGGCGTGGCGCTGCCGACGCACGATCGCGCGTTCGCGGTCGAGGATGAATGCCGTGTCAGCGGTGCCGCCACACTGGGCGGAACCATGCACGGGCAGGCTGTGCGGGTCGAGCCGGAACACCCGACTCGACCCGGCGGTCGCTTCACCGGCCACTTTGACGCCTCTTAACGCTCCCGAAGCGGGTCCGGTTTTTTGTGGACCTCGCTTGTTGGAGACCACCATGCCACAGCAGGCTTGGTGTCGGCTTAACCGGTTGGGTTAAATTTGAGTGATTTTCGAGAGGGTTAGCAGGACCTCACCAGGCCAGAGCCTTGTCCGGCGAGATGGGCCCATTCCGACGGAGCGATCTTGCGGCAGAATCAAGCCGGCGGGCGAAGGGCTACTGGGAGTACGGCCGAGACCGACGGCGCCGATAATGGCGCAAAAGCGCCCGTCCCTTCGGGTTTCCGATCGGCGGGCGCCCGACGCCGATTCCGGCTCGACCGATGCGCCTTGATCGCCCTTCGCCGGTCTCGACGCCGGATCGCCGCGCCGGTCGAGAAACGGAATTGGCCCCACCTGGTCGGACAAGGCTCTACGTTCACAGAACCTTGCCGGGGTTGAGGATGCCGTTGGGATCGAAGGCGTGCTTGATGCGCTGCATCAGGTCGATCTCGAGCGGGCTCTTGACGTGCTTGAGCATGTCGCGCTTGAGCACCCCGATGCCGTGCTCGGCCGAGATCGTGCCGCCGAGTTCGCCGACAATGCCGTGAACCACCGCGTTGACCTCCTCCCAGCGGGCGAGGAAGGCGGCCTTGTCCATGTCCACCGGCTGGCTGAAATTGAGGTGGATGTTGCCGTCGCCCATATGGCCGAAGGGGCAGGGCCTGACGCCGGGGATCATCTCCGCCACCGCCGCCGAAGCCCGCTCGAGCAACTCGGGCACGCGCGCCAGCGGCACCGCGACGTCGTGCTTGATCGAGCCGCCTTCCAGCTTCTGCACTTCCGACAGGGTCTCGCGCAGATGCCAGAAGGCCGCCGCCTGTTCCAGCGACTGGGCGAGCGCGCCGTCCTCCACCAGGTCGGCCTCGAAGCCGGCGGCGAAGATCGCTTCCGCCGCCGCATCGGCGTCCTCCTGGCTCTGGGCGGAGGAGTATTCGTAAAGCACGTACCAGGGATGCGGTTCGGCGAGCGGATCGCGCGTGCCCGATCCGTGGCGCACTGCGAATTCGAGGCCGATCCGCGGGATCAGCTCGAAGGCCGTGAGGCTGCGCCCGGCGCGCTCGCGGGCGAGATGGAAGAGCCTCAGCGCGGTCGCCGGATCCTTGAGCCCGATGAAGGCGACGGCGATGCCGCGCGGCTTCGGCATCAGCGTCAGCACGGCGGCGGTGACGACGCCGAGCGTGCCTTCCGCGCCGATGAACAGATGCTTGAGGTCGTAGCCGGTATTGTCCTTGCGCAGCGTCCTCAAGCCGTCCCACACCGCGCCGTTGGGAAGCACGGCTTCGACGCCCAGCACCAGTTCGCGCATGTTGCCATAGGCCAGCACCTCGGTGCCGCCGGCATTGGTCGACAGCGTGCCGCCGATCTCGCACGAGCCGCCCGAGGCGAGCTTCAGCGGAAACAGGCGGTCGGCCGCGTCGGCGGCCGCCCGCGCCTCATCGAGCGTTACACCGGCTTCGGCGATCATCGTATTGCTGTCCGGGTCGACGGTGCGTATCCGGTTGAGCCGCGCCAGCGACAGCACGATCTCATTGCCTGCCGGCGACGGTATCTGGCCGCCGACCAGGCCGGTATTGCCGCCCTGCGGCACGATCGGCGTGCGCGTCTCGTTGGCGAGCTTCACGATGGCCGCGACCTCGGCGACGCTGCCCGGACGCAGCACCATCGCTGTGCTTCCGTGGAACTTGTCGCGCGGCTCGGTGAGGTAGGGCTCGATCGTCTGCGGGTCGCGGATGGCATAGGCCGGTCCGACGATTTCGGCGAACTGGTCGAGGAGGGGGGCGGCGGGGGCATTCATGGCGGGCGGCAGTGTAATGCCGGGCCGCCGCTCAGAACAGGCCCCGCGGGCCGGCGGCGCGTTGCCGCGCCGCCGACAGGAAGGCAGGCGGGCTACGTGCCTTGCTTCACCACGTGCCAGACGCTGCCGACACCGTCGCCCGTGGTGTCGCCGGGCTTGGTGTCCTTGATCCAGTAGTAGAGCGGCTTGCCGTCATAGGCCCACATCTTCTCGGCCTTGCCGTCCTTGTCGGTGACGTCGACGATCGTCCAGCTGCCCGCGGCCATGGCGCCGGCCGGTGCGACAAAGGGCGGCCAGGCGGCGATGCACTTGCCGGTGCAGGTCGACGTGGTCGCGCCGACGCCGTCCTTGTCGAAGATGTAGAGGGTCATGCCCTGGGGATCGACGAGGATCTTGCCGAGCGAGCTGTCGGCGAAGTTGGCGGGGTCCATGGCATAGGCCGTGCTGACCATCGCCACAGCCGCCACGAGGCCCAGAATCAGTCGTTTCATTGGAAAATTCTCCCTTCATGTCTTCGCGCCGGGCGGCCGAAACGGCTAACGCCCGGGCCTGAGAACACGCGAAGTCCGGATTTATTCTCGGGTTGGTTCCGTTTTCCGGCCCGCCGGCTTGCTTGATGCGCCCGAGGGGCTGTGCGATAGGAACGCCGCCGGCAGGACAACCAGCGGGAAAAAGAGCAAATGGCAGGTGCGGAAGGATTGATGGCAGGTAAGCGGGGCCTGATCATGGGTATCGCCAACCGCCATTCGATCGCTTGGGGCATTGCCCAGGCTTGCCACAGGGCGGGCGCGACGCTGGCCCTGACCTATCAGGGCGACCAGCTCAGGAAGCGCGTCGAGCCGCTCGCCGCCGAAATCGGCGCCGAGGTCGTCGGCCATTGTGACGTGACCGATATGGCGACCGTGGATGCAGTCTTCGAGCGGGTGCGCGAGATGTGGGGCGGGCTCGATTTCATCGTCCACGCCATCGCCTTTTCCGACCGCGAGCAGCTCACCGGCCGCTACGTCGACACCACCGCCGACAATTTCTCCCGCACCATGCTCATCTCCTGCTACTCGCTGACGGCCATCGCCCAGCGGGCGCACAACCTGATGGGCAAGGGCGGCTCGATCCTCACCCTTACCTATTACGGCGCCGAGAAGGTCATGCCGCACTACAACGTCATGGGTGTCGCCAAGGCGGCGCTGGAGGCGAGCGTGCGCTACCTCGCCGTCGACCTCGGCAAGGACGGCATCCGCGTCAACGCCATCTCTTCGGGGCCGATCAAGACGCTGGCCGCCGCTGGCGGCATCGGCGATTTCCGCTACATCCTCAAGTGGAACGAATACAACGCGCCGCTCCACAAGACCGTCACCACCGATGAAGTCGGCGACGCCGCGCTCTATCTGCTCTCCGACCTGTCGCGCGCGGTGACTGGCGAAATCCACCATGTCGATTCGGGCTATCACGTCGTCGGCATGAAAGCGGTGGACGCCCCGGATATCGCCACCGTCTGACCCCAACCCAATCCGTCCGCTCGACGGCCGCCACCAAAATCCCGCGCCAATGTCCGCAATCCCCACGCTCGTCTTCCTGCGCCATGGCGAGACCGACTGGAACGTCGAGGGGCGCCTTCAGGGCCAGCGCGACATTCCGATCAACGCCAAGGGGCGCGACCAGGCGAAGCTGAATGGCGAGACGGTCCGGCGCGAAGTCCCCGAGGCGGTAAACTTCGATTTCGTCGCAAGTCCGCTCGGCCGCGCCCGCGAGACCATGGAGATCGCGCGCACGGCGATGGGTCTCGATCCGACCGGCTACCGTATCGACGAGCGGCTCAAGGAGCTGACCTTCGGCGAGTGGGAAGGCTTCACCTATCGCGATATCGAGCGTGCCCATCCCGGCTGGGTGGCCCAGCGCCTGGCCGACAAGTGGTTCTTTCAGCCGCCGGGCGGCGAGAGCTACGAGATGCTGTCGGCACGCATCGTCGGCTGGCTGCGGACGGTCGATCGGCCGACCTTGGTCGTCTCCCACGGCGGCGTCGGCCGCGTGCTGCGCGCGCACCTGCTGAACCTCGATCCGCTGGAGACGGTGATCGAGGACTTTCGCCACGACCGCGTGTTTCTGTGGCGGGACGGTGAGGGGCGCTGGCTTTAGCCCTCGCGGCGTTTTGCTTTGACGCCTCGGCTCCGCCCGCCTAGAAAATGCGGGCGCCCGGCCTGCCTCAACGCTGGAAACCCATGTCGCACAACACCTTCGGCCACCTTTTCCGGGTCACCACCTGGGGCGAGAGCCATGGGCCGGCGATCGGCGCCGTGGTCGATGGCTGCCCGCCGCTGATCCCCATCTCCGAGGCCGAGATCCAGCACGACATGGACAGGCGGCGGCCGGGGCAGTCGCGCTTCACCACCCAGCGGCGCGAACCGGACACGGTGAAGATCCTCTCCGGCGTGTTCGCGGACGAAGCCACCGGGCAATTGCTCACCACCGGCACGCCGATTTCGCTGTTCATCGAGAATGTCGACCAGCGCTCCAAGGACTACGGCGACATCAAGGAGACCTACCGGCCCGGCCACGCCGATTTCACCTATCAGGAGAAATACGGCATCCGCGACTGGCGCGGCTCGGGCCGTGCCTCGGCGCGCGAGACGGCAAGCCGCGTCGCCGCCGGCGCCATCGCCCGCAAGGTGGTGCCCGGCATGACCGTGCGCGGCGCGCTGGTCCAGATCGGCCCGCACGCCATCGACCAGTCGCGCTGGGATTGGGCCGAGGTCGACCGCAACCCGTTCTTCTGCCCCGACGCCAAGGCCGCCGAGATGTGGGCCGACTATCTCGATGGCGTGCGCAAGGCCGGCTCCTCGGTCGGCGCGGTGATCGAAGTCGTGGCCGAGGGCGTGCCGCCCGGCCTCGGCGCGCCGATCTACGCCAAGCTCGATCAGGACATCGCTTCGGCGCTGATGTCGATCAACGCGGTCAAGGGTGTCGAGATCGGCGCCGGCTTTGCCGCCGCCGCGCTTTCCGGCGAGGAGAACGCCGACGAGATGCGCATCGGCGACGGCAACCGGCCACATTTCCTCTCCAACCATGCCGGCGGCGTTCTCGGCGGCATCTCCACCGGCCAGCCGGTCGTCGCCCGCTTCGCCGTCAAGCCGACGTCGTCGATCCTCAACCCGCGCCGCACCATCAACCGGGCCGGCGACGAGGTCGACGTTTCCACCAAGGGCCGCCACGACCCGTGCGTCGGCATCCGCGCCGTTCCCATCGGCGAGGCGATGCTGGCCATCGTGCTGGCCGATCACTATCTCAGGCATCGTGGCCAGGTCGGTTAGCCGGCCGGCATCAGGACAAACCGAAATGACCATGCAGAACGATCCGGTGGCCGAGGCCATCGAAGCTTTCAAGCGCGGCGAGATCGTCGTCGTTACCGACGACACCGACCGCGAGAACGAGGGCGACCTCATCGTCGCCGCCGTCCACGCCACGCCCGAGAAGATCGGCTTCATCGTCCGCTACACCACGGGAATCGTCTGCGCGCCGATGCCGCGCGAAAGCGCCCGCCGGCTGCAGCTGCAACCGATGGTCGCCGACAACGATGCGCCGCTCGGCACCGCCTTCACCGTGTCGGTCGATTTCCGCCACGGCATGACCACCGGCATTTCGGCCGAGGAGCGCTGCAACACCATCCGCGCGCTCGCCAATACCAATGTCGGCGCCGCCGATTTCGTGCGCCCCGGCCACGTCTTTCCGCTGATCGCCCGCGAGGGCGGCGTGCTCATGCGCTCCGGCCATACCGAGGCCGCGGTCGATCTCTGCCGCCTGGCGGGGCTGGAGCCGGTCGGCGTGCTCGCCGAACTGGTCAACGACGATGGCACCGTCAAGCGCGGTGCCGATGTGCTGCGCTTCGCCGAGGAGCACGGGCTGCGTCTGGTCTCGGTCGCCGAACTGATCGCCTGGCGCCAGCGCAGCGAGAAGCTGGTCGAGCGGGTTGCCGATTTCGCGGTGACCACCGACGCCGGGCCCGCACACGCCTACACCTATCACCTGCCTTACGACACGACGCAGCACCTGGCGCTGGTCTTCGGCGACATTGGCGACGGCATCAGCGTGCCGGTGCGCCTCCACCGCGAATCGGTGATCGAGGACGTCTTCGGCGCCGACAGCGTGCTCTACCGGGTCGTCCATCAGCTGGCGCGCGGCGGCCGCGGCATCATCGTCTATCTGCGCGAGGGCTCGGTCGGCGTTGCCAGCGAGGGCGGGCGCACGCGCGATGCCGCCAATCCCGCCGACACCACCGCCAGGCGCGACGAGGAGTGGCGCGAGGTCGGTCTCGGCGCGCAGATCCTGCGCGACCTCGGGGTCAAGTCGATCCGCCTGCTTGCCAGTCGCGAGCGCCATTATGTCGGCCTCGACGGCTTCGGCATTGCGATCGAAGCGACCGAGATCATCGATCAGTAGGATCAGGTCAGGTCACGGGCGCTCGAAACTCGCCACCGCCTCGATCTCCGCCGACCACAGGAACTGGTCGACCGGCAGCACGCGGGTCAGCCGATAGCCGCCGTCGATGAGAATGCGGGCGTCGCGGCCGAGCGTCGCCGGGCTGCACGAGACCGCCACCACCTTGGGGACGCGCGAGCCGGCGATCGCCTGCGCCTGGGCCTTGGCGCCGGTAGCGGGCGGGTCGAAGACTACCGCGGCGAAGCGGTCGAGCTCGGCGGCGGCGAGCGGATTGGCGAAGAGGTCGCGGCGGAGCGTCGTCACCGGCTTGCACCCGCTCGCCTGCCGCACCGCCTGTTCAAGTGCTTCCAGCAGGCCCGCATCGCCTTCGACTGCCGTCACCGCGGCGCGGCGCGCCAGCCGCAGCGTGAACGTGCCGATCCCCGAGAAGAGGTCGGCGACCGGCGCCGCATCGCCGACATGAGCGGTGACCACTTCGGCGAGCGCCGCCTCGGCTTTGGCCGAAGCCTGCACGAAGCCGCCCGGCGAGGGCAGCAGCGCCGCGCCGCCGGCGGCGAGTTCCGGCCGGCGGTTGACGAAGATTTCCGTGCCGTCGACCGTCAGCCGCGCGACGGCCTGCTCACGGGCAAACTGGCCCAGCGCCTCCAGCCCCGAGCGGTCGAGCCGGCCGCCGCCGTTGATGGCGATGTCGAGCCCGTTACCGGCAAGAACGGTGACGCGCGCCTGACGACGCATGCGGATGGCGCGCTCGGCGATGACCCGGATAAGCGGCAGCGCCGCGACGATGTCGGCGGAGAGCACCGGGCATTCTTCTATCCTGACAATCTCGTGGCTGCCGCGGCGGTGGAAGCCGAGGATCAGGTGGTCCTTGGTGGCGACGGCGGAGAAGATCGCGCGACGGCGCGTGCCGGCCGCCGTGGCGACCACCGGCTCGACGTCGGCGTCGATGTGGTGGAGAGCCAACGAGCGCCGCACGATCTCGTGCTTCCAGGCGAGATAGGCGGGCGTCGCCATGTGCTGCAACGCGCAGCCGCCGCAGGTGCCGAAATGGCGGCAGGGCGGCTCTACCCGCTCGGCGCTCGGCTCGACCACCGCGACCAGTTGCGCCCGCGCGCCGCTGCGTTCGATGGCGACCGTCTCGCCCGGCAGCGTGAAGGGCACGAAGAGGCGCTGGCCCCCGACCTCGGCGCCGGGCTCGACAATGCCGTCGCCGGCATGGCCGAGCTCGGCGATCGTCACCGTCTCAGTCACGGCAGGCGCCGAGCAGGAATTCGCGGTTGCCGTCGCCGCCCTCGATCGGCGACAGCAGGATGCCGTCGGCCCGCCAGCCCATCTCGCTCTCCAGCCACAGGGCGATATCCGCCGCCGTCTGCTCGGCCAGCCCCGTGTCGCGCACGATGCCGCCCTTGCCGAGCGCCTGGCGGCCAACCTCGAATTGCGGCTTGACCAGAAAGATGCCCCAGGCGCCGGGGCCGGAAAGCGCCAGCACCGGCGGCAGGACGAGCTTCAGCGAAATGAAGCTGACATCGGCGACGATGACGCCGGCCGGCTCGCCGATATCGTCGGGCTTGAGATCGCGCGCATTGACGCCTTCGCGCGAGACGACGCGCGGATCGGCGGCAAGCTCCGGGTCGAGCTGGCCGTGGCCGACATCGATGGCGAAGACCTTTGCCGCGCCGCGTTCGAGCAACACCTGGGTGAAGCCGCCGGTCGAGGCGCCGATGTCGAGCGCTATGCGGCCCTTCGGCGAATAGCCGAAGCGGTCGAGCGCCGCGATCATCTTCAGGCTGCCGCGCGAGACGTAACCGCTCGCCGGGTCGTCGAGCGCAATCGCCGCGTCCGGTTCGACGGTGGTGGCCGGCCGCGCCACCAGCCTGCCGTTGACGGTGACGTGACCGCGCAGGATGGCGTCGCGCGCCCGCGCCCGGGTGCGCACCAGCCCGCGCTCCACCAGTGCCAGATCGAGCCGTTTGGTCATGGGTGAGATATGCCCGATGCGGACCCTAGAGAAAACAGCCGGCGAAGGAGGCCGCGATCACGTCGAAATAGACGAGATTGCCGAAGCGCAGCCACAGGAATCCGCCAAGTGCCACGGCGGCCAGCCCGGCAAGCGACAGAGAGAGTTTCGACGTCAGGCTCATGGGGCGCCAGCATAGCGCCGGCGCCCCGTCAGGTCACGATGCGCCGATCGCGCGTTTCAGCTTGGCCAGCGCCTTGTCGGTCGCCTCCTGGTAGTCGATGGTCGACACCAGTTCGGCCTTGGCGTTGAGCAGGAACACGGTGGCCGTGTGGTCCATCGTGTAGTTGCCGTCCGCGCCCGGCACCTTGCGCGCATAGATCCGGTATTCCTTGATCACCTTGTCGATCTGAGGCCGGGTGCCGGTGAGCGCGGTGAAGCGCGGGTCGAAGGCCTGCATGTAGGAGGCCATCGCCGCCTGCGTGTCGCGCTCCGGATCGACGGTGATGAAATAGACCTTCAGCTTGTCGGCATCGGGTCCAAGGTCGCCCATCCACTGCGTCAGGTCGGCCAGCGTCGTCGGGCAGACATCCGGGCAATACGTGTAGCCGAAATACATCGCCGAGGCGTGCCCCTGCAGCGCCGTCTCGGTGACCGTATTGCCGTTCTGGTCGGTGAGCGTGAACGGCCCGCCGATCTGCGAAACGGTGAGGCCGGGCACGCCGCCGTTCTGGTTGAGGAAATAGATCCAGCCGACGGTGCCGAGCAGGACCGCCACCGCCACCCAGACGACGACGCGTATGGCGCGCAGGCCGGTCATTTGCCCTGGCCCGTC
Organism: uncultured Alphaproteobacteria bacterium; assembly: GCA_963732845.1. Lineage (GTDB taxonomy): Bacteria > Pseudomonadota > Alphaproteobacteria > Rhizobiales > Kaistiaceae > CAVSRC01. The sequence continues at coordinate 90,209 of CAVTBE010000016.1, read as the reverse complement.
TGGCCGTTGTCCATCTTCATCTGACCGCCGCTCATGTTCGTGGCGCTCCCATCCGTGTTCATGGCATCGGCCGGTCCCTTGGAGCCAACCGGCATGATCGGCAGCATGACCTCGACCGTGCCCGCCTTCTCGAAGGTGAGCGTCACCGGCAGCGCGTCACCCTGCTTCAGGTCGTGCTTCAGCTTGATGAACATGAGGTGATAGCCGCCGGGGGCAAGGGTGACGGTCTCGCCGGCCGGGATTTTGATGCCGCCGGCGACCGGATGCATGGTCATGATGCCGTCCTTGACCTCCATGATGTGCAGTTCGCTCACCTCGGAAGCCGGCGTCGAGACGGCGGTGAGCGTGTCGGCGTCGCTGCCGTGATTGACGATGGTCAGATAGCCGGCGCCCGTCGGCGCCTTGGGTGGCGTCGCCCGTGCCCACAGATTGCTGAGCGTCAGCGAACCGACGGTGACGTCTTGGGCGAAGGCCGGTGTGGCGAAGGCAATCGCCGCAAAAAGGGCGCCGACGGCGGCGCGCTTCAGGAAATGGGTCATGTGTGTGACTTCCTCGACAGGATGGCGGCATCGCGTCAGCAGGCGGCCGCCGGTTGATCGGATCAATGAAGCAGGATCGGGATCAGCCGGGGAGCGGGGGACCGCGCGGATTGGCCGGTCCGTCGAGGGGATGGAGCGTGGCGCGCTCGGCCGGTGGCGGAACCGGCACCGGCGCGATGACGGCCGGCGGCGCATCGGCAAGGGCCGGCGGCGATGGTGGAACGACACTGGCGACCGCGTTGAGGCCGAGCACGCAGCAGGCGCGATGATCCGGGTCGTTGGCCGGATGTGCCGGGTCGCTGTTGGCTCCGGCGAGCGTGCAGATCGCCGGCGTGTCGCTCGCCGCGGACAGCGCCAGCGCGCCGCCATGCAGGCCGGCGAGCAGCACATTGACCAGCACGAGCAAGGCCAGGCCGCGCGCCAGCGAGCGGCCGTCGGGTCCGCGGAACAGTGCGAGCAGGGGGCGCCGGGACATCCGCGGGCTTGTAAAGCCTTTCGCGGCAAGATGGAACTATTCCGAAGTAGCTAATTCGTCACAGGCCGGACGGGTGGTCGGCTCAGGCCAGCCGTGGATGCGCCGCCTCCGGCGTGCGGCGGCCGAGGGCGGCGAAAACCGCCGTCACGATGCCGGCAGCGTCGAGACCGGCGGCGGCATACATCGCCTCCGGCTTGTCGTGGTCGACGAAGCGGTCGGGCATGGTGAGCGAGCGCACCTTGATGCCGCGTTCGAGCGCGCCGCTCTGCTCGAGATAGGCCAGCACATGCGAGGCGAAGCCGCCCACCGAGCCTTCCTCGATGGTCACCAGCACTTCGTGCTCGCGCACCAGCCGGTCGATGAGCGCGGTGTCGAGCGGCTTGGCGAAGCGGGCATCGGCAACCGTCGCCGGCAGGCCGTAGGCATCGAGGTCTTCCGCCGCCTTGAGGCATTCCATGAGGCGCGCGCCGAAGGAAAGCAGCGCCACCTTGCCGCCCTCGCGCAGGATGCGGCCGCGGCCGATCTCGAGCGGCACGCCGCGCTCGGGCATCTCGACGCCGACGCCGTCGCCGCGCGGATAGCGGAACGACGACGGGCGGTCGTCGATCGCCGCCGCCGTCGCCACCATATGGACGAGCTCGGCCTCGTCCGCCGCCGCCATCACCACGAAGCCCGGCAGGCAGGCGAGATAGGTCGTGTCGAAGGCACCGGCATGGGTCTGCCCGTCGGCGCCGACGAAGCCGGCACGATCGACGGCGAAGCGCACCGGCAGGCTCTGGATGGCGACGTCGTGCACCACCTGGTCGTAGGCGCGTTGCAGGAAGGTCGAATAGATGGCGGCGAACGGCTTGAAGCCCTGGGTGGCGAGCCCGGCGGCGAAGGTCACCGCGTGCTGCTCGGCGATGCCGACATCGAAGGTACGGTCGGGGAACCTGGCGCCGAACAGGTCGAGGCCGGTGCCGGCCGGCATCGCCGCGGTGACGGCGACGATGCGATCGTCGGCTTCCGCCTGCTTGATGAGGCTTTCCGCGAACACTTTTGTATAGGCCGGCGCGTTGGAGCGGCTCTTGGCCTGCGCCCCGGTGATCACGTCGAACTTGCCGACCCCGTGATATTTGTCGGGTGCCGCCTCCGCCGGGCCATAGCCCTTGCCCTTGCGCGTGCGCACGTGGACCAGCACCGGGCCGTTCTGCATCGCCGCGACGTTGCGCAGCACCGGCAGCAGATGGTCGAGATTGTGCCCGTCGATCGGGCCGACATAGTAGAAGCCGAGCTCCTCGAACAGCGTGCCGCCGGTCCAGAAGCTGCGGGCGAATTCCTCGGTCAGTCGCGCCCGTTCGCGGAAATAGCGCGGCAGGTATTCGGCAAGCTGCTTGGCCAGCCGCCTGAGGCCGCGATAGGTGCGCCCCGACACCAGCTTGGCCAGATGCGCCGACAGCGCCCCCACCGGCGGCGCGATCGACATGTCGTTGTCGTTGAGGATGACGATCAGACGCGATTTCAGGTGGCCGGCATTGTTCATCGCCTCATAGGCCATGCCGGCCGACATGGCGCCGTCGCCGATGACCGCAATCACGTTCTCGGTGCCGCCCTTGAGGTCGCGGGCGACCGCCATGCCCAGCGCCGCCGAAATCGAGGTCGAGGAATGCGCGGTGCCGAAGGGGTCGTATTCGCTCTCGGCGCGCTTGGTGAAGCCGCTGAGGCCCTTCGCCTGGCGCAGCGTGCGGATGCGGTCGCGGCGCCCGGTCAGGATCTTGTGCGGATAGGCCTGATGGCCGACGTCCCAGATCAGCTTGTCGCGCGGCGTGTCGAAGACGTAGTGCAGCGCCACCGTCAGCTCGATCACACCGAGGCCGGCGCCGAGATGGCCGCCGGTGACCGAAACCGCCGAGACTGTCTCCTGACGCAGCTCGTCGGCCAGTTGACGCAGTTCGGATTCGGGCAGCTTGCGCAAATCCTCAGGCGTTTTGACGCGGTCGAGCAGGGGAGTGGCTGGCGAAGGATTCAAGGGTTCCGCCTGACAGAAAGGACAATAGCGACTATTGGCACGCCCGCCGGGGAGGCGCAACGCCTTGGCGGTGCCGGTTTCACGACAGATCCTTCAGCGCCGCGAGGAGTTCGCGGAAGCGCTCCGCTCCGAGTTTCCGGCGAAAGCGCTCCTCGACCCGCCGCTTGACCACATTGGCGTCGGCCAGCACCTCACGGCCGCGCTGGGTGAAGACGACGATCCGGCCGCGCCCGTCCTGCGGGTCGCGGATCCGCTCGACAATGCCGTCGGCTGCCAGTTCGTCGATGAACTGCTGGACGGCCTGCTTGGTCAGGCCGCTGCGCTGGACCAGATCGGCCTGCCGCGTGCCGCCGCGGTCCATATGGGCCAGCAGCCCCGAGCGGGCATGGGCGAAGACCGCGTGGCCCGCCGCGACCATGCCGGCATCGAATTCGGATTTCCACAGCGCCGCCGCCCGCCAGAGCCGGACTCCGACATGGTCCAGCAGCTCGGGGAATCCGATATCGTCAAGTGACTTGACTATTTTGGTCATCGCACGATATGGTCAAGTTACCAGACGAAATCGCTTCCCACCAGAGAGAGCCCCCTATGACCATCATCCGTTCCGCCGAAGCGCCGGAGTTCAATCTGCCCGGTGTCCGTTTCCTTGGCCTCGCCTCACCCAAGCGCGGCGCGCGCGAAACCTGCGCGTGGCGCGTCCGCCTCGATCCCGGCACCGCGCCGACCGTCCACCGCCTGACGCGCGAGGAGGTTTTCGTGGCCCTGTCGGGCAGGGCGGATATCCATCTCGACGGCGCCGTGCATGAACTGGCCGCCGGCGATGCGGCGGTCATTCCGCCGGACACGGATTTCGCTCTCGGCAATTCCGGCGAGGAGCCCTTCGAGGCCGTCGCGATTCTTCCCGTCGGCGGGCAGGCCATGCACCCGGGCAGAGAGCCGTTCACCCCGCCCTGGGCCGAGTAGGCGGGTCAGGTCGCGGCGTCGTCGAGCGGTTCGGCTCCGGCCGGCTGGCCGTCGGCGCCGACGCGGATCTTCTCAACCCGCGCCTCGGCCTGTTTGAGCAGGGCGTCGCAGTGCTTCCTGAGCGCGTCGCCACGCTCGTAGATGACGATCGACTCGGCCAGCGGCACCTCGCCGCGCTCGAGCCGGCTGACGATCTGTTCGAGTTCCTTGAGCGCCGCTTCGAAGGTCATGCCCTCGACCGGCGGGAGGTCCTGATCGGCCATCCGTTCTCCTTGTTCCTCAGGCTTTCATCAGCGTCGCCACGTGCATGGCGACCGATCCGGCGAGGCCGGCGAGATCGTATCCGCCTTCCAGCAGGCTGACGATGCGTCCGTCGCAATGGCGCCGGGCCGCCTCCATCAGCGTCAGCGTCGCATGTACGAAATCCTCTTCGTCGAGATTGATCTGCGCCAGCGGATCGCGCCAGTGGGCGTCGAATCCGGCGGAGATGATGATCAGGTCGGGGGCGAAGGCGTCGATCGCCGGCACGATCCTGTCGTTGAAGGCCATCTCGAACTCGGTGCCGCCGGCTTCGGGCGGGAGCGGCACGTTGACGATGTTGCCGCAGCCGGTCTCCGACGGCGAGCCGGTGCCCGGATAGAGCGGCATCTGGTGGGTCGAGCAATAGAGGATGGACGGATCGTCCCATACGATCGCCTGGGTGCCGTTGCCGTGATGGACGTCCCAGTCGACGATGGCGACGCGCTCGGCGCCGTGGTCGCGCTGCGCCTGACGCGCGGCGATGACCGCGTTGTTGAACAGGCAGAAGCCCATCGGGTGAGCGGGTTCGGCATGGTGGCCCGGCGGCCGGATGGCGCAGAAGGCATTGGCCACGCTGCCGGTCATCACCTGGTCCACGGCCAAGCACGCGGAAGCGGCGGCGCGCGCGGCGATCTCGAAGCTCTGCGGGCAGAGATAGGTGTCGGCCTCAAGCTGCACGATGCCGTCGTCCGGAACGGCGGCGCGGATTTCGCCGACATAGCGCGCCGGATGGGCCATGGCGATGACCTCGGTCGCCGCCGCCGCCGGCGCCCCGGCGCGCACGAGATCGGCGAAAACCGGCGCCGACAGCGCCTTTTCGATGGCGCGGATACGGTCGGGCCGTTCCGGATGGCCGACGGGAACGGAATGTTCCAGGAAAACCGGATCCTGAATGAGAAGCGTGGACAAGCAGGCCCCCTTGGACGCCGTGCTCAGCGGTTGGCGTCGATATAGGCCTGCAGGGCATCACGCGCCGCGGGCGAGCGCAAGAGGTCGGCGAAGCTGGTCGCCTCCTGGTCGATGCGCTGCAGGATGTTCAGCCGGTCGCCGCGCATCAGCCGGCGATGCATGCGCACCGCCTCCGGCGGCTTGCCGGCGAGGATGCGTGCCGCTTCCTGGCCGGCGGACTCGACCGCATCGGCCGGCACGATCCGGTTGACCAGACCGGCATGCATCGCCTGATGGGAGTCGAGCTGGTCGCCCATCACCAGGAGCCCGAAGGCGCGGTGATAACCCATCAGCGCCGGGGCGAGGATGCTCGCCGCGCCTTCCGGCGGCATGCCCATGTCCGCTTCCGCCACGGTGAAGATCGCCCACTCGCTGGCGACCACGTAATCGCACAGGATGAGCAGGATCGTTCCGATACCGAAGGACGGGCCGTCGACCGCGGCGATCACCGGCTTGTCGATCGAGGCGATCGTCTTGAGCAGCCGGATGACGCTTTCGCCCATGCCGCCGGCGGTCAGGAAGCCCTGCAGCTCGTTGGCGTCATGGCCGGCGGTGAAGATGCCCGGCGTGCCGGTCAGGAGGACGGCGCGCACCCGTGAGCTGCTTTCGCCGAAGGCAAGCGAATCCGCCAGCTGCTCGCACATCTCGGCGGTCAGCCGGTTCTCCGCATCCATCCGTTCGATGCGGATCATCTGAACGCCTTCGGCGATCTCGCTGATCACCTGTTCGGTCGTCATATATTCACTCCCGGCCTCTCGCGGGCAAAGGCCGTCACGGCGACGCCTGGCCAATGTCGAAGTGGATGGCGGCCTGCCGCAGGCCTTCCGCTCCCTCAGTGACCGTTGCCGCCAGCGACGCCGTTTCACCCAGCAGCGATTCAGCGACGAATCGTACGAGGGCGATCGCACGATCGCGATTGTCGTCATCCGCCCCGAGGGCGCCCTTTGCCAGAAGGGCACCGCCGAATGCAAGGCCGAAAAGCCGAGCATAGGGTGTCGCTCCCGCCAGCACCGGCTGCAGACCGTCGTTGCCGCCCGCTACCGCCTTGGCGAGATAGGCCGTGGCCGAGGCGAAATGCTTGCCCGCCTCGCCCAGTCGCGCCGCCGCCTGTCCGAATTCCGGCCGGTTGGCCCCGGCGACCGCGACCGCGGTCTCGGATATCTCTTTGATGATCGCGGCCACCGGCGCGCCGCCGCCGAGCTTCAGCCTGCGGGTGGCGAGATCGATCGCCTGGATGCCGTTGGTGCCCTCATAGATCGGAAAGACGCGGGAATCGCGGAAAAGCTGCGCCACGCCGGTCTCTTCGATATAGCCGGCGCCGCCGTGCACCTGGATGGCGCCCGATGTGACCCTCATGGCCGCGTTGGTCGCGAATGTCTTGACCACCGGCGTCAGCAGGCTCGCCCGGTCGGCCCACGCGCCGCGTTCGCCCTCCGGCGCCGCCGTGCTCATATCGAGCGCCTCGGCGCAGGCATAGCCGATCGCCCGCGCCAGGGCGGTCAGCGCGGTCATCTGCATGAGTTCGCGCTGGATGTCGGGGTGGGCGGCGATCGGGCTCATTTCGCCGCGCGGGGCTCCGAGCGCGTGGCCTTGGCGGCGACTGGCGGCATAGTCGCGTGCCTGGGCAAGCGCCCGCGCCGCCACGCCGACGCCCTGCACGCCGACGGCAAGGCGGGCGTGGTTCATCATCGTGAACATGCAGAAGAGACCGCGGTTCTCCTTGCCCACCAGCCAGCCGCTGGCGCCGCTGCCGCCTTCGCCGAAGGCGAGCGTGCAGGTCGGCGAAGCGTGCAGGCCGAGCTTGTGCTCGATGCCGGCCGCCACCAGGTCGTTGCGCGTGCCGTCCGGAAGGATCTTCGGCACCAGGAACATGGAAAGGCCGGCGCTGAGCGATTGCCCGTCGGCGACGCGGGCGAGCACCAGATGGATGATGTTGTCGGTGAGGTCGTGGTCGCCGTAGGTGATAAACGACTTCTGGCCGAACAGGCGGTAGCTGCCGTCTTCCGCGCGCATCGCCCGCGTCGTAATGGCGCCGAGGTCGGAGCCTGCCTGGGGCTCCGTCATGTCCATAGTCACCATCCACTCGCCCGTGGAGAGCTTGGGCAGATAGCGCTCCTGCAGGCTGTCGCTGGCGTAGGCCATGAGGGCATGAACCGCGCCGCTGTTCAGCATCGGCCCCACGGCGAACGCCGCGTTGGCGCTGTTCCAGATCTCCTGCAGCGCCATCTGCAGGGCGATCGGCAGGCCCTGTCCGCCCCACGCGGTGGGATTGCTGATGCCGTTCCAGCCGGCCTCGTACCAGCGGTGATAGGCCTCCTTCCAGCCCGGAGGGGTTGCAACGACACCATCGACGAGCGTCACGCCGATCTTGTCGCCGGCCCGATTGAGCGGCAGCAGCTCGCTGTCGGCGAAGCGGAGGCCCTCCTCGATGATCGCCTCGGCCGTCTCGCCGTCGAGATCGGGGAAGGCGCCGCTGGCGATCAGCCCGTCGAGCCCGCCAAAAGCTTTGAGTGCAAACAGGATTTCGGCGACGGGCGTCGAACTGCTCATGATAGACCTCCGGCTGCCGCTTGACGCGGCTTGTTACTGCGCGCGAGAACCCGGCTCGCCCGGACGGCCGACACTCTCACCGATGGCACAGGCTAGCGCAATTCCGCTCCGCATTTTCAACAGCAAGGTCGCAGGTGAGGAAGGGCTCGCCGCGGCCGTGCAGGCGCTCGCGCGCGGCGAACTCGTGGCGATGCCGACCGAGACGGTCTATGGGCTGGCGGCCGATGCCACCAATCCGGCAGCCGTCGGGCGCATCTACCTCGCCAAGGGCCGTCCGCGCTTCAACCCGTTGATCGTCCATGCATCTTCGGCCGCCGAGGCCATGCGCCACGTCCGTTTCAGCGCGGATGCTGAGAGGCTAGCGGAGGCCTTCTGGCCGGGCCCGCTGACGCTGGTGCTGCCGCTGAGGCCCGATTCCGGCATTGCCGACCTGGTCACCGCCGGCCTCGCTACGCTGGCCGTCCGCGTGCCCGCCCACCCGGTGGCGCAGGCATTGCTCGCGGCAAGCGCCCGCCCGCTGGCCGCCCCCAGCGCCAACCGCTCGGGCCATGTCAGCCCGACCACGGCCGCCCATGTGGTCGACGACCTCGGCGGCCATGTCAGCGTCATCCTCGATGCGGGACCGACGCCGGTCGGCCTGGAATCGACCATCGTGAGCCTGGCCGGCGAGGCGCCGCTCCTGCTCCGGGCCGGCGGCCTGGCGCGCGGCGACATCGAGGCGGTGCTCGGCCGGGCATTGGGCGTTGCGTCGCCGGCCGGCGACGCTCCGGCGGCACCAGGCATGCTTGCCTCGCACTATGCACCCGCCGCTGGCCTGCGGCTCCATGCAACTGAGGTGCGCGAGGGGGAGGGGCTGCTGGCCTTCGGGCCGGACCTGCCGGCCGACGTGGAGAAGGCGGTCGCCACGATCAATCTCAGCCCGTCCGGCGATCTGGCAGAGGCTGCGTCCAGCTTTTTCGCGGCGCTCAGGACCCTCGACCGGCAGGCAGAGACCATTGCCGTCATGCCGATTCCCGACGAAGGGCTGGGCGAGGCGATCAACGACCGCCTGCGTCGCGCCGCGGCGCCGCGTGGCTAGTCTGAGTTGATCCCATCTGACTGTGAAAGGCTCTAGGCTTCCGTCTCGTCGCGGGCAGTGTAGCGCCGGTTCTCGCGCCATTTCTTCATCAGCGCCTCGAGCTCCGCATCGCCGCCCTCGGGCAGGACGATCTTGAGCGTCACCAGCAGGTCGCCGCGCCCGCCGACGCGCGGCAGGCCCTTGCCCTTGAGGCGCAGCGCCCGCCCACCGCTCGATTTCGCCGGCACGGAAAGCGTCACCGGCCCGTCGAGGGTGGGCACACGCACCTTGGCGCCGAGCACCGCCTCGTCGAGGGTGATGGCGATCTCGCGGCGCAGCGTGTCGCCCTCCACCTTGAACAGCGGATGCGGAACGAAATCGATGGTTACCATCGCGTCGCCGGGATGGCCGCCGAGCGCGCCGGGCTGGCCCTGGCCCTTGAGCCGGATGACCTGGCCCGGGCGCGTGCCGAGCGGCACCGAGATCTCGACCGTGCGGCCGGTGGGCAGATCGACGCGCACCTTCTCGCCATGGACGATCTGCTCCAGCGTCACCGCCGCGGTGGCGGTCACGTCCTGACCGCGCTGCGGCTGCGGGTTGGCGCGCGGGCCGCCGCGCGCGCCACCGGCGCCACGGCCGAAGCCGCCGAGAATATCGCTGAGGATGTCGTCGGCCGAGAAATCCCCGCCGCCACCACCGCCACCGGGGCCGCCACCGGGGCCGGACGACCAGCGGAAGGTGCGCCCGCCGGCGCCACCGCCCGGATGGCCGCCGCGATTGAAGCCCTCGAAGCCCTGGAAGCGCGGCTTGCCGTCGGCGCCGATCTCGCCGCGGTCGAACTGCCGGCGCTTGTCCTTGTCGCCGACGATCTCATAGGCAGAATTGACCTCGGCGAAGTTTTCCTTCGCCTTGGGGGCCTTGTTCTGGTCCGGGTGGTGCTTCTTGGCGAGCTTGCGAAAAGCCGATTTGATTTCGCTTTCGCTGGCCGTCCGGCTGACGCCGAGCACCTCATATGGATCGCGCATGGTCGACTGAATAGCAGTTTGGCCGCCGGCCGTCAGAATTGCCGGCCACCGTCAATATGGTCATTGTGCCGGCAATTGCCAGCGTTTGCCGCAGTTTGCGGTCGGGTCCGGTTAGGAGAGCTGGGCGTCGTCGGCTATCATGCCGTAGAGTTGCCAGCGGCCGTCGCTGCGCCGGCAGGTCTCGCCGCGATAGCGGCGTACGCCGCGCTGATCGTTGATGGTGGTGGCGAAGGTGCGGCACGCGAGGGGCCCCTGCGCGTGGGCGGCGCTGAGGGCGACGATGGTGCCGGCGGAGCCGGTATCCGGATTGCGCCAGGAGAGGCGGTCGATACTGGAATTGGCGGCGGTCGACGCAGCGGCGCGGCGGATCGCCTCCCAATCGGAGGCATCGACGCCGTCGACGCGGCTGGCACTGACCAGCGTCGGCCTGATGCTGCCGGTCGTCAGCGCGGCGTTGCTGGCGGTTGTCTCGGCGCCGAAGGGCAGGCCGAGGCCGGCGCAGCCGCCAAGCGACAGGGCCAGAGCGGCGGCCGCAACGCCGCGGACGGCGCGCAGCGATTGGCGCGGCTTCAACGCGGGACTATACGAATGCCTGCGCGCAAACATGACCCTGGCTCCCTTGGCGCTACAGGCCCAAGCATCGGAATATTTCGTTAATGAACAGTGACTTCACAGCAACAGCTGATCCAAATTCGCTTTTCACGGAATGGTATCACGAAGCCGAAGCGTCCGAGGTCAACGATCCCAACGCTCTGGCGCTGGCCACCGTCGACAGCGAGGGCATGCCCAATGTGCGCATGGTGCTGCTCAAGGCGCACGATGCCGAGGGCTTCGTCTTCTACACGAACTTCGAGAGCGCCAAGGGGCAGGAGCTCGCTGCCAATCCCAAGGCAGCCCTGCTCTTTCACTGGAAGAGCCTGCGCCGCCAGGTGCGCGTGCGCGGCACCATCCAGCCGGTCAGCGAAGCCGAGGCCGACGCCTATTTCGCCAGCCGGGCGCGCACCAGCCGGTTGGGCGCCTGGGCCAGCCAGCAGTCGCGCCCGCTGGAATTGCGCTTCGCACTGGAGAAGGCGGTTGCCGTCTTCGCCGCCAAGTACCCGTTCGGCGTGGTGCCGCGGCCGCCCTATTGGTCGGGTTACCGCCTGACGCCGGTGGAGTGGGAGTTCTGGAAGGACATGCCCTTCCGCCTGCACAACCGTGTCCAGTACCGCAAGACCGACAAGGGCTGGGAGACGTCGCGCCTCTATCCGTGAGCCGGATGGTGAATAGCGAATAGTCGGAGCGACGCTGCTCTATTCGCTATTCGCGACTCCCTATTCGCTCCTTGTCCGCCGGACCATTCTCCGCCTCCACCCGGGCAGCCACCACCGCCGTCTCCTCGCTGAGCGGCCGGCCCTTGTGCTTGGGCGGGATGAGCGGCGTCGGTGTCGGCACATTGTGCTTCATCAGATCGCGGCCGGCGGTGATGCCGTCGACCATCTGCAGTTCCAGCCGCGCGGCGTCGCGCCTGCGCACGCCTTCGACCACCTCCGTCGCCTCCTCGGACGGCACGCCGAGGGCGAGCAGCGCCGCCTCGCCGAAGGCCATCGCCGATTCGAAGGTCTCGCGGATCTGGTAGTCGACGCCGGCGGCGATCAGGTCGAGCGTATGGCCGCGGTCGAAGGAGCGCACCAGCACCTTGGCCATCGGGCAGGCGGTCTTCAGCAGTTCGACGATGCGGTCGGCCTCGGCGCGCTTGTCGATGCACACGGCGACGATCTTGGCGCTGCCGGCGCCGGCGGCGCGCAGCACGTCAAGGCGGGTGCCGTCGCCGTAGTAGATCTTGAAGCCGAAATTGCCGGCGACGCGGATCATCTCCGTGTCGGAATCGATGATGGTGACGTCGATGCCGCGCGCCAGCAGCGCCTGACAGACGACCTGGCCGAAACGGCCGAAACCGATGACCAGCGCACTGCCGGTAAGCCCGTCGGGCACCTCGATGCCGTCGAGCGAGTTCGGGCTTCTCCGGCAGCAGCAGCTTAAGCAGGATGGGCGCCAGCGGCGTCAACGCCATCGACACGATCACCGCCGCGGTGAGCAGCGCCGCGGTGCCGGCATCGAGCAGGCCGAGCCCCTGTGCCGTCGTGAACAGCACGAAGGCGAACTCGCCGCCCTCGGCCAGCAGCAGCGCCAGGCGCAGCGCGTCGCCGTGGTCGTTACGGAAGAGGCGGGCGACGCCATAGATGCCGGCGATCTTGATGGTCATGAAGATCGCCACCGCCGCCAGCACCAGCGGCCAGTCGCGGGCGATCAGCTTGAGGTCGATGGACATGCCCACGGCGATGAAGAAGAGGCCGAGCAACAGGCCGCGGAACGGCTCGATGTCGGCTTCGAGCTGGTGGCGGAAGCTCGATTCCGACAGCATCACGCCGGCGATGAAGGCGCCCATCGCCATGGACAGGCCGCTGGCCTGCATGGCCAGCGCCGCGCCGAGCACCACCAGCAGCGCCGCCGCCGCCATGATCTCGCGCGCCTGCGCCGCGGCCAGAACCTGGAACAGCGGGTTGAGCAGATAGCGCCCGACGGCGACCAGCCCGGCGATCGCGCCGACCGCGATGGCCGTGTGCACCAGGCGCGACTGGCCGCCATCCATGTGATGCGGCGCGATCACCGCCAGCGCCGCCAGCAGCGGCACGATGGCGAGGTCCTGCAGCAGCAGGACGGCGAAGGTCTTCTGGCCGTGCGTCTCGGTCGTCTCGCCGCGCTCTTCGAGGATCTGCATGACGATGGCCGTCGAGGAGAGCGCCATGCCGGCCGCCGCCACGAAGGCGACCGCCGGCGTCAGGCCGGTGAGCCAGCCGGCACCGGTCAGAAGCGCGCCGCAGACGATCACCTGCGCTGCGCCCAGCCCGAAGATGTCGGCCCTCAGCGCCCACAGTCGCGACGGCTTCAGCTCAAGCCCGATGACGAAGAGCAGGAGGACGACGCCAAACTCGGCGACGCCGAGGATCTGGTCGGGCTCGCGGAAGAGCTTCAGCCCGAACGGGCCGATGGCAATGCCGGCGATGAGATAGCCGACGACCGAGCCGAGCCCGATGCGTTTGAAGATCGGCACGGAAACCACCGCTGCGCCGAGCAGCGCGACGGCACTCACCAGTTCGGAGCCTGAATTCGACAGCCATCGGGGAAATCTCGCGTGAACGGGCAAGAGTATCGTGTCATCGCCCCGGCGAAAGCCCCGGGGCCGGCAATGCCATGCAGGGCGCATGCCGCACGGCACGTGCCGCTGGAAACTTTCGATTTACCGTCTGTCGCACTGTAACTTGAAGTTGCGCCGCGCCTGCCGCCTGATCGGCGGCGAGGAACCGCAGATGAGCAGGCGCGGCATACCCTTTTCCATGCAGGTGGCCATCGCCTCCGGCGCCGGGGCGCTCGGCCTGCTGGCCGTCGCTCAAACCGACCTGTCGCTGTCCGATGTCGCGACGTTCTTCTCTTCCGGCGGCCACGTCACCTGCCCGATCAAGGGCAACATCAGCATAAACACCGGCGAGCGCATCTATCACGTGCCCGGCCAGGAATATTACGACGAGACGATCATCAGCCCGCAGTATGGCGAACGCTGGTTCTGCAGCGAAGCCGAGGCCCGCGCCGCCGGCTGGCGGAAGGCGCGCCGATGATGGCCTGAAGTGCAGCGCCGCTCAGGTTGCCGTGCCGCCGACGGTGATCTGGTCGATCCTGAGCGTCGGCTGGCCGACGCCGACCGGCACGCCCTGGCCGTTCTTGCCGCAGGTGCCGATGCCGGGGTCGAGCTGCATGTCGCTGCCGATCATCTTGATGCGGGTGAGCGCGTCCGGCCCGTTGCCGATCAGCATGGCGCCCTTGATCGCCGCGCCGATCACACCGTTCTCGATGCGATAGGCCTCGGTGCACGAGAAGACGAACTTGCCGCTGGTGATGTCCACCTGGCCGCCGCCGAAGGAGACGGCATAGATGCCGTCCTTGACCGAGGCGAGGATCTCCTTGGGGTCGTCCTTGCCGCCGAGCATGATCGTGTTGGTCATGCGCGGCATGGGCACATTGGCGTAGGACTGGCGCCGGCCGTTGCCGGTCGGCTGCATGCCCATCAGGCGGGCGTTCTGCCGGTCCTGCATGTAGCCGACCAGGATGCCGTCCTCGATCAGCGTCGTCGCCTGCGTCGGCGTGCCCTCGTCGTCGACGGTGAGCGAGCCGCGCCGGTTGAGAATCGTGCCGTCGTCGACGACGGTGACGCCGGGCGCGGCGACGCGCTGGCCCATCAGGCCGGCGAAGGCGCTCTCGCCCTTGCGGTTGAAGTCGCCTTCCAGCCCGTGGCCGACCGCCTCGTGCAACAGGATTCCCGGCCAGCCGGGGCCGAGCACCACGTCGAAGGTGCCGGCCGGCGCCGGCACCGCGTCGAGGTTGACCAGCGCCTGGCGCAGCGCCTCGTCGACGGCGAATTGCCACTTGTCGGTGGCGACGAAGGCACCGAAACCTTCGCGTCCGCCCATGCCGTACGAGCCGGATTCCTGCTTGTCGCCGTCGCCGACCACGACCGCGACGCTGACCCGCACCATCGGGCGCACGTCGCGCACGAAGCTGCCGTCGGCGCGCAGGATCTCGACTTCCTGATAGGAGCCGGCGAGCGAGGCGGTCACCTGGCGCACGCGCGGGTCGCGGCCGCGCGCAAAGGCGTCGATGGTCTCCAGCAGCTTGACCTTCTCGGCGAAGGTCGGGCTGCCGAGCGGGCTCAACTCGCCATAGAGCGTCCGGTTGGTGCCACGCGGCGGCTCGGCATAGGTGCCCCGGTAGCCGGCCTTGACCGCCTGCACCGCATCGTCGGCGCGGCGGATGGCGGGCTCGGATATCTCGCCGGAATGGGCGAAGCCCTGGGCCTCGCCGGCCACTGCGCGCAGGCCGAAGCCCTGATTGGTGTCGAAGCTCGCCGCCTTCAGCCGGCCGTTGTCGAACAGCAGGCTCTCGGCCTCGGCGAATTCCAGATAGAGCTCGCCGTCGTCGGCACCGTCGAGCGCATCGGCAACCGCCTTGCGGGCGGTCTCGCGGTCAAGTCCGGCGCGGTCGAGAATGCTGTGCGGCTGATCGGTCATGGCAGATCCTGGGGCGATTCCTGAGGGGAGGCGGGGAGGGAAACGGCGCCAGCCCTACAGATAGGGCCTCCGGTGCCATCCGCCAAATCGGGGACATCGCATCCTGTGAGGCTCGCTGGCGCTCGCACCTCAGGATGACGGCAACCCTGTGTATCGTCCTGGCCCTGAGGAGCCGCCGAAGGCGGCCTCGAAGGATGGGGACGGCCCCACCGCTTCCGATTCGATCTAGGGCAGCGCGTTGAACCCGTCGGCGAAGCCGTTCAGCGAGATCGGGATGCCGATGCCCTCTTCCGGCGTCTGGAAGATGATGAAGGTCGCCGTCTTGCCGGTTTCGAGCTGGTTGAGCAGCTTGTCCTCGAGAATTACCTCGGCGACGCAGCCGTTCGGCAGGCAGCGCACGAATCCTGCCCGCCCGAGATCGGCGCTGTCGATCTTGAGGCCGAGGCCGGAGGGGAGCAGCACGCCGAGCGGCGCCAGCACCCGCATGATGCGGGATTTCTTGTCGGCGGTCTTGAGCACGATCACGGTCAGGCCGACATTCTCGCGGTCCTCGGCCGTGACGAACTGCATCAGCACGCACTGCTCGCTCTTGGCGCCGGGGGGCGTGTCGCAGCGCACCTGCCAGTCGGCATGGCTGGAGCGAATCGGCGGCTCGCCGGTTGCCGGCGGCGCCACCGAGACGACCGCCTTGGGCACGTCGGTTTCGGTGGCCGGCGTCGGCAGCGTATCGGCGGGCGCCTGCGCACTGGCTGGCGGCGGCGCCGATTTCGGCGACGGTTGCGGTCCCGCGATTGAAAGTGCCCATGGCGAACATCACCGCGACCACGCCGACGGCGATGAACAGAACACCGGCGACAACCGCCAGTATCGGAATCAGCGGGCTTTTTCGCGGCTCTACGTCGTAGTCTTCGTCTTCGTACATCCTGCCGTCGATAATCAGCCTGAAGGCGCCCGGGCAAGCAAAATTCGCCGAATCGCCGGCGGACCCACCCGATCTTGCAACAAATACCCGCGCGAAGGAATCGTCGCGGGCGGCTGTCCGAGGCGCCATGCGGCCCTGTGATAGCGGCAAATCGAAGGCGAAAGCGCAATTTGCCGCATGGCAGGCAACTTTAGGCCGTTGCGGGAAGGCGTGGCTTATGGTTTTTCTTTAGCATAGTTCCAACCACCGTGCCGGGCCGGCGTGTCGCCGGGCAGGGGGGTTGTACTTTACCGGCGGCCGGGGGGCCGCTTTGACAAGGGGCCGGGCGGCGACGCTCGGTTTGGGAAGGAGCGAATCGGTGACAACGGCACTGAAGCGTGCAACGCGTGGTCTTGCGCTGGCCGGCGGGCTGATGGTGCTGGGCGGGCCGGCCTTTGCCAATGCCACGAACTGGGAAATGAACCTGCAGCCGGCGGCGACGCCGATCATGGAAATGATCCACCGTTTCGACAACGGCCTGCTGATCGTCGTGACGCTGATCGTGCTCCTGGTTCTGGCGCTGCTCGTCTACGCCATGCTGCGCTTCAACGCGAAGGCCAACCCGGTTCCCTCGAAGACCTCGCACAACACGTTGATCGAGGTGATCTGGACGGTGGTGCCGATCCTCGTTCTGGTCGGCATCGCGGTGCCGTCCTTCGCGCTGCTCTTCGCCGAGCACGATCCGGCGCGGGCTATCGCCGGCTTCGATCCGGCCAAGGACAAGCAGATCACCATCAAGGCGACCGGCAGCCAGTGGTACTGGTCCTACGAGTATCCCGACAACGGCGACATTTCGTTCGATTCGCTGCTTCTGCGCGATGCCGATGGCAACCCGACCGGCACGCCGCGGCTGCTCGCCGTCGACAACAAGATGGTCGTGCCGGTGGGCGTGGTCGTCCGTATGCAGGTCATCGGCGCCGACGTCATCCACTCCTTTGCGGTGCCGTCCTTCGGCATCAAGATCGACGCCATTCCCGGCCGGCTGAACGAGACCTGGTTCAGGGTCGACAAGGAAGGCACCTATTACGGCCAGTGCTCCGAGCTCTGCGGCCGCGACCATGCCTTCATGCCGATCGCGGTCGAGGCGGTCAGCCAGGACAAGTTCGACGCCTGGGCGAAGACGGCCGTCAACGATCTCGCGGCTGCCTACAAGCAACTCGCCGCAGCCGAAGACAAGAAGCCCGCGACCCAGGTCGCAGCCGCGCAGGAATAGGGTCCCTCCCGCCGCAGCGATCGGGAAGGCTCGACAAGAGGAGACAGGAATGGCGACGAGCGCAGGGTATCAGGCGCATAGCGAAGCGCACGCGCACGCCCACCCCACGGGATGGCGTCGGTGGCTCTATTCCACCAATCATAAGGACATCGGCACGATGTACCTTATCTTCGCCATCTGCACCGGCATCATCGGCGGCGCCCTGTCGGTCGCCATGCGCATGGAGCTGATGGAGCCCGGCCTGCAGATCTTCGGCGATCCCGAGCTGTTCAACGTCTTCGTCACCGCGCACGGCCTGATCATGATCTTCTTCATGGTCATGCCGGCGATGATCGGCGGCTTCGGCAACTGGTTCGTGCCGATCATGATCGGCGCGCCGGACATGGCCTTCCCGCGCATGAACAACATCTCGTTCTGGCTGCTGCCGCCGGCCTTCGCGCTGCTGGTCATCTCGCTGTTCATGCCGAGCGCGCCCGGCGCCCACGGCGTTGGCGGCGGCTGGACGATCTATCCGCCGCTGTCGACCACCGGCCAGCCCGGCCCGGCGATGGACTTCGCCATCCTGGCGCTGCACCTGGCCGGCGCCTCGTCGATCCTCGGCGCCATCAACTTCATCACCACCATCTTCAACATGCGCGCGCCCGGCATGACGCTGCACAAGATGCCGCTGTTCGTGTGGTCGATCCTGGTGACGACGTTCCTGCTGCTGCTGGCGCTGCCGGTTCTGGCCGGCGCCATCACCATGCTCTTGACCGACCGCAACTTCGGCACCGCCTTCTTCAAGCCCGACCAGGGCGGCGACCCGGTGCTCTTCCAGCACCTGTTCTGGTTCTTCGGCCACCCCGAGGTGTACATCCTCATCCTGCCCGGCTTCGGCATGGTCAGCCAGATCGTCTCGACCTTCTCCAAGAAGCCGGTGTTCGGCTACATGGGCATGGCCTACGCCATGGTCGCCATCGGCTTCATCGGCTTCGTCGTCTGGGCCCACCACATGTACACCGTCGGCCTGTCGCTCGACCTGCAGGCCTATTTCGTCGCCGCCACCATGGTCATCGCGGTGCCGACCGGCGTGAAGGTGTTCTCGTGGATCGCCACCATGTGGGGCGGCTCGATCGAGTTCCGCACGCCGATGCTGTGGGCGATCGGCTTCATCTTCCTGTTCACCGTCGGCGGCGTCACCGGCGTCATGCTGGCCAATGCCGGCCTCGACTACGTGCTGCAGGACACCTACTTCGTCGTCGCCCACTTCCACTACGTGCTGTCGCTCGGCGCGGTCTTCACCATCTTCGCGGGCTGGTACTACTGGTTCCCGAAGATGAGCGGCTACATGTACAACGAGAAGCTCGCCAACCTGCACTTCTGGGTCACGTTCGTCGGCGTCAACCTGGTCTTCTTCCCGCAGCATTTCCTCGGCCTGGCCGGCATGCCGCGCCGCTACGCCGATTATCCCGATGCCTTCGCCGGGTGGAACTACGTCTCGTCGATCGGCTCGTACATCGCGGCCGTCGGCGTCGTGATCTTCCTCTACACGATGTGGGAAGCCTTCCAGAAGAAGCGCGTCGCCGGCGACAATCCGTGGGGCGAGGGCGCCACCACGCTGGAGTGGATGCTGTCGTCGCCGCCGCCGTTCCATCAGTGGGAGACCCTGCCGCGCATCCGCTAGGCGAGAGGCGCGACCGGGAAGCAGAACAAGAGGCGAGGACGGCCGCAGGCCGGACAGGGAAGCAAACAAAGTGGCGTATTCGGACAGCCGTGAAGCGGACACCGCGCTGAGCACCGATCTGGTGCTCGGCGGCAGCGTCAGCGACTACATCGCCCTGCTCAAGCCGCGGGTGATGTCGCTGGTGGTGTTCACCGCCTTCGTCGGCATGGCGATCGCCCCGGTCGGCTTGAACCCGGTGATCGGCTTTGAGGCGCTGCTCGCCATCGCCGTCGGCGCCGGTGCCTCGGGCGCGCTCAACATGTGGTACGACGCCGACATCGATCGCGTCATGCGCCGCACGATGAAGCGGCCGGTGCCCGCCGGGCGGCTCTCTCCCGGCGATGCGCTCGCCTTCGGCCTGCCGCTGGCGATCGGCTCGGTGGTCTTCCTCGGCCTGGCGACCAACATCGTCGCTGCCGGGCTGCTTGCCTTCACCATCGCCTTCTACGTCATCGTCTACACGATGTGGCTGAAGCGCTCGACGCCGCAGAACATCGTCATCGGCGGTGCCGCCGGCGCCCTGCCGCCGATGGTCGGCTGGGCCGCAGCCACCGGCGGGGTCGGGCTGGAGAGCCTCAGCCTGTTCCTGATCATCTTCCTGTGGACGCCGCCGCATTTCTGGGCGCTGTCGCTCTACAAGTGCGAGGACTACGCCAAGGCCGGTGTGCCCATGCTGCCGGTGGTCGCCGGCGAGGCGTCCACCAAGCGGCACATTCTCGCCTATGCGGTGGTGCTTGCCGTGGTCGCCAGCCTGCTGCCGCCGCTGACCGGCATCACCAACTGGACCTATGCGGTGATCGCCGGCGGGCTCGGCGCGGTCTTCGTCTGGCTTGCCTGGGCGGTCTACCGCATGCCGGCCGACGATGCCGCCAAGCTGCCGGCGCGCCGGCTCTTCACCTTCTCGCTCCTGTACCTGTTCCTGCTCTTCGCTGTTATCCTGGCGGAGAAGGGCCTCACCGGAATTGCGATATGACGCTCATGACGGTTGATGGCGAAGACGGTGTGCGCCTGACCGAGGCGCAAAAGAAGCGGCGCCGCACCCGCGCGGTGGCGACGGCGATCGCGCTCGCCGTCCTGGTCGTCCTGTTCTTCCTTCTGACCATCGTCCGCCTCGGTCAGAACGCTCTCACCCCGCCGATGTGATCATGACGGGCGAGCTGAACCCGAAGCCGCGCCGGCGTATCAATCTCGGCCTCACCGCCGCGGTCTGCGTGGTGTTCGTGGCCGGCATGGTCGGCATGTCCTTCGCCGCCGTGCCGCTCTATCGCATCTTCTGTCAGGTCACCGGCTACGGCGGCACCACGCGCATCGCGCTGGCGGCGCCCAAGCAGGTTCTCGACCGCGTCGTCACCGTCCGCTTCGACAGCAACATCAGCAACAATCTCGGCTGGAGCTTCCGTCCGGTGAAGCGCCAGGTGCAGGTGAAGCTCGGCGAAGTCGGCACCGTCTCCTTCCTCGCCGAGAACCGCACCGGCAAGACCGAGACCGGCACCGCCGCGTTCAACGTCGCGCCCGATCAGGCCGGCGCCTATTTCAACAAGATCGCCTGCTTCTGCTTCACCGACCAGACCCTCAAGCCTGGCGAGAAGAAGGAACTCGGGGTCAGTTTCTTCGTCGATCCGACCTATGCCGACGACCCCAACCTGCAGAACATCACGACCATCACTCTGTCGTACAGCTTCTATCCGGCAACGACCAAGCCGGCGAAACCGGTCGCCTCAGCGGCGACGACATCTGGGGGAAACCCGCTTTGACGCCCACCGTCGCCGGTGAGGCGCGGGGGACGATCTGGGAGCACTGGAACCATGGCTGAGGCGCACGCGAACCATCATCCCTATCACCTGGTCGATCCCAGCCCATGGCCGGTGCTGGGTGCCATCTCGGCCTTCGTCCTGGCGGTCGGCACCATCTCGTTCATGCATGGCGCCAGCATCTGGCTCACCGCGCCCGGCATGATCGGCGTGCTCTACACCATGCTGGTCTGGTGGCGGGACGTCATCAAGGAGGCGCACGAAGGCTTCCACACCAGCGTCGTCGCGCTCGGCCTGCGCTACGGCATGATCCTGTTCATCGCCTCCGAGGTGATGTTCTTCGTCGCCTGGTTCTGGGCCTTCTTCGATTCCAGCCTCTCCGCCGACAGTGCCATCCAGATCGTCAAGGCGCAGTTCACCGGCGGCCACTGGCCGCCCAAGGGCATCGAGGTCTTCGATCCGTGGCACCTGCCGCTGCTCAACACCCTCATCCTGTTGACCTCGGGCACCACCGTCACCTGGGCGCATCACTCGCTCCTCCACGACGACCGCAAGGGGCTCGTCTGGGGTCTCGTCCTGACGGTCGTCCTCGGCCTCACCTTCACCTCGGTACAGGCCTACGAATACGCCCACGCGCCGTTCTCGTTTGCCGGCAACATCTTCGGCGCCACCTTCTTCATGGCCACAGGCTTCCACGGCTTCCACGTCATCGTCGGCACCATCTTCCTGACCGTCTGCCTCATCCGGGCGGCCAAGGGCGACTTCACGTCGAAGCAGCATTTCGGCTTCGAGGCGGCCGCCTGGTACTGGCATTTCGTCGATGTGGTCTGGCTTTTCCTGTTCTTCTGCATCTATATCTGGGGTGGTTGGGGTGCGCCGGTCCATCACGGCTGAGCGCTCGAGGTTTTGCCACCCACGATGAACACCGAGGACAAGGCTATTTATCCGCCGCAGCCGATTTCGGTCGGCTGGCAAGGGCGCTGTCCGCGCTGCGGCGAGGGGCGTCTGTTCGAGGGGTTCCTGACCGTGGCGCCGCGTTGCCAGAACTGCGGCCTGGAGTTCGACTTCGCCGATGCCGGCGACGGCCCGGCGGTCTTCATCATGATGATCGTCGGCTTCATTGTCGTCGGCCTGGCACTCTACATCGAGTTCAGCTTCAACCCGCCCTATTGGCTGATGGCTGTCATCCTTGTTCCGCTGGTGCTCGGCCTGTCGATCGGCCTGCTGCGTCCGCTGAAGGGCCTGATGATCGCCCAGCAATATCGCCACAGGGCGGAACTCGGCCGTCTCTCCGACGGCTGAGCCGGCGTGGCACACGTTCCCGCAAAACCCGCCTCTCGTGGCGGCCTGCTGTGGCAGTCCATTGCCGCGCTGGTTGCACTTGTCATCCTCTGCGGCCTCGGCACCTGGCAGGTGCAGCGCCTGCACTGGAAGGTGGCGCTGATCGCCCGTGTGACGGCGGGCCTGAAGGCCGAGCCGGTGCCGGCGCCCGGGCCGGCGGCATGGCCGACGCTCGACGTTGGCGCCGGCGCCTATCAGCCGGTCACGGTCACCGGCCGCTTCGACAACGCCCAGGAGATCCACGTCGTCTACACGCTCACCGAGCCGAAGGGCCCGATCGGCGGCCTCGGCTACTTCGTCATGACGCCGCTCGAAACCGCAGGCGGCTGGTTCGTCTACGTCAACCGTGGCTTCGTGCCGGCGGCCAAGGCCGATCCGGCGACGCGCGCCGAGGGCCAGGTCACCGGCGTTACCGCCGTCACCGGCGCGCTGCGCCAGCCGGCACGGCGCTCGTGGTTCATGCCCGCCGACAACACCGCGAAAAACCAGTGGTTCTCGCGCGATCCCGCGCTCTATGCCGCGGCCGAGGGCCTGCCGCCGGGTGAGGTCGCGCCCTACATCATCGACGAGCGCTACGATCCGGCGCGTCCCGGCGGCCTGCCGCAGGGCGGCGAGACCGTGGTCGACCTGCCCAACAACCACCTTGGCTATGCCATCACCTGGTACGGCCTGGCACTCGGGCTGGCGCTGGTCTTCGTCCCCTACATGTGGAAGCGCCTCGGCGACCGACGCGCGGAGAAACAGGCCTCGGCGTGAGCGGCTCCCGGCGGGACGTCACCGGGGTCCTTGTCTGGAGTGGGCGGGGGACGGGCGCGGGCCGCCGTTGGCTCAGGCGTGACCGGCTTCGCCGGAAAGCCGCGTCACATCGACGCCGATCAGCGCCAGCGCGCGGTCGTATTTGCCTTCCAGGTCCGGATCGAAGATCACGTCCGAGTGCGCCGGGCAGTGCAGCCATCCGTTCGCCTGGATCTCGGTTTCCAGCTGTCCCGGCGCCCAGCCGGCGTAACCCAGCGCCAGCAGTGCGTTCTCCGGTCCGGTGCCGGTGGCGATCGCCTTCAGAATCTCGAGCGTCGCCGTCAACGAGATGGTCTCGCTGATCGGCAGGGTCGAGTTTTCGGCATAATAGTCGGCGCTGTGCAGCACGAAGCCGCGGCCCGTCTCCACCGGCCCGCCGCGATGGACGCGCATGCGCCGCGCCGGCGGCGGCAGCCGGATTTCCGGACCGTCGGGGATGATGTCGAGCTGCACCAGCAGGTCCTGGAAGGTCACTTCCGGCGCCGGCTGATTGATGGTTATGCCCATGGCGCCATCGGCCGAATGGGCGCAGATGAACACCACCGTACGGGCAAAGCGACTGTCCTGCATCGTCGGCATGGCGATGAGGAACTGCCCGTCGAGATAGCCCCGGCCTTTCGGGACGGATTGTGGAGGCATTTCCATGAGGGCAAGCCTAGCACCTCGCGGGCAAAAGGAAAGGCGCACCGGGGTCGCCGCAGCGCTTATGCTTCACGAACAAATGAAGGCGGCGCCAGCCCGTGTTGATCGGCTCTTGACCAACGCGGCACTATGTTCCGCCCCATGATGCGAACCTCAAGAACACCTCTTCTGCTCGCCGTCGCCGCACTCATCCTGGCGGTTGCGTCGCCGGCCGTCGCGGCAACCGGCGTATGGGCGCAGGGCCAGAAGACGACGGTCCGGCTGGTCGCCTCCGGCGCCAATCCCGACGGCACCATCGACGGCGCCATCGAGATCGTCCTGCCCGCCGGCTGGAAGACCTATTGGCGCAATCCCGGTACCGCCGGCATCGCGCCCGAATTCGATTTCTCGGCGTCCCACAATGTCGCCAGGCCGGCCGTGTCCTTCCCGGTGCCCGAGGTCGTCGACGACGGCTTCAGCGTCACCAACGTCTATGTCGGCGGCGTCGTGCTGCCCTTCCATGCCACCGTGACCGACCCCAAGATGCCGGTCGAGCTGGCCCTCACGGTCCGGCTCGGCGTGTGCGAGGAAGTCTGCGTTCCCGACGAGGTCGTGGCGCACCTGACGGTCCCGCCGGGCGAAAACGATCCGGCCACCGAAGCGGTGCTGACGACGGCCCGTGCTCGCCTGCCGGGGCCGGCGGAGCCCGGTGTCTTCGCGGTCGACAGCGTTACCCGCCACGGCGGCACCGACGCCCGCCCGGTGTTCCGCATCGCCGTCACCGTGCCGGACGGTGCCGAGCCCAAGGTTCTGGTCGAAGGACCGGGGGACTGGGCGCCCTACGCCCCGGCCTTCGCCGGGCGCGACGGCGACAAGGCGCTCTTCGACCTCAAGTTCAGCCGCCTGGGCGCCGAGACGCCCATCGCCGGCGCGACGATTCGCATCACCATGCAGGCCGGTGGCCGCGCCGTCGAACAGGAACTGCCTCTCGACTAGCGGCAGCGGCTGCATTATCTCCTGATCATCCTGCAGCAGCTGCCATTCATCCAGGAGACGGGCATGATCAAGGTGGGCGATCGCCTTCCCGCGGGGTCGTTCCGCGTGAGGAACAGCGAAGGGACGATCGAGGAGCTTTCGATCGACGAATTGTTCAAGGGGCGGAAGGTGATCTTCATCGGCGTGCCCGGCGCCTTCACCTCTGTCTGCCACTACGCCCACATCCCCCAGTTCGTCGCCAATGCCGCCACCTTCAAGGACAATGGCATCGACCGTATCGTGGTGATGGCGGTCAACGACGCCTTCGTCATGCAAGCCTGGGCAGAGGCGCTGAACGCCGAGGACAAGCTCGATTTCGTCGCCGACGGCAACGGCGACTACGCCAGGGCGCTCGGACTTGAGGTCGACCTCTCGCCCATCGGGCTCGGCACGCGCGTCAAGCGTTTCTCGGCGCTGGTCGAGGACGGCCTGGTGAAGACGTTCAACATGGAGGCCGAAGGCGCCAAGGGCGTCCAGGCGACCGGCGCCGCCACCATGCTCAACCAGATCTCGGCCTGACTGCCCGCTGTTCTGGGACGGCCTCAGCGACCCGAACCGGACTTCGCGTCCTGGCCGCGCGCGGCTCCGCGCGTTCACCGATATCAACGAGGCGGCATAACCGACGTGGTGCCCGGCATTCAGTCGTTCAGCCCCGCCTTGCGCAGGCCTTCGAGCAGCCTTTCCGTATCCTCGGCGCGCCGATACACGGCGATCTTCCGGACCTGGGCCATGGAGAAATCAGGATTGATCCGCCACACTTGCTCCAGCGCGTCGCGCGCCAAAGCGTCCTCGCCGAGCTGTCCGTAGGCGGCCGCAAGAAAGAAATACGGCGGCAGTGCGTGCGGATTGCGGGTGATGCTTCGCTTGATCGATTGAACGGCATCCGCCACGCGGTGCATCATGAATTGCGCCAGTCCGACGTAGAGCGGGTAATAGAAGGGGTAGAACGGGTTGAGGCGCATCGCCTTCAAGATTAGCCCTTCGACCCGCTCCGGCTCGCCGCCGAAACACGACACGCCAGCAAGGTTGGCATAGGCTTCCGCGTCCCCCGGCTCCACTTCGACCCAGCGTCCGGCGGCCGCAAGCGCCTCGTCGTGCTGCCGACTGAACTGATGAACCGTGCTGAGCGCCTCATAGACCAGCGGCAGGGAGGGATTGAGCCGTTTGGCCGTCTGCGCCAGCGCGTAGGCCTTGTCGAGCCTGTCGGCAGTACCGGAAATCCAATCCTGCACATGAGTCTCCGCCGCCCCCGCATAGCCCTCGGCATAGTCCGGGGCGAGCGTCATCGCCCTCTCGTAGAGCTGCCGCGCGGCCTCGTTTCCCTCCCTGGTGAACAGACGGTACTGTTCGCGCGCACGCAACACGCAGTCATAAGCTTCGAGGTCTTCCGGCTTGCCACGCAATGGCGGGCCGCGTTCGACATCGGTCAGTTCCACCGCGAGGGCGCGTACGATCTGCTCCGTTACGTCGTCCTGCACGGCGAATATGTCGGCAAGGTCGCGATCGTATCGTTCGGCCCAGACATGACCGCCCGAGCTGCCGTCGATGAGCTGCGCCGTCACCCGAATCCGCTGTCCTGCCTTGCGAACGCTGCCTTCCACAACGTAGCGCACCTGCAGGTCGCGGCAGACATCCTGCACTTTGGTTGCCTTGCCCTTGTAGGTGAAGGTCGAGTTGCGGGCGATGACGAGAAGCGACGGCAATCGCGACAGCTCGGTGATGATGTCTTCGGTGATGCCGTCGGCGAAGTAGTCCTGCTCGGGGTCGGCGCTCATATTGTCGAACGGCAGAACGGCAACCGAGGGTCTTTCCGCCGTCGCTGGCCGGCTCGCGCCGGGATCGGCCGCGGGAAGCGCCGTTGCGCTCGCCGCGTCGTCCACCTGGAATTGCCAGGTGTCCACCGGTTCGGGGATGTTCTTTAGCCGTTGTGCCCCCATGGCTGTCAGCGCCACATCGACCTTGCCGCGCACCTGCTCATAGACGGCGCGCGAGATGCATGCGCCACCGGCCGGCGCAAGCGGTTCCAGCCGTGCGGCAATGTTGACGCCGTCGCCGAGGATGTCATCACCGTCGATGACGATGTCGCCGACATTGATGCCCATGCGCAGGCGCAGCCGACGGTCTTCCGAGTCTCCCGCGCCACGCTCGCGCATATCGGTCTGAATGGCGAGCGCTGCACGAACTGCAGCAACAGCCGAAGGAAACTCGATCAGGAATCCGTCGCCCATGGTCTTGATCAGGCGGCCGCCGGCGGTCGCGATTCTTGGGTCGATGACTTCGGCGCGCAGCGCCCTCAGGCGCGTGACGACGCCTTCTTCATCAGCAGCCATCTGACGGCTGAAGCCGACAACATCTGCGATGAGGATGGTGGTCAGGCGGCGGTCCATGAACGTCCCTGGCGTCACGAAGCGGCGCCTCGGCTGGCGGAGTGTGCGGCAATGTGGACGCCGCAACAAGCGGCGGTCAACTCGCACGTCCGGAGACATGCTGCAGCGCGGCGGCGCGTCTCGCGGCCGAGGAGGTGCCGCATGCGAGAAATCTCGACTGCGGGGCGTTCCCGGCTCGCTCCCGTCTACGGTACGCCTGTCGGGCTAGCCGGCTTCTTCTTTTTCTTTGGCTTGAACGGAGCCATGCCCGCGCGCGCCAGCTCGTCGGCGCGCTCGTTGCCTTCGCTTCCGGCGTGGCCCTTGACCCAGTGCCAGGCGACGTCGTGCCTGTGGCGGAGTTCCTCGAGCTTCTGCCACAGGTCGACATTCTTCACCGGCTTGCGGTCGGCAGTCTTCCAGCCGTTCTTCTGCCAGTTGGCGATCCAGCCGGTGACCCCGCCGCGCAGATATTGCGAGTCCGTGTAGAAATCGACGGTGCTCGGTTTCCTGAGCGCGGCCAGAGCCTCGATCGCCGCGGTCAGCTCCATGCGGTTGTTGGTGGTTTCCTTTTCACCGCCCTTCAGCTCCTTCTCGTGCCCGTTCCACACGAGCACCGCCCCCCAGCCGCCGGGACCGGGATTGCCCGAGCAGGCGCCGTCGCTCCAGATGCTGACGCGCTTGTCCGTCACCGGCTGAGCCCGTAGGCGGAGGCGTCGCTGACGCCACGGTGGAAGCGCAGCTTGCGGTAATATTCGAGCGGGTCCTTGGGTACCACCAGCGCGCCCTCCGGCACCGTCAGCCAGTCGTAGAGACGCGTCAGCAGGAAGCGCAGCGCCGAACCGCGGGCGAGCATCGGCAGGGCGTCGACCTCGGCCTCGCTCAGCGGGCGCACCGCGGTGTAGCCGGTGAGCAGCGCCCGCGCCTTGGTGACGTTGAGCGAGCCGTCGGGTTCGAAGCACCAGGCGTTGAGGCACACCGCCACGTCATAGGCCAGCATGTCGTTGCAGGCGAAATAGAAGTCGATGAGGCCCGACAGCCTGTTGCCGAGGAAGAAGACATTGTCGGGAAACAGGTCGGCATGGATGACGCCCTGCGGCAGGTCGGTGGGCCAGGCCCGCTCGGCCGCCTCCAGCTCGCCCTCGATCGCCGCGGCCAGGCCCCGCGCCACCGTGTCGGCGCGCCCGCCGCACTGCTCGTAGAGTGGCCGCCAGCCATCGACGGTGAGCGCATTCTTGCGGTGGATGTTGAAATCGAGGCCGGCGAGGTGCAGCCGGGCCAGCGCCCCGCCGACCGCGGCACAGTGCTCGGTCCGCGGCCGCCGCACCCACATGCCGGAAAGAAAGGTGACCATCGCCGCCGGGCGGCCGGCAAGCTGCTTGAGCGCCACCCCGGCGCGGTCGCGCACCGGCGTCGGGCAGGTGATTCCCTTGCCCGCCAGATGCTCCATCAGCCCCAGGAAGAACGGCAGGTCGGCTGCCGCCACACGCTTCTCGAACAGCGTCAGGATGAACTGGCCGGTCTCGGTGGCGACGAGAAAGTTAGAGTTTTCAATGCCTTCGGCGATGCCCTTGCAGGACAGCGCCTGCCCGAGGTCATAGCTCTTCATGAAGGCGTCGAATTCGTCGTCGGGGATTTCGGTATAGACCGCCATGAGTTCACATCGCTGAAACGTCGCTGACCGCTAGATCACATGCGCCACCGCGCGACGCAACCGGGTCGCGCCGCGTGAGGCAGGGAGAAACGCCGGTCAGGCCATCTCGCGGAGCGCCCGCGGCAGGTTGAAGACAACCGCTTCCTCCGCCGCCATCACCACCTCGACATGGACGGCGAAGCGTTCGGCGAAGGCGTCGATCACCTCCTCGACCAGCACCTCCGGCGCCGAGGCTCCGGCGGTGATGCCGACGCGGCGAATGCCGGCAAGGCGCTGCCAGTCGAGGTCGCCGGCGCGTTGCACGAGGAGCGAGACCGGGCAGCCGACGCGCTCGGCGACTTCACGCAGGCGCTGCGAATTGGATGAATTGGGCGCGCCGATGACCACCATGGCGTCGATGTCGCGAGCGATGCGCTTGACCGCCTCCTGCCGGTTGGTGGTGGCGTAGCAGATGTCCTCCTTGTGCGGCGCCGTCATCGCCGGGAAGCGCGCCAGGAGGATCGCCACGATCGACGCGGTGTCGTCGACCGAGAGCGTCGTCTGGGTGATGTAGGCAAGCTTGTCCGGCGCCTTCGGCTGAAAGGCGCGGGCATCCGCCTCGGTCTCGATCAGCGTGATGGCGTCGGCCGGCAGCTGGCCCATGGTGCCGACCACTTCCGGATGGCCGGCATGGCCGATGAGCACGATCTCGCGCCCCCTGCGGTGATGGATCTCGGCCTCGCGGTGCACCTTGGTGACCAGCGGACAGGTGGCGTCGAGATGGAACAGGTTCCTCAACCGCGCCGCCTCCGGCACCGCCTTGGCGACGCCGTGGGCGGAAAACACCACCGGCTGGTCGGTGTCGGGAATCTCGTCTAGTTCCTCGACGAACACCGCGCCCTTGGCCTTGAGCCCGTCGACCACATAGCGGTTGTGGACGATCTCGTGGCGCACATAGACCGGCGGCCCGAATTTTTTCAGTGCCAGTTCGACGATCTGGATGGCGCGGTCGACGCCGGCGCAGAAGCCGCGCGGGCTACACAGCAGGATGTCGAGGGGCGGCTTCAATTCGCTCATGGTGATGGACTTGGGGGAGGGGGCTCGCCCCTGTCAAGGCGTGGCGCCTGTTCGGGGCAGGCGATGAGCCCCGTCAACGACTTCAACAGCCAGGCACAGAAACCAGCGGAACTATTAAAGTTATTGATCTAAAACTGGTTTTCAAGCCAGCTCTTCCTCTTCGTCCTCCTCCGAGGTGCGGAAGATCAGCTTGCCCGCCTCCGCCGCGGTCATCGGCTGGCCGTAGAGGAAGCCCTGCACGTATTCCGCCCCAAGCTCGGTCAGCTCGAGCGCATCGCCCTCCGACTCGGCGCCCTCGGCGACCACTTCCATGTTGAGATCGTGGGCGAGCGTGATGATCGACTTGAGGATGACCCGCCGGTCGCCGATGCCGCTGCCGCGCACGAAGGTCTGGTCGATCTTGATGGTATCGAAGGGGAAGCGCTGCAGGTAGGACAGCGACGAATAGCCGGTGCCGAAATCGTCGAGCGACAGGCCGGCGCCGAGCTCGCGCACGCGGGTCAGCACCTGCGCCGCGTATTCCGGGTTCTCCATCACCAGGCTCTCGGTCACTTCCAGCTTCAGCGAGCCGCGCGCCAGGTTGGAGCGCACCAGCACCGACTTCACGTCGTTGATCAGGTCGTGACGCAGAAGCTGCCGGCTCGACACGTTGACGCTGACGAACAGCGAGGCGTGGCGGCCGAGCTCCTCCTGCCATTCGGCCAGCTGGCGGCCGGCGCGATCGAGGACGAACAGGCCGAGCGGGATGATCAGCCCGGTACGCTCCGCCAGCGGCACGAAATCGCTCGGCGGGATGCGCCCGAGCTTGGGATGATCCCAGCGCACCAGCGCTTCGAAGCCGGCGATGGACTTGTCCTCCAGCCGCACGATCGGCTGGTAGAGCACCTTGATCTCCTCGCGGCCGAGCGCCCGGCGCAGGTCCGATTCCAGGGTGGCCAGATCGCTGCCGTGCTGGCGCAGCGCCGGGCGGAAGGCCTCGATCCGGTCGCCGCCCAGCCGCTTGGCGTGGAAGGTGCCCATCTCGGCGTCCTTGATCAAGCTGTCCGCCTCGACCTGCTGCTTGCCGTCATGCATGGCGATGCCGATCGAGCCGGTGAGGAAGATCTCCTTCTCGCCCAGCGTGATCGGCGCGCGCAGCGTGCGCCGCACCGATTCTGCGAAGCCGGCGATGCGCTCCGGCTGGTTCTCCGAGATGAGCAGGAAGGCGAACTGGTCGCCGGCCAGACGCGCCAGCGTGTCCTGCGGCTTGAGCAGGCGGGCCAGGCGCCGCGCGATGGTGAGCAGGATCGAATCGCCGACCGCCACGCCGAAGCCGTCGTTGATCTGCTTGAAGCGGTCGATGTCGAGCACGAACACCGACGGCCGTGCCGCGCCTTCGGTCATGGTGCGGGTAATCGCGGCGCGCAGGCGGTCGATGAACAGCTCGCGGTTGGGCAGGCCGGTCAGATTGTCGTGGACGGCATCGTGCAGCAGGCGCTCCTCCGAGGTGCGCTCTTCGGTGACGTCGAGCAGCGTGCCGACGCAGCGCAGCACCTCGCCGTCGCTGCCCAGGACCGGGCGCGCCCGCAGGTGGAAATAGCGGTAGTGGCCGTCTTCGCAGCGCAGGCGGAAGTCCTGATGGATGCGCCCGCGGCGCAGTTCCACCGCCGTGTCCAGCGTCGTGCGGAAGCGGTCGCGATCGCCGGGATGCAGGATCTCCAGCCAGTCGCGCGCCGGGCCTTCCAGCGTGCCGCGTGGCAGGCCGAGCAGGTCCTCCGCCTCCGGGCCGGTGTAGATCTGGTCGCGCACCACGTCCCAGTCCCACACGATGTCGCCGGCGCCGGTCAGCGCCAGCGCCTTGCGTTCGGTGTCGCCGAGCGATCCCTGCATGACGACGCCGCCGGCAAAGGCGTGCTGCATGACGGTAAAGCCGATGAGCAGCACGATCAGCACCAGACCGCCGGCGAGCGCCGGCTGGACCACGTCATTGACCAGGTTGCCGGTAACGGTCAGCCACGCCGCGAAGGTCCACACCAACAGCAGCACCCATGTCGGGATCAGCATGATGGCGCGGTCGTAGCGGTGGGTGGCGAGGTAGACGATGATGCCGAAGCCGGCGATGGCCGTGAACCCGATCGAGAACCGGGCGATGCCGGCCGCCACCGACGGTTCGATCACCGACACGCCGAGCAGGACGGCCAGCCCGATCAGCCAGCCGATGGTCAGATGGCTGTAGCGCACGTGCCAGCGGCTGAGGTTGAGATAGGTGTAGGAGAAGATGACCAGCGATGCGGCGAGGAAGACCTCGGAGCCGGCGCGCCAGACCTGGTCGCTGCCCGGCGAGATGTTGATCACCCGGTTCCAGAAGCCGAAATCGATGCACAGATAGACGAGCACCGACCAGGCGAGTGCCGCCGTCGCCGGGAACATCGCCGTCCCCTTGACCACGAAGACGACCGTCAGGAAAAGCGCCAGCAGGCCGGAGATGCCGAGCACGATACCGCGATAGAGCGTGTAGCTGTTGACCGAGTCCTTGTAGGCGTCGCTGTCCCACAGATAGAGCTGCGGCAGGTCGAGCGTCCTCAGTTCGGCCACGAAGGTGACCACCGCCCCGGGGTCGAGGGTGACGCGGAACACGTCCGCTTCCTGGCTCGGCTGGCGATCGGGGGCGAAGCCCTGGCTGGGCGTGATCGAGGCGATGCGCGAGGCGCCGAGATCCGGCCAGAACAGCCCGGACCCCGCCAGACGGAAGTGCGGCGCCACCAGCAACCGGTCGATCTGCTCGTCGCCGTTGTTGGCCAGCGCGAACACCGCCCAGAACGACGAGCCGCCGTTGGCTTCGCGCGCCTTGACTTCGATGCGCCGGACGATGCCGTCGGCGCCGGGGGCGGTGGAGACCTGGATGCGATCGTCCTGCTGGCGGTAGAGCTGGATAGCGCGCGTCAGGTCCAAGGTACGCCCGTCGAGGGGCACCGCGACCGCCTCCAGCGCCTCGGCCGGCGCCGACACGGCAAAAAGGCTCAGCAGAGTGAGAATGAGGACCGCGATACGACGCGCGAACTGCAACCGATCCTCCAGCGCCCGAAGCGATTCGTGTTGACTACTATGTTGATACCACCGGTCCAGCAAGCGGAACCTGCCCGCTGGCCCGGCTCTAGGGCCGGCGGTCGTCGCGAACCATGCCGAAAAGCAGGTGATCCTGCCAGCGACCGTCGATGCACAGGTATTTGCGGGCGTATCCCTCGCGGGCAAATCCGACCTTTTCGAGGAGATGGATGGAGGCGGCGTTGTGGGGCAGGCAGGCGGCCTCGATACGGTGGAGGTGCAGCGTGTCGAAGACGAACCGGCAGACGGTCCTGACCGCGCTGGTCATCAGCCCCTTGCCGGCATAGGCCTCGCCCATCCAGTAGCCGAGCACCGCCGACTGGGTCACGCCGCGCTGGATCTGGGAGAGCGTCAGGCCGCCGACCAACGTGTCGTCGTCAGGCGAGAACACGAAAAACGGGTAGCCGGTGCCGTTGCGGATTTCGCGCTGGTAGCGCCTCAGCCGCCGGCGGAAGGCGAGCTTGGCCAAGTCGTCGGCCGGCCAGATCGGCTCCCACGGGGCCAGGAAGGCGCGGCTTTCCTCGCGCAGCTTCGCCCATTGGGCGTAGTCGCCGATGACCGGCGTGCGCAGCATGACCCGGTCGCCGCGGAGGACCGGCAGCACCGTATTGGTCGATATGGAGCGCAGGAACGCCATGCCGCCGCCTCACGCGCTCTGACGCGCGCCGAAGTGCTCGGCCACCTTCTCGGCGCTCATCATTCCGTCGAGCGGCCCCACCGCGGCCAGCGTCGGCCGGCTGCCGGTGATGATCTCTTCCGCCAGCTTGCGGATCTCGCCCACGGTGATCGCGTCGATGCGCTCGGCCAGCTCCTTGACCGCGATGTGGCGGCCGAAGAGGAGCATCTGGCGGGCGAGCTGGCCGGCGCGCGCTGCCGGGTTCTCCAGCGTCATCAGCAGGCCGGCGCGCAGTTGCGCCTTGGCGCGCTGCAGTTCGGTCTCGCCGATGTCGTGGGCGGCGCGCTCCAGTTCGCCGAGAATCACCGGCATCAGCTCGCGGACGTCGCTCGGGCCCGCCGCCGCATGAACGCCCAGCATGCCGGTGTCGGAGAAGCTCCAGTGGAAGGCATAGATCGAGTAGCACAGCCCGCGGCGCTCGCGCACTTCCTGGAAGAGGCGCGACGACATTCCGCCGCCGAGCACCGCGGCCAGCACCTGCGAGGTGTAGAAGCTCTCCGAGGTGTAGGGGCGGCCCTCGAAGCCGACGATGATTTGCGTCTCCATCTGGTCGCGCGCCTGGCGCTGGTCGCCGCCTCTGTAGACGGCCGGCACCGGAGGAGGACCGGGCTCGCGGCCGAGTCCGGCGAAGCGTTCGCTGGCCAGGTCCACGATCTGGTCGTGGTTGATGGCGCCCGCCGCGGCCAGCACCATGTGCGGCCCGCGATAATGGCGGCCGAGATAGGCGTCCAGCATCGGTGAGCCGGTCGCCCGCACCGTCTCCGGCGTACCCAGGATGGTGCGCCCGATCGGCTGGTTGGGATAGGCGGCTTCGGTGAACAGGTCGTAGACGCGGTCGTCGGGGGTATCCAGCGCCGCGCCGATCTCCTGCACGATGACGTGCTGCTCGCGCGTCAGTTCCTTCGGGTCGAAGGCCGAATTCTGCAGGATGTCGGACAGGATATCGAGTGCCAGCGGCACGTCGTTCTTGAGGATGCGGGCGTAGTAGGAGGTGGTCTCGACGCTGGTCGCCGCGTTCACCTCGCCGCCGACCGCCTCGATCTCCTCGGCGATGTCGAGGGCCGAGCGGGTTTGCGTGCCCTTGAAGGCCATGTGCTCGAGCAGGTGCGAAAGCCCGTGCTCGTGCTCCTCTTCCGAGCGCGAGCCGGCACCGACCCAGACGCCGAGGGCGGCGCTCTCCAGCTCATCCATCGGGTGGGTGATGACCGTAAGGCCGGACTCGAGACGTGACAGGCGAACGGTCATGATTTCAGACTCTCTCTTCAGAGATGGCGCGGCTATGGGCCGCAATGTAGTCCTCGATCGCCCGGGCATCGTTGGCGAGCGTCGCGAAGCGCTCGGGCGCCGTGAGGATGCCGCCCAGCGAGTTCGGGCAGCGCCGCGTGGATGCCGGTCGCCGCCGCGACGGCTTCCGGGAACTTCGCCGGGTGGGCGGTGGCGAGCGTCACCATCGGCACCGCCGGATCGACGAAGCGGCGGCTGACCGCAAGGGCAACCGCGGTGTGAGGATCGGGCAGGGCGCCGGTGGTCAGGTTGATCTCGCGCATGGTCGCCGCGCTTTCCGCCTCGTCGGCGCGACCGGCGGTGAAATCGGCGCGGATGTGCTCGAGCGGCTCCGCCGCGATGTCGAAGGCGCGGCTCTGGGCAAGGCGCTGCATCAGCCCCTCGACCGCGGCCGCGTCCCGCCCATAGGCCTCGAAGAGCAGCCGCTCGAAATTGGACGACACCTGGATGTCCATGGAGGGCGACGTGGTCGCGTGGACCTCGCGCACCTCGTAGCGGCCGCTTTCCAGCGTGCGCGCCAGAATGTCGTTGATATTGGTGGCGATCACCAGCCGTTCGATCGGCAGGCCCATGCGCTTGGCGGCGTAGCCGGCGAAGATGTCGCCGAAATTGCCGGTGGGCACGGTGAACGCGACGGACCGGGCCGGGCCGCCGAGCGCCACGGCGGCCGTGAAATAGTAGACGACCTGTCCGAGGATGCGCGCCCAGTTGATCGAGTTGATCCCGGCAAACCCCAGCCGGTCGCGCAACCGTGCATTGCCGAACAGGCCCTTCACCAACGCCTGGCAGTCGTCGAAGGTGCCCTTGACGGCGATGGCGTGGATATTGTCGGCCGCGACGGTGGTCATCTGCCGCTGCTGGATCGGCGACACCCGCCCCTCGGGGAAGAGAATGAAGACATCGGCATTGTCGCGGCCGCGGAAGGCCTCGATCGCCGCCGCGCCGGTATCGCCGGAGGTGGCGCCGATGATCGTTACCCGCTTGTTGCGCCGGGCCAGAACGTGGTCCATCAGCCGCGCCAGGAGCTGCATGGCCACGTCTTTGAAGGCCAGCGTCGGCCCGTGGAACAGCTCCAGCATCCATTCGCCGGGACCGATCTGGGTGAGCGGCACCACCGCCGGATGGCGGAAGCTGGCATAGGCGGACACGCACATGGCGCGCAGCGCATCGTCGGCGATCTCGCCCCCGACGAAGGGGCGGATCACCTCAAAGGCGGCGTCCGCATAGGGCCGTCCGGCCAGCGCCGCGATCGCTTGGCGGTCGAGCGTCGGCCACACCTCCGGCACAAAAAGGCCGCCGTCCCCGGCTAGGCCTGCCAGCAGGACGTCGGAGAAACCGGAAGCGGGCGCTCGCCCCCGCGTGCTCACATATTTCATCGCCGGGCCAGGTCTTCTGCTGTGTTCTCAAGGCGGCGCGGGTGGAAATCCCCATCGGGTGAACGTAACCACCGGGGGCTGGCGCGGCAAGGGAAAGGCTGGAGGCTCTCCAGTCGGTCGCCAAGGCGCCGGGCCGCTGCTATAGAAAGGCCGCATTCAGTTGCAAGGAAATACCGATGCGGCTTGATATTTTTGCGTTTTCTGGGGGGCGCATGCCTCGTTTTCATGGAGTTGTCGTCACCATCGCCGCCGCGGCCCTGCTTGCCGCCTGTGCCAGTAGCGATGGCGGAGGTGGCGGAGGTGGCGGAGGCGGCGGAGGCGGGGGCTTGAGCGGCCTTTTCGGCCCCAAGGACCCCAATGCCGGCGTCACCGTGGTCCAGACCCAGACGGCGGACACCAACTTCTTCCTCAAGTCCGGCTTCTGCCCGCCGGTGCAGATCCTGCCCGGCACCGAATCGATGACCATCTATGATCGCGGCCACGACGGCGAGGCAGCCTTCGTTCGCGTCCAGGGCTCGATCACCAAGACGGCGCGCGAATGCCACGC
Source organism: uncultured Alphaproteobacteria bacterium (assembly GCA_963732845.1). Lineage (GTDB taxonomy): Bacteria > Pseudomonadota > Alphaproteobacteria > Rhizobiales > Kaistiaceae > CAVSRC01. The sequence continues at coordinate 53,783 of CAVTBE010000016.1, read as the reverse complement.
GGTCGATGCCGAGACCCTGTCCGTCAAGCTGGGCGTCGCCGGGCGCATTCTGGCCGGACCAAAGGGCGGCGCCGGCGCGGTGACGATGCCGATCAGGATCGCCGTGGCGCGGCAGCACGACAACAGCGTGGTGTTTTCCAAGGCGTTCACCGTCGGGGTCACGCTGAACGCGCCGGACTACGCCGCCGACTACAGCGAGGTCTTCGATCAGGTGGTGTTCAAGGTCAAGCCGGACGACCGCGACCTGATCCTCTATGTCGGCTTCGACGAAGGCCCGACCAAGGGCAAGCCCGGCACCTGATTGACTCGGCGGCGCGCCGCCCTAGGATGACTCTAGCCGGGATGGAGTCGCGTTCCGGAACCCGTTTGTTCGTCGTGAGCAACGGGTATTGACGACCGCCGGGAGAGACCGGACCGCTGATTACGGTCCGGCGCCGAAGGAGCAACCGCCCCGGAAACTCTCAGGCCAAAGGGACCGGCCGGTCGGCGACACTCTGGAAAGCGGCAGGCGACAGGTTTCGCCCGCTCACCGACGGAGTAACTGCTGGCGGTGCTTGCCCTGGGGCAGGCGCGAAACCCGGCAGGAATCTCTCAGGTCCGAAGACAGAGGGGGCGCGGACGGGTGAAAGCTTCGTGCCGCGTGTCCACATCTGTCGAAGGATCGTCCCGTGGCTGAACCGGCTGTCGCAGAAGTCCTCAATGAGACCGTTCTGGCAGAGCGCCATCGCCTGGCTGGCGCCCGCATGGTGCCGTTCGGCGGCTATGCCATGCCCGTCCAGTACCCGACCGGCATCATCGCCGAGCACGGCTGGACGCGCACCCATGCCGGGCTCTTCGACGTGTCGCATATGGGCCCGTGTCACCTCGCCCTCAACGCGCCGAGTGGTGACGCGGAAGCCGACCACGCCGCCATTGCCGCCATTGTGGAGCCGCTGATCTGCGGCGATCTTGCCGGCCTCAGGCCCGGCCGCATCCGCTACACGCTGCTCCTCAACCAGGCGGGCGGCATCATCGACGACCTGATGGTGGCGCGGCCCGCCGATCCGGCCGCCGCCGGCACGCTCTACATCGTCGTCAATGCCGGCACCAAGGACGGCGACTTCGACCTGATCCGCAAGGCCGCGGGCGACCGCGCCACGCTGACGCGCGCCGACGACGGCGGGCTCGTCGCCCTGCAGGGGCCCGAGGCCGTCGCGGCAATGGGCGCGCTGGTGCCGGGCGTCGCCGAGCTCGGCTTCATGACCTTTGGGGTGTTCGACTGGGAGGGCGCGAAGCTCACCGTCTCGCGCTCCGGCTACACCGGCGAGGACGGCTTCGAGATTCTGGTTGCCGCCGATCGCGCCGGCGCGCTGTGGGACGCACTCCTTGCCGATGAGCGGGTGAAGCCGATCGGGCTTGGCGCCCGCGATTCGCTCCGCCTCGAAGCCGGCCTGCCGCTGAACGGCCACGACCTCGACGCAACCACCTCGCCGGTCGAGGCCGATCTCGCCTTCGCCGTTTCCAGACGCCGCCGCGAGGCGGGCGATTTTCCCGGTGCCGAACGCATCCTGCGCGAACTCGCCGAGAGCCCGGCGCGCCGCCGCGTCGGCATCAGGCCGGCCGGCAAGACGCCGGCCCGCGACGGCACCGAGATCCGCGACATGGAAGGCCGGCCGGTCGGCATCGTGACCTCCGGCGGCTTCGGTCCCACCGTCGCCGGGCCGATCGCCATGGGCTATGTCTCTGCCGGCGCGGCCGAGCCCGCAACGCAAATCAATCTCATGGTGCGCGGCAAGGAAATCGCCGCCACCGTCGTCTCCCTGCCTTTCGTTCCTCACCGCTACTTCCGTAAACCCTGACGAGGTACCCCCGATGGCCACGCGCTACACCAAAGACCATGAATGGATCCGCCTTGAGGGCGATGTTGCCGTGGTCGGCATCTCCGACCACGCCCAAGAGCAGCTTGGCGACATCGTCTTCGTCGAACTGCCCGAGGTCGGCAAGAAGCTCGGCCAGGGCGACGAGGCCGCCGTCGTCGAGTTGGTCAAGGCGGCGAGCGAGCTGTTCGCGCCGGTGGCCGGCGAGGTGGTCGCCGTCAACGAGGCGCTGTCCTCCGGGCCTGGTGCGATCAACGAGGCGGCTGAAGGCGCCGGCTGGATCATCAAGCTGAAGCCGGACAGTGCCGCCGACCTCGAGGCGCTCATGGACGAGGCCGCCTACAAGGCTTTCCTCGAAACCATCTGAATGTGAGGGCACCGCCCATGCGCGGCAACACCTACACGGCAACCGTTTCGTGGCGGACCGATTCCGATGACTTCGCCCGCGGTCGTTATACGCGCGGCCATGTCTGGCGCTTCGACGGCGGCACCGAGGTGCCGGCGACGGCCTCGCCTCACGTCGTGCCGAGCCGTTTCACCGTCGAGGCGGCGGTCGATCCGGAAGAGGCACTCATCGCCTCGCTCTCCTCGTGCCACATGCTGACCTTCCTCGATCTGGCCCGGCGTGGCGGTTTCATCGTTGAGAGCTACGAGGACGATGCCGTCGGCATCATGGAGAAGAACGACGCCGGGAAATTCTGGATTTCCGAGGTGACCCTGGCGCCGCGGATCGCGTTTGCCGGCAAGGCGCCGGAGCCCGACGAGCTGCAGCGCCTGCACGACGCCGCCCACGCCGACTGCTTCATTGCCAATTCCCTGCTGACCCGCGTCACCATCGCGGCCGCGGGCTAGGCGTCGAACAGGATTCCGCCCATGCGCTATCTTCCCCACACCGACGCCGACCGTGAGACGATGCTCGCCCGCATCGGCGTCGCGACGATCGAGGATCTTTTCGCCGACGTGCCGGCCGACAAGCGCCTCGATCGCCTGCTCGATCTGCCGAGGGCGAAGGGCGAGATCGAGGTGGAGCGCATCCTCGGCGGCATGGCGGCGCGGAACGTCCCGGCCGGCTCGGTGCCCTTCTTCGTCGGCGCCGGCGCCTATCGTCATCATGTGCCGGCGAGCGTCGATCACCTGATCCAGCGCTCCGAGTTCCTGACCAGCTACACGCCCTATCAGCCGGAAATCTCGCAGGGCACGCTGCAGGTCCTCTTCGAGTTCCAGACCCAGGTCGCCAATCTTCTCGGCATGGAGGTCGCCAATGCCTCCATGTATGACGGCTCGACGGCAACCGCCGAGGCGGTGCTGATGGCGCATCGCCTCACGCGGCGCTCGAAGGCAGTGCTCTCCGGCGGCCTGCATCCGCAATATCGCTCGGTCGTGCGCACCTATTCGCGCTCCTCCAGCGACGGCGTCTTCGAGCTGCCGCCGGACCCGACCGGCACCGAAGCGATCCTCGACGCCATCGACGGCGAGACCTCCTGCGTCGTCGTCCAGTCGCCGTCCTTCTACGGCCAGCTCATCGACCTGAAGCCGATCGCGGAGAAGGCGCATGAGAAGGGCGCGCTGCTCATTGCCGTCTTCACCGAGGCGGTCGCCTTCGGCGCCATCGAGCCGCCGGGCCCTGAGGGCGCCGACATCGTCGTCGGCGAGGGCCAGTCGATCGGCAATCCGCTGACCTTCGGCGGACCCTATGTCGGCCTCTTCGCCACCCGCCAGAAATATGTCCGCCAGATGCCCGGGCGCCTGTGCGGCGAGACGGTGGATGCCGAAGGCCGGCGCGGTTTCGTGCTGACGCTGTCGACCCGCGAGCAGCACATCCGCCGCGACAAGGCGACCTCCAACATCTGCACCAATTCAGGGCTCTGCGCGCTCGCCTTCTCGATCCACATGACGCTTCTCGGCGAGACCGGGCTCAGGCGGCTGGCCGCGCTCAACCATGCGCACGCGTTCAAGCTGGCGGAATCGCTTTCGGAGGTTCCCGGCGTAAGCGTCTTGAACGAATCGTTCTTCAACGAGTTCACCGTCCGCCTGCCGCGTCCCGCCGCGCCGATCGTCGAAGCGCTGGCCAAGCGGGGCGTGCTCGCCGGCGTGCCGGTCTCGCGGCTCGAACCGGAAGCCCCGGAGCTTGCCGATCTGTTGGTCGTCGCCGCCACCGAGATCAACACCGATGCCGACCGCGCCGCCTACGTCGCGGCGCTGAAGGAGGTCCTCTAGATGCTCAACGACCAGGGCCGCCCGACCGCTCCCGCCGCCGACACCGGCTTCGCCCACGACACCTTCACCGCCAATCGCGGCCTGCAGATCGAGGAGCCGCTGCTCTTCGAGATCGGCCGCAGCGAGACCACCGGCGTCGACCTGCCTGAACAAGAGGCGGGGAGCGCCGGAGGCGCGACCGGGAAGCAACAAGAGGCGAGGAGCGCCGGAGGCGCGACAGGGAAGCAACAAGAGGCGAGGAGCGCCGAAGGCGCGACCGGGAAACAAAATAAACTCGGCGCGCATGCCCGCACCACGCCGATCGATCTGCCCGGCCTCTCCGAGCCGGAGACGATGCGCCACTATGTGCGCCTCTCCCAGAAGAACTACGCCATCGATGCCGGCATGTATCCGCTCGGCTCCTGCACCATGAAGCACAATCCGCGCCTCAACGAGAAGATGGCGCGGCTCCCCGGCTTCGCCGACATTCACCCGCTGCAGCCGCTGTCGACCGTGCCCGGCGCGCTCGATCTCCTCGGCGAGCTGTCGCACTGGCTGATCGAGATGACCGGCATGGCGGCGGTGGCGCTGAGTCCCAAGGCCGGCGCCCATGGCGAGCTGTGCGGCATGATGACGATCAAGGCGGCGCTGGCCGCCCGCGGCGAAAAGCGCAGCATCATCCTGGTGCCGGAATCCGCCCACGGCACCAACCCGGCGACCGCCGCCCAGCTCGGCTACAAGGTCGTCGCCGTGCCGGCGCGTGAGGATGGCACCGTCGATCCTGAGGAGGTCAAGAAGCGTCTGACGCCGGAGGTGGCGGCGATCATGCTGACCAACCCCAACACCTGCGGCCTGTTCGAGCGCGACATCGCGGCGATCGCCGAGGCCGTCCATTTCGCCGGCGCCTATTTCTATGCCGACGGCGCCAACTTCAACGCCATCGTCGGCAAGGTCCGCCCCGGCGACCTCGGCGTCGATGCCATGCACATCAACCTGCACAAGACCTTTTCGACGCCGCACGGCGGCGGCGGACCGGGCTCCGGGCCGGTGGTGCTGTCGCAGGCGCTGGCGCCCTTCGCCCCCATGCCGTACCTGCGCCAGCAGGCCGGCAAGGCCGTGCTGGTCGAGACCCGCGCCGACACTAAAGGTGAGGAGCTGCCCTTCGGCCGGCTGACCGCCTTCCACGGCCAGATGGGCATGTATGTGCGGGCGCTTGCCTACATGCTCTCCCACGGCGCCGATGGCCTGCGCCAGGCTTCGGAAGACGCCGTGCTCAACGCCAATTACGTCCGCGTCGGCCTCAGCGACATGATGAGCCAGCCCTTCGGCGACCGCATCTGCATGCATGAGGCGCTGTTCGACGACCGTTTCCTCGACGGCACCGGCGTCACCACGCTCGATTTCGCCAAGGCGATGATCGACGAGGGCTTCCATCCGATGACCATGTATTTCCCGCTGGTCGTCCACGGCGCCATGCTGATCGAGCCGACCGAGTCGGAATCGAAGGCCTCGCTCGACCTGTTCGTCGCGACACTCCGTGAGTTGGTGATGCGGGCCAGGCGCGGCGAGACGGAGCGCTTCCATCAGGCGCCCATGTTCGCCCCGCGCCGGCGCCTCGACGAGACCCGCGCCGCCCGCTCGCCCAAGCTGAAATGGGAGAAGCCCGCGGCCTGGAAAGAGGCGGCGGAGTAGGGCAGTCAGCCGCCTTCGCCGACCAGGTCGCGGCGGGCGCGGTCGAGCTCTTCCGAATAGCGGCGGAGCGCGTGGGCTTCGGTCAGCAGGCCGATGACCCGCCGGCTGCCGCTCTCGACGACGGCCAGCGCTTCGCTCTCGGTCGTGTCGAACTTTTTCATCGCGTCCTTGACGTTGAACTGCGGCTCGAGCGCGTCCTTCTGATAGTGCAGGAACTCGCCGATGGTCTTGGATTCCCCCTCGCCGTTGAGGTCGGTGGCGTGGATCTCAGGGACGAGCGCGATGCCGAGATAGCGCTCGGCGCCGTCGACCACCACCACGCGCTGGGTGGAGCCCAGCGGGAAGTCGCGGCGGAAGGCCGACAGGCGCATGTCGCCGAGCACCGTGCGCACGTCGCGGCGCATCAGGCTGCCGACGGTGAGTGCGCGGATGCGGCCGACATCGTGGGCGCTGCGGATGGTCTCGCCGCGCAGATGCAGCCGCCAGGTGGCGAAGGAATAGCCGAACAGCTCGCGCACCGTGATCGACGAGACAATCGCCGCGGCCAGAACGGCCAGCGTGATCGGCACGTCGCCGGTGGTTTCCAGCGCCAGGAACGACATGGTCAGCGGCCCGCCGACGATGGCCACCGCCGTGGCGCTCATGCCGACGATGGTCGCCATCAGCGGGTCGGGCGCCAGCGCCGGCAGGACGGCGGCCATCACCGCGGCGAACAGCTTGCCGGTCAGCGCGCCGATATAGAGGGAGGCGAAGAACAGGCCGCCACGGAAGCCCGAGCCCAGCGACACGGCCGAGGCGCTCGCCTTGAGGACGAGCAGCAGGGCAAGCGGCGCGATCGCCGGCAGCGCCGAATCGAGCATCAGCTTCAGCGCCCCGTGGCCGGAGGAGAGCACGTGCGGGTTGGCCAGCGCCAGGCCGCCGAGGATCAGCCCGCCGAGGATCGGATGCACGATGCGCGGGATGCGCGAGCGGCGGAAGGCGACCTCGGTGAGCGTGACGCCGCGCATGACAAGGATGCCGACGCCGCCGCAGATGAGCGCCAGCAGCAGCACGTTCGGCAGGGCCGAGCTGTGGAACGCCGAGAGTGGCCCGACCGAGATCGAATAATGCCCGACGCCGAACATGTGCGAGACCAGGACGCCGACGATCGAGGCCGTCAGCACCGGCGCCAGCGAGGCGGCGGTATAGGTGCCGATGATCAGCTCGAAGCCGTAGAAGGCGCCGGTCAGCGGTGCCCCGAAGGCGGCGGCGATGGCGCCGGCGGAGCCGCAGCCGACCAGCATACGCAGGTCCGCGCGCCGGAGGCGGAAGTTGATGCCCAGCCGCGAGGCGATGCCGGAAACCATCTGCGTATAGCCGGCTTCCAGGCCGACCGAGGCACCGAAGCCGTTGGAGACGATCGTCTGCAGGGCGACGATGAGGCTGTCGCGGATCGACATGCGGCCGCCATGCAGCGCATTGGCCTCGATCGGGTCGATCGGCCGCTTGAGGTGCGCCCGCGCCAGCACCACCGCGATCGCAGCCATGATCAGGCCGCCGACCACGGGAATCAGAAAGCCGGTATTCGACGGTAGCGCGTCCACCGCGCTCAGCCGGTCGCCGGCGCCGATCCCGAAAAGGAGATGGTGCATCACGCCGACGATCACGTTCATGGCCACCACGGTGACACCGGCGACGGCCCCGACGATCGCCGCCAGCAGGACCAGCCACACCTCGCTGCCGCGCACCAGTGCGCGCAGCCGGTCGGGCACCGCAAGGCGTATGTGCGGCAGGAGCCGCGCCGGTTCGTTTGCGGATGCTTGGTCAATCGACATGGCGAATGGCGGCGTGGATTACGCCGCATATATGGGGCAGCCCGCGGGCTGAGGGAGGAGACGGTCGGCGCGGGACCATGGTCCGCCTAATACGGCAGGAACATGAAACGACTGCTAGCCGGGTTGGTAAATGCCGGGTTGCGATGACATGCCGCAGGGGGGCCCGGCCGGGTTAGTCGGGCATGCCCTCCCAGGCAAGCAGGGCCTCGGCCGTCGCCGGCAGGTCGATGAGCCGGTTGATCACCGTCTCGGCGCCGGCATCGGTCAACAGGTCGGAATGGCTCGGCCAGGTATGGGCGCCGCCGGTGAAGCCGATCACCCGCGCCCCCGCCGCCTTGCCCGCCGCGATACCGAACACCGTATCCTCCAGCACCACCGTATCGCGCGGATCGGCGCCGAATTGCGCCATGGCGTAACTATAGACGTTGGGCGCCGGCTTCGGCCGCAAGTCGCCGACCTCGGTCGCCGAATAGACATGCGGCATGAAGCGCTCCCACAGGCGGGTCTTCTCCAGCGATATCTTGAGCCGCTCCATTGACGAATTGGAGCACACCGCCAGCGCCTGGCCGTCCAGCCGGTCGAGCATGTCGTGGACGCCGGGCACCGCCTTGAGATCGCGCGCCAGCCGCCCGTCGATCTCTTCCTGGATGCGCTCGAAGAAATCTTCGGGCAGTTTGCGGCCGGTTTCCGCCTCGACGACGTCGCCGATCGCCCGGCCGGTCAGCCCGGCGAAGCGGAAGGTCACCTCCTGCGGCGTGATTTTGTAGCCGAAATCGGCCAGAAACTCGGAATCGACGGTAGAGGCGATGATCTCGGAATCGATCAGCACGCCGTCGCAATCGAACACATAAAGCATCGCAGGTTCCGTCTTCGGGCGGGGGAGGGAGGAGGTCCGCCGCCGTCTGTCTAGCGCCACCGGCCGCGACACGAAAGGGGGGCGGCGCATGGCAGTCGTGCACTGGCGTGCGATCTTCACCGCCGCTTAACCATGCCGCCTAACCCGGGATTAACCGTACGCCGCACAAGATTCCCCGCAAGGTCCGCCGCGCGAGGGCGCGCGGCTTGAGTTGCGTTGCGTTGGGGTGGTCATGGGTGCGTTGCGGAAAGTTGCCGGGGAAGCCCTCTGGCTCGACACGATTCTGAAGGGCGACTGCGTTACCGAGCTGGAAAAGCTCCCCGCCGCCTCGGTGGACCTGATCTTCGCCGATCCGCCCTACAACCTGCAGCTCGAAGGCCGCCTGACCCGGCCCGACCAGTCGGAGGTCGATGCCGTCGACGACGACTGGGACAAGTTCGCCTCCTTCTCCGCCTATGACGATTTCACCCGCGCCTGGCTCTATGCCGCCCGCCGGGTGCTGAAGCCGAACGGCGCCCTGTGGGTGATCGGCTCCTACCACAACATCTTCCGCGTCGGCTCTATCCTCCAGGACCTCGGCTTCTGGATCCTCAACGACATCGTCTGGCGCAAGACCAATCCGATGCCGAATTTCCGCGGCCGGCGCTTCACCAATGCCCACGAGACGCTGATCTGGGCGAGCCGCGATGCCAACGCCAAGGGCTACACCTTCAACTATCACGCGTTGAAGGAAGCCAATGACGGCACCCAGATGCGCTCCGACTGGCTCTTCCCGATCTGCACCGGGCTGGAGCGGCTGAAGGACGGGGAGGGGCACAAGGCCCATCCCACCCAGAAGCCGGAAGCGCTTCTGCACCGCATCCTGCTCGCCAACTCCAACCCCGGCGACGTCGTGCTCGACCCCTTCTTCGGCACCGGCACCACCGGCGCGGTTGCCAAGCGGCTCGGCCGCCATTTCGTCGGCATCGAGCGCGAGGAGAGCTACATCGCCGCGGCCGAGGCGCGCATCGACGCGGTCGAGCCGGCGCCGCCTTCGGCGATCGTCGTCAGCGCGGGCAAGCGCGGCGAGCCGCGCGTCCCCTTCGGCTCGCTGGTCGAGGCCGGTCTGATCGCGCCCGGCGCCATCCTCACCGATGCCCGCTCCAACCATGTGGCGGAGGTGCGCGCCGACGGCACCGTGCGCGCCGGGTCGCACACCGGCTCCATCCATCGCGTCGGGGCGCTGGTGCAGGGCCTCGAGGCGTGCAACGGCTGGACCTACTGGCACACCATCGTCGACGGCGTGCGCGCCCCCATCGATGAGCTGAGGGCGCTGGCACGGCGCGCGCTGCACAGCGCCGGGGCGTGATCGCCACGTCGGATTGACCCGGGCCGCGTCACGCTGTCATCGTCATGTCGTCGACATCGGCGACAGGTGATGCCCATGGGCACGCACGCGTTTCTGGCGCCCGGCCGGTTCTGGCGGGGCAACATCCACACCCACTCCACCCTGTCCGACGGGCGCCTTGAGCCGGCCGAGGTCTGCCGCCTCTATCGCGAGGCCGGCTACGACTTCCTCTGCCTGTCGGATCATTTCCTCGGCCGGTACCGCTTTCCGATCGCCGATACCCGGCCGTTCCGCACCAACGCCTTCACCACCATCCTCGGCGCCGAGATCCACGCGCCGGCCAACAGCCATGGCGAGATCTGGCACGTTCTGGCCGCCGGCCTGCCCGAGGATTTTGCCCCGACCGGCGAGAGCGAGACCGGCGTCGCGCTTGCCGCGCGGGCGAAGGCCGCCGGTGCCTTCGTCGGCATCGCCCACCCGCAATGGTCGGGCCTCAGCGAAGCCGACGGCCGCGCCATGGCCCCCCATGCCCACGCCGTCGAGATCTACAACCACGGCTGTGCGCTGGAATGCGCCCGCAGCGACGGCACCGGTCTGCTCGACCTGCTCCTCAACGAGGGGCATCGCCTGACCGGCTACGCCGCGGACGACGCCCATTTCAGGATCGATGACGGTTTCGGCGGCTGGATGATGGCGAAGGCCGAATCCAACGAGCCTGATGCGCTCACCGCCGCCATGAAGGCCGGCGATTACTATTCGAGCCAGGGGCCGCTCATTCACGCCTTCGCGGTCGCAGGCGGCGAGGCCCATGTGGAATGCTCGCCGGCGGCCAACGTCGCGGTCGTCGGGCGCGGCAGCCGCGCCGTCCATGTTGCCGGGCGCGCGTTGACCCGGGCAAGCCTCTCTCTCGAACGTTTCGCCGACGACTGGTTCCGCCTGGTGGTGACCGACACCGCCGGCCGCTCGGCATGGTCCAACCCGGTCTGGCCCGCCTGACGCGGGTGACCTCCTTCATAGGGCTGAAGTCCGCAGCCGGCGGGCGACACGCCCGCCCGGCCTAATCCAGCGCCACGCCGTAGCGGGCGAGGTCGGCGCGCAGCGTCTCCGCGCCGACGAATTGCTCCGCGTTCCAGCCGGCGGCCCGCGCGCCCTCCACATTGGGGTGGTTGTCGTCGAAGAACAGGGTCGCCGCCGGGTCGAGGCCGAAGGTCTTCTCGTGGTGCCGGTAGATGGCAAGCTCCGGCTTCAGCAGATGGATATGGGCCGACACCGTGATGCCGCGGAACCGGTTGAGGAACGGGAACCGCTGTCGCGCTTCTTCGAAGGTGTCGGCGCCGAAATTGGTCAGCGCCGTCACGTCGTAGCCCTTGGCGATCAGCCCATCGCAGACTTCCAGCGTGTCCGGCATATGGCGCGGCACCATCTCGGCCCAGTGCGGGCGGAAGGCGCGGATCATCGCCTCGTATTGCGGGTACTCGGCGATCAGTGCCGCTTCGGCTTCGGGCCATGACCGCCCGCGGTCCTGTGCGATGATCCAGTCGTGCCCGCAGACGTGCGTGAGGAAATAGTGTCGCTCGGCCGCGTCGGGGATAAGCCGCCGGTAGGGGATCTCCGCGTCCCATTCGAGCAGCACCCTGCCGATGTCGAAGACGATATGCCGAATTGCGTTCACCGTGCCTGTCCGTCCTTTGTCCGACGCGTCGCGCCAGGCAGCGCCGCCTCGATGACCTTCTTCATCACGCTCGGCAGCGCCTCGCTGGCCAGCGTCTCCGCCGGCGCCCACCAGCAGCCCGGCGGCGCTTGTTCCATCGCCCCGACGCGCGCGCAATACACGTTCAGTTCCAGCCTGAAATGCGTGAACACATGCACGACCGTGCCGGGCAGGGAACGCCAGTCCGCCTGAATCGGAGCATGAGCGGCCGGATTGAAGTCGCTGGCCCGATTCACCCAATCGGTTCCGGGGACTTCCGTCATGCCGCCCAGCAATCCCTTGTCCGGCCGCCGCCGGAGGAGCACCGCGTCGTCGTCGCGAACGGCGACAAAGGCGGCACCGGTCCGCGTCGGGCGGACGGTCTTCTCCACCTTCACCGGATAGCGTTCCTCCGAGCCGTGCGCATGCGCAACGCATGGCTCGATGAGCGGGCAGAGCGCGCAGGCTGGCCGCTTCGGCGTGCAGATCGCCGCACCCAGGTCCATCATCGCCTGGGCATAGTCGCCGGCACGTTGCTCGGGCGTCATCTCCTGCTGGCGGGCGCGGATGTCCTTCTTGGCGGCGGGCAGCGGCGTGTCGATGGCGAAGAGCCGCGCGATCACCCGCTCGATATTGCCGTCGACCACCGCGACGGCCTCGTCGAAGGCGATCGCCGCGATCGCCGCCGCCGTATAGTCGCCGATGCCGGGCAGCGCCTTCAGCCCCGCCGCCGTCGTCGGGAAACGGCCGCCGTGGTCGCGCGCGATCGCTTCAGCGCAGGCATGCAGGTTGCGGGCGCGGGCGTAGTAGCCGAGCCCGGCCCACGCCTTCAGCACCTCCTCGCGCGGCGCGGCGGCAAGCGCCGCCACATCCGGCCAGCGCGCCAGGAAGGCGTCGAAATAGGGCTTCACCGCCGTGACCGTGGTCTGCTGCAGCATGATCTCGGAGAGCCACACGCGATAGGGATCGGGCTTCACCCCGCGCGCCCGCTCCTTCGGCCCGACCCGCCAGGGCAGTTTGCGGGCGTGGCGGTCGTACCAGGCGAGGAGGGCACGCGCGGCGGTCATGCGCCCTCGGTCAGCGGAAAGGCAAGCCGCCGTTCGATGCCGATGGCGGCGAGGAAATCCTCGTCATGGCTGGCCACCAGCAGCGCGCCGTCGAAATCGGCGAGCGCCGCCTCGATCGCCGCGATCGAATCGAGATCGAGATGGTTGGTCGGTTCGTCCAGCATGAGAATCTGGGGCGGGTGGCTGCCGCCGAGCGTACAGGCAAGCCCGGCGCGCAGCACTTCGCCGCCGGAGAGCGCACCGACCGGCTTCAGCGCGTCCGCGTTGCGGAAGAGGAAGCGGGCCAGCGCCGCATGGGCCTGGTTGGGCGTTGCCACCGGATCGAGCCGGCGGAAATTGTCGAGGATGGTCGCCTGCGCATCGAGGATCGCGACGTTCTGGTCGAGCACGACCGCAGCGACCGGCCTCAGCACCGAGCCGGATGTCGGCTCCGTCGCGCCGCTGGCGAGCTTCAGGAAGGTGGACTTGCCGGTGCCGTTCGGGCCGGTGAGCGCCACGCGCTCCGGCCCGGTCATGGTGAAGTCGACGCCGGCAAAGAGCGGCGCACCGCCGGGATGGGCGAAGCCGACGCCGGAGAAGGTGAGCACCGTGCGCCCCGCCGGCAGCCCGGTCGACGGCAGCTTCACCGACAGGCGGCGGACGCGTTCCACCGCCGCTTCTGCCTCCGACAGGGCCTCGGCCGCAGCCGTGCGTTGCCGGTCGGCCAGCGCGCTGGCGCCGCCCGCGGTCTTCTGGCTGCGCTCCTTCTGGGCGTCGAGCAGCATCTTCGGAGCGTCGCCTTTGGCGCGATTGCGCGCGCCCTGCGCATCGCGTTGCGCCTTGCGCTCACGCGCCGTCTGGATACGCCGCTCGATGGTGCTTGCCGCGCGCCTGGCGACGAGGAGGCCGCGCTCCGCCGCGGCGCGTTCCTCCTGCTTGCGCGCGGCGTAGAGGTCGTAGCCGCCGCCATAGATGCGCGCACCGAGGCTCGACAGCTCGACGATGCGGTCCATCGCGCGAAGCAGCGTGCGGTCGTGGCTCACCACGATGGCGCCCTTCTTCCAGCCGGCAAGCACACGGGCGATCGCTGCGCGCCCGTCGGCGTCGAGATTGTTGGTCGGCTCGTCGAGCAGGATGAGGTCCGGCTCGGCGATGAGCAGGGCGGCAAGCGCGGCGCGCGTGCGCTGGCCACCGGAGAGCGCGGCGAGCGGCCGTTCCGGCGCAACACCAGCGAGGCCGACTTCAGACAAGGCGGCTTCGAGCCGCGGTTCGAGCGTCCAGTCCGCTTCCGCTGCGTCGGCGAGCGAGCCCCGGCCGGCCTCCAGACGGTGGAAGCGCGCAAGGGCAGAACGGACGCCGAGGAGATCGGCGAGTGTCTCGTCGTCGTCGGCCTGGACCGTCTGGCGCAGCATGGCGACGCGGCCGGTGCGCTCGACCGCGCCAGCATGCGCCTCGGCCACACCGGCGATCACGCGCAGCAGCGTCGACTTGCCGATGCCGTTGCGGCCGACCAGGCCGGTGCGGTCGGCGCCGAAGACGAGATCGAGGTTTTCGAGAAGCGGTCGGCCGTCAGGCGTTGTCAGCGTGACGCCGGTAAGCGCGACGATGGGCGCGGCAGGGGAGGGCATGGCAAGAGACCGAAGCGAACGAAGGGACGCGGGCGAAGGCAATCGTCGCGGTCTTGTCCATCGGTCTCTCCTGTCGTGCGCTCGCCGTGTGCCTGCCCAGATGGAGCAGGCGCCTGAGAAATGCAAGGGCTTCAAGCCGGCCGAGCCTTCAGTCTGTCTTGGCATCCGAGGTGTCCCCACCTCCCCCTTGAAGGGCAGCTCGGATTTCCCCTGTTTGCATGGGCAAACCGGTTTTGGAAATCCGCGAGAGGGGTGCCCCGGTGCGGGAGGGGGGGACGACGCAGAGAGCCGAGATCGCCCTACACCGCCTCGCGGAAGCTCTCGGCCGTCTCCAGGTCGACGGAGACGAGTTGCGAGACGCCACGCTCGGCCATGGTGACGCCGAACAGCCGGTTCATGCGCGCCATGGTGATCGGGTTGTGGGTGACGGTGATGAAGCGCGTATCGGTCGAGCGCGCCATCTCTTCCAAGAGGTTGCAGAAGCGCACGACATTGGCGTCGTCGAGCGGCGCGTCCACCTCGTCGAGCACGCAGATCGGGGCCGGGTTGGTCAGGAACACGGCGAAGATCAGCGACAGTGCCGTCAGCGCCTGCTCGCCGCCGGAGAGCAGCGTCATGATCTGCGGCTTCTTGCCCGGCGGCCGCGCCACGATCTCCAGCCCCGCCTCCAGCGGGTCGTCGGAATCGGTGAGCTGCAACTCGGCCGTGCCGCCGCCGAAGAGATGGGTGAACAGGCGCTTGAAGTGCTCGTTCACCGTGTCGAAGGCCGCCATCAGCCGCTCGCGTCCCTCGCGGTTGAGGCCGGAAATGCCCTGGCGCAGGCGGTGGATGGCGGCGATCAGGTCGTCGCGCTCGCCGGTCAGCGCATCGCGCCGCTCGGCGAGTTCCGCCGCCTCCGCCTCGGCGCGCAGGTTGACCGCGCCAAGCCGCTCGCGCTCGTTGCGATAGCGCTCCAGCCGCGCTTCGGTATCGGCCAGCGCCGGCAGTGGGGCGTCCGGCTTGAGGCCGGTCTCGGCAAAGACCTCCACCGCGGTGCAGTTCAGCGTCTCCAAAATGCGCTCGGCGACTTCGGCGACCCGCTCGCGCGCCGCCACCACGCGCTCCTCGGCGCGGCCGCGCTGCTCGCGGGCCTCGGCCAGCGCATCGAGCGCCGCGCGCGCAATTCGGTCGGCTTCCGCCAGCACGGCCTCGCCGGTGGCGAGCGCGTCCGCCGCTTTGCCGCGCGCCGTCTCCGCCGCCGATGCTTCCGACAGCAGCGCCTTGCGCTTCTCCTCGATGCGCGCCGGTTCGGCCGACAGCGTCTCGCGCTCGGTCGCGGTCTCGCCGCGGCGCGCGGTCAGCGTCGCGATCTGGTTGCCGGCGTTGGCCGCCCGCTCGTGCCAGTTCTGCCGCTCCACGGCGATTGCCGCCAGCCGCCCGGTCCGCAACTCGGCTTCGCGCGTCAGGCTTTCCACTGCCGCGCGGGCTTCCGCCAGGACGGCGCGGTCCTCGTTGACCTTCTCGCGCTGGACGGCGAGGGCGTCGGCCAGCGCCTGCGGGTCGGCCGCCTCGGCCAGGCCGGCGCGGGCCTGCGCTTCCCCCGTCTCGGTTTCGGAGAGGTTCGCCGTCAGCCGCGCCAGCGCCTCGTCGAGGCCGCTGCGCTTGGCGGCGATGCGGCTTTCTTCGCGCTCGGCCTCGGTCAGCGCCCGGCGGGCATTGTCGAGCGCCGTGCGGGCACCACGCAGAGCCGCGCGCGCCAGCTGCTCCCCTTCGGTCGCTTGGCTGAGGTCCGCCTCGGCCCGTTCCAGCGCCGCCCGTCCGGCGTCGACCGTCGCTTTCGCAGGCGCCATCTCGGCGTCCAACTCGGCAAGACGGTTGCGGCTCGCCAGCCTCTGGGCGGCGGCGCGCGGCGCGTCGGCCGCGGCGACATAGCCGTCCCAGCGCCACAGGTCGCCTTCGCGGCTGACCAGGCGCTGGCCGGGTCGCAGCATCGTCTGCAGGCGCGCTCCGTCGGCGCGTTCGATCAGGCCCGTCAGCGCAAGGCGGCGGGCCAGCACGGCCGGCGCCCGCACATGGGCGGTGAGCGATCCGATGCCCTCGGGCAGCGCCCCGTCTTCGGCCGTGGCGTCGATCTGGCGCCAGCGAGCCGGCGCATCTTCGTCGATCGCGGCGTCGAGATCGTCGCCGAAGGCAGCCCCCAGCGCCGCTTCGAATCCGCCGTCGACGGTCACCGAATCGATCACCGGCGCATGGCCGGCCGGCGCTTGTGACGCGAGGATCGCGGCCAGCGTCGCCGCTTCGGTCTCGAGCTTGCTCAGCGCATGGTCGGCTTCCGTCAGCTGCTCGCGGGCGCTGGTGCGTGCCTCGCGCGCCGCCGCCACACACTGCTCGGCCGCATTGGCGGCCGCTTCGGCGGTGCGTGTCGCGTTCTCGGCGGTTTCCGCAGCCTGCCACCGCTCGGCGACGATCGTCGCGTCGCCGGAGTCGTCGAGCGCGGCGATCTCGCCGCGCACCTTGTCGATTTCGCCGCGGAGCTTCGCCGCCCGCTCGGTGGCCTCGCGCGCGGCGCGCTCATACTGGCTGCGCGCGGCGGTCACCTCGGCATGCTGCCGGGTCAGCTCGGCAAGCTCACGCTCGCTCTCGCCGACCGCGACCTCGGCCGAACGGCGGCGGCTGGCGGCGGTCGCCTGGCGCTCGTTCATCGCCGCGTTGGCGGCTTCGAGCTCCTGCTCCTCCTCGTTCAGCCGGGCGATGATGGCGCTGTTGTCGGCGACCATGCGCTCCTCGCGGGCGATGTCGTCGGCAAGCTGGGCGAGGCGGCGGTCGAGTTCGGCGAGCCGGTTCTTGATGCGCCCTTCCTCGGCATTGAGCGCTTCCGCGGCCAGCGTGATGCGCTGCGCGGCGGCCGCGGCACGCGCCGAGGCGTCGCGGAGGTCCGGCAGGCTCGCCGCGGCGACAGCCTGGTTCTTGGCGGCTTCCGCCTGTTCGCTGGCGCGTTCGTTGGCCTGTGCGGTTGCCGTGGCGAGTGCCGTCTCGGCTTCGCCGAGCGCCTCGCCGGCGGCGAGCGCGCGCAGATGCAGCACCGTCGCCTCGGCCCGGCGGATTTCGCCCGACAGGTTGCGGTAGCGTATTGCCTGGCGCGCCTGGCGCTTGAGCCCGTCGAGCTGCTGCTCGATCTCGCCGATCACGTCGTCGAGGCGGGAGAGGTTCTGTTCGGCGCCGCGCAGCCTGAGCTCCGCCTCGTGGCGGCGATTGTGCAGGCCGGCAATGCCCGCCGCCTCTTCCAGCAGCGCGCGGCGGTCGACGGGCTTGGCGGCGATCAGCTCGCCGATCTTGCCCTGGCCGACGATCGCCGGCGAATGGGCGCCGGTCGAGGCATCGGCGAACAGAAGCTGCACGTCTCGGGCGCGCACGTCGCGCCCGTTGATGCGATAGATCGATCCCGCCTCGCGCTCGATGCGCCGCGTCACTTCGAGCGCATCGGCCTCGTTGAAGGCCGCCGGCGCCACATGGTCGGCGTTGTCGACGGCCAGCGACACTTCCGCCGTGTTGCGCGCCGGACGGTTGCCGCTGCCCTGGAAGATGACGTCGTCCATGCCCGAGGCGCGCATGGCCTTGTACGAGCTTTCGCCCATCACCCAGCGCAGCGCCTCGACCAGATTGGACTTGCCGCAGCCGTTCGGCCCGACAACGCCGGTCAGGCCCGGCTCGATGGGGAATTCGGTCGCTTCGACGAACGACTTGAACCCGAGGACACGCAGTCGCGTGAACTTCAAACGTCAGCTCCCGTTTTCGGGCGGCACCCCGGGGACACCGCCCGAAAGCCTATGTCCCGGCTAGCCACCGAGAATCGCGTCGAGTTCCTGAAGCGTCTGCTCACCGGGATGCTCAACGCCGTTGATGAAGAACGTGGGTGTCGCATCGACCCCGAACTGCTTGAAGGCGCGATCCTTCACCCAGTTCACTCCGTCTAGTATCTTCTGATTCGTCAAGCAGGCGTTGAAGTCGGCTTCGCTGATTCCGGCCTGTTTCACCAGATTGATGAGCGCCGTCTTGGGATCCTTGACGAAGGCCCAGTTGTTCTGCTGGTCGAACAGGAGGTCGATCATCGGAAATTCGCGGTCCTTGGGGCCGCAGCGCGCCAGCATCGCCGCCGAGGTCGCCAGCGGATCGAGCGGGTACTCGCGGAAGATGAAATAGACCTTGCCGCTGTCGACATATTTCGTCTTGAACGCGCGATAGACCGTGTTGTGGAAGTCGGCGCAGTGCGAGCAGGTCATCGAGGCGTATTCGATGATGGTATTGGGCGCCTTGGGATCGCCCTCGGCGATCTCGCCGAGCGGTCCGGCGACCATCAGCTCCGTCTGGGTCGGCCCGGTCGGGGCGCCGCTGTCGCCGCCACTGCCAGCGCCGAGATCGACGTTCGACTGCCCGCTGCGGGTGATGAAGAAGACGACGCCGGCGGCGATGACCACGACGGCTGCCACAAGAATGAGAATTTGCCGGGAGTTCCACTTCACTGTTTCGGTTCCTTGCGGAAAGGGGGATTCTGGCGCTGGACCGCCATTTTGGGCGGTAAATTCGCGTGACTAATTACGGCGTTTCGACGCCGCGTCCAATCACGCTTGCTTGTGTCGTTTGAGCACGCCGCGGCCGAGCCTGTCGAGGGCTTCGCGCAGGGGCTGGTTGTCGACGCCGCCGATGGCCGTGGCGAGCCGCGCCGCCGCCTCGGGCGCCAGCGGCTCCTCGCCCGTTGGCGCCGGCTTGGGCGTCCGCCCGAGCGGCGCCTGCACGATGCGCACCGGGCCGACCGCGGCGTAGCCGAAGAAGGCGTTCACCCGCTCGACGATCTGGTCGAGCTGGTGCTGGACGATTACCGCCCGCGGGCCCTCCACCCTGAGTGTCAGCACGCCCGGCCGGTCGGCATTGGCCTCGCCGCGCGGCCACACGATCTTCTCCGGCCGCGTGCATTCGGCAAGCTCGGCGCCGACCACGTCCGCCCACGCTGCGATCAGGTCGGCCGCGGCAAATCCGCGCTTGCGGGCGATCGGATTGATCACGCGCCCGACCAGCGCGGAGATCGGCACCGCGCCCCGGCTGCGGCGCTTTTCGTCGGAATCGGCCATGGGGTCCTTTTTCGCACGCCGCGGGCGCCCATGGAAAGGCGCCTGTCGCACCGCCCGCGGCGTGCCCGACAGTGGCGAAAAGCAGCGATATTACAAATAGATAAGCGGTGCTGACCTATCCTTGACACGCTCAAGGGCGCTAACTATTGTGCGCGCGGCTTTCGGGGGCGCCGGGACTAATCGCCAAGGCGAAGGAGCGGCGAATGGGCGACGGGGACGGCAAGCCGGACCTGTCGACTGACCGGCCGGCAGGATTGTCCAGCCGGCTGCGCGATCTCGATCGTCAGCTGGGTGGGCGGCGCGGTAAGAGTGAAGCGCCCGCACATGCCGAGGAGAACTCGGAGAATCCGGGCTTTGCCCTGGCTCTCCGGCTCGGCGCGGATTTCGTGGCGGGGGTTATCCTCGGCGCGGCACTGGGATGGGGGGTCGACCGGCTGTTCGGAACCGGCCCCTGGGGGATGATAATTTTCTTGCTTCTGGGTTTCGCTGCCGGAATCCTGACCGTCCTCAGGTCAGCTGGCCTGGCGAAGCCGGGGCCGGCCGGGCCGGACGATTTGTTCGACGGCAAGCGGTGACGAGGGACTGACTTGTACGATCCGATCCACCAGTTTCACATCCAGAAGCTCATCCCGATCGAAATCGGCGGGGTTGACCTGTCCTTCACCAATTCGGCGCTGTTCATGGTGCTGACCGTCGCCGGCGCCTCGGCCTTCCTGATCCTGTCGACGCGCGGACGCGGCCTGGTGCCGTCGCGCTGGCAGTCGGCGGCCGAGATGACATACGAATTCATGGCGCAGACGCTGCGCGAATCGGCCGGCAGCGAGGGGATGAAGTTCTTCCCCTTCGTCTTCACGACGTTCATGTTCGTGCTGGTCGGCAACCTGTGGGGCATGTTCCCCTATTTCTTCACCATCACCTCGCACATCATCATCACGGCGGCGCTGGCGCTGGTCGTGTTCTTCATGGTGATCGTGGTCGGCTTCATGCGGCACAAACTGGGCTTCCTCAAGCTGTTCGTGCCGAGCGGCGTACCGGCGGCGATCCTGCCGTTCATCGTCGTCATCGAGTTTCTGTCGTTCCTGTCGCGGCCGCTCAGCCTGTCGATCCGCCTTTTCGCCAACATGCTGGCCGGCCACATCACGCTGAAGGTGTTCGCCGGCTTCGTCACGGCGCTCGGCTCGCTCGGTGTGCTCGGCTGGTTCGGCGCGCTTTTGCCGCTGGCTGCCACGGTCGCGCTGACCGCGCTGGAATTGCTCGTGGCGGCGTTGCAGGCTTACGTCTTCGCCATTCTGACTAGCATCTACCTGAACGACGCGCTTCACCCCAGCCACTGACGGCTGATCTTTTTTCGACCCACAGATCTCTGAGCAGGAGCTTCGACATGGAACTTGCAGCAGCAAAGGCAATCGGCGCCGGTATCGCGTGCATCGGCATGGGCTGCGCCGGCATCGGCCTCGGCCACATCTTCGGCAACTACCTGGCCGGCGCCATCCGCAACCCGGCAGCCGCCGACGGCCAGTTCGGCCGCCTGATCTTCGGCTTCGCCATCACCGAGGCGCTCGGCATCTTCTCGCTGCTGATCGCGCTGATCCTGCTGTTCGGCTGAGCCGCCGGCAAGAAACCAAAGGTCGGGGATAGGTAATGGCCGCACCCCAGCAGCCGATGACGCTGGCCCAGGCAACGCAGCCGACACCGGCGACCACCGCCGGCACCGCGGCGCCGCCGCCGGGCGAGCAAAAGTCGTTTCCGCCGTTCGATTCCTCGACGTTTCCCTCGCAGCTCCTGTGGCTCGCGATCACCTTCGCCCTCCTCTACTACCTGATGGCGAAGGTCGCCCTGCCGCGCATCGGCGGCATTCTCGAGGATCGTCGCGACCGCATCGCCAGCGATCTCGACATGGCCGAGCGGTTGAAGCAGGAGTCGGAAGACGCCGAGACGGCCTACCAGAAAGCGCTGGCCAATGCCCGCGCCAAGGCCTTCACCATCGCCGAGACCGCCCGCGAGGAAGCCAAGGCGGCCTCCGACGCGCATCGCGCCGAAGCCGAGGGCGCTCTCAACCAGCAGCTGGCCGCCGCCGAGGCGCGCATCGGCGAGATCAAGGCCAAGGCGCTCTCCGACGTCGGCGCCATCGCCGGCGACGCGACCGAGGCGATCGTCGCCTCGCTGACCGGTGCCGAGGTCGGCCGCGCCGAGGTCGACGAGGCCGTTCAGCGATCGATGGCGAAGTAGGGGGCTCAAAAGATGTTCGACGCACCGTTTTGGGCACTCGTCTCGCTCATCATCTTCATTGGCATCATCGTCTACCTGAAGGTCCCCGGGCAGATCGCCGCCACGCTCGACAGGCGTGCCGCGTCGATCCGCAACGAGCTCGACCAGGCGCGCCGGCTGCGCGAGGAGGCCCAGGCGCTGCTCGCCGACTATCAGCGCCGGGCACGCGAGGCCGAGGTCGAGACCGAGGAGATCATCGACCAGGCCAAGCGCGAGGCCGAGGCGCTGGCGGTCGAGGCCAAGAACCGCATGGAAGAATACGTTGCCGGCCGCACCCGGCTGGCCGAGCAGAAGATCGCCCAGGCCGAGGTTCAGGCCCTGCAGGAAGTGCGGGCGCTGTCCGCCGACGTGGCGATTGCCGCCGCCGAGAAGCTCCTCAGCGTCCGCGCCAGGGGCGAGGGCGGCGCCGCGCTCATCGACAAGGCGATCGGCGAAGTCCGCACCAAGCTCAACTGAGCCTGCCGCGTCTTTCCAGGAATTGCTCAGGGCCGCCGAAAGGCGGCCCTTGTCGTTTTCGAGGCCTCATCCTGAGGAGCCCGCCAAAGGCGGGCCTAGAAGGATGGGCCCCATGGTTCGAGGCGCGGCTCACGCGCGCACCTCACCATGAGGCCGCCCATGAGGCCGCGCCGCTGTGATCCAGCTAAAGATCCAGGGCGAGTTGCTGCTCGCGCACCGGCGCGAAGCTTTGCCGGTGGTGCGGGCAGGGGCCGTATGCCTTCAGCGCGGCGAAATGGGCCGGCGTCGAATAGCCCATGTGCCGCTCGAAGCCGTAATCGGGAAAAGCGCGCCCGATGGCGGTCATCAGCCGGTCGCGCGTCACCTTGGCGACGATCGACGCGGCGGCGATCGACACGCTGAGACGGTCGCCGCCGATCACCGTCTCGCAGGCGCAGGCAAGCCCCGGCGGCTGCATGTTGCCGTCGACCAGAACGTGATCGGGCCTCTCGGGCAGGCCGGCGACCGCCCGGCTCATCGCCCACAGCGAGGCCCGGAGGATGTTCATGCGGTCGATGCGCGCCCGGCTGGCGATGGCGATCGACACCGCCGCCCGGTCGAGGATCGCGTCATAGAGGCGCTCGCGCTGGGCAGGCGTCAGCTTCTTCGAATCGTTGAGCCCGTCCGGATAGCGCCGGTCGGCAAAGGCGACCGCGGCGACGACCACCGGCCCGGCCAGCGGGCCGCGCCCGGCCTCGTCGACGCCGGCGACCAGCTGGCACCCGCGCCGCCGCGCCCGCCGCTCGTAACGGTCGGTGGGCGCCTCCGGCGCTTCAGGCGAATCGGTTGCCTTCTGCAGCATTGGCGGAGCCTGCCGCCGGCAGCCCGCCCAGGCAAGCGACGCTTTCAGGAGCGCCGGCCGTAAAGACGGCCTTCTACTACGCGGCCTTCTGGCCGCCGAAGAGGTCGAGCTGCCGCTCGGCGCCGGGCGCGGTGAACAGGTCGGTCCTCAGCCTCAACTTCTCGCGGTTGATACCAAGCCGCCGCGCCGCCATCTCGAAGCGCCGGCCGATCTGCCAGGCATAGGGGCCGTCGCCGCGCATGCGCTTGCCCCATTCCGAATCGTAGTCCTTGCCGCCGCGCATGGAGCGGATCACCGACAGCACGTGCTTGGCCCGGTCGGGATAGTCGCGCTCGAGAAACTCCTTGAAGATGTCGCGCACCTCCAGCGGCAGGCGGAGCAGCACATAGCCCGCCTCGCGCGCGCCGGCCGCGGCCGCGGCTTCCAGGATGCGCTCGATCTCGCTCTCGTTGAGCGCCGGAATCACCGGCGCCACCATCACCGTCGTCGGCACGCCGGCCGACGACAGCAGGCGCAACGCATCGAGCCGCCGTTCCGGCGTCGCCGCGCGCGGCTCCATGGCGCGCGCCAGCTTGCGGTCGAGGGTGGTCACCGACAGCGCCACCTTGACCAGGCCGCGTGTCGCCATGCGCGCCAGGATGTCGATGTCGCGCGTGACCAGCGCCGACTTGGTGACGATGCCGACCGGATGGCTCACCCGGTCGAGCACCTCCAGGATCTCGCGCATGATGCGGTAGCGGCGCTCGATCGGCTGATAGGGATCGGTATTGGTGCCGATCGCCATGGTGCGCACCTGATAGCCCGGCCTGGCCAGTTCCTTTTCCAGAAGCCGCGCCGCATTCGGCTTGGCGAACAGCCGCGTCTCGAAGTCGAGCCCCGGCGACAGGCCCATATAGGCGTGCGTCGGCCGCGCGAAGCAGTAGGCGCAGCCGTGCTCGCAGCCGCGATAGGGATTGATCGAACGGTCGAAGGAGATGTCGGGCGATGTGTTGCGGGTGATGATCTGGCGCGCCGCCTCTTCCTGCACTTCCGTCTTCAGCGGCGGCAGCGCCTCGATCGACGCCCAGCCGTCGTCGACCGCCTCGCGGGTGGTGGGCTCGAAACGGCCCGAGCGGTTGCTCTCGGCGCCGCGCCCGCGGCGGCGGGTCGGATCGATGCCGACGCCGACGAAATCGTCGGTGGGCCGGCGGCTGTCTTCGGCGAATCGGGTCGGGCGTCGTTCCATGAAAATATTCCTAGTGCGCAGACTGGAACAAATCAAGAACATTCTTCAAATATGACGCGCCGGCGAAATTTCCAGTCGTCACAAGCCGACCGTGTGCCGTATGTACGGCCTATGATCACCGCGATCATCGAGACGCTGAACGAGGAGATCAGCCTGGCCCATGCGCTTGCCGCGCTTGTGCCGGCAGCCACGGAAGGGCTGATCCGCGACGTCATCGTCATCGATCGGGGCTCCGACGACGCCACCCGCGATGTGGCCGACGCCGCCGGCTGCACGATCATCGAGGCCGCCGGAGAGGCCGATGCCACCCGCTCGGCGGTCGAGCAGGCGCGCGGCGACTGGCTGCTTTTCACGCCGGCGTCGCACATCTTTCAGCCGGAGTGGCAATCCGACGCGATGGCCTTCATCGACCGCACGCTGGTCGGCGGTCAGGCACAGAAGCGCTCGGCGATCTTCCGCGGCGGGCGGCTGCCGTCCGGCCCGTTGGCCTGGCTCTTGAGCATGATCCGCGGCGGCAGCACCGCGCGCCTGGTGGCAAAATCCGCCTGGCTGGCGGAGCAGTCGCGCGCTACGTCCGCGGCTTCCGAAGCGTCGCGCGTTTCAGATGCTCGTCGAGGCGCGGCATGATCTCGACGAAGTTGCACGGTGGCTGGCGATAGTCGAACTGCTTGACGAGGATGCCGTCCCAGGCGTCGCGACAGGCGCCGGGCGATCCCGGCAGGCAGAAGACGAAGGTGCCGTTGGCAAGCCCCGCCGTCGCCCGTGACTGGATCGTCGAGGTTCCGATCTTGTCGTAGCTCAGGCGATGGAAGACGGCCGAGAAGCCGTCCATGCGCTTGTCGAACAGCGGCTCGACCGCCTCCGGCGTCACGTCGCGGCCGGTAAAGCCGGTGCCGCCGGTGGTGATGACCGCATCGATGGCCGGGTCGGCGATCCACTTGCGCAGGACACTGCGAATCTTGCGCACATCGTCCTTGACGATTTTGCGGTCGGCGAGCCGGTGCCCGGCCGCCGCGATGCGCTCGGCCAGCGTTGTTCCCGAGCGGTCGTCTTCCAGCGTGCGGCTGTCCGAGACGGTCAGCACCGCGAAGCTGACGGCAATGAACGGCTTGTCGACCTGGTCGGCCATGTGTCCTCCGCCTACGATCCCCCGGTCGTTGCCGCCGTCACCCACCAGTCGGGCTTGGCCGCCTTGATGCGCTCGGCGGCGCGTTCGGCCGCGGACGGCTTGACGAAGATGCCGAAGGCGGCGGCGCCCGAGCCCGACATGCGCGCGAACAGGCAATCCGGGTCGGCGGACAGCAGCTTGGCTGCCGCCACCGCCTTGCGCACGACCACGCGCGCCGGGTCGATGAGGTCGTTGCGCGTCTGTCTCAGCCAGAACACCAGTTCAAGCGCCGACCTGAACGTCGCCGGCAGGGGCGGGAGCCCCGAGCGCTGCTCCTTGCCGAGGCCGGCAAAGACCGCGCCCGTCGGCACCTGCACGCCGGGGCCGGGATGGGCGAGCACCACCGACAGGGGCGGGATGCCGCCGACCGGCGTCACCACGTCGCCGATGCCGCGCGCGACGAGCGGTCGCGACACCAGGCACATCGGCACGTCGGCGCCGAGCGCCACGCCGATCTTGGCGAGCGTCTCGGGCTTCAGTTTCAGATTCCAGACACGGTCGAGCAGCCTCAGCGTCGCGGCGGCATCGGCCGAGCCGCCGCCGAGCCCGGCCGCGACAGGAATCCGCTTGGTGAGATCGAGATGCACCGGCGTGGCGCGCTTCCGCGGGGCAGCCGCCGCGATCGCTTCCGCGGCGCGCACGGCAAGATTGGCCGCGGGCGCCGCCGCCTCCTTCAGAACGTCGGCATAGGGACCGGACAGGCTGAGCGTCGCTTTCGCGGCGCCGTCGACCGACGGCCGCACCGTCACCACGTCGGCAATGTCGGCGAACACCACCAGGCTTTCCAGCTCGTGGTAGCCGTCGGCACGTTCCGCGCCGACATGCAGCGCCAGATTGATTTTGGCCAGCGCGAGTTCGGAACTGCCCGCTCCCGTTGCCTCCTCGATGGCTTTTGCGAGCTGGTCCATGGGTGGCCGCCGGGCGTCGCGTTCAGTTTGATTCCGCGGCCGGCAGGCTGAGCGTCATGCCCGGAAAGATGCGGTTGGGATCGCGGATGCGGTCGCGATTGGCCTGGTAGATGCGCTGGTAGAGCTCGGCATTGCCGTAGACCCGGGCGGCGATGTCCCACAGGCTCTCGCCCTTGCCCACCGTGATCGATTGCGGCAGCGCGCCCCGCTCGTTGGGCGCCGGCACCACCGCATCCGGCGTGCTCACCGCACCGGCCTTGCTGGCGGTGCCGTCGGCGGCGGTTTTCAGCCCGTGTTTCAGCTTTTCGAGGATCAGCGGCAGCTGGTCCTTCTCCGGGTTCATGTCGCGTGCGTGCGCCCACTGGAAGGTGGCTTCCAGCTTGCGGCCGATCTGCCAGTAGGCATCGCCGAGGTGGTCGTTGATGGTCGAATCCTCGGGCCTCAGCTCGATGGCGCGCTCCAGCGTCGCCACCGCGTCCTTGTAGCGGTGCAGCCGGTAATAGGCCCAGCCGAGGCTGTCGACGATGTAGCCGTCATTCGGTCGGGCATCGACCGCCTGCTTGATCATCGCCATCGCCTTGTCGAGGTTGACGCCCATGTCCACCCACGAATAGCCGAGATAGTTGAGCACCGAGGCCTGGCCGGGGCTGAGCTTCAGCGCGTGATTGAAGTCGGCTTCCGCCCGCGCCCACTGCTTGCTGCGCTCCAGCGCGATGCCGCGGTAGTAGTAGATGCGCCAGTCCTCGGCGTCTTCCGTCTTGATCGCCGCGATGGCGTGGCTGTAGGCGTCGGCGGCTTCGCTGAACTTGTCGATCGCCCGGTAGATGTCGCCGAGCATGACGGCCGCCTGGATGTCGTCCGGCGCGGCGTTGAGCACGCGTTCGACATAGCGCACCGCCTTCTCGGGCTTGTCGAGATCCTGCAGGCAGGCGGCGATCTGCAGGTCGGCGTTGCGGCGCAGCGCCATCGTCTCGGGCACGCGCTCGTAGGCGATGATCGCCTCGTCGCAGCGCGACGCCGACTGCATGACGTCGCCGATCGCCATGTCGGCGAGATAGAGCGACGGGTCCAGATAGAGCGCCAGCTGCAGATAAGCGACCGGCAGTTCCGGCCCGCCGTCGGTGCCGATGGCCGAACCCAGCCCGTAGAGCGCCTCCGCCGCGCCCTGCTCGACCGTGCGCGCGACCGGTGAAATCGCCTTGCCGGTGCGGATGTCGTCGAGCAGTTCCTGCACCGCCGGGTGCAACGCCGATGCGTTGGCGAAATCGGTGAGCGCCTTGACGGCGGCATCGCGCTGGCCGGCGCGCGCCATGATGCGCGCATAGCCTTCCACGATCCTCAGCGCCGAGCCGTCGGTGTTGTAGGCCTTGGTGATCGCCTTGACCGCCTCGTCCGTCCGCCCGGCCGCGTCGAGGATCAGCGCGCGGTGGTAGTCCTTGAAGATGCCGTACCAGCTCGGGCCATTGAGCGCATCGATCGTCGCCAGCCCCTCGTCGACCTTGCCGAGGCCGAAATCGATCCAGCCGTCGACCAGTCCGATGGTGAGCGAGGCCAGCGGCGCCTTGGCGACGTTGGCCAGCCCGACCGGCACGGCGGCGTAGTCGTTCTGCTTGAGCGAGCGCATCGCCAGGACCAGGCGGGCGATCGGGTTGCCGCTGTCGGCCACGATCAGCCGTTTGGCCGGATCGAACGCCAGGTCGATATTGCCGTTGGCGGTGTGCAGGATGACGGTGCGCTCAAGCAGCGTCGGGTTCAGCGGGTCGTCGGCGAGCGCATCGCTGTAGAAGTTGGCGGCGGCGCCGATGTCCTTGGCCACGTCGGCGCTGCGCGCGGCCAGAAAGCTGCCGGCCAGCGTCGGCGGCATATTGGCCGACGTATTGGCGGATGCCGCCGTGCTCCAGGCGAACAGGCTGGCCAGGGCAGCGAGGCCAATGCTGAGGCGGTTCGGCAAGATCATGACCCTCGCGAATCGTGCAAAATCACAGGCTTAGCGTATGGCGACACGATGACGGTTTCGCGCCGCCGCCGCAAGTTACGGGCTCCCGCCGGGGCTAATTGACCCGGCCGATGCAGAAGTCTACCGCCTCGATAAGGGCGGATTTGTGGGGCGAATCCGGAAAAGGCGCCAGCGCGTCACGGGCGACGGCGCCGAAATGCTGGGCTCGCTCGATCGTGTCGCGGATCGCGTTCTGGCTGCGCATCATTGCAATCGCCTGTTCCAGATCGCCGTCGGCGATGGCGCCATCCTCCAGCACCCGCTTCCAGAAGGCGCGGTCGGCGTCGGTTCCGCGCCGGTAGGAGAGCACCACCGGCAGGGTGATCTTGCCCTCGCGGAAATCGTCGCCGGTCCGTTTTCCCAGCTGCTGGGAGCTGCCGCCATAGTCGAGCGCATCGTCGACGAGCTGGAAGGCAAGGCCGAGATTGGTGCCGTAGGAGCGGAAGGCGGCGCGTTCGCTGCGCGACCGGTTGCCGAGCACCGGGCCGACTTCCGCCGCGGCCGAGAACAGCGCCGCCGTCTTGGCCTGGATCACGGCAAGGTATTCGTCCTCGGTTGTCGCGGTGTTCTGGGCGGCGTCGAGCTGCATGACCTCGCCCTCGGCGATGATCGCCGCCGCATTGGCGAGAATCTCGAGGGCGTCGAGCGAGCCGACCTCGACCATCATCTTGAACGCCTGGCCGAGCAGATAGTCGCCGACCAGGACGGAGGCCTGGTTGCCCCACACCAGCCGGGCGGCGGCCTTGCCGCGCCGCATGTCGCTCTCGTCGACGACGTCGTCATGGAGCAGCGTCGCCGTGTGCATGAATTCCACCGCCGCCGCCAGCTTCACCCGTCCCTCGCCGCCATGCCCGCACATCTCGGCGGCCGCCACCGTCAGCATCGGGCGCAGGCGTTTTCCCCCCGAATCGATCAGGTGGCGCGCGATCTCGGGGATCAGCTCGACCCGGGACCCGGCGCGCGACAGAATGATCTCATTGACTGCAGACATCGCCTGGTGCGTCAGCCGCACCAGGGGCTCGATGCTCGCATTCGGCCTGTTCTTGCCCTCATCGAGGGCGATGACGACACCCACCCGGATACTCCGCAATTGGTCTTGGGGGGCAGATTAGGGAAGGGGCGTTACCGGAACAAGGCCACTGCGGCGATTGTACCCCGCCGGCCGAACGCCTAACGTGGCCGCAATCGCCGAAGGGCGCCGGAGAGCTGCGGGCTGAGATGGAAGAACTGTTGAAAAGCAATGACTTGGTTCTGATTTCTTACGTCGAGGCGCTGATGCGCGATGCCGGCATCGAGTTTCTCGTCGTCGACCAGAACATGAGCGTCATCGAGGGCTCGCTGGGTGTGCTGCCGCGCCGCATGCTGGTCGCGAGCGACCGGCTGGACGAGGCCTGCCGCATTGTACATTCGGCGGGAATCGGGGGCGAGCTCGAAAAACCGGGAAAGAGATGACCGCCGGCATTGCCGAAGCCGACCGGCCGGCGGTGACCGTCGATGCCTTCATCGGCGGCCGCGTCGAGGCCGTCCAGCCGACCCACGGCCACCACCGCTCCGGGCTGGAGGCGGTGCTGCTCGGCGCTGCCCTGGCGCCGGCTTTCACCGGCACCATCGTCGATCTCGGCGCCGGCGCCGGCGTTGCCGGCATGGTCGCCGCGGCCCGCTGCGCGGCGGCGCGGGTGGTGCTTGCCGAACGCGATGCCGATGCGCTTGCCTGTGCCCGCGCCGCGCTCGGCCGGCCGGCCAACCGGGCTTTCGCCGCGCGCGTCTCCGTCGTGCCGGTCGATGTCGAGGCGGCCGAAGCCGACCGCGCGGCGGCCGGCCTCGCCCGCGGCATGGCCGATGCGGTGCTCACCAATCCGCCCTTCCATGTGCCGGCGACCACCACCGCGCCGCCGGGCCCGGCACGCAGCGCCGCGCATGTGCTCGGCAAGGGCGGCCTCGACCTCTGGTTCCGCGCTGCCGTCACGGTGCTGAAACCCGGCGGACGGCTCGTCGTCATCTTCCGCGCCGATGGCATCGCCGCCCTGCTGGCGGCCCTCGGCAGCCGCTTCGGCGCGGTCGATATCCTGCCCGTCCAGCCGCGCGCCGATCATGCTGCCCACCGGATTCTGGTCCGCGCGACGAAGGCAAGCCGCGCCGCGACGCGCCTTCTTCCCCCGCTTGTCCTTCACGGCGCCACCGGCGGCGCCTATGTGTCTGCGGTGGAGAGCATCCTGCGCGACGGTGCCGGCTTGGCCGAAGCCCATCCGGCGTGGCGCAAAGCGTAATGCGTGAGGTGAAGACGTGACGTTCTCGCTGAAATCGCTGATCCCGGCGCGCTTTCGTGGCGGCCAGCCGGTCATTCCCGTCGTCCGCCTGGCTGGCATGATCGGCGGCGGCGGACCGTTGCGCCAGGGGCTGACCCTGGAGGCCGTGGCCGGGCCGCTCGCCCGCGCCTTCGCGGTCAAGTCGGCGCCCGCCGTCGCGCTCATCGTCAATTCGCCCGGCGGCGCCGCCGCCCAGTCGCACCTCATTTTCCGGCTCATCCGGTTTCTCGCCGAGGACAAGGGCAAGAAGGTGATCGTCGCCGTCGAGGATCTCGCTGCTTCCGGCGGCTACATGATCGCCGCCGCCGGCGATGAGATCGTCGTCGACGAAAGTTCGATCGTCGGCTCCATCGGCGTGGTCTCCGCCGGCTTCGGCTTCACCGGCCTGATCGAGCGCATCGGCGTCGAGCGCCGCGTTCACACCGCCGGCAAGAGCAAGGCCATGCTCGACCCCTTCCGCCCCGAACGCGAGGAGGACGTCGAGCGCCTGCGCGCCATCCAGGAGGATGTCCACGCCGCCTTCATCGGCTTGGTCAAGGAACGGCGCGGAGCCAAGCTCGCCGACGATCCCGAGCTCTTCTCCGGCGCCTTCTGGTCCGGCGCAAAAGCGGTGGCGCTGGGGCTTGCCGATCGCACCGGCGACCTCAGGTCCGTTCTGCGCGAAGCCTACGGCGACAAGGTGCGGCTGAAGGTGATCCCGACCGAACGCAGCATGCTGCGCCGCCGCCTCGGCCTCGGCGGCGACCGCCTTGCCTTGAGCTTTGTCGAGCGTGTTGCCGCCATCGTGGACGAGCATTTGGCCTGGAACCGCTTCGGGCTTTAGGATTTCCCAATGGGCCGCCTCGAACTCATTGCCATCCTCTTTGTCATCGTCCTGTACCTGTGGTGGCGGGTGCGGCGACGCATCGCCCAGGTGAAGGCGGTCTTCCGCAGCGAGCGCAAGCAGGCCGAACCGGCCCGACAGGCCGAGCGGGCCACGCAGGTGCCCAGCCAGTTGACGCTGGAGAAGGACCCGGTGACCGGCGTCTATCGCCCGCCCAAAGGCTGACCCGCGGCCGTCGCTTGACGCTTGAGGTGCGCCGTTTAAAAGGTGGCGCGCCGCCTTTCGCGCGGCATCGTTTCCTCCCAGGACGCCGCCCGTGACCGACGACATCCCCGCCCATATGCGCCCGGAACGCTCCTTCCAGGGCCTGATCCTCACCCTCGAGCGCTACTGGGCGGACTATGGCTGCGCCGTCCTGCAGCCCTACGACATGGAAGTCGGGGCCGGCACCTTCCACCCGGCGACCACCCTGCGCTCGCTCGGGCCGCGTCCGTGGAAGGCGGCCTATGTCCAGCCCTCGCGCCGGCCGAAGGACGGCCGCTATGGCGAGAACCCCAACCGGCTGCAGCACTATTACCAGTTCCAGGTCATCCTCAAGCCGTCGCCCGACGACCTGCAAGACCTCTATCTGAAGTCGCTGGAGGCCATCGGCCTCGACATGGCGCTGCACGACGTGCGCTTCGTCGAGGACGACTGGGAGAGCCCGACGCTCGGTGCCTGGGGGCTCGGCTGGGAATGCTGGTGCGACGGCATGGAAGTGTCGCAGTTCACCTATTTCCAGCAGGTCGCCGGCTTCGAGTGCTCACCGGTCTCGGGCGAGCTGACCTACGGGCTGGAACGGCTGGCCATGTACATCCAGGGCATCGACAACGTCTACGACCTGAACTTCAACGGCCGTGAGGGCGACGAGAAGGTCACCTATGGCGACATCTTCCTGCAGGCCGAGCAGGAATATTCGCGCCACAATTTCGAATATGCCGACACCGACATGCTCTTCGAGCAGTTCCGCATGGCCGAGGCCGCCTGCCGCAAGTATCTGGCGGACGGCAAGCGCATCGACAAACACCTGATGGCGTTGCCCGCCTACGACCAGTGCATCAAGGCGAGCCACGCCTTCAACCTGCTCGATGCGCGCGGCGTCATCTCGGTGACCGAGCGCCAGAGCTACATCCTGCGTGTCCGCGATCTGGCCAAGGCCTGCGGTGCCGCCTGGCTGCAGACGGCGGGCGGCGGGGCTTGATCGGCGCCGGATAGTCTCAGGCGACTTCGATCAGCTTCTCGCCGCGTCCGAGACCGTCGAGTATTTCAGCGAGAACGGGTTCGAACGCGCGCCAGAGCGCCCGGCTCGTTGT
This sequence comes from uncultured Alphaproteobacteria bacterium, assembly GCA_963732845.1. Lineage (GTDB taxonomy): Bacteria > Pseudomonadota > Alphaproteobacteria > Rhizobiales > Kaistiaceae > CAVSRC01. The sequence goes on along the minus strand of CAVTBE010000016.1, from coordinate 21,230 downwards.
GTTGCCGATCCTGATCCAGACGACAGCCGCTCCCCGCCGGTCGCTGCGGGCGAGGTCGGCAAGGTCCTGGTCCTTGGTGATGATCACGGCGCCCTTTGATCGAGCATAAGTCCAGATGCGCCGGTCGCTCGCCGCTCCGAGGCCGATCAGGTTGATGTGTTCGGCCTCGTGGCCGGCCTCGCGCAGCCGCTCGGCCAGAGAGGGCGGTAGCTGGGCGTCGATGAGGAAACGCACTGCCGATCATGCCGCGCGGACGACGCGGTGATCGGCCGCGCGCGCGGCATAGGCGAGGGCGGCCGACAAGTCCTCGTCGGTGAGATAGGGGAAGTCCTCGAGGATCTCGTTACGTGTGGCGCCAGCTGCGAGCATGTCGACGACATCCGACACACGCATGCGCGTGCCCTTGAGGCAGGGCCGCCCGCCGCAGACCTCCGGGATCGTCAAGATGCGCGACAGCAGAGCCGACTCCGACGGCATCCGCATGGGCGCGTCGCCCGCATCCTCCGAAACGACGGAGATGCGGACCCGCCGCCGCGGCGAGCGGCCATGTTCCGCAAGATAATCGATGAGCGCTGCCATCAGCATGCGCCCTTGACCGCTGTCCAGATCGGTCTCTGCAAACATGCGGCGCAGCGTCTGTTCGGAACGGCCACCGTCCGGCACCTTGCGGGAGGTGCCGAGATACAGCTTCGCCGCATTGTCGCGATAGCCGACGAATTTCGACGGCGCAAAGATCCACTGGCCGCCATCGAGTTGCAGCGCGTACCAGGCATGGACGTAACCGAGGGTCGCCTGAAGGCCCGGGCTCCCGGGGAGTTCGTCGGCAAAACGACGAACATTCGCAACGACCTCAGATGGGCGCGAAACGAGCTGCCGCATGGATGTGTTCTCCTATGAACTAGGATAGGACCTAAAATACCTAAATGTAATATCAAGCGCCAGAGCCACATCCTGCGTGTCCGCGATCTGGCCAAGGCGTGCGGTGCCGCCTGGCTGCAGACGGCGGGCGGCGGAGCCGTTTAGCCCGCATTCCCTGGACGGTCTTAACGCCGCCGTAACCGCAATTGCCTACCCGTGAGGGGAGGCAATCCGCGGGGTACGGCATGGCACTCGCCAATTTCGGGTCGGCGCCCGGCGCGCCACGGACGAGCGGCTCGGCCGCCGCCTGGCCCGAACGCGCCCTTGCCGCCGTCCTTCCCGTCGTCCTCATCCTTCTGTGGAGTGCCGCCGTCCGCCTGCCGTTCTACGGCATCGCCAATGGCGACGAGTTCTTCTTCGCGATCGTCGCCGGCCAGTGGCTGCACGGCGGCCTGCCCTATGTCGATGCCTTCGATATCAAGCCGCCGGGCGTCTTCTTCATCTATGCGCTGATGCAGGCGCTCGTCGGCGCCTCCTACGCCACCATCAAGGGGTTGGAGATCGTCGTGGTGGCGGCCGGCGCCTCGACGCTTTTCGTCCTGCTGCGTTCCGTCGGCCTCAAGCGCCTGGCGATGTGGAGCGCGGCGCTTTATCCGGTCTATACGCTCGCCTTCGGCGGCACCGCCGCCGTCAACATGCTGCTGCAGCTGCCCTTCATCATCGCCGGCTTCGCCGCGGTGGTGGCGGCGACCGGCGACGACGCCACGCTGCATCGGCGGCTGACCGCCGCCGTCCTCGCCGGGCTCGCCATCGGCGCCGCCGGCATGATCAAGCAGACCGCCATCTTCGAGGCGACTGCCGCGTTCGCCATGCTTGGCGTCTATGGGGTGCGCGGCTCGCGGCTGAAGATGCTGGCGCTCTTCGTCGCTGGCGCCGCCCTGCCGGTGCTTGCCTTCTCCGCTTATTTCGTCGCGGTCGGGCATTTCCGCGAGATGGTCGACGCCGTCGTCGTTCTGGCGCTGCAGCGTCTCGACCCGGCGGTCGTCGCCGCCTACGGGCCGGCGCTCGGGTTCTATCTGACGCTGCCCGGCGCGCTCGTGAATTCCATCCTGCGCTCGGCCCTGGTGATCTTCCTGTGGGGTGGCGCCATCTTCGCGCTGCTGCGCCTCGAACTGGTGCGCAAGTCGGTGCCGGCGCGACTGCTGGTAATCGCGGCGACCTGGCTCGTCTTTTCGCTCGCCGCCGCCGTCTTCGGCCGCTTGCTCTGCGACTACTACCTGATGGGCATCGTTCCGCCGCTCATCATCCTTGCCGGGGCATTCTTCTGCTATGGGCTGCGCATGCCGCCCGCCCGCCAGAGGATCGCCTTCTGGCTGTCCATCGTGGTGGGCGCGGCGACCCTCATGGGCACCCAGCATCGCGAGCTGTTCGGGCGTGACCCGCTGACCGTCGATCGCGTGCTGACGGGCCGGGCGGTCGCCGCCTTCCACGATCTCGGCTTCAAGAAGGGCGACACGCTGCTGGTGCTCAATCGCGGACTGGAGCTGTTCACGGCCCTCGGCGCGCGGCCGCCCTCGCCCTATTTCCACACCACCCACCTCATCTCCGCCTTCCAGACGCCGTCGCCGGACCCGCTCGGCGAAGCGCTTACCGCTCATCCGCGCTTCATCGTCCTGGCCAATCCCGACGTCCGCCACATCTCCGAGCTGCCCGACCGCATGAAACGGGCGCGGGATTACCTCGCCGCGCACTATCGGGCGGCGGCGGTCGTCCACGGTGCCTGGGACAGCTTCACCATCTACGAATTCGCCGGCTAGGCGCGCGCCGATTGTCCGCGTTTGCGCGGGCTAGGAAAAGCGCCAAAGCGTGGTAGAAAGCGCCCGAAATCCGGCGCTTTCGCCTCCCGTCCGACGCAAGAATCTCCGCATGCCCGATCTTCTGCTTGAACTTTTTTCCGAAGAAATCCCCGCCCGCCCGTTCGCCCGCAGCGCCCCAGGCGCGAGGACGGACAGACCGACCGGAGCATGCGGGCGGAGGAGGGCCACCCATGCCTGACCTTCTTCTCGAGCTCTTCTCCGAGGAAATCCCCGCCCGCATGCAGCGCAAGGCGGCGGAAGACCTGCGCAAGCTGGTCACCGACGCGCTGGTCGATGCCGGCCTCGTCTATGAGGGCGCCAAGGCCTTTGCCACGCCGCGCCGCCTGGCGCTGACGGTCCATGGGCTTCCCGCCCGCTCGCCCGACCAGCGCGAGGAGCGCAAGGGGCCCCGCGTCGGCGCCCCCGACAAGGCGATCGAGGGCTTCCTCAGGGGCGCCGGTCTCGATTCCATCGAACAGGCGACGGTCCAGCAGGACAAGAAGGGCGATTTCTACGTCGCCGTGATCGACAAGCCCGGCCGCCCGGCGCCGGAGGTCATCGCCGAATTCATGCCCGGCATCCTGCGGTCATTCCCCTGGCCGAAGTCCATGCGCTGGGGCGCCAGCTCGGCCGGCGCCGGCAGTCCCACCTGGGTGCGGCCGCTGCATTCCATCCTCTGCGTCTTCGGCCCCGAGACTTCGGACACCGAGATCGTGCCCTTCGCCGTCGACGGGCTGCAATCGGGCGACACCACCTACGGCCATCGCTTCATGGCGCCCGAACCGATCCAGGTGAGGCGCTTCGACGACTATGTCACCAGGCTGGAGCGCGCCAAGGTCATCCTCGATGCCGACCGGCGCAAGGAGATGATCCTCGCCGATGCGCGCAATCAGGCGCTGGCGCTCGGCCTCGAACTGGTCGAGGACGAGGCGCTGCTGGAAGAGGTTGCCGGTCTGGTCGAATGGCCGGTGGTCCTGATCGGCAGCTTCGACGAGGCGTTTCTCGATATCCCGCCCGAGGTCATCCGCACCACCATCCGCGCCAACCAGAAATGCTTCGTGCTCAATCGCGGCGTCACCGCCACCAACGAGATCGCCCGGCGCATGGCGGTGCGCCGCCGCACGCTCGCCAACCGCTTCGTCCTGGTCGCCAATATCGCGGCCAGCGACGGCGGCAAGGCGATCGTCGCCGGCAATGAGCGCGTCATTCGCGCCCGCCTGTCGGACGCCCGCTATTTCTGGGAGACCGACCTCAAGACCAAGCTCGACGCGCGTCTGCCCAAGCTCGATACCATCGTCTTCCACGAGAAGCTCGGCACGCAGGGTGAGCGCGTCAAGCGCCTCGCCCGGCTGGCGCGCGAGATCGCGCCCCTCGTGCCGGCCGACGGCGATCTTGCCGAGCGCGCCGCCACGCTCGCCAAGGCGGATCTGGTCACCGAGATGGTCGGCGAGTTCCCCGAGCTGCAGGGCCTCATGGGGCGCTACTACGCCGCTGCAGCGGGCGAGGACCTGTCGGTGGCGACCGCCATCGAGGATCACTACCGCCCGGTCGGGCCGTCCGACCGCGTGCCGACCGACCCGGTCGCCATCACCGTCGCGCTTGCCGACAAGCTCGATACGCTTGTCGGTTTCTGGGCGGTCGACGAGAAGCCGACCGGCTCGAAGGACCCTTATGCGCTCCGCCGCGCCGCGCTCGGCATCATCCGGCTCGTCCTCCAGCACGGCATCCGCATGCGCCTGCTTCAGATCTTCGCCAGTCATGCGGAAACCGTCGCCGCATCGATCCGCGCCAACGCCGCCGCGGGCAGCGACACCGCCGCCGGCTTCTTCGTGCACGAAGCGGTGCTCACCGACCTGCTTGCCTTCTTCGCCGATCGCCTCAAGGTCCAGCTGCGCGAGCAGGGCGCCCGCCACGACCTCGTCGACGCCGTCTTCGCGCTGGGCGACCAGGACGATCTGGTCATGATCGTGCGCCGCATCGATGCGCTCGCCGCCTTCCTCGACAGCGACGACGGCGCCAACCTGCTGGCCGGCTATCGCCGCGCCGCCAACATCCTGCGCGACGAGGAGCGCAAATCGGGCGAACGCTACAGCGGCAAGGTCGAGGCGGAACTCGTTGTCGAGCCGGAGGAGCGAACGCTGTTCGAGGCGATCGCCTCATCGGGCAGCGAGGCCAGGGCGGCGGTCGAGATCGAGGACTTCCAGGCGGCGATGACGGCCCTGGCACGCCTCAGGCCCGCGGTCGATGCCTTCTTCGACAAGGTCATGGTCAACGCCAAGGACCCCAAGGTGCGCGCCAATCGCCTGAGGTTGCTCGACCGCCTGCGCCAGGCGACGCTGGCCGTCGCCGATTTCTCGCGCGTCGGCGGTTAGCCGGCCTTCATATCCACAACCGGCGGCCACGCGCCCGGTTGACAAGCCCGGCCGGGGGGCGCCTGCCTGTTGGCGTATGCAACGCCAACCATGGAGGCTCACCCATGTCTTTGGGCGCAATCGCCATAGCGCCGCTGGTCGCACTGATCGCCGGCATTCTCATCCTGCTCGTGCCGCGGCTGCTCAACTACATCGTCGCGATCTATCTCATCCTGATCGGCGTCTTCGGCCTGTGGCCGGGACTGATGCACGGCGGCCCCGGCTAGGCGCTGCTGAACTGGTCTGCGGCGCGGCTTGTGTGTTGGGGGTCTCTCCCCCTTGTGGGGGAGAGACAGAGAGGGGTATGGGCACGGCACGACCCCTCTCCCTTCCGGCCTGAGCCTCTCGGGCACGTTCCGTGCCCTGCGAGGCCAAGGCCGAAATCCCTCTCTGACCGCGAGTGGACCTAGTCGATATCGACGACCAGCCGGCCGCGCACCTTGCCCTCGACGATGTCGTGCGCCGCCGGCAGGATGGCGTCGAAGCCGATGGTCGTGGTCATCGCGGCAAGCGTGCGCCGGTCGAGATCGCGGGCGAGCCGCTCCCACGCCGCGATGCGCAAGGGCTTGGGCACAGTGACCGAGTTGATGCCGGCGAGCGTGACGCCGCGCAGGATGAAGGGCGCCACCGACGTCGGCAGCTCCATGCCGGCGGCATTGCCGCAGGCGGCGATGACGCCGCCCGCCCGGGTCATGGCAAGGAGGTTGGCAAGCATGGTGCCGCCGACCGAGTCGACGCCCGCCGCCCAGCGCTCCTTGGCGAGCAGCTTCGGCGGGCCCGTCAGCTCGTCGCGCGGGACGATCTCGCTGGCGCCGAGCGCCGTCAGATAGTCGGCCTTTTCCGGCCGGCCGGTTACCGCATGGACCGTGAAGCCGGCGCCGGCGAGCAGCGCCACCGCGACCGAGCCGACGCCGCCGGCCGCCCCGGTCACCACCACCGGCCCGGCCTCGGGCGTGACCCCGTGCTTCTCCAGCGCCAGCAGAGCCAGCATCGCCGTGTAGCCGGCGGTGCCGATCGCCATCGCTTCGGCGCCGCTCATGCCGTGCGGCAGCGGGATCAGCCAGTTGCCATCGACCCGCGCCATCTGGCTGTAGCCACCGTAATGCACCTCGCCGACGCCCCAGCCGTTGAGCACCACCTTGTTGCCCGGCTGGATGCCGTCATGGGAGGAGGCGGTCACCGTGCCGGCGAAATCGATGCCCGGGATCATCGGGAAGCGGCGCACCACCGGCAGCTTGCCGGTGATCGCCAGGCCGTCCTTGTAGTTGACCGTCGAATGCTCGACGCGGACCTCGACGTCGCCCGCCATCAGGTCGGCGAGGCCGAGTTCGGTCATCGCGACCGACTGCGCCTTTGTCGCCTCGTCGCGGGTAATCAGCAGTGCCTTGAAGCGGTCCACGTCACGGTCTCCCTTTTTTCGTGCTTGGAGCGCACCATAGGCGGTGGCGGCATCGAAAAGCGAGGGGGAGCAAATGTCGATCAGCCGACCATCGCCGGGCGCTCAACCGCGCGCTCGACGATCGGCCAGTGCACGATCGCCGCGAACACGCCGAGCGCCACGCACAGCCACCACACGATCGTGTAGGAGCCGGTCGCGTCGTAGATATAGCCGCCGAGCCAGACGCCGAGGAACGATCCGACCTGGTGCGAGAAGAAGACGAAGCCGAACAGCGTCGCCATGTAGCGGGTGCCGAACATGATGGCGACGATCTGCTGGGTGGGCGGCACCGTCGACAGCCACAGGAAGCCGATCAGCGCCGAGAAGGCGAGCGTCGTGGGAATGCTCGGCGGCAGCGCGATGAAGGCGGCGATCAGCGCCGAGCGGGCGAGGTAGAGACCGACCAGGATGATGCGCCGCGCCATGAGGCCGGAGAGCACGCCCGAGACGATCGAGCCCACGATGTTGGCGAGGCCGATGAGGCCGATCGCATAGGCGCCCCACATCGCCGGGATGCCGACATCGAGGAGATAGGGCGGCAGGTGCACGGTGATGAAGGCGAGCTGGAAGCCGCAGACGAAGAAGCCGGCGACCAGCAGACGATAGGACCGGTGGCTGAAGGCCTCGCGCATGGCGGCGAGGATCGTCTGGTCCGATTGCCCGTGGCTGACCGGAACCGCCTGCGGCTTGCCGCGCATGACGAAGGCGAGCAACGGCACCACCAGCATCAGTCCAGCCATGATGGTGAGCGCCGTCTGCCAGCCATAGGCGGTGATGAAGCCCTGGCCGAGCGGGGCGAAGATGAACTGGCCGACCGAACCGGCGGCGGTGCCGAGGCCGAAGCCCAGCGTGCGCATCGACGGCGGCAGCAGGCGCGCGAAGGCCGCCATCACCAGCAGGAAGGCGGAGCCGGCGATGCCGAGGCCGACGAGCACGCCAGCGGTCAGCTGCAGCGCCGCCGGGTTGCCGCTATGGGCCATCAGCGCCAGACCGAGTGCGTAGATGAGCGCGCCGCCCGACAGCACGCGCGCCGTGCCGTAGCGGTCGGCGAGCATGCCGACGAAGGGCTGGCCGATGCCCCACACCAGGTTCTGGACGGCGATGGCCAGCGCGAACACCTCGCGCCCCCAGCCGTATTCGTTGGTGATCGGCGTCAGAAAGAAGCCCATCGTCGAACGCGGGCCGAAGCCGACCGCGGAGATGATGCAGCCGGCGGCGATGACCACCGGGATCGACTGCAGGAGACCGTGCGTGCGCTGGGTTCGTTCGGCCGTCACGGGCGGACTGCTGCCTCCAGGTTTCGTTCCAGTTTCGGCGCGCCGTCGACATAGGCCGAAAGGGCCGCCAGCACCGCGGAACACGCCGGCGTCGGAATGCCGAAGCGGGCGCCGAGCGCCGCCACCTTGCCGTGCAGCCACGGCAGCTCGAGCGGGCGGCCGGCTTCCAGATCGACCAGCATCGAGGCTTTCTGCTCGTAGGGCTGGTTGCGCGACAGCGCGATCACCCGGTCGGCATGGGCGTCGTCGAACTCCTGCCCCATGGCTCGCGCCACCGCGACGGTTTCGTCGATGAGCTGGCGGATGAAGCCCATCGTCTCCGGCTGTTGACGGACGGCACCGATCGGCAGGCGGGTCAGGCAGGTGGCACCGGAAAATGCCACCATCACGATGAACTTTTCCCAGAGCATGTGCTGGATGTTGTCGGTCGGCAGCACGTCGAGGCCGATGGCCCGCTCGGCCATCGCAAACAGCGCCGCCAGCACCGGATCGCCGCCCATGCGATCGACCACCATGCGGTGCACGCCGCCCGGACTGATGATGACCCCGGGCGCCTTGATGTAGGCGGCGAGATAGATGGTGCCGGCGGCCACCTGCGCAGGGTCGATGTGGCGGCCGACGATATCCTTGCCGTCGATGCCGTTCTGCAGCAGCACGATGCGGGTGTGCGACGCCACGATGGGAATGAGCACGCGCGCCGCCGCATCGGCATCGGTGAGCTTGACGGCGAACAGCACCAGATCGACGGGGCCGACCTCGCGCGCTTCGGCGACCGCCGGAATCGCCGGCAGGCTGACATCGCCGAGCGGGCTCTCGATGCGCAGGCCGCTGACCTTCAGCGCGGCGAGGTGGCTCCCGCGCGCGATCAGGCACACCTCTTCGCCGGCTTCCGCCAGACGGCCACCAACATAGCCGCCGATGCCGCCGGCGCCCATCACCGCTATTTTCACGTCGTCGCTCCTTCCCGTGCCGGCAGCGTAACGGGAAGCTGCGGCGCCAAATAATCTAAAATCCTGATATGTCCCATGCACGATCGTCATAGTTTGACGATTTGAATTTTGCTCCGTTCGTGCTTATATCGTCCTGCGTGACCCCGGCTTTGGCCGGCTATTTTAAACTCTGAAATATGCTCTACTTGAGTATATATCGGCCACCGGAGAAGACTAGGCGATGACGATCGGACTGGAAACCGAGGCTCGGGCGCGGCCTGCTGCGAACACCCGCAAGGGCGAGACGCGGTGGCCGACGCTGCCCACGCCGTCGCTCGAATACACCGATGCGGTGGCCGCGGAGACCGCCCACCTCTACGAGCGCGTCAGACATGTGATCCCGGCCATCGAGTGGCCGGTGATGGCGCCTTACGTGAAGGCGATCAACGATCTCAAGAAGGTGCGCAACGCCGTCATCCTGGCGCACAACTACCAGGCGCCCGAGATCTATCACTGCGTCGCCGACATCACCGGCGATTCGCTGCAGCTCGCCGTCGCCGCCACCAAGACCGACGCCGACGTCATCGTCCAGTGCGGTGTGCATTTCATGGCCGAGACGTCGAAGCTGCTCAATCCCGACAAGACCGTGCTGATTCCTGACCGTCGCGCCGGCTGCTCGCTCGCCGCCTCGATCACCGGCGCCGACGTGCGCCTGCTGCGCGAGCGTTATCCCGGCGTGCCCGTGATCACCTATGTCAACACCTCGGCCGACGTGAAGGCCGAGAGCGACATCTGCTGCACCTCGTCCAACGCGGTCGAGGTGGTCGAAAGCCTCGGCAGCGACCGGGTCATCCTGTTGCCCGACCAGTATCTCGCCAAGTGGGTCGCCGCGCAGACCGATGTCAAGATCATCGCCTGGACCGGCGCCTGCGAGGTGCATGAGCGCTTCACCGCCGCAGAACTGCGCGAGTACCGCGAGGCCAATCCCGGCATCAGCATCGTCGCTCATCCCGAGTGCCCGCCGGACGTGATCGCCGAGGCCGATTTCACCGGCTCGACCGCCAAGATGACCGACTGGGTGAACAAGAACAGGCCGGCCAAGGTGCTGCTCGTGACCGAGTGCTCGATGGCCGCCAACGTCGCGGCGGAAGCGCCGGACATCGAGTTCATCCGGCCGTGCAATCTCTGCCCGCACATGAAGCGGATCACGCTGCCGAGGATTCTCGACAGCCTGCTGACCATGGGCGACGAAGTCAACGTGGACCCGATGGTGGCGGCCAAGGCGCGCCGTGCCGTCGAGCGCATGGTCAATCTGAAGAGCTAGGCATAGGCACAAGAGCCGGCCCCTCCCATCACGGCCGGCCCATCAAACCGGGCACATGGCAATGCTTGATCGTACGGCTAATAGCTGGACCCCCATCGTCGCCGACGACGTCGTCATCGTCGGTGGCGGGCTCGGCGGTCTGTTCACCGCGCTACGCCTGGCGCCGCGGCCGGTCACCGTCGTCTCCGCCGCGCCGATCGGGGAGGGCGCCTCCTCCGCCTGGGCGCAGGGCGGCATCGCCGCCGCCATGGCCGAAGGCGATTCGGTCGACAAGCACCTTGCCGATACCATCGCCGCCGGCGACGGGATCGTCGCCGAGAAGACCGCGCGCCTGATGATCACGGATGCGCCGCAGCGCATTTACGACCTGCTCGAATACGGCGTGCCCTTCGACCGCGATCTCGAAGGCCGGCTCGCCATGTCGCGCGAGGCGGCCCATTCCGAGCGTCGCGTCGTCCATGTCAGCGGCGATATGGCCGGGGCCGCTATCATGGCGGCGCTGATCGCCACCGTGCACAACACGCCGTCGATCCGCCTGTTCGAGGGCTATGTCGGCGAGCGCCTGACCACCAGGGGCAAGCGCGTCACCGGCCTGGTTGCGCGTCCCGTCGATGGGGGACCGGCCCTGCGTTTCCCCACCCGCGCCGTGGTGCTCGCCTCCGGCGGCATCGGCCATCTCTATGCCATCACCACCAATCCCAACGAGGCGGCGGGCGGCGGGCTCGCCATGGCGGCGCGCGCCGGTGCGGTGATCGGCGATCCGGAATTCGTGCAGTTCCACCCGACCGTGCTCAATGTCGGCCGCGACCCGGCGCCGTTGGCCACCGAGGCGCTGCGCGGCGAGGGCGCCAAGCTGATCAACAAGGCCGGCGAGCGTTTCATGCTGGCCATCCATCCGCTCGCCGAGCTGGCGCCGCGCGATGTCGTCGCCCGCGCCGTCTATGCCGAGGTCGAGGCCGGCCGCGGCGCCTTCCTCGATTGCCGCGAGGCGATCGGCGCGAAGTTCGAGAAGCATTTCCCGACCGTCTACAACGCCTGCCGCGAGGCGGGCATCGATCCGGTGAGCGAGCCGATCCCGATCGCCCCGGCCGAGCACTATCACATGGGCGGCATCCTCACCGACGGTCAGGGCCGAACCACCCTCGACGGCCTGTGGGCCGCCGGCGAATGCACCTCCAGCGGCGCCCACGGCGCCAACCGGCTCGCCTCCAATTCGCTGCTCGAAGCGGTCGCCTTCGGCGCCCGCATCGCCGACGACATCGCCGACCATCTGCCGCAGCCCATGCGCATGAACGTCGAGGAGGCCGGCGACGCGGCGCCGGACGATCTGCCCGATCCCGCCGCCGTCACCCGCCTGCGCCAGACCATGACGTCGCTGGTCGGCGTCGTGCGTCGGCGCGCCGACCTTGTCGAGGCCCTGGCGGTCATCAACGCGTTGATCGCCGGCTGCCGCTCCGAGCGCTTCCTCAATATGCTCACGGCCGCCCGCATCATCGCGGCCGCCGCGCTTGCCCGCACCGAAAGCCGCGGCGGCCACTTCCGCGCCGATTTCCCCGAGCACGACCCCGCCTGGCAGCACCGCACCTACATCACGCTGGCCGAGGCCGAGGCGATCAGCGCGGCGGCAATCGGCGAACGTCCGGTCATGGTCCCGGCATGAGCGACTTGGCCGCTCTGCCCGACCTGCTGATCGCCGAAGCCGTGCGCGCCGCGCTCAAGGAAGATCTCGGCCGCGCCGGCGACATCACCTCGGCCGCGACCATTCCGGCGGACGCGAAAGCCACGGCCAATCTGGTCGCACGCCGGCCCGGCGTCGTCGCCGGCCTGGCTGTTGCAGCCGCGGCCTTCCGCGCGGCCGATCCGGCGATCCGCTTCACCCCGCAGGCGAGCGACGGCGACGCGGTGGACGCCGGCGCCGTCGTGGCCGAGGTGGAAGGGCCGGCGCGTGCCATCCTCTCGGCCGAGCGTGTGGCGCTCAACTATCTCTGCCATCTCTCCGGCATCGCCACCGCCACCGCCGCCCTCGTCGCGAAGGTCAGGCACACCCGCGCCCGCATCTGCGACACGCGCAAGACGACGCCGGGCCTGCGCGCCTTCGAGAAATACGCGGTGCGCTGCGGCGGCGGCATGAATCACCGCTTCGGCCTCGACGACGCCATCCTCATCAAGGACAACCACATCGCGGTCGCCGGCGGCGTCATCGCCGCGATCCGCGCGGCGCGCGCCGCCGCCGGTCATCTGGTCAAGGTCGAGATCGAGATCGACACGCTCGATCAGCTTGCCGAGGCGATGGTCGAGGGGCCGGACGCGGTGCTCCTCGACAACATGGCGCCGCGCGACATGCGCGAGGCCGTGCAGCTCGTCGCCGGCCGCGCCATCACCGAAGCCTCTGGCAATGTCACCCTGGAGACGGTCGCAGAGATCGCCGAGACCGGCGTCGACGTGATCTCGTCCGGCTGGATCACCCACTCCGCGCCCACCCTCGACCTGGCGCTCGACGTGGCCGTCGCGACTGGTTAGCCGGCTCCGTTTCGGCCCCGCCGCCGACTGTGCTACCTATTGCCGACTTTCCTCGCGCCAGGCAGCAGAGAACGAATGTCGAAATCGGCAAGCTCCGAGAAGCACAAGCCACCGCACCTTTCCAAGGTAGACCTTTCCAAGACGCTCGCCGTGCCGGTCTACGAAAAGCAGCTGGCGCGCGTGCAGCAACACCTGCGCACCATCCAGCAGGCCTATCTCAAGCTCGGCCACTCGGCGGCGATCGTCTTCGAGGGCTGGGACGCCGCCGGCAAGGGCGGCACCATCCGTTGCATGTCGGCGGTGCTCGATCCGCGCGGCTTCAAGGTCTGGCCGATCTCCGCGCCCCGCCAGTATTACCTCGACCGGCACTATCTGGCGCGCTTCTTCGAGCGTCTGCCGCCGCGCGGCGCCATCTCGGTCTTCGACCGCTCCTGGTACGGGCGCGTGCTGGTCGAGCGCATCGAGGGCTTCGCCAGCGAGCGCGAATGGAAGCGCGCCTATCGCGAAATCAACGATTTCGAGCGCGCGCTGGTCGATCACGGCACGCGCGTCGTCAAGATCTTCCTGCACATCTCGGCGGAGGAGCAGCTTCGCCGCTTCCGTGGCCGCATCCAGGATCCCGGCAAGCGCTGGAAGCTCTCTTACGAGGATTTCCGCAACCGCAACAAATGGGCGGATTACGAGGAAGCCACCAACGAGATGTTCGGCAAGACCTCGACCGACTATGCCCCGTGGCACGCCATCCCCGCCGAAAACAAGAAATTCGCTCGTGTCGCCGCCCTGAAGGTGATCGCCACGCGGCTGGCGGCCGGCGTCGACCTGTCGCCGGTCACGCTCGACCCGGAGGTCATCGAGGAAGCCCGCAAGATTCTGGAGATCGACGACGCCCTGCTGGTCGGCGTGCGCCGGGTGGAATAGGGCGGGGGACTCAGCCCCAGCCGCCGTCGCGCGTCTTGTAGAAGATGTGGCGGCCGATCTTGTCGACCTTCTTCATCGCCCGCGCCCAGCGCGGCCGCACGTAATTGGCGTGGTAGTGGGTGGCGGCGCCGACGTCGGAGAGGAACATCGTCCGGTCGTCGTTGAGGATCTTGGTGGCCAGCGCCTGCGACGCGGTCCACGCCGTGCGGTTGGTGATGCGGTCGGGAATGCCGTCACAGGCGAACGAGAACTGGCAGGCGTGGCGCTTGTTCTTGTTCTGATAGACCACCGCGCAGATCGTATTGGGATAGGCCGGGTTCTTCAGGCGGTTGAGCACCACCTGGGCAACGGCGATCTGGCCGCGCTCCGGCTCGCCGCGCGCCTCGAAATAGATGGCGGTCGCCAGGCACTTGGTCTCGCTGGCCGAGCGCACATTGGCGGGCAGGGCGTAGTTCACCCAGGCGTGGTTGGCGTCGATGCTCGGGTCGAGCACCACCGCGCCGCGGCCCTTGTTGGCCATCACCGCGTCGAAGATCTTGCTGGTCGCCTTCTCGCCGGCGTCGGCATCGGCATAGGCCAGCTCCGTCGGCTTCACCTTGGCATCGGATGTCGGCGGCGGCACCGGCGTCGCCTTCTCGGCAGGACTGCCGGTCGCCACCGCGCTGGTCTTGGCCTCGGGCACGATGAAGGCCATGAGCGGCAGGGCCGGATTGTCCTCCGGCGCCGCGAAGAGACTGGCCGCCTTCAGGACGCCGGCCGTGATCGGCTGCGACTGCCGGGCGACGACGCGGTCCGACTTGGTTATGCGGTTGATGTGTTCGGCGGTGACGATCGAGCCGGTGACGGTCGGGTCGACGGCGGTTCCCGGTGCTGCCCGATGGCCGGCCCCGGCGAACACGTCGCCGGTCTGACCGGTGCGATCCTGATGCGCGAGCTTCTGGGTCGACAGCGACAACAGCAGGCCGGCAAGGACGAGGCGGCCGAGAGCGGCAGGCCATTTCCTGCGAACACGCCTACGCTGTCTCCCCCGTACGACCACGCGTTACTCCACCCACGCCACTGACACACCGCGCAGTCCGCCCGGTCGGCGGGCACGTGCGCTACCCCAGGATCGTCCAGTGATGGGGGATTAACCTTGAAACTCGGTTAATGCCGGAAACGCGTTTCAAACAAAATCGCCCCCTCCGGCGGATGAAACCCGCCAAAGGGGGCGACAATGCGAAAAAGTCAGGGTGTTTGCGTGACCCGGATCAGGCCGTGGTCGACACCTTCGCACCCTTGGCCTTGATGGTCGCCTGGGCAGCGGCCAGACGCGCGATCGGCACCCGGAAGGGCGAGCAGGACACGTAGTCGAGCCCAACCTTGTCGCAGAAGGCGACCGAAGCCGGATCGCCGCCATGCTCGCCGCAGATGCCCAGCTTCAGGGTCTTGCGGGTCGCCCGGCCGCGTTCCGCCGCCATCTCGACCAGTGCACCGACGCCGTCCTGGTCGATCGACACGAAGGGGTCGCCGGGCAGGATGTTGGCCGACAGATAGGCCCCCAGGAAGCTGGCGGCATCGTCGCGCGAGATGCCGAACGTCGTCTGCGTCAGGTCGTTGGTGCCGAAGGAGAAGAACTCGGCGCTCTCGGCGATCTTGCCCGCCTCGATGGCCGCGCGCGGCAGTTCGATCATCGTGCCGACCTGATACTTCAGCTCGGCGCCGCGCTCTTTGGCCACGTCCGCATAGGTCTTGTCGATGAGGGCCTTGACCAGATCGACCTCGGCCTTGGTGGCAACCAGCGGGATCATGACTTCGGGCACGATCGATTCGCCCGACTTCTCGGCCACATCGAAGGCAGCCTCGAAGATGGCCCGCGCCTGCATCTCGGCGATCTCCGGATAGGCGACGGCCAAGCGGCAGCCGCGCATGCCGAGCATCGGGTTGAACTCGTGCAGGGCAACCGACCGGTCACGCAGCTTCGCCGGATCGACATTCATCACCTTGGCGACGTCGGCGATCTCCTCGTCGGTCTTGGGGAGGAACTCGTGCAGCGGCGGGTCGAGCAGGCGGATGGTCACCGGCAGGCCCTTCATGATCTCGAAGATCTCGACGAAATCACCCCTCTGCATGGGCAGGATCTTGGCGAGCGCCTTGCGCCGGTCTTCCTGGGTATCGGCCAGGATCATCTCGCGCACCGCGATGATGCGGTCGGCATCGAAGAACATGTGCTCGGTCCGGCACAGGCCGATGCCCTCGGCGCCGAAGCCGCGCGCCGCCTTGGCGTCGGTCGGCGTCTCGGCGTTAGCGCGCACCTTCATGCGGCGGGCCCCATCGGCCCACTCCATCAGCCGCGCAAAATCGCCGGACATCTCAGGCTGGCGCATCGGCACGGCGCCGGCAAGCACTTCACCGGTGCTGCCGTCGATGGTGATGATGTCGCCCTTCTTGAAGGTACGGCCGCTGGCCGTCATCACTTCGGTATTGTAGTCGACGCGGATGCCGCCGGCGCCGGAGACGCAGGGCTTGCCCATGCCGCGGGCGACCACCGCCGCGTGGCTGGTCATGCCGCCGCGCGCGGTCAGAATGCCCTCGGCGGCATGCATGCCGTTGATGTCCTCGGGGCTGGTCTCGACGCGCACCAGGATCACGTTGTGGCCCTGCGCCTTGAGCGCTTCCGCTTCGTCGGAGTTGAAGACGCATTCGCCGGAGGCCGCGCCGGGCGAAGCCGGCAGGCCGGTGGCGACTAGGTCGCGCTTCGCCTTCGGGTCGATGGTCGGATGGAGCAGCTGGTCGAGTCCGCCTGGCTCGATGCGCAGCACCGCCTCGTCCTGGCTGATCAGCCCTTCGTCGGCCATGTCGATGGCGATCTTGAGGGCCGCCTTGGTGGTGCGCTTGCCGTTACGGGTCTGCAGCATCCACAACCGGCCGTCCTCGATCGTGAACTCCATGTCCTGCATGTCGCGATAGTGCTTCTCGAGAACGCCGCAATAGCCGGCGAACTTCTTGAAGGCTTCAGGCATCACGGCCTCGAGCGAAGGTCGGTCGGAGCCGGCCTGCTTGCGCGCGGTTTCGGTGATGTCCTGCGGGGTGCGGATGCCGGCCACCACGTCTTCGCCCTGGGCATTGACCAGGAACTCGCCGTAGAGCGCCTTTTCGCCGGTCGCCGGGTTGCGCGTGAAGGCCACGCCGGTCGCCGAATTGTCGCCGGTGTTGCCGAACACCATCGCCTGGACGTTGACCGCCGTGCCCCAGTCGCCCGGCAATTCGTGAATGCGGCGATAGGTAACCGCGCGCGCGCCCATCCATGAACCGAACACCGCGCCGATAGCACCCCAAAGCTGATCCTTGGGATCCTGCGGGAACGGCTTGCCCAATTCTTTCAGGATGATGGCCTTGAAGGTCTTGGACATCGCCTGCCAGTCGTCACCGTTCATGTCGGTGTCGAGGGCGTAGCCGTGCTTATCCTTGTATTCGCCAAGCTTTTCCTCGAACAGGTCGCCTTCGATGTCGAGCACCACATGGCCGTACATCTGGATGAAGCGGCGATAGGAATTGTAGGCGAAGCGCTTGTCGGCCTTGGCGGCAACCACTTCAACGGTCTTGTCGTTGAGGCCGAGGTTGAGGACCGTGTCCATCATGCCGGGCATCGAGGCGCGGGCGCCGGAGCGGACCGAAACCAGAAGCGGGTCCTTCTCGTCGCCGAAGGTGTGGCCGACAAGCTTGCCCATCTTGGCAATGGCTTCGTCAACCTGCTGCTTCAGATCATCCGGATACTTGCGGTTATTTGCGTAGAAGTATGTGCAGACTTCGGTGGTAACGGTGAAGCCGGGAGGCACTGGCAGGCCGATGTTGGACATCTCGTGGAGGTTGGCACCCTTGCCGCCGAGAAGGTTGCGCATTTCTGCGTTGCCGTCCGACTTATCGCCGCCGAAGGAATAAACCCATTTAGTCATGAGAAAACCCGCAGTCTGAGGTGGGAGTTGAGCCTATGGCACGCCACAAACCACAGGGTGGCCAGGGAGACCTTGACGCAGGTCAACGGGCCCGCCGGGCTCGTCGATCGGAGGGCCGGAGCGGCCCCGGCGGGATCGTATCAGGCACGCACCCCGAAGCGGAAGCCCGGCGCCGGGCGTTCTTTGAGAATCTCGCGCCGGAAACGGAACAGCGCCGCCGGCCGCCCCCGCTTCTGGGGGCGGTCTCGCCGGTCGGCTCGACCAGGGCGGCCCCCTCGACCAGGCGGCGGAAGTTCTGCTTGTGCAGGTGGCGGCCGGAGATCGCCTCGACCGTGCGCTGCAGCTCGGTCAGCGTGAAGGCATCGGCCATCAGCTCGAAGACCACCGGGCGGTATTTCAGCTTGGCGCGCAGCCGCGAGATCGCCGTCGCCAGAATCCGGCGATGGTCGAAGCGCATGGGCACGCCGGTGGCGCGGGTCACCGCGCGGTCGAAGGGGGGCCGGCCGTCGCGCTCGGCCTCGGCCACCAGCCCCGCCTCGTAAAGCAGCTCGTAGCGGTCGAGCGCGCGCTCCTCGTCCCAATGGGCGTTGTCGTCGCCGAAGGCCAGGCGCAGCCGCTCGCGCCGCCCCAGCGGCCGCCACGCGGCCGGCTCCGTGCGGCTCCACCGGTTGAGCGCCGGCAGGATCGTCTCGTCGAGCACCGCCGGCCGCCCCTCGCGCCAGTCCTCCCACGGGAAGAAGGCGTACCAGCGCCGCCAGTGGGCGCGGGCCAGCACCAGTTCCTCCGGCGCACTGTCGCTGATGCGGGTCAGCGCCAGATAGCCGACCGAGACCAGGTGCGGGCCGGTATCGCCGGGGAGAGTGTGGCGGCCGCGGTCGCCGAACGTATAGAGCTGCTCGACATGGCCGAGCTTGAGCGCCGTCTGTTCCGCCACCCAGTCGCGCAGGCCCGCCTCGAAGGTCCGGTGGGCGAGCGGGTTGAACGGGCCGAAGGGCAGGTTGTCCGGTTCGCCGCCGCCGGGTGAGACCACCAGGATCAGCGGCTGCTGATCGGCCACCGCAACGATTGCCGCATGCAGCCCGATTTCGATCGGCGGCGGTTGCGGCTTTGTTGCCAATCAGTCCTCCAGAGCCAGGACGAAGGGCACGTTCTCCATGGCCATCTCGCCATGGCCGATCTCATCGACGGCCGCAACCATGCGGCCGTCGCGGCCGAGCAGGCGGTCGGCAATGGCGACCAGCCGCGCGTTCGGCGTGGCGATGGGCGAGGCCTGCCGCAATGCCTGGGCGATCGCCCGCTCGTCGCGGTCGGGCCGCGCCACGCACAGCGCAATGAAGGCGGCAGCGGTCGAGCGGCTGATGCCGGCATAGCAATGGATCACCAGCGGCCGCGTCTGGTCCCAGCTCTCGACGAAGTCGATCAGCGCACTGACGTGGTCGTCGCTCGCCAGCACCAGTCCATCGGACGGCTCGACGATGTCGTTGATGCCGATGAGCAGGTGGTTCTCCGCGGCAATGGTGTCGGGCCGCGGCACCGGCGTGTCCAGATTGATCAGCGTGACCAGATGGCTGGCGCCGGACGCCGCGACGGTAGGGGCAAGCTGGGAGAGGGGGCAGACATGAACGGCCGGCATGGAGAATCCTGACATTTCTACTGATTGGGTCGGCAGTTTATAGCCTTTCCCCGTGACACGGGATTGATCCCGCTCACGCGTCTCTCACGCCTTGTCGGCCGCCTTCACCAACACCTTGAAACGCTTCAGGAACTGCCGCTCGGCCTTGCCCGCGGGCCACGGCGTCCAGTCCAGCCGTTCGGGCGCGATGCCGCGCGGCCGGCCGAAAATCTGCGCCGCCTCCGCCTCGCCGAAGCCCGCCAGCGCCACCGCCTCGAAATAGGCGGAGACATGGTCCGCCGCCTTGATCTTCTCGGTGAGCCCCGCAGGCAACGGCACTGGCAGGCCGAAGCGGCGGTGGATGGCGGCGAGCAGCCGCTGTTCGACCACCGGATAATCGCCGCCGAGCAGCGACTTGAAGGGCGAGATCAGGTCGCCCAGCACATATTCCGGTGCATCGTGGAGCATCGCTGCCAGCCGCCCGACGGCGCCGATCTCGGGTGTCAGCAGGCCGGCGAGTTCCTCCACGGCCAGCGTGTGCTGGGCGACCGAGAAGGCGTGCGCGCCGACGGTCTGGCCGTTCCAGCGGGCAACGCGCGCCAGGCCATGGGCGATGTCCTCGATCTCGATATCGAGCGGCGAGGGATCGATGAGGTCGAGCCTGCGGCCGGAGAGCATCCGCTGCCAGGCGCGAGGGGGCTTGTCCTTTTTGGGCATGGATTTCACAACGGGTACCAGCTTTGCCGGTGCCCAGTTTCGCCGATTCCCGCTGCCTCTGTCAGTCCCCCTCGGAGCCCGCCGGCCAGCCGAAACGCGCCCAGCCGGGCAGCGACAAAGTGAGCGCCGCCTCGCCCGCGAGAATTGGCGTGCCGGCGTCGATCGCCTCCTTCGCCCGGTCGAGCCGCACCAGCGCCAGCGCATCGGCGCCGGCCGAGGAGCCGAGCGTGCCCACCGCCTTGCCGCCGGCCGCCACCACCGCGCCGGCAGCGGGCAGGGCGCCCGTGCCGTGCGCGATCACGAAGCGGCGGCGAGCGGTGCCGCGATGCTCCATGCGCGAGACCACCTCCTGGCCGATGTAGCAGCCCTTGCCGAAATCGACGCCGGCGAGCTGGTCCATGTCGGTATCGTGCGGAAAGGAATCACCGAAAGTGAAGTCGACGCCGCCCTCGGGAATGCCGAGCGGGATGCGATGGGCGTCGTAATCGGCTTTCGTTCCCGGGGCAAAGCCGTGCAGCACCGGCGGCTGGTCGGCCGGCGCGACGATCCGCCAACCGAGCGCGGCCAGCCGTGGATCGGGCGCCGCCACGCCGTCGATGTGGTGCACGCCCTCAGGCCTCCAGACGGCCAGAACCTGCGTGTCGGCCGAGACGTCGTCCACCGTCACCCTGGCGCGCAGCCGGTAGAAGCCGAGCCGCTTGGCGAAGTCGGCGGCAAGCGCGCGCGGCAGGTCGAACAGGAAGCGGTCGCCGTCGCGGAAGACGATGAAATCGAACAGGATCTTGCCCTGCGGGGTGAGCAGCGCCGCGAAGGCTGCCTGTCCGGGGCCGGCTCGGCTGATGTCGGCCGTCACCAGATCGTTGAGGAACTTCTCGGCGTCGGGCCCGCCGACCGCCACCACGCCCCGGCGCGCCAGGACCGCAATCCGACCGTCGTTCATGAGAAATGCTCCGCCCCGGCTCGTATTCACGAGCCTAACTAGGTGGCGGCACGCGGCGGAGCAAGGTGGCAAGGGAGATGCGGCGCGCCAACAACGGGAGCAGCGGTCAGCAGCCAAGAAAGGTTTGGCTCCCCAGGGATGGCGCGGCTCGACGCCAAGCGCGTTGCGATCCGCGCCCATCAGTCGCGGCGGCCGGAGCGCTTCGTCAGTGCGTGCGAGACCTGGAACCGCTTCCGTGCGCTGCAGTGCAACGCGCCGGAAAGTTATGCCGAAACCTTCCGCTTCGCGCCGCGCTGTCCCTTCACCGATGTGCGCGCCCTGCTGCCGCCGGCACCGGCTATCTCCCCCCTCGGGCGATATGGACGATAGCGGTCGCCGCGATGGACCCGGCCTTGCCTTCACCTTGACGGGGACGGCGAGTTGGCTCTAGTACGAAGACAAATGGCTTCCTCCTTCGGTTCCCTCCCTCCTCAGCCTTACTGCGACATTTGGCTA
>CAVTBE010000015.1:0-179030 GCA_963732845.1 uncultured Alphaproteobacteria bacterium | reverse complement strand
GTCGTGTCCCCAGTGATGGTGTAGCTGGGCGAAGCAAGCCGCGAGCGAAGCGCGCCTTGTAGCGCTGGAGCGAGCTCGCGGCTTTCGGTGGTCATCGATGGTTCACCGGTCAAGGTCGGGTTGCTGACACAACCTGATTCGAGGAACCGATCGATGACCGACGAGACGATGAACCTGAAGACGCTGATCGAGAAGACCCCCGACGCCGATCTGTTGCGGGAGATGATCAGCTTTGCTGCCGAGCGGCTGATGGAGATGGAGGTCGCCGGCCTAACCGGCGCCGGCTATGGGGAGAAGAGCGCCGAGCGACTGGTCCAGCGCAACGGCTATCGCGATCGTGACTGGCAGACCCGCGCCGGGATGGTGGAGCTGCGCATCCCGAAGCTCAGGAAGGGCTCCTACTTCCCCTTTTTCCTCGAACCGCGCCGTCTGGCCGAGAAGGCGCTCACGGCGGTCATCCAGGAAGCCTACATCCAGGGCATCTCGACCCGCTCGGTCGACGACCTGGTCAAGGCGATGGGCATGAGCGGCATCTCGAAGAGCCAGGTCAGCCGGCTGTGCGAAGAGATCGATGCCAAGGTTAAGGCCTTCCTGGAGAGACCGATCGAAGGCGATTGGCTCTATCTGTGGATCGACGCCACCTACGTGAAGGTGCGCCAGGCAGGTCGCATCATCTCGGTCGCCGTCATCGTCGCCGTCGGCGTCAACAGCGACGGCCGGCGGGAGGTTCTGGGGCTCGAGATCGGCCCCTCCGAGGCCGAGACGTTCTGGACCGCCTTCCTGCGCAAGCTCACCCGCCGCGGCTTGCGTGGGGTCAAGCTGGTGATCTCCGACGCCCACGAAGGCATCAAGGCGGCCGTCGCCAGGGTGCTCAGCACCACCTGGCAGCGCTGCCGGGTTCACTTCATGCGCAATGTGCTCGCCCATGCTGGCCGCCAGGGCCGGCGCGTCGTCTCCGCCTTCATCGCCACCGCCTTCGCCCAGAACGATGCCGAAGCGGCCAAGCGGCAGTGGCGCCTGGTTGCCGACCACATCCGGCCGAAAGTCCCCAAGCTCGCCACGATGATGGATGAGGCCGAGCCCGACGTGCTCGCCTACATGACTTTCCCCGCCCAGCATCGCGCCAAGCTGCACAGCACAAACCCCTTGGAGCGGCTCAACGGCGAGATCAAGCGCGCACCGCTACCCGTGGAAGACTTTTGCACCGCCGTTCTCAGCGTGAAATACGGTCGCGGATTGTCCTTGCGCTTGATCGTCGGAAAGAGGGGCAGCGATCGAATGATTCCCCGCTTCAGCGCTTCTTTCAGCACCTTCCTGATGACGACGAGGTGCTTCGAGATTGTCGACGGGGTGAGCTTCCGGGCACCGAGGTGCGCGATGTAGTCGTCGAGCATCGCGACGTCACAGACGCGACCCCAGTCGTCCCAAAGAACGGCAGGACGTCGGCTGAAGCTTGCGACGGTCCTCCGTCACGATTTGCGCGTCTCGCTGTCCTGACGCGACCAGGCTCTCCTGGTGACGTATCAGGTGCTGAGCGCACGCATGGAACGTGTCGGTGTGGACGCTCACGTCGAGACGTTGGTTGATGCGAATGCTGTCGTAGAGCTTCTTCGCGAACTCGATCGCCTGAGCTCTGTCGTCGGTTCCCGTGCTCTTCCGCACATATTTGCGGTCAACGAACATTCGCACCTGCCATTTGCGCGAGGCAGGGATTTGGTAAATCTGCAGAGCGTCTGGATACCCAGGCACAGACTGCAAATCGTAGGGAGTCCAGCGACTGGTCACGTATGAATTGTATGAAACCGAGAAGCTACATACAAGCTCGTTCCGCAACGGACAGTTATGATATTGTTTTTATTGAGCTTTTTGGTACAGCTGGCTGGGCTCGAACCAGCGACCTACGGATCCACAATCCGCCGCTCTACCAACTGAGCTACAGCTGCATGTCTGGCCGGCGGCAGGAAACTATGATCATTGCCGGGGCGGTTCAAGAAAAAAGCCGCCAAACGCGAAACGGCCCGGAGCCGTTCAGCTCCGGGTCGTTTCAGCCGTGCTTCAGAGGAAACGTCAGGCGACGTTCAGTTCCTTGAAGGTCTTCTCGACCCTCTCGGTCACCGGCTTGGTCGTCACGGAGATGACCTTCTCGCCGAGCGCCTGTAATTCCTTCATCTGGGCGGTCATCGCCTCGAACTGCTTGCGGGCGAAGGTCGACTGCAGCTCGATCACTTCCGACATGGACTTGGCGCCGAAGATGTCGCGGGTGAGGGCAAAGGAGGCATCGCTGTTGGTCTTGGCGGCGTCGATGGCCTTGACGCCGATCTCAAGCGCGCCTTCGCGGACGTTCTCGAAGGTCTCTTCGACGAGGCCGGTCGCCTCCTCGCTGGCGGTCTTCAGCTTGGCATAGGCGTCGCGTGCCTGGCTCACCGACTTCTCGGCAAATTCGCGAAAGGCAGCCGGAACCTCGAAGTTCGCCGCCGGGAAGCTGAATGCCTCGAACGGAGCGGTGGCCGATTTGGCCGTCTTGCTGGTCTTGCTGGTGGTGGTCATGGGTGGTGGTCCTCGAAAAATCGGTGGGGATCGCTGATGGCCGCTTCCGATCCCGGAACTGCGTGACGATCTGTGTTCTCAATATAGAGAGCATTTTGTGCGTTGCAACATAAATATTGCACCGCACAAGACCGCCCGCCACGATGACCCGGTTAACCGTGGCAAGCAATTGATGCTGGCGGAAGCCCCAGGCGCGTGGACCGCTGCCAAATCCGGCTGTATTAACATATTGTTAAGCTTCGCAGCGGCGCTCGGAGCTGGTGAGGACGAGCCGACCGGATGAACGGCAAGACCTATCCCTATCTCGATCTGGCTGCACTCGCGCCGGTCGGTGCGGCGTTGCTCGACCCGCGCCCGGCGCTGGTGTTCAGCGGCGACGGCAGCCGCATCCTGTGGGCCAACGCCGCCGGCGTGGGGCTGTTCGCCGAGCGCCACATGGCCGAGCTGCTCGACCGGCGGCTCTCCGGCTTGAATCCGCTGAAGGCGCAGGTCGCGCGGCTGGCGCGGCTGTTGCCGAGCGACGTCAGCCGCCTCGAAATGCTGCGCATCGGACAGGGCGTCGCCTTCACGACGATTGCCGCGGCCTGCCGGCGGCTCAATCTTTCCGACCGCACGAGTGCGGTCTTGGCCATCGCGGCATCGGGCGGGAGAGCCGAGTTGATCATCGCGCGGGCCGAGCGGCTCGCCGATACGATCGCCGAGGACGATTGTCTGGCGGCGGTCCTCACCCATGACGGCAAGGTGCTCGGCGCCTCGGGTGGCTACGACGCACTGGCGCCGGCGGAAGCCGCGATCGATGCGCTGGTGGCGGCGGCCAACGCCCGCGACGGGCTCGCCAAGCAGACCATCGCCATCAGGCGCAACGAGCGGCCGGCCGGCGTGGCGCGCTTCCATGCGGACGGCCGCGACTGCTTCCTGCTCATCGTCGGCCCGGCGGAAGCCATGCAGGCGCCCGCGCCCGAACCACAAGAGCCGGTCGCCACTGCCCCGGCGAAGCCAGAACCGGTAGCGGAGCCGGCGCCGCCACGGCCGCAGCCGGTTGTCGAGCCTCCCGCGCCGCCGCCCCCGGTGCAGGTGGCCGCTCCCCGCCGGCCGCCGCCGGAGCCCGTACTGCGCTTCGCCTTCGCGCTCGACCGCGATCGCCGCTTCACCTTCGTC
This sequence comes from uncultured Alphaproteobacteria bacterium, assembly GCA_963732845.1. Taxonomy (GTDB): domain Bacteria; phylum Pseudomonadota; class Alphaproteobacteria; order Rhizobiales; family Kaistiaceae; genus CAVSRC01. The sequence goes on along the minus strand of CAVTBE010000015.1, from coordinate 175,325 downwards.
TCGCCGGAACTGGCGCGAGCCGTCGGCGCCGATCAGGCGGCGGTGCTCGGCAAGTCGTGGGAGGCGGTCGCCGACATCCTCGGCCTCGACCCGGAAGACATGGTGAGCGCGGCGCTTCCTGCGGCGCGGACCTGGTCGGCGCGCGTCGATTGGCCGGCCGGCGGCAACGAGACGATCGCCGTCGACCTGTCGGCTTTCCCGGTCCCGACCCCGGACGGGCACGGTTATCGCGGGTTCGGCTTGTGCCATCTCGACGACCGCCGGCCGGATAGGCGGCCCGAGCGCCGCTCGCTGGCCGAGATCCAGGAGATCGCGGCAGCCGAGCCGGTGGTCGCAGAGCCGGCCGCAGCCGAGCCTCCGGCCCCCGAGCCGCCAGCTCCCGAGCCCCCTGCCCGCGAACCTCCGGCGGGCGAGACGGTCGCGGAAGCCGCGCCGCCGGCGCCGCAAGAGCCGCACGAGCCGGAGCCGCCGGTACGATACCGGCCAGCGCCACCTACCATCGACGACGATCTCGACGACGTGGCGCGCAAGATCGTCGAACAGGGCGGACCGCCGCCGTCACCGCTCGCCCGCTCCGCCCGCGACGACGCTGCCGCGCCGCCGTCCAACATCGTCCGCCTGCCCAATGCCGCGGTGCGGCCGCCGCCGCGCCTGAGCGGCATGGAACGTGACGCCTTCGAGCGCATTGCCGAAACGCTCGGCATGCGCCGGGGCGAGGACACGCCACCGCCGGCGAGCGCCAAGAGCCACGCGGAACCGGGACAGCCGCCGAAAGCACCGGCGATCGAGACCGATACACGCCTGCTCGATCGGCTGCCGATCGGCCTGGTGGTGTTCCGCGATCAGCGGATGCTGTTCGCCAACCGGGCTTTGCTCGAGCTGGCCGGCTACGAGTTGCTTGCCGATTTTATCGAGGCGGGCGGCGTCGACGCGATCTTCCCCGACGGTCCCGAGGGCTGGGCCAACGGGACGACGGTCGGCGGCGGGCCGTTGACCGTGCGGCGGGCCGACGGCGAGGCGACCGAGGTCGAGGCGCGGCTCAATGCCGTCACCTGGAGCGAGATGACGGCGCTGATGCTGACGATTGCGCCGCTCGGCCAGAGCCAGCGCGACCGCGAGGACGAGGAATTGCTGGTGGCGATGCTCGCCGCGGCGGAAGCGCGCAGCGAGGAGCTGGCGGCGATCCTCGACACGGCCACCGACGGCGTCATCGTGATCGACCGCACCGGCCGGATCGGCAGCATGAACCGGGCCGGCGAGGCCCTGTTCGGCATCGACGCCAGCGAATATATCGGCCGGCCGTTCACCGATCTTCTCGCCAACGAAAGCCATCGCCCGGCGCTCGACTACCTCGACGGGCTGGCCGCCAACGGAGTTGCCAGCGTCCTCAATGACGGGCGCGAGGTGATCGGCCGCGTGCCGCAGGGCGGGCTGATCCCGCTGTTCATGACGATGGGGCGCCTCGCCGGGGGCGAGAAGTTCTGCGCGGTGCTGCGCGACATCACCCACTGGAAGAACGTCGAGGAGGAACTGGTCGCCGCGCGCCACGCCGCCGAGACCGCCAACGCCGAGAAGTCGGACTTCCTCGCCAAGATCAGCCACGAGATCCGCACGCCGCTCAACGCCATCATCGGCTTCTCCGAAGTCATGATGGAGGAACGCTTCGGCGCGATCGGCAACGAGCGCTATCGCGCCTATCTCAAGGACATCCACGTCTCGGGCCAGCACCTGATGAGCCTGATCAACGACCTGCTCGACCTGTCGAAGATCGAGGCGGGCAAGCTCGATCTCGCCTTCGAGGCGGTGGCGGTCAATTCGGCGATCCAGGAATGCGTGGCACTGATGCAGCCGCAGGCCAACCGCGCCCATATCATCATCCGCACCTCGCTCTCTGCCGACGTGCCCAATGTCGTCGCCGACCCGCGGTCGCTGCGCCAGATCCTGCTCAACATCCTGTCCAATGCGGTGAAGTTCACCCGTGCCGGTGGCCAGGTGATCGTATCGAGCGCCATCGAGGCCAACGGCGAGGTGGTGGTGCGCATCCGCGACACCGGGGTGGGGATGTCCGAGAAGGACGTCGAGACGGCGCTGAAGCCTTTCCGCCAGCTGGCGACGGCCAAGAGCGGCGACCAGCGTGGCACCGGTCTCGGCCTGCCGCTGACCAAGGCGCTGGTCGAGGCCAACCGGGCGAGCTTCGCCATCGACAGCGCCGTCGACCAGGGCACGCTGGTGCGCATCACCTTCCCGACGACGCGGGTGCTGGCGGGATAGACCGTGATCTCGCGGTGGGACGTCCGAGCAGCGTGAGGCTCGGTTCCGCCCTCACCTCTTCAGCGCATCGATGTCGCGGAAACTGGCGAGCGCTTCAGGATTGGCCAAGGCCCCGAGATTCCTAACCGGGCGTCCGTGGACCACCTCGCGCACGGCCAGTTCGACGATCTTGCCCGACTTGGTGCGCGGAATGTCGGCGACGGCAACGATACGGGCCGGCACATGGCGCGGGCTGGCGCCGGCGCGGATCACCGCCTTGATGCGCCGGGTCAATTCCTCGTCGAGCGCGACGCCCTGCGCCAGGCGAACGAAGAGGACGACGCGCACGTCGCCCTGCCAGTCCTGGCCGATGCACAGCGCCTCCAGCACTTCCGGGATCTGCTCCACCTGGCGATAGATCTCGCCGGTGCCGATGCGCACGCCGCCGGGATTGAGCGTGGCGTCGGAACGGCCGTGGATGACGATACCGTGGTGGCGCGTCCATTCGGCGAAATCGCCGTGACACCAGATGCCGGGAAAGCGCTCGAAATAGGCGGCCCGATATTTGGCCCCGTCGGGATCGTTCCAGAAGCCGATGGGCATGGAGGGAAAAGGCCGGGTGCAGACCAGCTCGCCCTTGCCGGCGGCAAGCGGCACGCCGTCGTCGTCGTAGACGTCGACTGCCATGCCGAGGCCGGGGCCCTGGATCTCGCCGCGCCACACCGGCTCGGTCGGCACGCCGAGCACGAAGCAGGAGACGATGTCGGTGCCGCCGGAGATGGAGGCGAGATGGACGTCGCGCTTGATGGCGCCGTAGACGAAATCGAAGCTCTCCGGCGCCAGCGGCGAGCCGGTCGAGGCGATGGTCCTGAGCGCCGACAGGTCGTGACGGTCGGCCGGCCGGTAATCGGCCTTCTTCACCGCATCGATGAACTTGGCCGAGGTGCCGAAGAAGGTGGCGCGTTCCTGCTCGGCATAGGCGAACAGCGTCTCCGGCCCGGAGTGGAAGGGCGAGCCGTCGAACAGGAGCAGGGTTGCGTCCGAGGCAAGGCCGGAGACCAGCCAGTTCCACATCATCCAGCCGAGGGTGGTGAAATAGAAGACGCGGTCGCCGGCGCCGATGGCGGAGTGCAGGCGGTGCTCCTTGAGGTGCTGGAGCAGCGTGCCGCCGACCGAATGGACGATGCATTTGGGCACGCCGGTCGTGCCCGAGGAGAACAGGATGGTGAGCGGGTGGGCGAAGGGCACGCGCGTGTAGGCGACGGGCTTTGCCGCGAACGGCGCGAGGGCCGTATCGAGGCTGACCGCGTCGGGCAGATCGGCGGCGACGCGCTCCGCCTCGCCGAGGAACGGAACGACGATGGTGCGCGCCAGGCCCGGCAGCGCCGGGATGACCGAGGCAAGCTTCTCGCCGAGGCGGATTTCCTTGCCGGCATAGCGATAGCCGTCGACGGCGAAGACCACCTTGGGCGCGATCTGGCCGAAACGGTCGATGACGGCGGTGGCGCCGAAATCGGGCGAGGCCGACGACCAGACGGCACCGAGCGCGGCGGTGGCGAGCGCGGCGGCGACGGCTTCCGGCATATTGGGAAGCAGGCCCGCGACATGATCGCCGACACCGACACCGGCGGCCGCCAATGCCTGCTGCAGGCGGGACACCAGATCATTGAGTTCGCGCCAGGCAAGACGACGGGTGGCGCCGTCCTCGCCGCGAAAGACGATCGCCGTGCCATGGTCGCGGCGCTTCAGCAGGTTCTCGGCGTAGTTCAGCCGGGCATCGGGAAAGAAGCGGGCGCCGGGCATCGCCTCGCCATCGATGAGACGCCGTTCGCCCTTGTCGCCGACGACATCACAGAAATCCCAGACCAGGTCCCAGAAGGCGGCGCGGTCATCGACCGACCAGGCGTGCAGGGCACGGTAATCGGCGAAGGCGCGACCGGCGCGCCGGGCGGCTTCCGCGGCGAAGCGTGTCAGCGGATAGGCGGCAATCGCCTCGCCGCTCGGCTGCCACAGCGGCATTTCGCCATTCATCGCTTGCGCTTTCTCCCTCGCTGATTCCACGCATCTCATCGATAACGCCCCGGCCGCGATCTGTCATCGCTGCCGTGCCGGCTCGTGTTCCTGGTCGGCGGTTGCCCGCCTGCGGCCAGAAATTCCTTGCGGTTCGTGGCATTTCTTCCTACCCAGAAGATCCCACCGAGGGAAACTCCGATCGCATGAAACGCATAGCCATCCTGGCCGTAATTGCCGTCGGATTGGCGGGACTTGTCACGCTGGCGGTGCAGCTGCTGGTATCGCCCGACAGCATCAAACAGCGCATCGCCGAACAGATTTCGGCGGCGACCGGACGCGCGGTGACGCTCGCCGGCGAACCCAGCCTGTCGATCTATCCGCATCTTGCCGTCACCGTCGACCGGCTGACCATCGCCAATCCGAAAGGCATGGGCGACGATCCCTTCATGGTGGCAGACGAGGTGACGACGCGACTCAGCCTGTTGCCACTGCTGACCGGGCGGATGGCTTTCGAGGCTTTCGAGCTGGTGCGGCCACGCGTCCACCTGATCGCCGACGGTGACGGCCGCGTGAACTGGAAAGTGGCCCGCGACGACGGCGAAGGCTGGCCGGTGATGGCCGAGTTCGCCCTCGGCCGGCTGCAGATCGTCGATGGCACCGTCGTTTATGACGAGGCTGCCGACAAGCGCCACGAGGAACTGAACGCGGTCAACCTCGACGTCACCTGGGCGAGCGCGACCTCGGCCGCCAGCGGCAATGGCAAGCTGCAATGGCGGGGCGAGGCGGTCGAGTTCAACGGCTCGGTCGTGAACCCCCTCGATCTTTTCGCCGGCAAGGGATCGCCGGTGCGCTTCGCCATCGCTTCGACGCCGCTGCGCATCTCCTTCAACGGCACGGCGGTCGGTCTCGGCGCCGCCGACTTCGAGGGCGATGCCTCGGTGAGCACGCCGTCCTTGCGCAAGGTGGTGAGCTGGCTGGGCATGCCGCTCGGCAACGGCTCGACCCTCGGCCCGGCGTCAATCGAGGGCAAGCTCAGCTGGCACGGATCGCAGCTGTCGTTTTCCAAGGCGACGTTCAACCTTGACGGCAACGACGCGCAGGGCGTGGCTTCGATCGACCTCGGCGGTCCCCGGCCTGCCGTCCAGGGGACCTTCGCGGCAGCCAAGCTCGACCTCTCCCCCTATTTCGAGGCGGTGCGCGCCGACGTGAGCGCCAACGGGCCGTGGCCCTTCGCGCCGACGCGCCTGCCGCTCGCCGACCTCATCAACATCGATCTCAGGCTCTCGGTGAGCGAAGTGCTGATCGGCAGCATGCGCATGACCGGATGCGGGGCGACCGGCACCATCAAGGACGGTGCGGTTGCAGTGAATATCGGCGAGGCGACCGTCTTCGGCGGCAAGCTCGGCGCCACCATCACTGCGAAGATGGATGGCGACAGCCTGGCCGCGCAGATCAAGGCGACCGTCGATGGCGCCCTGGTGCAGGCGCCGCTCAAGGAGCTTCTCGACATCGGTGTGCTCAGCGGCAAGGCGCATGCGACCATCGACATGAACGGCAGCGGCACCACCTGGGGCCAGCTGGTCCATTCGATCGCCGGCAACGCCGCGGTGACGATTGCCGACGGCACGCTCGACGGGATCGACCTGAAGCAGATCGCGGCGCGCATGATCGACCCGCTCTCCGAACCGATGCCGCCGGGGAACGGCTCGGCGCCATTCGACAAGCTCGAAGCCTCGATCGCAATCGCCAACAGCATCCTCAGCACCGGCGACCTGACGCTCGCCGGTCAGGGCTATTCGGTCGCGCTCGACGGACGTGGCTCGCTGGTCACCGGCTCGGTCGAAGCGAGCGCCACGCTGGCGATGACCGCCGGCGCCGGCAAGACCATCCCGCTTGCCGTCACGGGCACCTGGCGGGCGCCGCTGATCGGTCCGCGCCAGCTCACCCTCAACGGCGATGACGGCGGCCAGCCGCGCGGGTGACCGATATTTAATGTTGGCGGACGTAGGGCGCCCGTCGCCAGGCCGTGTTGGCGTTGAAGGGCGTCGAATGGGCGATGCCCGCAAAAGGAAAAACGTCATGTCTGCCAAGACATTGCTCATCGCCGCCGCCGTGCTCGCGGCTTCATCCGCCCTGACGCTTCCGGCGATCGCCGCCGGTGGCGATGGCACCGGCCCGACCGGCGCCGGTCCGGGTGCCTTCGGAAACCCGCCTGCCGCCGCAGGCCAGAACCAGCCGGTGCGCGGCACCATCATGTTCAACCTGCTCGACACCAATCATGACGGCGCGGTCGACAAGGACGAATTCGCCGCGATCTCGACCGCGACCTTCACGGCGCTCGACGCCAACAAGGACGGCAAGCTGACGGTCGACGAACTGCGCGGTTTCGGCCCGATGATGGGCCAGCGCGGCGGTCCCGGCATGCAGCAGGGTCGCTGGCAGGATCGCGACAATCGCGGCGGACCCGGCATGCAACAGGGGCGTTGGCAGGATCGCGACAATCGCGGCGGACCCGGCCAGCGCGGCGGCATGGGCCGCATGGCCTTCAACGGTGGCCCCGGCGCGCAGCGGGGCCCGCAGGGCGGCCCGCCGAGCTTCGCCGATCTTGACACCAATCATGACGGCGTGATCTCGCAGGACGAGTTCCAGGCCCACATGCCGGTTCCCGGCCAGGGCTACGGCTACGGCCCCGGTCCGCGGCGGTAGGACAAGAGCGCAATCGGGGCGAGTTGAGGGAGTCCGATGGAATGGCTCATGACGCTCGCCCCGGTGGCCACGCCGCAAAAAGCGCGACGGGAACCGGCTTCTGCCGGTAAGATCGGGGCCACCGGGGGGCGACGCTCGTTGGATACGAATGCCGGCACGACCGATGAGGCGCTGGTGGCCGAGATTGCCGCCGGCAATCAGCGTGCCTTCGGCGAGATCGTGCGTCGCCACGGCGGCCGGCTGAAGTCGCTGGCGATGCGCTTCAGCGGCGGCATGGCGGAGGCCGACGACATCGTCCAGGAGACCTTCTGGAGCCTGTGGCGCAACGCCGGCCGCTGGCGGCCTGGCGGCCCGCCCTTCGCGGCCTATCTCACCCGGATGACGATCAACCGCGCCATCGACGGGGAGCGCAAGAAGAAGACCCGGCGCTTCTTCGGGCTGGAGGCGGCCGAGGACGCGGCCGACCCGGAACCGGGGGCCGACGAGAAGCTGGTGGCGAGCAATGCACTGGCGGCGGTGGCACACGACATCCGCGCATTGCCGGCGCGGCAACGAGCGGCCATTCTGTTGACCGCCGACGGGGAGCGATCGAATGCCGAGATCGCCGAAGCGATGGGGCTGTCCATCGGGGCAGTCGAGCAGCTTCTGGTGAGGGCGCGGCGGACACTACGAATGCGACTCGCCGAGCGCGAGGCGCAAGGGGGACAGGAGTCATGAACCTCGAACGATTTGAAGAAACGCTGAGCCGGCTTGGCGGCGACCTGACGCGGTGGCCGGCAGCGGAACGCGCCGAAGCCGAAGGGCTGATCGCAATGGAACCACAGGCGGCCAAGCTACAGGCCGAGACCATGAGGCTCGATGCCCTTGTCGGCGCGGCCATGGCGCCAGTCGCCATGGATGCCGCCGCAGTCGGCCGGATCATCGCCGGAATTGACCACAACCGGCACCACGACCTGACGCTGCAGCCGACGCGACGCCTGTTCGCCTGGGCGAGCGCGGCAATGGTCGTCTTCCTGGTCGCCGGCTTCGCGGCGGGCGTGGCGCTGCCGACAACCAGCGACGACGATTCTACGCTCGCCGGCCTTGTGTTCGGCAGCAGCATCAGCAGCGATTCGACGTCGGGGAGCCTGCTATGACGATCCGTGGCCCCTTCGCGGTCACGCTGCTTGTCGTGCTGTTCGTCTCGCTGGCGGCCAATCTGGTGATCGCCGGCTTCACTGTCGCGCGGTTTGCCAATGGGGGGCCCCCCGGCTTCGGCGGTGGCGCCGCCGACCTCGACCGTCTGGTGACGCTCGGCATCGGCGCCTTCCCGCCCGAGATCCAGGACGACATCCGGCAGCGGGTGCAGGAGGAGCGGCCGAAGTTCCGCGACTATCTGATGGGCCTGCGCCAGACGCGCCAGGAGATGTTTGACGCCATGCGCGCGCGCGACTTCAACCGCAAGGCTCTCGACCACGCTTTCGCCGACCTGCGCGACGAACTGAACGGAATGCAGATCATCGGTCAGAACATCATGGCCGACGCGGTGGCTGCCGCCCCGCCGGACGTGCGGGCGCGCATCAGGCCACCACGCGGCCCCTTCCCGTAAGTCCGATCAGAGCGCCGCCGCCACGCCGGCCCCGGCCTGCACCGACAGGCGCTCGGCGCGACGTCGCTCGACCTCGGCACGCTTGGAGGCGACCGAGGCGATGATGACGCCCAGCGTGACGATGGCGATGAGGATCGTGCATACCGCATTGATCTCCGGCGTCACGCCGAGACGGACCTGGCTGTAGATCTTCATCGGCAGCGTGGTGGCGCCGGGGCCGGTGGTGAAGCTGGCGATGACCAGATCGTCGAGCGACAGGGTGAAGCCCAGCATCCAGCCGGCGATCACCGCCGGAAAGATGATCGGCAGGGTGATGACGAAAAACGTCTTCAGCGGTGGGCAGCCGAGGTCCTCGGCAGCCTCCTCCAGGCTGCGGTCGAAGGTGACCAGCCGCGACTGGACGACGACCGCCACGAAGCACATCGAAAAGGTGATGTGGGCGAGCACGATGGTCCAGAAGCCACGGGCGAAACCGACGGCGACGAAGAGCAGGAGCAGCGACAGGCCGGTGATCACGTCGGGCATGACCAGCGGCGCGTAGATCATCCCCGAGAACAGGGTGCGCCCGCGGAAGCGGCCGAAGCGGACCAGGGCCACCGCCGCCATGGTGCCGAGAACGGTGGCGACCGTGGCGGAAAGCAGCGCCACGCGCAGCGTCACCCAGGCGGCGTCGAGCAGGGCCTGGTCGTGCAGCAGCTCGCCGTACCAGACGGCGGAGAAGCCGCCCCAGACGGTGACCAGGCGCGAGGCGTTGAACGAATAGATCACCAGAACGACGATGGGCAGATAGAGGAAGGCGAAGCCCAGCGTCACCGAGGAGAGGTTGAACCATGAGTAGCGCTTCATGGCTCAAGGGACCTTGCTGAAATCGCCGCCGCCGGTCCTCTCGGCGCGGTTCTGGAAAATGACGATGGGCACGACGAGGAGGAGCAGGAGCACGACGGCGACCGCCGAGGACACCGGCCAGTCGCGGTTGTTGAAGAACTCGCTCCACAGCGTCTTGCCGATCATCAGCGTGTCGGAGCCGCCGAGCAGGTCGGGGATGACGAACTCGCCGGTCGCCGGGATGAAGACGAGGAAGCAGCCGGCGACGACGCCGGGCAGCGACAGGGGAAAGGTGATCTTCCAGAACGCCTTGAACGGCGGGCAGCCGAGATCGGCCGCCGCTTCGAGGAGCGATTCGTCCATCTTCTCGAGCGCCGCATAGAGCGGCAGCACCATGAAGGGGAGATAGGAATAGACGATGCCGATGAAGACCGCCCAGTTGGTGTTGAGGATGGTCAGCGGCTCGTGGATGACGCCGAGCCAGAGGAGAAGCTGGTTGAGCAGCCCCTCCTTCTTGAGGATGCCGATCCAGGCATAGACGCGGATCAGGAACGACGTCCAGAACGGCAGGATGACCAGCATCATCAGGATCGGCTGCCAGCGCCGCGGCGCCCGCGCCATGCCATAGGCGACCGGATAGCCGATGAGGAGCACCAGCACGGTGGAGACGCCGGCGATCCACAGGCTGCCGAGATAGGCGCGGGCGTAGAGATCGTCCTGGGTCAGCCAGACATAGTTGTCGAAGGTGAACTGGCGGAACGCGTCGACGAGCCCGGCGATGCCGTGGGCGAGATCGAAGGTCGGCGTGTAGGGCGGCACGCCGACGACGATGGTCGAGAACGAGATCTTGAAGACGATCAGGAAGGGAACCAGGAACAGCGCCGTCAGCCAGACATAGGGCAGCACGATGACCAGCCAGCGCAGACCGTGGTGTTTGTGTGCTGGCGCACTCATCGCATCAGCACCACGCCGCCGTCGCGGTTCCATGTCAGCCACACCTTGTCGTCCCAGGTGATCGGCCGCTCGACCAGCCGCGTGCGGTTGGTCACCGTCGCTTTCAGGGTGGCGCCGGTGTCGAGACGGACGTGATAGATCGACACGTCGCCGAGATAGCCGATGTCCCAGACCTCGCCGGCAATGGCATTGACGCTCACGTCGGCAGGCCGGTCGAGGGAGATCGACACCTTCTCCGGCCGGATGGCGAACCAGACGGTATCGCCAGGCGCGGCCTGGACATCCTGGTCGACCGCGACCGTGGCGCCGGTGCCGACGCATTGCATGTGCACGCGGCCGTTGCCGCTCTCGGCGGTGATGCGGCCTTCGAGCAGATTGATGTCGCCGACGAAGTCGGCGACATAGCGCGAGTTCGGCTGCTCGTAGATCTCGGCGGGCGTGGCCACCTGGATGACCTTGCCGCGGTCCATCACGGCGATGCGGTCGGCGACGGTCATCGCCTCCTCCTGGTCGTGGGTGACGATCAGGAAGGTGAGGCCGAGGGTGACCTGCAGGTCGATCAGCTCGAACTGGGTCTCCTCGCGCAGCTTCTTGTCGAGCGCGCCGAGCGGCTCGTCGAGGAGCAAGACCTTGGGCTTCTTGGCGAGCGAGCGGGCGAGCGCCACGCGCTGGCGCTGGCCGCCGGAGAGCTGGTCCGGCTTGCGCCGGGCGAAGCCGGTCAGCTTGACCAGGGTCAGCATCTCCTCGACGCGCTGCTTGATCTCGGCTGCCGGCATGCCCGCCTGCTTGAGGCCGAAGGCGATGTTCGCCTCCACCGTCATGTGCGGAAACAGGGCGTAGGACTGGAACATCATGTTGGTCGGCCGGCGATAGGGCGGCACGCCGGTGAGGTCCCGCCCCTCGAGCAGCACGCTGCCCTCGGAGGGCCGCTCGAAGCCGGCGACCATGCGCATGAGCGTGGTCTTGCCGCAGCCTGAGGGGCCGAGCAGCGCAAAGAACTCGCGCTCGTAGATCGACAGGGTGACGTCGTCGACGGCGGCGAAATCGTCGAAGCGCTTGGTGACGTTGCGAAACTCGATGAAGGGCTTCGACGCGGGATCGTTCCACGGCGCGAAACTGCGCCGTACGGGCCCGAGCGCGGTTGCCGCCTTCGCCAAGAGATCGTCCCCCCGAGGGTCGCGCGGCCCGGGCGGAGCCGGGCCGCAGCCGAGCCTAGCCGCCCGCCTTCAGCGAGGTCCACAGGCGGGTGATGATCCGCTGCGTCTTGACGTCCGGCGGCGTGGTGATGAAGAGCCGGTCGAGCGTGTCCTTGTTCGGATAGATGGCCGGATCGCCGATGACGTCCTCGTTGAGCTGGGCCTGCGAATCGAGATTGCCGTTGGCGTAGTAGACGTAGTTGGAGTTCTTCGCCGCAACGTCCGGCCGCATCATGTAGTTGATGAAGGCGTGGGCGGCGTCGGGATGCGGGGCGTCCTTGGGGATCGCCAGCGAATCGAACCACATCAGCGCGCCTTCCTTGGGGATGATGTAGCCGACGCTGACGCCGTTCTTGGCCTCGCTGGCGCGACCGGCGGCCTGGAACACGTCGCCGGAATAGCCGAGCGCCAGGCAGATGTCGCCGTTGGCGAGCGCGTTGATGTATTCGGAGGAATGGAACTTCTGGATATAGGGACGCACGCTCTTGATCAGCGCGGCGGCCTTGTCGAGATCGGCCTTGTCCCGCGTATCGGGATTGAGGCCGAGATAGGCGAGCGCGCTGGGGAACACGTCGTCGGTGGAATCGAGCACGTGGATGCCGCAGTCGGCGAGCTTGGAGGCGTATTTCGGGTCGAAGAGCAGCGCCCAGGAATCGAGCGGCGCATCGGGGATGAGCGCCTTGACCTTGTCTTCGTTGTAGCCGAGCCCGGTGGTGCCCCACATGTAGTCGACGGCGTACTGGTTGCCGGGATCGTAGGCCGCCAGGCGCTGCATGATCAGCGGCCACATGTGCTTGATGTTGGGCAGCTTGGACTTGTCGAGCTTCTGCAGCGTGCCGGCCTTGATCTCGCGCGCCAGGTTCGGGTTCGTGGGCACGACCACGTCGTAGCCGGAATTGCCGGCCATCAGCTTGGTCTCGAGGATGTCGTTGTTGTCGTAGACATCGTAGACGACCTTGATGCCGGTCTCGTTGGTGAAGTCGGTGAGGACGGTGTCATCGACATAGTCCGACCAGTTGTAGACGTTGACCACCTTGTCCTCGGCCGCGGCCGACGTGACCACGAGAAGAGCAGCGGCGGCAGTCAGAAGGGCAGTGCGGGCGAGCATGGCAGCCTCCTTGAGCGACGAGCGGCCGGGATCAAAACGCTTGAGACGGCGCCGGTTCCGGCCGGATTTTGACCCCACGTTAAGGTTGATCGCCAACGGCGACAACAGCATCGTTGCCCGGTCATGCTAGAAACGGGCCGGCCGCGGTCCGGTTGCCGATATTCGCAATTGTGCGCAAGATCGTCGGACCACGCCATTTCGAGCGCGACAGCCGGCCGGAATCCTTGGGATTCGCCGGTTTGGCGACAACATAGGTGAACCGTGGCAAGAAAGAAAAAGGCCCCGTTGGTCTCCGAACGGATCCGCGGCGTGGCATCGCTGGCAGAGGCGCAGGCGTGGATCGCCGCGCGCGGCATCGAGGATATCGAGTGCATCGTCCCCGACCAGGCGGGGGTGGCGCGCGGCAAGATGATGCCGGTGCAGAAGTTCCTCGCCGGGCCGACGATGGCGATGCCGGGATCGATCTTCACGCAGACGATCGCCGGCGACTGGCCACACGACGACGAAACCTTCCAGAACGACAGCGCCGACCAGGACATCCACTTGGAGCCGGATCTGTCCACCCTGACGGTGGTGCCGTGGGAGAGCGACCCGACGGCGCAGGTGATCCACGACGCCTATCATGCCGACGGGCGGCCGGTGGAGATCGCGCCGCGCCAGGTGTTGCGGCGGGTGATCGAGCTTTACCGCAACCGCGGCTGGGTGCCGGTGGTGGCGCCGGAGATCGAGTTCTATCTGGTCAAGCCGAACAAGGACCCGGATTATCCGCTGGAGCCGCCGACCGGCCGCTCGGGGCGGCCGGAAACGGCGCGCCAGTCCTATTCGATCGCCGCGGTCAACGAGTTCGACGACCTGTTCGACGACATCTACGACTTCTCCGAGCAGCAGGAGCTGGAGATCGACACGCTGATCCACGAGGAAGGCGCGGCGCAGATGGAGATCAACCTGCGCCACGGCGACCCGCTGATGCTGGCCGATCAGGTGTTCCAGTTCAAACGCACGATCCGCGAGGCGGCGCTGCGTCACGACATGTACGCCACCTTCATGGCCAAGCCGATGAGCCAGGAGCCGGGCTCCGCCATGCATATCCACCAGTCGGTCAACGACATGGAGACCGGCGCCAACATCTTCTCCGACGCGGCCGGCGACCCGACGGACGAGTTCTTCGCCTTCATCGGCGGCTCGCAGAAATACCTGCCGGCGGTGACCTGCATCATGGCGCCCTACGTCAATTCCTACCGGCGGCTGGTGCGCTCCGGTTCGGCGCCGGTCAACACCATGTGGGGCTACGACAACCGCACGGTCGGCCTGCGCGTGCCCTATTCGACGCCGGCGGCGCGGCGCATCGAGAACCGCATCCCCTCCTCCGACGCCAACCCGTACCTCGCCATCGCCGCCTCGCTCGCCTGCGGCTATCTCGGCATGACCGAGGGGCTGATGGTGTCCGAGCCGGTCCCCGGGCGGGCGAACGAGGACGAGATCGCCCTGCCGCGCGGCCTGCTGGAGGCGGTGGCGCTGTTCGAGGAATGCGAGGAGCTGGCCGAGATCTTCGGCAAGCGCTTCGTCACCACCTACCGCGCCATCAAGCAGGCGGAGTTCGAGACCTTCATGCAGGTGATCAGCCCGTGGGAGCGGGAATACCTGCTGCTGAATGTGTGAGGGGCCAGAGATGTCCAAGAAGATCGACCGCGCGCAGGCGCCGGTCAGTGCCGGCACGCTCTATCCGCCGCCCTTCGATGAGCCCTGCCGGGCCCGCCATCGCATCAGGCTCGGCGACGCGGCAGGCCTGACCCAGTTCGGCGTCAACCTGTGCACGCTGCCGCCCGGCGCCTGGTCGAGCCAGCGCCATTGGCACACACTTGAAGACGAGCTGATCTATGTCGTCTCCGGCGAGGTGACGCTGGTCACCGACGCCGGCGAGGAAATCCTGCGTGCCGGCGACGCGGCCGGTTTCAAGGCCGGCGAGGAAGACGGCCACAGCTTCCAGAACCGCTCCGACAAGGACGTCGTCCTGCTCGAAATCGGCACCCGCATCGAGGACGACTGCGCCTTCTATTCCGACATCGACATGAAGACGACGGTGGCGGGCGACTACGTTCACAAGGACGGCACTCCCTATCCCAAGCAGGAGCGGCGGAGCGGGTGACGCAGGGGCACGCCCCGTCCCTCTATGCGGCAACGGCGGACCTCACGCTGGCGTTTGCATCGCTCGCCGAATCCGTGCGTGCCGATGTCGCCGTCATCGGCGGCGGATTCACCGGCCTCTCGGCGGCATTGCATCTGGCGGAGGCCGGCATCGACGTGGCGCTGGTCGAGGCCAACCGCGTCGGCTGGGGCGCGTCGGGGCGCAATGGCGGCCAGCTCCACACCGGCCAGCGCCGCGACCAGGACTGGCTGGAGCATCGCCTCGGCGGGCAAGCGGCGCAGCGTCTGTGGGGCCTCGCCGAAGAGGCCAAGGCGGTCACCCTCGGCCTCATGGAGAAACACGGCATCGCCTGCGACTGGCGGCCCGGCCTCATCGAGACGGTGCACCGGGAGCGGCTGGTCAAGGATGAGATCGCCTATGTCGACAAGCTGCGCGATGCCTATGGCTACGACGCGGTCACCTGGCTCGGGCGCGCGGCGCTCAGCGAGGCGATCGGCACGGACGTCTATTTCGGCGGGCGGCGCGACGCTCGTGCCGGCCATCTCGACCCGCTGAAATATGCGCAGGGGCTGGCGCAGGCCGCGGCCAAGGCCGGCGCCCGCATCTATGAAGGGACGCAGGCGGTGCAGGTGAGCGGGGAGGCGGCGTCTGGGTTCAGAGTGACGTGTGCTTCCACACCAGCCGCATCCGTCCCCTCGCCCCAGCGGGGAGAGGGACAGGGTGAGGGGGCGCCGGAGAAGATGGCGCATTCGGCACCCCCTCACCCGGCGCTGCGCGCCGACCTCTCCCCCCAAGGGAGAGGTGACGAAGCGGCGACGCTTAGGGCCGACATCGTCATCCTCGCCGGCAACGGCTATCTCGCCGGGATAGACCGGGAGGTCGAGGCGCGGGTGATGCCGATCGACAACTACATCGTTGCCACCGAGCCGATCGGCGCCGGCCGGCCCGGCGGCCTGATCCCCAACGGCGAGGCGGTGTCGGACACGCGCTTCGTCGTCTATTACTTCCGGCCGAGCGCCGACGGCCGCCTGGTCTTCGGCGGCGGCGAGACCTACGGCCAGCACGGCCGCGGCAACGTTCAGCATCTGGTGCGCAGCCATCTGGCGCGCATCTATCCCGATCTCGCCGCGGCATCCCTCACCCATGGCTGGGGCGGCACGCTGGCGATCACACTGAACCGCCTGCCCTATATCCGCCGCGTCCGGCCGGGCGTTTACGCGGCGGCCGGCTATTCCGGCCAGGGGGTCGCCATCGCCCCGTTCGCCGGCAAGGTCCTGGCGGAAGCGATCGCCGGCAGCCCGGCGAAGCTCGACACCTTCGCCGCGCTGCCGATCGCCGCCTTTCCGGGCGGGCCGCTCCTGCGCTTGCCGGCGCTGGTCGCGGCGATGACCTGGTATCGGCTGCGCGACAGCCTCTGAGGCAGTCCGGAGGGTTTCGGTCGGGCGTCGGCGGAGGTAGAAAGCCTCCGGCCGCGTTTGCGGTTGCGCCGGGGGGTGCCGCCATGACCGATATTGCACCAGCCGCTGCCGGGACAAGCTCCGGCATGGACCCGCGCCGGCGGGCCATCGCGCTGTGGGTGATCCTGCTCGCCTTCGGCATGGACCTGCTCGATTCGACCATCGTCAATATCGGCATCCCCTCCATTCAGCGCGAACTCGGCACCAGCTATGCCGCCATCCAGTGGATCGTCGCCGGCTATCAGCTCACCTTCGCGCTCTTCCTCATCACCGGCGGGCGGCTCGGCGACATCTTCGGCTACCGCCGGATCCTGCTCATCGGCATCGGCGGCTTCGCGCTGACCTCGGCGCTGTGCGGCTTCGCCGTCAACAGCGAGATGCTGGTCGCGGCGCGGCTGCTGCAGGGCCTGTCGGCGGCCCTCATGGTGCCGCAGACGCTCGCCCTCATGCAGGTGATGTATCCGACCGTTGAGGAACGCCAGCGCGTATCGGCGCTCTATGGCGCGGTTGCCGGTATCGCCACGGTCTCCGGCCCGGTCGTCGGCGCCCTGCTCATCACCGGCAACCCCTACGGCTTCGGCTGGCGCACCATTTTCCTGATCAACCTGCCCTTCGCCATCGTCGCGGTCGGCCTCGGCCTCACCTTCCTGCCCGACCGCAAGTCGCCGCACCCGCTCCATGTCGACGGGATCGGCGTCGGGCTGATCCTGCTTGCCATGCTCATGCTGATGTTCCCTCTGATCGAGGGACGCCAGCTCGACTGGCCGCAATGGGCGTTCGTCTCGATGGCCGCCTCGCTCGCCGTCTTCGCCCTGTTCGCGGCAAGCCAGATCCGCAAGGACCGGCGCGACGGCTCGCCGCTGGTCGTGCCGCATCTCTTCCGCGCCCGCTCCTTCGTCGGCGGCATCGTCATCTCCCTGACCTTCTATGCGGTGGTCGCCGCCTTCTTCCTGGTGCTGACCATCTTCCTGCAGATCGGCATCGGCTACGACGTGCTCACCGCCGGCCTCACCGCGGTCCCCTTCTCGCTCGGCATCGGCATCACCGTGACGCTTGCCCAGGGTGTCCTGGTGCCGCGCTTCGGCCGCAACGTGCTGACCGCCGGGCCGCTCATCATGGCCGTCGGTCTCGGCCTGTTCCTGGCCGAGGTCGCGGCCTTCGGCGGCGACCTGTCGCCATGGGCGGTCGTGCCGGTGCTGTTCGTCACCGGCACGGGCATGGGCTGCGTGGTGGCGCCGATCTATCCCTTCATCCTGGCGCAAGTGCCGGTGGCGGATGCCGGGTCGGCCTCCGGCGTCATCAACGCGGTCGGCCAGGTCGGCGGCGCCGTCGGGGTGGCGGCGGTCGGTGTCGTCTTCTTCGGCCTCATCGGCAGCCAGGCGACGATCAGCGTCGACAGCGTGCGCGAACCCCTTTCCGCCGAACTGACGGCGGCGGGCCTGCCCGCGGCCGCCGTACCGCAGGTCGTCGCCGCCTTCGAGGCCTGTTTCCACGACCGCGCAAACGCCAAGGACTTCGCCGACGTGCCCGAGAGCTGCGCCGCAGCGGAGAAGGCGCAGGCCGATTTCGCCGCATCGGACCCGGCGCTTGCGGCCAAGATCGGCGCCGTTGTCGCCCGCTACGCCCAGGCGGCATCGCGCCGCAACTTCTCCACCGCCATGACCCGCACCCTGGTCTGGCTGGTGGCGGGGCTGATCGCCGTGTCGCTGCTCACGTTCCTGCTGCCGCCGCGGCCAAAGCGGCGCGAGGAGCCGGCCGAGGCCGGTATCGGGGCATAGAGCTTCCCCACAAAACCCCTGTTTTCCACCTGTTTCCGCCCGCCTGCGGACCGTAACAGAAAGTTAATCATACGAACGATTGACGTTTTAAGTCATTCGACTGTATGACACGCGGAACACAGCGATCGACGGCCCGTGACGGCCTGGGTGCCGAGAGACAGCGCCGATCGAAACCGGGAACAAAAATGAATATGAAGCCC
The DNA here is from genome assembly GCA_963732845.1 of uncultured Alphaproteobacteria bacterium. Lineage (GTDB taxonomy): Bacteria > Pseudomonadota > Alphaproteobacteria > Rhizobiales > Kaistiaceae > CAVSRC01. The sequence goes on along the minus strand of CAVTBE010000015.1, from coordinate 157,104 downwards.
GCAAAGACGCCGACAAGAGAGAGCGACGCGGCGCCGCGCTCCGGCTCGCCGCACTACCGCCGCGCGCGCCGCGACCGTGGCGCCGAAACCCGCGCCCAGCTCATCGAGGCGGCGCTCGATGTCTTCGGCCGCCTCGGCTACGAGGGCGCCAGCACGCGCGAGATCGCCAAGAGGGCGAACGCCAATCTGGCGGCGATCGTCTATCACTTCGGCGGCAAGGAGGCGCTGCACCTCGCCGTCGCCGAACACGTCGCCTCCAGAATGCTGGCCAAGGTCGGACCGACGCTGGCTTCGGTTGCCGAGCCGTCGGCGAGCGAAACCCCCGAGGCGGCCCGCGCTGCACTCCGCCTGCTGATCGGTACCGTCGTCGATGTGATCATCGGATCGGCCGAGGTCGAGCGCTGGGCGCGCTTCATCGTGCGCGAGCAGCTGGAGCCGACCGCCGCTTTCGAGATCATCTATCGCTTCCAGGGCCGCGCGATCGACACGGCCACCCGGCTGGTGGCCAAGGTCATCGGCCGTGATCCGAACGAAGAGGCGGTCAAGCTCCGGATCATCACCGTGCTTGGCCAAATTCTGGTCTTCCGGATCACGCCGGCGCTGGTGCTCAGACGCATGGGATGGACCGCCGTCGGCGAGCGCGAGCGCGCGGTCATCAAACAAATCATCCTCGAGAACGTGGATGCCATTTTCGAAGGAGTGAAGTCATGAGGCGGCGGATCATCGTTCTCCTGATCCTCGTCGTCGCCGCCGGTGGCGGCTTCGCCTGGTGGTGGTTCAACCATGACGACAACGGCAACGGCCCGCTGGTTCTCTACGGCAATGTCGACCTGCGCCAGGTCGACCTCGCCTTCAACGACAGCGGCCGCATCGCCGAGGTGCTGGTCGACGAGGGCGCCAAGGTGACGAAGGGCGAGGTGCTCGCCCGCCTCGATACCAGCCGCATCGAACCGCAGGTGGCGCAAGCCGAAGCCCAGGTGGCGGCGCAGGCGGCGGCCGTGGACAAGTTGCACAACGGCAACCGCCCCGAAGACATTGCGCAGGCGCAGGCCAATGTCGATGCCGCCAAGGCCAACGCCCACAACGCCGATCTGACCTACCAGCGGCTGATGATGCTGAAGGACAGCCGCGGCGGCGGGTCGGTGGTGACACAAAGCCAGATCGATTCGGCCAAGGCGTCCATGGATTCCGCCGATGCGGAGCTCGAGGTCAAGCAGCAGGCGCTGATCCTCGCCAAGGCCGGGGCGCGCACGGAGGACATCGCCGCGGCGGAAGCCCAGCTCCAGTCAGCGCAGGCGCAACTGGCGCTGCTCCGCCAACAGCTCAAGGACACCGCGCTGACCGCACCGCAGGACGGCATCATCCGCTCGCGCCTGCTGGAGCCGGGCGAGATCGCTTCGGCCGCGAAGCCGGTGTTCTCGATTGCCATCGTCTCGCCGAAATGGGTGCGCGCCTACGTCTCCGAACCGGACCTGCCGAAGGTGGCGCCGGGCGCGGCGGCGAGCGTGTCCGTCGACGGCGACGGCCAGACCTTCAGCGGCCATATCGGCTTCATCTCGCCGGTGGCGGAGTTCACGCCGCACGCCATCCAGACGGCCGAACTGCGCACCAGCCTCGTCTATGAGGTGCGCATCCTGGTCGACGACCCGAACGACGTGCTGCGCCTCGGCATGCCGGCAACCGTTCACCTCGCCGACGAGCCTGTCCAGAAATGAACGCCCCGGTTTCCGCCATCGAAGGCCGCGGCATCGTCAAGCGCTTCAAGCGCGGCAGCGGCGAGATCGTCACCGCGCTCAACGAGGTGTCGATCACCGTCGAGCATGGCGGGCTGACGGCGCTGGTCGGGCCCGACGGCGCCGGCAAGACGACGCTCATCCGGCTGATGGCGGGACTGATGACCGCCGATGCGGGCGAGCTCACCGTGCTCGGCATCGACATCGCCCGCGATCCGCAGGCGGTGCAGGACCGCGTCGGCTACATGCCGCAGAAGTTCGGGCTCTACGAGGACCTGACCGTCCAGGAGAATCTCGACCTCTATGCCGACCTCCACGGGGTGACGGCGGCGGAACGCCGCCAGGTCTATCCGCAGCTCATGGAGATGACCGCGCTCGGGCCGTTCACCGGCCGCCTCGCCGGGAGGCTCTCGGGCGGCATGAAGCAGAAGCTCGGCCTCGCCTGCACGCTGGTGCGCGCCCCCGACCTCCTGCTCCTCGACGAGCCGACGGTCGGCGTCGATCCGCTGTCGCGGCGCGAGCTGTGGGAGATCATCCTGCATCTGGTCAACGCGCAGGGGCTGACGGTGCTGATCAGCACCTCTTATCTGGACGAGGCCGAGCGCTGCAAGCATGCGGTGGTCATGCACGAGGGCACGGTGCTCGCCCAAGGCGCACCCAATTCGATCACCGAGGTGGCGGCCGGACGGTCGTTCCTTGCCACGCCACAGGAAGGACAGCCGGCGCGCCTGCTGCAGGCGCGGCTGCTCGACGACCCCAATGTCACCGACGCGGTTCCGCAGGGTGGCCAGGTGCGCCTGGTCAAGGCGGAGAGCGGCGACCTCGCCGGGGTCGACGCAATCCCGGTCAAGCCGCGTTTCGAGGACGGCTTCATGGTGCTGCTGCACAAGGCGACGGAGGCCGGCAAGGCGGCCTCGCTGTCGCTCGGCCATCCGCCGGCACGGCACAATGGCGAGACGATGGTCGAGGTCAGCGATCTGGTGCGCCAGTTCGGCACGTTCACCGCCGTCGACCACATCAGCTTCGCGGTGAAGACCGGCCAGATCTTCGGCCTGCTCGGCCCCAACGGCGCCGGCAAGACCACCACCTTCCGCATGCTCTGCGGCCTGCTTCCGGCGACCAGCGGCACGCTGCGCGTGGCCGGCGTCGATCTGCGGACGGCGCGCGCCTCGGCGCGCCAGCGCATCGGCTACGTGGCGCAGAAGTTCTCGCTCTACGGCCTGCTCTCGGTGACCCAGAACCTGGAATTCTTCGCCGGCGCCTACGGGCTTGCCGGCAAGCGGCGGGCGCAGCGCATCCAATGGGCGATGGACCAGTTCGAGCTGGGACCGCTCGCCAGGTTGCCGAGCGGGCAGTTGCCGGGCGGCTACAAGCAGCGCCTGGCCATGGCCGCCGCGCTCATCCACGAGCCGGAGATCCTCTTCCTCGACGAGCCGACCAGCGGCGCCGACCCGCTCGCACGGCGCGAGTTCTGGCGGCGCATTACGGCGCTCGCCGAGGAGGGCGTCACCGTGATCGTCACCACCCACTTCATGGAAGAGGCCGAGTACTGCGACCGCGTCGTCATCCTCGACGCCGGCGAGGTGCTCGCCCGCGGCACGCCGGCCGAGATCCGGGCGCGGGCGCCGGCCGAGGAGGGACGCGAGCCGACCATGGAGGATGCCTTCATCGCCATCGTCGAGGAGGCGCGGCGCGAACATGGCCGCCCGGGCGAGAGGAGCGCGGCATGAGCGACGCAACCCTTTCCGCCTCCCCGGCCCATGCCGCCAGCGCCGCCGTTCACCGGTCCGGGGCGGCGCGGCGGGTGCGTGCCCTCATCGTCAAGGAGAGCCGCCAGATCATGCGCGACCCGAGCAGCATCGCGCTCGGCATCGTCATGCCGGTGATCCTCATCTTCCTGTTCGGCTATGCCCTGTCGCTCGACGTCAGAAATGCGCCGATCGCGCTGGTCATCGAGCGGCCATCGGCAATGGCCAGCGAAGTCGCCGCCGGCTTCCGCCTGTCGCCCTATTTCGACGCGCAGTCGGTGACCTCCATGGCGGCGGCCGAGGCGCTGATGCGCGCCCACGAGGTGGACGGCATCGTGCATCTGCGCGACGACTTCGCCCGCAACGTCAAGAAGGGCAATGCCGAGGTGCAGGTGCTGCTGCACGGCACCGACGCCAACACCGCGCGCATCATCCAGAGCTATGCGCTGGGCGCTATCGGCATGGCCGCGCAGCGCCTGAAGGCGGAGGGCAACCCGGTCGCCGGCAACGGCCCGGTCACGCTCAACAGCCGCATCTGGTACAACGAGACCGGCGATAGCCACTATTTCCTCGTTCCCGGCCTGATCGTGCTGATCATGACGCTGACCGGTGCCTTCCTCACCGCGCTGGTCATGGCGCGCGAATGGGAACGGGGGACGCTCGAGGCGATCTTCGTCACCCCGGTCACGGCCACGGAAATCCTGCTCGGCAAGATCGTGCCCTATTTCGGCCTGGGCATGATCGGCTTCGCGCTCTGCGTGGTCGCAGCGGAAGTGCTGTTCCATGTGCCGCTGCGTGGCTCGCTGACCGTGCTCACCGGCGTGTCGATGCTCTATCTGCTGGTCGCCGTCGGCTTCGGGCTGTTCATCTCATCGGTCACCAAGAGCCAGTTCGTCGCCTCCCAGGTGGCGCTGATCGCCTCCTTCCTGCCGGCAATGCTGCTCTCTGGCTTCCTGTTCGACATCCGCTCGATGCCGGTCGCCCTGCAGATCTTCACCTACATCCTGCCCGCCCGCTATTTCGTGACGCTGCTGCAGACGATCTTCCTGGCCGGCGACATCTGGAGCGTCATCCTGCCCAACACGGCGGTGCTGATGTTGATGGCGTTCATCCTGCTCGCCGCCACCCACCGCGCCACGCGCAAGAAGCTCACCTGAGGTCCCGCGATGAACAACAGCCTGCTGCGCGTTCTGAGCCTGGTCCGCAAGGAAGTGCTGGCGCTGCTGCGCGACCCGCGCAGCCGTGTCATCCTCTTCCTGCCGCCGCTCCTGCAGTCCTTCCTGTTCGGCTATGCCGCCACCTTCGACCTCAACCACGCGCCCTATGCGGTCTATGACGAGGACCGCAGCGCCGCCTCGAGCGACCTGCTGGCGCGCCTCGACGGCTCCGGCGTGTTCGAGCGCGTCGCCACCATCGCGCGTTCGGCCGACATGGCCAGGCTGATCGACAACCGCGATGCGCTGCTGGTCGTGCGCATCGGAGCGGATTTCGAACGCAAGCTCGCCGCCGGCCAGCAGACCGATGTCCAGATCATCGTCGACGGCCGCAACTCCAACACCGCCGGCACGGCGGTCGGCTACGTCAACAGCATCGTCGACAGCTTCAATGCCGACTGGCGGGCTGCGCACGGCCTGACCGATCCGCCGCTCAAGGTGAGCGTGCGCGCCTGGTACAACGGCAACCTCGAGACCAGCTGGAACATGATCCCCGGCCTCATCGGCACCATCACGCTGCTGCAGGTGCTGATGCTCACCGCCCTGTCGGTGGCGCGCGAGCGCGAGGACGGCACCTTCGACCAGCTGCTGGTGACGCCCATCCGGCCGGCCGAGATCATGCTCGGCAAGGCCCTGCCCTCGACCATGGTCGGGCTCATCCAGGCAACCATCATCTTCCTGGTGGCGGAGCTGTGGTTCCAGATCCCCTTCGCCGGCTCGCTGATCACGCTCTATAGCGGCCTTATCCTGTTCGTCATCGCCGCCGTCGGCATCGGCCTCTTCGTCTCGTCGCTGGTGGTGAACATGCAGCAGGCGATGCTGTTCTCCTTCGTCCTGCTGATGCCCTTCATCCTGCTCTCCGGCCTGGCGACGCCGATCGCCAACATGCCCGATGTCTTCCAGTGGATGACGCTGATCAACCCGCTGCGTTACGCCCTCGACATCACGCGGCGGGTCTATCTGGAGGGTGTGGGGCTGGCCGTGCTGGTCGGCGACCTGTGGCCGCTGGTCGCCATCAGCGTGGTGACGCTGCCGATCGCGGCGTGGATGTTCCGCAACCGGCTGACCTGAGCCGGCGCCCCCAAAGAAGAAAGCCCGGCCGTTGGGCCGGGCTGCCGTCTCGCGTGCGTTGCGCTTACTGCTTGGGCATGGTGGGCGGGGCCGCCACGGTATAGGGCGTCTTCGGCTCCTCGCCCGGCGGGACATAGTCCGGCGCCGGATCGCCGGGATCGCCCAGCGACTTGATGTAGAGATAGAGCGAGCGCAGGTCGCTCTCGTCCATGGCATGGACGTTGTAGAAGGGCATCGGCGGGCGTGCCGTGAAGGTCTTGGCATACTGGACGAAATCGTCCTCGCTCATGTCCTTGACCTTGAGCAGGATGTTCACCGGGTAGGTGGTGCCCCACGGGCCCATCCAGCCGATCGCCGTGCCCTTGAGCGCCTTGGCGGGATCGATCTTGCCGCCCAATTCGTTGTAGCCGGCGGTGTGGCAGTCGTTGCAGCCGCCGACGATCGATACCTGCCGGCCGCGTTCGACGGAAATGTCCCCGGGCGCCGCGTGGGCCGCCAGCGGAATCGCCGACACGCACGCAACTGCCAACCAGAGTGACAGACGCATCTTCTTCCCCTCCTTCGCATGGCGCCGCCATCGGCAGCGCGGGCGCGGACGCTAGTCCCAACCGGATGGCAGGGCTGTGACCGAAGTCACCGTCAGGCGCGCGACAGGACCGGCGCGTCCGCCGACATCGCGACCGGAAGGACGATTTCGGCGGTAAGCCCGCCGCCCGGCCGGTTGACGAGGCGAACGTCGCCGCCGTGGGAGCGCGCCACCGAGCGCGCGATGGTGAGACCGAGGCCGGCGCCGCCGGTCTCGCGGTTGCGCGAGGTCTCCAGCCGGCGGAACGGGCGGAAGACGGATTCCACCTCCGCTTCCGGGATGCCCGGGCCGTCGTCCTCGACGACAATGCGGATGGCGGCCGGATCGAGCACCAGCGAAACGCGAGCGCAGCCCCCGTATCTCACCGCGTTGTCGATGAGGTTGCCGATGGCGCGGCGCAGGCCCATCGGGCCGGCGAGGCATTTCAGACGCAGCGGCAGATCGGGGCCGAGGGCGAGCGTCACCTGCGGCATGTCGCTGCACAGCGATTCGAGGAGCGAGATCAGATCGATCTGCTCGCGCACCTCCGGCTGGGCGCTGTCGCTGGCGAAGGCGAGCACCGAACGGGTCATCGCTTCGATGTCGTCGAGGTCGGCGAGCATGCGGGCGCGCTGATCGCAATCGTCGACGAATTCGGCCCTGAGCTTCAGGCGGGTGACCGGCGTCCGCAGATCGTGCGAGATGGCAGCGACGAGCTGGTCGCGGTCGCCGATGACGCGGCGCAGCCGCTCCTGCATGAGGTTGAAGGCGCGGGCGGCAGCGCGCACCTCGCGCGGTCCCTTCTCGGGCAGCGACTCGGCATTGATGTCGCGGCCGAGCCGCTCCGCCGCATTGGCGAGCAGCCCGTAGGGAGCGGTCAGCCGACGCAACGCCCAGATGGCGCCGGCAAGCACCAGCGCGATGATCGCCATGGTCACCAGCACGGTGTTGTCCGACCACAGGCGCGGCGATGGCGCCACCGGCACGGTGAAATTGGCCCAACTGCCGTTGCCGAGCTGGACCGAGACGAGATAGGCGTCGTCGAAGGCGTAGTGCCGCTCGATGTCGGTGAGGAAACGCTCCACCGGGCCGGCATTGCCGTCGAGCGGATCGGAGACGGCGCCGGGATCGTCGACCACCGGACCGCGTCCGACATCGACCTCGGTGACGCCGGAATCGCCAAGGCGCGTCTGCAGCACGTCTTCGAGCTCGGCGATCTCTTCATCACTGCTGCTGGTGCTGGTGGCGATCGGCGTTCTGCCGACCGTGACCCGCAGCGTCGGCGTCGACAGGGCCGCGGCAAGGTCGACGCGCGCCCGCACCGGCTCGGCGGCGATGGCGCGGGAGACCGACGACACCCGCTCAGCCAGATGAAAGAAGACGCTCATGCGGGCGTTGAGGGCGCGATTCTGCAGGATGACACCGACGGTCGCCACTTCGGCGATGACCAGACCGGCGATGACGATGAGCAGCGCCCAGGCGGCGAGGCTGTCGGGCAGGAAGCGCCTCAAGCCACCTCGACCTCCGGCGTGAACATGTAGCCGTCGCCGCGCACGGTGACGATCATCACCGGCGCCTTGGGATCGGCCTCGATCTTCTTGCGGATACGGCTCACCTGAACATCGATGGAGCGGTCGAACGGTACGGCGTCGCGGCCGCGGGCGAGGTCGAGCAACTGATTGCGGCTGAGGACGCGCTGCGGACGCTCGGCAAAGGCGATGAGCAGCTCGTATTCGCCGGTGGTGAGATCGACGATCAGACCGTCGGGCGCCTCCAGCCGGCGCCGACCGAGATCAAGCGACCAGCCGGCAAAGCGCATGCGTTTCGGCGCGGCCGCCGGCCTGCCGGGCGCGGCCGCGGCAGCGCCGGTGCGCCGCAGGATGGCGCGCACCCGCGCCAGCAGCTCGCGTGGATTGAACGGCTTGGCGATGTAGTCGTCGGCGCCCATTTCGAGGCCGACGATGCGGTCTGTCTCGTCGCCCATGGCGGTCAGCATGAGGATCGGGATCGACGAGTGCGCCCGCAGGTCGCGGCAGAGTTCCAGCCCGTTGCGGCCCGGCAGCATGAGGTCGAGGATCACCAGGTCGATGCCGGCGGCGGCGAGCGTCGCCTCCATCGTCCGCCCATCCGCGGCGGCGGCGACCTTGTAGCCGTGCTTGACGAAGAAGCGCGAAACCAGGTCCCTGATTTCGCGATCATCGTCGACGATCAAAAGTTGTGGCGTGGCGCCCACGGTGATGCCCGCGCGTGAAGAAGCATGCGTCGCCGGAGGCGGTCGCCGGCACCTCCGCAGCGCATTTCTGCTCGGCCCGGATCGCGGCGAAATTCGGGCAGGCCGGTGACGCGCCGACGAAAACGGCGGCGCGTCACCGCGACGTCAGCTCGGGCGGCTTACGCCTTGCACGCGCTCGCCGCCTTCAAGGCGGTCTCCGCGGCCGACTTGGTCTTGTAGGTGTCGGTGCCGATCATCGTGAAGGACTTGCCATCCGGCTTGTGGCTGGTCACCGAGCACTTGTGCGTCGTGGCGTTCTGCTCGACGTAGTAGCTGGTGGCGGCGAAGGCCGGGGCGACGAAGGCGGTGGTGAGCGCGGCGGCAACAACAATCTTGCGAAACATTGGGCAGTCTCCGAATACGGGGTTGATCCCCGCCGGCAAGAGCCGGTCAAGGGCGTCGCGCGGCGCACCAGGCCGTTCCGCCTGCATTGCACGCCCCGCGCGATGGCCGGAGATCACCACGGCTGTGTAAGCCGCGTGTTTCGCGACTGCGCCTGAAGTGTAACGGTGTGTTTCAGACGGAAGCCTATTCCGCCGCGACCGCCAGCCGGGGCGTGCGCTGATCCGGCGGCACACGCCGGGTCAGCCCCAAACGTTCGCGCATGATCCAGCGCGCCGTCATCAGCGTTGCGACCGCGGCAAGGCCGCTGAACAGGCCGATCCAGATGCCGATGCCGTTGAGCTTCACCCAGAACGCCAGAATGGCGCCGACGGGTAGGCCGGCGCCCCAATAACCGAGAGCGGCGAGCCACATGGGCACGCGGGTATCGCCGAGACCGCGCAGCATGCCCGAGCCGACGACCTGGGCACTGTCGACGATCTGGAAGATGCCGGCCCAGACCAGGAAGGACGCGGCAAGGCCGGCGACGACCGCATCGACCGGATCGGACCAGTCGAGGAAGAAGCCAACCAGCGCGTGCCGATACACAAGGATCAAGGTCGCGGCGCCGCAGGCATAGATCAGCGCGATGCCGTAGGCCGACCAGCCGGCACGGGAGATGCCGGTGACATCCCTGGCGCCATAGGCGCGGCCGACGCGCACGGTCGCGGCGGTGGCGAGCCCGAGCGGCACCATGAAGGTGAGCGAGGCGATCTGGATGGCGATGGCATGGGCGGCAAGCGATGACGCGCTGATCAGGCCCTGAAGGAAGGTAGCCGCGTTGAAGCTGGTCGCCTCGAAGGCAAGCGTGAAACCGATCGGCAGGCCGACCCGCCAGATGGCGCGGAAGCGCGACCAGTCGGCCCGCCAGAAGCGCCCGAACAGATGATAGCGGCGGAAGCGCCGGTTGAGCGTGATGAGCAGCGCCAGAGCACCGGCCATGTAGATGTTGGTGAGCGTGGTGGCGATGCCGGCGCCGGGCAGCCCCAATGCCGGCAGGCCGAAATGGCCGAACATCAGCGCCCAGACGAGAACCGCGTTGATGACCAGCGCACTGCCGCCGACCCACAGCGCCGAGAGCGGACGCTCCAGCGCCGAGACGAAATTGCGCAGGACCAGGTAGAACAGGAACGGCAGAATCTGCCACTGGAAGGTGTGCAGATAGCTGGCGGCATTGGCGGCGATGGCCGGCTGCTGACCGAGAGCCAGAAAGATCGCCTCGGCGTGCCAGAGCACCCCCCAGATCGGCAGGGCAACGACGATCGCCGTCCAGAAGCCCTGCCGCGTGGTGCGGCGCACGTCGCGCACCGAATGGCGGTTGCGGCCAAGCTCGATGGCGGTCAGCGGCGCCGTCGCGGTCACCACGCCGATGGCGAAGATGAGGAAGGAGAAGTTGAGGTTGACGGCAAGCGCGCCGGCGGCGAGCGAATTCGGCCCGAGCCAACCCATCATGACCACGTCGGTCGTCGCCAAGCCGACCTGGGCAAGGTTGGTCAGGATGATCGGCCAGGCCAGCGCAAACGTAGCGGAGATTTCCGCGCCCCACGCCCCGCGCGAGGACGGCGTCTTGGCAACCATGTCAGTCATGGAGCGAGCTTCTAGACCCGCTCCGCGGGGGGCGCCACCCCCATCGCAGCGAGGACGCGGCCGCTGTGTCGTTGCGGCCACGCCCTTGCTGGAGACGCTCTATTGCGGCCGGCAGGTCGCCGGGTAGCTGCCGCCGCGCGACCAGGTGATGGTCTCGGCATAGCCGACCAGCACATCGCCATGGCCGGTGTAGCGGGCACCGCGGTTCGAGGAAACGCGGCGCAGGATATTGGGCACGCCGCCGCCACCCTCGGTGACGATCACCCGGGCATTGGCGTCGTCGAAGACCACGCTGATGAAGGAGCCGTCGTCGCAGGCGAAGGGGATGGCGTCAGCGCCCGGCGCGGGCACCGGCGGCCCGAAGCCGGGCGGTGCGGGGACGATCGGCGGTTCGCCGAAGACCGGGGGTGCGCCAACCGCCGGCGGCGCGACGGGCAGCGCCGGATTGCAGAAGTCGAGGAACGAGCGCGCCTTGGCGGCACTGCCGTTCAGCGGCAAGGTATAGGGCGCGGCCGAACCGATGCGGATGGTCAGCGCGCTCTCGCGGATGATCGCCTGCCACAGGGCGTCGTCGGTTTTCACCTTGATGATCGGATTGGACTCGCCGGTCATCTGAGACACGTCGGAGCCGGTCGCCCGATAATCCTGCGCAAAGGCGCCGGCGGAGAAGGTGACGGTCGTCCTGGCGCGCGGCCGCAGGCCGGGGGCGCTGCGCGCCAGCGAGATGGTGACCTGCCGCGATGCCGGCTCGCACACCGCCGTGAACTCGCTGTCGTCGGATTCGGGCACGCCGAAGATGAGGCTGCCATTGTTGCGGGTGGAGGAGAACATCCACACCGCAGCGCTGGAGGCCGGCGCCGGCTGGCCGGCTGCCGCCGGCGGCGAGGGCGGCGGCGGTGGCGGCGTTGTCGTGGCGGTGCCGCCGGAGGAGAGCAGCGTCACGCTCACCGTCCAGTTGTTGGCGCAGATATCCACGGCGCGGGCGATGCGCCGGCCGTCGGACAGAACCAGACCGAGATCGCGCGAACAGGCGACGCCGGCCGTGCCGGGCGCGACCAGCACCTCGACCGCATGGTCCAGCCGCCGGTGGATGGCGACCGGCTTGCCGCCCATGAACACGCCGTCGATGGTGACGGCGGGATCGTCGATGCCGATGGTGACCGTCTGGGTGCCGGCCGGCTGGGCGGCGGCGGGCGGCTGAGGCTGCTGGCCTGCCGCAGGCGGTTGAGGCAGCTGGCTGCCTGAAGGCGGTTGAGGCAACTCCCCGCCCGAAGGCGGTTGAGGCAGTTGACCGACGGCCGGCGGCTGATCCTTGCCCGGCAGCGTGGGCTGCGTCGGCGCGGCCGCGGGCGGCGCCTGCGCAGCCGTCGAGAACGGCACGGAAACCTTGGCGCCGTCGGCGCAGATATTGGCGTCGAACGTCGCCACCTGGCCGTTGGAGCCGGTGAAGGCGATCCGGTTGGTGCAGGACACCGAGCCGCCGGGATTATCGATGCGGAAGAAGGTCACCCCGCCGCCCTGCCCGGCGACGGAAAGCTCCTTGCCGTTCAGGCTGGCGCTGGTGACGGTGATGCCGTTCTTGTCGCTGCGGGCGCTGAACAGACGGCTGTCGGCGTGGGCGGTGCCGGCCAACAGGACGACAGCGACCGCGCCGGTCGCCAGAATCTCGAAAAAGCGGGACATCCCGTTCTCCCCATGAAGGTCCGCCCACCCTCTCACGACCATTAGCGATAAAACCTACGGGCCTGACAAGCCCGACAAGAATGGCGAGATCGCGGCACGCGTCAGAGCCTTTCCCGGCAAAACGGATCAGCCGGCGAGGCGGAAGCGGTATTCGGGCAGGCCGGGCACCTCCACGGCGAGCGCAAAGAGGCCGCCCGAGAGGCGTTCGTCCACCCGGCGGGCGGTGGTGATGAAGAGCGTCTTCAGCTGCGGGCCGCCGAAGGTGCAGGTGGTGACGTTGGTCACCGGCATCTCGACGATGCGGTCGATCTCGCCGTCCGGCGCGATGCGCACGACGCAGCCGCCGCCATAGCGGGCGTTCCACAGACAGCCCTCGCGGTCGATCGCCGAACCGTCCGGCAGGCCGCGGTCAAAATCGTTGAAGAACATGCGCTCGTTGGCGATGCGGGCGGAGGTCAGGTCGTAGTCCCACACCGAGATCGCGTTGGCGAGCGTATCGGCGAAATAGAAGCGGGTGCCGTTCGGGCTCCAGCAGAAGGTGTTGCTGATGCCGATGCCGCTCTTCAGCGTGACGAACGATCCGTCCGGGTTGATGCGGAACAGCTTGCCCATGTCGTCGCGCTCGACGGCCAAGTCCTCGCCGTCGCTGCCGACATTGGCGGGCATCGAGCCGACCCAGAAATTGCCGGCGGGGTCGGGGCGGCCGTCGTTCAGGCGGACGCCGGCGCGGCCGCGCTCGGGATTGGCGAAATCGGCGCTGGCGTCGTTGGCCGGCTGCCACAGGATCACACGCGAGCCGAGTGCGACGATGAGGGTGTCCGGGCGGTCGGTGAGGCCGAGCGCGGTCACCGGTTCGGCAAAGAACCAGTTGCGGACATTGCCGGTCTCCGGCTCGAAGCGGTGGACGAGGAAGCGGTTGATGTCGACCCAGTAGAGCGCCTTGTGCAAGGCGTGCCAGACGGCCCCTTCGCCGGTCGCATCGCCGGAGGGAACCACACATAGCGGTGAATGCATATCGGCCCCTTGTGCCGCGCGGGCCCATGGCCGCGCCGCGAATCCTTTGCCAATGAACTGCCATTGAGTGTAGACCGCTGAAGCCGGAACCTGAAAGCCGTCGGGGGCCGGCATCTCCCAATCTGAGCCTCCGGAGTTTTGCCGCCATGACCAGCCGCATCATTGCTGTCGAGCCGTTCGATTTCGTCATCTTCGGCGGTGCCGGCGACCTTGCCTACCGCAAGCTGCTGCCCGCCCTCTACGAACGCCACCTCGACGGCCAGATTCCGACGGTGACACGCATCATCGGCGTTTCGCGCCGGAACATGAGCGATGACGACTACCGCGAGGCGACGCGCCGGGCGCTGGCCGAACACGCCACCGGCGGCACCGACGACGAGGCGGTGCTCGAAACCTTTCTCAAGCGGCTATATTTCGTGCCGGTCGATGCGACCGCCGAAGCCGGCTGGGACGACCTCTGCACCATGCTGCAGAGCGGTGACGAACGCATCCGCGCCTTTTACCTCGCGGTGGCGCCGGAGCTGTTCGGCACGATCTGCGCCAAGATCGGATCCAAGTGTCTGGTCACGCCGCGCACGCGGGTGATCATCGAAAAGCCGATCGGCCACGATCTCAAATCGGCCTGCGAGGTCAACGATCTGGTCGGCCGCGTCTTCGAGGAGCGCCAGATCTATCGCATCGACCATTATCTCGGCAAAGAGACGGTGCAGAACCTGATGGCGCTGCGCTTCGGCAATGCGCTGTTCGAGCCGCTGTGGAACGGCGCCCATATCGACCATGTGCAGATCACCGCGGCGGAGAGCATCGGGGTCGGCGGGCGCGAAGGCTATTACGACCATGCCGGCGCCCTGCGCGACATGGTGCAGAACCACATGATGCAGCTCCTCACCCTGATGGCGATGGAGCCGCCGACGCGCATGGACGCGGATGCGGTCCGCGCCGAAAAGATCAAGGTTCTCAAGGCGTTGAAGCCGATCGACGGCAACAATGTCGCCCAGTCCGTGGTGCGCGGGCAGTACCGCGCCGGGGTCGGCGCCGAAGGGGCGATGGCGAGCTACACCGAGGACATCGACAACGCCGACAGCCTCACCGAGACCTTCGTCGCGCTGAAGGTCGAGATCGAAAACTGGCGCTGGGCGGGGGTGCCCTTCTATCTGCGGACCGGCAAGCGGCTGCCGGTGCGCGAGTCCGAAATCGTTCTGACCTTCCGCAACATTCCCCACTCGATCTTCACACCGAGCGTCGGCGCCATCGAATGCAACCGGCTGGTCCTGCGCATCCAGCCCGACGAGGGCGTCAAGCTGTGGCTGATGATCAAGGACCCCGGCCCCGGCGGCATGCGCCTGCGCTACGTGCCGCTCGACATGAGCTTCGCCGAGGCCTTCGGCGTGCGCAGCCCCAACGCCTATGAACGGCTGATCCTCGACGTCGTCCGCGGCGACCAGACGCTGTTCATGCACCGCGACGAAGTCGAGGCGGCATGGGCATGGATCGACCCGATCATCGATGCCTGGTCGACGACCGGCGAAGGGCCGCGCCCCTATCCGGCCGGCACCTGGGGACCGACCGCCGCCATCTCGCTGATCGAGCGCGACAGCCGCACCTGGCACGACGACGTTTCGTAGCCGATGCTGTGGGCGATGCTGGGGACGCTGGCGGCGATCTGGGCGGTGATGGCCGCCCTCTTCGCCCTGGCCGTCGTCCTCAGGCGGCGCCGCAAGGCCAGGCGCGCGAACCCGTCCGGCAGCGGACCGGGAACCGGGGCGCCGTCCTGAATCGCCCCCTGCCCGGCCCGCTCCTTGCAAAGGCGTTCAGCGTCGGGCGTCGGTGCCATCGAACTTTCAAGCCGGGCCGCTAGATCAGCCCGTGAAACCAAGACCCAGGGCCCGTCGCGGCCGCCTTCAGGAGTCCGCCCATGAGCATCCATTCCCGCATCGGCGACGTCACCGAACGCATCGCCCGGCGCAGCCATTCGGCCCGCGAACAATATCTGGAGCACACCCGCAAGGCGGCCGAGACGCGGGTCCGACGCGGCAAGCTCTCCTGCTCCAATCTCGCCCACGGCTTCGCCGCCTGCAGCCTCGGCGACAAGGCGAAGCTCGCCGGCGACGAGACCCCCAATCTCGGCATCATCACCGCCTATAACGACATGCTGTCGGCGCATCAGCCCTATGGCCGCTTTCCCGAGCTGATCAAGCAGGCGGCCGAGGACGCCGGCGGCACGGCGCAGGTGGCCGGCGGCGTGCCGGCCATGTGCGACGGCGTCACCCAGGGCCAGACCGGCATGGAGCTGTCGCTGTTCTCGCGCGACACGATCGCGCTTGCCGCCGCGGTCGGCCTGTCGCACGACATGTTCGACGCCGCCGTCTACCTGGGCATCTGCGACAAGATCGTGCCGGGGCTGATGATCGCGGCGCTCACCTTCGGCCATGTCCCGGCGGTGTTCGTCCCCGCCGGACCGATGCCGACCGGCATGCCCAACCTGGAACGCTCCAAGGCGCGCCAGCTCTATGCCGAACGCAAGATCAGCCACGAGGCGCTTCTGGAGGTCGAATCGAAGTCCTACCACGCGCCCGGCACCTGCACCTTCTACGGCACCGCCAATTCCAACCAGATGCTGATGGAGATCATGGGCCTGCACCTGCCCGGCGCCACCTTCGTCAATCCGAATACGCCGCTGCGCGACGCGCTCACCCGCGAAGCGACCAAGCGGGCGCTCGCCATCACCGCACTCGGCAACGCCTATGCGCCGATCGGCGAGATCGTCGACGAGCGGGTCATCGTCAACGGCGTCGTCGGCCTGCACGCCACCGGCGGCTCGACCAACCACACGCTGCATCTGGTCGCCATCGCCAAGGCCGCCGGCATCCATCTCACCTGGGACGACTTCGCCGACCTGTCGGAGGTGGTGCCGCTCATCGCCCGCGTCTATCCGAACGGCGGGGCGGACGTGAACGATTTCCATCAAGCCGGCGGCATGCAGGTGCTGATGCGCGAGCTGATCGGCGCCGGCCTCGTGCATGAAGACGTGCGCACGGTGTGGGGCACGGGCCTCAGCGGCTATCTGCAGACGCCGGAGCTCGACGATGACGGTGGCATCGCCTGGCACGCGAGCGCCGCGACAAGCGGCAACGACAAGGTCATTTCGACCGTCGCCAAGCCCTTCTCGCCGGAGGGCGGGCTCAAGCTGCTCACCGGCAATCTCGGCCGCGCGGTGATGAAGGTGTCGGCGGTCGCCCCGGAGAATCAGGTGGTGGAAGCGCCGGCCATGGTCTTCGATTCGCAGGAGGGCCTGCGCGAGGCGTTCACGGCCGGGCGGCTGACCAAGGACTTCGTCGCCGTCGTCCGCTTCCAGGGCCCACGCGCCAACGGCATGCCGGAGCTGCACCAGCTGACGCCGACGCTGGGCCTGTTGCAGGACCGCGGCCTCAAGGTGGCGCTGGTCACCGACGGACGCATGTCGGGCGCCTCGGGCAAGGTGCCGGCGGCGATCCACGTGACGCCGGAGGCGGCCGAGGGCGGCGCGCTGGCGCGCATCCGCGACGGCGACGTCATCCGCCTCGACCCGCGCACCGGGACGCTCGCCGTCATCGCCAATGCCGCCGATCTGGCCGCGCGCACGCCGATGGCGCCGGACCTCTCGGCCAATCAATACGGCAACGGGCGCGAACTCTTTCGCATGTTCCGCGCCAACGCCCAGCCGGCGGAAATGGGCGCCGGGGTGCTGTAGGGCATTCGCTGCGACGATCCCCGGCGTCTGTGGTTTCGTCCCCTCTCCCCTTGCGGGAGAGGGCGTACCCCCCTCTCTGTCTCTCCCCCACAAGGGGGGAGAGGACCCTCAAACTGGCGATATGACGTTGCTTCTCAAGCCGCCCCCCGCGCCCGCCACGCATCGACATCGACACCCTTGATGAGCAGCCACAAGCAGAGCGCGACCTCGGAGACGACCGGGACGACATAGAGCGGCGCCACCACGTCGACGAACGACGGGAAGAGGAAGCGTGTGAAGCTGCCGACGAGATAGACGACGCCGGCGGCCATCACCAGCCAGCCGAGCGCCTTGGGCAGATAGAGCGAGCGCCAGACCAGGAAACCCAGCACCAGGCAGCTCGCGCCGAAGAAGATCAGGCCGAGATCGTAGCCGTGGCCGTGCATGTCGACGGCGAGCACGACCAGCGCCTGAAGCTGCGGCGGATCGAAGACCACGCTGGCGGCGCCGTTCATGATCAGGAGCGCCGAATGGTAGAATAGCAGGCTCGCCGCGATGACCGCGGTCTGGACCAGCCGGAAGGCGGCGGCGACAAGCGCCAGCGTCGCGTTGACCGGTTTCAGCAGGCGATAGAGGAGCACGGCCAGCGCCACATCGCAGAGCGCCATCACCGTATCGGCAGCGAAGCTGGCACGGAACAAGCCTTGCGATTCGCGGATGTTGTTGGCGGTGGTGACCGCATCGCCGGCAACGATGAGGGTCGAGCGGACGAAGATTTCGCTCCACAGGCCGAAAACGATGATCACCAGATAGAGAACGCCGGCCGCACGGGCATAGGGCTGCGGCGATGCCGTGATGGCATGCGCTTGGGGCTGCATGTCTTTCTCCAGGGTCGCTGGTCTGGGGTCACTATAGGGACCAGGCCCGCCGCGCCAAGCCGGGCTCA
Source organism: uncultured Alphaproteobacteria bacterium (assembly GCA_963732845.1). GTDB lineage: Bacteria > Pseudomonadota > Alphaproteobacteria > Rhizobiales > Kaistiaceae > CAVSRC01. The sequence continues at coordinate 139,181 of CAVTBE010000015.1, read as the reverse complement.
GCCGGCAATCAGGTTCGAGCCGACGATGAGCACGCCGGCAGTCAACAGGCTCGCCAGGCCGAAGCCGCTGAGACCGTTGACGAAGCCGCCGGCAAGCCCACCGGCGACGATCCACATCAGTTCGTGGTTCACGACACGGCCTTCGGCTGGATGAGGTCCCAGCGATTGCCGTAGAGGTCCGTGAACACCGCCACGGTGCCGTAGCGCTCCTCGCGCGGGGCTTCCGTGAAGGTCACGCCGCGCGCCGTCATCTCCTTGAAATCCCCGGCAAAATCGTTCGTCTCAAGAAACAGGAAGACACGCCCGCCGGTCTGGTCGCCGATGTGCGCGACCTGCTCCGCTGTCGCCGCTTTGGCGAGCAGCAGCCGCGCCCCTCGGCCGCCTGCCGGGGCAACGACAACCCAGCGCTTGCCGCCGCCGAGGTCCGTATCCTCCAGGCAGGTGAAACCGAGGACGCCGGTGAACCAGGCCAGCGCCTCGTCATAGTCGCGCACGACGAGGGCGACGGTGGCGATCTCTTGTGCAGGCGGGGCGCTCATGGCGTCCCGTGTCTAGGGCGCGTGTGCCCGGCGCGCAATCGCCTAAGCGCGCCGTCGCGCCCAGGGGCGCGTGCCGGCCGGCACCTCATCGCCGCGGTCGAGTGCCGGCTGGAGATAGAGCGGTACGTCCGGCCACTCGCCCTTCGACAGGGCGCCGACGAGGACCGGGTCGTCGGTGTGAAAGGCGTCGATGCCGACGCGTGCCATCAGCGGCACCTGATCGACGATGTAGGTGCCGACGGCCCGGATCTCGCCCTGATAGCCGTCGCGCTGGCGCAGCAACCGGGCGATGGAGAAGGCGCGCCCGTCGGCATATTTGGGGATCGACACCGCGATCACGGGGAAGCGCGGCAAGTCGCCGGCAATGTCGCTCCAGGTGCTCCCCGGCGCGATCAGCAGGCCGAGCGGCATGGCGCGCTGCATGAGCGTGGCGCGCTCCTCGCGCCAGCGCCTAAGGCTGACGATCGCATTGCCGTCGGCCGGCACCGGCTCACCATCGGGAACGATGGTCCAGTCGTCGCTGACGAAGGCGCCGTTCTTCCACAGGGGCATGATCAGATTCCGCTGCCGTCGGCCTCGAGGCCGGTGTGAATGCCGCATTCGGTCTTTTCGCTTCCGCGCCAGCGGCCGGCGCGGGCATCCTCGCCCGGCGCGACGCGGCTGGTGCAGGGCTCGCAGCCGATCGAGGGATAGCCGCGCGCGACCAGCGGATTGGCCGGCAGGTCGTGCCGCTGCATGTAGCCCTTGAGGTCGTCGGCACCCCAGTTCGCCAGCGGATTGATCTTGATGCGCCCGCCCTCCGCCTCGAACAGGCCGAGGGCCGTGCGCGTCGCGCTCTGGAAGCGCTTGCGCCCGGTGAACCAGGCATCGAAGCCGTCAAGCGCGCGGGCGAGCGGCTCGGTCTTGCGGATGCGGCAGCAGAGATCGGGATCGGTCATCCACAGGGCGCGATGCGGGTCCCTGGCCAGCACGCGCGCCGGATCGGGCGTCACGCTGCGCACGTCGGTGAGCCCGAGATGGGCGACGAGCCGGGTGCGGTATTCCAGCGTCTCGGCAAAGAGCCGGCCGGTATCGAGGAAGATCACAGGCAGGCTGCGGTCGACCTCCGACAACAGATGCAGGAGCACGGCCGACTCGGCGCCGAAGCTCGACACCAGCGCGACGCGGCCGGAATAGAGTTCGTTCGCCGCGGCGGCGATGATCTGACGCGCATCAAGCCCGCCATGGCGCGCGTTGAGCGCTCGTGCCTCGGCCTCGGTGCCGTCCTCCGGATCGACGGCGAGCGCGAGCGCGTCATGCAGTGCCATAAAGCGCCTCGTGGAACGGAGCCTGGCCGAGCCGACGATAGGTGGCGAGGAAGGTCTCGCGCTCGCCGTCGCGAACCTTGAGATAGGTCTCGACCAGCGTCTCGACGGCGTCGACCACCTCGTCGGAGGAGAAGCCCTTGCCGATGATCTCGCCGATGGCGGTGTGCTCGTCGCCGGAGCCGCCGAGCGTCAACTGGTAGAACTCCTCGCCCTTCTTCTCGACGCCGAGGATGCCGATGTGGCCGACATGGTGATGGCCGCAGGCGTTGATGCAGCCGGAGATCTTGATCTTCAGCTCGCCGATGGCGCTCTGCCGCGCCGGGTCGGCGAAGCGCTCGGAGATGCGTTGCGCGACGGGGATCGAGCGGGCATTGGCGAGCGCGCAATAATCGAGCCCCGGGCAGGCGATGATGTCGGTGACCAGCCCGGCATTGGCGGTGGCGAGCCCGGCTGCGGCGAGCGCCGCGTGGAGCGCCGGCAGATCGTCGCGCGCGACATGGGGCAGGATCAGGTTCTGCTCGTGGCTGACGCGCACCTCGCCATGGCCGTAGCGCTCGGCGAGGTCGGCGATCAGCTCCATCTGGTCGGCGGTGGCGTCGCCCGGCGTGCCGCCGATCGGCTTCAGCGACACGGTGACGATGGCGTGGCCGCTGACGCGGTGGGGCGCGATGTTCTGCGCGACCCATGCGCCAAGCGCCGGATCGGCCGCCTCGGCGCGCTGAAGTGCGATGCTCATCGCCGGGCGCGGTGTCAGCGCCGGCGGCGCGAAATAGGCTTCGATGCGGCGCAGTTCCGCTTCCGGCAGGCGCAGCGCGCCGGCGCGGATGCGCTGCCACTCCTCCTCCACCTGGCGGCGGATTTCGTCGGCGCCGGCCTCGTGGACGAGGATCTTGATGCGCGCCTTGTACTTGTTGTCGCGCCGGCCGAAGAGGTTGTAGACGCGCAGGATCGCCTCGACATAGGAGAGCAGGTCCTCCTCGGCGCAGGAAGTCGCGGATCTGGTGGCCGATCATCGGCGTGCGGCCGAGGCCGCCGCCGACGGAGACGGCGAAGCCCAGGCGGCCGTCGCCGTCGCGTTTCGCCTGCAGGCCGATGTCATGCACCTGGATGGCGGCGCGGTCGTGCGGTGCGCCGGTAACCGCGATCTTGAACTTGCGCGGCAGGAAGATGAATTCCGGGTGCAGCGACGACCATTGCCGCAGGATCTCGGCATAGGGGCGCGGATCGACGATCTCGTCGGCGCTGGCGCCGGCGAAGTGATCGGCGGTGACGTTGCGGATGCAGTTGCCGGAGGTCTGGATGGCGTGCATCTCGACCTCGGCCAGACGATCGAGAATGTCGGGGATGTCCTTCAGCGCCGGCCAGTGGAACTGGAGGTTCTGGCGCGTGGTGAAATGGCCGTAGCCGCGGTCGTACCGGCGCGCGATCGAGGCGAGCGTCCGGAGCTGCGCCGGATTGAGCGTGCCATAGGGAATGGCGATCCTCAGCATGTAGGCGTGGAGCTGCAGATAGACGCCGTTCATCAGGCGCAGCGGCTTGAACTGCTCCTCGGTCAGCTCGCCGACCAGGCGTCGCGCCACCTGCCCGCGGAACTGGTCGACGCGGGCGTGGACGAAATCGCGGTCAAACTCGTCGTACCTGTACATAGTTGGCTTCCCTGTCGCGCGTCCCGCGCTCCACGCCTCTTGTTTGGCTTCCTGCTCGCGCCTGCGGCGCTCCACGCCTCTTGGTCTCGTTCCCGGTCGCGGCTTCGCCGCTCCGCGCCTCTTGATTAGTTCCCGGTCCGGCCGTCGGCCGTCCGCGCCTCTTGTTGCAGTCTGGCGCGCTCGGCGTCGCCATAGACGACGGTGGGGCCACGCTCGGCGCGGATGCGCTCGCGCAAGCGGACCGGAACCGGCACGCCGCCGGTCACCACCACGTCGATCGGATAGGCTTCGAGAACGATCTGCGCGTCGGTCTGCGCCCTGGCATAGGCGACCGCGCCGTCGAGGTCCGGCCCGTCCTCCAGCACGCGCGCTTCGCCGATGGCGACCGTCCAGCCGCCGTCGCCATCGAGAAAGACGACGAGGCCGTTGCGCAGATCGTTCGCGGTGATGACCTTTGCCGGGCCTTCCCTGGCAGCCTTGAACATCGGCTTGGTTACTTTCCCTGTCGCGCCTACGGCGCTCCCCGCCTCTTGTTTGCTTCCCTGTCGCGCCTACGGCGCTCCCCGCCTCTTGTTTGCTTCCCTGTCGCGCCTGCGGCGCTCCTCGCCTCTTGTTGTCACGCCGCCATTTCGGTGAGCGCCGCCGGAGCGCCGGCGATGGCGCCGGCGGCGACCACATCGCCGACGATGATGAGCACCGGCCCGGCGATCTCCGGGCGTGCCGCGATGGTCGCCAGCTCGTCGAGACGGCCGGCAAAGGCATGGGCGTCGGCGCGCGAGGCGTTCTCGATCACCGCCACCGGCGTTGCGGCGCTCATCCCCGCCTCGACAAGGCGGGCGGCAACTTTGGCGGCGACCGTGCGGCCCATATAGACCGCGACGGTCGCGCCACGGAGCGCCAGGTCCGCCCAGTCGGGCAGCGTGTCGCCATCGGCGGTGTGGCCGGTGGCGAAGACCAGCGACGAGGATGTCTCGCGAAGGGTCAGTGGGATCTCCGCCTCGGCTGCGGCAGCGAAGGCGGCGGTGATGCCCGGCACGATGTCAAAGGAGATGCCGGCGGCGCGCAATGCCGCGATCTCCTCGCCGGCGCGGCCGAAGATCAGCGGGTCGCCCGACTTCAGCCGCACGACGCGGCGGCCGATGCGCGCCTCGTTGACGATGAGGCGGTTGATCTCGTCCTGACTGACCGAGTGGGCGCCCTTGGCCTTGCCGACGGAGATGCGGCGCGCGTCGCGGCGGCCCTGTGCCACGACGGCGTCGGGCACCAGGCGGTCGTAGATGATGACGTCGGCCTCCTGCAGAGCACGCTGGGCGCGCAGCGTCAGCAGGTCCTCCGCCCCCGGCCCGGCGCCGACCAGCGACACGTGGCCGGAGCGGATGGGGTCGATCTCGAGGGCACGCAGCGCCGCGTCCTCGGCCTCCGCGGCACGGCCGGCATAGATCTTCTCGGCGACCGGGCCGGAGAAAAGCCAGGCCCAATAGCGCCGCCGGTCGGCGAACGAGGTCAGCGCTGCACCGACGCGGCCGCGCAGCTTTTCGGCCAGCACGGCGAGGTCGCCCAGCGCCGGCGCCAGCATCGCCTCGATGCGGGCGCGCAGCTGGCGGGTGAGCACCGGAGCGACGCCCTCGCTGCCGATGGCGACAGCCAGCGGGGCACGGTTGACCAGAGCCGGCGTGTAGAAATCGCAAAGCTCGGGACGGTCGACGGCATTGACCGGCACGCCGGCTTCGCGCGCCAGCGCACACACCGCGCGGTCGCTTTCCTCAGAACCGGTAGCGGCGAAGACCAGCGCGGCACCGGCGAGGTCGGCGGGCGCCGGAAAGGCGCCGCGCCAGTCGCCGTGGGCCGCGATCAGGTCGGCCCCCGTCCCGCGGTCGAGCGTGGAGGCGAAGACGACGATCTCGGCGCGGGTCTCGGCGATCAGCCGGATCTTGGCGGCGGCCTCGGCACCGCCGCCGACGATGACGACGCGGCGCCCGGCGACCTTGTGAAAGGCCGGGAAAATGCCAAGCTTGCGGGTGTCTTTGGACATCGCGCGCGCCTCCTTGGGCACCGCCGGCAATGCCGGGCGGTCGGGTGGATCAGTCGCGCGAAACTTAGGGAATGCTCCGGGAGGCGACGACGACGCCGGTTCCAATCTCTTCCGGGTGCGGGGAAAATGTTTCCGGCTGGCGCACGGGCGGCGCAAGAAAGCGGCAGCGAAGGCCCTCTCCCACACAGGGAGGGGGGATCACGGCAGGCGACAAGACGAAGCCGCCGTCAGGCCCGGTGGAAAGCCTGGCCCTTGTTGTCGAAGACGTGCAGCATCTCGGCCGGCGCCGCCAGCGCCACATCGCTGTCGCGCTTGAGCTGAACGTTGCCCTCAAGCTTGGCGACGATCGGCTCCTCATAGCCGCAATCGACATAAAGCAGCGTCAGTTCGCCGAGCTGCTCGACGATATCGAGGCGGCCGTGGAAGATCGGCTGGGCGCTGCCATTGGCGAGCATCAGGTTCTCCGGCCGCACGCCGAGCGTGCCCTTCTGGCCGACGGCGCTCGCCGGAATCTTCGCAGTGACCGCGACCGGCTCGTGCTTGTCGGGCCGCACGCGCGCCTCGCCGTCGCCAGCCTCGATGGTGCAGGGCACCATGTTCATGGCGGGTGAGCCGATGAAACCGGCGACAAACAGATTGTCCGGCGTCTGGTAGAGCTCCATCGGCGAGCCGACCTGCTCGATGATGCCGGCGCGCAGCACCACGATGCGGTCGGCAAGGGTCATCGCCTCGACCTGATCGTGGGTGACGTAGACCATGGTCACTTCGTTCATGCGCTCGTGCAGCTTGGCGATCTCGATGCGCATGGTGACGCGCAGCGCCGCGTCGAGGTTGGAGAGCGGCTCGTCGAAGAGGAAGACGCGCGGATTGCGCACGATGGCGCGGCCGATGGCGACGCGCTGGCGTTGGCCGCCGGAAAGCTGCTTGGGCAGGCGGTCGAGATATTCGGTGAGCTGGAGGGTTTCCGCGGCCTTGCGGACCTGCTTGTCGATCTCTTCCTTGCTCGCCTTCGCCAGCTTCATGCCGAAGGCCATGTTGTTGTAGACGGTCATATGCGGGTAGAGCGCGTATGACTGGAAGACCATGGCGATGCCGCGTAGCGCCGGCGGCAGTTCGTTGACCTCCTCGCCGTCGAACTCAATCGTGCCGGAGGTGATCTCCTCGAGGCCGGCGATCAGGCGCAAGAGCGTGGACTTGCCGCAGCCCGAGGGGCCGACGAAGACCACGAACTCGCCTGATTTGACTTCGAGATTGACGCCCTTGATCACTTCGACGTGGCCGAAGGACTTCTTGATATCACGCAGCCGCAGCTCGCCCATTACAGCTTCCCTCTTTCGTCCGTCATGCCTAGCCGCCCTTCACCGAGCCGGCGAGCAGGCCGCGCACCAGATAGCGTTGCAACGAGAAGAACACGGCCAGCGGAACCATGATCGACACGAAGGCGGACGTGGTCAGAATCTCCCAGTCGCCGCCGCGCGAACCGAGCAGCGCCCGCAGACGCCCGGTCAGAACCATCTGATCGTCCTGTTGGCCCAGGAACACGATCGCCACCAGCAGGTCGTTCCACACCCACAGGAACTGGAAGATGGCGAACGACGCCAGCGCCGGGACCGACAGCGGCAAGATGATGCGCACGAAGATCTCGAAATCGGTGGCGCCGTCGACGCGCGCCGATTCCATGATCTCGTTGGGCAGGCCGGCGATGTAGTTGCGTAACAGATAGATGGCGAGCGGCAAGCCGAAGCCGGTGTGTGCCAACCATATGCCGAGATAGGTCTTGGCCGGCACGCCGAAGACATTTCCCACCTCGTTGTAGAATCTGAGCAGTGGGATCAGCGACATCTGCAGCGGCACCACCAGCAGGCCGACGACTATCGAAAGCAGCAACGCCCGGCCGGGGAAGCGCATCCAGGCGAGCGCATAGGCCGCGTAGGCCGCGATCAGGATCGGAATGATGGTCGATGGTATGGTCACCGTCAACGAATTGATGAAGGACTGGCCGAGCCCCGAGGCGGTCAGCACTGTCTTGTAATTGCTGAGCGTGAACGTCGGCGGCTTCAAGGCCGTGTAGTAGAGCCTGCGGGCGAAATCGGCGGCAAACGGCGTATCCGAAACGATCTGGTAGCTGCCATCCTTGTTGATCGTCAGTGAGCCGCCGTCCGGCAGCGGTGCCGCCGCCCCCGCCTTGAATTCCTCGGGTTTCACGATCTTGGTGCCGAAGGCAACGACGTCGCCGGAGCTGCCAGCGAGCACATTGCCGCTGATCACGTATTTGCCGTTCTCCTGCGCCTGGGTATTGGGATCGGCAGATTGCGTGATGAAGTTCTGCCGGCTGGTCGTCAGCGCCGTCCACCAGCCGGATACGGCAATCGCGTCCTTGTTGCGGAAAGAGGTGACCAGGATGCCGATGGTCGGGATCGTCCAGATGATGACGATCAGGACGACCGACGCGTGAACAATATACTTGCCCCACTTACCCTTGCGGCGTCTGACGCTGGCCATGTCAGTGCTCCGCCTGTTCGGCGTTGATACGCCGGATGTTCCAGATCATGATCGGTATCACCGCAATCATGATGACGATGGCAATGGTGGCGCCGCGGCCGAAGTCGCCGCCGCCGCGGAACATCCAGTCGTACATCAGATTGGCGAGCACATCCGTGTTCCACTGGCCGTTGGTCATGGCCAGCACAATGTCGAAGACCTTGAGCACGGTGATGGTGATCGTCGTCCACACCACCGCGATCGAACTCCAGATCTGCGGCACCATGATGTAGAAGAAGATGTGCCAGCCCTTGGCGCCGTCGATCGTCGCCGCTTCGATTGTCTCCTCCGGAACGCCGCGCAGCGCAGCGGCGAGAATGACCATGGCGAAGCCGGTCTGGATCCACACCAGGATCACCATCAGGAAGAAGTTGTTCCAGAACGGAAGCGTGATCCATGGCTCCGGCGCCAGGCCGAACAGCCTCATGATCGCGTTGAGCAGGCCGATCTGGGGCTGGTCGGCACCGCGATATTCGTAAATGAACTTCCAGATCACGCTGGCGCCGACGAAGGAGATCGCCATCGGCATGAAGACCAGGCTCTTGGCGATGTTGCCCCACCAGATGCGGTCGGTGAGGTAGGCGATCACCAGGCCGATAAAGGTGCTCGCGGCCGGCACGACGATCAGCCATTGGATATTGTTGACGACCGACTCCCTGAACTGCTGGTCGTTGATGGCCCAGGCGTAGTTGCTGACGCCGACGAACGTGACGCCGCTGCGGCCGAAGAAGCTCAGCCGTAGCGAGTCGAGGGCCGGATAGACGAGATAGAGGCCGAGAAAGAAGATTGCCGGACCGAGGAACAGCCATGGCCGAATGGTGGCCGAGATCTTCTGGTTGTGCGCCGCCTGTTTGGCAGGGCCGCGCGGCGGCCAGATGAGATCGAGAATCTTGTTGGCGGCGTAGAAGTAGGCTGCCGCAAGCCCGGCGCCAATGACGACCGTGATGACCGCGCTAAACAGCTGCCCCATTCTGTTCCCCCCTCCCTTCGCCCAAGGACGGCGCCGCGCCGGTTATTATTTCGGCAACGCTACCGGCAAAGAGCGGACGACACAACCGATGCCAAACGCGCCGTCCTCCCCTGAGCATGTGCAGGTCCCGGGAGAGCCCCGGGACCTGCTGTTTGATCAAGTCAAATTGCCAAGACTTGTCGTACTACCTACTTGAGCGCGTCCCAATCCTTCTGGACCTGGTCGGCCATGTCCTTGGCGGACTCGCCGCCGACGTAGCTGACCATGCCTTTCCAGAACGAACCGGCACCGATCTTGCCGGGCATCAGGTCCGACGCGTCGAAGCGGAAGGTCGTGGCGTCCTGGATGATCTTGTTCTCACCCTTCAGCGTCTCATTCGGATAGACGTCCGGATTGACCAGGGTGGACGGGGTGAAGAAGTTCCACTCCGCCATGGCGATCTCGGAAGCGATCGGCGTCTCCAGGAACTCGATGAAGGCACGGGCCGCCGGCGAGTCCTTGGTGATGGCGAACAGGGTGCCCGCACCCTCGACCGGCTTGCCCAGCTTCGGTTCGCTGGCATAGGGCGGGAAGTAGAAGAAGTTCGCGTCCGTGCCGAGCTTCGTGCCCTCCGGGAAGAAGGCCGGGATGAACGACGCCATGTGGTGCAGATAGCACTTGGGCGGCGAGCTGAAGAGACCCTTCGGGCTGTCGCGGAAGTCGGTGGAAGCCACCGCCGCGGCGCCGCCGTCGACGAACTTGTCATTCTTGGCGAACCAGCCGAATTCGTCGATCGCCTTGATCACGCGTGGGTCGTTGAACTTGACCGAGTTGTCGACCCAGCCGTCATAAACGTCCGGCGGGTTGAGGCGCAGCATGAGGTCCTCGACCCAATCGGTGGCCGGCCAGCCGGTCGCCGCCTGAGAGCCGATGCCGATGCACCACGGCGTGCCACCGTCCTTGACGATCTGCTCGGTCAGCGCCTTCAGCTCTTCCATCGTCTGCGGAACCTTGTAGCCGGCTTCCTTGAAGTTTGCCGGTACGTACCAGACGAGGCTCTTCAGGTCTGCCTTCCACGGGAAGGCGAACAGCTGCTTGTTGCCGTCCTTGTCCTTGTAGGTCGACAGGTCGACCCAGGACTGACCGGCTGCATAGTTCTTCAGCAGCCAATCCTTGACGTCGCTCCCGAGCGGCGAAAGGTAGCCCTTCGAGGCAACATCAGCGGCCAGGCCGGGCTGCGGGAACACCGAGATGTTGGCCGGGCTGCCGGCCTGGGTGTCGATGACGATCTGCTGCTCGAACGAATCCGAGCCGGTATGCTGGATGGTGGCGCCGGTGGCCGCCTCGAAATAGGCGAGCACCTTCTTGAAGCCGACCTCGTCGGCGGTCAGCCACGGGCTGAAGATCGAAAGTGTCTGACCCTTCAGATCCTGATGCGCGGCGGAAAAGTCGTGGTAGCTCTTCCAGTTGAACGCCGGATTGCTGTCAATCGGAACAGCGAGATCGGCCGCCATTGCCGTCCCGGCAGACAATGCCAGAACCGCTGTGAAGCCCAGTAAGACGTGGCGAAGTTTCATTATGAGAACCCTCCCTTGAAGCAAGTTTGGTGATGGAATGGGTGACGTGCCTCTAGACGATGAGCGGGCCCTGTTGCGGGCCAACACGTCATGCTGACTACCTCCCATGAAGCTCCGGGTTGTTGGTCGATGCAAATCAACTCTACACCCAAAGCGCTTTGGAGCATCATGTTCGATGGGGCCGGCAGCGTCAAGCGATCCGCCGTTTAGACCGATTCTGCGACGCCGGCTTGACGCCGGCGCCCCGCCGGATGCGCCCGAAATCCTGCGGTTTGCCGCGCAACCTTGTCGGGAATTCCGCGGACATGCCCCATCCCGGAAGTGACTTGCGTGCCTCTCCGAAAGCGCTTTGAATCGCGCGTGGGAGGAATCCACCGAGAATGAAGCTCAAGGACCTGGCCAACCGCCTGGGTCTGTCGCAGACGACCGTCAGCCGGGCGCTCAACGGATACCCGGAAGTCAGCGAGACGACCCGCCGGCGCGTGCTCGAAGCGGCCCGGCACTATCATTACCGGCCAAACCCGAGCGCGCGACGGCTGGCCACCGGGCGCGCCGGCGCCGTCGGCGCGGTGCTGCCGACCGATCGCAACCTGCTGGTCGATCCGCATTTCGTCGAGTTCCTGGCCGGCATCGGCGAACGGCTGGTCGAGGACGAGATGGACATCGTGCTGTGTCCGACGCGCGGCGGCGACGAGGCGGGCACCTATCGCGGCATCGTCGCCGGCAACCGGATCGACGCACTCATCCTGTCGGGACCGCTGGTCGAGGACGAGCGCGTGCCGCTGCTCACCGAACTCGGCCATCCCTTCGTGATGCATGGGCGCACCATCTCGCGCACGCCGCATGCCTGGCTCGACATCGACAATGAGGGCGCCTTCAACCGCGCCACCAACTATCTGCTCGACCGCGGCCACAGGCGCATTGCGCTCATCAACGGCAGCACGCTCTTCACCTTCGCGGCGCATCGCGAGCGCGGCTTCCGCGCCGCCTTCGCCGCGCACGGGCTGACGCCCGACCCGCGCCTCATCGGCGAAGGGCCGATGACCGACGAGGTCGGCTACCGGCTGACCGAGCGCATCCTCGCCGAGGAGCCGCGCCCGACCGCTTTCCTGGTCTCCTCGATGATGCTGGCGCTCGGCTGCCTGCGCGTGATCCGTGCCGCCGGGCTCACCGTCGGCCCCGACATGTCGCTGATCGCCCACGACGACGAGTTCCCGTTTCTCAATGCCGACCGCATGGTGCCGCCATTGTCGACGCTGCGCTCGCCGATCCGCGCGGCGGGGACGCGCGTCGCCGAGATGGTGATCGACCTCATCGGCGGGCAGGCGCCGGAGACGCTCCAGGAATTGTGGCCGGTCGAGCTGGTCATCCGGGCTTCGACCGGTCCGGCGCCATCTTGACGGAACGGGATAGCTGCGGGACACAGCCGACCATGGCGAAAGAGCTTCCTGCCGGTGCATTGATCGCCATCGACTGGGGAACGAGCCATGTGCGCGCCCGGCTGGTCGATGGCAGTGGCGCCGTGCTTGCCGAATCGAAGAGCGACGACGGCATCGCCAAGCTCTCCGCCGGCGCACACGCGGCCGCCTTCGCGCGGCTGGTCGCCGGCTGGCCCGCGGTCCCGGCGATCATGGCGGGCATGATCGGCAGCCGCCAGGGCTGGCACGAGGCCGCCTATCTCCCCTGCCCGGCAGCAACCGGCGGGCTCGCCGATGCGGTCGTGCGCTTCACCGCGGAAGATGGCCGGCCGATCGCCATCGTCCCCGGCGTGATGCTGACGAGCCCGACGCGCGACGGCGACGTGATGCGCGGCGAGGAGACCCAGATCGTCGGCCTCACCGACGGCGAGCCGGGCTTCGCCGGGGTCGCCGTGATGCCCGGTACCCATTCGAAATGGGTGAGCATCGCTGACGGCACCATCGGCGATTTCCAGACCGTGATGACCGGCGAGCTGTTCGACCTCTTCGCCCACAAGTCGTTCCTGCGCCATTCGGTGGCTCAGGATCCGGGCGACCTCACGGCGTCGCCCGATTTCGCGCTCGGCATTCGCCGCACGGTCGGCGAGGGCCTGCCGTTCCTGGCGGCGCTCTTCTCGGTGCGCGTGCGGGCGCTGCTCGCCGACGCGAAACCCGACGATAACCTCGCCTATCTCTCCGGCCTCATCATCGGCGGCGAAATCGCCGCCGCCCAGGCGACCAGACGGCTGACGCCGGGCGCAGCGCTCCGCGTCGTCGGTTCGCAATCGCTCGGCCGCGCCTACGCCCATGCGCTTGCCATCGCCGGCTGTGAAGCGCGCGTGCTCGACGGCGACGCCCTGGCGCTCGCCGGCCTCGTCCATCTTGCCCGCGCCATCGCCTTTCTCCCTCCCCTCCCCCGGAGCCCCTCATGACCGACATCTTCCATGGCCATCGACCGCTGATCGCTATCCTGCGCGGCATCGAACCGAAAGACGCGGCTGAGGTGCTGGAGGCGCTGATCGCCGCCGACATCGGCCTCGTCGAGGTGCCGCTCAATTCGCCCGAGCCGCTGGAAAGCATCCGCATCATGGCCGAGGCGGCCAACGGGCGTGCCTGGATCGGTGCGGGAACCGTGCTCAAGGTGGCGGAGGTCGAGGCGGTCGAGGCGGCCGGCGGCGAATTCATCGTCTCGCCGAACGTCGACCCGGAAGTGATCCACAAGACCAAGGCGGCGCGGCTCGGCTCCTTCCCCGGCGTGTTCACCGCAACCGAAGCGATCGCCGCCATCACCGCCTGCGCCGACGGGCTGAAATTCTTCCCGGCCAGCCTGCTCGGCCCCGACGGCATCAAGGCGATCGGCGTGATCCTGCCCAAGGCGATCCCGCTGATTGCGGTCGGCGGCGTCGACGCGGGCAATCTCGCCGCCTATCGCAAGGCGGGCGTCATCGGCTTCGGCCTCGGTTCGAACCTCTACAAGCCGGGATCGAGCGCGGCGGAGGTCGGCAAGCGGGCGGCAGCGATGGTGGCAGCCTATGACGCGGCGGGTTGAACCCGCCGATCCCCTACTCGATCACGATGTGGCGGCGCGCAGGCAGTCGGCCACCGCCGCGATGTGCGCCGCGCTGTTGTAGAGGTGCGGGGCGATGCGGAGCGCACCGGCGCGCTTGGCAATGTCGATCCCGGCTTCGTCGAGATGGGCGTGCGCCCGGTCGAGAACCTCCGGGTGTTCGTGATCGAAGATCACCAGCGTGGAGCGCAGTGGCCCCGAAGCGGCCGGGCTCACCAGGCGGAAGCCCGCTGCCGTCACCGCCTCGACCGCCTGATCGACAAGAGCCGAATCGTGGGCCGCGATCGTCTCCGGGCCGAGTTCGAGATGGAGTTCGAGCGAAGCGGCAAAGGCGGTGAAATTGAAGAAGTTGGCGGTGCCGAACACGTCGAGGTCGCGCCCCTTGGTGATCGGGCCGACGGTGAGCTCGCCGAGCCCGCCTTCCAGGTCCTTGGCCGTCAGGCTCGACAGCCAGTAAGCGCGCGTCCGCCGAAACCGGTCGAACCAGCGCTCCGCCAGCCACACGAAGCCGGTTCCGTATGGCCCGCACAGCCATTTGAAGCCGACATTGGTCAACGCATCGACGGGCAGCCGGGTGACGTCGACGGCGCGCGCGCCGATCGCCTGTGAACTGTTCACCAGGAAGAAGATGTCGTGGGCGCGACAGATCTCGCCGAGTGCGACGATGTCGATGGCGTGGCCGGAAAAGGAATGGACCCAGGTGGTGCAGAAGAGGCGCGTGTTGGGGGTGATGGCGGCCGCGAGTTCGTCGGGTGCTACTACCCGGTTCCGCGGCCGGATCTGGCGCACGCTGACGCCGTAGCGCTCGGCCAGCGTCAGCCAGGGAAAGATGTCCGAGGGAAAGTCGGTCGCCATCACGACAACCTCGTCGCCCGCCTTCCAGGGGAAGGAATCGGCGATGAGGTGAACGCCGAAGGAGGCGCTGTTGGCGAGCACGACTTCCTTCTCCGGCGCGCCGATCAGGCGCGCGATGGCGCTTCTGAGCCGCGCCGGCACGCCGTCGAAGCGCTCCTGCGTCAGCCGTTTCGGCCGGCTCTTCCACGCGATCGCCTCGCGCGCCGCCTCGCCCGAGCGGATCGGTAGCGCGCCCTGATGCGCGCTGTTCAGCCAGATGCGGCCGTCGAAATCCTCGAAGTATTCGCCGTAGGATGGGGCAGCGGTCATGGCGCGACGGCCTCGATGCGGTTCGATCATGGGATGGAAGGGCCTGCGATTGTCCGGCCGGAATGGTTCTATCTGGCCGGGAAAGGCTCTAGCCTAAGGCAGGCGCCCGGAAAAATGGAGTGAACGATGCGACGCATCCTTGCGACTTTGCTGCTCATCTCGTTCGTGACGCCGGCCTTCGCCGGCCCCTATCTGTTCGAACTCCTGGAAATCCAGGGCTACCGCAAGGGCTTCAATGCGCTGATCGCCCACGAGAAGAACCTGCCGGCCTGGGTGAAGTCGTTCGCCAAAACCATGGACGGCGTGTCGACGCCGAGCGAGGACATCCAGGTGAACGGCGGCGACTATGTGCTGGCCAGCGTGTGCAAGCCGCACGACTGCTGGGGCAACATGCTCTACGTCGTCTTCGCCAATGGCGGCGAGCCGGCGTGGGGGCTGCTCGAAGTGCCGGCCGGCGACAGCTTCAAGACCCGCCTGCTCGGCCGTCCGGACAAGGCGATGGCCGACGCGCTTCAGGCAAAGGCGGCCAGCAACTAGACCGTCAGATGCCGGCGGACCTTGTCGGGGTCCAACTCGTCGCGCGTGCCGGAGAGGATGATCTCGCCGCGGTCCATGACCGAGAAGGTGTCGGCGAGCTGGTGGACGAAGTCGAAATACTGTTCGACCAGCAGGATGGCCATGCCGCCCTTGGTCCGCAGCCACTCGATGGCGCGGCCGATATCCTTGATGATCGAGGGCTGGATGCCCTCGGTCGGCTCGTCGAGGACGAGCAGCTTGGGCCGCGTCACCAGCGCGCGGCCGATGGCAAGCTGCTGCTGCTGGCCGCCGGAGAGGTCGCCGCCGCGCCGGCGCAGCATATCGGCGAGCACGGGAAAGAGATCGAACACGTCGGACGGAATTGAGCGCTGGCTGTTGGGGAGCTGGGCGTAGCCGGTCTTGAGGTTCTCTTCCACCGTGAGCAGCGGAAAGATCTCGCGGCCCTGGGGAACATAGGCGATGCCGAGACGGGCGCGGTCGTGCGGCGCCATGCGGCCGAGCGGCTTGCCGTCGAGGGCGATCTCGCCGCCGGCGATCGGCTGCTCGCCCATGATGGCGCGCAGGAACGAGGTCTTGCCGACGCCGTTGCGGCCCATCAGCGCCGACACCTTGCCGACCTCGGCGGAGAACGACACGCCGCGCAGCGCCTGGGCGGCGCCATAGTAGAGATCGACGTTGGTGGCCTTCAGCATGGCGCGGCCCCCTCACCCTGTCCCTCTCCCACAAGGGGAGAGGGAACGCGAGAGGCACCGCCACGCCTCCATGGAGACGCCTGAAAACGCGATGCCGCCCGAGATCGTGATCGCGGCCTCGCCACATCGTCCCCTCTCCCCTTGTGGGAGAGGGACAGGGTGAGGGGGAGCTCGATACGACGGTTCACGCTCATCTCCCCAAATAGACCTCGACGACGCGCGGATCGGCCGACACCTCGTCGAGGGTGCCCTGCGAGAGCACCGAGCCCTCGTGCAGCACCGTCACCTTGACGCCGAGCGCGCGCACGAAAACCATGTCGTGCTCGACCACGATCACCGATTTCTCCTTGGCGATCTCGCGCAGGAGGTCGGCGGTGGTTTCGGTCTCGGCGTCGGTCATGCCGGCCGCCGGCTCGTCGACGAGCAGCAGCTTGGGCTCCTGCGCCAGCAGCATGCCGATCTCCAGCCACTGCTTCTGGCCGTGGCTGAGAAAGGCGGCAAGCACATCGCGGCGGTCGCCCAGGCGGATGATGGCGAGGATCTCCTCGATGCGCTCGGCCGCCGAAGGCGGCGTGGCGCGGAAGAGCGCCGCCGCGGGCCCGCGGGCGCCGGCCAGCGCCAGGTCGAGATTGTCCGTGACCGTGTGGCTTTCGAACACGGTCGGCTTCTGGAACTTGCGGCCGATGCCGAGCGTGGCGATGGCGGCCTCGTCGAGGCGCGTGAGATCGACATTGCCGTCGAAATAGACGTCGCCGGCATCGGGGCGCGTCTTGCCGGTGACGACATCCATCATGGTCGTCTTGCCGGCACCGTTGGGGCCGATGATGGCGCGCATCTCGCCCGGCTCGATGATCAGCGACAGCTCGTTCAGCGCCTTGAAGCCGTCGAAGGAGACGGTGACGCCGTCGAGATAGAGCAACGAATTCTGTGCCTTGTCGTTCATTTCCCTCACTCCGCCGGATTGGTCACGGTGTCTTCCACCATGTCGGTGGTCGGCGGGGGATTGGGCGCCGGCACCTCGGCCGCCGGCGGGGGTGCGTGGCGATCGCGGGTCGTCCAGCCCATGATCGTGCCGACAATGCCCTTTGGCAGGAACAGGGTGACCGCGATGAAGAGGCCGCCCAACGCAAACAGCCAGTAGGGGGCAAAGACGCCTGAGGTGAACCAGGTCTTGGCGAAGTTGACGGCAAGCGCGCCGACGATCGGCCCGATCAGCGTGCCGCGGCCGCCGACGGCGCACCAGATGACCACCTCGATGGAGTTGGCCGGCGCGAATTCGCCCGGATTGATGATGCCGACCTGCGGCACGTAGAGGGCGCCGGCGACGCCAGCCATGCACGCCGACAGCACCCAGACGACCAGCTTGTACTTCTCGACGCGGTAGCCGAGGAAGCGCGTGCGGCTCTCGGCATCGCGCACGGCGACCAGCACCTTGCCGAATTTCGAGGCGACGACGGCGCGCGCGATCAGATAGCCGATGGCAAGCGCCAGCGCCGAGGCAAAGAACAGCGCGCCGCGGGTGGTATCGGCCTGGATGTTGAAGCCAAGGATGTCCTTGAAGTCGGTGAGGCCGTTATTGCCGCCGAAGCCCATGTCGTTGCGGAAGAAGGCGAGCAGCAGGGCATAGGTCATCGCCTGGGTGATGATCGACAGATAGACGCCGGTGACGCGGCTGCGGAAGGCGAACCAGCCGAAGACGTAGGCGAGCAGGCCGGGCACGACGAGCACCATCAGCGCCGCGAACCAGAACATGTCGAAGCCGTACCAGTACCAGGGCAGGTGCTTCCAGTTGAGGAAGACCATGAAGTCGGGCAGGACCGGATCGGCATAGACGCCGCGCGTGCCGATCTGGCGCATCAGGTACATGCCCATGGCGTAGCCGCCGAGCGCGAAGAAGGCGCCGTGGCCGAGCGACAGGATGCCGGCATAGCCCCAGATGAGGCCGACGGCGAGCGCCAGCAGGCCGTAGGTCAGGTACTTGCCGATGAGCGGCACGAGATAGTTGGGCACATGCAGGGCGCTGCCGTCCGGGGTGAGCAGGTTGAGCGCCGGGATGAGCGCGCCGAAGCCGACGATCAGCGCCAGGACGACAAGCGCGGTGCGGTCGATGCCGCCTGTGAGAAACCGGCCGATCATGCTTCCACCGCCCGGCCCTTGAGCGCGAACAGGCCGCGCGGGCGCCGCTGGATGAACAGGATGATGAAGACGAGAATGGCGATCTTGCCGAGCACGGCGCCGGCATAGGGCTCGAGGAACTTGTTGGCGATGCCGAGCGAGAAGGCGCCGACCAGCGTGCCCCACAGATTGCCGACGCCGCCGAAGACGACGACCATGAAGCTATCGATGATGTAGCTCTGGCCGAGGTTGGGGCTGACATTGTCGATCTGCGACAGGGCCACGCCGGCAATGCCGGCGATGCCGGAGCCGAGGCCGAAGGTCAGCGCATCGACCCAGGGCGTGCGGATGCCCATGGCCGAGGCCATGGCGCGGTTCTGGGTGACGGCGCGCATCTGCAGGCCGAAGGTGGTGAAGCGCAGCACCATGAGCAGCAGGACGAAGACGCCGACGGCGAAGATGATGATCCAGAAGCGGTTGTAGGTGATGGTCAGGTTGCCGATGTCGGTAGCGCCCGACATCCAGCTCGGATTGCCGACCTGGCGGTTGTTGGGCCCGAAGATGGTGCGCACCGCCTGCTGCAGGATCAGCGACAGGCCCCAGGTGGCGAGCAGCGTTTCCAGCGGCCGGCCGTAGAGGAAGCGGATGATGCCGCGCTCGATGGCGACGCCGACGAGACCGGCGACGAGGAAGGCGAGCGGCAGGGCGATCGCCAGCGACCAGTCGAACAGCCACGGCGCGTTGACGCGGATGATCTCCTGCACGACGAAGGTGGTGTAGGCGCCGAGCATGACCATCTCGCCATGGGCCATGTTGATGACGCCCATCACGCCGAAGGTGATGGCCAGCCCGATGGCGGCGAGCAGCAGGACCGAGCCCAGCGACAGGCCGTACCAGAGGTTCTGCATGACGTCCCACAGCGCCAGCGAGCCCTTGATGACACTGATCGCCTTGTCGGCCGCCGCGAGCACCGCCGCGGGCGTGTCCGGCGGCAGGCTCTGAAGCAGCGCCAGCGCGTCCTGGTCGCCGCGGTCGCGGATGACGCCCACCGCCGCCAGCCTGTCGGCCTCGCTGGTCCCGCCCATGGTGAGGATGACGGCGGCGCGCGCCTGTTCCTGCACGCGCCTGACGTCCGGGTCCTTCTCGGCGGCGATCGCCTTTTCCAGCGCCGGCAGGGCGGAGGCGTCGCGTTCCCTGAATATGGCCTCCGCCGCTGCCAGCCGTTTCGCCGGATCGGCGGACATCATTTGCAGCTGGCCGAGCGCGGCGGCGATGGCGTTGCGAATGCGGTTGTTGACCCGCACCTTCTTGATGCCGTCGGGCGCGCCGGAAACGGCGCCGCCGGTGGCGGCATCGAGATAGCCCGAGCCGGCCTCGATGTAGGCCTTGCCGTCGGGCGCGAAATAGAGCTTGCCGTCCTTGAGCGCCAGGATGACGTCGAGCGCCCGCTCGTCGCCGCTGGCGGCCACGGCATCGATCGCATCGGCGGTGTCGGAGTAGCCGCCGCCGGCGAACTTGGCCAGCGCGTCGTCGAGAGCGCCGGCGCGCGTGGCGGTAGCCGGCAGGAGAAACACGAGGACCGTGAAGAGCAGCGGCAGGAGGCGGCGGAGCATGAGCATCTTGTCTTCCAGGGTCCGGGCAGGGTCCGGGTCCGGGTGAGGCGGCCGGGAGACCGCCCCACCCGAGGTCAGGATGCGTCAGCCGTCTAGCTGCTGCCGCCGCAGGTCTTGGTGACCGTGTTGTAGTTGCCGCACTTCAGCGTCACCCAGTCGGACTTGAGGTCCTTGGAGCCCGGCAGGTAGTCGGACCAGGCGTCGCCGGGGACGAGGCCCTTGGTCTGCCACACGACGTCGAACTGGCCGTCATCACGGATCTCGCCGATATAGACCGGCTTGGTGATGTGATGGTTGGGCAGCATCGTCGACATGCCGCCGGTCAGGTTCGGCGCTTCGGTGCCGGGCAGCGCCGCGATGACCGCGTCTGCATCGGTGGTGCCGGCCTTCTCGACCGCCTTCACCCACATGTTGAAGCCGATGTAGTGGGCTTCCATCGGGTCGTTGGTGGTGCGCTTGTCGTTGCCGATGAACTTGTGCCACGAATCGATGAATGCCTTGTTCTCGGGCGTGTCGATCGACTCGAAGTAGTTCCAGGCAGCCAGGTGGCCGACCAGCGGCGCCGTGTCGAGGCCGGCGAGTTCTTCTTCACCGACCGAGAAGGCAACGACCGGAATGTTGGTCGCTTCGATGCCCTGATTGCCGAGCTCCTTGTAGAAAGGAACGTTGGCGTCGCCGTTGATGGTCGAGACCACCGCGGTCTTCTTGCCGGCCGAGCCGAAGGCCTTGATCTTGGACACCTCGGTCTGCCAGTCGGAGAAGCCGAACGGCGTGTAGTTGATCATGATGTCTTCGTCCGCGACGCCCTTGGACTTCAGGTAGGCCTCGAGGATCTTGTTGGTGGTGCGCGGATAGACGTAGTCGGTGCCTTCCAGCACCCAGCGCTTCACCGCACCGCCGTCCTCGCTCATCAGGTAGTCGACGGCGGGGATCGCCTGCTGGTTCGGCGCGGCGCCGGTGTAGAACACGTTGCGCTCGCTCTCCTCGCCCTCGTACTGCACCGGATAGAAGAGGATCGAATTGAGCTCCTTGAACACCGGCAGAACCGACTTGCGGCTGACCGAGGTCCAGCAGCCGAAGACGACGGCGACCTTGTCCTGGCTGATCAGCTCGCGCGCCTTCTCGGCGAACAGCGGCCAGTTGGACGCCGGATCGACGACGACCGGCTCGAGCTTCTTGCCGAGCAGACCGCCCTTCTTGTTCTGCTCGTCGATGAGCATCAGCATGACGTCTTTCAGCGTGGTCTCCGAAATCGCCATGGTGCCCGACAGGGAATGCAGGATGCCGACCTTGATGGTGTCGTCGGCGGCCCGAGCCGACGTGGCGAGCGGCAGTGCTATCGCGGCCGCCAGCGCCAGTGAGCCGAGGAACCGGCCCGTCGATTTGAACATGCGTGAACTCTCCTCTTGACGTCGCCTGCGGGAGGGCAGGACGCGTGTTGGTTCGGCGTGTTGCGTGACGACCGCCCCCTGGCTGAACCCCCAACATGCACCGGGCATGCCAGCGCTCGCCCGTTTGGTCGTCGCCTGGACCTTCGGACAGTTCGTGCAAGCCAGCATATACGTCGATTGACGTAGGCCGGGCCGCCCGGCCCGGCTCACCCCCGCAAAATCCCATGCGGTTCTGCCCTTTCGGCGGGCGTCGGCGCGCATCTTGCATCGCAAACGGGCAGCAATAGCCGGTAGCGTCCGGCGATTTTTTGGGCGGGGGAAAAATGGCGGGGCGACAGCGAATCCTGCCGGTCCGTCGGGAATACAACCGCTGGGTCGCCAACCAGACGCTGGAAGACTATGCGCTGCGCTTCACCGCCAAGAGCGCGCGGCGCTGGTCGACGCCGCGCGTCGCGCAGACGGCCATCGGCGCCATCTCCTTCCTGGCGCTGGAGGCGATCGGCGGCTCGATCACGCTCTCCTACGGCGCCACCAACACCATCGCCGCGACCATCGTCGCCGGCGTCCTGCTGTTCCTCACCGGCCTGCCGGTGGCGCGCTATGCCTCGCGCTACGGCGTCGATATCGACCTGCTCACCCGCGGCGCCGGCTTCGGCTATATCGGCTCGACCGTCACCTCGCTGATCTACGCCACCTTCACCTTCATCCTCTTCGCCATCGAAGCCTCGATCATGTCGACGGCGCTGGAGGTGTGCTTCGGCATTCCGCTCGCCATCGGCTACGTCATCAGCGCGGTCGCGGTGATTCCGCTGGTCACCCACGGCATGACGCGCATCAGCCGCTTCCAGATCGTCACCCAGCCGCTATGGATCGGGCTCAACATCCTGCCGGTCGGCTTCATCGCCTGGCAGGACTGGGGGAGCTTCGAGATCTGGCGCAATTTCCCCGGCCTCGGCGGCGGCGATGCCGGTTTCAACCTGTTGAAGTTCGGCGCCGCGGCTTCCGTCATCCTGGCGCTGATGCCGCAGATCGGCGAGCAGGTGGACGTCCTGCGCTTCCTCCCCGCCCAGGGATCGGGCAAGAAATGGCACATCGGCGCGCTGCTCGCCGGTCCCGGCTGGGTGATACTGGGGGCGCCCAAGCTCCTCTTCGGCTCGTTCCTAGCGGTGCTGGCGCTCAGCCACGGGGTGCCGGTGGAGCACGCCGCCGAGCCGGCGCAGATGTACCGGGTCGCCTTCGGCTACGTCATCCCGTGGCAGGATTTCGTGCTGCTGCTCACCGCCGCCTTCGTGGTGGTGTCGCAGCTCAAGATCAATGTCATGAACGCCTATGCCGGGTCGCTGGCCTGGTCGAACTTCTTCTCGCGGCTGACCCACAGCCATCCCGGCCGCGTCGTCTGGCTGGTCTTCAACGTCGCCATCGCGCTGGTGCTGATGGAGATCGGCATCTACACGGCGCTGGAGATCATCCTCGGCCTGTTCTCCATCGTCGCGGTGGCGTGGCTCGGCTCGATCGTCGCCGATCTCACCATCAACAAGCGCCTCGGCCTGTCGCCGCCGGGCATCGAGTTCAAGCGGGCGCACCTCTTCGACATCAACCCGGTCGGCGTCGGCTCCATGGGCATCTCGGCGGCGCTGGCGCTGACCTCGGCGACCGGCGCCTTCGGCGCCACGGCCAAGGCGCTGGCCGTCTTCATCGCCATGGTGGTGCCGTTCATCGCCGCGCCGGCGATCGCCTGGGCGACCAAGGGCAAGTTCTACCTGGCGCGCAAGCCGCGGGCGAACTGGCACGAGCGCACGGTGCTCACCTGTACGGTGTGCGAGCACGACTTCGAACCCGAGGACACTGCCTATTGCCCGGCCTATTCGGGGCCGATCTGTTCGCTGTGCTGCTCGCTCGACGCCCGCTGCAACGACCTGTGCAAGCCAAAGGCGCGGCTGCCGGCGCAGGCGGCCGCCGTGGTCGCAGCGCTGCTGCCGGCGGCGCTGACGGAGCGCATCAGCCCGCGCATCGTGCAGTTCTTCGGCCTGCTCACCGCCTTCATGGTGCTGGTCAGCGCCGCCCTGTATCTGGTCTATTTCCAGGTGACGACGGCGGCACCCGCCTATTCCGACACGGTCGCGCGCTCGCTGTGGGCGGCCTTCTTCATCCTGTTGATCGTTGCCGGCATCCTCGCCTGGTTCCTGGTTCTGGCGCATGAGAGCCGGCACGTGGCGCAGGAGGAATCGGCACGCCAGATCGCCCTGCTGCTGCGCGAGATCGAGGCGCACAGCCGCACCGACGCGGCGCTGCAGAAGGCCAAGGAGGTGGCCGAGGCGGCCAACCTCGCCAAGAGCCGCTATCTGGTGGGCTTGAGCCACGAGCTGCGCACGCCGCTCAACTCGGTCTTCGGCTACACCCAGATCCTCGAACGCGACGCCGCCATACCGCCCGAGCAGAAGGGCCGCATCCACGTCATCCGGCGCAGCGCCGAGCACCTCTCCGGCCTCATCGACGGCCTGCTCGAAATCTCCAAGATCGAGACCGGCCGCCTGCAGCTGCAGCGCAACGAGATCCACCTCGACGAGTTCCTCACCGACATCGTCGAGATGTTCCGGCCGCAGGCCGAGGCCAAGGGCCTCGCCTTCCACTATGTCCGGCCCGACACCATGCCGGAGGTGGTCTCGACCGACGGCAAGCGGCTGCGCCAGATCCTGGTCAACCTGTTCTCCAACGCCATCAAGTTCACCGAGAGCGGCCGTGTTGCGCTGACCGTCTCGTTCCGCAGCCAGGTGGCGACGCTGACCATCGCGGACACCGGCGTCGGCATCGCGGCGGAAGACCTGCCCAAGATCTTCGAGCCCTTCGAGCGCGGCAATGCGGAACGCACCCGGCTGGTGCCCGGCACCGGCCTGGGGCTGACCATCGTCAAGATGCTGGTGAGCCTCATGGGCGGCGACGTCACCGTCAGCAGCAAGCCCGGCAAGGGCAGCACCTTCAATATCCGCCTGATGCTCTCCGCGATCGCCCGACGGCGCCCGGCGGCGGCGCCACGCCGGCGCATCGCCGGCTATGCCGGCGCCCGGCGCTCGGTGCTCGTCGTCGACGACGACCCCGACCAGCGCGACCTCGTCCGCCAGATCCTCGCGCCGCTCGGCTTCGCGGTGCTGGCGGCGCATGACGGCGCCGAATGCCTGGCGCTGACCAGCGAACTGAAGCCGGACCTCTTCATCCTCGATATCTCGATGCCCGGCATCAACGGCTGGGACCTCGCCAAGGTGCTGCGCGACAAGGGCCACACCGGCGCCATCCTGATGCTCTCGGCCAATGTCGGCGAGAGCCCGCCGCCGCCGTCGGAGGAGGACGCCCACGACGCGGTGATGGTGAAGCCGTTCGAGGTGCAGCGCCTGCTCGACCGCATCGCCGACCTCATCGGCCTCGACTGGCAGGATGAGCTGCCGGCAAGGGTCAATGGCGTCAACGGCACGGCGGCGGCGGCGGCGGCGCTGGTCTCGCCCGGCGCGGAGCACGTCGCCGAACTCAAGCGCCTCGGCCGCATCGGCTATGTGCGCGGCATCGAGAGCAAGCTCGACCAGCTCGAGACGCAAGAACGCAACCGGGCCTTCGTCGCCGAGATGCGTCGGCACGTGCGCGCCTTCGACTTCCGCCGCTATGCCGCGGCGCTGGAGGAGATCGGCGATGGCTGAGCCGGTCAAGGCGCGCGACATCGTGCTGGTGGTCGACGATTCGCCCGAGACGCTGGGTTTCCTCACCGACGCGCTGGAGAAGTTCGGTGCCACGGTGCTGGTCGCCACCGAAGGCGCCCAGGCGCTCGACATCGCCGAGCGGATTACGCCGGACGTGGTGCTCATGGACGCAGTGATGCCGGGCATGGACGGCTTCGAGACCACCCGGCGGATGAAGCGCAACGCCACCCTCGCCCATGTGCCGGTGATCTTCATGACCGGCCTCAGCGAGACCGAGAACATCGTCGAGGGTCTGGAATCCGGCGGCGTCGACTACGTCACCAAGCCGATCGTGCTCGATGTCCTGTTTGCCCGCATCCGCGTCCACCTTGCCAATGCGCGCGCGGCACAAAGCGCCCGCCATGCCCTCGACACCGCCGGGCGGACGCTGCTGGCGGCCGACCGCGACGGCGCCATCCTCTGGTGCACGCCGCAGGCGTTGAAGCTGATCGAGGAGGCGCTGCCCGACTGGGACGGCGCCGCCCTGCCCGATCCGCTGCGTGCATGGTTGCGCCGGGTGGGCGATGCACAGGGTACCGTGCCGGCGCCGCCGGCGATTGCCATCGACGAGGCGCGGCGGCTGCACTTCTCGCTCTTGAGCGCCACCAGCGAAAGCGAGATTCTTTTCCGCATTTCCATCGACGGCACCGACGCGCAGGCGGCGATCCTGCGCAAGCTCTATGCGGTGACGGGGCGCGAGGCGGAGGTGCTCTTGTGGGTGGCGCAGGGCAAGTCGAACCGCGACATCGCCGAGATCCTGGGGCTCAGCCCGCGCACGGTGAACAAGCACCTGGAGCAGATCTACCAGAAGCTCGGGGTGGAGAACCGCGCCTCGGCGGCCATCGCCGCGGTCAAGGCGCTCGACGAGCACTGAGGCGGCGGCGAACAGACAGACCGGGGTTATAGACGCCGATGAGCCGACGCGTCCATAACGAGTTATAGACGCAGATGCCTCATTGCGTCTATAACTGCGTGATGGAAAAGATCAACCTGTCCATCTCTACCCTGTACTCGGACCTCAGCCAACGGGTGCATTCCCGCCCAATGCGCAGCGGCTCGATCTTCACGATGACGGTGAAGGGTCGGCAGTACGTCTACGTCAAACGCCTGGTCGGCAAGGTCCGCAAGGACGACTACATCGGACCTGTCGACGACCCCGAAACCAAAGCCAGGGTAGACGAAATCCGAAGGCTGCAGGACGAAGCTCAACAGGACCGCAAAACGATCCGGCTGCTCGTCAAGGCGGGGGTGCCTGCGCCGACGCCGCAGCTCGGCCGGGTCCTCGACGCCCTCTCCGATGCGGGCGTCTTCGGGGATGCAACACTCATCGGGACGGCGGCCTATCAGTGCTATTCGCCGCTGGTCGCGCATGCCCTGCCCCGCCCGACGCTGATGACCGGAGATGCCGACCTGGCAACGGCCCGGCTGGCGCTGGCAAGTATCCCGAAGGACGAGACTTTCCTGGACGTGCTCAGGCGAGCCGAGCCGAGCTTTGCACCCATTCCCGCTCTGTCCGGGCCGAAGGCGCCCTCATCGGCTTTTCGGGCTGCCGACGGCTTCATGGTCGATCTCGTGACCCAACAGCGCACGCGCCATGACACGAACCCGCTCCCGCTCAAGGGAGCCGGGGCTGGTGCGGTGCCGCTTCAGTATGTTCGTTGGCTCATAGACGACTCCATTCCCGCCGTTGCCCTGTTCGGCAGCGGCGTCGCCGTCACCGTCCCGCAGCCGGCTCGGTTTGCCGTCCATAAATTGATCCTCGCGCAAGAGCGTCGCGACGTTCCAAAGCGCCAGAAGGACTTGCTACAGGCCCGCGCTCTGATCGAGGCCCTTTTGGATTCTGATCCTTACGCGCTTGCCGACAGTGTGAAAGACGCTCGCAAACAGGGCAAGCGCGGGTGGGTATCGAAGATTGACCGCTCCCTCGCAGAACTCGGCCTGACGCTCGACGAGATCGCCTGACCGCGCGCCTACTCCACCCGCACCGTCACCCGGTCGGACTTGCCGTCGCGGTCGACCACCGAGAGGGTGACGAAGCCGGGTCCGTCCGGTTGCCAGGTTTCGGAGCGGGCGAAGGGCGTGCGCGCCACGGGCAAGCCGTTGACGAACCAGGTGAAGGGCGGTGCGCCGTTGCGCACCTTGATCACCAGCGGCGACGGATCGCCGTCGGCGATGCCGAGATCGACCGAGACTCCGTCGCGCGGATAGGCGATCTCGGGATCGTTCTGCTTCTGCTCGAAGGTGGCCTGGCCCGGATCGCGGAAATAGCGCAGCGGGGCGGGCAGCGCGGCGGTGGAGGCGACGGTGAGCACGCCGGGCGGGGCACGCCTCAGCGCGACGCGTTTCGGGCCGATGCGGTCGAAAGCCTCGAACAGGATGGGGGCGGCGCTGACGATGCCTGACAGGCCCGGGACCGGTGTGCCGTCCGGCCGGCCAACCCAGACGCCGACGACATGGGCGCCGTCGAAGCCGATCGCCCAGGCATCGCGATAGCCATAGGAGGTGCCGGTCTTGTAGGCGATACGGCCGGGCGTGCCGTTGAGCGGCGGCGGCACGCCGGCGAGGATATCGGAGACGTACCAGGCGGCGGTCGGCGACAGCACCGGCGCACCGGACAGCGCCTGCGACGGCACGCCGACGCCATCGGCGAGCGCGATCGCCGTGCCGCCGCGGGCGATGGCGGCATAGAGCGAGACGAGGTCGCGCAGCGTCACGCCGACGCCGCCGAGCCCGATGGCGAGCCCCGGCGCCGACTGGTCGGGCAGCGCCGCATTGACCGCGGCGCGCTTCAGTCGCGCCACCAGCCGCGCCGGACCGACGGCGTTGAGCGCCACGACCGCCGGTACGTTGAGCGACTGCTGCAGCGCCTCGCGCACAGTCACCGTGCCGCGATGGAAGCCGTCGAAGTTCTTCGGCGCATAGCCGCCAAAGCCGGTGGGCTTGTCCTCGATCAGCGTCTCAGGCAATGCGAGCCCCTGTTCGAAGGCGAGGCCGTAGATGAGCGGTTTCAGCGTCGAGCCGGGTGAGCGAACGGCGCGGGTCATGTCGACATGGCCGTCGCGCTGGTCCTCGAACAGGCCGGCCGAACCGACCGAGGCGCGGATCTCGCCGGTCACCTCGTCGGCGACGACGATGGCGATGGAAAGCTTCGGCCCGAGGCCGGCGACGCGGTCGGCGGCAAGCTGTTCCAGCGAGGTCTGCAGGTCGCGCTCGATCGTCAGGCGATGCACGGCCGCGTCCGGCTCGGCGGCGACAGCCTGCAAAGCGAGATGCGGGGCGAGCAATGGGAAAGGCTTGCGTGCGGCGGGCACGCGCTCGCTCCGGGCGGCTTCGGCCGCCTGCCGGTCGGTGACGCCCTCGGCGACGAGGCGGTCGAGCACGCGATCGCGCGCGGCGCGGGCGGCATCGATGTCGCGGTCGGGCCGGCGCGCCTCCGGCGATTGCGGCAAGGCGACGAGCAGCGCTGCCTGGGCCGTGGTCAGCCGCTTCGGCTCCTTGCCGAAATAGGCGAGCGAAGCGGCGCGCACGCCTTCGATGTTGCCGCCATAGGGGGCAAGCAGGAGATAGAGATCGATGATCTCGTCCTTGCTGAAGCGCGCTTCCAGCTTCTGTGCCAGCGCGATCTGGCGGAGCTTGCCGAGAATCGAGCGCGTGCTGTCGCCATCGATCAGGCGGGCGACCTGCATGGTGAGCGTCGAGCCGCCGGAGACGATGTGCCCGCCGGCGAGCGCGAACTGGCCGGCGGCGCGCACCAGCGCCAGCGGATCGACGCCGCCATGGGAATAGAAGTGCTGATCCTCATAGCCGATCAGCATCTTGAGGAATTTGGGATCGACGTCGTCCCCGGTCACCGGCAGGCGCCAGCGCCCGTCGGCAATGGTGAAGGGGCGGAGCAGCCGGCCGTCGCGGTCGACGACGATGGTCGAGGTGGCAATCGCCTTGGGGTCGGGCAGGGGCGGCAGCGAGGCTTCGATGTTGTTCCAGACTACGGCGCCAATGATGCCGGCAGCGATTCCACTTGCGACGACAACTGCCGCAGCGATGAGCGCGAGGCTCCGTAGCCTGTTCTTTCGCCGTACCGCCAGCGGTCGTCGTTCCCCTCCCCCCTTGCGGGGGAGGGACAGGGAGAGGGGTATCCGCCAGAGCCTTGCCCTCACCCCTCTGTGGCTCCGCCGACGATTTCGCTTGCGCGAAATCGGGCGTCACCCTCTCCCCCGCAAGGGGGGAGAGGGAGTTGGTGGTTGGCGTCTCAGCCATTCGGCGCACGTCCCGTCAGCCGTCGATCAGCGGGTCGGGCCGACCACTTCGACTTCGCCGGCGGCGGTGCGGGCGTTGAATTCCGGACGGTACATGTCCTCGACCGTCGCCGCCGGATAGACGAACTTGCCCGGCGACACGGCGCGCACCGAATAGGCGACCGTGTATTCGGTCGATCCGCCATCCTCGCGGTCGATGGCCGCGACGAAGCGGTCGGTCCGCGCCTCGGTATGGTCCACCTTGTCGACCTTGAGCCAGTCGAGGCTCTCCGTGCTGCCGCTCGCCGAGATATCGGGGTTCTCGATCTCGAAACCGGCGGGGATCTGATCGACGACCAGCAGGCGGCCGCCGGCATCGTGCTCGGCGGTGATGGTGAGCGCCACGACGAAGCGGTCGTTCTGGCCGACGGTGGCGATGTCGGCCGGTTCGCCGTCCGGCGTGTAGACCGCGCGCTCGATCCTGTAGCCGTTGCCGCCGGCGGGATCCGGCGTCAGCGGAACGCCGGTCGCCGACACCACCGCCTCCAGCGATTGATCGCCGAGATTGGCGATGGTCACCGGCTTGGCCGCCAGCGCCTCGCCGGTGTAGCGGCGGAAGAGCGGCGCGGCGATATGCTCGCCGTCGATCGAGAATTCGGTCTTGGCCGAATCCTTGATGAGCGCGGCGGCGGCCAGCAGCATCCAGGAGTCTTCCTGGGTGCTGGTGTAGCGCTTGTTGCGCTCCATCGCGGCGATGCGCAGCGCCAGGCTGCGCAGATCGACCGAACCGACCTGCACTTCCGCCGCGAGCGTCAACACCGCGGCGCCGTCGCGCAGCGCCGTGCCGTAGTCGCTGCGCCAGCCCTGCCTGGCCTCGGCGCGGTCGAGATCGGCCATGGCCGCCGCGAAGGCCCGGTTCGCGCGGACGCGGTCGCCATAGAGCGCCATCGCCGCGCCGAGCTGTGCCTTGGCCAGTGGCGTGGCGAAGGCATCGAGCTTGGAGTCGGTGTAGTAGCGCAGGTCGCCGATGGCCGCACGGCCGGCACGCGCCAGCACGTAGAGCGCATAGGCGATGTCCTCGCCGCCCTTATCGAAGTCGCTGGCATAGGCAACGCCGTTGGCCAGATTGTCCAGCGCGATGGTGCGTGCCACGTCCGGCACGTCATAGCCCTTCTCGGCGGCGCGGGTGAGGAAGTCGGTGACGTAGGAATCGAGCCACAGGTCGCCACCGGCATCCTGCGGTCCCCACAGGCCGAAGGCGCCGGAGGCCGACTGATCGGCAAGCACCTTGCCGATCGCCTTCTGCACACGGTCGCGGATTTCCTTGTCCGCGGCGATGCCGACCGAGGCGGCGACGTCGTCGAGATAGACCAGCGGCATGGCGCGGCTGGTGAGCTGCTCGACGCAGCCATAGGGGTAGCGGTCGAGGGCGGCGAGGATGCCGGCCACATCGAGCGGCCCGGCGCCGCCGAGCGACACCGCCACCGAGGCCGTGCCCGGCACGAACTCCGAGGTCAGCGCGCTGTCGACGGAAAGCGTGCCGCCGGCCGCCACCGCGATGAGGTCGCGCCGGGTGACCGGCGAACCGGCGGGACGAATGCCAAGCGTCAGGTTGGTCGGCCAGATCTCGCCGGTGGGCGCGGCAAGGGCGACGGAGACGTCGTAATCGCCGACCGCCTTGGCATCGAGCGGAATGACGAAGGAGAGCCGCTGCTTCTCGGCAAGCGTCACATTCCATTCGGCATCTTCGTCCGGGAAGGCAACGCCCTCGCCGGTCGCGATGGACAGCTTGTAGTCGCCGGTGGCACCGGAGACGTTGTTGATCTCGACCAGAAGGCGCGAGGTGTCGCCGACCGCCAGGAAGCGCGGAATCGACGCCGTCACCACCACCGGATCGCGGACGAAGATGTCCTGGCTGGCATGGCCGACGCCATCCTTCGACCAGGCCATGACCATGACCCTGACGGTGCCGTTGAAGTCCGGCAGGTCGAAGGTGACCGAGGCCTTGCCCGCCTCGTCGACCTTGACGATGCCGGAATAGAAGGCGAGCAGCTTCTGGGTAGGCGGCGGCGCGCTCAACCGCGTCATGCCGCCATCGCCGCCGGAGCGCACGGTGCCGGGCACGCCCTGCGTGCGATCGATCAGGAGACCGTAGATGTCGCGGATCTCCATGCCGAGCTTGCGCTGGCCGAAGTACCAGTCGTCCGGCGCCGGCGCCTTGAAGTTCGTCAGGTTGAGGATGCCGACATCGACCGCAGCGACGGTGACATAGGCCTCCTCACCCGGCTTGAGATTGCTGATGGAGACCGGAATGGTCATCGGCCCGCGCGGGCGCATTTCCTGCGGCAGGTCGGCCGTGACCTTCAGGTCGCGGTCGCCCGGATCGACCTTGGCCCAGGTGAGGCCAAGGGCACGCGCCGGCATGCGCTTGGCGGCGATGTCCATCGGCCGGTAGAGGGTCGCCGTGACATAGGCGCCGGGGCCCCACTTGTCGGTGACGGTGAGATCGACCGTGGTACCGCCTTCCGGCACCTCGACCGCCTTCATCTCGATCAGCCGGTCGTCGATGACGCTGATCAGCGCAATGCCGGCGAAGCGCGGATCGAGGCGCAGCCTGGCGGTGTCGCCGATGCGGTAGGCGGGCTTGTCGAGCGCCACCTGCAGCGTATCGGGCGTGTCGGAGGAGGACACCGCGCGATACCAGCCGGCATAGAATTCGACGCTGGTCGCCGCCGGATTGTCGCCGTCGTCCTCGACGGTCAGGCGGTACTGGCCCCAGTCCACCTGGCCCTCGATGGTCGTCGGCTGGTCGGCCGTGAAATCGACCGTGCCGCCGGCAACGCGCGCGGCGTTGGTGACCAGCTCATAGGTCCAGTTGCCGTCGGCGCGGTACCACTGATAGTCGCGCTCGATGCGTTCCAGCTTCCACTTGACGCCGGACTTGGCCGTGCGCGTGCCGTCGGGGGCGAGCAGGATCGCCTCGAAGCGGGCATTGGCGCCTTCGTCGAGATCGCCGTTGAAGAGCGGCTTGACGCCGATCATCAGCGCGGTCGGCTGGATCGGCCGGTCAAGCGTGCGTTCCACCGCGCGGCCGTTGGTGTCGGCAACGCGGATCACCAGTTCCGCCTGCAGCGGATGGGTGGTAACCGGCAGGTCGGGCAGGCTGACGTCGAAGGCCGCCTTGCCGTCCGCGTCGGTCGTCGCATCAATCTCCAGCGGCTGGCGCGACGGCTCGATGGCATCGTCCCTGAGGCCGAAGGTATAGCCGGGGAAGCCATCGAGGCTGTCGGTCGCCTTGACGTCGAGATCGCCGGCGATGGGCAGGTCCGGCGCCGGGGCGCCGTAGAGATAACGGGCCGACAGATCGATGGTGACCGGCTCGTCGACCTTGAGCACCTTGGCCGGCGTATCGAGATCGACCGCCAGGCGTTCCGGCTCGAAGTCCTCGACCAGAACCGAGGTCTCGGCAATCGGGCTGCCCTTGGGGTCGGCATAGAGCTTGACCGACCACGAGCCGCGCATGGCGTCGGCCTGCAAGGCGACGTCGTCCGAGTAGCCGCCGAGGCCGCCGTCGGAGAGCGTCTTGCGCAGGAACTCGACGCCGTCCGGGCGCTCGACGACCAGCGTCATCGGCAGGTCGGTGACGGCATCGGCGCGCGCATCGCGCACCAGCGCGGTGAGGTGGACGACCTCGCCCGGCCGGTAGATGCCGCGTTCGGGCGTGAGGAAGGCATCGAGCGCCTGCGGCGCCGCCCGCCCGGAGACGCCGCGATCGGTGAGATCGAAGGCGGCGCGGGTGAGATCGAGGAAGGCGTAATCCTTGTCGGTTTCGGCGACGACCAGTTGCGGGGCCATGCCGCCGGTGCCGCGCGCCAGACCCGGGTCGAAATGGCCGTAGCCGGCCTCGTCGGTCACCGTTTCGCCGAGGATGTCGTTGTTGACGGCGATGAGCCGCAGCTTGACGCCGGCGACCGGCGCGGCGGTGCCGAGCGAGCGCACGATGGCATGGACGCCGTCGTGGCCGGACAGCGCGGTCAGGCCGAGATCGGAAACAATGAACCACTGGGTGGCGAGCGGCCCCCACTGGTTGGGGTCGTCGGTCGAGGGCTGCGCGGTGAAGACATAGGCGCCGGGCTGCATCTTCGGCACCGCATCGGCAATCGGAATCGCGGTGACCATGGTCTGGTTCAGTTTCGACGTGATGTCGATCTCGCCTTGCCACACCTTCTCGCCGGTCTCGTCCTCGATCTGCTGGGCGGAATAGGTCGCCAGACCGCTGAGGAAGCGGCCGTCGCGGATCGCGTTGACGATGCCGCGGTCGCCGATCCGGTAGATCGTCGCCCGCGCCTTGTCGGTGTTGACCGAACTCAACGGAATCGAGGCGCCGGGGCCGGCGGGCAGCACATAGGCGTTGCCGGCGAAGCCGACCCAGGGGGCGCGGTCGCGCACATAGATGCTGAGTTCGACCGGGCTGGCCAGCTTCTCGCCGTCGGCGGCGGGCAGGCCGGCGCGCACGCGCACGATGTAGCGGCTGCCGTGCTTGATGCCGTCGATGCAGATCTGGCTCTCCTGCGGCTCGACGGCGAGGCCGTCGCCGCCTTCCACGGTCACGAAATCGGCGAGGTCGGGGCGGGAGACGGCGAGCTTGTCGGAGAAGCGGATGCAGATCTGCGGGACGGCGCTGTCGGCCTCGACCTCGTGGGAGAGGATGCGGAAGCCATGCTCGGCGACGAGCTTGTCGTAGGCGGCGTGGACGCTGGCCATGTCGGCCAGCGCCAGACTGGCGCGATAGGCGCGGATGGCCGGCTTCCACTCCTCGCGCTTGGCCAGGCTCGAGCCGGTGAGCGCCAGCGCGACGGCGCGGGCGGCCGGCGTGTCGGAGCGGAGATAGCCGTCGAGGGCCGCGGCGCTGGCGTCGGTCGTCGCCTGCTGGCGGTCGGACCAGTTCTCAGGCTGGCGCGCCAGGCTGGCGCGGGAGAAATCGAGCCAGGCGATGGCTTCGTCATTGGCGATGGCGAGCGCGCGGCCGAAGGCGACGGCGGCCTCGTCGAACCGCCCGGCGCGCATGGCGACGGCGCCGGCATTTCTGAGCGCGATGTAGCTGGCGCCGGAGGCGGAGAAGCGGTCCTTGAGGGCGCCGACCAGCGTGCGCGCCTCGTCGATGAAGGTTGCGGGCAGGAAGTCCAGTTCAGCAAGCCGCTGGCGCTCGATCGAGGGGGTCAGATCGATGGCCTCGACGACGCGGCCGGCGACCGCATCCGGCGTGGCGGCAAGCACGCCGAAATCGGACTTGAGGAAGCACCATTGCGCCTTGGTGTTGAAGGTGAAGGCGCGGCAGGCGCCATCGGCGAGGCAGGCGGCCTGACAGGCGGCCTGGTCGACGTTCTTCACCGTCTCCATGTCGAAGCCGGAATAATCGGCGTTCGGCGTGATGATGACCCGCTTGCCGGCGGCCATCGCCGGTGTACCGGCGAAATAGGCGGTAACGGGAACAAGAAGACCTAAGGCGAAAAGGGCTGCGAGCAGCCGACGTGACACGTCGCGCATCTGGAATCCTCCGCAACGCCCCCGCTCCAGAGAACGCTGGCGATCTTATGGGGGCGTGTCGCCAGCGTAAAGGCGGACGATCGCTTGACCGTTATTGACGCAAATTGGCGCGGTTTGATGACGGAAAGCGGACCGTCCGGTGCTCTGTATCAGGCGCATCGACGGCTGCAGAGTGATCGCCGTCACAGTACGAGGTTGCTCCTTGTGTCGTTTGCCCGCCTCTGGCAGCCTTCACCTCAGGGTTGAGGACGCCAATATGGCCTCGGGCACCGTCCAGCGCGATTTCTTCATCAGCTTCACCAGCGCCGATGCCGACTATGCGGCGGCGCTCGATGCAGCGCTGAAATCGTCCGGCTTCACCACGTATTACCATCCGCGCGATCTGGCCGGGCGGCAACATCGCCATCTGGATGGACGACGGGCTGATGAACAGCGCGCAGACGCTGGCGCTCTATTCGCCCGCCTATGTCAGCGACAAGGCGGTCTATTCCAAGGCCGAGCGCTATGCGAGCTGGTGGCAGGATCCGGTCAGCGACAAGCGCAAGCTCATCCCGATCATCCTCCACGAGACGACGCTCTCACCGCTGATCGCGCCGATCAAGCACATCGACGTCAAGGGCCTGCGGCCGGACGAGGCGGCGGAACGCGTCGTCGAGCGGTTGAAATCCGCGGACGAGGCGAAGGATCGCGATCAATGGCGTTCCGGCCAGCCATTGCCGAAAATCTTCAGCGCGCCTTATCGATCCAATCCGAATTTCACCGGCCGCTTCGAGGCGATGGAGTCGCTCCAGCGCTCGCTGTCCTCCGGCAATGCGGCGATCACCGCCGTCGCCGGCATGGGTGGTATCGGCAAGACGACGCTCGCCTCGGAATATTGCCATCGCTTCGGTGGCCGCTATGGCGGCGTCTGGTGGGTACGCGCCGAGCAGGAAACGTCGATGCTCGCCGACCTTCAAGCGCTCGGCCAGCGGCTGGAGATCGTCAAGGGTGAGAACACCGAGACCGACGCCCGCACAACCCTCGATCACCTTGCCAGCCTCACCCAGCCCTGGCTGCTGGTCTATGACAGCGCGCCGAATCCGGACGCCGTGCGCAAATGGCTCCCAACCGGTGCGGCGCGGTGCATCATCACCTCGCGCTTCACCCAGTGGGACCTCGCGCCTGTTACGCGGCTCGATCAGTGGTCGAACGAGGTCACCTCAGAATACCTGCTCACGCGCACCAACCGCGACGATACCGCCGGCGCCGAGCGACTGGCTGAAGCGCTTGGCGGCTTGCCTCTCGCGGCCGAGCAGGCGGCAACGTTCCTCGCGCCACGCGCTGGATTCAGCTTCGACGACTACGCCGCGGACATCGCCAGACTGGTCAAGCGCAAAAAGGATCAGGGGCTGACCGGCGACTATCCCGACACAGTTTACGCCGCCTTCGTCAAATCGCTCGAAACGCTTGAGAAGATGGAAGGCGGTGAGACGGCGCTCGATGTTCTCCGCCTTTGCTCTTTCCTGTCGCCCGACGGCGTCGATCTATGGCTGCTGACCATTGACGAGGACGCCAAAGTCCTGCCCGCTGCCTTCGCCACGGCCATGGCTGACAAGACCGCGCAGTCGGACGCGCTCGCTGCTCTCACGTCTCTATCGCTCCTCCGACAGGAGGATGGCCCATTCGGCCCCTTTCTCGTCTTCCACCGCCTGCTGCTGGAAGTCGCCCGCGACTGGATGGGCGAAGAAGCGCGCGAGGTCTGGGGCAGCGCAGCGGTGCGACTGGTGAGCGGGAAGTTTCCCGGTGAAGTCAACACCAACACATCAAGCTGGCCATTGTGCGCTCGACTTGTCATTCATGTCGCTCCGCTTAACGCGCACGCGCCGCATGCTGGCAACGCCGGCAAAGCGCTCGGCCGGCTGTTCAATGAGGCTTGCCTCTACCTGGCTACGCGGGGCGACCGAGAGGGTGCATTGGCGATGGCCGAGCAGTCCGTAGTCATCACACGGACGACGTGGGTGGACCAACCTCTGGCGCTTGCTACGGTGATCGACAATCTCGGCAATCGCTATGTCGATTTCAACCGGCTCGACGAAGCCGAAGTGGCCTATCACGAAGCGCTGGGGATCCAAGAGTTCTCACCTTGACCCGAACGACCCGCGTATTGCCACCACGCTAAACAATCTCGCCGAAGCGCTTAGGAAGCGTCGCGAATTTGCGAAGGCCGAGTCGCTTCTCCTTCGTGCAGCCGATATTACGAAAGCTGCGGAGGGTGATAAATCGGCGAAATATGGAACCCGGTTGTCCAACCTCGGTGCGCTCTACTCGGGATGGGCGGACAAGTCGGGCGATGAAAGGCGCGGGCAGCAGGCAGAAGAATATGTGACTGATGCTCTTGAGGTTACGCACGCCGCACGCGGAAGTCGGCATCCCGAAATGGTAGTTAGGTACGCCAACCGCGCTGTGATGAAGACGAAGCACGGCGACTGGGCTCGCGCTGTGGCCGACGCTCTGCGGGCGGTGGCGATCATGCTGTCGCTCGACCTCGCCGGTCATCCAAACACCCACTTGATGTCGAACAACCTTTCGAAATATTGGCAGCGCCAAGGTGAAGCCGATAAGGCGGCGCGGCTGCAGGCTGGCGATATTTCCGACCTGCTGCCCGTTATCGCCGAGATCGAGACGGAGCACCGTGCCTGGGGAGACCCTGAGCATCGCGATTTCGGCCCGCCATCATTCTTCGAGCCGACGGAGGAGAATGTTAAGGCGTGGCTTCAGGTCCTCGCAGGCGGCGGCGTCGACATGGACGAACATTCTCGACAAGCAAAGGCCGGTCAAATATCAAAGGACGCCTTTGCCAAGCTCGTTGCCGAAACGCTGGCGGCTAAGCGCACATAGCCGCCAGCGTGCTCGCGCGCGCCGAAGCGACCGGCCCCCTACCCCAGCCCTTGCGCCCAAGGGCCGTGATAACCCTTGCCGTCCTTGTCGGTGCGCTCGAAGCCATGGGCGCCGAAGAAGTCGCGCTGGCCCTGCAGCAGGTTGGCGGTGGTGCGCCCCGTTCGGGCATAGTCGAAATAAGCGAGCGCGTTCGACAGCGCCGGCATTGGCATGCCCTTCGACACGCCCGCCGAAACGACATGGCGCAGAGCCCCATGGCATTCCTTCAGCCAGCCGGCGAAGGGCGCGACCATCATCAGATTGGCGATGGTGCCGCTTGCCGCATAGCTGCGCGAAATGTCGTCGAGGAAGACCGAGCGGATGATGCAGCCGGCGCGCCAGATCTTGGCGATGGTGCCCATCGGCAGGTTCCAGTTCCACACCTCGGATGCGGCCGAGAGCACGGCGAAGCCCTGGGCATAGGCGGCGATCTTGCCGGCGAGCAGCGCCTGCTCCAGCGCCGCCAGCACCGCGGCGCGGTCGCCGAGCGCGGCGCCGAGCCGGGTGTCCGCCTTGCCGAAGAGCTTTTCGCCGGCCAGCCGCAGATCGCGCTGGGCGGAGAGGCCGCGCGCCGCGACCGCCGCCTCGATGACCGTCGCCGGCAGGCCAAGGTCCTGCGCTTCGATCGCCGACCAGCGGCCGGTGCCCTTCTGGCCGGCGGTGTCGAGGATGATCTCGACCATCGGCTTGCCGGTCTCGGGGTCCTTGGCTTCGAGCACCTCACCGGTGATCTCGATGAGATAGGATTTCAGTCGGCCCTCGTTCCACTTGGCGAAGACGTCGGCCATC
The DNA here is from genome assembly GCA_963732845.1 of uncultured Alphaproteobacteria bacterium. GTDB lineage: Bacteria > Pseudomonadota > Alphaproteobacteria > Rhizobiales > Kaistiaceae > CAVSRC01. Next base: position 100,842 of record CAVTBE010000015.1, on the reverse strand, counting down.
TCGGCCGGGCTCATGCCGAGACCGTCGCGCATGATGCCGTAGACCTCGGCGATCATCTGCATGTCGGCATATTCGATGCCGTTGTGGATGGTCTTGACGAAGTGGCCGGCGCCGTCCGGCCCCATGCGTGCGGCGCAGGGCTCGCCGTCGAACTTGGCGGAGATGTCGAGGAGGATCTTCTCGACCCGCTGCCACGCCGGCTCGGTGCCGCCGATCATGATCGAGGGACCGTGGCGGGCGCCGACCTCGCCGCCGGAAACACCGATGCCGAGGAAGTCGAAGCCCTTGGCGGTGTATTCCTTCACGCGCCGCTGGGTGTCGCGGAAATTGGCGTTGCCGGCATCGATCAGCATGTCGCCCTTGGCGAGGTCCTTGCTGATCTTCTCGGCCTCCTGGTCGACCGGCGCGCCGGCCATCACCATGATGACCACCGGGCGCGGTGGCGTGATCGCGGCGGCCAGCTCCTCGACCGTCTTGCAGGGCACCAGCCGCGCGGCCAGCGGCCCGGCATTGGCCATGAAGGTGTCGATCTTCGACGTCGTGCGGTTGTGAACGGCGACGGTGTAGCCCTTTTCGGCCATGTTGAGGGCGAGGTTGGAGCCCATCACTCCAAGTCCGACGAGACCGATATCCGCCATGGCGTAGTCCTCTTTCTGGTAATGCGTTTTCTTGGGCCGGCGGATCGCCTACGGGCTCGGCGTCGGCGGGCGAGACACTATGCAAGATAGGGCCGCCGGTCCATGCCTCCAGGCCGCCGAAACGGTCTGAAAGGCACAGATTCCATGGGGCGGGCGCCTGAGGACGAGACTTCGGCGGCGGCTGACGCCAACCCTAGAGGCCGAGGTCGTGCTCGCCGCGCGCGAGGATCAGCGGCACGATCAGGTCTTCCTCGTCGTCGAGGTGGCGGCCGAGCATGACGAGAAGCCGGTCGCTGGCTTGCGTATAGGCATCGCCGGCGAAGCGCAGCCCGTCGGCATCCTCGGGCGCGAGGCGCAGGAAGCCGTTGGCCGTCTCGACCAGCCGGTCCATCGCCGCGTGAATGACGGCGTGGTCGTTCTCGAGAACGTCGAAGCCGTGCTTCAGCCGCGCTTCGGCCGCCACGAAGAGCGGGAAATACTGGTAATCCTCGATCTGGTGGTGCCCGTTGAGGTGCGACAGGAACATGTCGAGCCGTGGGGCGAACCAGGCGCGGAAATGGGCCGGCGTCACCCGCTGCTCGCGGAACTCACCCGTCGCGACGCCGAGCTTGTCGGCGAAGCCGCGGAAGCCGTCATGGATGTCGAGCCAGAACTTCGCGACCGCGCCGATCTCCCGCCGCGGCGGCCAGGTGGCGCGCGGGAAGCGGTCGAGGAAGAGCCGCAGCTCATCCGGCCAGCCGGTGCGGGTCGCAAGGTCGAGGGGTGCGGGATCCGACATGGCAACCGATATGGGGCCGGGCGCACGGCTTGTCAGCCAGGCACCTTCAGGTAACCGGCCTGCGCTTCCGGCAGGCAGTGGCGCGGGACGGCGTTTTCGGATTGAAAGGTGCCGAGCGACAGCACAATGCCGCCCGTGAGTTGGTTGGGAGGAAGGAATGAAGATCGTCGACCTCAAATGCGCGATCATCGGCAAGAATCCGGTGGTCCGGATCGTCAGCGATGCCGGGCTCAGCGGCTATGGCGAGGTCGAATTCTTCAAGCCCTATATCCGGCCCCACGTGCTGGCGCTGAAGGACGGGCTCATCGGTCAGGACCCGACCAATGTCGAGGGCTGCATGCGGAAGATCCGCGCGCGCGGCGCCTTCAAGCCCTATGGCGCGGCGGTGAGCGCGGTCGAACACGCCCTGTGGGACCTCGCCGGAAAGGCGGCCGGCATCCCGGTCTACAAGCTGCTCGGCGGCAAGGTGCGCGACCGCGTGCGCGTCTACAACGGCGCCATCCGCTTCCCGCTGAACGGCCAGGCGCCGGAGGACTACGCCGAGAACATGGCGCGCATGAAGGCGGCGAAGGAAGGCTTCACCATCATCAAGCAGGGCATCGCCTTCCACAGCAACATGAAGCGTGAGGTGCCCGGCTTCGCCTATGGCGAGATCACGCCGGTGCACGAGCACGGCGGCGCGGTCGACCGGGCGCTGCTCACCGAGCGCGGGCTCAAGCACACGATCGCCTGCGTCGAAGCGATGAAGGAGGTCCTCGGCGACGAGGTCGGCCTGGCGCTCGACTGCGGTCCCGGTTGGACGGTGCCGGACGCGATCCGCTTCGCCCGCGCGGTCGAGCACCTCAACCTGATGTGGCTGGAAGACCTCATCACCGGGGACTACACGCCCTACGTCAACGCCGACGTCTATCGCGACGTCACCATGGCCACCTCGACGCCGATCCATACCGGCGAACAGATCTACCTGCGTCAGAACTTCAAGCAGCTCATCGAGGGCAAGGCGGTCAATATCGTCGGCCCCGACCCATGCGACGTCGGCGGCATTGCCGAACTGAAATGGATCGCCGAATACGCCGACCTGCACGGCATCATGATGGCGCCGCACGGCACGGCGAACGGCGTTCTCGGGCTGGCCGCGCTGGTGCAGGTGGCGGCGGCGCTGCCCGACAATTTCATCGCCTTCGAATATCCGACGGGCGATCCGGCGTGGTGGTACGACATCGTCGACGGCCTGCCCGACCCGATCGTCAAGGACGGCATGATCGAGGTCTGGGATGGGCCCGGAATGGGCGTCGACATCAATCCGGAGAAGGCAAGGCCCTATCTCAGGAAAGAAGACGCGACGTTCTTCGACTGAGGCCCGCCGGTTCACACCGCCAGATAATTGGCGCGCAGTTCGGCGTTCTCCAGAACGTGGGCCGCCTCGCCGTCAAAGACGACCTGGCCCATGTCGAGGATGACGGCGCGATCGGCAAGCTCGAGCGCGGCGATGGCGTTCTGCTCAACGATGATGGTGGTGATGCCGGCGCCCTTGATCTCGGCGACGATCTTCTCGATCTCGTTGACGATCACCGGCGCGAGGCCCTCATAGGGCTCGTCGAGGAGCAAGAGCTTCAGCTCGCGCGCCAGCGCGCGGGCGACCGCCAGCATCTGCTGCTCGCCGCCCGACAGCGTCGTGGCATCCTGGCGGCGGCGCTCGGCAAGGCGCGGGAAATGGTCGTAGATGCGTGCCAGCGGCCAGCCGATGGGCGGGGCGACCTGGGCCAGGATCAGATTCTCCTCGACGGTCAGCCCGCCGATGATGCGCCGGTCCTCCGGCACCAACTGGAGGCCCGCCTGGGCGGCCTGGTAAGCCTTGAGCGGGTGCAGCGCCTGGCCGGCAAGCCAGATCTCGCCGCTCTTCATCGCCGGCGCGTCGGCACGGGCGAGGCTCCTGAGCGTCGAGGTCTTGCCGGCGCCGTTGCGGCCGAGCAGGGCCAGCACCTCGCCTTCCTTCACGTCGAAGGAAACGCCCTGAACGATGTAGCTTTCGCCGTAATAGGCGTGGATGTCGCGGCAGGAGAAGAAGGCCGGCGCGTCGGCTGCCGGTGCCGGGCTTTCCGTCGGCTTGGTGGCTGCGTCCATGGTCGCGGTCATGCGTGGGCGCCTCCGAGATAGGCTTCCTGCACGCGTGGATCGCCGCGCACCTGCTCGGGTGGGCCGTCGGCGATGATGCGGCCCTGGGCCAGCACGGTCACGCGGTCGGCGAGCGAGAAGACGACATGCATGTCGTGCTCGATGATGACCTTGGTCATGCCGCGCGCCTTGATCTTCTTGAGCAGATCGATGGTGCGGTTGGTGTCGAGACGCGACATGCCGGCGGTGGGCTCGTCGAGCAACAGAAGGCGCGGCTGCTGGACCAGGCACATGGCCAGCTCGAGGCGCCGCTTGTCGCCGCGCGACAGGCTGGCCGCTTCCTGATCCATGTGGTTCTCGAGGCCGACGTCCTCGATCATCGCTTGTGCCTTGTCATAGAGATCGCGCTCGCGCTCGATGTTCTTCCAGGCGTGGATGCGGAAGGCGCCGTCGCGCTTGGCGATCGCCGGAATCAGCACGTTGTACAGCACGGTCAGGTCCGGGAAGATCTCCGGCGTCTGGAAGACGCGGGCGACACCGAGCTGGTTGATCTCGTGCGGTTGCTTGCCGGTGAGCGTGGTGCCGTCGAGGCGCACCGAGCCGGCATCGGGCGCGATGCGGCCGACGCAGATGTTGAGCAGCGTCGATTTGCCGGCACCGTTCGGCCCGATAATGGCGCGGGTCTTCCCCTCCTCGATCTGCAGATTGATGTCGGACAGGGCGTGCAGGCCGCCGAAGCTCTTCTGAACGTCGTCGACATCGAGAACGATGTTCGCCATTGTCTCCTCCCCCTACTCGGCCGGCTGGACGCGCTGCAGCGACGGCGACGGGCCGTTGCCGCCGCGGTGCAACAGGCGCCCGATGCGGCGCAGGCCCTCCATGATGCCGCCGGGCAGGAAGACGACGATCAGGATGAACAGTACGCCGAGGGTGAGCTGCCAGCCGCCGCCGACGAACAGCGAGGTGATTGGCACCAGGAAGTGCTGCACCGGCTCGGGCAGGAAGGAGAACAGCTGGTAGAGCGTCTGCTCGTTGATCGTCGACAGGATGTTCTCGAAGTACTTGATCACGCCGGCGCCGAGTACCGGTCCCAACAACGTGCCGGTGCCGCCGAGAATGGTCATCAGCACGACCTCGCCCGAGGCGGTCCACTGCATGCGCTCGGCCCCCGACAGCGGATCGGTCACCACCAGCAGCGAGCCGGCGAGCCCGGCATACATGCCGGAGACGACGAAGGCGGCCAGCGCATAGGGCCGCGTATTGAAGCCGGTGAAGCCCAGGCGGGTCTGGTTGGACTTCAGTGCCCTGAGCGTCATGCCGAAGGGCGAGCGGAAGATCCTGACCGAGATGAAGAAGACGACGACGAGGATGACGGCGGTGAAATAGAAGCCGCCATAGCCGCTCATCTTGAAGCCGAAAAGCTCGGGCGTCGGCAGGCTTTGGGCCTCCGTCCAGCCGAACAGCGCGTCAAGCCAATGGGGGTCGCCGCGCACGACGCGCAGGCCCGTCTCGCCATTGGTGATCGGGGTCAGGACCGAATAGGCGAGGCTGTAGGACATCTGGGCGAAGGCGAGGGTGAGGATCGAGAAGTAGATCCCGGAGCGGCGCAGGCTGACATAGCCGATAACGAGCGCGGCGATGCCGGACAGCACCACGGCGAAGACGATCGCCGGCAGGACGTTCATGGTCAGAAGCTTGAACGACCACATGGTGGCGTAGGAGCCGACGCCCAAAAAGGCGGCATGGCCGAAGGACAGATAGCCGGTCAGGCCGAACAGGATGTTGAAGCCGATCGCGAGGATTCCGTAGATCGCGAAGCGCTGCACCAGGTCCGGGTAGCCGGCGCCGAGCGGCGTCAGCCACCACGGCATGGCGAACACGACGACGGTGAAGATCGTCATCATGACGGCTTCGTTGCGCAGCAGGGCGGCGGCCTTCATGGCTTCAGCTCTCCATCACGCCGGTGCGGCCGAGGAGGCCGCGCGGCCGGAGAAGCAGCACCACCACCGCGACGAGGTAGATGATGATCTGGTCGATGCCGGGAATGATCTGCTTGATCTCGTTCATCGATGCGAAGGACTGCAGCACGCCGAGCAGGAAGCCGGCGAGGATGGCGCCGGCGAGCGACCCCATGCCGCCGACGACGACCACGACGAAGGAAAGCACGAGGAACTCCATGCCCATGGTGTAGCTTGGCGACACGATGGGCGAATACATGACGCCGGCGAGCCCGGCGACGATGGCGGCGATGCCGAAGACGGTGGTGAAGCGCCGCTGGATGTTGATGCCGAGGAAGCCGACCGTCTCGCGATCGCGCATGCCGGCACGCACCACCATGCCGTAGGTGGTGAATTGCAGGAAGGCGAAGACGACCGTGATGATGACGATGGAAAAGCCGAGATAGGTCAGGCGCCACCAGGGATAGACAACACCGGTGCCCAGCCCCAGCCATGCGCCGACATTGGCGCTGCCGGCGAGAAGCGGTGGCGCGGTGATCGGCACCGGATTGGCGCCCCAGATCGCCTTGACAATCTCCTGCAGCACGATGGCCAGCCCGAAGGTCACCAGGATCTGTTCGGCGTGCGGCCGCTTGTAGAAGAACTGGATAAGCCCGCGTTCCATCGCCAGCCCGATCAGCAGCATGACAGGTATGGCGAACAGGATCGACAGCGGCACGGCGTAGTCGATGATGGTCTGGCCGGCATCGCCGAACCAGATCTTCAGGTAGGGCAGCTCCTTGTAGGCATCGAAGAAGGTCACGGAGGGATCCTTGACCTTGGTCGACAGCGTCAGGAGGTTTTCGAAGGCGACCGTGCAGAAGGCGCCGAGCATGAACAGGGCGCCGTGGGCGAAATTGACCACGCCCAACGTGCCGAAGACGAGCGTCAGGCCGAGCGCGATCAGAGCGTAGGCGCCGCCCTTGTCGAGCCCGTTGAGCAATTGAAGGACGATTGCGTCCAGCATGGTTCCCACCCGCCCAGCTTTGCCGCGCGCACAGCTTACACCGACAGCCATACGCTGCGGGAATAGTCGAAAAAGCGGCCGGCCGCCCACCAAGGAGCGGCCGGCCGTCGCGTTAAGCGGGACCTAGCCCGGCACGTAGGGGCCGAGGTCGGCCTTGCCGTCCGGGTTGAAGTCCGGATTGTTCGGGTCGTACTCGACCTGTGCGCGCGGCACCACCTTCACAACGTTGAGAAGGTCGAACTGGTTCTCCGGCTTCTCGTTGCCCTGCACCACCAGCACATCCTTGAAGCACTGGTGATCGGCAGCGCGGTACTCGGTCGGGCCGTTGCCCATGCCGTCGAACTTGAAGCCCTCAAGCGCCTTGATGACTTCCGGCGGATAGAAGGTGCCGGCCGTCTCAACGGCGTTGGCATAGAGCAGCGCCTGCACGTAGCAGGTCTGCGCGGCCTGCGAGGGCGGCGCCCCGTATTCGGCGCCGAAGGACTTGGTCAGCGCCTTGGTGCCGTCGTCGGGCAGCTTCCAGTTCCAGTTCGAGGTGCCGAGAATGCCCTTGATGGCATCGCCGGCGCCGGCCGCCATGAGCTCGGAGATGAGCGGCACGACGATCTCGAACTGCTTGCCGTTGGCCTGCTTGTCGCGCAGACCGAACTGGATTGCCTGCTTCAGCGAGTGGACCATGTCCCCGCCGTAATGGTTCAGGATGAGCACGTCGGCGCCCGAATTCAGCACCGGCGTGATGTACTGCGAGAAGTCCGGCGCGCCGAGCGGAGTGCGCACGGTGGCGACCGTCTTCCAGCCTTCCTTCTCGGTGGCGTCCTTCATCGACTTCTCCTGGGTCCAGCCCCAGGTGTAGTCGGCGGTCAGGTGGTAGGCGACGCGGTCTTTGCCGTACTTTTCGGCGAGGATCGGGCCGAGTGCCTGGCCGGACATGTAGGCGTCGAAGAAATGGCGGAAGCCATAACGGCGACGGTCCTTGCCGGTGGTGTCGTTCGAATGGGTGAGGCCGGCCATGAAGATGATACCGGCTTCCTGGCAGAGCGACTGCACGGCCACCGCCACGCCCGACGACGAGCCGCCGGTGATCATGATGGCGCCGTCCTTCTCGATCATCTGCTTGGCAGCTGCGCGAGCGGCATCGGACTTGGTCTGCGTGTCGCCGCTGACATACTCGACCTTCTTGCCGAGGATGCCGTTGCCCTTGAGGGCCTTGGGCGACATCGTATTGAGCAGGCCACCGTCGCCCTCGCCATTGAGGTGCTTGACGGCCAGCTTGTAGGCCTTCAGCTCGTCGTTGCCCTCGTCGGCATAGGGGCCGCTCTGGGGAACGTTGAAGCCAAGCGTGATGCTCGAGCCCGAAGTCGCCTTCGGGTAATTGCCGATCGGCATCTCATCGGCCCAGGCATTGCGAACGAAATGCAGCGGCCCCACACCGCCCAGGCTGAGTGCGCCCAGGCCGGCGGTCGTGGCGAGCGATCCCTTCAGGATGGCGCGCCGCGTAAGCGGCGTTATCAGCCGCGACTTGCGGTCTGTCATGTAGATCCTCCGGTCGTTTCCGTTTCGTGCGGGGCCGAGGATCGAACCTCGAGAGTATTCTTTTTTTCCCTTCCCCCGGCATGCACCCTAACAGCGATTGTCAAGTGATCAATAAATGATTGATTTCATTGCTATTATTTGTCAACTTATTGCATTGCCAGCCGTAAGATTGTAAAGATATTACAAGGGTGGGGAGGCGCGCCATGGCCCGGGCTCCTGTCGGACACAGAATTCGCAAGCGACGCCAGGAGCTTGGCAAGTCGCAGCAGGGACTCGCCAGCCAGGTCGGCATATCGGCGAGCTACCTGAACCTCATCGAGCACAACAAGCGGCCGATCGGTGGCGCGCTCCTGCACCGCATCGCAGATGCCGTCGGTCTCGACAGCCGGTCGCTGGCGGGCACCGAGGAGGCACGACTGATTGCCGAGCTGGGCGAGGTCGCCGCCGACGCCGGCATCATCGGCGTCGACCTCAGCGCCGCCGACGCGGCGGAGCTTGTCGCCCACAATCCGCGCGCGGCGCGCGCCATCCTCGGCCTCTACCGCGCCTATCGCGAGGCGCGCCTGCGCTCCGACCTGCTCGGCGAGCGCCTCGGCGGCGATTCGTTCCTGTTCGAGGTCAGCAACCAGATCCTGGCGCTGATCACCACCATCCGCTCCTATTCGGAAATCCTGAAGGACTACGGTGACCTGTCGGACAACGAGCGCATCGGCTTCGTCAACACGCTGGTGGCGGAAGCCGAAATGCTGGCGGCGCGTGCCGGCGACATGTTCGATTTCCTCAGCGGCCGCGGTGCCCGGCGGCCCCGCCCCGCCCCGCGCGAGGAGATCGAGGACTTCATCTCCGACCACGCCAACCACTTTCCCCGCCTGGAGGCGGCGGCCGAGCGCACCCTGGCGCAGCTCCCCGCCGGACAATCGTCGCTGGAGGCGCTGCGCGATCACCTGGAGGGCAGGCTGCGCATCGCCGTCAGCTTCGTGCCGGCGACCGAGGTGACGCCGGCGGGCGAGCGCCTGGACGGGGCAAGATTCCTGCTTTCCGACGAACTGGCGCGCTCGAGCGTGCGCTTTCGGTTTGCCCGGCTGATCGGCATGCGGACCTGCGGGGCCCTGCTCGACGAGATCGTCGAGTCGGCCGGACTGGCTTCGCCGGGCGCCGGCCCGCGCCTCAACAAGGCGCTGGCGAACTATTTCGCCGGCGCCGTGCTGATGCCTTACGGACCGTTCCGTGCCGCTGCCGACGAGCTGCGCTTCGACGTCGTGCGCATCGGTCACCGCTTCGATGCCAGCTTCGAGCAGGTGTGCCACCGGCTGACCACGCTGCGCCGCCCGGGCGCCGAGGGCGTGCCGCTGCATTTCCTGCGCACCGATATCGCCGGCAACATCTCCAAGCGCTTCTCCGCCTCGGGGCTGCGCCTGCCGCGCTATGGCGGCGCCTGCCCGCGCTGGATCGTCCACCACGCCTTTGCCTCGCCGGGGCGCGTGGTCAGCCAGGTCGGCCGGCTGCCGGACGGCGAGACCTTTCTGTGCGTCGCCCGCGCCGACGTGGCCGAACCCGGCGGCCGCGACACCGCCGGCCATCACGCCGTGATGATCGGCTGCGCCGTCGAGCACGCCCATCGCTTCGTCTATGCCGACGGGCTGGATCTGGCGGCGGCGCGTACCATCGTTCCCATCGGCGTCACCTGCCGGCAGTGCCCGCGCGAGGACTGCGTCCACCGCGCCTTCGACCGGGTGCCGCTGCCCGGCGGGCTGCTGCCGGTGCCGGTGACATGATCTGTGGACGTCTATATGCTTCGGCGCCAAACGGGCCGGCGGCAGCAGGGTGGAGGTGTTGGCGCGAAGCGACCCGAGGGAGGGGGCTGTGGCCCAGTCGGTTCTCGTTGCTGAGGATGAGCGCAATCTCGTCGAGGCCCTGTCCTTCCTGATGCGGCGGGCGGGCTACGACGTGAGCGTCACGCATGACGGCCCGTCGACCGTGGAGATGGCGCGGCGGATCAAGCCCGATCTCGTCCTGCTCGACATCATGCTGCCCGGCTTCGACGGCTTCGAGGTGGTCTCGGCGATCCGCAGCGTGGCCGGCGACAAGCCGCCGCGGGTCATCATGCTCACCGCCAAGGGCCACGAGAAGGACCGCCGCAAGGCGGTCGAGCTTGGCGTCGACGACTACGTCACCAAGCCGTTTTCCAATCGCGACGTGGTCGAACGGGTGCGCGCGCTGCTGACCGGCGAGGACGAGCCCCGTGAAGCGTGATCCAGCCCTGGTCAGGACCGGAGGGCGGCTGGCGGACCGCGCCTTCGTGCTGCCGGTCGTCGCCTTCCTTCTGCTGACGCCGCCGATCCTGGCCATCTTCAATGCGCCGGTTCTGGTCTTCGGCATCCCGCTGCTGCACGTCTATTGCTTCGCGGTGTGGCTGATCGCCATCGCCGCGGGCGGCTGGCTGGCGCAGTTCATGGTCGCCGACGGCGAAGCGGCGGGCAGCGAGGCGGAGCCGGCCGAGCGGAGTTGACAGGGCGTGGCCAGCTCAACCGCCGTCATCGTCGTCGCGCTGGCCTATCTCGGGGTGCTCTTCGCCATCGCCTGGTACGGCGACCGGCGCGCGCTGAGCGGCCGCAGCCTCATCCGCTCGCCGCTGGTCTACACGCTGTCGCTCGGCGTCTATTGCACATCGTGGACCTTCTACGGCGCCGTCGGTACCGCCGCCCGCCGCGGCGTCGAGTTCATCACCATCTATACCGGCCCGACCATCGTCTTCCTCGGCTGGTGGTTCCTGCTGCGCAAGATCTCGCGCATCTCGAAGTCGCAGCGCATCACCTCGATCGCCGATTTCATCGCCTCGCGCTACGGCAAGAGCGCGCTGCTCGGCATGCTGGTCACGGTCATCGCCATGGTCGGCGCGATGCCCTACATCGCGCTGCAGCTAAAGGCGGTCTCCACCTCCTTCGCCGTGCTGGTCAACTACACGCTGAACGCCGACATCAACGGCACGCTCACCGGCACGCCGCCCAGCATCCTCGGCGATGCGGCGTTCCTGACCGCCATCGGCATGGCGATCTTCGCCATCCTGTTCGGCACCCGCCACATCGACGCCAACGAACACCACGAGGGCATGGTGGCGGCCATTGCCTTCGAATCCTGCGTCAAGTTCCTCGCCTTCCTGGCGGTCGGCATCTATGTCGTGCTCGCCTTCGGCCCGGGCATCGGCGAGGCCGAGGCGAAGCTGGCACCGGCGCTCAACGACCTGGTCCTCCTGCCGGAAGGCGATGCGGCGCGCTTCCTCACCATGACCTTCCTGTCGATGGCGGCGATCATCTGCCTGCCGCGCCAGTTCCACATCACCATCGTCGAGAACGTCAATGAGCGGCATCTGGCGACCGCCGCCTGGCTGTTCCCGCTCTACCTGCTGCTGATGAGCCTGTTTGCGCTGCCGATCGCGGCCGCCGGCCTGACGCTGCTGCCGCCGGAAGCCAATCCCGACTTCTACGTGCTGACCGTACCGATCACCCAGGGGCAGAACGCGCTGGCGCTCGCCGCCTTCATCGGCGGCCTGTCCTCGGCGACGGCGATGGTGGCGGTGGCGGCGATCGCTCTGTCGACCATGGTGTGCAACGATCTGGTGATGCCGGCGCTCTTGCGCATCCGCTGGCTCAAGCTCGACGCGCGCGGCGACCTCAGCCAGCTTCTCCTGTTCATCCGGCGGGCGGGCATCTTCGCCATCCTGCTGCTCGGCTACGCCTATTACCGCGTCACCGGCGACTCCGGCCCGCTCGCCCAGATCGGTCTGGTCTCCTTCGCGGTTGCGGCGCAGTTCGTGCCGGCGATCGTCGGCGGGCTGTTCTGGCGCAATGCCACGCGGCTGGGCGCGGTCACCGGGCTGGCGCTGGGCTTTCTCACCTGGGGATACACGATGCTGGTGCCGCTGCTGGCGCGCAGCGGCGTCATGTCGGAGGCGATCCTCAACGGACCGTGGCACATCGCCCTCCTCCAGCCCGAGGCGCTGTTCGGCCTCACCGGCTGGGACCCGCTGACCCACGCACTGTTCTGGAGCATGGCCGCCAATATCGGCGGCTACGTGCTGGTGTCGCTGTTCACGCAGCAGGACCTGATCGAGCGGGTCCAGGCGATCGCCTTCGTCGACGTCTTCCGGCGGCCGCCGGGCGAGGCGGAGATCTGGCGCCGCTCGGCCGCACTCGACGAGCTGACCGCGCTTCTGCAGCGCTTCATCGGCCCGGAGCGCGCGACGCGCGCGCTCAGCGAATACGCCCGCAAGCGTGGCGTCGACATCGGCGAGCGGCTGGAGGCCGATACCGAGCTGATCGCCTTTGTCGAGCGGCTGCTCGCCGGCAGCATCGGCGCGGCATCGGCGCGGGCGATGGTGGCGGCCATCGCCAAGGGCGAGATGCTGAGCTTCGAGGAAATGATCGCGATCCTCGAAGAGACCCAGCAGGTGATCGCCTACAGCCGCGAACTGGAACAGAAATCGCGCGAGCTGGAGGTGACGGCGCGCGAACTGACCCACGCCAATGCACAGCTCAAGGAGCTTGACCGGCTCAAGGACGATTTTTTGTCGACCGTCAGCCACGAGCTGCGTACGCCGCTGACCTCGATCCGCAGCTTCTCGGAGATCCTCAGCGAACCGGGCGACCTCACCCTCGAACAGACCGAGCGCTATCTCGCCATCATCCAGAGCGAGACACAGCGGCTGACCCGCCTGCTCGACACCATCCTCGACCTGACCCGGCTGGAGCAGGGCCAGGCCGACTGGAGCATGGGCGAGGTCGATCCGGCGCAAACGCTGGAGGACGCCGCTGCGGCGACCGGCGGCCTGTTCCACGGCGCCCATGGCGATGTCGAGGCCGCCGTCGAACCGGCCGAGCGCATGGTCCATGCCGATCGCGACCGGCTGATGCAGGTGTTCATCAACCTCTTGTCCAACGCGGCAAAATTCGCCGACCCACGGCACGGCCATGTCTGGGTGACGGGCAAGAATTACAGCGGCGGCTATCTGGTCGAGGTGACCGACAACGGCGAAGGCGTCGGCCCGCAGGACCAGCAGATCATCTTCGAGAAATTCGCCAAGGCGCGCGACCGCAACACCGGCCGGCCGTCGGGCAGCGGGCTCGGCCTGACCATCTCGCGCCATATCGTCGAGCATCACGGCGGGCGGATCTGGGTCGACTCGCCACCGGGCAAGGGCGCGACCTTCTCGGTCTTCCTGCCCGGCGTCGGCGAGCCCATCCAGGCGCCGGCAACCGCCCCCGACCTTGCCGGAGCGAAATAGACGATGACCACCGCCGCGCCGCTTGCCGGAATCCGCGTTTGCATCTTCGATGCCTATGGCACGCTGTTCGACATCGCCTCGGCGGTGGCGGCCTGCCGGGCCGACATCGGGCCGGAGGCCGACCGGCTGAACGCGCTGTGGCGCGACAAGCAGCTCGCCTATACTTGGCTGCGCGCGGCGCAGGGGCGGCACGCCGACTTCTGGCAAGTGACCGGCGATGCGCTCGACTTCTCTCTGGAGACGCTTGGGCTCGACCGGCCGGATCTGCGCCAGCGGCTGATGGACCTTTATCTGAGCCTCGCGCCGTTCGCGGAAGTGCCGGGCGTGCTTGCCCGGCTGAAGGCGGCCGGCCTCAAGATCGCGATCCTTTCCAACGGCACGCCCGCCATGCTGGCGGCGCTCGTCTCGGCCGCGAAGCTCGACGCGCTGTTCGATGAGGTGCTCTCGGTCGAAGCGGCCGGCGTGTTCAAGCCGCACCCAAAGGTCTACCAGCTTGCCGTCGACCGGCTCGGCGTGCCGGCCGGGAGCATAGCCTTCCAGTCGTCCAACGCCTGGGACGTCCATGCCGCCGCGGCCTTCGGCATGACGGTGGTGTGGTGCAACCGCACCGGCCAGCAGCGCGAGCGCCTGCCGGGCACGCCGGCGGCGCAAATGACGACGCTGGCCGAACTGCCGGCGCTGCTCGGCCTCGGCCCGTAGCCCGCATGGAGCGAAGCCCAATGCAGGGTTCTCTCGCGCCCGGATTTCGCTCGCGCTCTTGTCCGGGCGACCGCCACAATACGAGCCTCACAGGCGTTTCGGACATCTTCAGCGTTTATTTGGTCGTCCCCTCTCCCCGGCGGGGAGAGGGACAGGGTGAGGGGGTGCCGAGCTATATGGATGGTGCGGCGCCCCCTCACCCGCTCGCTTCGCTCGCGACCTCTCCCCACAGGGGAGAGGTGATTCCGTGCCCGTGGCAACGCCACCGAGAAATACTTATCCCCGGTGCCCTGACCCCGTGAGATGATGCTCGCATCTCCGCTCGCGAAGGGGCGCGCTCATGAGGCGTCATCAGCGTGGAGCGGGGAGCGGCGCCCCCGCGCTCCGGACACGCAGTCCGTCCCTCGGGGCGTTCCCGGCGGGACCGTCGGCACTACGACCGGCCGCCCTCAGGGCCTAAGCCCCGCTCCAAGAGACCGTGGAGCGCCGTAAGAGACCGAGGCGGGCGAAAGCCCGACCGGGATCGAAGAAAGCGGCGCGACGGGGACCGAGGAAAGCGGGGTGCAGCGCCTGCCGGGAGACGCAAGAAAATCGCCGCGGCGGGCGCTCGGGTCGAGTGCCCCCAGTTTCGCGGAGTAACCGCACGGCATTCGCCGGGCGCCCGCCACCCCCTCATTAAGAGGGGGCATTCTTTGAAAGGTCATAGCCCGGTGCAAACAGCGCGCGGGAACGCGAGGTCGTGTCCCCGCGGGATGAAGAGGGCGTGCCCATACCCCCTCTCTGTCTCTCCCCCGACCCAACATCGGGCTACCCGATGTTGGCATTGAAAGCGGAGCAACTCCGATAAATCGGAGTTGCGGGGGGAGAGGACGAATACGGCTCAGTCGCGAAGGGATGCAGGGTCTCTCGTTCGTCTCCCTCTCCCCTTGCGGGAGAGGGCTTCGCCTCTCGGGAGCGCAGCGACCTAGCGGCGAAGGGAGAGGGGTCATGGCACGGGACAAGCGACAGCGGGAACGCAGTCACCTTAGGCGTCTCAGCTCCATCGCCGGTATGCGAGCTTCGTGCCCTGGACGCGAGCGTCCACCCCTACTGGCTGACCGCCTGGCGCTGGTAGTCCTTGATGTCGGAGAAGGCGAGCTTGGGCGCGCGCTCGATCTCGTAATTGAGCATGAAGGCCGAGGGCGCCATGAACACCGGCGAACCATCGAGGTCCTCGGCCATGTCGGCGCGATGCGCGGCGACGAAGGCATCGAGGTCGGCGCGATTGTCGGCGCTCACCCAGCGGCAGACCACGAAACGGGCGGTCTCGAAATCGATGGGCAGGCCGTATTCGTCGTTCAAACGCTGGCGCAGCACGTCGAGCTGCAGGGCGCCGACGACGCCGACGATGGGCGGCGAGCCATCGGCCGGCATGAAGACCTGGACGACGCCCTCCTCCGCCATCTGGCGCAGCGCCTCGCGCAGCTTCTTGGCGCGCATGGCATCGCCGACGCGCACGCGCCTGAGGATTTCCGGGGCGAAGCTCGGCACGCCGCGGAAGGTCAGCGCCTCGCGCTCGGTCAGCGTGTCGCCGATCCTGAGCGTGCCGTGATTGGGCAGGCCGACGATGTCGCCGGCATAGGCTTCGTCGGCGATGGCGCGCTCCTGGGCGAAGAAGAACTGCGGCGCGTTGAGCGCGATGGTCTTGCCGGTGCGCCCCAGGCGCGCCTTCATGCCGCGGGTGAGCTTGCCCGAGCAGACGCGCAGGAAGGCGATGCGGTCGCGATGGTTGGGATCCATGTTCGCCTGGATCTTGAAGACGAAGCCGCTCATCGCCTCCTCCTCCGGGGCGACGGTACGCTCCTCGGCGCCGCGCGGCTGCGGCGGCGGCGCATAGGCGGCCAGTCGTTCGATCAGGTCGCGGACGCCGAAATTCTTGAGCGCACTGCCGAACAGCACCGGCGTCAGGTGGCCTTCGCGGAACGAGGTGAGGTCGAAGGGGCGCGAGGCCGCCTTGGCGAGCGCGATCTCCTCGGCGACCGTCTCGCGCTCGCTCTCCGGCAGATAGTCGGCGAGTGCCGCGGCGTTCAGTTCGGTGACCGGCTGGAGGCTGCCATCGGAGTCGAGGCGATGGATGGCGTCCTTCTCCAGGTCGTAGACGCCGGCGAAGCCGTGCCCCATGCCGAGCGGCCAGGTGAGCGGCGTGGTGTCGAGCGCCAGCCGCTTCTCGATCTCCTCGAGCAGGTCGAAGGGATGGCGGCCGTCGCGGTCGAGCTTGTTGATGAAGGTAATGATGGGGATGTCGCGCAGGCGGCAGACCTCGAACAGCTTCAGCGTGCGCGCCTCGATACCGCGGGCGGCGTCGATGACCATGACGGCGGAATCGACTGCGGTCAGCGTGCGGTAGGTGTCCTCGGAGAAATCCTCGTGGCCGGGCGTGTCGAGGAGATTAAAGACGGTGTCGCCATATTCGAAGGTCATCACCGAGGTGACGACCGAGATGCCGCGCTCGCGCTCCATCTCCATCCAGTCGGAACGGGTCTGGCGGCGATTGGCCTTGGCGCGCACCTCGCCGGCAAGCTGAATAGCGCCACCGAAGAGCAGGAGCTTCTCGGTCAGCGTGGTCTTGCCGGCGTCCGGGTGCGAGATGATCGCAAAGGTACGGCGGCGTTGAGCTTCCTCGGAAAGGGTCATCGTCGGAGGTGTGGCCGCTCGTGCGGTGGCTGGAGGCGAAACGGGCCGGTCGGCCGGCCCCCGACTACATCAAACCCGGCATGTGGCACAAGGTGCCGCCCTTCCTTGGCGGAGCCATCGCGCAAAAACGAAGCGGGCGCCGGGGGAGCGCCCGCTGGAGGTCAGGGAGAAATCCGTCTAGCGGAGGGCGTGAACCTTCGCCAATGCAGGAATTTCGCCGCGGTTCACGCCGATATCCCACAGATCGCGGTCCGACAGCCGGTTCAGCTCGTTGAAGTTGTCGCGATACTTGCGCCAGATGCGATAGGCCCTGGCAATCCGATCTTCTGTCATTGCAATGCCCTCTCGCTCGCTTTGATCACGCAGCGTAGATAGGCCCATTCGCCGGGCCGTGGCAGTGGGGATTCTGCAAGGCAGCCTTGCAGTTTGGCCGGCACTGCACCAGGCGCCCTGGGGTGTCGGCGTTAACCATTTAAGGTGGGCAGGACGCCGGTCGACGGCCTGGGTTGCTCCAAGATTTAGTGGCAAGCCGCCGCGTAAGTGCGCAGCACGTCCTTAATCGACTCGGCGATCAAGGCGCGCGGCTCTGCCGCTAGCGATCCACTTCTCACGCGCTCGTAGAGGCGCGGGAGACACTGGCTGATCAGCGTCTCCGGCAGCTCGACGTCCGCCAGCGTTGCAAGCAGGCTATCGACCGCCGCACGCGCCTGCGGCTGCGGCCAGTAGTAGCGGATGCGGTCGCTGTAGCTGAAATGCCGGGCGACATACTGCCTGTCGGCCGCGCCGCCGTAATAGGGCTGCCAATCGGCGGGCTGGGTGAGCATGACCTGTTCCATTGCGTCGATCAGCGACCGCGTCTGCCGACGAAGGAAGCGGGCGATCGCGTCCAGCCCATAGAGGGCCTCGCGCATGGCGAAGGTGAGCCATGGCCCGACCTTTAGGATGACGAAGCCGTCCTGCACGAGGGCGCCAAGGCATTCGACGCTCTGATAGTCGGTGGAGTGGGCCTCGAACACCAGTCCGGACAGCGCGCCCAGCGCGGCGCTGAGATCGGCCGCCTTGTCGCGCACATAGGGGACCACGTTGCCGCTGCCGTATTCCACGCCCGGCTGCACGACCAACGCGATCACGCGTTCGAAAGCCGCGCCAACGCTGGCGGCGGCGAAGGCCTCGCGATGCGACTCGGTCGTCGCGATCGCCGCCTGGGGCCGGGTTACCTCCAGCGTCGCGATCGTCTCGTGCGCGCCTCCCGGGATCGGCACCTCGGTCCCGATGACGTAGTAGAGAACGACCCCGGCGGATGCCGCCGAGCGTTCCGCGACTGCGGCGAGACGCGCCGCCCGGGCCGCGATCGTCGCTTCGGGAAGCGGCCCCGGATCGCCGCGGCAGGCCATGCTGGTGTCGAGATGAATCTTGGTGAAGCCGGCCTCGACGAAGGCCGCCATCATGCGCTCGCTCTCCCGCATGGCATCGTCGGCCGGCAGGCCCTTCCACGGATTGGGGCCGAGATGATCGCCGTCGAGCAGGATCCTGTCCTTTGGCAGCCCGGCCTTCTCCGCCAGCCCGAAGACGAAGTCGCGGAAAGCCGCCGGCGTCATGCCCGTATAGCCGCCGCGGTGGTTGACCTGATTGCAGGTCGCCTCGATCAGCACGGTGCTGCCGTCGGCTGCGGCCTGCCGCAAGGTCGCTTCGATGACGAAGGGATGGGCGGAGCAGATCGAGGCGATGCCGCGCCGGCGGCCGTCGGCCGTCCGGCTGGCGAGGTTTGCAAGCGTCTGTTGTTGCATGACGTTTCCTGCGGGTCAGTGGCCTAGGAGGCTTCTCAGCGACCTGACGTTCTCAATGGGCGTGTGCAGAAGGTCCCAGGAGAGCACATAGCCCTGCACGCCGGCCTCAGCGCCGATCTCCAGGATTTCCTCGATGTTGCGCGGCGTGACCTCCATCAGCCCAGGGATGGAGACGCTCTCGAGGCCGAGATAGAGCGGCGTGCCGCCATAGAGCGAGAGAGAGCGCTTCGTCTCGGCACGGACCAGGCTCAAGGGTGCCGCCGTCTCGATCTCCGCGAGCGTGTGCCCGACGATGCCATCGACCTCGCCGGCCGCCCAGTCCATCGCCGCCGCCTCGTCGCGGCCGAGATGCCGGGCAAGATCGCGGAGCAGGGAGGGAAGCTCGCTGCGCAGGTTCGCCGGCCCCTTTCCGAACCGGTAGATCATCGGCTTGATCCAGTCGGCGTCAGGCGCCAGCGCTGCAAAATCCTGTCCGACGAGCGGGGCCAGAATGGGCGTGAAGACGTCGAGCGACACCTTTCTGCCCATCCCCCGCATCACCTCGGTCACCTTGCCGACCAGTGCGCTGATCGAATTGGCGCGGAAGCGGATGAAGCGCTGCAGCAGCGGCTCGTCGGCGACGAGGTGCTCGAGCCAGCGGGCGCCCTTCGGGATGGCGATCGGGGTGGCGGCAGACCGCGCCGCCGGCGTGCCGTTCAGCATGGTGCGCACCGCTTCGAGGTCGAGGCCGGCTTCGGCGGCCTTCTTCGCGCAATACGGACAGAAGCAGGAGAAGACGTCGGCCAGACCGTTGGCCGGCGAAGGGAAGCGGATCTTGTCGAGGAACACCCCGTCGAAGGAATATCTCGACATGATCTCATCGAGGCGCGCGAGGGAGGTCGTAAGCGTGAGTGGATTGTTGGGGCAGGCCTGGCGGAAGGTCTCGGCAATGCCGGTGCCGTCATAGCCCGACCAACCGGAGTTCCGCGCCAACCGGCTGTTGACGACTAGGTGGGAGGGGTCGAAGCCGGGATAGTCGGAAAGCAGCGGATACCACAGGAAGACTTCAGGGGCTGGGCGGCTCTCCGGCGCGGTCAGCATGCGGAAGAGCGCCGGCCGCTCGGTCCAGCCGACGGCGAGGATATCGAGCGGGACCTCCCTGGTGACCCTGGCGAGATGGGCGGAGACCTTCGCCGGCGCCAGATCCTCGTCGGGGGAATGAACGCTGGAAAGCTGGGCAACGATGGCGATCCTGTCGGGCATATACGTCACCGCATCCTGGCCTCGACGAATCGCAGGGCCTCGGCGAGGTCCGGCTGGCCGTCGGTGCCGCCGCCCTTCCCGGTCGACAGGCTACCGCAGGCGATGGCCAGCTCGAGCGCGTGGCGGACGTCCCAGCCGTTCAGGAAGCCGAAGAGAAAGCCGGCATCGAAACAGTCGCCGGCGCCGACGGTGTCGACGACGTTGACCGGCGATGCCGGCAGGCTGATCGCAGGGCCGGAACCCTGCTTCGCCGTCGCACCCTGTTCTCCGAGCTTAACGGCGACGAGGGAGACGATTTCGGCGAGCGCGCCGATTGCCTCTTCCGTCGATTCCTTGCCGCTGATGGCCCTGGCCTCGGTGGCGTTGGGCAGGAAGACATCGACTTGGCGGAGTGCGTCATGGACGCCGCCGTTCCATCTATCCGTGGGGTCGTAGTTCGTATCCATCGAGACAGTCAGGCCCGACGCGCGCGCCTGCTCGAACAAGCGCGGGATATCCGGACGCAGTGCATCGAGCAGGAAGTAACTGCCGATATGAAGGTGCCGCGCGGCACGGATGGTGGGGAGGGGGATTTCGGAATAGCTGAGCGCCGCTATGGTCCCGGGATAGGTCAGGATGGCACGGTCGGCGCCACGGGCGAGGATCACGCTGAGCCCGGTCGGCGCATCGGCGGTGACGACCACGCCCGAAGTATCGACGCCCCGTTCGCCGAGGGAGTCGATCATGAAGTGGCCGAAGATGTCCCTGCCGACCTTGCCGATGATCGCCGTGCGCAGGCCCAGGCGTGCGGCAGCGCAGGCGAAGATGGCGGTCGAACTGCCGATGACGAGGCGGGCGTCGCTGACAAGCTTCTCCACCTGACCGAAGGCCGGTGTCACATCGCCGGAGAGGATGAGATCGGCGTTGATTTCTCCGACGGCCACGATATCGAAGGTCGGCGTGCCCATGACCTCTGCTCAGCGTTCCAGCGCGAGTTCGACGAAGGCGGTAAGATTGCGCGGCCTGTCGGGGTCCTTCCCGCCGGCGACCGCGCGGCGATAGGCGAATAGCTGGAGAACGGGAAGGTAGAGCACGTTGCGAACGTGGTCGGGAACTCCCGAACCGAATGCAACGTCGGTGCCCGTCTCGCCGAGGGAGAGCGTCCTGGCGCCGATGGCGCGGACCTCGTCCAGCACCGCCGCCTCGTAGTCGTGAGCTCCCTCCGACACCAGGCCGACGACCAGCGTGTTCCGGTCGACCATGGAGATCGGGCCGTGGCGGAACTCGAAGAAATGGAATGGCTCGGAGACGGTCTGGCTCATTTCCTTGAGCTTGAGGCTTGCCTCGCAGGCCAGCCCGTAGCGCGGGCCGCTGCCGAGAAAGAAGACCTGGTTGATCCGGCGGTCCGTCGCCAGGCTCTGCGCCAGGTCGACATGCTCGCCGATCAGTCTGTTGCCGCAGGCGACCAGCGCTTCTCTGTAGCCGTCGCGTAAGGGTGCCGGCCCGGCCAGATCGGCGATCGCCGCAGCGGCGACGTGCATCGAGGCGAAGGAACGCGTCTGCGCCACGCTCTGCTCCTGGCCCTTCGCCATGGCCACGACGATGTCGCCGTGCGCCGCGGTCGGAGAGTCGGCATGGTTGGTCACGACCACGACCTTGCCCGGCCGCCTGGCCTTGAAGTCGGCCACGACGCGCAAGGTCTCGGATGTGGCGCCAGAGCGCGACAGCGCGACGAGGATGGTGTTCCCGTCGACATAAGCGCCATCCGGATTGAGCAGCAGTTCGGAGGCGGGAAACGCCCGCGCGACGACCCCCGTGCGTGATTGGATGAGCGACGCCACAGAGAGCGCCAGATAGTAGGTGCTGCCGCAGCCAACGCAGATCACCTGACGCTGGTCGCCGATTGCCAGTTGCGCGATCTCGGGTGCAAGTGCATTTGCCCGCTCGATCGCTTCCGCCCACGCGGTCGTCTGGCCCGTGATTTCCTTGAGTGTTACGAAGTCCGACGTTGTCATTGTTGTCTCCGGATAGTCTCCGGCGGTCTTTTGCCCGCACGCATCCCTGGCAGGGAGGCCGATGCGTGATTTGCGCAGCGGCCTCCCGTTCATCCGCTAGTTCAGTCCTTAGTGAGCGGGCTTGTCGTCCAGCGGGGTGTCGACCCAGGTGAGCAGGTCCTGCCTGGCGACGAACTTCTTGTACCAGTCGTTCAGCGGGTTCTTGGCCGCGTAGTCGGCGTCCTTGGGCAGTTCGGTCGACTTGGCGACGTAGTACTTCGCCGAGTTCTCCCAGAACAGCGGGGAATTCGCGTTATACGTGGTTTCCGCGTCCTGCTTGTAGGTCCGGAACTCCAGGAACTTGTCGAAGATGAACTTCAGATTGTCGACGTCGGTCGCAACGCCCGAGTGGTCGTTCATCGCCTTGACGACGATGGGCATGATCACGTCGATCTTCTCCTGGACGTAGCGGTTGTAGCGATAGGACATGGCCATGATCTTGAGGGCCGTGTCCTCGTTCGCGGCCAGCCACGTCTCGGTGGCGGCGACGTTGCTGTACCAGAGGCCGGCGGGCCCGAGGATCTCCGCGCCGCCGATCAGCTTGAACTGATCCGGGTGGTTCATCAGCAGGTTGATCTCCGACGGCAGGCCGCCCATGTAGAACTCGCCGTTGCCGCCGATGTAAGCCAGCGCGGCCTTCTCGTCGTCCGCGAAATTGATGGTCTGCACGTCATCGAGGCTCATTCCCGCCTGCTCCAGGACGGCGGTGATGAGCGGACGGTAATTCGCCAGGTAGACGGGGAATGTCTTGCCCTTCATCTGCTGGATGGCGGCCGTCCGGGCCTTGTCGGCGCTGCCGAGATCCGCCAACAGCTCATCGTAGGATTTCGACTGGCCGACGCGTCCGATCACGACGAACCCCTTGAACTGGTTCACAGTCAGGAAGTTCTGCATCTCGGGCACGGATTCGTAGAAGGGATAGTTGCACACCACGCAGGTGTTCACCGTGTCCAGCGATCCGTTGGCAAGCGCCTGGATCGACGGACCGCTCTGGGTGAGCCACTGGAACTGGAGGTCCAGTCCCAGCTGCTTGTCCCAGCCATACTCCTTGGCAACGCTGAAGAACTGATAGTCGAAGAAAGGCGTCATCCCAACGCGAACGACTGTCTGTTCGTCGGCTTGCGCGCCGCCGGCCCCGACGAGGAGCCCCCCTGCGACCGCCAGGGCTGCCAGCATTTTCGATTTCCGAGCCATCACTCACGTCCTTCGGTTTGAAACGAAATTCTGTGGTAACTGGGAATGCCGGTTGGATCATCTTTCGTCATTTCATGCTGTCTCCTCCTTCAACCACCGCCCACGATAGAAGCGACTACGCCAATACTTGCGCGTCTCTCCGTCCATGGCGTGAGGCGCTTTTCCAGTCTGGCAATGAGGGTGTCGAGCAGAACGGCGAGCAGGCTGTAGATGGCGACCAGGATGACGATGCCCGCCGTCCTTAAATAGGTCTGCTGCAGGATGATCAGGTAACCGAGGCCGGCCTGCGAACCCATGAACTCGGCCGCGACGTCGAGGCCCCACGAGGAAGCCGCCGCAACGCGGATGGCGCCGATGAGGTGGGGCACGATGTAGGGCACGATCACCGTCGTGTAGATGCGCTTGCGGTCCGCGCCCAGGGTGAGCGCCGCGCGGATGTAGATCGACGGGACGTTGCGGATCGCCTCCATTGTGGTGACGCCGAGAACGACGGAGGTGCCGAGCGCGATCAGCGCGATCTGTGGCGCGCGCCCGATGCCGAACCAGAGGATGAAGAGCGGAATGAGGGCGAAGACCGGTACTGGCCGGGTGAAGTCGAAGAGCGCGCCCAGGTAATCGCGCACGGCCTTGCTGTACGCCATGGCGAGACCCGAAACGGTGCCGAAGGCGACGCCGATGCCGAAGCCCGTCAGTGTCATCGCCACGGTGGTCAGGATCGCCCGCGGCAGCAGCGTGTACATGCCGAGGAAGGCCTTCCACACGGCCTCGGGCGGCGGAATGAAGATGGGCCGCACCAGCCTGAACTCGGACACGACGATCCACAGGACGAGGATGGCGACGGGGACGGCGAGCTTCGGTAGCAGATCGCCAAGGCGGTTTTCCGTGGGCGGCAGGAGATCGTTCTTGCGATCGGTCATGTGGCTTGCCCCCGATTGGCGTCGAGGACATGACTGAGTTCGCGGCGCATCGTCTGAAACTCGGGAAAAGTCTTGAGGTCGCGCGAGCGCGGCCGCTCGAACGGCACCTCGACAATCTTGGCGATCCGCCCCGGGTGGCTTGCCATGACGACGACGCGGTCCGCCATGAAGAGCGCTTCCTCCAGGTCGTGCGTCACGAAAACCACGGTCATCCGGGTCTCGTTCCAGATCGCGAGGAACTGCTCCTGGAAGATTCTCCTTGGTCATCACGTCGAGCGCGGCGAACGGCTCGTCCATCATGAGGACCTGCGGCCGCGTGACGATCGCGCGCGCGACATCGACGCGCTTCCGCATGCCTCCCGAGAGCTGTCTTGGATAAAGGCCTTCACAGCCGGTGAGTCCGACCAGCTCAAGGCTATGGGCAGCCCTTCGCGCCCTCTCGTCCCGGCTGGTCTTGGCGATCCTCAAGCCGTACTCGACGTTGCGCAGCACCGTGAACCAGGGGAACACGGCGTCGTCCTGAAACACCATGGTCCGGTCCAGTCCCGGGCCCTTGATCTCCCTGTCGTCGAGAAAGACCTTGCCGCTCGCTGCCGGCAGCAAGCCCGCAACGATATTCAGCAGCGTCGTCTTTCCGCAGCCCGAGGCGCCCACGATTGCCAGGAACTCGTGGTCGTAAACGGCGAGATTCAGGTCGTCGATAACGTTGACCAGCCCCGCCTTTTTGTCCGGATAGCTGAACTTCAAATGCTCGATCCGGATCTTCCCGGCGCGGTCTTCTGATCGCACCTGCGAGCCACTCAATGTCAGAGCTCCTCCAAGTCAAGAAAGGACGGAGCCGTCGCTCCGCCGGCTCCACGTCGGTCGAGGATGGAGCTTGATCACGATAGTGTCAATCATAAATATGCATTATTGCATCGAAAATTAGACTGTTTCAATCAGTTTTCTGCGTGTATGATCAGTTTTGGCGATTGACAGCGCGCAGGAAGCCCCCACTTTGAAGGGAATCTGCGATTCCGAGGGACCTCCATATGTCGGTGACCAACGAGCGGCGAAGGACTGCGATCCGGGAGTATCTGCTGCGCAACGGCAGCGCTGAGGTGAGCGTATTGAGTCGGCACTTCAGTGCCAGCGAGGCGACCATCCGGCGCGATATCCTGGTGCTTCTCCAGGAGAACGGCTTCCGCAAGATGCGCGGCGGCATCAGCGTCGACGACACCAAGGCCGAGCCCTCCCTCGCTCAGCGCAGCTACCTGCAGGCCGACAAGAAGCGCCGTATCGGCAGGAAGGCAGCGGAGCTTATCCACGATGGCGAGGCCATCTTCCTCGGCACCGGCTCCACCGCGCTAGAAGTGGCGAAGAACCTGACGACGCGCCGGAACCTGACGGTCATCACCAACTCGCTTCCGGTGATCAACACGCTGGTCGACAGCCCCGGTGTCGATCTTGTGGTGACCGGCGGCGCCGTGCGCCGGCCCGAACTGTCCTTCATCGGGCACATCGTGGAGAAGGCGCTGTCGGAGCTCAGGGCCGACAAGGTGATCATCGGCATTCAAGGCGTTCACCCTGAAGGCGGACTGACCAACGAGTTCCTGCCCGAGGCCGTGGTCGATCGCGTGCTGGTGGCTTTCGCGCCCCAGCTCATCATCGTCGCCGACAGCTCGAAGGTCGGGAAGATCAAGGCCTCGGCCGTCGGCAGGATAGAGGACATCGGAACGCTGGTCACCGATTTTGCCATCGATCCGGATATCCTGGCGAATCTCGAGCGGCGCGGCGTCATCGTGAGGCTGGCCGACGAGTAGCCTCGGCCTTCACTGCAAGCGGATTCCTCCGCGCGCTCGTGGATAGCGTTCCGTGCGAGTTGATGTCGTCCTGACGGCCAGGCCATTCGCGGACCATCCGGATCGGGGGAGACAGGCTCAGGGATGCCAGCCGAACGGCTACAGGCGGGAAGGCGATGTCGGTCGTTTCATGCTTCCCGACGGTTCGCTTCTTCCGGTGCATTTCCCGTCGGTTGCGGAAGGACCTGCCGTGGCGGGCATTCGTCCCGACGACATCCGCTTCGTGCCAGCCGCGACAGTGGGCGGCGTATTGCCCGGGCGGATTGCCCTGGTCGAGCCGACCGGTCCATCGGACTACCTGCACGTTGAGACCGCCTCTGGCACGTTGACGGCGATCACGGCCAACGGCACCGCACAAGTCGGCGACATGGTCGTGCTTTCGGCGGCGGAGGCAAGTTGGCACCTCTTCGGTTCTGGAGAGAACGGCCGTCGGCTGGTCGACTGATCTCAGGACTCCGGCGGCCCTTTTCGTTGGGCACGCGCTCGTCGCAACGACGGAATCGAACTTCGCGGTGGCCCTTCCGCGTCGGCCCGTCTCGCCGGCCCGGCCTGAAGCCGGCCCGAGACAGGCGAAGGGCGGCGAAGCCCCCTCCGCCGCCCTCCTAGTCCTCCGGTGCGGCTATGGGAATGACGCGCCGGAGACGTTCCTCAGGAGCCCTTGCCGTTGCCGGATTCGAACCTCTGGTCGTCCTGCATCTCAAGCCACATGGCATTGACGACGGCGAAGACGGCTGCCAGCGGCAGTCCGAGGATCCAGGCGAAATACCACATGACCTATCTCCTTCCTCAGTAAACGACGTCGCTGGCGTCGGTGACTTCCTTCTCGGTCACCTTGCCCCACAGCACCTTATAGACCCAGGCGGTGTAGGCGAGGATGATCGGAACGAAGATCACCGCCGAGACCAACATGACAAAGAGCGTCTGGTGCGAGGACGAGGCGTCCCACACCGTCAGCGAGGACTTGGGATCGACAGACGAGGGCAGGATGAACGGGAACATGCTCAGGCCAACCGAGGCGATGACCCCGATGATCGCCAGGCTCGAGAAGAGCAGAGTCGAGACTTCGCGACCGGCCTTGAGGCCGAGATAGGCGAGCGCCGCCCCGGCGAAGCCGAGGATCGGGGCAATCACGATCCACGGACGGGTGCTGTAGGCGGCCATCCACGAACCCTGGCGGGCAACCTCGCTGAGCAGCGGGTTGGACGGTCCGTCGGCAGGCACGGCCGAGGTGAACGCGTAGGCGCTGATGCCGAAGGCCAGCCACACGCCGGCGAGCGCATAGGCCACGATCATCACCAGGGCGGCGATCGAGCCGAAGTTCTGCGCCCGCTTCTGCACTTCGCCCTCGCTCTTGAGGTTGAGCCAGGCGGCGCCGTGCATGACGATCATCGACAGCGACACGATGCCGGCGACCAGCGCAAACGGATTGAGCAGGCCGAAGAACGTGCCGTCGTAGAAGATCTGCAGATCGTCGTTGAAGCGGAAGGGCACGCCCTGCAGGACGTTGCCCATGGCCACGCCGAAGATCAGCGCCGGCACCGCGCCGCCGACGAACAGCGCCCAGTCCCAGCCGTTGCGCCAGGCGGCACTGTCGCGCTTGGAGCGGTACTTGAAGCCGACGGGCCTGAGGATGAGCGCGGCGAGGATCGCGAACATCGCCAGATAGAAGCCCGAGAAGCTGACCGCATAGAGCGGCGGCCAGGCGGCGAAGATGGCGCCGCCGCCGAGGATGAACCAGACCTGGTTGCCTTCCCAGACCGGGCCGACGGTGTTGATCGCCACGCGCCGTTCGGCGTCGGTCTTGCCGACGAAGGGAATGAGCGCGCCCACCCCCATGTCGAAGCCGTCGGTCAGCGCGAAGCCGGTGAGAAGCACGCCCAGCAGCAGCCACCAGATGACCCGCAGGACGTCGAATCCAATCAGTTCGAAAAGGATCATGGTCGTTACTCCGCGGGCTGCAGTTCGTGGCCACCCAGACGATCCTGGTGGTTCTTCATCCATTCATCCGTCTCGTCGACATCTATGAAGGGACCCTTGCGGATATATTTGATCATCAACCCCATCTCGATGACGAACAGGACCGAGTAGAAGGCCACGAAGCCGATGAGCGTCAGCAGCAGGTCGAGGACAGACAGATGCGATGCGGCGAGCGCCGTTGGCAGCACGCCGTCCACCACCCATGGCTGGCGACCGAATTCGGCGACGAACCAGCCGAGCTCGGCCGCGATCCACGGCGTTGGAATGATGATTACCGCGAACCACAAGGCCGTGCGCGAGAAGCGCATCCCCTTGAATGACGACTGGTAGAAGAACCAGCCGAGCACGGCGATGAAGGCGAAGCCCAGGCCCACCATGATGCGGAAGGCCCAGAAGAGCGGCCAGACGGTCGGGATCGTGTCGTACGCCGCCTTGACGATGTCCTGGTCGGTTGCCTGCAGCGGATCGTCGACATATCGCTTGAGCAGCAGAGCGAAGCCGAGATCGGCGGAGTGGTCCTCGAAGGTCGTCTTGACGTCCGCCGGGGCGGCACCCTTGGCCGTGCGGATCTTGATCAGCGCGTCATAGGCGACGAGGCCGGAGCGGATGCGCTGTTCGGCCTGCTTTTCCAGGCTGTCGATGCCGGGGATCACGGTAGTCAGCGAGCGGGTGCCGATGAAGCCCATGACCCAGGGGATCTTGATGGCATAGTGGGTTTCGCGCGCGTTCTGGTCCGGGAAGCCGAAGAGGGTGAAGGCGGCGGGTGCCGGTTCGGTCTGCCACATGCCTTCGATCGCGGCGAGCTTCATCTTCTGGTCGTGGGTAACCGCATAGCCGGATTCGTCGCCGAGCAGGACGACGGAGAAGGCCGAGGCCAGACCGAAGCTGGCGGCAACCGCCAGCGAACGGCGGGCAAGCTCGGTATGCCGGCCTTTCAGCATGTACCAAGCCGAGACGCCGAGAACGAAGACTGACGCCGTGACATAGCCGGCCGAAACGGTGTGGACGAACTTCGCCTGCGCCACCGAGTTGAAGACCACGTCGAAGAACGAGGTCATCTCCATGCGCATGGTGATCGGGTTGAACGCGGCGCCGACCGGATTCTGCATCCAGCCGTTGGCGATGAGGATCCACAGGGCCGAGAAGTTCGATCCGATGGCGACCAGCCAGGTAACGACCAGGTGGGCGCGCTTGGTCAAGCGCTCCCAGCCGAAAAAGAAGAGACCGACGAAGGTCGCCTCGAGGAAGAAGGCCATCAGGCCTTCGATCGCCAGCGGCGCACCGAAGATGTCACCGACATAGTGGCTGTAGTAGCTCCAGTTCATGCCGAACTGGAACTCCATGGTGATGCCGGTCGCGACGCCGAGCACGAAGTTGATGCCGAAAAGCGTGCCCCAGAACTTCGTCATCTGCCGCCAGATCGGGCGCCCGGTCATCACATAGACCGTTTCCATGATCGCGAGGAGGATGGAAAGCCCGAGGGTCAGCGGAACGAAGAGGAAGTGATAGAGCGCCGTCATTGCGAACTGCAGTCGCGATAGTTCGACGACATCCATGGCCATGGCCCCCCTATTTGTTGGTCAACACCGGCGTGCGCGTTGCATTGCGGGTTTTGAATATGGTCGCACCTCAAATGCGAATTTGATCTATGTCAAAAAGGCGCACGTTCACTGGATATTTTCCAGTTTCAGTCGAGCGACACGGCCTGCCTCGCCCATTTCCGCTCTTCCGACCGGTGCGCGGCGATCACCATCGCCGCGTCGGGAAAGGCCGTCCGCAAACGCGAAAGAACGGTCTCCGCGGCCTCATGAGGCAACCCCTCGGTTGGCTCGTCGAGAAGGAGAATGCGCGGTTTTCGGAGCACCATGCGGGCCAGCGCCAAGCGGCGCTGCTCACCGCCGGAGAGGCCGCGCCCGCTCTCCCCCAGACGAAATTCCAGGCCGCCTTTTTCGGCCACTACCGAATTGAGTGCGGCGATGTGAAGCGCTGTCCATACCATGTCGTCAGTCGCCTCGGGGCAGCCGAGCTTCAGGTTATCCACAATCGTGCCACTGACGAGTGCCGTGCGTTGCGGCAGATAGCCGATGATTTGCGATAGATCCTCCGGCGACCATGACTGAACAGGTCGTCCGTCGATATGAATTAATCCAGTTCTAATCTTCAGAAGGCCCCGCGCCAGGTTGAGCAGCGTGGTCTTTCCCGAGCCACTGGCGCCGGTGAGCGCCAGGGTCTCCCCTGCCCCGACGACGAAGGAGATGCCGTCAAAGAGCGCGCGTTCGCCGATCGCATAGCCGACGGTCGTGAACCTCAGCAGCGGCGCATCGGACGCCGCCGACGCACCGATTGGCGCGACCGTCGCTTCCGCCGGCGTTTCCAATTGCCGGTCGATCCTGCGGGCGGCATCGACCATGCGGCCGAGCTCGCCGATGCCGCGGGCGAGCGGCGCGGCCACTTCGAACAAGGCGAGCGCGGTGAAGAAACCGATGGCCGCGGCGGCGGCATCAAGCCGGCCGGCGAGCGTGGCATGGGCGCCGAGAAGCAGCGCGCCGCCGGCGGCGAGCGTGGTGAAGGCGGCGATGATGAACACCGACTGATGATCCGCCGCGTCGACCTCGTTCTGCGCTTCCTGCAGCCGCGCATGGGCATCCATGACCGAGCGGCGCCAGTCTTCGAGACGGCCGGTGACCACCAGTTCGCTCTGGCCACGCATCATGTCGATGAAGCGCATGCGCAGCGCCTGCATGGCGCGCTGTCCGAGGCGCGACGAGCGGCGGGTGCGGCGCAGCGTCACCAGCATCGCCAGCGCGACGCCGACGACGAAGCTGCCGATCTGCCAGCCGGCGATGAGTGGCGTTGTGAGCCAGGCAAGCAACAGATAGGCGGCAGCGAAGATGATGAGGGCGGCAACCGACGGGATGACCAGGCGGAGGGCCAGTCCGTCGAGAACGTCGACATCGATGGTGAGGTAATTGAGGCGTTCCGACCCGCGCAGACGGGAGAGTTCCGCCACCGGCCGGCGCAACATGGCGGCAAGCAGCGCGACGCGCAGCTTCGCCAAGCCGCGGAGCGTGGCGTCGTGTGTGGTGAGCCGTTCGCCATAGCGCGCCGCCGCCCGGCCGAAAGCGAGCGCGCGGACGCCGGCGCTTGGCCGGAAGACATCGAAGACGAGTCCCGCTCCCACCAGGCCGGCCATGCCTGACGCCGTGATGAACCAGCCGGAGAGCCCGAGAAGCGCGATGCCGGTGGCCAGCGTGGTGACCGACAGGAGGATGCCCAGCGCCAGGGCGCGCCATTGCCCGCGCCACACCCGGACGAAGATGCTGGCGAGAGCCTTCATGGCGCGCTCGTCAGCTTGATCTCGCGGTCCATGCGCGCCGCGAGGCGGGGATCGTGGGTGGCGACGATCAGGCTGGCGCCGTTCCGTGCGGCCGCGATCAGTGCGTCGGTCACTTTCTCGGCGGTGGCGCTGTCGAGGTCGGCGGTCGGCTCGTCGGCGAGAATCACCGAGGCCCCGGCATAGATCGCCCGGGCAATGGTGAGGCGGCGCGCTTCGCCGCCGGAAACGCCGGCGCCGTTTTCGCCGAGCCGGGTTTCGACGCCGCGCGGCAGGCCGGCAAGGATGTCCTCGGCAGCGGCGGCCTTGAGTGCATCCCGCAACCGCTCCGGATCGGCGTGGGCGTCGTTGAGCGCGACGTTGACGCGCAGGCTGGCATTCAACATGTGCGGATGCTGGCCGACATAGCCGATCCGCTGTCGCCAGCCGTCGGCCGTGGCATCGTCGAGGGACACGCCGGCAACCTCGATCGTGCCGGCGCTCGGGCGCACGAGCCCGGAGATCAGCGCGAGCAGCGTCGTCTTGCCGGCGCCGCTTTCGCCGGTGACCGCCAGCTTTTCGTGGGCGCGAAGCGTGAAATCGGGGAAGCGGACAAGCCGCCCCGCCGTGCCGAAGGCGAGATCCTTGACGGCGAGCGTCGGCGCACCGGCAAGCGGCTCAGCCTTTGCGCCGCGGCCGAGAATGCGTGCGCCTGATTGCTCCTCAAGCGCGGCGATCTCGCCGGCAACGGCGAGCGCCGCAGCCCGGTCGTGCCATGCAGCGGCGAGTTCGCGCAGGGGCTGAAAGAAGTCCGGCACCAGCAGCAGGATGAAGATGCCGCCGGCCACGGTGAGCGGTGTGGCGTAGGCGCCGAAGGTGAAGGTGCCGAGCAGGGTGAAGCCGACATAGACGGCGACGAGTGCAATGCCGAGCGCGGAGAAAAGCTCCAGCACGGTGGACGACAGGAAGGCGATCCTGAGCACCGCCATGGAGCGCGCCCTGAGGCTGTCCGCCGCGCCATCGAAGCGGTTGACGGTCGCGGCCTCGGCATTGAGCAGGCGGATGTCGGCACCGGCATTCAGCCATTCGAGCAGCATGACGTTGAGCGTGCCGGTCTCGGCCATGTGCTTCTCGCTCGCCTCGCGGGCGGCGAAGCCGATCAGCGCCATGAAGATCGGGATCAGCGGGCCGGCGACAAGCAGGATGAGGCCCGCCGCCCAGGACCACAGGAAGGTGGCGGCGAGGATCGCCAGCGGCACGATCGCCACCTTGATCGCGGCAAGCCGATAGCGGGTGAGCCAGGGGATGAGGAGATCGAGCTTGGTGCCGATCAACGTGGCGACGGCGGCGGACGTCCCTTCGCCGACCGCGAAGGGCGAGGCGAGGCTTTCGCTTTCGACCAGAGCCGCCCGCTTTTCGGCGACGATCCGCTGCGCGGCGTGGAAGGCGAGCCGGCCCGCCGCGAAGTCGCCGGCATGACGCAGGAGGCCGAGGACCACGAAGAACGCCGCGGCGCGGAGCGCGTGGGCCGGCGTCGCCTGTCCGAGGACCAGCGCGCCGATCAGGTCGGCGGCGAGCCATGCCTGGCCGATCCACAGCAGCGCCGCGACGGAAGCCAGCGACCCGGCCGCCGCAATCGGACGGCGGCTCGTCCGTTCAAATCCGTCAAGCACGCGACGGGCGGGATCGCTCTGGTCGTTTGCCGGCATTATCCTGAAGGCAGTCCTGGGGGAGAGACGAAAGGCTGTTTTGCCCTACACATATAGATCGCGACGGCCGGCGCCCAGGAACCCACTGCCGCGGTGCGGCAATTGGGTTCCGGTCACAAGCGTCAAGCGGCGGTAATGCACTCGGTCCTCGCGAAAGTGTCGTTGCTCGGGAATCACGAGAGGTTCGCAATTCCCGTTGGCAATGAGGATCGTCCGGTTTCGCCGGTCTTGTAGGGGATCGGCGGGCCGCCGGCCAGCCGCGAACGGACGGCCGCCACGCCTTGCCGGGCCATCGCGAATAAGGCACCGTCGGTCTTCTGTCGCACCGAAACACAAGCAAGGCGGCGATGATTGCACCCGGTCTCTACGTGATACGGTTTCTTGGGCAGGCCGACTTCAGCACCGGCGTCCTCTATATCGGGCATGGCATCATCTCCGGTGCCGACGCCAACGACGTTCTCTACGATGGCACCTACGAGGAAGCGGACGGTCTGTTCAAGGGTCGCGCCGTCATGTCCATGCCTGCCGGCGCCGAACTGGTGACCGGCATGGCCGTTCCGCCGGGGCAGTCGATCTCGATCGCGGCGGACTGGCCGCTCGATTTCGCCAATGGCGTGCCCCAGCAGATTGCGGTGGCGGGACGCACGGTGACGGTGACGCTGCACAAGATCCGGGATCTGTTCTAGCGACACGACGCGCGGGCGCGCGCGGGATGACGATGGCTTTCCCTTGAAATGGTGGTGCCCAGGGGCGGATTGCCCCGAGCACGTCAAATCAAAGACTTAACGGAAGGTGGGGCAGTCGTTTATTCCATGGCGTCATGAGGCTTTCTTTCGTTTCTGCCCCACCGAAATTCGGTTCTTGGAATTTAACTGCGGAGAGTTCGCAGAGTCCCTGTAAGGCGTATGATCTTTGGCGCGCACTGGAGTCTATTGCAGCGTCACGGCAACACGAAGGCCCAGAAGATTGGAGCTGCCGCCGGGCGGCGCCTGCGGTGCGCCACCTTGCGAGGATCCCGGCTCGGGTCCGACGCCTGCAAGGCAACGCGAGGCTGACCGCACGTCGTAATAGATGCTCTCAAAATCATAGCTCCGCTTGACGTGGCCGGAACAGTCGCCCGTCATCCAGGCGGAGCCATCGTTCGGGGCACCCTGGTAGTTTGGGTTGAGACAGTCGGCGACCGGCTCAAAGACGTTGCCGTGCATGTCGTAGAGGCCCCAGGGATTCGGCTTGTACGTGCCAACCGGTGAAGCCGTCGTCGGGTAGCCATCGCTGCAGCCGACATAGCCCTGGCCCATCGGCGCGCTGGCGTCGGAAAAGTTGGCGTAGGTGCAAAGCTGGAGCACATCATCGCCGAAGCTGTAGGCAGTCTGCGTGCCAGCGCGTGCCGCGTATTCCCACTCCGATTCGGAAGGCAGCCGGTACTGGCGGCCCGTCTTAGCACTCAGCCATTGCAGGTAAGCGTCGATGTCGCTGTTGCTGATGCAAGTCGCCGGGTACGAACCCGTCACGGCAAAGCCGGGACTCGCGTATGTGCGGCCGGGTCGCGTCGCATATTGCCCCGTGTACCGAGCGCCCCAGGCCTCGCTTGCGGCGACGCCATGGACGTTGGGGAGCGCGCCAATTGTAGGGTCCAACTCATAGGTCCAGCACTGATCCGGGCTCTTCCAGCCAGTCGCCCGGGCGAAAGCGCCAAACTCGATCGACGGTTATCTCGAATACGCCGATCGCAAAGCTGTAGCCGATGGTCACCTGATGGCGCGGCAGTTCGTCCGTCGGGACAGGAAATTTGCCGACCACTTGTTTGGCTTGTCTCTTCGCCTGCTGCGGACTGAGACCCCAGGCATTGGTCGGATAGATCGGCATGGCAAGGTCGTGTTCATTGGCGCCCATCATGAAACTGCCCATCGGCATGACCACCATCTCCGGGCAATGCGCGCAGTCCTTGAAGGTAGTCAGCGGGCCCGGCGCAGCGCCGGCTTGCGGCGCCGCCGCAGGCGCTTCGGACGCGCTTGCCGCCCGAGCCGGCATGGGCGCCGCGGCGGCGGCCGGCTGTGGCGCCGCGGGCGGCGCCGGCGGGAGCACCGCAGCGGAGCCGTCGGCCAGTTCGAAATTATAGGTGGCGCAGGTGCCCGGCTCGAGCCCCGGATCGACGTGGCCCAGCGGGATCTTGTGGCCCGTCGAAGACCTTCATGTAGAGTTCGTTGCCGTCGCGGACGAGCACGACGAAGGTCGGCCGCCCGTTGCCGCATAGCTTGCCGCCATTGGGCAGCGTCGGGTTCGTGGGCGGGCTTACGGCGAAGACCAGCGGCCTATCCAGGCCGACCGGCGAAAGGTGGAGGCGCGTACCGTTGGCGAAGTTGATCGTATCGCCGGATAGCTCAATATCGCCGGTGATCGCTATCGCCGTTGTGCTGGCGGCGGTCCATCTGGACCGCGACGATTCCAAATCTGCCACGCTCGGCGGCGGCGCCGTCAGAACGGCAAGGCGCCTTCGATAGGCAGCGGTCATGCAGGCATCGTCGGCCCCGCACGATTCCCGCTCGGCCAGCCATTGGCGCTGCGCGGCCTTGATCGCGGCAGCGTCCTCCGGGCTCGCGCCTGTCAGGGCGGCGCTGTAGGCGTCGGCGAGTTGCCGGTCAAATGCCGCCAGATCCGGCGAAGCGCAGATCGCCTTTTCGGCGGCGCTTGCCGCCTTGCCGCAATCGAAGCTCGGATTCGCCCGTGCGGGAGCGGATGGCAACGCAACTGAGGAATTGCCCGGCCGCTCGAAATTGTATGTCGCGCAGGTGCCCGGCTCGGGAAACGGGTCAGCCCGGCCTTGCGGGCACTTCCGGCCCGTCGAAGACCTTCATATAGAGTTCGTTACCGTCGCGGACGAGCGCAACGAAGGTCGGCGGCGTGTCACCGCATAGCTTGTTGCCGTTGAGCAGCGTCGGGTTTGCGGATCGCGGGACGAGCGTAAAGACCTGCGGCTTGTCCGCGCTGACCGGCCGGATGCGGATGCGCTTGCCGTTGGCGAAGGTGATGCTGTCCGCCGAAACCCGGATATCGCCGGTGATGGCATAGGCCGTCGTGCTGGCGGCGGCCCATTTGTAGGATCTGGCGTCCGCGCGCGAGGCGCAAAGCAGCACGGCGAGGAGCCCAACGAGGACAGCCGACGCTCCCCACCTTGGGCGTTCTAGGTTCTTTGTCATGGCGTCCCCGAGGTCGGCAATTCTGTGAGTTTCGCGCTATTGCTGCTTCAGCAAGGCGATTGAATGTGAAAACATCCCGACCACAAAACCACGGCGGGCTTCCCGGCTTTGTAGTCGCCTTCGGAGTCCCAAACGCCACCGGTGAATCGATTTACGTCCTCATCGCGCAGTCGGAAATCAAAGTAACCGTGTTTCTGACGAGGCCACCCGAGACGTCCCCGCCAGTTCGAGACCGTCAGAAGAGATCGTTCCCGCCAGGTAACCGTCCGCCAGGTAGCCGTCCAAGTTACCGTTCTTTGGAGGCGCGCACTTGATACAATTACCAATGAATTGGTCGCCACGAGTATTCACCCAACCGATGTTGGCGAAGGCTCTCCCCTCAGTCTGGTTAGTAACCAGAGCGTTCCAATCTCTGGACCAACAAATTCCGGCGCTGCCCCCCAATTGGCTGGCCGATCCGTTGCAGAGCTTTTCTTGCTGGTTCCGCAGAGTTTCTTTCTGATCGCTGACAGTACGAATCATGTGATTTAATAGAAAATACGGATCACTCTTGCCTATACACTCAAGATATTCGTATATAGGGCCGCCATGTGGAGTGGAGTTGAAAGACTTCGAGCAATTGCTCCTCGCACTATCTTCTTGAGCGACAAGTTGAGCCGACGTGCCGAAGTTGTGGAAGCATTTTTTGGGATCTTGGTCGTCCGTACACGCCGAATTAACCAAGTCTCCGAAATGGGATTCTCGACGGTCAGGCATTGGGAAGCCTGAATTTCTGCGCAGGTCAAGGGGAGGGAACTCGAAACCCAATGCACTGTCAGATGCACTGTCAAACGCTAGTTCGATAGGGCTATTCAGACGAATGCACTCTCCAACATACGTTCTGACCTCGCCCTTTGCTAGAGAAACCCCGTCCGCCTCCAGGTACCTTTGGATTGAAATCTTGAAAGATTCTCACAGAAATTCACCGCAACGGAATCTTGAAGGTCGATGGCAGATATTTTTGCAGCGTCATTAACCGACGATTTTATACACTCGAAGTACGTCTTCTTATCGACAAAGTATTCTTTTCCATTCGTTATGAACGTATCAGAGCCATCTTTTTTAACTTCTTCGCGGGTCTTCTCTCGGCAGCCGATTTCTAACGCAGTGTTTGCCCGCTGTACTTCCAAATTCTTGAGATGCTCTTCCCAGTCGCGTTTGCGCAATTTGGCCAAATAGCTGGGTGACGTCAAGGCGTCGCCCAGTTGCCGGAACATATCGCCAAAGTCTTTGTACTGACCCAAGCCAGTTGTGGCGAGCGCGGCGTGTTCAGCTTGCGAAACGGCGTCGTCAATTTTCGTCCAATACTCCAGTTGCGTCTTGAGCTCATCGCGAGCGGCGCAGTCCCCGCAATCTTCGAGTGCAGACTGCAATGCCCGAATCTTGTCTTGACGTTCGGCGGTAAGCGCCCGCTCGGCCGCAACCGAATTTCCAACGCCCTGAAGCTGAGAGGCGATGAGACCACCGACACCTTGGACGCGAACCAGTTCGTCGGCCGTAGCGGAACCAAAGAGGAAAAAGAATATCGAGACAAATATCGCGGGCGCTATTCTCGACACGGCATCTCTCCAAATGACGTTCGCATATCGAATTGTCGAAGACGATTGTGAATTACAATCTGGTTCGTCCAAAAATTTGGATATGTCTATACAACGATTGGAATCAGACAATGCGCACCTCCAGATGACCGCATCTCACGTCTTGCCCCAGCCCTCCTCTCCCAGCGTGACGGCAACCCGGAAACCGAGAACATTTGCGCGATTGTCCTTGAGAAGGGATTCAATTTCGTCGGCAGTTGACGGGCCGTAAACATTGCCACGTTGCTTGACGTACCAACCATCCCGACACCCTGCGCTCCCGCTGTCCGCGCCTGTCGTCATCGGACCTGTTCTATGACCAGATCCTCGGGCTCCACCGACAGCCCCGGCTCAGTGTTTTGGCGCGATCCCTAAGGATCGCCCAGGGTGCATCCGAGGTTGTGCTCCGAGCAATTAGCACTTAGAATTTGTCTAACATAGCTAGGGATTTCCCTTGTGCTGGCCTACGCGCGCATAGAACCGGCCGTTCACGACCTTGGCGCCGATCTGGCGCAGGTCCTGCTAGTGGCACGCGATTTCGATCTGAGTCGCCCGCTGGAAGGCGTGAACCAATGCATGCGCTATGCCGATCTCGCCCTTGTCCTCGAAGTCGCCGGAGATAATCCCCTTGGCTGGCGCTTTTGCGCAGTAGCAGGTGTGGAGCGGCTGAACGGCGCGACCAAGGTTGTCAGTTGCCCGGGCGAACTACCCGATCCGAAGTTCACGGCGGGCGTGCTCGTTCCGACTTATCTCGATGCGGTCGCGGCAGACAGACCCATCGCACATCGCGTTGTTGCCATCACGAACAACACGTTCGTCGCATACCAAAAGCTCACGGTCCCGATACACGCAGTGTCGCGGTCGGCGCGGGCAGACCACATTCTCTCCCTCGCGGCGGTCGAGATCGCGATACCGCTGGTTCATCCGCCGGAGAAGAGGTCTGCGCTGACATCCCGCGAGCGCACCTGCCTTTCTTTGGCGGGCAGCGGGTTGTTGACCAAGCAGATCGCCACAGAGATCGGCATTTCGAACAAGACGGTAGAATTTCATCTCTCACAAGCGAGGCGCAAACTCGGCGCGCGGACAACCGCGCACGCCGTCGCCATCAGCATGGCGTTGGCAATGCTTGGATAGAGAGGTGCTCCCATGAGACCGGGGCGGATTTTCAATCCGCTAACTCGCTTTCTCATCGTGAGCATACCGCTGCTGAAGCACTTCCCATTCGGGAGCGCGTCGCTCGCCGACATCAGCAAACAAGACATCGTCAAACGGTTAGGTCTTCCACCATCAGAGGCATCCCATGCACTGACCTGCCACTGAGTTTTTCCTCCACGGAGATTTAGAGTCCGGCCCCGGAGGGACGCACCGATGAAGCGGAAGAGGTTGACGGAAGAGCAGATCATTGCGGTTTTGCGGGAGCATGAGGCGGGTGTGAAGACCGTCGATCTGGCTCGCAAGCACGGGATCTCGGAAGCCACGTTGTACAACTGGAAGGCCAAGTATGGCGGGCTGGAGGTGTCCGAGGCCAAGCGGCTGAAGGCGCTGGAGGACGAGAACCGGAAGCTGAAGAAGCTGCTTGCCGAGCAGATGCTCGACAACGCTGCTTTGAATGAGCTTCTGTCAAAAAGATGGTAGGGCCCGCCGCCAAGCGCGAGGCTGTCGCTCATCTGCGGAATGGATTTGCGTTGAGCGAGCGTCGGGCCTGCAGCATCGATAGAAGTGACCTCCTCGTCGGTGAGCTTGGCAAATTCCTTGGTGCGTGCCCGCTGAGAGAAGTGCCCGCCGTTCTGCCGCAGGAATCCCATCATCAGGTCGAATGTCGCATCCGGAAGATCAAGGAATGCTTCGATGCGGCGCTTCGCCTGATTGTAGCGCTGCAGGTACGCGATCTCACGCGGCAGTGTGTTGTGGACGGTTTCCACGACGCTGTCGGCGAGGAATTCCGCCTGTCGGGTCGCGTCGAAAAAGCGGTAGAGATCGCGCGTTTCGTTGAGCACGCGGACATTGAGCGAGGGCGTTGTCTCCCATTTGGTGAGAGGCAGGCGGGGGCGCGAGGAGTGTTCGAGCACTTCGCGGTACCGTTCGATGTGCTCAAGGAACACGGCGGAGACCGGGAAGGTGATCCCCGGCGGATTGAACCCGCTGCGTGCCAGCATGTGATGGACAAGCCAGCGTTCCCTGAACGGTATCGCACCTAGGACGACGCACCTGCAAACTCAGTGAGCCAGCGGGCGGTACGCAGGAGTCCCGGCATCGTCGCCTTCAGCGCCGACGAGTTGCACGCCGAGCGGCATTCCGTCGCCACCCTTCAGAAGAGGAACGGTGACTGCGGGCACACCGGTCAGCGTCCACAGCGTGCAGAATGCAGGGCTACCGGTCGATTCGAGCCCGATCGGCGCGGTGCCAAGCGTCGCCGGCGTCAGCACCGCGTCATAATCGGCAAAGATGCCCTTC
Organism: uncultured Alphaproteobacteria bacterium; assembly: GCA_963732845.1. Lineage (GTDB taxonomy): Bacteria > Pseudomonadota > Alphaproteobacteria > Rhizobiales > Kaistiaceae > CAVSRC01. The sequence goes on along the minus strand of CAVTBE010000015.1, from coordinate 60,881 downwards.
AGGTCCGCCTTGAGGCCTGCGGCCTTTTCCAGTGCGGCGGCATATTCGGCAGCGGTGGTGCTTTGGCCGCGCGCGATCATCGCGCCGAGCCTGTCGCTCACCCCACGCTCGTATTCTGCGGCAAAGCTCTGTGCCAGGTCCGCCTCCATGATTGTCCCGTGCCAGGCAATCGCCGAAGCGAAGGGGGCCGCCAGGGTCACCTCCTCGGCGATGCTCCTCGAGACTTTCGACGAACGCGCTGAAGGCCTCCCGGCAATCGTCATCGGCCTGTTCCCACACAACCGTCTTGATGAATGCCAGCCGCGGTCGCCGGGAGGGAGCCTGCCGCGCCTGCGCCGAGAGGTTTGCGTTCGCAATGAGATGCTCGGCGATGAGCGCCGCATCGACGACAGTGCGGGCAAAGACGCCAGCCGTGTCGAGCGGCGCCGATTGGGCAAGCGCGCCATCAAGCGGGATCAGCCCGCGCGTCGGCTTGAAGCCGACGACGCCACAATAAGCCGCCGGGCGGATGACCGACCCGTTGGTCTGAGTTCCGACGGCCAGCGGCACCATGGACGCTGCCACCGCGGCGGCCGAGCCGCTCGACGAGCCGCCGGGCGAGCGGGCGGGATCGCGCGGATTGCGCGTCTTGCCCGGCGAATAGACGGCAAGCTCGGTGGTGACTGTCTTGCCCATGACAATGGCGCCGGCGACGCGGAGCCGGGCTACCACCGCGGAGTCTTTCGCCGGCCGGCGACCGGCATGAAGTGCGGTGCCGTTCTCGGTCGGCATGTCGGCGGTATCGAAGATGTCCTTGATGCCGACAGGCACGCCGTCGAGCCTGCTGCGCAGCCCACGCCGCCTTGCGCCGTGCGTCGGATTCCGCTGCCTGGCGGCGCGCGATCTCGGGATCGAGAAACGCCCACGCGCCGACTACGTCTTCGCATTGCGCGATGCGGTTGAGGCAGGCGTCGACCAAGGCGCTTGCGGTCAGCCGCCCGGCGTCGAGCGCATCCGCCATCGCGTCGGCATCAAGCGCGGCAATGCCGACCACGTCCTCAACCTTCATCGGCAGCAAGGTCCCCGGTATCCTCCGTCATCAGACTTTCGCGCATCGATTCAAGCTTGTTGACGAGGTGCCGCTGGAGGATCGCGCCGAGACGCGGGCCGTCACGGGCAGCGAGGGCGTTGAGTATCTCCTCGTGCTCCTCCACCGCCTGCGTCCAGCGCTTTCGGGACAGGTTGGCGAGGTAGCGCGCATGGCGAATGCGGCCGGCGACCGAGCGATGGAGGTTGGCGAGCGTCCGGTTGCGCGCCGCGCTGATGATCCGCTCGTGGATCTCCTGATTGATCTTGAAATAGGCCGGCCGCTCCTTGCGCGTGTAGTGCAGCGCCATCTGGTAGTGCAGCAGGCGGATTTCGACGATCTCTTCATCGGTAATGTTGGCGCAGGCGAGCTCCCCGGCAAGCGCCTCAAGGTGCGCCAGCACCGGGATTACCTCCTCGACATCGCTAACGCTGAGCTTGGCAACGGCGGCGCCGCGATTGGGCAGCAGCTCGACCAGCCCTTCGGAGGCCATCACCTTGAGCGCCTCGCGCAGCGGCGTCCGTGAGACACCGAAGCGGATGCACAACAGCTTCTCCGGTACCCGCGTCCCGGGCTGCAATTCGCCGTCGCTGATCATGTCGCGCAGCCGTTCGACCAATTCGTCGTGAAGCGAGCGGCGGGAAATGATTTCCTGCCGATGTCGAATTCACCGGGTCGCGTCCTCCCTGCCTTTCATGTCGTGCCTCACGCGAGGCCCGGTTGCTGGCTTCAAGCCGCAGCGTGGGAACGGACCGTTCGGCCGACCAGCACGCCTGCCATCGCCAACACCACCAGCTTCCGCACACCAGCCGGCGGCCTGGCAGCAACGAATCGACCGTCCAGACACAGTTTCACACTCCGCCGAACCGCCCCGCGAATCAAGCACGGCTCTTGCGTCATGTCGGCCAATTTGCATTCATTATTCATTTTGGCCTTTGTTTGTGCAGGCGCACAAAATTTATCTCATTGATGCATAAACAATATTCACGCCCGCTCTTTGATCGCCACCCATTGCTATTCATAATGCATAAAATCGTGAAGGTAGAACGATGGCTCTGCCTGTAAGGGGCGTCAAACGGGATGAGTTTTGCGGCTGGCCGCCATTTCTTGCAGGTCCCGGGACCGAGTGATGTGCCGGATCGCGTGTTGCGTGCCATCGCCGCGCCGACCATCGACCATCGCGGCCCCGCCTTTGCCAGCCTCGCCGTGGAGGTGACCGAGGGCCTGAAAGCGGTCTTCAGGACCACCGGCCCGGTGGTGATCTACCCCTCCTCCGGCACCGGCGCATGGGAAGCGGCGCTCGCCAACACTCTTTCACCCGGCGACCGGGTGCTGATGTTCGAGACCGGCCATTTCGCCACGCTGTGGAAGCAGATGGCAGAGCGCCTGTCTCTCGCCGTCGATTTCATCCCCGGCGACTGGCGCCACGGCGTTTCTTCGGTGGCAGTCGAAGCGGCGCTCGCCGAAGACAGCGATCACGCCATCAAGGCGGTGTGTTGCGTCCACAACGAGACATCGACCGGGGTCACCTCGAACGTCCTGGCGGTGCGGCGGATCATGGATGCGCTCGGCCATCCGGCCTTGCTGATGGTCGACACCGTCTCTTCGCTCGCCTCCATCGACTACCGCCACGACGAATGGGGCGTCGACGTCACGGTCGCCAGCTCGCAGAAGGGGCTGATGCTGCCGCCCGGCCTCGCCTTCAATGCCATCGGCGAACGTGCCCTGGCGGCGTCGAAGGCGGCCGAGCTTCGCCGGTCGTACTGGCGCTGGGAGGACATGCTCGCCTCGAACCGCACCGGCGCCTTCGCCTATACCCCGGCGACCAACCTGCTGTTCGGGCTCAAGGAAGCGCTCACCATCCTCTTCGAGGAGGGGCTCGACGCAGTGTTCGCCCGCCACGCCATCCACGCTCGGGCGACGCGCACCGCCGTCGACGCCTGGGGGCTCGACATTCAGTCGCTCGATCCGGCCGAGCATTCGGCCACCGTCACCGCCGTCGTCATGCCTGACGGTCATGACGCCGATGTCTTCCGTCAGCTCGTGCTCGACCGCTTCAACATGTCCCTCGGCGCCGGCCTCGGCCGCACGCGCGGGCGCATCTTTCGCATCGGCCACCTCGGCAGCTTCAACGCACTCATGCTCGCCGGCACGCTGTCCGGCATCGAGATGGGCCTTGCCGCCTTCGGAGTCCCGCATCGCCGTGGCGGCGTTCAGGCCGCCCTCGACATTCTCTCCCGCCCGATTGGGGTCAGCGACACCCCCACGCCGGCCGCATCCGGTCGGCTCGCAAGCGCGCGAAGCCATCAAACCCGGCCCGTCGAACAGGCTTCGACGGCCACACTCGAGAAGGAGTAAAGCATGTCTTTGCCTCATCGGACTCCGCCGGCCCCGTCGTCCAAAGGCCGTGCATTGCCTCTGGTCGGTGCCGCGCTCGCCGTCATGCTTACCGCCGGCCAGGCTCCCGCCGCCGACCTCACCGAAGTCAACTTCGTCGAGGCCGTTCACAACCTCGGCTACATCAATCTCTATGTCGGCATGCATGCCGGCATCTTCGCCAAGAACGGCCTGAAGCTGAATCTTTCGGCAGCCGGCGGTGACACGCAGGCCTTCGCCTCAGTCCTCGGCAAGAGCTCGCCCTTCGCCATCGGGGACGCGACGATGGTGCAGATGTCGCGTGAAGCCGGCGGCCCCGGCATCGTCGTCGGCACCGTCGTCCAGCGGGCGCACTATTTCGGCGTCTCCAAGACGCTGCCCATGCTGACCGACCCCAAGCAATTCAAGGGCCTGACGGTGGTGACTTCGCCTGACCCCAACACGAACTTCAGCGTCACCAAGAAGCTGCTGCTCGACAACGGGTTGAAGCCGCAGGTCGACACCAAGATCCTCGAGGTCAATCCGGGCACGGAAATTGCTGCGATGCTTGCCGGCCGTGCCGACATGGCGGTCGCCTATCAGCCGGGTGTCGCCCAGGCGGAATCCCAAGGCGCCAAGGTCGTCTTCGATTTTGCCAAATATGTCGGCCCCTTCTGCAATACCGGCATCATGGTGCTGCCGGAGTACGCCAAGGAGCATCCCGATATCGTGCTCGCCCTGGTCAAGTCCTTCGAGGAAGCCGGACGGCTGGTCTATGCCGACCCGGCCTATGCCAAGAAAGTGGCACGGATGGAATTCCCCGACCTTCCCGGCGACGTCGCCGACAAGGCGATCGAGGCTGAGATCACCTACAAGATCCCGGCCGAGACGGTGGTCACCCAGAAGGACGAGTGGGACAATCTCATGGCCATGCAGAAGTTCCTCGGCAACGTCAAATACTCGATCCCGATGGATCAGGTCATCGACAACTCCTTCGCCGAGCAGGCCGTGAAGGAAGCAGTTGACGTCAAGGCTCCGGAGTAGGGCCCTTACCACCAGCAACGAGGATGGATGGCGTGATGCCAGCCAATCGACCCAGTGAAATCGCGCCAGGGGCGGAGACTCGCTCCGCCCCTGGTCGTCACCAATCTGCGCAAGGTGTTCGGCGAGGACCTCGACAAGCCCAACGAGGTGATCGCCGACATCTCCTTCTCGCTCGCCCGCGGCGAGATCGTGTCGATCGTCGGCCCGTCCGGCGCCGGCAAGAGCACGCTCCTGAACCTGCTGTGCGGGCTGATGCCGCTGAGCGGCGGCAGCGTGAGCTGGCACGGCGGCGCCAGCCACGGCATGCCCAAACGCGTCGGCTACATGCTGCAGAAGGACCTTCTTCTGCCGTGGCGCACGGCGCTCGCCAACGTCACCCTTGGCCTCGAAATCCACGGTGTGCCGGTTGACGACCAGATCGACCGCGGCCGCCAGCTTCTCGACACCCTCGGCCTGCACGGCTTCCACGAATACTATCCCTCGGCGCTGTCCGGCGGCATGCGCCAGCGCGTCGCCTTTGCGCGCACGCTTGCCAACGAGCCCGAGGTGCTGCTCCTCGACGAGCCTTTTGCCGCACTCGATTTCCAGACCAAGCTCGTTCTCGAGGGCGACGTGGCGCGGCTCGTGCGCAGCCAGCACCGCTCCCTGCTGCTCATCACCCACGACGTCGAGGAAGCCGTCTCGCTCTCCGATCGGGTGATCGTCCTCAGCCATCGTCCGGCGCGCATCCGCGCCATCCACGAGATCGAGATCGACGTCGACCGGACCGACATGATGGCGGCGCGCGAAGCGCCGAACTTCACCGAATACATCCGCGCGATCTGGAGCGAGCTTGACGTGCGGAGGCGCTCATGAACGCCGAGGGGCAGAAGATCATGACCGATGTCACCATGCCCGCTCGCCACCCGCAAGCGGCGGTGGCTGTCGCCGTCGCTGCGCAGCACCCTGCTGGTGCTTCTCTGCCAGATCGCCGTGCTCGTCATTCTGCTCGGCGCCTGGGAGTTTGCCACCGCCAACGTGGCCCTCAACGCCTTTCTCTTCGGCTCGCCGAGCGCCGTATTCGGCTTTCTCGTGCAGATGGTGCAGGACGGCAGCATCGTCACCGACACCAGGATCACCGCACTCGAGACCCTGCTCGGCTTCGTCATCGGCAATGTGCTCGGCACCATGATCGGCCTGGCGCTCTGGTACTCGCGCTTCGTCTCGCGCGTCGTGCAGCCCTTCATCATCGCGCTCGGCTCGATTCCGATCATCGCGCTGGCACCGATCTGCATCATCTGGTTCGGCACGGGCTTGGCCTCGAAAGTCGCCATGGCGACCCTCTCCGTCATCGTCGTCGCCCTGGTCACCGCCTACAAGGGCGCCCAGACGGTCGACATCGACCAGATCAACCTGGTGCGCACGCTCGGTGCCTCCAAGCAGCACATCTTTGTCAAGCTGATCGTGCCGGCATCGCTCGGCGACATCTTCGCCGGCCTCAAGCTGACGGTCGGTTTCGCCCTCATCGGCGCCATCATCGGCGAGTTCATGTCTTCGTCCGAAGGGCTCGGCCATGCCATCTTCAAGGCTGGCAGCCTCTATGTGATTCCCAAGGTCTTCGCCGCGCTGGTGGTGATCATCGCGCTCGCCCTTTGCCTCACCTACCTGGTCGGCAAGATCGAACGCCTGCTCACCCCCTGGCGAACCGAGGCCTGAGCCCGGCGCCGCCGTCTTCCCCACTAATCGAGAGAGCCACCCCATGCGCATCACCAAGGCCGGCAACATCAAATACGCCCTCTCCGGCGACGATCCGTTCATCGCCGCCATCGATCCCGGCGAGGAGGTCACCGTCGAGACGGCGATTAACGTCAATGACGGCACGATCCACACCGTTGGCCAGCAACTCACCGAAGCCGATGTCACCTTACCCTTCGTCAACGGCGCCACCGGGCCAATCGAGGTACGCGGCGCCAAGCCCGGCGACATGCTGAGCGTCGAGATCCTCGACATCGCCCTCGACAAGATCGGCTTCACGGCGCTGTGGCCCGGTATCGGCATGTTTCCCGACTGGGTGCGGCAGAAGGAGTTCGGCATTCAGACCCGAGCCGTCGCGGTGAGCGACGGCATCGTCCACTGGAGCGACACGCTCAAGCTGCCGGTGAAGCCAATGATCGGCGTCGTCGGCGTGGCGCCGGTGCACGGCGCGGTGCTGACCGTCGACAACGGCACGCATGGCGGCAATCTCGATGTGCAGGAGATCACCACCGGCAACACGGTCAAGCTGCGCGTCCACAAGGACGGCGCCCACCTCTTCCTCGGCGACTGCCACGCGCTCCAGGGCGACGGCGAGGCCAACGGCATGGGCGCCATCGAGATCGCCACCGAGCTGAGGGTCCGCGTCAGCCTGGAGCCGGCGCCGAAGCGGCTCAACCACCCGCGCATCGAAACCCCGACGCACATCTGCACGCTAGGCTGCGCCCGTCCGCTCGAGGATGCCATGCGTCTCGCCTTCCAGGAGATGATCTACTGGCTGGAGGATGACTACGGCATCCCGGCGCCCGAAGCCTACATGTTGCTCGGCCAGATCGCCGAGGCACGCTGCACGCAGGTGGTCAATCCGAAATACACCTACATTTGCAAAGTCGATCGGCGCTTCCTGCCCAAACCCTGAATGGCAGCTATGGCTGGTGCCTGGGCGGCTCAGAGAAGGGCGGCATCCGGTCGGTCCCAGAGCGCGCCTTGCTCTGGCACTGTTGCTCTACACCGGCCAGCGGCGCTCGGACGTGGTCGCGCTTGGCCGCCAGCACATCAAGAATGGCTCGCTCACTTTCACGCAGGCGAACAAGCGCAAGCCGATCACACTTTCAATTCCGGTGCGCCCGGCGAGAGCGAGATCATGGCCGTCCCCAGCCACACGACGTCGAAGGAGGTCGTCCGCTTACACGCGCGGCGCCCGCCAAACAGTGCTCGTCGCGAAGGCCATGGAGCGTTTCGACGGAAACAGAAATCGAACAAAAGTGCCCCACTCCCGTTGTCGCCTGAACGCGGTGGGGCATTTTCGCGACCTAAGCGTTTGATCTTTCAGGAGGGAGGGTGGGGAATGCCCCAGTCGTTCCAAAGAAGGGTAGGACGTCGTGCTTCAGCTTGCGACGGTCCTCCGTCACGATTCGCGCGTCTCGCTGTCCTGACGCGACCAGGCTCTCCTGGTGACGTATCAGGTGCTGAGCGCAGGCATGGAACGTGTCGGTATGCACGTTCACGTCGAGACGTTGATTGATGCGAATGCTGTCGTAGAGCTTCTTCGCGAACTCGACGGCTTGAGCTCTGTCGTCGGTTCCCGTGCTCTTCCGCACATATTTGCGGTCGACGAACATTCGCACCTGCCATTTGCGAGAGGCAGGGATTTCGATAAATCTGCAGAGCGTCTGGATACCCAGGCACAGACTGCAAATCGTAGGGGGTCGAACGACTGGTCACGTATGAATTGTATGAAAGCTCGAAGCTACATACAAGCAGATAGGTTCAGTCGAATAAGCTATTGATTTATTTGACTGTTTGGTGCCCAGGGGCGGAATCGAACCACCGACACGCGGATTTTCAATCCGCTGCTCTACCATCTGAGCTACCTGGGCCAACAAGGCGCCGCGGACCATACAAACCCGCGGCGCGTGGGCGGTTATAGTGAAACGTCGGTGGGGTGTCCAGTTCGGCGGCAAAGCCAAAACCGGCCCTATTTCGCCAGAATTTCTCCCACCCAGGTGGCCAGCGCATCGGCCAGTTCGGCCCTGACATCGGCGTCCTTGCGCCCGCTCTTCGCCGGCACCTTGAAAGAGTGATTGGCGGCCTCGACGAGGTGGAGCGTGGCACGGTCCCCGAGCCGGCGGCAGAGGGGTTCGATGAGGCCGAGATCGGCGAATTCGTCGCGCGTTCCCTGCAGGAACAGCATGGGCACGCGCACGTCGGCCAGGTGGTTGCCGCGCTCGTCGCCGGGCTTGCCCGGCGGGTGGAGCGGGAAGCCGAGAAAGGCGAGGCCGGCGACGCCGGCCAGCGGTTCCAGCGCCTGGGCCTGCGAGGTCATGCGCCCGCCGAAGGATTTGCCGCCGGCAATGAGCGGCACCCCCGGCGCCCGGCGCGCACCTTCCGCGACCGCGGCGCGCACGGCGGCGTGGGCGATCGCCGGCGAATCCGGCCGGCGGCTGCCGGCCTCCATATAGGGGAACTGGTAGCGCAACGTGGCGATGCCACGTTCGGCGAGCGTCGCTGCCATGGCGGCGAGGAACGGATGGGCCATGCCGGCACCGGCGCCGTGGGCGAGAACGTAGAGGGCATGTGCCCCGGCAGGCAATACGAGCAGGCCCGAAACGCGGCGCTCCGGCCCGACCGCGAAGGTCAGCGCTGCGGCCGCGTCACGCCCGCCCGTCACCATCCTCCCCCTCCTCCTCGGCGCCTGGATCGTCCTCCTCCGCCGCGGGAATGGCATAGGAGCCGGACAGCCAGCGATTGAGGTCGATGGTGGCGCAGCGCTTCGAGCAGAAGGGACGCCGCGCCCAATCCGACGGCTTGCCGCAAATCGGGCATTTACCGCGCGGCCTGAGCGGCACGATCTCGGCGCCCGCAGGCTTGTCGTCAGCGGACACTAGCCGGAACTCAGCCAGTTGAAGTGGACGGGATAGCCTTCGCCGGTGAGCAGCGTCATGGTCTCGTAGAGCGGCAGGCCGACGACGTTGGAATAAGAACCGGTGAGCTTGACGACAAAGGCACCGGCAATGCCCTGCACGGCGTAGCCGCCGGCCTTGCCGCGCCACTCGCCCGAGGCAAGATAGGAATCGATGTCCTCGCGCGAGAGCCGCTTGAAGCGCACGCGCGTCTCGACCAGGCGACGGCGCAGCTGACCGCCGGCGCTGACCAGCACGACGCCGGTATGGACACGGTGGGCGCGGCCGGAGAGCAGGCGCAGGCTGACGGCCGCCTCCTCGATGGTTTCCGCCTTGCCGAGAATGCGGCGGCCGACGCTGACGACGGTATCGGCGGCGATGATCAGCGCGCCGGCAAGCTCGGCTTCGCTTCTGGCGAGCGTAATCGCGGCGGCCGCCTTCTCGTCGGCCAGCCGCTTGGCGAGATTGCGCGCCGGTTCGCTCTTCTTCGGTGTCTCGTCGATGGTGACCGGCATCACCCGGTCAGGCTCAACGCCGATCTGGGCAAGCAGCGCCAGGCGCCGCGGGGAGCCTGAAGCGAGGATGAGTTTGACGCGACCGGCCATTGTGGTTCCGTCGAGGAGGTGGATCGAGGCGCCGCCCGGACCCGCGGCCTGTGTGAGTCTGTGGGGCATACGGCCCCGCTGGCGTCGTAGCTAGCCGATCGCGGGCGAATTGTGAACAGGCGCCCCTTCCGGCGGCCCCGCCTCAACCTTTCCAGTAGAGGGCGGCGACCAAAGTGAACAGGCAGCGCGCCGTGGCGCGGTCGAGATCGATCTTGCCCTTCAGGCGCTCGCGCAGCAGTTCGGCGCCCTCGTCATGCAGGCCGCGGCGCCCCATGTCGATCGCCTCGAACTGGGCCGGCGAGGCGCTGCCGACGGCCCCGTAATAGGCCTCGCAGACGACGTAATAGTCGCGCATGACGTGCTTCAGCGGGGTCATCGACAGGATGTGGCTGACCAGCGGCCGGTCGTCGGTGTCGCGGATGTCGAAGACCAGGCGGCGATTGGCCATGGCCAGGCGCAGCCGGAATTCATCACCGCAGCGGCCGACGGGCGAGAAGGCGTTGTCGGCGAGAAGGTCGCGCATGGCGGCGTCGCGCTCGTGATCGATATAGGGGGTACTGCGCCACCGCGCGCTGTCGTCGAGCTCGACGGCCACCAGCCGGCCGCCGGAGGCGTGCTGTTTGTCGACCCCGGTCACCGGTTCAGCCGGATCGATACGGAGCGGGCGTGGGCGCCGAGCCCCTCGGCCTCGGCCAGCGTGATGGCGGCATCGCCGAGGACGCGCAACTGGTCGGGACCGAGCTTCACAAGCGAGGTGTGCTTGATGAAGTCGTGCACCGAGAGGCCGGAGGAAAAGCGCGCCGAGCGGGCCGTCGGCAGAACGTGGTTGGTGCCGGCGAGATAGTCGCCGATGACTTCCGGCGTGTGACGGCCGAGGAAAACGGCGCCGGCATTGCGCACGCCGGCAAGAAGGGCTTCCGGGTCGGCGACGGCGAGTTCCAGGTGCTCCGGCGCGACACGGTTGGCGAGCGCGACGCCATCGGCGAGCGACGTCACGGTGATGATGGCGCCATGGTCGCGCCAGCTGGCGCCGGCGATCGCCGTCCGCGGCAGCGTCTTCAACTGGCGCTCGACGGCTGCCGCAACTCTGTCGGCCAGCTCAGGCGAAACGGTCACCAGGATCGACTGGGCCGCGGCGTCGTGCTCGGCCTGGGCGAGAAGATCGGCGGCCAGCCAGTCGGGATCGTTGTCGCCATCGGCAACGACGAGCACTTCGGACGGTCCGGCGATGGTGTCGATGCCCACCGTGCCGAAGACCAGGCGCTTGGCGGCGGCGACATAATCGCGACCGGGGCCGACGATCTTGTCGACCGGCTTGATGGTCTCGGTGCCGTAGGCGAGCGCCGCGATCGCCTGGGCGCCGCCGACGCGATAGATCTCGTCGACGCCGGCGATGCGGGCGGCATAGAGCACCAGCGGGCTGGTCACGCCCGGCGGTGTCGGCACCACCATGACGATGCGCTCGACGCCGGCGACCTTGGCGGGGATCGCATTCATCAGGACCGACGAGGGATAGGCGGCGGTACCGCCCGGCGTGTAGAGGCCGGCCGATTCGATCGCCGTCCAGCGGGTGCCGAGCTCGACGCCGATATCGTCGGTATAGCGGTCGTCGACCGGCATCTGGCGGCGGTGGTGCGCGGTGATGCGGTCGCGGGCGATGAGCAGCGCATCGCGCTGGGCGGGCGGCACCGCCTTTTCGGCGGCGTCGATGGCCTCCTCCGAAACTCGCAACTGATCCGCGGTCAGTGCCAGACGGTCGTATTTCTCCGTGTATTCGATCAGTGCCGCGTCGCCGCGCCGGCGCACGTTGTCGATGATGTCGCGCGCTGCCCGGTCGACATCGGCGGCCATCTCGCGCTTGTCGTTGAGCAGCGCCTGGAAGCGCTCGGCGAAATCGGGATCGGATTGCGAAAGCCTGACGGTCACTTTGGCGTCTCCAGGTTCTACTTCGACGCCGGCGTCAGCTTCCCGGTTCGGCGGCACCTTCGAGGTCGTGCTCGGGCTTGGCCGAGGTCGCCCAGGCGGCGCCGAGATCGGCGAGCCGCGCCTCGATGACTTCGACGTCGAGCTGAACCGCCCCGCCGCCGGCGAAGACGAGCGTCACTTTTCCGGCAGGGGTATCGGATGTTTCAAATGAGACCGCAAGCAGTTCCAGCACCGCCTCGGGGCGGTCGCGGTCGATGTGGCTGGAGCGGGCGGCCAGCACCCGGTCGAAGGACAGGACCGAACGGCGGCGCTCGAAGGCCTTGCGCTTGCCGTCAGCCGCCTTCTCCCAGATGAAGCGGTTCATGGCGACGGCAAAGCGCCCCTCCTGCGGCAGCCAGACCAGATCGGCGACCTTGAGCACGGCATCCTGGACGTGGGCGGAGAGGACGGCGAGGTCCTCCTCGTCAAAGGCACACAGTTTCAAGAGAGTGGCGATGTCATTCATGGGCGGGATCCTTGGGCTCCCGCCACAGGTAATGCGCGGCAAGCCGCCGCGCAACCGCTGCCTTGGCCCGGATCAGCCGCTCAGGCGCTCGATGGCGGCGCCGCAGGCGCCGAGCTTCTCCTCGATGCGCTCGAAGCCGCGATCGAGGTGGTAGACGCGGTTGACCACGGTCTCGCCCTCGGCGCCGAGGCCGGCGATGACCAGCGACACCGAGGCGCGCAGATCCGTCGCCATGACCTGGGCGCCGCGCAGCCGCGGCACGCCCGTCACCGTCGCCATCTGCCCGTCGAGGTGGATGTCGGCGCCGAGGCGGGCCAGCTCCTGCACGTGCATGAAGCGGTTCTCGAAGATCGTCTCGCGGATGTGCGAGACGCCGTCGGCGCGGCTGACCAGCGCCATCAGCTGGGCCTGCAGGTCGGTGGGAAAGCCGGGGAAAGGCTCGGTGATCACCTCCACCGGCGACAGGCCATGGCCATTGCGGCGGATGCGGATGCCCTCGTTAGTGGCCGTGACCTCCGCCCCGATCTCGGTGAGCAGCTTCAGCGGCGTCTCGAGCAGCGCCCCGCTGGCGCCTGCGAGCAGAACGTCGCCGCCGGTCATCGCCGCGGCAAAGGCATAGGTGCCGGTCTCGATGCGATCGGGCATGACGGCGTGGCGGGCGGCGCCCAGCCGGTCGACGCCTTGGATACGGATGGTCGGGGTGCCGGCGCCGGCGATCTTGGCGCCCATGGCGGTGAGGCACTGGGCGAGATCGACGATCTCGGGCTCGCGCGCGGCGTTCTCGATGACGGTCTCGCCTTTGGCGAGGGCCGCCGCCATCAGGGTGACGTGGGTGGCGCCGACGGTGACCTTGGGGAAGACGACGCGCGCGCCGGTCAGTCCCTTGCGCGCGCGGGCAACGACATAGCCGCCGTCGATATCGATCTCGGCGCCGAGCGTCCTCAGGGCGTCGATGAAGAAGTCGACCGGGCGCGTGCCGATGGCGCAGCCACCGGGCAAGGAAACGCGCGCCTCGCCCATGCGTGCCACCAGCGGCCCGATCACCCAGAAACTCGCCCGCATGCGCGAGACGAGGTCATAGGGCGCCTCGGTGTCGACGATCTCGTGGGCGGAAAGCTGCAGTGTCTCGCCCTGGCCGTTCTGGCCGGGACGCTTGCCCATCACCGTGCAGTCGACGCCGTGATTGCCGAGGATGCGCTTGAGCATGGCGACGTCGGCGAGACGCGGCACGTTCTCCAGCGTCAGGGTCTGGTCGGTGAGCAGGCTCGCGATCATCAGGGGAAGGGCCGCATTCTTGGCGCCGGATATGGCAATCGTGCCATTCAGACGATTGCCGCCGACGATGCGGATGCGATCCATATGCTGCCCCCCCTATAGAGAATCAGATGACCGGGCTGCTTGCACCCCGGCAGTGCGCGGGGTCTAGCGGACGAATGCGGCCGACTCAAGATCGCCGGCCGGAAGGTCCGGAATTCTCCAGCGATTCCGCCAGTTTTGGCGGATTGCCGGTCTCCGCAGGCTCCTCCCGGCGGGTGTGCGCGGAGGCCTTGCGCCGGCGCAGATTGGCGCGCAGCGCCGCGGCGAGGCGCTCTTCCCGGGTCTTCGGTCCACCGTCGGAGGGCTTGCGATCGGTCATGTCCGCCCTTCTAGCCCCGCGGCAGAGTTGCCGAAAGCATTTCAGACGCTTGAACCGCCCCCGCTGCTATGGCAGTTAAGCGCCGCGTGACGCGTGCTTCGGCTGCCGTAGCTCAGTGGTAGAGCACCCCCTTGGTAAGGGGGAGGTCGTAAGTTCAATCCTTACCGGCAGCACCAGCAAATCCCACGCAAATCCGACAGCTGTTGCGCCATTCCCCGCCGCGCGGCGGTGCCCGATGTGCAGAACCGTGCAGGAACGTGCATGGCCGTGTGGCACAGTCCGTTCCCGGACCTTTCCGTCGCCAGCTCCGCAATCGTCCGCTAGTCCTGGATCGCCTCAAGCGCGATCTTCGCCTTGAACTAGGCCGTGAACCGCCTGGGTGTCCTCATGGTCGATCGTCCCTCTCGTCAGCAAATCCACCTTAACCGCGGGCCCCGCAAACCGAGACCGGCTACCGGGATCAGCTATTCTTGCCCCAAAGCCTTTTCGCAAACGATCAACTGGGAGCACCACGAGATAAAGCAAAGTCAATGACGCAACCAATACACTTCCCATTATGACAATGTTGGCCAAAATGTAGTCGGCGGGAATGCTTCTGTCCAACATCCGCAAAACCAAATAATGCGTTATGTAAATTGGATAGCTAAACTCACCAATGTAATCATCTATGCGACTCCTAATACCGTAGAACAACGGCGCCACCGCAAGGACGGTCACGAACAGAACGAGCCATTGACTAAAAATAGGTTCTTAAGGAACCAGTTGTCTACAGGTTTGTATATGGCTGGACCGTATATTCTCGACCCGAGAATCAGGAATACCATTATCAAGGCAAAACCGATTCCCATATGTGGAACGACCCCGCGGTCAAGGGCTCTCTTCAATCTGGCCCCATACAGGAGCGTTGCGCCCATATGTCCGGCCTTTGGTTGCGGACCTATGGCCCGCTGGCCTCGATGACGTTCGCGATAGGACTGGCCAATCAAATCAGCGCGCTCGTTAAGCGCTTTGGGAATCACGGCCTCTGTCTTACCGAGATATCGTCCCGTGGGGTCATCGTTGATTGAGTGCACCTTGCCCTTGGCTGGCGGCGGTTACGCCGACCAATTCGTCAAGTCGTACTCGCGTCAGGCTGCCGCACGCTCTGCCAGGTTCTTTCGGATAAACGTTCCGCCTTTAGTCAGCAGCGCCCAGACAATCCTGGCCATCTTGTTAGCCAATGCGATGGCTGCGACTTTGGCTGGCCTGCGCTCCAACAACGCGGTCAGCCAAGGCGATATCGGAGCGCCGCGGCGGGCATGCCGCAACACTGCTGTGGCGCCCACGACGAGAAGAGAACGCAGCGTCGAATTCCCCATCTTGGAGATCTTTCCCAAGCGCTCCTTGCCACCGCTCGAGTGCATCTTCGGCGTCAATCCGATCCATGCGGCGAAGTGCCGTCCCGAGGTGAAGATGCCGGGGTCAGGCACCAGCGCCTGGATCGTAGCCGCGGTGATCGGACCGATACCAGGGATTGTTGCAAGCCGCCGCATGGTATCGTCCCGCCGAACCTCGGCGACGATCTCGTGCTCAAGCGTGTCGGCACGCTCTGTCAATGCCTCGACCTGGTCAGCCAGCATCTTGAGCGCCATTCGCGCCGCGGCTGGCAATCGCCGATCATTCTCGTCGCGTACGATTTCGATCAGCGTCTCGACCTTGGCCAACCCCCTGGCTGCGACAATGCCGAGTTCGGCGAGATGCCCGCGCAGCGCGTTGATCGCCTGGGTCCGCTGGCGGACTAAGAGGCCTCGGGTCTTCAGCACCATCACGGCAGCTTGGCACTCGGCCGTCTTGATCGGGACGAAGCGCATGGTCGGCCGGGATACCGCTTCGCATATCGCCTCGGCGTCGACGGCGTCCGTCTTGCTACGCTTCACGTAGGGCTTCACATACGCTGGTGGGATCAATCGGACGTCATGGCCGAGCGCCCTGATCTCGCGTGCCCAGAAGTGTGAACCGCCGCAGGCTTCAAGGCCAACAATACAGTGCGCCAGCCTGCCAAAGAACCCAAGCAGCTCGGAGCGGCGAAGCTGCCGCCTGACCGAAGTCTTGCCATCTGCCGAGACGCCGTGAATCTGGAATATCTGTTTGGCGACATCGAGCCCAATTATCGTAGTTTCGACCATGGAACGACCTCCTCTGTGGCCCAGCCTGCAAACGACTGGACCTCTGGCACATGATGCCGCGGGAGCGGGGTCGTTCCACACCATCAAAACACGCGCGGTGGCGACATACTTAACGAGAAAGCGGCGGCCGACAAAATATGCCAGCCCGCCAGAGGCGAACAGCATCATTTCAGATGGTGCGAAACGCTTGAGCCAAGGATCTCCGACGGGAAGTAATTGTGCAACGATCAACCGAGACGCTAGACCGAAAAGGAATAATCCGGCTGCGCGCCACCACTTTCGGCACACAAAGGGGGCGATCAGGTAGAATGACAACTCAACGCCAAGCGACCAAGCCTGCGGAACGAGCAAAAAAGACCAAAGTTTTGGGGTCGTCCCGTTGCTGAAATCCGGCGTGAATTCCACTCCACCGCCGGGAGCAAGCTGGAAAAAATGCACCCATTCCTGAAAAAAGAGGCCAAGGTTAGTCAACCCGATTAATAGTACAGTCCATGCGGATGCGACGCTAGGGAGCACAACCGTCAGCGTATGCCACTTCCATATGAACAAGCTGACAATCGCGGTGACAATGTAAGCGGGCCAAAGCCTTAAATATCGACTGATCCAAAATTTCACGACGTCGCTGTAAGCTTTCCGCTCATTCAATACCATTGTAATTAAAAAGCCGGAAATCACGTAAAAGCATTGAACTGCAGTCACGCCGGACAGCAACGAATACCCGAGGACGTGCACCCCTCTGGCATGATCGACAACGACCGCAATGGCCAAGAGAAAACGTACAACACCCATAGTGAACCCGTCTGTTGCAAGGACCGTACGCAGGTCTCGAGAGGTTTACAAACAACGTTCTGAAATTCCACGCGACAGCAGTCTGCTGCCGGGAGCGGCACGAAAACGTTGCGCGAGAACCCCCGTCGATATTCCGCCTGCCCTTGCATGTTGACCGGCAGATGCTCGCTGGTCATGACCAGAACATACCCGGAAATAACAGATTTGCGATACAGATTGAACGCCTCCAAGAACCTCGTGGTTTTCGGGCTGATGTGATTCCCTGGCTCCGGTTGAATTGGGAGGGATGGAATGCGTGGCCAAGGCGGGTTTTTCGACATTGAGGAGCGACTGAAGGAACCCTCGCCCAAGGGGGAGGTCGTAAGTTCAATCCTTACCGGCAGCACCAGCAAATCCCACGCAAATCCAACAGCTGTTGCGCCATTCCCCGCCGCGCGGCGGTGCCCGATGTGCAGAACCATGCAGGAACGTGCATGGCCGTGTGGCACAGATCTGGCGCAGTCCCTTCCCGAACCGTTCCGCCGTCGGGGCATAAAAGCCCGCCGCCAGAGGTCAGGCACGGGCGGCGGCTCGAGGTGCTCGGTCGACAGGAAGGATGATTCGGCCGAGAAGGGAAAGGACGATCAGATCATTGATCCGCCTCGCGGTACGGCCGAGCCTGCACGGTTGGCGTCGAACGCGGCGCCTCAGCGGTATGATCCGTCATCATTCTCGGAACGGCAGACGATCCTTCAGCTTGCCGATAAAGTAGATCGAGCCCGGCACGTTCATATGGTGGTCATCGCGATAGAGGAGCTGCCCGTCGTGAAAATATGAGCAATCACCACTAGGGCATTGTATCGGGCCTGGCGAAACGTAGTTCGAAACGTGCTTCGCCATGTATCGGTCGTAGTCCAGCTCCCGGTTCTGCATTGCCACATCGCCGTGGCAACGCGTGTTCACCTTGTTGTCGTCAATGACGTAAGCCGGGACCGATACGCAATCGACGAGAGAAACGCCCGGCCGAATGAAATCGCCCATCACCACAACCGTATGCCCTGCATTCTTGAGCTGGGATACAAGGTAGTCCATCGCCTTCGCCGATTCTTCGACCGGTGCGCGGTTTGCGGCGGACAGGATGATGTTCGTCGGCGGCTGACTCAACAAGAACTTGAGAACCCGCCTGTTGTGCTTAATGCAGTCATCCGTTTTCTCGCCCATCTTGCGGACGAAGTTCTCAAACCCGGATTGCGGCACGCATCCATTACGGTAAATTGTGAAAACGTTATAATCTGGGAAATTAATAGAAATCCCGGAGACCAGATGAAGTGCGTGGCTGTCGCCCCAAAGGACGATGTTTTTATCCTTGCCGCGATAGTTTTGGCAGTCGAAAAGGTCACTCGCTCCCTTCTTGTTGTTGCGGCAATAGCTTTGGTCTTCGAAGCGCAACCAGTCGCGGTTGCTTTTCTCGATCCGCGTTTCCGGAAGCCGCCATGACCACCCATCAATCGTCGCCGTATATGCCGGCGCCGCAACGATCAGTGCCGTGCCAAGCACAACGGGGAAGACGCGCCGTGCGCGCCAGGATGCAGGCCGGATATGCCGGAATCGCTCTTCGACCAGATAGAATTGGGCGGCGCCGAGAACGATCGAGGCAACGACGATCGCCACCTTTTCGACGCCGCTGAACGGCTGGATCTGATAGGCCTGCGCAAATACGACAAGGGGCCAGTGGACGAGATAAACTGAATAACTGATCCGGCCGACCCACACGATTGGCGCGGTGCGGAACAAACCGCCTACCGCGACAGAATTGCCGGCAACGATGAAAGCCGCAGCGCCGAGACAAGGAAGCAGCGCCATAAGTCCAGGGAACGGTGTCTCATCGGTATAGAAAGCGATCGACAGGATAATCGCCGCTAGACCAGCGGCCGAAACCAGATCCAGCCAGCCGCCGCGCTGCGGCCTGCGAACGAATGATGCGAGCCCTCCGATGCCAAGTTCCATTATGCGAGTTGGCAGCAGATAGAATGCGCCAGCCGTGTCATAGCGAAGCCAGATTTGGGCCGCCACAAGGCTTGCGACAACAGCGAAGCCGATACCTGCGATAAGTGCTTTTCGACCAAAACGGCTCAGCAGCACGATCGCCGCCGGCCACAGCAGATAGAACTGTTCTTCAACGCTTAATGACCACGTGTGCAGAAGCGGCTTCGATGTTGCCAGCGCATCAAAATAGTCCGCCTGCGACCAGAAATAGAAGTTCGAGGCGCTGAACACCGCGGCAATGGCAGACGCTCCGAAGTTCTTCATTTGCTCGGGTGAGAACAGAAGGAACGCGCCTCCTACCGAGAAGGCGATTGTCGACACCAGAGCTGGGAACAGGCGGCGGACCCGCCGTTGGTAGAAATAAGCGAACCGGAACGACCCACTTTTCTCAATCTCGCCAACGATCAGCCGCGTGATCAAGTAACCGGATATGACGAAGAACACATCCACGCCAACATAGCCGCCACCAAAGAACGGCAGATTCAGGTGGTAGAGCGTGACACTCAAAACCGCGAGTGTACGCAGGCCGTCAACTTCCGGCTGATAAGACATTTTCATGCTGCCCCCATAGCCGGGGATTCAGGCGCTTTGCAACCCGGCGTTTCGCTTTTTTTTGGCCGCGTTGCGGCGGATCTTCTGGAATCAGCGGATGTGATCGGTCGCCTCACGCGCGAGCTTGCGTGCGCGCGGTTCGAGTGGCGTCGTGCGGCGCTGGAACGGGAAAGCCGCGCTCTTTGAGCGTCGCACCCGGCGTGGATCCGTCGCCGCCGAAAAGTGGTGGCAACGCGTAACCAACGAGTTACTTTTGCTCCTGGGGGAGCGGCCGGCGCCTGCCGGACGGCAGACCGCGTCGGCCCCCGGATTTCGCCAGGATCCGGCCGGCGCAGGGATCTTCCGGCACCGCTATGCAGGTGCGCCGATGCGCTGCCGGAACGACGCTTTTGGGGAGACGCCTGATGAAGATCGATGACGACCTGACGCCGGAACGGCTGCTGCCGGCGATCGAGCACATGTGGCAGGTATCGGGCGGCAAGATCCTGTCGATCGACGCCACCCTCGACCGCTCGGCCGGCGCGCCGGTCCACACCGTCGCCGGCCGCTATCAGCCGCGCGGCTGGACGGACTGGACGCAGGGCTTCGAGTTCGGCTCGGCGATCCTGCAGTTCGACGCCACCGGCGAGGAGCGTTTCCTCGACCTGGGGCTTGCCCGCACGCGCAGCAACATGCCGGCGCACGTCACCCATTTCGGCGTCCACGATCACGGCTTCAACCAGGTCTCGACCTACGGCAACCTGCTGCGCCTGATGGCGGAGGGGCGCATCCCGCCGAACGAATGGCAGAAGGAGTATTTCGAGCTGGCGCTGAAGTGCTCGGCGGCGGTGCAGGCGCGGCGGTGGACCGACCTTGGCCACGCCGGCGGCTACATCTACTCCTTCAACGGCCCGCATTCCCTGTTCATCGACACCATGCGGACGCTGCGCGTGCTGGCGCTCGGCCATCAGCTCGGCCACGTGATGAAGGGCGAAGGCGACGCCGTTATCCCGCTTCTCGGCCGGCTCGTCATGCATGCACGGACGACGGCGACATACTGCCTGTTCTGGGGCGAGGGTCGCGACATCTGGGACGAGCGCGGCCGCACCGCCCACGAGGCGATCTTCAACGTCACCAACGGCGCCTTCCGCTGCGTCAACGCCCAGCAGGGCTATTCCGGCTTCACCACATGGACCCGCGGTCTCGCCTGGGCCATGACGGGCTACGCCGAGCTGCTCGAATTCTTCGATACGCTCGACGAGGCGGCGCTGGTGCCTTATAGCGCCAAGGCGAAGGTGATCGACCTTTTCGACCGCGCCGCGGCAGCGACCTCGGATTTCTTCATCGCCCATACCGCGACCGACGGCATTCCCTATTGGGACACCGGTGCGCCGGGGCTGAAGGACCTGGGCGACATCTACGCCCGTCCGTCGGAGCCGGAGAACGACGTCGAACCGGTCGACAGTTCGGCGGCGGCGATCGGCGCCCAGGGCCTCATTCGCTATGGACGCTGGCGGGCGGCGCACGGCCACCAGGACGCCCGGACCTACACTCAGGCCGGCCTGACGGTGCTCGCCACCCTGCTCGGCCCGACCTATCTGTCGAGCGATCCCGATCATCAAGGTCTGGTGCTGCACAGCCAGTATCATCGCCCCAACGGCTGGGACCACGTCCAGCCAGGCCGGCACAATCCGTCGGGCGAGGCGACGATGTGGGGCGACTACCACATGCGCGAGCTGGCGCTCATCGTCCAGCGACTGGCGAAGGCCGAGCCCTATCCGACATTCTTTGCCATCTAGTGGATCAAATCTGACGGGTGAATCCGGCGGGGGATTCCCCTGGGGTTCGGCGCATGCGAGTTTGGCGCATGCGCACGGGAATTTCCTTCACGTTTCGCGACCGATCGCCACCGCCTGACGGCGCTCATCAAAGACCGCAACGCGCCGCAGAAGCACGTCTGGCGCGCCGAGATCGTGCTGTTGAGCGCCGACGGCATCGGCACCGTCGAGATCATGCGCCGAACCGGCAAGTCGAAGACCTGCGTGTGGCGCTGGCAGGAGCGCTTCGCCACGGAAGGCTTCGAGGGGCTGCTGCGCGACAAGACGCGGCCCTCGCGCATTCCGCCCCTCGGCCGCCGAAGTGGCCGAGCGCGTGGTGGCGCTGACGTTGCACGGACCCGCCGGGCGAGACGACGCACTGGACCGCCGACATGATGGCCGAGGCCGTCGGCATCAGCGCCAGCGCGGTCGCCGCATCTGGAAGGCGCACGGGCTGCAGCCCCACCGCTGGCGGCAGTTCAAGCTCTCCACCGACCCGCAGTTCGCCGACAAGCTGCGCGACGTCGTCGGCCTCTATGTCGATCCGCCGGCCCATGCCATCGTGCTGTCGGTCGACGAGAAGAGCCAGATCCAGGCGCTCGACCGCACCCAGCCCGGCCTGCCCATGAAGAAGGGCAGGCTCGGCACCATGACCCACGACTACAAGCGCAACGGCACGACGACGCTGTTCGCCGCCCTCAACGTGCTCGACGGCACCGTCATCGGCAGGAACATGCAGCGCCACAGGCATCAGGAGTTCATCCGCTTCCTCAACGCCATCGACGCCGAGGTGCCGGCCGGCAAGGCCGTCCACGTCGTCCTCGACAACTACGCCGCCCACAAGCACCCCAAGGTGCGCGCCTGGCTCGACCGCCATCGAGCGCTTCACCTTCCACTTCACCCCGACCTCCTGCTCCTGGCTCAACGCCGTCGAGGGCTTCTTCGCCAAGCTGTCAAAGCGGCGCCTCAAGCGCGGCGTCTTCCACTCCGTCGTCGACCTCCAGGCCGCCATCAATCGCTTCCTCGCAGAGCACAACCAGAAACCCAAACCCTTCACCTGGACCGCCGATCCCGACAAAATCATCGCCGCCGTCAGACGCGGGCACCAAGTGTTAGATTCCATCCACTAGAGGGGGGGCGCCTGCCATGACCGATTTGCAACGGTGCCGCGTGGCGCTGGTCACCGGCGGACGACGGGGCATCGGGCTCGCCGTCGCCGAAGGTCTCGCCGCCGACGGCTTCGATGTGGCGATCACCGGCACCGCCGCCGAGGACGAGGTGTCGCGCGCGGCGCTGGCCCGGCTCACCCGGCATGGCGGCCGCGCCGTCTACATCGCCGGCCGGGTCGACGCCGTCGACGATCATGCCCGCGTGCTCGATGCGATCGAGGCCGGGCTCGGGCCGATCGACGTGCTGGTTTCCAATGCCGGCGTTGCGCCGCCTGAGAGGCTGGACCTCATGGAGACGACGCCGGAGAACTTCGACGCCGTCCTCGGCGTCAACCTGCGCGGCGCCTTCTTCCTCGCCCAGGCGACGGCCCGGCGGATGCTCGCGGCGGGGCCGCAGGCGGGCCGGGCGCTGATCTTCGTGACCTCGTGCTCGGCCGAAATGGTGTCGATCAACCGGATGGAATACTGCGTGTCGAAGGCCGGTCTGGCCATGGCGGTGAAGGGCTTTGCCGTCCGCCTTGCGGCCGATGGCATCGCCGTCTTCGAGGTCCGCCCCGGCATCATTCGCACCGACATGACCGCCGGCGTCGCGTCGAAATACGACGCGCTGATCGAGGCCGGGCTCGTCCCGGCCAAGCGCTGGGGGGAAGGCGCCGATGTCGCGGCCGCGGTTCGCGCGCTCGCCCGGCCGGACATCGCCTACGCCACCGGGACGATCGTCAACGTCGACGGCGGACTGACGATCGCCCGGCTGTAGGCTGAATTGACTTGGAGTGACAGCCCCCCCCCTTCTCTGGAAGGGTAAGGCCTTCATGTCTTGAGGATCCCCGACTTGGTCGGGGGAGTTGGGCGCACAGCCGGCTCCATCACCGCTGTGCCATCACCGCACCGGGGCACCCCTCTCCCGGATTTCCAAGGCCGGTTTGCTGACGCAAACCGGGGAAATCCGACCTCCCCCGCAAGGCAGGGGAATCGCATGTGGGGTTGGGAGGGCTGTTGCCAATTTCGGCGAACAGGATTTTGAGGGTCTCTCCGCGTTTTCGGGGAGAGAGCCATGGAGAGGTTCAAGGACTGCTTCGCGGATTTGCCTGATCCGCGCGCGGCCAACGCGATGCACGATCTCACCGAGGTGCTGTTCGTCGCGCTGGCGGCGCTGTTGTGCGGGGCAGAAGGCTGCGTCGACATGGCCGACTTCGGCCGCGCCAAGGAGGGGCTGTTGCGGCAGGTATTGCGCCTGGAGCACGGCATCCCCAGCCACGACACCTTCAGCCGGGTGTTCCGGGTACTGCGGCCGGAGGCCTTCGAGGCCGCCTTCCGCCGCTTCATGGCCGCCTTCGGGCGGGCCAGCCGCGTCCGCGGAGTGGTGGCGATCGACGGCAAGGCGGTCAAGGGCGCCTACGGCCGCGGCCGCAAGACGACACCGCTGCATCTGGTCAACGTGTGGGCGGCCGAGGCCCGGCTGGCTCTGGCGCAACACACCGCTCCCGGCCGCAACGAGACGGCCGGCGTCCTCGAGGCCCTCGGGCTGTTGTCGCTCAAGGGCTGCATCGTCACGGCTGATGCCCTGCATTGCCGCGCCGACACCGCCCAGGCCATCCGCGACGCCGAGGCCGACTACGTGCTCGCCCTCAAGGAGAACCATCCCAAGCTGTGGGCAGATGCCTGTCAGACGATCGTAGGCGCCAAGCGGTCCGACCAAGCCTGCACCGAACAGCCGATCAGCCATGGCCGTCACGAATGGCGCCAGATCGTCGTGGTGGGGACCCTCGGCCTCGGCCGCAAGCATGGCTTCCCCGCCCTGCGTGCCGTGGCCCGTCTCACCGCGCGGCGCACGCTCGACGGCGGCCAAAGCGAGGAGACGGTCCGCTACTTCCTGCTCTCCCGCCGCTTCTCCGCCAAGCGCCTGCTCACCATCGTGCGCCAGCACTGGGGCATCGAGAACCAACTGCACTGGGTGCTCGACGTCATCCTCAACGAGGATCGCGCCAGGAACCGCAAAGATCACGGGCCCGAGAACATCGCCATCCTCAGAAAGCTTGCCCTCAACCTGCTGCGCTCCCACCCCGACACAGCTTCCATCCGACGCAAGGTTAAACGCGCCGCCTGGGACGATGCCTTCCTCCTCTCTCTCCTCGCCCACATGCGATAGCCCTCCCCGCAAGGGGGGAGCTGGGGGTTCAATTGACGGCCGAGATGACCTGAATGTCGACCGGACCCCGAAAGACCGGCGGCCGCACCCTGCCCGGCCGCCGTCTGTGATCACGCTCCCGTTGCGAGCGGCGCGGCAGCCGGCGTGTCGGTGTGCGCCGGGCTCGAGCGCACCAGCTTCAGATCGGCGAGGATCAGGAACAAGGCCGGCGTGACGAAGAGCGACAGGACCGTGGCGCTGGTCAGGCCGAAGGCGAGGCTGGCGACGATGGGGCGCAAGAACTGCGCCTGGGTGCTGGGCTCGAACAGCAGCGGACCGAGCCCCACAACGGTGGTCAGCGACGTCAGCATGATGGCGCGGAAGCGGTCGCGAACCGCCTCCACCGCCGCCTCGTACAGGTCGCTGCCGGCAGCGTGCTTCTCCTTGATGAATCCGACAAGCAGGATGGAGCCGTTGACGACCACGCCGGCCAACGTCGCCAGGCCGACGAGGCTGGGCAGCGAGATCTGCAGTCCGAGCAGCATGTGCCCCCACATCACGCCGACCAGCGAGAGCGGGATGGCGGCGAAGACGACCACCGGCTGAATGAAGCTGCGGAACTGGAAGGCGAGGATGAAGTAGACGCCGATCAGGCCGATGAGGAGGTTGCGGGCGAGCGAGCCGCCGGTGGTCGCCGTGTCCTTGGCTTCGCCGACGATGACCACTTTGACGTCGGGCCGCTTGTCGCGGAGCTGGGGCAGGAAATCGCTGCGCAGCGCCGCCATCAGCTCGCGCGAATTGGCCACAACCGGATCGATCGAGCCCTGCACGGAGACCGTGCGCCAGCCGTCGATGCGCTGCACCGAGGCATAGCCGCGGCTTTCTTGGATGTCGGCCACCGCCGAGAGCGGGACCAGCGCGCCATCGGGGCCGGTGATACTGATCGCCGCCAGGTCGGCGGCCGACTGGCGGTCCGCTCCGGTCAGCCGGGCGGTGATGTCGAGGCTGCCAAGGTCGTCGCGCACCTGGAGCCCGGTATCGCCGCGGAAGGCAGCGCGGAGCTGGGTGGCGATCGACTGGGCTGTGACGCCGAGCGCCGTCGCCGCCGACGGACGGACGGCGATCAGGAACTCCGGCTTGCCGGGCTGCAGGTCGTAGGTGACGTCGCGCACGCCGGCGAAGCCGCGGAAGAACTTGCGCATGTCCCTGGCGGTCGCTTCCAGCGCCTTGAGGTCCGGCCCCTGGATGCGCACGTCGATCGGCTTGCCGCCGGCGCCGCGCTCCTTGTCGGTAATGCGGAAGGCCGCCATGTCGGGCAGCGGCCCGGTCAGCTTCTTCCACGTGTCGAGGATCTCGGCGACCCCGGTCGTGCGGGTGCCGGCCGGCAGCAGCTTGGCGCTGACGGTGGCCATGTGCGGGCCGATCTCGGGGCTGTCGGCATTGACGCCGTAGGAGATGGTGTAGCTCTGCACCAGAGGCTGGCCGCCGGGCTGGGCGGGCGACAGCTGCTCGTTCATCTTGTCCAGCGCCCCCACGACCTTCTTCACCCGCTGTTCGGTACGGGCGAACGGCGAACCCTGGACGAGAAGCAGGCGCGCCTCGACCGTATCGCTCTCCAGCGTCGGGAAGCTCTGATACTTGATGAGACCGCCGGTGAAAGGCGCGATGGACAGCATCACGAGGAAGGCGGCGATGCCGAGCGTCAGGTAGCGGAAGCGCAAGGTGAGCCCGGCGAAGGGCACCACGACGCGGTCGCGCAGCCAGTTGAAGCCGCCATTCACGACGCGGCCGACGCGGCCGGGCGACAAATTCCGGTCGAGGGAATGCAGCATGTGGTGGGGCAGGATGAAAAATGCCTCAACCAGACTCACCACCAGAACGATGACGAGCACGATGGGGATGTATCTCAGCACCGCGCCGATGCTGCCGGTCATGAAGCTCAGCGGGCCGACGATCATCACCGTGGTCAGGAATGAAGCGACCACGCCGGGGGCCACCTGGCGCACGCCATTGACCGCCGCATCGATGGCGCTCTCGCCATCCTGACGGCGGCGCACGATGTTCTCCGAGATGACGATGGCGTCGTCCATCAGCAGGCCGACGGCGACGAGCAGCGCCACCATGGTCATCATGTTGATGGTGTAGCCGAAGAGCTGCATGGCGAAGATCGCCGCCAGGAAGGAGACCGGCAGGCCCATCGCCACCCAGAACGACACGCGCAACCCGAAGAACAGCCACATGGTGAGGAGCACCAGTGCCAGGCCCTGCAGGCCGTTGACGCCGATGATGCGCAGCCGGTCGCGGATGTTGGTGGTCGAATCCTGCGAGATCGCCAGCTTGATGTTGCCGGGCGCCGCGGCCTGGGCCGCCGCCATCTGGCGCTCGAGCGCCGCCATGACGGTGAGCGCATCCTGGGTCTCGGTCTTGTTGACCGCGACGATCGCCGCGCGCTGTCCGTTGAAATAGGAGGCCTGCGAGGGATCGGCGAAGGCCGTCGTGATGGTGGCGATGTCGCCGAGCAACACCTCGCCGCCGCCGGTGCTGCCGCTCACCGGGATGCTGGCGAGTTCCGCCGGTGTGCGCCGTTCGCCGAGGAAGCGGATCGAGGTATCGCCCTCGGGCCCTTCCATGGTGCCGGCCGGCATGTCGAGCGACTGGCGGGCGAGCGCGGCGGCGACGTCGGCGATGGTCAGGCCGAAGCGCTGCAGGGCGACTGCCGGCACGTCGATCGCGATCTCGCGGTCGGAGAAGCCGCCGACATCCACCTGCGTGATCGCAGGATCGGTCTTCAGGCGCTCGGCGAAGGCATCGGCATAGGCGAGCAGAACCGCCGGATCCTCGGGGCCGGTGACCGCGACAGAGGCGACCGTGGCCACCCGCTGGACCACCCGCACGATCGGATCCTCGGCCTTGTCGGGATAGGTCGACACGCCTTTGACGGCGGCGGTGATGTCGTCGCTGAAGCGGCTCATGTCCGCCCCCTCGACGATTTCCGCGCTGATCACGGCCATGCTGTCGCGGGCCAGACAGGTGAGCTCCGCCAGATTGTCGACCGCCCGGATCGGGTCCTCGACCTCGCGGCAGATGCCGGCCTCGACCTCGGCCGGCGTGGCGCCGGGATAGGCGATGCGCACCTCGACAAGGGTCGGCGCGACCAGCGGGAAGGTGTCGCGCTGCAGGCCCGGCGCCGCCGCCAGCCCGAGCACGATGAAGGCCAGCATCAGGATGTTGGCGGCCGTCGGGTGGACGGCAAAGAGCCGGATCATTTCGCCTTCTCCGCACCGCTGGCCGGCTTGTCGCCGGTGGCTGCCTTGTCCGGGCTGGTTGGCGCATCACCCGATCCGGGCGCCTTCTTGGCGCCGGTGGCTGCCTTGTCCGGATTGCTTGGCGCCTGATCCGAGCCGGTCGCCGCCTTGCCGGAGCCGCCCGCCGGCGAGCCGCTTGCCGCCTTGGTGACGCGCGCGACGACCGCGTTGTCCTCGACCGGCTTGACGCTCATCCCGGGCACCGCGATGGCCGGGTCGGTGACCACCAGCTTGTCGCCCGGGGAAAGGCCCGCCTCGACGATCGAGACGCCGTCGACCGTGTAGCCGACGGTGACGTCGCGCTGTTCCAGCGTGTTGTCGGCGGTGGCGACCAGCGCCTTGCCGCCGCGCACGGCCTCCGCCGGCACGACCAGCGCTTCGCGCGGCGGTGCGCTGAGCACGACCTCGACGAAGGTGTTGCGCCTGAGCGGCGGGCGGGCGCCGGCCTGGGCCTGGGCGAGCGGGTTGTCCACCCGCACGATGAGCGGGGTGCTCTGGGTGCGGGCGTCGATCGACTCGCCGGCCCGTACCACCTTGGCGTCCCAGCTGACCGTGTGGTCGCCCGCGGGCAGCCGGACCTTGGCCTTGAGGTCGAGTTCCGTGCCACCCGGCGTGAGCCGCACCAGCGGCCCCACCTCGCCGATCGGGAACTGCGCCGCGACCTCCACTGCCTCCGTGCCTTCGGCGGTGATCATCACCTGGCCGCGGCTGACCACCTGGCCGAGTTCGGCAGCGACATCGGTGAGGCGCACATCGTAGGGAGCGACGACGGTGGTGAATTCCAGGTCGCGCGCGGCCGTGGCGCGCTGCGCCTCAAGCACATTGCGCTCGGCGCCGTTGAGCGCCAGATCGTTTTCCAGCTCGACCACCTTGGAGCGGGCCGCCAGTTCTTGACGGCGCGACGTGTCGAGCGACGCCTGGGTGGTGACACCCCGGCCGGCCAGATCCTGCTGCCGCTTCAGTTCGGCCTGGCTAAGCGCAAGGTCGGCTTCGGCGATCTCGCGGCTGGCGGCCAGCGTCTGATCCTTGACCGCGAGCGAGGCGAGCTGGGCATCGATCTGCGCCAGCGCCAGCTTGAGGTCGGTGTCGCCGAGGCGCAGCAGCTCGGTGCCGGCGGCGGCGATCTCGCCGGCGGCGAGTCGCTCGGCAGTCATCACCACCTGGCCGTCGATGCGCGCGATGGCCCGCCATTCGCGGGCCGGCTGCACGGTGCCATGCCCGACGACCCGCGGCTTGATCTGCATCTGCGCCAGCGTCATGACGCGCACCGGCGTGGCTTGCGGGGTCTTCTCCTTGGCGCTCGGAAGCTGCTTCAGTTCAGCGGAATAGGCGATCGCCAGGGCGCCGAGGGCGATGGGAACCGCCACGGCCAAGACCCGCATGAAGATGCGCAAAGCTCCAGACATTCTTTTCTCCCGGCTCGCCAGCGGTCCCCGCGGGCCCGCATCCGTCCACCGCCTGATTCCACCTTACATGCAATTTCTTGCATGTAATTGCGATACGTCAGTGCCCCGAAGAACCTACGCAGAGGGCCCTGCGCTGCTCTGTCGCAGGTAACGGTCCTTGGCGCCGGCGCAACAAAGCGGGGCTTTTGCAGGCGGCTGATCGGACACTAGAGTTGCGGGGATACGGGCGTGCGATCCGCGCCCTGAGGTGAATGTATCGACAGACGGATTGAGGGACCAGCATGGCGGCGAGCCGCGACGACCTTTTGCAGTATCTCGACAGCCTCGGCATCGCCGCCGCGACGGTGGACCATCCGCCGGTCTTCACGGTGGACGAGGCGCAGGCGCTGCGCGGCGCGATCGCCGGCGAGCACAGCAAGAACCTGTTCCTCAAGGACAAGAAGGGCGCCCTCTTCCTGGTCGTGGCGCGCGAGGACGCGGCGATCGACCTCAAGCGGCTGCACGGCCGCATCGGCGCATCGGGCCGGTTGTCCTTCGGTCAGGCGGAGCTGCTGCTCGACAAGCTCGGCGTCACGCCCGGCGCGGTGACGCCGTTCGGGCTGATCAACGACCGCCCGCCGAGCGTGCGCGTGATCCTGGAGGCGGAGCTGGTCGCCGCAGAGACGGTCAATTTCCACCCGCTGGTCAATACGGCGACGACGAGCCTGGCCAGTGCCGACCTCATCGCCTTCATCCGCGCCACCGGGCACGAGCCGGAGATCGTCGATCTGACGCCGGGCGATCAGGCAAGCTGAAACGGCGCGGCGGCTGCTCACTTGCCGCCGATGTCGGACACGTCCTGAATGGCTGGAGTCGTCTGACGGGGCGCGGCTATACCGGCCGCAATGTCCTGATGGCGTCGCCGACGAAGACGAGTTCCATGCACCGCCCCTTCGCATTGCGACGGGCAACCACCACAGCATCTTCGTCTACGCTGACGACAAGGCCGCTGCTCAGGCCGCACACGCGGTCCCCGATGGCGAAATTCGGTGTCTGACGCCTGTCGACCACCAGCTTGAACCGGCCAAGTCCAGGCACCTTTAAAGGTCCGTGCGTCTTCATAGATCTAAGCCGGCTTATGTTGCGTCCTAGTCACAACAGGTAGCACAACGGGGCAATCAAGCAAAGTCGGGTGTCCGACTGGAGCATCTGGTCGCACCACCGCCCTGCGACCGGCTGTTGCCCTAGACGGGCTTCTTTTCGCTGACCTTCTCGATACGACTCATCGGCACGTTCCGATATATCGTCGAGCGCGATACACCCAGCCTCTGGGCCACTTCAGCGACCGCCATGTTTTCGTCCACGATCATCCTGCGGGCGCGTTCCGTGGTGGCTTCATCAAGCGCGGGATGCCTGCCGATCGCCCGTTTCGGGCGTGCGCTGGCCACATTGTAGCGCCCGAGCACCGCGAACACTTTGGCGACGTGCTTGTCCCTGGTGTTGAAATCGTCGGCCAGCGAAACGACACCGATGCCGCGCTGTATGAGCTTGTGAAGAAGCAGGAGCAGGTCGGGCATCGGCGCCAGATGATCGAGCTGGACAACGACGAGTTCGTCGCCACTGCCCAGTGCTTCGATCCGCGCCAGACAAGCCGGCGAGACGTGATGTCTGACGCTGTTGAGTGAATCCACCAGCACCTGATCGCAACCAGCCTCATCGAGCATTTTGAGCTCAGGCTCCGCAGTTCGCGTATTGGCGCTGATACGCACGTACCCAAGGCGCATGGCTTTCGACTTTTTTCCGGAAAACTGCGAAGCGGCCTTCATACGGCCGCTTCTATAAACGACGTTCGCTCGCAAACCCTACGCCGTGCGACACCGCGCCGCGTACCAATAGAAACCCTCCGCTGCGGAGGTCAGGCCGGCAGCGGAGGGGATTACCGTGGTCGGCCGCGTGGACCGCGACCGACCGTGTGCACGTCAGATTACCAGTCGCGCTCCAAGCGGACCTTCAAGCCCCACTGGCCGTCGCTGGCCGTATTGACCTTGGAATAGCCGCCTTCGATACCGGCGTAGAAGTTGGTGACCGGAGACCATACCAAGTTGCCAGCGATCTCGTAAGCGTTCGTCGCCGCGAGACCGGGGCCAGCTTCCTGATCGTAGTACTGGAACTGAAGTGCCGACGACAGGTTCGGGGCCCAGAAGTGCTGGAACGACGCAGCCGCGCTCCACACGCTGCCATCCGAAGCAAGTCCCAAACCAGACACTGCGAACCCAGACACCTGGTTCTCAGCCCAGGCCGCCTTCAGGAGCAGCTTATCGCCAGGCGCGATTTGGTCGAGCTTGATGGTCGCGCCGAGCTGGATGCCAAAGCCCGAACCATAACTCGTCTCGGCGAAGCCGCCGGACAGCTTGGCAGACCAAGCACCCTGCGACATCGAGATGTTGCCGACGATGTCCGGCATGCTGTAGCTCGACGACAGGTCGGTGCCCCAACGATCACGCGGATCTTCGATGGCCAGCTGGATGCCGAAGCCGCTCATCGCCCAGGTCAGACGAACCTGATCGGTACCCTGATCCGAATCGTAGTCGTTCCAATCCCAGGTGAAGCCGCCGGAATAGTCGTAGACCGACCCGGTGCGGCCGACCAGGAGCATGCCGAGTTCGAGGTAGGCGGTGTCGAGATAGGCGTAGTAGTCGCCGCTCTGCGACACGGTCCCAGCGCCCGACCAGTAGGCGTTGTTGTTGCTGTCGTCGTTGTTCTTCGACCGCGCACGCAGTTCCAAGAAGGCGGTGAGCGGGCCGTATTCGGTCATCGACTTCGCCGTGACGTTCACGCGCGCTTCAGTTGCGAAGTCCCATGACGCCGAGCGCCCCGACGTCGACGACGTGCCCCAGGCGGTGGCCGACGTGCTGTGGAAGTTGACGTCCGTACGGACCAAGCCACCGACCTTCAAGCAGGTGTCGGTGCCCGGGATGTACCAGTAGCCAGCGCCGAATGCGTCGCAAACCTTGACGTAATCGACCGGCTCGGCAACCGACAGATCGGCCGCCTGAGCGCCGCCAACGACCGCGAAAGCGGCGGCGGAGCTGAGAAGTAAGGTCTTAAGCTTCATATGATCTCTCCTCGCCCCCCGAAGGGAACTTTTTCGTCCTGAAGCCGAAGCGTCCCTCCGGCTAAAACGGGAGTAGAACGCGACCCGATTCCTGGCAATACCGCTCTTTTTGTTTCGATAGACAGAGCATCTTGTGTTGCATGTTATGTTGCAAAATAGAAATCATCTTTTTTTAAAACAAAAATACCACTGAATACCGTGATCAAATCGCCGATTCGCCGGGGGTGGGCCGCAGGCCTGCGACGCAGATTGCCATGACTTTTGAGACAAATCGGTTTTGCTACAAGTGCAGGCGGTTTCTTGGCAGCGTTGCCGCCGTGCAACAGTGTGACGTCACTTCCCGCATGACGGCAATCCGCGGCGCACAATGCATTCGACGGGCCGCCGCGCCGGCGGGCCGGACTGTCGCGGGAATCGCCGGCCGTCGAGGGGCTGGGCCGATTCGGTCGTCCGGCGCGCGCTACTGGATTTGCTGGGCGAACCAGACGATCGTCCGGCAGTAGACGTCGGCCTTGTTCCATGCGTGCAGCACCTGGAAGTTGGCGGTGCCTTCGCCCCATGGGGCGCCAGCGTGCCAGCCATAGCCCTTCAGATAATTGGCGGTCGAGGCGAGCGCATCGAATGAGGAGTGGATCAGGTCGCGGCGGCCGTCGCCGTCATAGTCGATGGCGAACTTGACGTAGGACGAGGGCAGGAACTGGGTCTGGCCGATCTCGCCGGCCCAGCCGCCCGTCATGGCGGCGGGCGTGAGGTCGCCGCGCTGGACGATCTTGAGCGCGGCGATCAGCTCGTTGGTGAAGAAGGCCGAGCGCCGGCAATCGTGCGCCAGCGTCACCAGCGAACGAATCGCCGGGGTCTTGCCGGTGCCGCCACCGAAGCCGGTCTCCAGTCCCCAGATCGCCACCAGGATGGGCGCGGGCACACCGAAGCGCTTTTCCAGCTTGGCGAAGAAGCCGGCGCTGCGCTTGAGATGCTCCCTGGCGATGCGGAGATGGGCGGCGGTGACGCGCTTGGCGCGGTAGGTCTCGAAGCTCTGTTTGAAATAGTGCTGGTTGCGGTCGAGCTTGAGGATGGCCGCGCTCGGCGTCACGCCCGAAAGCGCGGCGTTCAGCGTGCCTTGCGAGATGCCGGCGGCTGCAGCCTCCTTCTTGAAGGCGGCAAGCCAGGTGCCGAAGTCGCCGCCGCACTTGGCGGCCAGCGCCGGTCCCGCCAACGCCACCAGCCACAGCGCGGCGCCGAGCGCCACGAGCCTTGTCGCCATCACGCGCATATTCGGCCTCGTCTCCTCGTTGGGCGGACCATGCTATGCCCGCCGCTGCCGCCAGGGCAACAGATCAGCGTTGTTGCGATTGCCGCGCGCACCGGGTTAGGCTTAGCCGTCGCATGATCCAATTATCCACAGCGTTTTGGGCGTCACAGAACCGTAGCGTGCCCTTGATAGGGGCAAAGCCGGTCAGCCATACAGGGAGCAAGCGCAGGATGACGAAGACCCTACTTAAGACCATCGCCGCAGCGGCGCTGATTGTCGCTTACGGATCGGTGGCCAACGCCACTACCGAGATCAGCTGGTGGCACGCCATGGGTGGCGAGCTCGGCAAGAAGCTCGACGACATTGTCGCCAAATATAATGCCAGCCAGACGGACTACCACGTCACCGCATCCTACAAGGGCTCCTATCCGGAGACGATGACGGCGGCGATCGCGGCCTTCCGTGCCCACCAGCAGCCCGACATCGTGCAGGTCTTCGAGGTCGGCACCGGTACCATGATGGCGGCGAAAGGCGCGGTCTATCCGGTCTACAAGCTCATGCAGGATACCGGCACGGAATTCGATCCCAAGGCGTTCCTGCCGGCCGTGGTCGGCTACTACACCGACACCGACGGCAACATGCTGTCGATGCCGTTCAACTCATCGACGCCGATCCTCTATTACAACAAGGACGTCTTCAAGAAGGCCGGGCTTGACCCCGAGACGCCGCCCAAGACCTGGGAAGACCTCGAGGCCTTCTCCAAGAAGATCATGGACTCCGGTGCGGCCAAGTGCGGCTTCACCACGCGCTGGGTGAGCTGGATTCAGCTCGAGAATTTCTCCGCCTGGCACAACCTTCCGATCGGCACCAACGAGAACGGCTTCGGCAGCATCGACTCGAAGCTGACCGTCAACGGCCCGGTCCAGGTGCGCCACTGGGCGAATTTGAAGAAGTGGCAGGATTCGGGGGTGTTTGAGTATGGCGGCCCGGTTGCCGGCAATGACGCTCCGCCGAAGTTCTATTCCCAGGAATGCGCCATATACATGGAATCCTCGGCCGGGCGCGCAGGCGTCATGGCCAACGCCAAGGACTTCGAGGTCGGCTTCGGCATGTTGCCCTATTACGCCGACGTCCAGGGCGCACCGCAGAACACCATCATCGGTGGCGCCACGCTTTGGGTGCTGCAGGGGCGTCCAGCGGAGGAATACAAGGGCGTGGCCGACTTCTTCCACTACCTGTCCTCGGCAGAGGTGCAGGCCGACTGGCACCAGTTCTCCGGCTACCTGCCGATCACCAAGGCCGCTTACGAACTCGGTATCAAGCAGGGCTACTACGCCAAGAACCCGGGCACCGACGTC
Organism: uncultured Alphaproteobacteria bacterium; assembly: GCA_963732845.1. Taxonomy (GTDB): domain Bacteria; phylum Pseudomonadota; class Alphaproteobacteria; order Rhizobiales; family Kaistiaceae; genus CAVSRC01. The sequence goes on along the minus strand of CAVTBE010000015.1, from coordinate 26,074 downwards.
GGCATCAAGGAGATCAACCTGAACCCGCCGACACCTAATTCGAAGGGCCTGCGCTTCGGCAATTACGTCCAGATTCGCGACGTGATCGACGAGGAGTTCCAGAACCTGCTGTCGGGCAAGAAGACGCCCCAAGAGGCGCTGGACAGCCTCGTGGAACGCGGCAACAAGCTGATCGCCGACTTCGCCGCGGCGAACGGCGGCTGAGGCTGAGCGATATCAAGACCCGCGCGGGGAATCTTTCGCCGCGCGGGTCTTGGCGTTTCCCGATAGGCTAGGCTGCGGCTTGGAAGCGGTCGCAACACTAACCTGGGCAACGCCGGCAACTGCTCCATGCAGACCAAGCGCGCAATCTTCCGTAGCAAGTTGCTGCCCTACGGGCTGCTCTTCCCGCAGCTCGCCGTGACGGCGATCTTCTTCATCTGGCCGGCCGCGCAGGCCTTCATCCAGTCGTTCCAGCGCGAGGACGCCTTCGGGCTGAAGACGACCTTCGTTGGTCTCAAGAACTACACCGCGCTGTTTGCCGACCCCGACTACATCAACTCGCTGCGGGTCACCGTCGTCTTTTCCGTTGGCGTCCTGGTGCTCTCCATCGGGCTTGGCCTGCTCTTCGCCGTGGCGGTCGACCGGGTGATCAAGGGCGCCCAGGCCTATACGACGCTGCTGGTCTGGCCTTATGCGGTGGCGCCGGCGGTGGGCGGGGTGATGTGGTGGTTCCTGTTCAACCCGACCATCGGCATCCTGCCCTATCTGCTGCAGTTCGCCGGCTATGACTGGAACCATTCGCTCAATCCCACCGACGCCATGATCCTTGTGATCATCGCGGCGAGCTGGAACCAGATCTCCTACAATTTTCTGTTCTTCCTCGCCGGCCTGCAGTCGATCCCGCGTTCGCTGGTCGAGGCCGCGGCAATAGACGGCGCCGGGCCGGCCAAGCGCTTCTTCACCATCGTGCTGCCGCTGCTCTCGCCAACCACCTTCTTCCTGGTGGTGGTCAACCTCGTCTATGCGATGTTCAACACCTTCCCGGTGATCCACGCCACCACCGGCGGCAACCCGGCACGCGCCACCAATATCCTCGTCTTCAAGGTCTACAATGACGGCTTCATCGGGCTGAACCTCGGCTCGTCATCGGCCCAGTCGGTCATCCTGATGATCATCGTCGTCGCGCTCACCGTGATCCAGTTCCAGTGGATCGAGCGGCGGGTGGCTTATTAGGAGCGCCCGGCGCATGGTCGAGAATCGCCCGCTGCTTGCTTTCCTGTCTCACGTGACGCTGATGCTCGGCGTCGTGGTGATCGCCTTCCCGGTCTATATCGCGATAATCGCCTCGACCCGCGGCCCCGACGACTTCATGTCCGGCGTGGTGCCGTTGCTGCCCGGCCCGCATACCTTCGACAATTACTGGCAGATGATCTCGACCGGGGTCTCCTCGTCGGGGGTGCCGCCGATCGGCATGATGATGCTGAACTCGCTGATCATGGCGTTGTCGATCGCCATCGGCAAGATCGCCATCTCGATCATCTCGGCCTATGCCATCGTCTATTTCCGCTTCCCCTTCCGGGCGGCGGCCTTCTGGGTGATCTTCATCACGCTGATGCTGCCGGTCGAGGTGCGCATCGTGCCGACCTTCAAGGTGGTCGCCGATCTCGGGATGCTCAACAGTTATGCCGGCCTGTCGATCCCGCTGATCGCCTCGGCGACGGCCACCTTCCTGTTCCGCCAGGTGTTCCTCACCGTGCCCGACGAACTGATGGAGGCGGCGCGGGTCGACGGCGCCGGGCCGCTCAAATTCTTCTGGGACATGCTGCTGCCGCTCAGCCGCACCAACATGGCGGCGCTGTTCGTCATCCTCTTCATCTACGGCTGGAACCAGTATCTGTGGCCGCTGATGGTGGTGACCGACCCGCGCTACTACACCATCGTCATGGACATCAAGCGGATGGCCGACGTCACCGACGCCACCCCACAATGGAACACGGTGATGGCGACCGCCGTGATGGCGCTGCTGCCGCCGGTGCTGGTGGTGATCGGCATGCAGAAGCTCTTCGTCAGGGGCCTGATGGAAACGGAGAAGTAGCCATGGCGTCGATTGATCTCTCCGAGGTATCCAAGGTCTATCCCGGCGGGCATGAGGCGGTGAAGGGCATCAGCCTTTCGATCAGTGACGGTCAATTCCTGGTGCTGGTCGGGCCGTCGGGCTGTGGCAAGTCGACATTGCTGCGCATGATCGCCGGGCTCGAGGTGGTGACTGCCGGCACGATCCGGATCGGCGAGCGGGTGGTCAACGACATCGAGCCGGCCGAGCGCGACATCGCCATGGTGTTCCAGAACTACGCGCTCTATCCGCATATGACGGTGCGCCAGAACCTGGCCTACGGCCTCCAGAACCGCCGCACGCCCAAGGCGGAGATCGAACAACGCGTGGCCGAGGCCGCCCAGATCCTCGAGATCGGTCCGTTCCTCGACCGCAAGCCGCGCCAGCTCTCCGGCGGCCAGCGCCAGCGCGTCGCCATGGGACGGGCGATTGTGCGCGAGCCCAAGGCGTTCCTGTTCGACGAGCCGCTGTCCAATCTCGATGCCAAACTGCGCGGGCAGATGCGCGTCGAGATCCGCCACCTGCAACGGCGGCTGAAGACGACCAGCGTCTACGTCACCCACGACCAGCTCGAAGCCATGACGCTGGCCGACCGGCTGGTGGTGATGAATGCCGGGCGGATCGAACAGGTGGGCACGCCGGAAGAGCTGTTCGAGCGGCCGCAGACGCTCTTCGTCGCCGGCTTCATCGGCTCGCCGCCGATGAATTTCCTGACGCATCAGGAGCTCGCCGCCAGCGCCAGCGCCCTCAATGGCAGCCTGCCCGCCGGCACCGTGACGGTCGGCATCCGCCCCGATCAGGTGACACTGAGGCCGGAGGGCCCGTCGCTGCCGTTGCCGATGGAGGTGACCCTGATCGAGCCGATCGGGACCGAGAGCCATGTCCATCTCACCTGGCAAGACAAACCCATGGTCGCGGCCGTGCGCGGACGCCCACCTGTGCGCGAGGGCGAGCAGGTCACCGCCCACCTGCAGCTTGCGGCGCTGCACGCCTTCGATGCCGCCGGTCGCCGGCTGATGTGATCCCGGCCAAACCGGAAACCGCCGAATCGCGGCGAAATGCGCCGATCGGCCGCGTTGTCCGGCCCCCGCAGCCCATGCTCAACCGGTCTCCGGAACATTGCGTAGGGACAACGGGGAACCCGCCGTGGCATGTGAGGAAATATAAACGCCGAAAGGCAGAAGGGCCGAAAGGCAGGGGGAGCGGCAAAGTGCCAGTGGACTCAACCGCAGTTCGCTACTACTTTCGCACGGTTCCAAAGAGCAAGGGCGCCTGATGGACTACCAATCGATTTTTGGTGAAGCGATCGCCGCACTTCATGCCGAGAACCGTTACCGCGTCTTTGCCGACCTGGAGCGGATCGCGGGTCGTTTCCCCTCCGCCACCTGGCGGTCCGATGAGGGCGCCCGCGAAATCGTCGTGTGGTGCTCGAACGACTATCTCGGCATGGGCCAGAACCAGACCGTGATCGACGCCATGGTCGAGGCGGCGCGCACCATGGGCGCCGGTGCCGGCGGCACGCGCAATATCTCCGGGACCAACCACCCGCTGGTCCAGCTCGAGGCGGAGCTGGCCGACCTGCACGGCAAGGAAGCCGGACTGGTCTTCACCTCCGGCTTCATCTCCAACGAGGCGGCGATCTCGACCATCGCCAAGCTGCTGCCCGGCTGCGTGATCTTCTCCGACGAGCTGAACCATGCCTCGATGATCGAGGGCATCCGGCGCTCCGGAGCGCAGAAGCTGATCTTCCGTCACAACGACCTCGACCATCTGGAGAGCCTGCTCAAGGAGACGGCGGCGGAGCGGCCCAAGCTGATCGCCTTCGAGTCGGTCTATTCGATGGACGGCGACATCTCCCCGATCGGGCGCATCGCCGATCTCGCCGAAAAATACGGCGCCATGACCTATCTCGACGAGGTCCATGCGGTCGGCATGTACGGGCCGCACGGCGGCGGCATCGCGGAACGCGACGGCGTCATGCACCGCATCGACGTCATCGAGGGGACGCTGGCCAAGGCCTTCGGCGCGCTCGGCGGCTACATCACTGCCAGCCGCGCGGTGGTCGACGCCGTGCGTTCCTATGCGCCGGGCTTCATCTTCACCACCGCCCTGCCGCCGGCGATCGCCGCTGCGGCGCTCACCTCGATCCGCCATCTCAAGGCGTCGTCGGCCGAGCGCGAGGCCCAACAGCGCAACGCCGCGATGACCAAGACGAAGCTGCTGTCGGCCGGCCTGCCAGTGATGCCAACCGAGACGCACATCGTGCCGGTGATGGTGGGCGACGCCGAACGCTGCAAGCAGGCGAGCGACCTGCTGCTGCACGAGCACGGCATCTACATCCAGCCGATCAACTATCCGACCGTGCCGCGCGGCCAGGAGCGGCTGCGCATCACCCCGACGCCCTTTCACGGCGAGCACCTGATCAATGAGCTGGCAGTTGCGCTGGTCAGCGTATGGACCAAGCTCGGCCTGCTGCGCTACGAAGGTCAGGACGGGCAGGCCTCGGCCAGGCCGACGGTCACCGGCAATGCCCGGGTCGGCGTCTTCCCGCCGGCCGGCGGCTAACGCCAAGTCCGCTATTCGTTTTCCTCACCAGGTCTGCCCCCGCTGCGCTTCGACAGCAGCGGGGCGTAGACCGCGATCATCAGGAATCGCGCCAGCTGGTGCGCGGCGACGAAGGCCGCGTCGAGGTGCAGCGCGAAGGCCATGATGGTCATGACGTCGATGCCGCCGGGGGCAAAGGCGAGGATCATCTGGCTGATCGGCTGATCGGTCAGCCAGCCCGCGACCACCGCGCCGAGAACCGCCACGCTCATGGAGATGGCGAAGGCGCCGAGCGAGGCGCCGGCCATCGCCCACAGCATCTTCACGGTGGTGCCGGCGAAGCGGCTGCCGACCACACTGCCCAGCACGATATAGGCGGCGACCATCAGCGGCTGCGCCGGAGCACCGCTGATGAGCCCGGTGCCGTGCAGGATGCCGCTGACCAGCAGGGCGCCGAGCAGCGGCGCCGCCGGAATGCCGATGAAGGAGAAGACCAGCCCGCCGAGCGTGCCGCCGGCAAGGGTGACGACGATGGCGGAGAGAGTCGCCGCCGGCGCGGCGGTGCCCGGCTGCACCGCACTCACCAGCGACACCGCCTTGGGCAGGAACGCCACCAGCAGGAAGATGCGGATGGTCTGCGACACGGCGATGCGCGCGGTGTCGGCGCGCGTCGGCAGAGCGAGCGCGATGACATAGCTGGTCAACCCCGGAATGGCAGCGAAGAACGCGGTCTGACGGTCCCAGTTGCAGACACGGTGCAGGAAGGTCTGCGCCGCCCATTGCAGAACCATGAGGTTGACGATCAGCACCGCGAGGCTGATCGGCCAGCGCGGCAGTTCGCTGATCAGCTCCGGCGAGACGCTGGAGCCGAGGAACGAGCCGGTGACGACGAAGGCGACGTTGCGCAGGCCTGTCGGGATCTCGACCTCGGTCCCGGCGACGGCCGCCACGGCAACCGCCACCATGCTGCCGGTGAGCCAGCCGGCGGGCAGGCCGAGCAGGCCGAAGAGCGTGCCGCCGAGCGCACCGACGGCGAGCGTGAGAAGCGTGCGGAGCGTCCGGCGCCGGTCTATCACCCGGCGCCCTGCCCGCGTCCGCAGTCCCGCGCGCCGCTCATTGCCGGGCGATCCAGGTCGCCAGCCGGTCGGTCGCCTCGCGGACCTGCGCGGGGTCGCGCGCGAAGCACAGGCGCATATAGTCGGCGCCCGCCTCGCCAAAGGTCAGCCCCGGCGCCACACCGACATTGGCCTCGTCCACCAGACGCAGGCTGAGGCTGCGGGTGTCGCTTTCGCCTTCGACCGCGAAGAACAGATAGAAGGCGCCCGCCGGCTCGGCGAAGCGCGCCCGGCCGGTGGCGGCCAGGCCGCCGCAGACGATGTCGCGGCCGGCATGGGCGCGCTCCACCTGGAAACGGAGGAAATCGTCGCCCTCATCGAGCGCCGCGCAGGCGGCGCGCTGCATGAAGACGGCGACGCCCGAGGTCGAATACTGGATGAGATTCTCGATCGCCTGACCGAGGATGGGCGGCGCCGACAGCCAGCCGATGCGCCAGCCGGTCATCGCCCAGTTCTTGGAGAAGGTGTTGACGTAGAGGATGCGCTCGTCCGGATCGGCGATGTCATAGAAGGAGGGCGCGCGGTCGCCGGCATAGAAGAAGCGGTGATAGACCTCGTCGGCGACGATCCACAGGCCGCGCGCGCGGGCGAAGGCGAGGATGGCGCGGAGGTCGTCGAGCGTCGCCGTCCAGCCGGTCGGGTTGGTCGGCGAGTTGAGGACGATTGCCGTGGTGCGTTCGGTCGCGCTGGCGAAGAGCCGGTCGAGGTCGAGCGTCCAGCCGGCGTTGCCGAGCGTCATCGGCACGGGCACCGGCGTGGCGCCGGAAATGCCGATGGCGGCAGGCAGGTTCGGCCAGGCCGGCTGCGGGATCAGCACCTCGTCGCCGGTGCCCGAGACCATGCGGCAGGCGGTCTGGATGGCCTGCATGCCGCCGCCGGTGACGAAGAAGCGTTCGGCCGCGAAGGGCTTGCCGTAGGTGCGCTGGTGATAGCGGGCAAGCGCGGCGCGCAACTCCGGAATGCCGCGCTGATGGGTGTAGAAGGTCTCGCCGGCGGCGAGCGAGCGCGCCGCCGCGGCGGTGATGAATTCCGGCGTCGGCAGGTCGCCCTCGCCGACCCAGAGCGGGATCAGCCCGTTCCGCCCACGGCCATAGTTGAACACTTCGACAATGCCGCTTTCCGGCGCGTCGCGGGCCTCACGGCGCAGGGCGGCAACAAGATCGTCTGACACGGGGTGCTGGTCTTTCGGAACAGGTTCAGGCTGCCCGGCGGGGCCGCCGGGCAGACACCGTGATTCCATGTCAGGCGGCAATCGGCAAGCCCGATCGCCGCGGCACGATTACTTCTTGGCGAGCAGATCGCGAATCTCGGTGAGGAGCACGACATCCTGCGGCGCCGTAGCCGGCTCGGCCGGCTTCTCCTCTTCCTTGCGCTTCAGCTGGTTCATCGCCTTGACCACCATGAAGAGCACCCAGGCGACAATCAGGAAGTTGATCGCCAGCGTGATGAAATGGCCGTAGGCGATGGTGGCGCCGGCCTTGCGGGCCTCGTCGAGAGTGGCCGCCGGCGCTCCGCTCAGCTGCCAGTAGATCTGCGAGAAGTCGATGCCCCCGGTGATCAGTCCGATGATCGGCATCAGGAGATCGTTGACGACCGACTGCACGAGACCGCCGAAGGCAGCGCCGATGATGACGCCGATGGCGAGATCGACCATGTTGCCTTTCAGGGCAAATTCGCGGAATTCCTTGAGCATCCCCGTCTCCTCTGTCTCGTGCCGAGACTCATGGCGCAAAAATGGCCGCTGGAAGGATAGCGCATGCGCTACCGGGCGGAATAGCTGTCGGCGCGGCGGCGGGCCCTCAGCGCCCGGCGCGGCGGGCCGCGACCCGGCCGAGCACCGCCAGGTCCATGTCGCCTTCGCCGTGGGCGACCGCGTCGATCAGGCTGTCACGGACGCTCTCCGCCACCGGCAGGGGGACCGCGGCGGCTTCGGCCGCGGCCAGAGCCAGACGCAGATCCTTGAGGCCGAGCGCCGCCTTGAAGCCGGCCGGCGCGAACCGCCCCTCCGCCATCAGGGTGCCGTAGCCCTGATAGACCGGCCCCGGAAAGGCCGTGCTCGATATCAGCGCAACCAGATCACTCGCCGCGATGCCATAGCTGCCCGCCAGCGCGATCGCCTCGCCCATCGTCTCGACCGCGGAGGCCAGCATGAAGTTGACGGTGAGCTTCAGCGCATTGGCGACCGGTGCATGCTCGCCCAGGCGCCAGGTCTTCTGACCCATCAGCCGAAAGAGCGGCTCGACGGCATCGATGGCCACGCCCGGGCCCGCGGCGAGGATGTTGAGCTTAGCGGCAGCGGCGACATCCGGCCGGCCCATCACCGGCGCCGAAACATAGGTGATGCCGGCGGCGGCCGAGCGGTCGACGAGTTCCTCGGCGAAGGCAACCGAGATCGTCGCCATGTTGACGATGGTCAAAGGGGCACCGAGCCGCTCGATCAGTCCGCTGTCGACGAGGACGGCGCGCAGCGCAGAATCGTCCGCGAACATGGTGAAGGCGACGTCGGCGTCGAAGGCTTCCGCCGCCGTCGCCACAACTTCGGCGCCGGCTTTGGCCAGCGGTTTGGCCGCCGCGGGCGAGCGGTTCCACACACGCGGCCGGTGGCCGCCCTTGATCAGGTTGGCGGTCATGGCGGCACCCATTTCGCCGAGGCCCAGAAATCCGATGCGCATCGCTTGTGTCGTCCTTGTCATGCTGCTGCCGGTCGGCATCAGGATAGGGCGCCGCCGGGCCTGGTCAAAAAGGCCCGTTTTTGGGGCTGTTTCCCGCCGACGACGGTATAAATTCGCCTGAACGGCCTCGATTCGCCAAAGGCCGGATGGGGAGCGCTCGTGACCGACAATCGTGAAACGCCACGCTGGGAGGCGAGCTGGGCCCTGACGGTCGGCGTCATCGCCGCGGGGATGCTGATCGCGCTGGGCCCGGTGATGTTCGCCTCCATGACCGATCGGTCGACCCTGCTCGGTCTGCCGGCCAGCTACTTCCTGGCCGGCATCATCGTGCCGCCGCTGATTGCGGCGACGATCTTCTGGTTCGCCGAGAACCAGGACCGGATCGATCGCCGCTTCGACGGTCTGGAAAGCTAGGCGGCAGGGCGCTATGGCCGCGCGCAGGTCGATGGCCACCTTCCGCAGCCTGGCCTGGCTGTTCACGCTCGCCTTCGCCGGCGCGCTCGGGGTGCTCGCCCTGCTCGGCAATTACGGCCTGCCCGACACGGTGCTCGGCACCACCCTCGGCGTCGGCGTCATCATCGCCTTCGTCGTCGCCGGGATCAGTGAACGCACCATGCAGCCGGCGGAGTTCCATACCGCCGGCGGCGGCCTGTCGGCGACGGCCAACGGCATCGCCACGGCAGCCGCCTTTCTTTCGGCGGGGGCTATCTTCACGCTCGCCGCCGCGGTGCTCTCCGACTATCGCGCCGGAATCGCGATCACCCTCGGCTGGTCGCTCGGCTTCCTGCTGCTGGCCGTGCTCATCGCCCCCTATCTGCGCAAGTCCGGCACCTTCGGCGTCGCCGACTTTCTTGCCTTCCGCTTCGCCAATCGCGGCGTGCGCCTGGTCGCCGCCGTCATCGTCGTGATCACCCTCCTTCCGGCACTGGCGGCAGCGGTGGCGACCGGAACGCTGGTCGTCACCCGGCTGTTCGCGTTGTCGTCGCACTCCGCGGCGGTGCTGGTCGTGCTGCTGATCCTCTCCGGTACCGTGCTTGGCGGCATGCGCTCGGTGACGCTGACGGCACTGGCGCAATACATCGTGCTGGCGATCGCCTTCGTGGTGCCGGCCGCGATCGTCTCGACCATCGCCTATTCGCTCCCCATTCCGCAGATCGCCGCCGGCCTCGCCTACAGCGACGCCGCGGCGCTGGCCGCCTCCGGCGATCTTGCTGCACCGCTGGCGAGCCGCTTCCTGCCGCTGGTACCGGACGGTGGCTTCCAGCTCCTCGCGATGACGGTGGCGTTGGCCGCCGGGGTCGCCGCGTTGCCGCACCTGCTGATGCGCAGCGCCACCGTGGACGACGCGCCGGCCACCCGCCGTTCCATCGGCTGGGCGCTGGTCTTCGCCCTCATCGTGGCGCTGACCGTGCCCGCCTATGCCACCTTCGCCAAGCTGGCGCTGTTGCGCGACACGGTCGGCTCGGCAATCGGCGATCTGCCCGACTGGCTGTTCGCGCTGGGCCGGCATGGGCTGGTGAGGCTGTGCGGCGCCGATGCCACCTCGGCCACCGCCGCGACGCAGGCCTGCACCGCGCTGCACGGCACCGCCGGCGCGGTGGCGGCCCCTGACCTCGCGGTCAGCGGCGACATCGTCATGCTGGCGTGGGGCGATATTGTCAGCCTGCCCTATGTGGTCACGGCGCTGATCTTCGTCGGCATCCTGGCAGCGGCGCTGGCCGCCGCCAATGCCATGGCACTGGCCATCGCCGAGGCGCTCGGCCACGACCTCTACGGGCGGCTCATCGATCCGAAGGCCTCGGCCGGCCGCCGGCTGATCTTCACGCGCCTGGCTCTGGCCGCAACGGTGCTGGTCGCCGCGTGGCTGGGCGCGGCGCGCAGCGGCGATGTCTTCCCGCTGGCGGCGGCGACGCTGTCGCTGGTGGCCGGCGGCCTTTTCCCGACGCTCTTCCTTGCCGTGTGGTGGCGGCGCGCCAATGGGGCGGGCGCCATCGCCGGCATGCTCGCCGGCTTCGCGGTCACCCTGGCCATCGTCATCGGCGGGCGCTATCCGGGCCTGCTGCCGGCCGACGCGCGGGGCAGCGGCCTGTCGCCGCTGTTGGCAGCGCTCGTCGGCCTGCCCGTTGGTTTCCTGCTGGCGATCACCGTCAGCCTCGCCACGCGCGCCCCCTCGCCCAGCCAGGACGCACTCGTCGATGCCCTGCGCCGGCCCGGCAACATGGTTGCGGCAGCCGACGTTTCATGACCTATCGCCACTGGCAGCCGCCCGCGCCGGCTGGCAAAGTGCTCCCTCCTTCCTCCTAACCCCCCTGCCTCCTCACATGGTCGAAACCCGTCGCATCCTCTTCCCCGCCAGCCAGCCCTATCAGACCCACATGCTAAAGGTGTCGGCGCTGCACGAGATCTACGTCGCCGAATACGGCAACCCCCAGGGCAAGCCGGTCGTGGTTCTCCACGGCGGCCCCGGCGCCGGCATCAGCCCGTCCATGCCGCGTTACCACGATCCGGCGGCCTACCGGATGATCCTGTTCGACCAGCGCGGCTGCGGGCGATCGACGCCCTATGCCGAGCTCGAGGAGAACACGACCTGGCACCTGGTCGCCGACATCGAGACGATCCGCCGGCATCTCGGCATCGAGCGCTGGCAGGTGTTCGGCGGCTCGTGGGGCTCGACACTGGCGCTGGCCTATGCCGAGACCCATTCGCGGCGGGTGAGCGAGCTGATCGTGCGCGGCATCTTCACGCTGCGCCGGCGCGAGATCGAATGGTTCTACCAGCAGGGCGCGTCGTACCTCCTGCCGGAGGCTTTCGCGGACTATGTCAGGCCGATCCCGGAGGCCGAGCGCGGCGACATGATCGCTGCCTACCACAAGCGCCTGACCAGTTCCGACAAGGACGTCCAGATGGCCGCGGCGCGGGCCTGGGCCATGTGGGAGGGCGCGTCGCTATCGCTGCTGCCCGACCCGGCGCGGGTCGCGGCCTTCGGCCAGCCGCACTATGCCTTGGCCTTTGCGCGCATCGAATGCCACTACTTCCAGAACCGCGGCTTCATGGAGAGCGACGACCAGCTCATCGCTAATGCCGGGCGGCTGGCCGATATCGACGGGGTGATCGTGCACGGGCGCTACGATCTGTGCACGCCGATCGAGACGGCGTGGCTCCTCCACAAGGCATGGCCGCGGGCGGCCTATCGCGTGGTCGAGGACAGCGGCCACGCCATGACCGAACCCGGCATCGTCCACGAGCTGGTCACGGCGACGGAAGGCTTCAAGTCGCGGGCTTCATGAGTCGGAGCGCCAGCGCGCCGACGAACGCACATCGCCGATCCCGCCGAGGGGCAGGCGCGGACGCCAGCCCAGACCCGGGCGCCGTGCCGTGGAGCGGACGCGCTTGGCCGCGTGGGCGATGATCTCGCCATAGGCGGCAAGTGCCCGCTCGGTGACGACGTCGAGCGAGAAATCACGCGCTCCGGTCCTGGCGACGGCGCTGAGCCTGCGCGCCTGGTCATCGCTTCGCCGGATCACCCAGTCCAGCGCCGCATGAAAGGCGGCGGCGTCGGCCCTCGGCAGCAGGCGCCCGTTGACGCCGTCGCGCACGATCTCGCGGGCGCCGGGCGCATCGACCGCGACCACGGCGACCCCCGCCGCCATGGCCTCCGCCAGCACCAGCCCCTGCGTCTCGGTGAGCGAGGCGAAGGCGAAGGCGTTCATGGCGTGATAGGCGTCGATCAGCGCCGGCGGGCTGAGCGCGCCGGTGAAGACAACGCGGCGGGAGAGACCGGCTGCGGCAAAGATCTCCGCCATCGGCTCGTGCGATGGACCGTCGCCGACGATGAGGGCATAGGCCGCGGGCGTGGCGGCAAGGAAGCGAGCAAGGGCGCGGCTGAGGAAATCGAGGTTCTTTTCCTCGGCCAGCCGGCCGACAGTGCCGACCACCACGGCGTCGGCGGGAATGCCATGGCGGGCGCGGAAGCCGGCGCCGTCGCCGTCAGCGAAATCGGCGAGCGGCACGCCGGTCGGCACCTCGTAGATCGGCACGCTGACGCCGCGCGCGCGCAACAGCTCGCGGATGCTGTGCGAGGGAGCGAAGACCGCATCGCTGGCATTGGCGTAGCGGGTACCGCGGCTGAGCGCGATCCGCTTCATCAGAGCGGAATCGACCGGCACGTAGTGGGTGTACTGCTCGTAGAGGGTGTGATGGGTGAAGACCAGCGGCAGGCGCCGGGCACGCGCGACGCGGGCGGCGGTGATGCCGAGCAGGAAGGGGCCGTGCGAGTGGACGATGTCGGGCGCGAAGGCATCGACGGCGCGGGCGAGATAGAGCGGCGGGCCGATGACGACGGAATAGTCGGTGCCGGCGAAATTGCGCAGCGCGCCGACGCGCACGACGTCGTCTTCCTTTTCCGGCGCGCCGTCGAATTCCGGTGCGACCACAAGCACGCGATGGCCACGGCCGCGATAGGCCGCGGAGAACATGGTCACCGAACGCGCCACGCCGGAGACGTTGGGCGCGTAGGTGTTGGTGACCATCAGGATATTCACTTGTCGCCTCCCCATCGACCGCTTGCCGCCGGCCCAGCGACAGCGATCCCTCCAACCTCACCGATATTGGTGGCCGGAACGACAATTATAACCGCGCCGGTGCGGTTTTTCCGCCACCGGTCGCGCCGTGACGGCCGTCAGGCGCGATGCCGGCAATCTCAGGTCGTATCGGCGTGGCCGTGCTTGATCGCCCGGATCATCTCAAGCAGGCGATAGACGACCGCCGGCGCGAATCCATGCGGCGCGTCCGCGGCCTTGTCGCCGGGCCCGGCTGCAGCCGGCAGAGCCGGCGACCCAGCATCGGCGGCAAGCGTGTCGACGCGCAACGAGAGGCGGTCGAGATCCGAGGACAGCCGGTCGACCTTGTTCGAGAGGGCACTCAGCTTGTCTTTCAGGCCCGATTCGACGATCGGCTCGCAACGCCACACGCCCGCCTGCTGATCGCAGTGGGAGACCGCACCGGTTCTGGTGTCGAGGCGCACGAAGCTGCTGCCCTGGCCGGGGGCGAGCTGGTAGCGCCCGGCCGGTGGCGGAGCGTCCTGGGCCGCCGCGGGGACGATGACGCCCACGCTAACGATCGTGATCAGGGCAATGCGGGAGCGGATCATCGGCGTGAACCTCCCTGCGGCCGTCGCCGCGCGTCTTTTCGCGAGCCTGGACGGGAACACCGGTGCGCAACTCCGCACAAGCGCTTGTCGGTGCCCTCCGTCATGACTAGTGTCCACCGAGGCGATGACCACTGTCTACAAGATCTGCCCGGCTGAATTGTGGCGCAAGGCCGAGGCCGAAGGCGTCTTCCGTGGCGCCGGCGTCGACCTCGCCGACGGCTTCATCCATTTTTCCACGGCCGCAACGGTGAAGGAGACCGCCGCCCGCCATTTCGCCGGTGTCGCCGACCTCGTACTGGTCGCCTTCGACGATCTCGGCCTCGGGCCGGAACTGCGCTACGAACCGTCGCGGGGCGGCGCCCTCTTCCCCCATCTCTACGGCCGGCTCGATCCCGCCACGGCGCTGTGGGTCAAGCCCCTGCCGCTCACGCAAGACGGGGGGCATGCCTTCCCCGACCTCACGCCATGAGCCTTGCCTTCCGCCTGATCCGCCCGTTCGTCTTCGCCATCGACCCGGAGGCGGCGCACCGGATGGCGGTCAAGGGCGTTGCGGCGGCCGGGCTGATGCCGCACAGGACGCCCGCCGACCCGCGCCTGGCGTGCCGGGTGCTGGGGCTTGCCTTTCCGAACCCGGTGGGCCTTGCCGCCGGCTTCGACAAGAATGCCGAGGTAATCGACGCGACGCTTGCCGCCGGTTTCGGCTTCACCGAGGTCGGCACGCTGACGCCGCGGCCACAGGCGGGCAATCCGCGTCCGCGGGTCTTTCGCCTGCCCGCCGATCAGGCGGTCATCAACCGCATGGGCTTCAACAACAAGGGATTCGACGCTGCCGAGCGGCGGCTGAAGGCACGGACCCCGAACGGCATCGTCGGCGTCAATATCGGCGCCAACCGCGACAGCGCCGACCGCGTGGCGGACTACGTCGCCGGAGTCACGCGCTTTGCGCCGCTCGCCGACTATCTCGCCGTCAACATCTCCTCGCCCAACACGCCGGGCTTGCGCGACCTGCAGGAGCGCTCCGCCGTGACCGGTCTGATCGCGGCGATCGCGGAGGCACGGCGCAGCGCGGCAAAGCCGGTGCCGATCCTGCTCAAGCTGGCTCCCGATCTCGACGATGCGGCGCTCGAGGCGATCGCCGCGGCGGCGATCGAAGGCGGCCTGGAAGGCCTGATCGTGACCAACACGACGATCGCCCGGGACGGGGTCAGCGACAGCCGCGTGGCGGCCGAGAGCGGCGGGCTTTCCGGCCGCCCGCTCTTCCGTCGTTCGACCGCGATCCTGGCGAAGCTGCGCCAGAACGTCGGGCGCAAGCTGGTGCTGGTCGGCGTCGGGGGGATCGATTCGGCCGAGACCGCCTGGCAGAAGATGGCCGCCGGCGCCGACCTCATCCAGGTCTATACCGGCATGGTCTATGAGGGACTCGGCCTGGCGGGAGAGATCGTCGCCGGGCTTGCCCGGCGGCTCGACCGCGAGAAGATCGCCAGCATCGGCGAGATCGTCGGCCGCGAGGCCGACCGCTGGGCGCGGGAGCCTATCTAGCGGCAACGTAGCCCGCATGGAGCGCAGGCGAAATGCGGGGACAGCGCCGCCCCGGATTACGCTTTCGCTTCATCCGGGCGAGGCGATGCGGCGTCGAGACCGGCGAAGGGCGGTCAAGGGACAACGCACGGGTCGGGATCCGCGTCGGGCGCGCGTCGGTCGGAAACCCGGCGGGACGTAGCGGCTCCATCTGGTCGGGAAAGGGTCCACAACTAGCCGGCCGGGTTGCGCAGGTAGGACGCCGCGATGTCGATCGCCTTTTCCGGGGTGGCCTTGATCACTTCGTCGACGAGCTGTTTGCCCTTCGATTTCCAATAGCCGTCAGGCAGGCGCGCATACTCGATGCAGGCGGCGAGCGTTTCGAGCCGGTGAATCCATCCGGGGATGATCTCGATGAGGCGGCTGGTATTGCTTTCGTGCGGATGCTGAGGCCAGTTCTCGAACAGAAAGCCATAGCCCGCGAAGTTGTTGCCTATGAATGTCAGCGTCTTTTCACGCAGCACCTCATGTTTGCGACGGTTGACCCAACCGTCCTTGATGGCCTCGGTGCAGGTGTTCGGATCGTAGTCCGGGCTGTCAGGAAGGTCGCGCGCCGTTTCGAGCCACGCCGCCCAATCATGGTGCAGTATATCGAGTTCGGCGACGACCCAGCCTTTATTGGGATTTGTGATTGCCAGGATTTCGCGCGGCTGCATCGGTTTCCGCATCTCACTAACTTCCGCTTTTTCAGCCCCATCCGACAGGCGGACTGGTCCAAATTATCTGAATTATCGCTGCCCTTCCGGGCGCGCCAGTTGCGCCTGCAGCGCGGCTATTCCGGTCCTAGAAGCCCGATCCGTTGCGCCGCCCGAGGCGGAACAGGCGCATCACCAGCCAGACCGGCACGACGATGACGGCGCCCAGCAGCAGATACTGAAAGCCCCAGCGCACCGCGTCGAAGCCCATGTTGTAGATGCGCGCGGCGAGCCGCTGCAGGCTCTCGACGATGTCGAAGGGCGACAGACCGAGCGCGCTCAGGATGACGCCGAGCACGAAGGACATCACGGCGAGCTGAACCAGGACCCGGGCGGGCGAGCCGCCAAAGAAACGGGTGATCGCTGTGCTGTTCATGGGTCTCTCCGCAGTCTCTCCGCAACACGGCCAAAATCAAGAACCTGTGCCCGTTATATGGCGAGCCGGCGGCAGCGTCCAAGAGCCGGTGGCGCGGACCGGGCGACACCGCGCGGGGCTTCGCAACGACGGATCCGCCGCGCCGGCGCCAAGAAGAAGCACAGTTGCGTCGACAGAACTCCGCACCGTCGGCCAAGAACGACCAATAAAAGGCCGGATTCGCCAGGCAGTCTACCTATTCGGCGCCGCGGTCCCGGCGTCAGATCACACGGGTTGCTTCTGCATCCGGTTCAGTCAAAGTAGCTGCGATCGTATGAATGAGCGACAGAAGGCAATGCCCATTTTGGACCAGGAGAGAGCAATGCTGAACGTTTCGAGGCTCGCGGTCGGCGTCGTCGTCGCCATGGGGCTGACGGCCACCGGCGCCCAGGCACGCATCAACAGCGACTTCATCTCCGGCGGCGAGCCGGTGGCCGACGACGGCGCATGGCCCTGGCAGGTGCGCCTGTTCGACAGTCACGACCCGCAGTCCGGTTTCTGCGGTGGGTCGCTGATCTCCGACCAGTGGGTGCTGACCGCCGCCCATTGCGTCGTCGAATTCGGCAAGACGACGCAGAAGGTGGTCGTCGGCTACGGCAGCGTCTACCAGAGCAAGCTGCAGATGGTCGACGCCGAGAAGGTCGTCTCCAACCCGCTATACGGCACCGACGAGAAGGGCGACCTGGCGCTGATCAAGCTCAAGGAGCCGCTCAAGAACGTGACGACGATCACGCTCGCCGATGCCGCGACGGAGCAGAAAGTGACCGGGCCGAAGGCCCAGCTGACGGTGACCGGCTGGGGGGCGCTGTGGGATTTCCAGGGCTTCGAGGCGGCCATGTATACGCGCAGCGGCCTGCGCATGGTCTCGCCGCGCAAACTGCTCACGCGCAACGAACTGGCCAGCCCCGACCAGTTGCGCGAGGTCACCATCGACGTGATCCCCAATGACGAGTGCAAGGCCTCCTACGTCGCCTTCGGCGAGGCGACCAGCGCCGATCTGACCATCACCGAGAACGAGATCTGTGCGGGCAGCCCGAGCGGCGCCAAGGACTCCTGCTACGGCGACAGCGGCGGGCCGCTGGTCGCCTCGCTCGGCGACGGCAAGGGCTATGTGCAGGTCGGCATCGTGAGCTGGGGCGTGCAGTGCGGCAACCCGGCATTGCCCGGCGTCTACAGCCGTATCTCGCAGTTCACCAAGTGGATCAGCGAGACGATGGCGCAGAACTGACGCGCCTCCCCGTCCCGTCCGCATCGTGGCGGCCGGTCTCGTTCGAGGCCGGCCGTCTTCTTTCTAAAGGGTAGCGATGGCGGCGAGCGCATCGCCGCCGGCAAACGAGAGCGCATAGACCGCGCGGGCGGCAAGCGGCCGGCCCTCGGCCGCGGGGCCGGCCGTCGTGCGGCCGATGGGGACCAGCGTGACGCGGCCCTCCGCCTCGAGGCGGGCTTCCGCCGCGAAGGCCATGGTGGCGATCGGGGTCGCCGGTGGAAAGCCGATCAGGTCGGAGGCACCCGACAGGCGCGACAGCGCGGTCTCGCTGACCTCACCGCGCGCATCGCGGACGGGCCCGAAATCGGCGACGATCCTGACCGGCGCCGCCGTCTCGCGGCAGAGGCCGGCAAGCGCAGCAAGAACGTCGAGCGCCGCCTTGATGTCGGTGAGGCGCATGGCGGCGCCGGTGCGCCGGTCGCGCGACGTGCGGGCGATGAGATCGAGCGCAAGGCCGGTCCGCGCCGCGGCGGCCTGACAGAGCGCGGCAATATCGGCCGTGGGCTCGACCGGCCACAGGAAGACCACCGGCGCGAACACGTCGGCGCCGATGTCGCCGGTGTCCTCCTGCGGTGATTCCGTCGGAACGGTCACGAGCCTGCGTCCGGCGGCGGTCCATTCGCGCATGGCCTCGGCAATGCCGGTGCGGTTGCTCGCCGGGCCTTCGTCGGAGGCGGCGAGCATGACGCCCTCGGCCGTCAGCGCATCGGCATGAAGCAGGGCGAGGCCGGCGGCCAGCCGGAAACCGCGATAGAGATGAGCGCCCTCGGTGCGCTTGTGCGGCGGGTGATCGACGGCGGTCACCAGCGACGTCGAGCGATTGAGACAGGCGCGGAACCGTTCGCCCCAGCGGTCGCCGCCATCGGGTGGATTGCCTGCGGCAACCGCGGCCGCCACGAAGTTCTCGACCGGGAACGGCAGGACGACGTTGAGGTCGCAGCCGGCGGCGAGCGCGGCTTCCGCGAAAAGGATATCGGCACCCGCGGCAAGGCCGCCATAGACGGTGCGGATGCCTTCGGTCGCGAGCGCCGCGGCGATGCGCGGTCGCAGCGCTTCTTCGAGGCTTGCCTGCGCGGCGGCGTCGAGATCGCGGAAGGCGCGGCCGCAATAGACGGCGACGCCGCCGACCGGCAGACGGGCAAAGATCTTTTCGACCGGCACGGCGGCATGGGTGCCGATGCGGCGGAGCTGCAGGCGGGTGGAGGAGAGCTTGCCGTCCGACGCATCGTCCTCGCCGGCTGCGGCGGCGAAGGCAGTGAGCGCCGCCTTCTCGTCGCCGAGCAGCAGATGGGCCTCGCCGAGGGTGGCATTGGCCCAATAGCCCTCAGGCGTCTTGCCGAGTTTCGCCAGCACCTTGCGGGCAAGCGTCGCCGAGCGTTTTCCCTCGCCGGCAATGGAGGACATCATCGCGGCATTGATGCCGGCATAGGTGCCGCCGGTGACGGCAAAGACGGTCTCGTAGAGACGCGCCGAGATCGCCGCATATTTCTGCCGGTTGCCGGCCTCCTCGGTGGCGAAGGCCATTTCCTTGCGGGCGCGCGCCTCGATCGCCGCGATGTCCTCGACCAGCGTCGGCAGGCGCGCCTCGGCCGCCTCGCCCGGCTCGGCATCGTCGTCCGGTTCGTTGTCGGCGAAGAAGAGCCGCGCCGGGGCGACGCCCGGATGGGCGAGGCCGAGGCGCACACGCTGGCCGAGCAGATCGACATCGCCGCCGGTGGCGTAGCCGCTCTGCGCCAGCACATCGACCGCCTCGCGCACGGCGCCGGCGCGCATGGCGGCCAGCGCCACGCGGTGACGAAGGTCGGGGCTCGCCGGGAAGAAGGTGAGCATGTCGAGGGCGACGTTGCGCGCCCGCACCAGATCGCCGCGATTGAGGTCGGCGTCGATCTCGTCGAGCGCCGCCTCGATCGCCGCCGGGGCGTCGTTCTTGCGCACGCTGGCGCGCAGCGCCACGCGCGGATAATCGAGGATCTCGAAGCGCTGCGACTGGCCGCCGGTGTTGAGCAGCCCGGCCCGCTCCCACTCGTTGAGGCGCAGGCTGATGGTCTCGCGGCTGACACCGAGCGCCTCGGCAATCTCGCGTTGGCCGATGGCGCGCGAGAAGCGGACGTGGCGACCCTCGGCGATGCCGACATTGTCGGCGGCATCGAGCAGCCAGTTGGCGAGCGCGATATCGCGGTCGCCGAGGAAGTGGGTGGCCTTGACGTTGAGCGCCGAGATCAGGCGCTCCATCGACAGGCGGATCAAGCGCCCGCGAATGGCCTCGACCTCGGCGATGACCGGGGCGAGCAGCGCGAAGGGAATGCGGTAGAGATCGCAGGGAAGAAGCGTGCGCGCCGAGGAGCGGCGAACATATCTGCCGTCGACCAGACCGGCGGCGACGAACTCGAACTCGCCGAAGGCATCGCCTTCGACGACATGCTCGACATGTCCGGGAAGCCCCGCATCGCCGGCCGGCAGCACCAGCTCGACGATGCCGCGCGGTCCGACCGCGGCCGACGCCGAGGGAAAGGCCACGAAGATTGCGTCGGCGGGTTCGCCAGCCTCGTAGACCGGCTCGTCGGGCCTGGTCTGGCGGCGGGCGCGCGGCTGCTGGGCGATGCGCTGGATGAGCGCCGGGTCGGCGCCGCGGAACAGACGCACCGCCGAAAGCACGCCGGCAATATCTTCACGATTCATCTAGCTCACTATGCTCGCAATGACGGCCAGATAGTGTCGCATTACTGCGCCAAATCCAGCCTTTTTTTGCCGTTTTCCCGCTGTTAGTCTTTCATCCTGCGCCGCTGTCGACAGCAACCGGGACTCGCACATGAACTGGCAGATCACAATCGAACCGGTCAAGGGCAAGGCCGAGAAGGACGCACACGACCTGACCGAGGCAAAGTCCTTCGCGGCGGGAACCGAGCAGATCGTCTTCGGCCGCGAATCGAACTGCGACGTCGTCTTCCCGCCGGAGGCGCGCATGGTCGGCGGCCGCCACGGGCGGCTCTATCGCCAGGAATCCGGCGACTATGCCATCGAGGCATTCGGCAACCACTATCTCGAAGTGAACGGCTTCCGGCCCGAACAGGGCCAGCCGGTCACCGGCGACGCGACCATCCGCTTCGGCAACGCCAAGGGGCCGATGGTGCACGTGCACATGGTGCGCGAGGCCCGCACCGACGGCCTGCTCAGCACGCTGACCCAGGCGAGCGTGACGCCGATGAGCAAGGTCGCCGCCCACATGAAGACCGCCGTGGCGGCGCTTGCCGCCGTGGTGGTGGTGGCGGTCGGCGTCGGCTGGTGGATGAACCAGCAGACCAATCAGCGCATCCAGCAGTTCACCCAGCAGATGGACGACATGCGCGCGGCCGTGAGCGCGCAGGTGAAGGGCACCCTGCCCGACACCAATTTCCTGCGCGCCGCCGCCTTTGCCGTCATTCTGGAGGACAGCGAGGGCCTCTCCCGGGTCATCGGCACCGCCTGGCCGCTGCAGGCCGGCATGCTGGTGACCAATGCCCATGTCGCCAGGGTGATGGACAGCCTCAAGCCGGGCGAGCAGCTTCTGGTGCGCAAGCCGGGCGAGGCGCGCGACATTGTGGTGACGGGCAAGCGGGTTCACCCGGGCTACGCCGCCTTCAACGAATTCGTCGACAAGGCGATCGCGGACAGCCAGGGATTCCAGTCGCTGACCGATGGCGCGGCGATGCCATCGGCCTATGACGTCGCCATTCTCGACGTCGATCCGGCGGCCGACCTCGGCAAGTATCTGGCGATCTCCGACGATCCGGCGGCGCTGACGGCGGGCGCGCCGCTCGCCTTCGCCGGCTATCCGGTGGAGGGCACTGGCGCGCAGAAGATCGCCCAGCTCAGCCCCAACCCGGTCCTGCAGTTCGGACGCGTGACGGCGCTGTCGGATTATTTCCTGTTCAACGCCGACAAGGCGAACGCGCTGCTCATCGAGAACAGCCTGCCGGCAACCGGCGGCGCCAGCGGCAGTCCGATCGTCGATGCCAGCGGCAAGGTGGTGGCGATCCTCAGCGGCGGCACGGTCGACTTCCGCAACGGCGTGCGCACCCCGAGCGCGGTGATGCTCAACTATGCACAGCGCGCCGACCTGATCCATGCCGTGCTCGATCCGGCGAGCTTCGACCTGGAAGGGGCACGAGCCGAGTGGCAGAAGGCGCTGGCGCTCTTCGACGCGCATGAGGACACCGTCGTTGCCGAGGCGCGGGCGGCGCTCGAGCAGAAGACCGGAAGCGCGGTCGAGGTGAAGAACGAGCAGCAGATATCGCTGAAGGCCAGCGAAGCGGTGACGGTCGGCCCGACGTGCTACCGCGAACACGCGGTCAAGGTCGCGGCGGGCCACAGCTACACCTTCATCGCCTATGGCGATTACGACGGAACGCTCAACCTGATGCTGCTACGCGACGGCAAGGGCGTTGCCGCCGCCTATGGCTCAAGCTGGTTCTCCAGCCTGACCTACGTGGCCGATCACGACGAGACGCTGACGCTGAGGGTGCTCGGCCAGACCAAACACCGGGTCGCGTACGACCTGTTCACGCTCACCGGCGCAAAGGCGGTGGCGGCCGCCGCGCCGGCTACGAGCCAGTAGCCGCCTTGCGCGCGCTGTCGGCGGCCTCGTCGAGCGCGCCGGCGACCTCGCCGAGATCGACGTCGCGCCGGGCCGGGTCGGCGTCGGTCATGTGTTCGATCATCTGGCGCAACCCATCGGTGGGGCCGGCCCCGCGGGTGCCGTGGGCAAAGCGCGCTTTCAGCCGCGCCGACAGGCTGGTGTCGGACGGCGGCGTACCGCCAAGCTCAGCGATGACCCGGCCCAGCGCATAGACGTCCTCGGCGCCGAAGACCTTGGGCGCGGTGCCGGCCTTCCATTGCTCGGGCGGCGCATAGCCGGGCGTGCCCATACCGGAGAACACATCGGAGGTGCCCATCAGCGCCGCCAGGCCGAGGTCGATAAGCACCGGCTCTCTGCCGCCGCGCAGGATGACGTTCTCCGGCTTGAGGTCGCGATGGGCGACCTGGTGCTGGTGCAGCGCCGCAACGCCGCGGGTGAGCTGCGCGGCGACGGCGAGGCGCCTGGCGAGATCGGCGGTGCCGTCGCTGAGGACCTTGCGCAGCGTCGGGCCGTCGACAAAATCCTGCACCAGAACGAGTTCGCCGGAATCGGCGACGTTGAGATAGCGGGTGCGCGCGGCGAAGCGCGGCGGCACTTGTCTCGCGGTCTCGATCTCCCGGCGCACCGTGGTGTCGACCAGCTCGCGAGCGGCGGCGCCACGACGATCGGCGCGCAGGCGCTTGATGGCGACCTGCTCGCCGGTGGCCATGTCGATGGCACGCTCGACCGTGCCGAAGCCGCCGCTGCCGAGCGTGGTGAGGACGAGGAAGCGCATGGGCTGCTCGCCCGGCCGAAGCGCATTCTCACCGGCAAGGTCGGCGACCTTCTCGGCCGCCCAGAAGCTGTAGGCGGCGGTGCGCACCCGGTCGGCCAGCGCCGGCAGACCGTTGGCGCGAGCCAGTGCCTCGACGATGGTGGTCTCCGCCTCGGGCATGTGGCTGTGTTTGGCCAGGATACCGGCGAGATGGATGCACGCCTCGACCTCGTGGCGCGGCAGGTTGTCGTCGGCAAAGCGCAGGCGCGCCTGACGCAGGGAGGCGATCGCCGCCTCGGGATCGTCGCGGGCCTTGATGAGGCCGTTGAAGAGCTGCCACTCGGCGCCCTTCTCATAGGAATCGTCGTCGTCGCCGAGCGCCGCGGCCGCCTGGCGCGCAAGTTCGGCGGCCTTTTCGTGGTCGCCGTCCTGCAGCAGGCAGCGCGCCTTGAGCAGGCGGACGCGGAAGAGATCGCGCGGGAACGCCTTGGAGAAGAGCGGCGCCGTCTCCTCGATGAGGTCGCGGCAGCGGTCGGTGCGGCCGAGGCCGAACCAGGATTCGCAGCGGTTATAGGCGATGCGCCCGGCCTCGCGCGGCGGCAGGCTGAAGGCCGCCTGCTGGGCGGCCTCGTCGAGCGCGGTCAGCGCCGCCTCATAGCGGCCGGCCTCGATGTCGAGGCGGCCGATCTCGGCAATGGTTGCCGCCCGGTCGGAACGGATGCGCACCCCCTGCCGCCCGCGGCGCGCCACGTCGTCGCGCGTCGGCCGCTGGCCGTCCGCGCTGCCGCTTCCGGCCCGCTCGCGGGCGAGCGCCCCCTCCGACGCCTCGATCTCGGCGATCGAGCGCAGGAGCTCCAGCGAAGCGCCGGTGATGTCGCCGTTCCACGAGCGCACACGGGCGATCTCGCGGGAGATGCGCGCCAGTTCCCAGATTATGCCATCGCGCAGGGCCGCATCGCGGGCGTGCTGAAACGTGGCCAGCGCCGACTGTGGCAACTCACCGCGGTTTTCGACGATGCCACGGGCGATCAGGTAGCGGACGCCGGCTTCGCCGGGTGCGTCGGCAAGGTGGGTCAGCGCCTCCAGGCGCTGGCGCAGCTCCGCCGGCGGCGCGACCGCGTCGATGGCCTCTTCGATGTCGTCCAGCAGACCGGTATCGGACACCCCCGTCCCCCCGTCACGCATACACACACCGCGATCCGATGGCGTTCAGTCTCCTTTATGTGCCGCGCCGGGACAAGCCATTCCCGCACCCGGTCGAAGAGACCAGACGGGACGAGACAGGGACGCGCAACCGTTCACCGATGGGGGCGGTCGGGCGCGAAAACTCCGTGATTCCAAAGGCGCTTCACCGGCGGACGGCGGCCGGGTGCGGCGCCGCGGCAATCGCTGGCGGCGATTGCCTTGAGAAGCGGAATGGCCTTATATCTCCGGCCCGAAGCGGGTGTAGTTCAATGGCAGAACGGCAGCTTCCCAAGCTGCATACGAGGGTTCGATTCCCTTCACCCGCTCCAGTTCTTCAGCCTGACCGCTGATCACCTCGCGGCCGCGATGCGGCGTCTTCTCCCATTTGTGCGGCCTGACGACGAGCTGGATAAGCGCGCGGTAGCTAGCCACCGACATCAACAGCCAATAGAAAGGCAGCAGGACCAGCACCCAGGCGTTACGGCCCTGGCCGCGCAGCGCGAGCGTGCGCTTGGCCAGCACCGCCATGGCGGTGTAGCCGGCGAAGAGATTGAACAGGTTGACGCCGATGATCAGCGCGGCGAAGGCGCCGCCATCGCCCCACAGGCCGAGCGGGTCGGTCGCCATGGCGACCAGCGTCGCCAGATAGAGCGGGTGGATCAGGGCGGAGACGATGAGGCCGGTGCCGATCAGATTGAAGCCGAGAAAGCGGTGCCAGCCGAGCTCGTGCATCAGGCGCAGCGGCCGGCGGGTGTGGACCAGCCAGGTCTGCATCCAGCCCTTGAACCACCGGGTGCGCTGGCGCATCCAGGGCAGAAGCGTCGCCGGCGCCTCCTCCAGCGTCGGCAGGTCGAGGGTTGCCGAGCGATAGCCGAAGCGCGCCAGGCGCAGTCCGAGATCGGCGTCTTCGGTGACGTTGAACGGGTCCCAGCCGCCGACCTCGATGAGCGCCGAGCGGCGAAAGTGATTGGAGGTGCCGCCGAGCGGCAGCGGCATGTCGAAGGCGGCAAGGGTGGGCAGGAGCCCGTCGAACAGGGCGGAATATTCGATGGCGAAGAGGCGCGCGATGAGGCTGGCATCGCGATTGTCGACGGCGAGCGTCGCCTGCAGGCAAGCGATCTCCGGCGGCGCCTGCATGAAAGTGCGATAGGCCTCGCGTAACTGCAGGGGATGCGGGCGGTCCTCGGCGTCGTAAACGGTGACGAATTCGCCGCGGGCAAAGGGCAGCGCGAAGGACAGCGCCTTCGGCTTGGTGCGCGGCTCGCCCGGCGGCACGACGATGATCTCGAAGGGCGGCCCCACCCCCCACCGACGCACGGCTTCGACGGTCGGCAGGTCGTCGGCCTCGACGATCAGCTTGATGTCGAGGCGGTCGTGCGGCCAGTCGATGGTGAGAAGCGCAGCAACCAGATCGGCAACCAGGTGCGCCTCGGCGAGCAGCGGCACCAGGATGGTGTAGACGGGCAGCGTGTCGTCTTCGGCATGGTCGGTCATCGGCTCGGCATCGCTCAGCCTTCGGCCGCTGACGAAACCGGCGGCGATGAAACGCAGCACGGACACGCCGAAGAAGAAGAAGGCGGCCGTCAGATTGAGCACGACGACGGTCGGCGCCAGCGCGGCGTGCGCGGCCATTGCCAGGGCAGCGGCGATCGCCAGGCCGGCGAGAAGCTGGCGGCCGGTGATGAGGCGCCGCGCCGACAGGTCGGGGTAGAGGATCGCCAGCCGGTTGACAGCATTGGCGACGAAACGCTCGGCACCGGCGTGGATGAGCGCCGCGCGGATCGCCGTCGGTGTCGCCACACACAGACGCCCACGGGCGTCCGGGTAGCGCGTCAGCCAATGAGCGACCTCGGGCAGCGTATCTTCCGAGGGCGCCATGAAAGCGAAGCCGCCGGCCCCGGGCGACTGGGCGAAGGTGCCACGCTCAATCGCCGCCATGTCGACGGCAGACCCGGCATCGAGCCTGACCTCCTGCGCGAACGGCAGTCCC
>CAVTBE010000014.1:0-265794 GCA_963732845.1 uncultured Alphaproteobacteria bacterium | reverse complement strand
TTATTGGTTTGACCGCCTGGCGCACCGCGAGAGCCTCAGCCAGCCCTGCCACACACAATCCCAGCTACACCCTCCCCCTGCCACAAAGCCCTCCAAAACCGATCCACCACGTTGGTTGGTTTGCCCGCCTTTGCCAGCTCCGCCAACAGTTCTCAGCCTCAAGTCCTCAGGTTTCAATTTTCCAGCTTGCCAGTGCCTGAGCCATGGCACCGGCACCAATCAGTCCAGAAGAGTTGAGCCAGCCTGCCAGCAGCAGTCCGAGGCTCGGTGTCCTGGTGGTTAGCTGATGGATGCCTGCCATGTGACCGGTTTCAGATGGCCTCCAGGTTTGACCTCGGCCAGCCGAGGGCCAGTTGCTTAGCCAGCCTCCATCGCTTTGCCGCCAGCCCCCCCCTTACATACCGGCTGTAGCAGTTGGTTGGTTTGTTGTCCTTGCCAGTTGGTGTCCTTGTCATGTTGGCACCGGCGACGGAGTGACCGTTTCGCATCTCTTGCCATTCTGCTGCAATTGTCAGGTGAGACCTCCTTGTCTTCCTTGACGGCTACCCGACCGTGTCAGGCTGCCTTCACCGACAGCGTCGGTTCGTAAACTGTTTTGCCCGCCAGCATCGCCACACGACCTGGCGTTTTCGTTTGCGAGCGCTACAGCCGCGGTATTGGGATTGCGCCGTTGCCGCAGCTTTTGGAGCCACACACTTCTGGCATCGAGCTTGCCGCCTGCGCGCGCCAGAGCAGCTCGAGCACCATGGATCATCAACGTGCGCAAATAGCGATCGCCACGTTTGCTGATGCCGA
This sequence comes from uncultured Alphaproteobacteria bacterium, assembly GCA_963732845.1. Lineage (GTDB taxonomy): Bacteria > Pseudomonadota > Alphaproteobacteria > Rhizobiales > Kaistiaceae > CAVSRC01. The sequence continues at coordinate 264,999 of CAVTBE010000014.1, read as the reverse complement.
GCAGCTGGGTTCTGCCCCCGCTCGATCGCTGCTTTGGCACAAGTCCGAGCCGGGCTGCGAACTGGCGACCGTTCTTGAAGCAGGTCCTGTCGCCGACGGCGGCGACCAATGCCGTTGCCGTCACCGGGCCAACGCCCTCTATGCGGCCAAGGCGCTGGCATGCCTCGCTGCTACGGAAGATTTCGCGGACCCGACGATCGTAGGATGCGATCCGCCGGTCGAGCTCAACCATCTCTTCCTGCAACTCCCCATAAGAGACTGCACCAGAGGATTAAGGCGGCCGTCATCGGCCGCAGCCACCTCCGCAAGGCCGCGTCTCAGCCGGGTGATATCGCGAGGAATGACGATGCCGTGCTCGGCCAGGAGGCCACGAACCTGGTTCACGAGCCGCACGCGGTCCGACACAAGGCGACGACGGATGCGATGGACGGCTTGTATCGCCAAATGCTCCGTGGACTTGGGTGGGACGAAGCGCATCGACGGGCGCCCGACCGCCTCGCAAATGGCCTCAGCATCGTTCCTGTCGTTCTTGTTCGACTTGACGTATGGCGTCACGAACTGAGGGCTAATCAGCCGCACTTGATGGCCGAGATCGATCAGCACGCGCGCCCAGTAGTGGGCGCCATTCGATGCCTCCATTCCCACCAGGCATGGTGGCAGATTGGCGAAGAAGCGCGAGACCGTATCTCGCCGAAGCGTCTTCTGCAGGACGACGTTCCCGCGCGCATCGACGCCATGAACCTGAAAGACGTACTTCGCCAAATCCAGACCTATCCGAACGACCTGCATGACACTTCTCCCTGGCTGCAGTTGACGTTCGAGATTCCACCTGCCGCTAGGGCGGGGTCCATACCATTGCTCCCCGGTTGGGGGGGGGGAAGGGAGGGGGGGGGAGGGAAGGGGAGGAGAGGAGGGGGGGGGGGGAAGGGAGGGGGGGGGGGGGGGAGGGGGGGGGGGGGGGGGGGGAGGAGGGGGGGAGGGGGGGAGGGGGGGGGGGGGGGGGGGTTGGAGAGGGGAGGGGGGGGGAGGGGGGGGGGAGGAGATGAAATGCAGGGTCTTCGGGCGATTTCGGGGGGGGGGGGGGGGGGGAGGGGGAGGGGAGGGGGGGGGAGGAGGGGGGGGGGGGAGGGGGGGGGGGGGGGGGGGGGGGGGGGGGGGGAGGAGGAGGGGAAGGGGGAGGGAGGGGGGGAGGGGGAGGGGGGGGGGAGGGGGGGAGGGGGAGGGGGGGGAAGGGGGGGGGGAGAGGGGGGGGAGGGAGGGGGGAGAGGGGAGATGGGAGGGGAGGGGGGGGGGAAGGGGGGGGAGATAAGTCGGTTTTGAAGGGAGCATGTGATCGGGTGCGGTCATGTGTCAGGCCTTGAGGTGCGGCGCTTCACAGATGCCGCTGGCCGGTATGGAGATGCGCGGATCAGGTCCAAATCACATTTGCGAGCTCGGGGCTCTTTGAATCCAATTGGTTTTCGCGGCGTTGCGTTGAGGTTCCAGACAATGCTGTCGATGTCCTTGTCGGTGTAGCCGCTGGACGCGGCCGCTGTCGGCGCCGTCAAGGTGGCGGGGCGGAGCACATCCTGGCTTGCTATTCCCACGAGCGGGAGTTTGCGGAACGCATCGCCGCGGCGGCCCGCGATGCCGGCGACGCGGAAGCGCGGGCTGTGGTCGGCGTCGCCGCCGGCTGGCCCGGCAACTGTGGCGTGAACAACATCTGGCTGTCGCCGAAGAGCTTCTCATAGAGGGCGATGTCGGCGGCGTAGATGCGCGAGACTGCCTCGACCAGCGATTTGTCGTAGAGCGCCTTTTGGCTCGGGCACCGCCCGCTGCGCTGCATGGCGAAAATCTCGTAGGGCGCCGCATCGGCGTAGCAGCGATCGTCCTGCAGTTCGAATTGGCTGGTGCCGTGGCGGGTGAGGTTGCGGGCGTCGCGCAACTGGACGCCGATGCGCTCCTTCAAGAGCCGCTGCGCGCTTTGCATCGCCTCGACCGCGAAATAGTCGTCGTAGGTCTTGTAGACGAGATAGTCGACCTGCGGCCGCCAATGGTGGTCGCTTCTCAGGCCCCGAGGATCGGTGAGGAGACCGACGCAAGGCGCGGAAGGTCAGATCGTGCGGCTCGATCTTCCGATCGATGGCAGTGTCCAGCAGCCACATCGGATATTCGCGACCGACGACCTTGTCGAGGTAGGCGCTGGCGAGCCGGGCGAATGGGCAGCGCAGAAAGACGAACGTGTAATCGGCTGTGATGAGTTCGCGAAGGAACGCCTGGAAGGTGTCGTTGTTCTGGTGGATCCACGAGAAATCATTGTCCGAGACGATGCAGCCGTTCTCGAGCGCGAGCGTAACCATGCAGACTCGAGCATGCGTTCTTCGGAATGAACGTGTAGATCGCATTTTGCGGGTAGAAACAGAGGGCATTGCTGGCGGCGAACGCGTGCTGTGGATTGCCCCGCTTGAGCGACAGGTTGGTGCTGGTCGAGTAGCGGAGCGCGCGCTTCATGGATTATCCGTGTGCCTAAGAGGCCGTCTTGAAACACGGCTTTTGGGATGGATGGCCGGGTCTCGTAGATGTGATTCCAACTGACATTCCCCGGATGACCGGTGTCGGCACCGGCATGATGATCACTCTTGCCTCAGTTGACAACCACGACAGGTCCTTCCCAAGAACTTCGGCGGCTGACGCTCCGGTTTCGTCCCAATCGGGTCTTCATGTCGATGTTTGGGCGCCGTCAAGACACACATCTTCCCTCGGTGGCCGGCGGAACGCATGACAAAGCCGTTCACGCCGGCGCTGGCGGCGGTTGCGGCCGTAACTCGGATATCCGCGTTTTCCAGACGCCGCCGTCGAGTATCCTTCAGCCCCTCTCGTGAATGATAATAGTCGGCCACCAGCTCGCAGGAGGCCGCGGGCGTCGGCGCAAGGCCGATATCGGCGAGATTGCGCGCCGCCGCCTCCAGCGTGGGATCGAGCGTCGTCGTATCGCCCTCGTCGGCCGGATGGATCGGGGCCGCCACGATGACGCCGGTGTCGAGGTCGACCGCGTGTTCGGGCTTGTAAGCCAGGTGCGTCGAGCCGTCCTTCATTCTGGCGATCCTGGCGTCGGGATCGGCCGTGCTCGTCCACTCTTCGTTTGAGAGCTTCTTGCCCTTGCGCTTGCGGTCGAGCCGGACAAGTCTCGTCGGCGTTTCGACGCCGCTCTCCTGCGCCATGCGCGTCAGCATCGCGCGATAGGTCTCGCCGCTGTCGCGACGCACGATGGTTCGCAGCGCGGCGTTGGCTTCCATGGTCGAACTGTCGACGCCAATCCGCTCGCCCTTCACAAGGCCGCGCTCAGCGACAAGGTTCAAAACCCAGCCGAACACTTTCTCATGCGCCTCATGCGGCAGCCGCGAGCGCGTCTTCGACAACCACGAGTGATCGGGAACCTTGTCCCAGTTCGCCAGCCGCAGGAAATCCCGCAGCGAATAGAGGAATCCGAGCAACGCCACACAATGCCGCGTTCGCTGTCGATGCCTTCGAAATACCCGACCATGTGCATGCGGAAATAGCGGCCCGGCGGAAGCGACGGCGCGCCCCTGCACGGCGCGTAATAAGGCTTGCAGACCTCCTTGACGAAAGTGTCGAACCCCGCCTCGATCAGCAACTTCTGGAGCTTGTCGTAGAAGGCGTGCCCCGGAGACCGCGGCATCTCTGCCCATGTCACGACCAGATCACCCTGAGCCCCGCTCTCCCGCCGCATCGCCATCGCATTAGCCCTGTCCGAATTCCTCGACCCTCAGACGGAACCAGGCAACCGCGACTTCGTCAACGCGCTGTTAGCCCGATCAGACATTGGCAACCAATTCGGCAACCATTGTCTTTGGAGCCACCCCCCCGATGGGAGCCGTTGGCCGCCGACGCTCCAAGACAATCGACAACCACATTCACGCTTTGTCGCTCTCCTTCGTCTGGTACGATTTCTGTCAGACGCACAAGGCGCACAAGCTGTCCTCGGCGATAGCGGCGGGCCGGAACAAATGGGGTGCTGAAGTCTAGCAGTCCCCCCCTTCCCCTTCGCCACCGCCGCCACCGTGGCCACCTCCGCCACCGTGGCCACCTCCGCCACCGGTGCTGACGGTGAAGCCGCCTCCGCCACCGGTGCTGCCGCCTCCCCCACCGGTGCTGCCGCCTCCACCACCGGTGCTGCCGCCTCCACCAGCATTATTGCCGCCGTTGGACGGCGGCGGATTGAACGACGGCGGGCTGAAATTGGGCGGCGCCGGCAGTGACGGCGGTGGCACTGATGCCTCGGTCGGCGCGGGCACATCCACGCTGGGGTCGCTGCCCTGCTGCACGCCCGGATCGAGGTCGTGGATTTCGCAGCCACGCGAGGCCACGCGGAACCCGCCGGCGAGCCGGGCCTGGCGGAAGGCGAAGGGAACCCGACGCGCTATGATGTCGGTGCGCTTGTAGACGTCCTTGATCCAGTTGAAGCCGGCGGCGGGATGGACCTCGATCACGCTACATGCGCCCGAAACCACCGCGCAGTGACGGCGCGGTTTGTGCTTATCGCAGATGCGCACCGAGCCGTGCCACATGGCAACGGTCGTCGTGCCGTCTTCGCCGATGTGTCCGTCGAAGGCAGTTCCGCGCACCCCGATGGTGGCCGTCGGCGTATTGATCGAATAGGCGTTCTTGGCGCTGATGCCGGTGATGAAGCGAAACGAGCCGCGTACCGCGTTGATGGCGAACGTGCTCGCCTTGGACGATCCCTGGTAGACAAAACGGTCGACCGTAACCTGCGCATTGGGGCCGATCACCATCTTGGTGTTGTCAGCAAAGAGGATCTGGGCGGTGCCGCGCCGGTCCGTCTTGATGACGTCACCGGAATAGACCGACCCTTGCGCCTCGAGGGCCCGATCGCCCCCCGGCCCGCTCGCCGCCGCATTGCGCAGGACGGCAATCGCCTTGCCGCTTGCGTCAAGAGCCATCGCCGGGCCAGCCATGGCCACGGCAATCAAACCCAGCGCCGGCACCACTAGTGACCGCATCGACATCGCCGCATCTCCTCCACTCGTCTTCGCGCCAAATCTCGCCATCCGATGTCCCAAGCTTGCGCTGCCTCCCGTCCTGAGCGAAAACCCGCTCGTCGTCGGGAGGTCCTGAAGAGGTCAAGACGACGGGTGGGCCACAGTATCGGAGTTGGCTACAAGTACGCGCGGCGCGTCTCCTGGGTGTTTGAGCGACTCCACCGACAATAAGAACGACATTCGCTCTATCTTGTCTAGGTGGCTCATAGCCTCGTCCCGCAGCTGCGAACATAATTGCAGGCGTCAGTGCTCTCCGCCCCAGGCGGGCATGCATGTGGAATCCTCTCCAGCGTGAGATCACTGGTGGCGACAAGCTCCTTCACTCGGGCCGTGGCGCGGTCACCCAGTTGCCGTTCGTGCTGACATGGTCAGGCGTCTTCGGTTCGTTGAAGCCGCTCAGCTTGTTTCTTCGCCATTCACGCGATGGATCTCATCCAAGACTTCCTCTCGATAGCCCTTTGGCAGCAGGCTTACATCGTGCGGTGCGGCGTCCGATAGATCGGGACACCATCGAATCCCTGAACTGGGGATTCGGGCGGGTCCAGGTATTTAGTTTTGAAAGCGCTGGTTACCAAGCTGTCTCGCAACGGGAGTGAACTTCGGTTCTGTTACGAGGCCGGGCCATGCGGCTACGGCATTCAGCGGCAGTTGAGCGAGGCTAGACACGCATGCGTGGTGGTGGCTCCGTCGTTGATCCCGCGCAAGCCGGGGGATCGGATCAAGACCGATCGGCGGGATGCGACCAAGCTGGCCAAGCTGCATCGCGCCGGTGAACTGACCCCGGTGTGGGTTCCGGACGCAGGCCATGAGGCGATCCGCGATCTGGTGCGCGCCCGTCTGGCCGCGGTCCGCAGTCTGCGTCAGGCACGTCAGCAACTCTCTGGCTTTTTGCTGCGCCATGGCCATCACTATCATCGGCCGGCCTGGACACTGATGCACCGTCGCTGGCTGGCCGGATTGAGGTTCGAGCAGGCGGTGCATCACATTGTGCTGGAAGATTGCATTGCGGCCGTCGAGGCGGCGACGGCGCGGCGCGATCGGCTGGAGGCTCATATCGAGGCTGTGCTGCCGGATTGGTCTTTGGCTCCGGTCGTATGCGCGCTGCAGGCGCTGCGCGGAATTGGGATGGTCGCTGCGGCAACACTGGTTGCCGAGCTCGGCGATATCACCCGCTTCGCCAATCCACGCCAGCTCATGGCGTATCTCGGCTTGGTCCCATCCGAACATTCCACTGGCAACACGCGTCGCCAGGGCGGCATAACCAAAGCCGGCAATAGCGCGGCGCGCCGCATGCTGATTGAGGCCGCCTGGAGCTATCGGTTCCCGGCCCGCATCAGCCGGGATGCCGAAGGGTCCAGCGTTATGATAAGGCCAATGCGACTTCCGAAACGGCAGCCCGAACGGATACTTGCCTTGTTTCTGGACCGTTCGACGTGATCGGATTATGGACGTTCCGAAAGGGGATGCACACCCCTGCCACCTGCAGCTGCCGAGTGAGAATGCGGCTGTGTGCAGTACAATCTTTTCGCCGCGTGACCCGCCACTGACTACCCATGATTGTGCGGCATTAACATGCCTATGCCTGGAGTGAGAATGGTAGACGTCTCGAAGACCACTGCTGAAAAAGAGCCGCGGGTAGCTATCTTGCTCGCCGTGTTCAACGGGGCCCGTTTCCTGGAGCAGCAGATCGAAACGCTGGAACGCCAGACAGTCGCTACCATCGACATCTGGGTTTCCGACGACGGATCAACGGACGGCTCGATCGCCATTCTGGCCAAGCTGGCCGCAAACTGGCGCAAGGGCGAATTCCGGGTCGCGAAGGGACCGGGGCTTGGATTTGCCGAGAACTTCCGCGCCCTGATGACCAACCCGGCCATCGATGGCGACTATTTCGCGTTTTGTGACCAGGACGACGTCTGGGATGACGACAAGCTCGCTGATGCACTCGCCTGGCTGGCCTCGCAGCCGGTGGAGAGGCCGGCTTTGTACTGCACACGAACACGATCGATCGACGAGAAAGGCACCGAAATCGGCTGCTCACCGTTGTTCAAAAGAGTGCCGAGCTTCCGCAACGCGATCGTCCAGAGCATCGCCGGCGCCAACACAATCGTGATGAACAAAGCGGCCTGGACCCATGTCCGGGAGGCTGCGCGGCGAACCTCCTTCGTCAGCCATGACTGGTGGTGCTACTTGATCGTTACCGGCGTCGGCGGCACCGTCCATTACTCGCCAAGAGCCAAGATCGGCTATCGCCAGCACGGGACTAACCTGGTCGGGGAGAACCATTCCTGGCGCGCCCGAATGTCCAGGCTTTCACACCTGATGAAGGGGCGCTTTGTGGCGTGGAACCAACAAAACATGACCGGCCTGGTCGCGTGCCAGGACATGCTGACGCCGGAGGCTAGGGAGACGATCCACCTTTTTGCCCGCGCCAGAAACGCGCGATTGGTTTCCAGGCTTGCAGCGTTGGCCAGGGCACGGGTCTATCGCCAGACCTTGATGGGCCAGGTCAGCTTGTTCGTCGCGTGCATGCTGAAAAGGCTCTGACCGCGCCGGGACTGCACCTGTCGCGGGAGCTTGTGCAGCGCCGGTCGCTCCTCGCCACGTTGAAATCAAGTGCCGGACGTGATTCATTGAAACGCTTTGGACGAGGTTGCGAGCCCAGCTTCAAGAGCGGTCCACCGGATGGTTTCTCTCTCGATTGTCGTTCCCGTCTATGCGGGCGAAGAATACCTCCATAGGCTGGTTGATGAAATTGCGTCCCTCAAGAATTACTTTGCTGAGCGCGGTGGGGCAATCGACCTAAAAGAACTTGTATTCGTCGACGACGCAGCCATCGACAACTCCCCGAAAATCCTCGACCGCATCGCAGCGGACCTGGCCTGGGTCTCCGCGATCCATCTCTCGCGGAACTTCGGTCAGCACCCAGCCACTATTGCCGGCCTGTTGCATACGACCGGCGATTGGGTTGTAACGATGGACGAGGACCTTCAGCACCCGCCCGGCCGGATCGTCGACCTCCTGCGTGCGGCGGTCCGTTCGAGCAGCGACATTGTGTATGCTAACGCGACGGGCGCGGTTCACCAGTCCGCGATGAGGGATCTCACATCGCGGTTATACAAGAGAAGCATGGAGTGGCTCACCGGGAGCCGCAACCTGCGATATGTCAGCAGCTTTCGGCTCATGCGCGGGAGCGTTGCGCGGGGCGCTGCCGAGGTGTGCCGGCACGACACCTATTTTGATGTGACGCTCTCCTGGTTTTCTACGCGGGTCGAGGCCGTGGCGATGGACCTCACCGATATCCGCTACGTCAAGACGGGCAGAAGCGGATACAACCTCAGGTCGCTCCTGTCTCATGCTCGCCGCATGGCGGCATCAAGCCAACTGGGGATCCTTCGGCTGGGGGTATTCCTGGGCATCCTGGTACTTTTCGGCACGTTTGTTGGCAGCGTCGCCCTCGTTCTGGCGCGACTGTTCTGGCCGGAATCACTTGGCGTTCAGGGCTGGGCTTCGCAGATCCTGGTCACCAGCTTCTTCGGCGGGATCAGCGTTCTGCTGTTGGGTATCCTGATCGAATACGTCTCCATTCTTATGCTGAGGTCTCATGGCAAGCCTCTGTTTTTCGTCATAGATCGCTCGTCGGATGCCACCTTGCGCGAGGAAATGGGCCCGGAGTGAACTCAGGGGCCGCGTCCCTTGGGGGAGGGGTGATCACGCCGATCTGTGTCGCATACGTGTCAGCCCTTGGCATTTATACGGAGGTTGCGGGGCGCCGAGCGATCGGGGGCTGATTCCGGGACTTGCCGGGCCAGTTCGTGTATACAACCGCGGCGCCAGCCGGGCAGTGGAGTGAAGTCAGTGAAAGACGCGTCAAGGCGAACATCAGAGACCTTTGATGCGTATGAGCGCGTCTATTCCGACACCGTTAATCGTTCCATCGCCTTTACGGGAATGAACGTTGACTTTTTCACCGCAGTAAAGGCCGAATATATCCTGGATCTGTGCCAGGACGCTTTTGGCGATCCTCATTCGCTGAACGTTTTGGACATCGGCTGTGGTGTTGGGAATTTCCATCAGATCCTGGCACCGCAATTCGGGGCTCTGACGGGGGTGGACATATCGGCCGGCTCCATCGAGAAGGCGCGTCAGAGAAATCCGGGCGTGAGCTACCAGGTCTACGACGGAGAGCATCTGCCGTTTGCCGAAGGGACCTTCGACGTCGCCTTCACGATCTGCGTCATGCATCATGTCGCGCCCGGGCAGTGGCCGTCGTTTGCCAAGGAAATGCATCGGGTCCTGCGCCGCGGAGGGATGGCGTTGGTATTTGAGCACAATCCGCGCAACCCGCTCACCCTCCGGGCTGTAAACAACTGCCCATTTGACGAAGATGCTGTCCTGCTTCGGTCGGAGAAAACAGCAGGACTATTGAACGAAGCCGGCTTCAGTAAAGTCGATGCCAGATTTATACTGTCAGTACCAGCGGCAGGCAGAATAATGCGGATATTTGACAAGGCCTTTTCGAGGCTCCCCTTTGGCGCACAATACTATGTCCGCGCGGAGAAGCCTTGAATGCGGTCGGCCGTCCCCAGCCGCTTGTGGTCGAAGCTCTCGCGCTTCTCTCTGGTCGGTGTCCTGGCGACGGTGACATATTTCGTGTCCACCAATCTCCTGGCCATGAGTAATTCCGTTTCCCCACAGGTGGCTTCCATCTGTGGTTATGCCATGGGAATGTTTGTCTCTTTCTTTGGGCAGAGCCGCTATACGTTTGCCGTTGGGGCGAATTCGTGGGGACAGGTGCGCCGCTTTGTTGTCCTGTCAATCGGCGGTTTCCTCTTCAGCTGGGGCGGCGTCTACCTAGCCGTGGAGTGGCTCAAGGTATCTGTGTTCTGGGGTTCGTTAGCGACGGCGGCAATCATCCCGGCAACCAACTTTGTTGTGATGAATTGCTGGGTCTTCTCCGAAGAGTGAGACACACGTAGCCAGCCAGAAGAAGCGCACTATCTGCCACCGCATCATGGGTGGCTGGGCGCAGGCAGGCGACTGAGGTGAAGGGTCAGATCGGGCTTGCCATCGCAGGGCCGAAATTGCCTGGCAGGATCTAAAGCGCAACCGAGATACAGGACGGATGATGATACACGTGTTCAAGATGGTGCTGGCGAGCGGTGTCGTCGCAGCAATGACAACCGCGGGCGCGCTCGCCGCGGAGATTTCCCTGCCGGCCGATTGTACGCTTGGCGAAAATTGCTTTTTTCAGCAGTTCCCGGACATGGCGCCCGGACCGGCTGCCGTTGACCCGTTCTGCGGGAGCGCGACCTATGACGGCCACAAGGGCGTCGATCTGCGGGTTCTGTCCATGGTCGACATCAGGCGCGCCGTGCCGGTCGTCGCCGTCGCTGACGGCAAGGTTCTTCGCATCCGCGACGGTGTCGTGGACCGGCTGGCAATTACGCCAGAGGAACAGAAAGCCGTTGCGGCCGAGGAATGCGGCAACGGCATCGTGATCCAACATGCCGATGGACTTGAGACGCAGTATTGCCATTTGCGGCGCGGCAGTGTTGCCGTTGCACCCGGAGATATGGTCAAGCGCGGCGATGTTATCGGGGCGGTCGGCGCTTCGGGGATGGCGCAGTTCCCGCACGTGCACCTGTCCGTCCGTCGCAATGGCGAAGCCATCGATCCGATCACGGGACGTCCGTTGACCGCCGGCTGCCTCAAGGACATGGCGGCAGCAGACCCGCTGTTTTCGCCCGAGGTCATCGGGGAAATCAAAAACGATGGCGCATCCCTGCTTGCGTTCGGCCTCGCTGGTGAGGTGTTGAAGCACAATACCCTTGTGACACAGGGCCCGCCCGCCACGGCGCGCAGCGACTCCTCCCTGTGGATTGCCTGGGCGTGGTTCATCAACCTGCACCAGGGCGACCAGATCAACTACCGCGTCCAGGGGCCGGACGGGAACATTCTACTTCAGCAGACGTCAAAAGCCATCGATCACTCGAAGGCGACCTATTCCGCCTATTTTGGGAAGTCGAAATCCCCGGCGCCCGGTGACTACGAGGTGACCGTGGGCCTGATCCGTGACGGAGCGGCCATCATCGAGAAGTCGAAGACCGTCACCGTCAACTGAGCGGTAGGCGGCGGGAAGAGCGGCCGGGGAGGTCTCCCGGCCGGCCTCTTTGCTACGCGGTGTGGTGCAATCGCCGACCCCAGCGCACGGCTCGACAGAGCGCCGATCGACCTGCAAACCCGGCCGACCGCAAGCTGGATACTCCGAGCACCGCGTCCTCCGGTCACCGCGCCGCGGCGTCGGCAAGTCGAGGTGGAATCGAAGGTACCTGCAGCGCTGTCCCACAGCGTGTCATCGCCGGCGCCACCGGCGATCCTCGGGCACACCAACAGTCGCTACCGGTGCCGCCCCGGATCAGCGCCCGAGCCAACTCCACAGTTCGTCATCGGAGAGCTTCCGCGCCTTTACCAGATTTCGCCAGCTCCTGCAGATTCTCCGGAAAGGAAGTCGCCATCATCTCCGCCTCAAGGCTGCGCCATCTCTCCGGGTCGATATCGCGGCTGCCCGCGAGGTTTTTCAACACCATCAGGCCGGACGGATAGGTGGGGATGGTCAGCATCTCCACTTCCGGCATGAGAGCGGTGATCATCGGCGCAATCTTCCATACATCCCCTGTCCAGAATGGCATCGCGCGGTCGCGCAGGGCCATCTTGGCGTGAACGGGAAAGACGTCGTGCACGAGAACCACGCTGTCGGAATCACAATGGCGGGCGATATTGGCGATGTCGCGAAAAGTCTGGTCGAAAGTATGCAGTCCATCGACGAAGGCGAGCTCGACCGGCTGGCCGAATAGCGCGGTCGCGTCGCGGGAGGCGAAGAAGGTGTCGCTGGTCTCGCGGAACAGCCGGCACGGTGCTTCAAGCGTCACGTGCGATCTCGAAAGCCGGATCGACCCCGATCACGTGTGTTTCCGGATGGACGCGCGAGAGCGAATGGCCGGTGGCGATGCCGATTTCCAGATAGGTTCGGGGCTGCAGGCGGTCGTGGATGCGCTCCAGCCAGGCATCATAGATCGGGCCGGGCATGACACGGCGCGCCAGGGCCTGGATTGCCGCCTCGCCCCCCGGGGGGGGGTGTGATTTTGGTCGCGAGGTGCGGGATTGGCCTCCGGCATGTCGCAAAGGTCTCCGGGGTCGCCCGGGGATCGTCCCGCGCATTGTTGAACTTGGCAGGAAGAGGTTTACCGATCGATGATGCTATGCGACTTGCCGGTCCTTCTCAAGGTTGGTTTGTTGGCGTCTTGGCCTGTCAGGATTTTCGTGTAAGGGCCGGCCGATCCCCACGCGAAAATTCTCAGCCTTTGAATGATCGAAACGCGAAATTGGAGATCGGTCCCGCCAATATCTCAAGGAGCGTTTTGGGGGGCGTCTTGAAGAAGACCTGCGCCGTGTTGCCGGGGAGTATCTTCCGATCCGTAGGGACGTTATCGAGTGCAATCTCAACGACATAGTTGATAGCACCGGTCTTCTGGTCAACAAGTGTGTCTGTCGAAATATAGTCGACTACACCCTTTGTCGGCACCACTTGTTGCCTGAAGTCTGACGAGAACACGATATCAACCTTCTGGCCCAACGAGACCTCGCTGATGTCCTTGGGGGCCACTAAAGCCTTGATCTTGAGGCTCTCGCCTTCGGGGAAGATCTCGATGAAGGGCTCGCCGGGACCGAGCACAGAGCCTTTCGTTGTCTTGTGAACCTGGAATACGATTCCATTGACGGGAGAACGGATCTCCGCTCTGTCCATCTGGTCCGTCAACCGATCGACAATATCCTCGATAGAATTGATGTCGCCTTCGATTTGCGAAATATTTTTATTTGCGTCTTGGTTGTACTTAGAAGTTATCTGCTGCTTCTGGCTGATCATATGCATCTATATTATCATTTGATTTTTGTATCGTTAGCATTGCCGTAGTACGCTGCGCGGTCAATTGTGAGGTGGACTGCTCAAGAGAAAGAACCCGAGACTGCGCGATCAGCCCCTTCGAATAAAGCTCGGCGAACGCTTGGTGCTGCTGAGAAATCAGCGAGAGCTGCTCGTCGTAGCCTTTGATCGCGGCGCGAGCAGATGCGATATCGCGCCCTTCGGCCGATATCTTGGCGTCGAGCATGCTCTTCGTCTTCTTGAGGACATTCAACGAAGCCTCGAGTTCGGCCCCCTGGCTGCGGATTGCCTCGCGAACCCTCGGATCGTCAGCCATCGGCGCAAGGTTAGACCGCTTCACCTCAAAAGTGCCGGCACCGACACTGGCAGCACGCCAGCGCGCCAACTCGACCTGGAGCAGGGCATGTTTCTTCTGGGCGGCGACGAGTTGCGATTTGATACTTGTCGTATCCAACACGGCCAGAACCTGCCCGGCCTTGACCGTGTCGCCAACTACGACGTCGATCTCCTTCAAGATGCCGCCTTCGAGGTGGTCGACGATCTGGTTATTGCCCGACGCGATTACGCGGCCAGATCCAAACACGGCACCGCCGATCTTGGCGGTCGCAGACCAGACACCGCCGAAGCCGAAGATGGTAATGATCACGGCGGCAGCAAGAAGAAAAAGGCGCCGTTTAGACGTCGGCACTTGCGTGGCCCAGTCGTTAAGCTGCTCGACCTGAAAGCGCTCGACTTTGAGCGACGGTCTTTGGCGGATTTCGGAAACTTCGTTCGTCATGGCTATGTTCGGCCCTATTCCATTTGGGCATCACAACATCGGTCAACCGGCTCAACGGCCTGCTGACCTGTGTCAGGCGGTCGATTTCTCCTGTTCGGCGGTGCGCGGCAGTCTCCGCACATTGCCCGGCAGGACCTCATCCGGCCGGCCGAATTTCTCAATCATTCCGTCCTTCATGAGGATCACATTGTCAACGGACCGCAGCAGCGACAAGCGCTGGGTGATGACGATGACCGTTGTGCCCACCTCCTTGGCCGCGGCCAAGGTTCTGCCGAGAGTTCTGCTCCCCTTCGCCGTCAAGACTGGAATTGGGCTCGTCCAGCAGGACGACGGCAGGATTGCCGTAGAAGGCACGCGCCAACGCCAGAAGCTGCTTCTGGCCGCCCGATGGCTGGAAGCCGTCGGGCGATATCTCGGTGTCATAGCCTTTCGGAAATCGCATGATCATGTTGTGGATACCGGTGAACTTCGCCGCCTCCACGGCGAGCGAAGGGTCATCGTCGCGCCGGAGTCTGGCGATATTTTCGCGCACCGTCGCGTCGAAGAACTCGACCGACTGGGGCATATAGCCGACGCAGAGCCCGCGCGTGACCGGATCCCATGCGAGCAGATCCTGTCCGTCCAGCGTGACGCGGCCGCGTGTCGGCTGCAAAATGCCGACAAGACAACGCGCAAAGGTCGATTTGCCTGCCCCGGACGGTCCGACGATGGCGGTTATGGCTCCGGGTTCGAACGCGCCGCTGAGGCCCTTCAGGATCGGTTGTGAACCCGCTCCGAGAGCAACGTAGTGGAGCTTGTCGGCGGCCAGCACCCCCCGGGGCCGTGGCAGCGGCGTCAACTTGTCCGGCAGGGACAGGTCGCCAATGCGCTTCTCCAGCTTCGCAAGGCTGTACTTGGCCCGCTTCAATTCCCTCCAGCCACCGATGATCTGCTCAATCGGCGCGAGTGCCCGTGATCCGATGATCGAGGCTGCGAATATCACACCCGCCGTCACCTCGTTCTGAAGCACGAGATAGGCTCCCGTCGCGATCAGCGTTATCTGGATGAGCTGCCGCGAGGCCTTGGATCCGGCGGCGAAAGAGCTCATCCGCTCGCCCGATCGGATCGTGGCGGTGAGATATTGGGCATGCTCCTCACCCCAGTAGCGCGCCACTTCGCGAAACATGCCAAGCGACTTGACCACGTCCTGAAGGCGAAACGCCGCCTCGAGCCGGCGACCCGTGCGTATCCCCGCTTCCTGCGCGTCGCGAGCGAGGCTGCTGGTCGTCACCTCGCCAATGATCGCCGCGATGACCAGTACGACGATGCCGCCAGCACACGACGGCGCCCAGCCAGGCGTGCACGAAGAAGACCAAGCGTCAGGAACACCGCCATCGTCGGCAGATCGAACAGGGCAGGGAACACGTTCGACGTCAAGGCCTGGCGGATCGCCGCGAGATGGGTGAGCGTCTGGCGCTGCGCCCGCTGACTGCTCGCCAGCTCCGCCCCGAGGAGCAGACCCGCCAGGCGCGCTTCGAAGGTCGCGCCGATCTTCGAAAGCAGGCGGCCGCGGATGGCGTCGAGCAGCCCGAATGTGATCAGGACGGCCCCGGCGATCAGGGCAACTGCAAACAGCGTGTCGATATTGCGCGAGAAGATGACGTGGTCATAAACCTGATAAAGAAAAAGCGGGGTCGCAAGCATGCACAGGTTGGCGAGCACGGATATCACCGCGACCGCCGCCATGGACCGCTTGAGATGCTTCCACTCAGCCCGGTACGTTTCCGCAA
Source organism: uncultured Alphaproteobacteria bacterium (assembly GCA_963732845.1). Lineage (GTDB taxonomy): Bacteria > Pseudomonadota > Alphaproteobacteria > Rhizobiales > Kaistiaceae > CAVSRC01. The sequence continues at coordinate 249,447 of CAVTBE010000014.1, read as the reverse complement.
TGGTCATTTATAACAGCCTCACTCCGCCGCCCCGCGAACAGGCGGCGGCCATCGCCGTACGCGTTCCATATCATTGCATTCCTGGCTTGGATAGGCGAAACATCGCGACCTGCCGCTCCCAACCGCCACGTTCGCGGCTGTTGCCACAGAATACCGATGTCTGCAATCCAAACCCGGGAAAAAGCAAGTTAAATGTTTTCCAACCCGAAATTGAAGCGGCAATATGAACGGTCGCGAAAGATGTTGCAAGAGCTGTCGAAGGATAACTACAAAGCAGTCCTTAATACACTTTTTTATGTCTATCCGATCGATTTTGAGCGGCCGGAGTTTCAGGCGAAATTGCGGCAAGCATACGCTCCATACCGGGCCGCGAATGGCCTTTTCGACCTGAACATGATGCGGCTCTTCCAGCACAGCAATGCGGTCAAGGTTGCCTTGTGCTGCATGCCCAAGTCCGGCTCGACCTTCCTTCTCACCTCACTCAAGCGGGTCGCGGGGCTCGACCTGGATACGGTCTATCTTCAAACGCCGTATATGAACATGGACTTCGTCGATGCGCTGGCGCGCGAACACGAGATCGATGAGCTGTCGTTGCTCATGCATGAGATCCGTGGAGTCAACTGGATCTCCCAGATGCATACGAAGTGGTCGCCCTACACCGGCAAGATGTTTCGTGCACACAACATCAGGCCGATCGTGACCTTCCGGAACATATTCGACTGTCTGGTGTCGATGGACGATATGCTCCTCAAGGGTGAGGTGGCCGGTTTTGCGATGATGCGCCTGCCAAGGGGGTATCGCAGCATGCCGGATGACGAGCGCCTGGCCCTGCTGACCGACTACGTCGGCCCGTGGTATATCGACTACGTTGTTTCCTGGCACCGTGCCGGCGTCCCCACGCTGAAGCTCTATTATGAGGACGACATCCTCGGCTTCCGCGACGAGACCGCCGCGCGCATACGCGCGTTCCTCGGCGCGGAACACATTGGCGTCGACGCGTTCATGCAGGCATTCGATTTGACGGAGGGCGATCGGCGGGAGCGAGCCCGCATCAACAAGGGCAGGGCAGGGCGCGGCGAGAAGATACCGCGCGCGGCGCGTGAACGGCTGATTGCTCTGACAAGGCCCTACCGCGACGAGGTGGATTTCTCGCGTGTCCTTCCGGTCGAGCGCGACCGCGCGGGCGATCACGTATCGCGAGTTGGCGAGGGAACAATGAGCTCGCCTGCCGCGCGTCCGCCGCGCCCTCTCGTCCCGCACAAGGCGCGCTTTCTGCTCGACGCCGTGGAGCACTACGCGATCCGATCCTTTGCGGATCTCGGTGGCTCCTGGGGTGTCGCGGGAGGATATGCCTATCAGGTGCTTCTCACTTTCCCGATCGAGCACGCCTACCTCGTCGACGATTTCATTCCTCAGGCCGTGCGGGATCGCTTTGCGGCTTACCCGCAATTCAAGTTCGTCAAGGGTACCTTTCGGCAGCCAGGAAACGCTGTGATGCCTTGCCGGAGACGGACGCCCTTTTCCTGTTCGACGTGCTGCTGCACCAGGTTGATCCGGACTGGGATAGGGTGCTTGAGCTTTATGTGCCCAAAGCCCGAGTCGTGCTGATCTACAATCAACAGTGGATCGGCTCGCCAAAGACGGAAAGGCTGCTTGACCTCGGTCGCGAGCGCTATCTGGCGTCAACGCCGTTCGCGGCGATGGAACGAGAGGCGGCCGAAAAGGCTGTCGCAGAGATCTACAGGCGGCGTGAAGAGCCGCACAGCAATTTCGGCGGCAAAAAGCGCGGTGACACGCCGGACATCTGGCAGTGGATTCCGACGCGAAGTGCAACACCTGCAGTCCTCTGAGCTTCTTTCAGTCTTTCCTTCGAGCTCGGAAAATCGTGAGATTTCAGCAGCGTTTGCAGAGGCCGTGAGCCACCGAGGATGACGAAACGCGTTGCAGTTCCTGGGTTCAGGTGTTGCACTTCGCGCCGGAACTCATGGGCAGTGGGGCATAACCGACACCGATCTGATCGGAAAGATGTGGGCCCTGGGCTTCAAGCTCGACCAGAAGCAGAATTTCGGTCCGTTCTCGCCGTTGGTCGCAGGGTTCGAGGACCACGGATTCTGGTTTTCGCGGCGATAGGGGCGGTGCCGCCGGAGAGGGCGACCAGCCGCGTGGCGATCAGATCCAGGTCGGCGGCCTTGTCAGAAAGGTCTTCAGCTTCTTGCGGAACACGACCGAGCCGTCGGCAGCCGCTCCGTGCAGCTGAAAAACGCGCTTTGCGAGATCAACGCCTATGATGGTAGCTTCCGACATGGATGTCCTCTCCTGTTGTGATGTCTTCGAGTGTTACTCGGCGTGCAATTTTGACCCCCTGATGCGGGGGATCGGCGTCCAAAATTGACCCCCATGTTTGTGCTGCGAGCAGACTGCCCATCCAGGAATCAGGATGGGTGGCTGGGGGATGAAGGGCGCCATGGCGCCGATGATGAGCAGCCTGCGGATGTCGCGCTGACCCATCTTCGAGGTCCTCCCCAGGATCTGCTTGCCCCCGGTCGAGTTCTGCCGAGGCACGAGCCCCAGCCATGCCGCAAAATCGCGGCCGCGTCGAAAGCTGTGCATCGGCGGCGCGAAGGCCTCGATCGCCATGGCGCCGATCGGCCCGATCCCTGGCATGGTCTGCAAACGCGCCGTCGTTTCGCCGAGGGCCGCTTCGGCGCGGAGGGTCTTTTCCAGCTCCGCGATCTTCGCGGAGCAGCCGGCGATCTGGTCGAGATAGGTCCGCCCAATGTCGCGCACCAGCAGCGGCAGCCGCGTCTCCAAGTCTTCGATCTCTACCTGCAGCCGTTTTGCGTGGACAATGCCATTTGCCGTCACGACGCCATATTCCGCCAGGTGACCGCGAAGGGCGTTGATCAGTTGCGTACGCTGGCGCACCAGCAGATCGCGTGCGCGGAAGATCATTGCCCGCGATTGCTGCTCCTCAGTCTTCAACGCCACAAATCGCATTGTCGGCCGTAAGGCGGCCTCGGCGATCGCCTCCGCATCGGCCGCGTCGTTCTTCTGCCGCTTCACAAATGGTTTGACGTAGATCGGCGGGATCAGCCGGACGGCGTGCCCCAGCTTCTCAAGCTCTCGACCCCAGTAGTGCGATGTTGCGCAGGCCTCCATCGCTACAGTGCAGGCCGGGAATCGTTGTCAGAAACGCAAGGAACTGCGCGCGCGACACCTTCTTGCGGAACACGACCGACCCGTCGGCCGCGGCGCCATGCAACTGGAAAACCCGCTTTGCCAAGTCGATGCCGACAATAGTAACCTGGTTCATGGATGCCCTCCCTTTCTGGGTGATGATGATCATCACCAACGTGGCACACTGTGATGCCGTCGGGTGGGGGCATCCACTCCATCACGTTTCAAGTGCGACGCTGTGCAATACCGCGCGCATCGTTGCGGTCGGTCTTCACGCGCATGGCAGCAAACGCGCGTCAACGTGCCTTGCCTCCATGACCGACACCCGGAAACCCTGCTTCGCCAACCCTGCGTGCAACCATTGCGACAGCGATCCTGTTTCCAGGCCGACATGATCGACCTTGCGACCTCGGTGGCGGATGAATCGACCGATTGCTTCAGGCTCACTGGCAGCCTGACCTTCCTTGATGATGACGCCACGCTCGTCGATGACGCAGATGCTGGAGTTCTCCAACGAGACATCGATTCCCAAAAAATATTGCATGATCCTTCTCCTGATCGACCGCCTTCAATGATGCCCTGCAAGTTAACTCAGGGTGCGGCGCCCGATCAGCGCATCTCTACCGGCAAGCCCAGATCTACGCCCGGCAGGGGATCGACCTCGACCGCTCGACCCTGGCTGATTGGGTCGGCCAAGCCGCATGGCTGCTGCGGCCGGTTCACGAACGGCTGCTCATGCAACTGAAGAGTTCGACCAAGCTGTTCGCCGACGAGACCACGGCGCCGGTGCTCGATCCGGGGCGCGGAAGAACCAAGACCGGCCAGCTCTGGGCCTATGCGCGCGATGATCGACCCTGGGGCGGGACGGACCCGCCCGGCGTCGCCTACGTCTACGCACCCGACCGCAAGGCCGAGCGGCCGATTGCTCATCTTGCCGGCTTCAAGGGTGTGCTGCAGGTCGACGGCTACGGTGGCTATCGGGCTCTTGCCAAGCGCGGCGACGTCGAGTTCGCCGGCTCGCAGAAGCTTGGCGAGCGCCACCGCATCGCGGCGGTTCGTCTTCACCCGGTCACCAGGCTTCCTTGGGATGAGCGAGGGGGCCACGACCGCGCAGGGATGGCCGAGCGCAGTGATGAGCCGGTACAGGCCATAGCCGGTCGGACCTGCCTCGTAGCAGAAATGCACGCGGTCGTGCTTGGCCGCGATCCGCTTGACCAAGCGGCGCATGCTCTCCTCGGACGAAGCCACCTCGCCCAGATAGCGCACCTCGCCACCACGCTCGCCATCGGCGATTGCCACAGCGTTGCGCACCTTGGCGACATCGATCCCGACAAAAACCTCTGTAGAGTGATTCATGGCTCGTCCTCCTGCGATGAGGATCGGCTCGGCCCACCCGAGCAACCCCCGCTCGCGCAGAGTAGGACGAGCCGCCTCGGCTCAGAGGCGGACATACGGTCTTACGATGAGGTCGTTGCCACCTTCGCCAAAGACGGTGTCGTTGCCGGTGACCGAGTCATCCACGGAGCCGGCAAAAACCGAGTCATTGCCGTCGCCTGCGTGGATAAGGTCGGCGCCGGCATCGCCGGTGATGAAATCGTTGCCGGCATCGCCATAGATGAAGTCGGCGCCGTCACCACCATGAACGATGTCATTACCGAGACCGGCTTCGAGGTGATCGCTGTTGCCAAGACCGTAGATCGTGTCGTTGCCTGCGAACCCGTATATGGAATCAGCCGCATTGGTGCCGCTCAGAAGGTCGTCACCCGAGGTGCCGTTAACAATCGCCATTTGTCAGTCGGGATTGTCCCGCGCGTTGTTGAACTTGGCGGGAAGAGCGTTGCCGGTTGATGATGCTATGCGGCTTGCCGGTCCTTCTCAAGGTTTGGTTTGTTCGCGTGCTTGGCCTGATGGGCAGCCAGCGCGGCTCTGAGGATGGGCAGTTGCTTGTGCGCCTTGAGGCGTCGAAAGCCCTTGGCGGCTTCCATCATGCCGGCCGCCGTCCAGCGCAGCGCCATATCGACGTTTTGCCACCGCTTCACGTTGCGGCAGACGCGTCGCACGGTGCCCATCATGTTCTCGATTGAGTTGGTGCAGGCAAGCGAACGTCGGAGTTGGATGGGCAGGCCGAGGCGGTTGACGGTCAGCATTTCGTCGAGCCCCTCGAGGATGCTGGCGGCGACCCCGCGCGCCTCTCCTTCGAGCCTGCGGGCGAGGTTGCGCAACAGCCTCTCGGCTTTGTCCACATCATCGAGCTCCCAGGCTTGTCGCAGCGTCTTGCGCACCGAGGCGTGCAGCGGCTTGGGCAGGCGCTCGATCACATTGCGGGCCTTGTGAATCTGACAGCGCTGGATCGGCGTATGCCGACCGAAGGTCGCACGGATCGCTTTGGTCAACGCCCTGGCGCCGTCGACGATGAACAGCCGGCAGACTTTGGGATCGAGGCCACGCTCGATCAGATTGTCGATGAGGGCCTGCACGACGGCGGTGTTCTCGGTGGCGCCTTCGATCAGGCCAAGCGGATGCTTGTTGCCGTCGCCGTCGACCCCCAGGGCGGCGACCAGCACCAAGTCGCGGCCGATGTGCAGGCCATCGATCTGGATCACCAGAAGGTCCAGTTTGGACAGGTCCGAGGCTAGCCACTCCGCCATGCGTTCCGCCGACAGCGCCACGAACCGGCGCGAGGCCGCCGACTTCGAGGTGCCGTCCCCAGCAATGACCGGTAGATCGCCCTCGGGCAGCCGTACGGCACGCCTGAGCTTGCGCGTCGACACGTTGATCAGCATCAGGTTCATCGCCCAGCGGCCAAGCCAGTCCTCGGCCTGCGCCGCCGTCCAGCTCGGCAGCGCCATCTCGCGGCCGTCGTAGCCGCGCACGCGCGGGCGATGCACCGTCACCTTGCCACCATGGAAGCCGATCTTGCCCTGGGTCCGGCCCCAGCGGTGGCCGCGGCGGCCTCCACCGCGGCTATGCGGCGCGCCGGCAAGCTGCTCGGCGTCCTCGCGCAACATGTGCTCGATGGCGTCAATCCCAGCCGTTAGGCAGAAGCGCTCGAAAGACCTGTCCACATCCTGCCAGGCCGTTTCGAACTCGGCAAAAGCCGAAGGCTGTTTGCTGTGGTAGTGTTCGTCATGGCGTTGCTCTCCTTTGCGGATTCGACACCCCGAGCCTAACGGCTCAAGGTGGGCAACGCCTGCCCCCCAATTTCAACACAGACCGGGACATCCCCTGTCAGTCTCCCAATATTGATTGTTCAACCGATCCCGTGCCTTGCGGGCACCTGTGGTGACCCAAGGCAAAGGCAAGTAGTTTGTGGAAAAGCGACGTTGTAAGGTCGTGATGTCCCCACAAACAACATCCTAAATACTAGAGCCCTGCGGACTGGGTTAACGCCGGGTTGAGATGGCATCTCGGCTTTTCGGGATAAGCCGCAACCGTTTCTCAATCGTTACCGGCGTAGATTCGACTTGAGAATGTGTGGACCGTAGCGCCGTCCACGCCGGCGGGGTCGTTTGTTCATGGCATCGCTTTTTGCACGATCGATCGCTCTTGCCCGACGCGCCGCCGTGCGCGGCGGACTGGCGCGCTTCCGCCGCAACGAGAGCGGCGCGACCGTGGTCGAATTCGCGATCGTCGCGCTGCCGTTCTTCGCCCTCCTGTTCGCTATCATCGAGACGTCGCTGCTGTTCTTCGCCGGCCAGGCGCTCGACACCGCCGTGTCGAGCGCCGCGCGCCTGATCCGCACCGGCCAGGCACAGGAAGACGGCATGAGCGCCTCCGATTTCAAGACGGCGATCTGCAACCGGATGGTGGGGCTGCTCAATTGCGAGAGCGGTCTCTGGGTCGACGTGCAGAAATACACCGATTTCGATTCGATCAGTCTCAATGACGCCGGTCGACAGCGACGGCAACCTCAAGGTCCCCGAGAACTATCAGACCGGCCATGGCGGCGACATCGTCGTGGTGCGTGCCTATTACGAGTGGCCGACCTTCGTGACCGGGCTCGGCAACAACCTCGCCGACATGCCCAACGGCAGCCACCTGCTGGTCGCCACCGCGGCCTTCCGCAACGAGCCCTTCTCATGGTGAGGCCGGCGGGCAATCGCTGGCGGCGCCTGTGCCATCGGCTGTCGCCGAAGCGGCTGGCCCGGGATCGTTCGGCCGTCTCGGCGGTCGAATTCGCGATGATCCTGCCGTTGATGCTGACGCTCTATATCGGTGGCATCCAGGTCAGCGAGGCGCTCAGCATCAACCGCAAGGTCTCGCACGTCACCAGTACGCTCGCCGATCTGGTCACCCAGTCGAAGACCATCACCGACACCAACATGGCAAACATCCTGGACGCCTCGATCTCGGTGATGGCGCCCTATTCGGTCACAGCGCTGCAGATCACGGTTTCGGAGATCTACATCGACGCCGGCGGCACGGCGAAGGTGCAGTGGAGCGATGCGCGCAACGCGACGGCATATCCGAAGAACACCGTCATAACCCTGCCGACGGCGGTTGCCGTGCCCAACTCCTATGTTGTCGCGGCAGAAGCGCATTATCCCTTCACGCCGGGGATCGGCTATGTGCTGACCGGCACCCTCAACCTGAGCAGCACCTACTATCTGCGCCCGCGCCTGACCGACTGCATCTCCCGCCCGTCGGGCTTCACCTGCCCCTGAGCGGGGCGCTCGCCACCGGCTTCATTTGCCCGCGGCCGGTGCAACCAGACCGGCGATCACGGCATAGTCCTTGGCGGCAACCGGCACGAAGCCGCCGCCGCCGATGCTCGCGCCGTCGACGGCGTCGAGCGCATCGGGCACCATCGCCATGAGCGCGTCCTTGATCAGGGTCTTCAGCTCTAAAATAGCGCTTCTGTAACGGGCCTCGATGAGTTAATCCCTTTGTGCGTCATCCAGTCGCCGAGCTCTCGCTTCTGTCCGGGGTCGGCGCAAGGCCGCCACCTGATGGGGTCTGATGAGGATAAGGTCGGCCAATCTAGTGGTCTGATTCCTTCGGACGATTCCCAAGTTGGGCGAAGCAGTTCAAGCTCTCGGCATGAGAGCAGGGATAGTCGTCATCGTCACATCGGAAGATCGCCGTCGGCTTGAGGCGATCATCGCGCATCGCAGTTCGCCGCAGAAGCACGTCTGGCGGGCCAAGATCATCCTGGCCACCGCCGACGGCTGCGGCACCTTCGAGGTGATGCGGCGGTCCGGCAAGGCCAAACCCGTCGTTTGGCGCTGGCAGGAGCGCTTTATGCGGGAGGGCGTCGACGGGCTCCTGCGCGACAAGACGAGGCCGCCCGGCAAGGCGCCGCTGCCGGCGGAGACGGTTCAGCGCGTCATCGATCTGGCGCTCGGCCCGCCGCCGGGCGAGACCACCCACTGGACCGGACGGATGCTAGCCAAGGCGGCGGATGTCAGCCTGCGCTCGGTTCAGCGCATCCTCGAAGCGCATCAACTTGCCCCGCACCGCATCCGCACCTTCAAGCTGTCGAACGACGTCCGGTTCGCCGACAAGCTTCGCGATATCGTCGGGCTCTATGTCGACCCGCCTGCCCACGCTGTCGTCCTTTCGGTTGACGAGAAGAGCCAGATCCAGGCGCTCGACCGCACGCAGCCGGGCTTGCCGATGAAGAAGGGTCGGGCCGGAACCATGACCCACGACTACAAAAGGAATGGCACCACGACGCTGTTCGCCGCGCTCAACGTGCTCGACGGCACCGTCATCGGCCGCAACATGCAGCGCCATCGCCATCAGGAGTTCATCCGCTTCCTCAACACCGTCGAGGCGGAAGTGCCGGCCGGCAAGCTGATCCATGCCATCGTCGACAACTATGCCACCCACAAGCACCCCAAGGTCCATGCCTGGCTCGCCAGCCATCCTCGCTGGACCTTCCACTTCACGCCGACCTCGGCCTCCTGGCTGAATGCTGTCGAGGGCTTCTTCGCCAAACTGACGCGGCGCCGACTGAAGCGCGGCGTCTTCCGATCCGTCGTCGACCTTCAGGCCGCCATCAACCGCTTTGTCGAGGAAACAAATGCCGACCCCAAGCCCTTCGTCTGGACCGCCGATCCCGACCGTGTCCTCGCTGCCGTCAGACGCGGGAACCAAGCGCTAGAGTCGATCCACTAGGAACGCGTGGTCATGATGCCACGGCACTACTTGCGGTCTGACCTCGTCCATCGTCCCGGCGACGGGACTTCGCTTCGGGAAGGCCTGGTGTCGTGACCCTCGCCGAAACCCGTAAACTCCTCTTCGCTATGCCGTGGCGTGCGAGCAGCGGCTCGGTTGATCAAAGTCGAAAGCAGTGGCGTTGAGCCACATGCGATGCAGCACAATCGCCAGCTTGCGCGCGAGCGCCACCTTCGCTTTCTTCATGCCGGCGCGCTTGGCAAGCCGCATCGCCCAGCTCTTGAGCGCGCCGCCCTTGATCGGCCGCGTCAAAAGGATATGAGCGGCCTCGTAGAGAGCCGTGCGCACCGAACCGTCACCGATCTTGCTGATCCGACCGGTGATGTCGGTTTCGCCCGACTGATATTTCTTCGGGGTCAGCCCAAAATGCGCTCCCACCGCCTTCGACGAAGTGAAGCGCTTCGGATCGTCGATCGAGGAAACGTAAGTGAGCGCCACCAGCGGGCCGACCCCTGGTGCCGACATGAGCAGTCGAACCCGCTTATCGGCACGGCTGATCTGTCGCACCTGCTTCTCCAGGCTTTTGAACTCGCGCAACGCCACCGCATGCACCGAAAGCAGTGCCTGCGCTACCGTTTCCAGACTCGCGTGGCCGACCACCAGATGATTGATGCGCGCCGCAAAGCTTTGCGAGGTCGTCGGCCCCACCTTGAGCCCGAAACCACGCAGAATGCCGCGCAGGCTCATCTCGATGTCGTAGAGCTTGGTCTGCACCAGCTTGCGCGCGGTGAGCAGGGCGCGCACCTCCTGGGCGGCCATGGACTTGCAGTGCACCGGGCGGAACCAGCCCAGCCGCATCAGCTGCGCCAGTCCCCGCGCGTCGTTGCGGTCAGTCTTCACCGGCATCGCCGATAGCGCCGCCTTCACGTGCCGGGTCTCCAGAAGCTTTACCGGCAGTCCGCTCTCCCGTAGCGCACCATACAGCCATTGCGACAGCGGGCCTGCCTCCAGCCCTATCCGCTCCATCCTTGCGCAGAGCGAATTGAACCAGTTGATCAGAGCCACCGCTTCGCTCACCACTTTGGTCTCGCGGACGATCTTCCCGCTCTCGTCAACCACGCATACGCTGGAGCTGTTCAAAGACACGTCGATTCCTGCATAATGCTTCATGGTCGTCCCTCGATGATGCTTGGAGTGGGCAAGCCCTGACTCCGGTTGAATGACACCATCAGTCTGAGGGACGACCGCCGTTGCGCAAGCTTGCGCCGCAACCGGCCCGTTACCCCATCTAGCAGCAACTGGTCACAGTGATGACGATCCTCCGGCCTTGTCGGGGAGGGCGCCTTGGATCGCGCTCGATGGGCCACAAAAAAGGGAGGCCCCGAAGGGCCTCCCGCATTGCTTGACTGACCCGTAGCCGCGGTCAGATGATTGACGAAGTCGGCCTGAGGTGATATCGGCCTTGTCGCTGATATTGTCAATCAGCCACTGTGCCCACGATATTACCTGCGTCATTCTGGTCTGAGTTGTGGGCGAACAGAGTGAGCAATACGTGCCCCCCGCCATCCGGACCTTCACATCGCCCCAGTCGAGGCCGCCGGCCAGACCGATCTTGTCGGTGCCGTCCTGGAAATCGAAGATCGTGTCGTCGCCAGTGCCGGCCGTGAAGCCGAACACATTCTGATAACCATCATAGTGCATGTGAGCCGGGTCGGCAGCAATTCTGGACCCCCAGAGGCTGTCGTCGCCTTCGCCGCCCCACAGCGTGTCAGCGCCACTTTTGCCCTGCACAAGGTCGTCACCGGCACCGTTGTATATCAGGTCGTTGCCGTCCCCGCCTTCAATATTGTCAGCCCCGGCGCCACCGTAGAGCGTGTCGTCGCCGCCGCCGCCGACAATGGTGTCGCTGCTCGCATCGCCACCGCCGAAGATCAGGTCATTCCCGTCGTTGCCCTCGAGAGAGTCCTAACCGGCCCCGCCGCCGATCGTGTCATTCATTGAGCCGCCAGTGACGGTGTCATCTCCAGAGCCGGCCCACATCACATTGTTACCGGTATCGGTGGGGTCGTAGTAAATCGCACCATAGAGATGGTCGTCACCCGAGCCGCCAAACAGCGTGTCGGACCCGCTGCCGCCATCCAACCAGTCGTTTCCGGCACCACCACCGAGGACGTCGTTGCCGGCATCGCCGTGGAAAGTGTCATCGCCACCGCCGTCAACAGTGTCGTCGGGTCCAGCAAAAATCGAGTCGTTGCCGTCACCGCCAAAGACGCGGTCGTTGCCGCCATCGCCGGTCAGGAAATCGTTGCCGGGGCCGCCATAGATGCTGTCGTTGTCAGCACCACCATAAATCACATCGTTACCGGTGCCGCCGTCAAGGTAGTCGCGTTCATGGCCGTTGGCCAACCCGTAAATGGTATCGTTGCCGCCAAACCCGTAGATCGAATCGGACTGTCCCGTCCCAATCAAAAGGTCGTCGCCCGCAGTGCCGTTGATAGTTGCCATATTTGATTCTCCCAATGTTGCTGGAGCTATTCATTCCGCGCCTCGCGGGCACCTAAGGTGGCCTAAGGCTGAGCCAGCTAGCAGCACACTTTTGTCAAAGTCAATCTGACTTGCCCACAGCGATAACTTCTAGCCCGGCATTGGCATTATTGCAACAGCTTTCGCGGTCACGCGCGTGCCGGCGAGCCGGCGCGGCGGGCGCTGACATTGGCGGGTTTTTCAGCCACCCCCGATCGCGGCGTTGCGCCGGCCGCAACAGTGGTGATCAGCTCGAGGTAGCGGTCCGTCATCTGCCGCACCTCGTATAACTCGAGGATGGTGCGCCGCGCCTCGCCGCGAATCGCGTCCCAACGGCCGGGATCCTGCGAGAACCTCCGCAAGACGTTTCGGCCAGGCGCTGCGGCTCGAAAAACGGCACCAGCAGACCGTTGCGGCCGTCCTCGATCACCTCCTGCACCGGGCCGGTGTCGGACCCGACAAGAAGGGCGCCGGTGCTCATCGCCTCCAGCATCGACCATGACAGGACGAAGGGAACCGTGAGATAGACGTGGGCGGCCGAAACGCGCCAGGCGTCGCGCAGATCAGTCCAGCGGGCGATTGCCGACGAAATGCAATCGAGACAGGTCGAACTCGTGCTCGGCAAGCATCGCTTCCTTATAGGTCTTGCCGTCCTTGCGGCGCTTGCCATAGGCAACGCGATCCTCGCCGATGACCAGCACATGGACGTCGCGGTTCATCTTCTGCAGCCGCGATACCGCTTCCATGAATTGCGGAAATCCCCGGTAGGGCTCCATGCCGCGGGCCACATAGGTGATGAGCGGGTCGCCCTTGCGGAATACCCGGTCCCCGACTGTGAAGGTCGCGTCCTCGCTCGGAGAAAACAGATCCGTGTCGACACCGTCATGAAGAACCGACATGCGCTGGCGGAAAAAGTCGGGGAACTGGCTTGCCTGAAAGGCGGTCGGGCACTGGCCCCAGTCCATGGCGGCAAAGTCCTGCAGCATGGGCGTGTTCTTCATGCGGATCTTCATGATCTCGTTGATGTCCGTCACGGGGCCATCAAGGAAGCCGACATCGCCGGCATTCGTCGCGTAATACCATTCGAAATAGGCGAGATACTTCGCATCGGGCCACAGATCCTTCAGGAACATTCCCGGCCCCCAGCCGCTGTGGGCCAGCATGATGTCCGGTTTCCAGCCGCGCTTCTGGATGGGGAGGAAGGCCTTCAGCACGGCCTGAGCATTCAGCAGGCTCCACTCGGTGTATTGAAGCGCGGGATGCGTGTCTTTGTTCGTCTCGCGATGACGGCTGTAACCGATACGGCGAATCGGCGCCCGATTCTTGTTGTCGGCCAGCGAGCCTGAAAGCAGTTCATAGCCGGGCTCACGGACGAGGCGATTGGTGATTCTGCGGTACTGGCCGGGGAAATTGTTATAAATCATAAGAACGCGCATGTTTTCCTTCCTCTGAGCCCATCACACAATCGCGGCGGTCCAGCCGGATGTCCCTTCGGCCATTCAGACCGCGTCGAGACCGGACCGCTGGCTTGCTGCGCGCCCGCGCATCCCTCGAGCCGCTGACCGCAACGCAAAAGTGCCAACACCACAATCCGTCAGGCGGTCAACATGATTCTGCGCCCTATGCCGCACTTATCGGACGCCGGAAACGTCCGGCGAGCCGGCCGACGTGCGCTCTCGTGATCAGCAGAACGCCACGCGCCGAGCGCTGAAGGTCGAGCCGGTATCCGCGCTGCAAGAGCGCCATGATCGCTGCATCCGTGCGGTCCCGCCCGGCACGGTCGTAGTGGATCTCGACGATGATCTTGTCGACGCCTTCCAAAGCGGAGTCCTCCAGCAGATCGATCTCGAAGCCCTCGATATCCATGATGATGGCGTTGGCGCCGAAGGCGGCGAGGGTGGCATCGAAGTCCGCCGTCGGCACGCGGATCGCGTCGTCACACGCCTCGCTGTCGGGGATGACATGCCCGGTCCAGAAATCATCCGTGGCGCGAAACCGGACATGCTGTCGCGTGGCCGCCTGCCGCGCCGGCAACAGAACGCGGTTCTCGACCGTCAGACTGAGCCCGTTGCGTTGCGCATTGTCGCGAATGATCGGGAGGAGGAGGGGATTTGCCTCGAAACTCACCAGGCAATCGGCGCCGACTTTGCGCGCCGCCACCATGCTGGTCACTCCGAGGCCCGCTCCGAGTTCGAGGACGCGATCGCCGGGACCGAGCGCGGCCCGAATGAGATCGATCTCTTCCCGTTCATACCAGCCCCGCGAAAGCCCGCGTTTGGCGGCTTCGGGCAGCAGCGCGTCGTCAAGCAGAATCTCCAGGCCGTAGAGCTGATAGAGGGTCATGCAAGCGCTTCCACCTGGGACGTCCGGACGATGATCAGAGGGATTTGGTGCAGCCACGAAACGGTTTGCCCATCGCTTGGATGTCCTGCGAATTGGCGCTAGAAAAACGCAACGACGTTTCGCTATAACCCGGTCGCCCAACCCAGGAAAGGTAATTCAGATGGCCGCGAAAGTGAGGCATTTGGTCCTCGGCACGCCCAACCATGACGCGGACAAGACCGTCGTCATCCTGGGTGTGCCTCGCGGAGGGACGTCCATGGTGGCGGGCGTGGTTCGCGAACTCGGGATCGATCTCGGTCCTAGTCTCGGCGTCAATCACGAAGACCCGGAATTCCTTCCCCAGGACGTGCCGATCATCAGGGCGCGGATCGCCGAGCGCAACGCGACCAGCGGGACGTGGGGCTGGAAGATGCCGCACACCACCGACTACATCGACGAAATCGAGCAGGACCTCCGCAACCCGCACATCATATTTGTATTTCGCAATGTCCTTGGCACAGCGCTCAGCCAGGAACGTCATTCGGGGGCCGATATTGACGTGGCGCTGCGCGTCTCCATGCAGCGGCTGCAGACCACCGTGGAAAAGATCGGCAAGCTTTCCTCACCGATGCTGCTTACGGATTACGACGCCGCGCTCTACGATCCGGCCGGTTTCGTGGGTTGCCTGACCAGCTTTCTCGGGCTGCACCCGGACGAAGCAACCCGGGCGCGGGCGCTGTCCTTCATCGACGCCGACCAGGGGTATCGCCAGATAGCCGCGCGCTATTTTCGGGTCTCGCAGGACAACGGGTCGAACGAAGGGCGCGAGATCGAGCTGACGACCCGGTTGCGCCACCTGAAGCGGGCGGAGAATGGCGACGACTTCGTCCGAAACGGCGAGAAACCGGGATTCATCTTCGCTGCCAACGGGGCGGACGGCTTGCCGGCCCGCTTGATCTTCCGGTTCTCCAATGTCAGCGAAGACGACCAGGTCGTGCGGTTCGTGTTTGACTTTGACGGCCAGTTCTCGGGCAACATGTCGCAAAAGATGGTCGCGTCGCCGGGCCAGAACCAATTCCTGGTCGCCACGAACGGCAATGCCAGGCGCGTCTGCATCATTCCGCCCATGATCGAGGGCCGCAGTTCCATTGGCGGCTTCCAAACCTACTGCGTCGACTAGACGCCGACAAAGGCTATCGGGTGTTCAAAAGCCTCTTTTCCCGGCCGCAAAACCCTGAGCGGCGCTATCTGTTTATTCTGACATACGGTCGCTCGGGGTCGACGCTGTTGATGGGCTTGCTCAATACAATTTCGCATTACTGTATCCGGGGTGAGAACAACAATGTGCTGTACCGGATATACGAAGCCTGCCGGGCGCTCGAGCAGGCGCGGGCGAATGCGCTGAAAAATGCCGAACGGCCCACCCATCCGTGGTATGGGCTGGACTTGGCCGACCCCGATCGTTTTCGCGAGGATGCGATCGGTGCCTTTGTGAACCACGTGCTGTGCCCTCAGCCCCAACATACCGTGATCGGCTTCAAGGAGATCCGCAATTCGGAGGCTGAGGTGCCTGACTTCGACGGCTATGTAGCGTTCCTGAGAACGCGCTTTGCCGGCGCCCGGCTGATATTCAACCACCGGCCTCTCGCCGATGTCGCGGCCAGCAAGTGGTGGTCCAACATGCCGCGTGCACTGGAAAAGCTGCAGATCATGGAAGACCGTTTCAACGGTGTGGAGCCGGGGCCCGACGTCTTTCACTTCCGCTACGAGCGGATCGACGAGAGCCTCGCGCACATCAACGAACTCTTCGCGTTCCTCGGCGAACCCGTGGATGCAGCCGCGGTCCGTACGGTGCTGGCAACCAGGCACTCATACTAGCCAGGCCGGAGCGACGGGCGATGACCACGATCAAGCTGTTTGTCCATGCCGGGCATCCGAAATGCGCGTCGAGCACCGTCCGCAGCCTTCTCCTTCACGAGGGCGCGTTTCTCGCTGGCCAGGGTATGTTCCTTCTCGACCACCGGCTCGAGGTGTCGCCGGGCAATGAAATCTCGGACTGGCCGCTGTGGCGTGTCGAAGAGGCGGTCGAGCGACGGACGGGATTCTTGACCGACACGATTGACGCCACTGTGAAATCCCATCCGGAGCTGGACATTCGTGCGCTGGTGCTGTCTGCCGAAAACCTCTCCGATCCGGCAAAATCCGCGCTGCTGACCGAGGCGATCGGTCAATTCGATGTGCATCTCATCTACTACATGCGTCGCCAGGACGATTTTCTCGTGTCGTCCTGGCGCCAATGGGCGATGAAGCGCGGCATCAGCCTCGAGCAGCACATCATCCGGCGCATGGCGGAAGGCAAGCCTGATTTCGAAGCGCTGCTGAGCTTCTGGCGCGAGCGGATCGGCGTGGACCGCATCCACGCCCGATTTGTCGCACCGCATTTCCTCTCGGGCAGGTCGCTGGCGGAGGATCTTTTCGAGGCGCTGGGATGTGGCGGCAAGCCGCCCACCGCGGTGCAAGCCGAGAATGTCAGCCCCGACCGGTCGATCGTGCTTTTCCTCAGCCGGCATCCGGAGCTGTTTGATTCGGTCCACGACGATCGGGTCGTTCAACTGCTCGCTGAACTCGATGAAGGCCCGATTGACCGGATCACCATCGGCAGGCATCTCCAAAGGAGCCTGAACATGGCGTATGAGCCCGCCAATCAGCGGATTTTGCGGGATTATGGCCGGCGACAGGATATTGACGTGCCGGTAATTGTGGACGACGCTGATGGCGGGTTTCTTGACGGTGCGCTGACCGCACGGGATATGAAGCGTCTGGAAGCCATATTCGTCAAGCTGCTTCGCCGTACGGTCGCGCAGTCGACCGATGGCGCGGACCAGGGGGGCCGCGAATGAGCAGCGGTTGCGGCGGCATTGCGAGAAAGCGCAACCGCGGAGGGTGGGGCAGCCTCGCATGATGCGTGTTTCGGTCGTCATCCCTGCGAAGAACGCAGGCCCCATCTTCGCCGACGTGCTGGATGCGGTCGCTCGACAGGAGACATCGTTTCCCGTCGCGGTCATCGTCGTGGATTCCGGCTCGAGCGATGGCACGCTGGAGGAGGCGCAGCGCCGGAAGAACGTCCGCACGATCGAGATCGCACCCGAGGCGTTCGGCCACGGGCGGACCCGCAACTATGCGGTCTCGCAATCGGACGGCGATCTCATCGCCTTCCTGACCCATGACGCCGTGCCGGTCGGGACGGGGTGGCTGTCGGCCCTCGTCGCGGCGGTCACGCAGTCGGACGACATTGCCGGTGCATTCGGTCGTCATATCGCGCATGACGACGCGAGTCCGTTCACGAAGCGGGACCTGGAGCTGCACTTTGCCAATTTCTCGAACTATCCCGCCGTTCTGTCCAAGGACACCGACCCGGCCCGATACGCATCGGATACTGGCTGGCGCCAGTTGCTCCACTACTACTCGGACAATAATTCCTGCCTCCGCCGGTCCGTCTGGGAGCAGATCCCATATCCCGATGTCGCATTTGCCGAGGACCAGATATGGGCGGACAAGATCATCGCCGCCGGCTATTCCAAGGCATATGCCGCGGACGCCGTCGTGAAACATTCACATGACTACACCCCGGTCGCCCAGCTCCGACGCGCCTTCGACGAAGCGAATGCGTTTCGCGAGCTGTTCGGGTACCGTCTGGCTGCGGAACCGCTGGCGATGATGCGAAGCTTTGCCGGCCTCACGCTCCGCGATATCCGTTTCGCGCGCCAGGCGAATCTGCCCGCGCGCAGAGTCCTTGCTCAGGTCGCACGCAATGGCAGTCTCGTGGCAGGTCACTTCGTCGGCGCCCATGGTCACCGGCTGCCGGCGAAGGTTGGAAGCTGGCTTTCCCACGACAAGCGGCTGTTCAACGACCTGCGGCGGACGGCCGGGATAGGCAGTCGATGAATATCCGCCGTTTCGTCAATCGCCGCTCACTGTCGCGCATTGTGGGTCCCAAGCTTGCGAACCACATCGCCGACCGGTTTGCGCGCCCTGGCGGCATTCCGCCAATCGATGTTATCGACCACTACGCCTTCGTCGGGGGAGGGGCGATCGGTAGCCAGCTGACCACCGAAACGATGCCAGAGCGCAACACCATCAACTGGTTCGTCCCGCCGATCGGGCGCGGTTCAGGCGGTCACCTGAACATCTTCCGGTTTGTGCGGAACCTCGAGCAGTTGGGATTCCAGTGCCGGATCATCGTCTGCGACCAGCATAACACCGTCCCACCGGCGGAAATAAAGAAGCAGATTGACGAATGGTTCTTCCCCGTGAGGGCAAGCGTTCATGTCCATCCCGTCTCGGAAATTCCCCCGGCATATACGTCCGTCGCCACCGGCTGGCAGACGGCCTATCCGGTGCGTGATTTTCGCTCGACCGTAAACCGTGCCTACTTCGTTCAGGATTTCGAGCCCTTTTTCTATCCCGTGGGAAGCGAATACATCCTGGCGGAGGAGACCTACCGGTTTGGATTCGCCGGCATAACGGCGGGCGGTTGGCTGAAGGACAAGCTCGCCGGCGAGTATGGAATGCGCACCGAGGCGTTCGGTTTCTCCTACGACATGGAACTCTATCGGCCGCTGCCGAGACGACCGACCGAGACGAGGAACATATTCGTCTATGTCCGGCCGGTGACGCCCAGGCGCGGCTTTGAGCTGTCCATACTCGCGCTTGAGCGGGTGACCCGAACGTTGCCGGGTCTCGCCGTCATTTTCGGCGGCTGGGACGTCGCCAACTACAAGGTGCCCTTCACACGTCACAATGGCGGGAGCATACCTATTTCGGAGCTGCCCGACCTTTACAGCCAGTCCGATGTCGCGCTTGTCGTGTCGCTGACCAATCTATCGCTGCTGCCGCTGGAACTCATGGCCTGCGGCTGTCCGGTGATCAGCAACAAGGGCGCCAATGTCGAATGGCTGCTTTCCGACACAAACGCGGAACTGGCGGAGCCGACGCCGGAGGGACTGGCGGACGGCCTGCTGAACGTGCTCACCAACGAGGATCGCAGCCGGCAACTGCGGGAAAACGGGCTCGCCGCCGCAAAGAGTACCAGCTGGATGGATGAGGCACGGAAGGTCGCGCAATTCATACAGGATCTTTCGGTGTGATCGGCGTTAGCGGGCGCAAGATCCTCGTCCTCGGCGCCGATGGTTTCATCGGAGCGAACCTGTGCCGGCATCTTGTCGGCGCGGGCGCGCTGGTCACGGGGTTCGGCCACCGGAGCGGCCGGCTTGGCGACATTCCCAATCTTCGCTTTGTTGAAGGTGAAGCGGAGCGACTGTCGGGCAATGGGTTGTTCGAGGGGCAGGAGCGGGTGGTTCATCTGATCGGAACCACAACACCTGCGTCTTCGGATGCCGACATCGTTTATGATATCCAGTCCAATCTCGTGGCGGCGATCGACATATTCGAGCAGGCCGCCGGCGCCGGCGTGCGCAAGATGGTCTTCCTGTCGTCGGGCGGCACGGTCTACGGTCCGAACGCCCCAGTGCCGACGCCGGAATCCGCGGAAACCAACCCGATCTGCTCCTATGGCATCGTCAAGCTTGCGATCGAGAAATACCTTCAGATCTTCGAACAACGCACCGGGATGATCGGAATCTCCCTGCGTGTATCGAACCCGTTCGGCCCGTATCAGTATGCCCGCCGGGGGCAGGGTGCCATCGCCGCCTTCATCGCGAATTCCGTCCACAAGAAGCCGCTGACCATCTGGGGCGACGGGACGGTGCGGCGCGATTATCTGTTCATTGACGACCTGTCGGAGGCCATTCTCGCCGCGCTGGATTACGAAGGTGTGGAGCGCGTCTTCAATATCGGAAGCGGGGAGAGCCGGAGCCTGAACGAGGTGGTGGCGAGCATTCGCCGCCTCGAGCCGACCGTGACGGTCTCGTTCGAGGGCAGCAGACCGATAGACGTCCCCTTGAGCCAGCTCACGATCGAAAAGGCGCGGAAAGAACTCGGCTGGTCTCCGCAGACGGACTGGCACGACGGAATGAAGCGGACCTTCGAGTGGGCACTGGCGAATCCCGACAGCGCGGTCAGCAAAAAGAAATGACAGACAGCCGTCACGCGCAGCCGGCCATTGGCGTCGTCATTCCGGTCTACGGGCACAGCCTGCTGGTCGCGGAGGCCATCGAGTCCGCGCTGTCCCAGGACTACGACGGCACCATCGATATCATCGTGGTGATCGATGGCGATCCGAACCGGGAAACCCTGGCCACGACGCGCTCGCTGCTTGCCGGGGCCGCCCGGACCAAGCCGGCGAACCGTTCACTGTCAGCCGTCTACCGAAAAAACGGCAGACTGTCGGCCGCGAGGAATACCGGCATCCGCTTTTTGCTTGGCCGGTCAAGCGACCTGTTCGGTATATTCCTGCTCGACGCGGACAATCGCCTGGCCGCGCGGTCCATGTCCGCCTATGTCGATGCATTGCTGTCCGACCCCGATGCCGGGTGGGCCTATCCCGACGTGACGTTCTTCGGGCTGAGCTGGGGGCAGGCGGGGTGCGATATCCGCGTGACCGCGCCACGCTACTCGAAGCTGCGTCACCTCATGGGGAACATCTGCGAAGCGGGGTCGCTCGTCAGGACGAGCGTGTTCAGGCGGGGCATATTCTTCGACGAAACGTTTACGCAGGGATACGAGGATTGGGAGTTCTGGCTGCAATGCCTGGAAAGCGGCATGCACGGGACCAGGGTGCCGGACGCCGGATTCCTGTATCGCAGGCGCGCCGACAGCATGCTGGCGGACGCCGATCGCATTTCCGGCGACATCGTGAAGCGGATCCACAGCAAGCACGCCGGGCTGTTTTCCTCGGAGGCGATCTGGGACGCCTATCTCGGCGAGATGTTTCCCATCGTGTATCTGGATGAATCGGACGAGATCATCTTCCTGAGCGGCAACGGCAAGATGCCCCGTCGCATCGACGAGGCGCGCGCGATCGCCACCTATTTCACGGCAAACATCAACCATGCCTATCCCCCGCGTCTTCTGGCCTACCGTTTGGGCCGGCGCGGCGCGCCGACGGTCGATCGGGCGAAAATGCGTGCCATCGTGCAGCAGGCGGACGGCGGCGAGGCGCACTTCATGAATCAACTTGGAGAGCTCGCCCCGGAACAATCCCAGGAATTCGACATTGCCCTGCTGCCTTTCGAAAGACTGCTTCTCGATCAACCGGTGCCCGACGAGCTGGAGGGGCTTGCGAGTTATCGCGCATTGGAGCAGGCGCTCAGGGATGCCTTGACGACGCCGGTTCTGCGCCACCGCGCGCGCCGCTATTCCGGTCCGGCAACGCATCTCATCGACCCTTTCGTGGTAAAGGGGCTTCATCGCACCAGGCCCGAGACGGATGCCGCCGCCAAGGGGGCGGACGCCAGCTTGCACGGGCTCCTGGTGTGCGGCGACGGCGCGGACGCAGAAGCGTTGAAATCCTTGCTGCAGGACCATTTCCAGATCTCGACGGTGGATCTCGACCGCCTGCGTCGTCACAAAGGCGGGTCTATGCGCCACGGGATGTATGCTGGGATAGAATACCCCTACAGGTATGATGACGAATTCTATGATATGATTGCGGAATTGGCGGCCGCCTTTGACGTGATCTTTGTCGGCGATGATGCCTCCTACCTGTTTGCGGCAGGCATATGGAAATCACGAGCGCCGATAATATTCATTACGACACGCTCCATCAGCACATCCGAAGTGGCGCAATTGCAGGCCGTCGAACACACGCTTCATCGCATTGTCTGCAAATCGGAAGATCGTTCGAACATCTCGTCCAGTGGCATACCGCCTTTCAAGATCATGACTCTTAGAAGAGTTTGCGACGTCGACGAATCTGGTCCCGGCGAAGAATCGGGGCCACATGGGGATAAAATGATTTTCTTTTCTCGTTCTGCACTTGACGAGGCGTATTCGGCTCGCCGGTTGATCCTATGCGAGTCATCGCTCCTCGGTCTTTTCACCGAGGCCGTGGCCACGGAAGCCACTGTTCTGCCGCTCACGGGGCAGACAATTGGGGGCGGTTCGGACGAACAGGCCATTCCGCTGGGCCAATTCGGTCTACCGGCAGGGCTGGAAATGATCGTCTCGAGCCCCGGCGCTGCGTCTGCGCTGGAGCTTCTTCGTGAGTGCGGCGAGACCGGGTTCACCGCAGCCGTTCACCACATCGAGATCGCCCCCGGATCGGACCGGCTGCATTTGCTCGAAAAATACCAGGCGGCTCTCGAGAAGATCTACAGCGAGCGCGGGGACCACACGGCTCGGCTCGAAAAAGACATCGTTGCAGTCAGGCGACGTCTCGATTTCCAGATCTTCGCCGGCCAGCACATCCGCCGATTCCTTGGGATGCTTGGCTATTCGGCCCAGGAACTTTTCATCGAAGACATCCCCGATCCGGCCGCGGCCGCCCTGGTTCCGCCGTTCTCACAGCCATTGCCGTCCGTTCTCACCGACGTTGCCGGCATTTCCATCTTCGCCAAGCCGGCCGAAACCCCAAGCTCGGTCAAATTGTCCATCGCGGTGCATGGTCGCGAGGTCTTTTCCTCCTCGCTCGCGCTGCCGCCCGAAGGCGGTTGGAAGGGTTTCTTCTTTCCCGAGGAATTTCTTCAGTATACCCAGGATGCGACGATGGCAGTTGAGGCGCTTGAAGGAAGTCCGACCTTTGCGCCGGCGCGAGGTTCTCGGGCGCCTGACGCAGTAGGCAGCAGCATGCTGCCGACGCGCCTGGCCGCGATCCGCCTTTGGCGGCATCCTGATCCGCGCGTTGACCCGTTGACGACAATGGCTCGTGTGCTGCTGCCGAAGCCGGCACGTGTGAAAGGCAACGTGCTGGGTCAAGCCAGATTGGTCAGGCAAGCCGGTGTGTTGAATATCGATGAAGTCGTGTCGACGGCCGGGCCTTTCTTTGCTCAAACCCATCCGGTCAAACGGGAAATCTCCAACATCGTCATTCGGGATTTCGTCATTGGACAGGTCGCGGCGGTCGAAGCCCTGGCCCATCTGGCCCATCGTTCCTCGGGTCCCGTCCGGTTCATGCTGGCGTTGCTGCCTCAGGTGGACGATGCTTCGGCCTATGAGACCATCCGGCAGGCTTTTGCGGAGGGCCACGACATTCCCGGCGGGGTCTCACGTGACGCGACGTTAGCGGGAGACGGCTCCGAACTGCTGACGGTGCCGACCGATGGCCTCGATCCCACGAAACGATACAGCCTGGTCATGGCGGCGGTTGCGCAGCAGAAGGACACCAAATTCGGCTGGGCGCGATGGGAATACGTCAAATGCCACCTGCGTACCAGGCCGGCACGTCAGACGTATCGCTATGCAGATTTCGCGTCGCTCTACAGTTTCGTTACCTTCGCCGATGGCCCCTTCCAGGAAAAGGAAGTGAACGAGAAGAGCGGTCTTCCCGTTCTGCAAATCACAGACGGAGACGAGTTTCTACAGACAAACACGGTTTCCGGTCGGGTCGTGGCCGCGCGCCTCGAATCCTTTGTTCCCGCGGGAATGCAGCGTCTTCTGGATCGATATCTCAAATGCTCACGAAGCCGCCTCTCCGACGGAGTTCGGCATTCTCATCGCACCTGATTTGATCGAGGTGAATTTTGACGACTTCTATTCGGAATGGCGCATCGCCGAGCTGCCCGACGAAATGACATGCGACATCCCCGGAGGATTCCTGCTCAAGAAGACGGTCCTCAAGCCAACCGAGGCGGGGAGGCTCGACATATTCCTGACCACGCCGGGACAACACGGCGGACATCTGTATCTTTTTGTCAAGACGCGCGGCGGGGCCCAATTCGGCTGGTGCCGCTGGCATCGTCTGGCGATGACGATCCTGGCCGAAGAGTCTCCCGCGACCGCAGCGTCGTGAAGCAGAGATCCTTGCAGGAATAGCTATGATTGTGATGCGCCGGGAGCAGGGGCGTTTGTCATTTTCCGGGCCGTGACAAACCGGGAATTGCCGCTTGGGGAGCGATGGACCCGCGGGCCGGGAGCGCCATGAAGCGGCCAAAGCGGAGGCATAGGGCGTCCTTGTAGAGGTAGACGGATGGGGGATCCGGCGTTGCGAAGGTGTGTCACAAGGCATGGATCCCGGCGGCGTTGTTCTTGCGCTTGGCGAAAGAGGTGTGCCGCGTAGATGCTCTCGGCGATGAAACGGTTGCGTCAGCACAGGGACCAGCAACGAGAAGCGAAGCGGATCGCAGCCGATCTGCCGCGCGGCGCGCCGGTGCCGCAAGACGGTGATCCAGACACGCTAGGGAGCGGTTGGTTTCGTGCCCCAAGGCGGCAGCTCAGCCCAAGGAATTCCTCGGGCGGAGCCATCGCCCTACATTGGGGAAGGAAGATATTCGGAGGAGTGCCGAGAGCCCTGCTGCCGGGTCTGTGCGAACTCTCCGGGCGCAGTGGGCGCCGTGGCGATTGTTGCGTTCTGGTGTGCGGTGGCTCTATGGGTCAGCGGCTACGCCTTCATGGCTTCCGTTCCGACCAGCGGCGACGAGGTCACCTATACGAGACACGCCGCCGCGCTCGCCAACTCTGTTCATTTTCGTCACCCGGGTTTTGAGAAAACACTGGCAATCGTCGTCGAGAATGCCTGGTTCATGCCTGGGGTGTCGGCTGCCTTGGTGCCAGTATTTCTCCTCGACCCCCATCCAAGCTTGCCGACTATCAGGCTCTACATCGCAGTTGCCACATTCCTGTTGTGGATCTGGAGTATTCGGCAGGTTCATAGCCGAATGGGCCGCTGGTTTTCTTTTCCTTTGCTGTTCTTTCCCCCGTTCGCCGTGACCTGGCAATGCTTTTCCTCGACCGCTTGGGGAGATCTTGCGGCAGGTCTCCTTCTGGCAGCGATTTTCGCCCGCACCTGGTCGATGGCCTGCCGAATTATGAGCGAAGGCGTGTTTCGACTGCGAAGCGTGGTTGCACTTGAGCTTCTTTTGACTGCCGCCATCTATCTACGCAGTCCCACCCTCCTCGTAGCGATCGCCATCCACATCTCTCTGTTCGTCACATTTCTGCTGGCGGGCCGGCAAAATTCCCTGGCGACTCGCGTGGTCAAGCTCACGGCCGGCGCGGCGGTGTTGATCGCGCTGATTGTGCCGTGGAGCCTGGGAGCCAGTTGGGTGCTTCGCGTCCCCGTGGTCACAACGACGTCGCTGCCGTTGACGTTTGCCTACACATTCGGCAGCTACGACAAGGTCTGCTTTGGCCCCTGTCCCGGCGGCAAAATGCGGGGGTTTTTGGGGGAACTGGAATTCTCCCGCGATTATGCTCGGCAGAACGGGGTTAACGTACTAGACGTCCAGCGTCAGATGGCGCTCCACGTCCTCGAGGACCTTACGCTTCGCGATTATCTTGCCAAAGTCAGGCGCAACATGGTCAATTACGCGCTGGAGCCAGAACAGTTTTTGCGTCGCTTCTTGTCCATTTCGAAGTTCGGATTCGATAGGCAATCTATCCGAGCGTATGACCGTATCGTCGCTGTCCTAACTCGAATCGTATATTTTCCGTTCTTGATCGCGCTGGCGCTTGTTAACTTCCTACCATTCAGGCGTGACCTAGCCGAGCAGGTCGCCAGCTTGTGCTTTAAAATGTTTACTTTGTGCCTCTACCTGCAGCCATTCGTGCATATCAGTCACGGGCGCTACTGGACAAGCTTTGCGCCACTGATGGGGCTTGCCGCAGGGTTCTTGGCACGTTCGGCCGCTCTCCGGGTTACTGGTGAAGAGCGAGAAGCTGCCCCTACCAGCCAAACATCTAGGCGCATACTATTTGCTATTCAGGTTTTCTACATTTTCGTCACCTTTATCATTGTGGCGGCCGTCGGACTGGCTTGAGCGCGGTTCTCACCAGCCCTTGACGCGCGGATCAGTTATCGGGCCGAAGATGTGGTGCAGACACTTGACTGGGGGTGGATTCCAGCGCGAAGTGATGGGGTGGACGCCCCTCCTGACGGCATCAGAGAGTGCCAAGATGGCGGTGTTTAGGAACCGCCGAGCGAGGAGGAAACGTCCGTGAGCAAAGTTAGCATTATCGGGATTGATCTGGCAAAGCGGAGCTTTCAGTTACACGGCGCGGGGGCGGATGGCTCGGTGATATTTCGCAAGAAGCTGTCGCGTGCGCGAATGCTGGATTTTCTGGCGCAAGTTCCGCCGAGTTTGGTGGCGATGGAAAGCTGCGCCAGCGCCCATTACTGGGGCCGCGAGATTGCCAAGCTGAGCCATGAAGTCAGGCTGATACCGCCGATCTATGTGAAGCCGTTTGTGAAGCGGCAAAAGAATGATGCGGCCGATGCTGAAGCGATTGCCGAGGCGGCGTCGCGACCGACCATGCGCTTTGCGGCGGTGAAGAGCGAAGCGCAGCAGGAGCGCAGCATGGTGTTCCGCACACGCGATCTTCTGGTGCGCCAACGCACGCAGATGATCAATGCATTGAGGGGACATTTGGCTGAATTTGGCGTCATCGCTCCGAAAGGCATCGTCCATATTGGCCGGCTCGCAGAGGCTGTTGATGATCCCGGTTCCGGCCTTCGTGAGTTGGTGCGCGCGCTCGGGCGGCTGTATCTGGAGCGGATTGAGGATTGCTCCGCGACGATCAAGACGCTGGAACGAGATATTCGTGAAGGCAGCAAGGCGGACGAAGACACCGCCCGGCTGATGACGATCCCCGGCGTCGGTCCTATCTGTGCGGCGGCCCTGCAAGCTTTCGCCCCGCCGATGCAGAACTTTCGCAACGGCCGGGATTTTGCGGCTTGGTGCGGGCTCACACCACGGCAGAAATCCACCGGCGGCAAACCGGTATTGGGCAAAACATCGAAAATGGGTCAGCGCGATATTCGACGCCTGCTGATCATCGGTGCGATGGCGGTAGTTCGCTGGGCGAGCCGCAACGGTGCACCACAAGGGTCATGGCTGGCCCGGATGCTGGCGCGCAAACCGCGCCTGCTGGTGGCAACTGCCTTGGCCAACAAGATGGCGCGGATGGCCTGGGCGATCACGACAAAGAAGGAGGGCTATTTGAGTTCGGCGGCGGCCTGATCAAGCCAAAGCCGAAATGACCGTCAGGATGTGAGAAGGGCGAAGGACGGGTAAGGAAAAAATGGTCAAAGAGACCGGATCAAGGAAACCAGTCCGTTGCACAGAGCCTTCGAGCTCGCCGAAGTGTTTGGGCTTGATCCGCGCATCTCCATACGGGCCCGCGGCATGAGAAAGGCCGCATCAATGAGGCCGGACACATGACCGCACCTGACCACATTTTCCGAAATCGACCGAAGTCCTCTTGCATTAACCGGGGCGTCCACACATGCGACGGGGTCAAGCAAATCGGATTTGAACGTCTTTTCCAAGGTCGGCGAGCATGGTCTGGAACGGCGTCTTGTAGCCGAGGCATTTGCGTGGCGTCAGGTTTGCGGTGGAGACGATGTCCGCTCGTAGGAAAGCGCCTGAAATCCCTTGAAATATATAGCCAGCGCGTGAATGCGCCGACCAAACGGCGTCCGCCTCGCAACGGCCGGCGCGGACGCTTTCACCTCGGCGCCACACTGCGGGCATTGGCAGGCAAAGCGTCGATGGCGGACCACATGAGGCTTGACCGGCGGTATCTCGATCTCGTCATATTCACCAATCAGCCGCACCTTGATGTCGGAACCCAACGCCCCACCGCAACGTCCGCACGTGATCGGCTTGTGGTCGCAAAACTCGTCGGGATTATCCGCCAGCCGCCGATTATGCGGCTCATGCCCGGGCTTCGCGCCACCCGGCCTCGCCTTGTCGCGTCGCTCCTTGCGATCCGTGGAGGGCGGCTTCGATGACGTGCGCGACGTCTTCTCCGGCCGCTGCAACCGCAGCACCAGCTCAATCAGCTCATCCTTGCTCAGCCGCTGCAAATCACCGCGATCCATGGGCACATGGATTTAGTGTTTCGAGTCCTTGGCAAGGGGTGGGTAATTACGATTGCCGCAGGGAGCCCAAATGGCTACTCTGGCGCTCGGAACCGGCGTTCATCTGGCGGATGTCGGCTTGAGACTCTGCGCGATACTACCGGGAATGCACTATATAATATGCGTCCAATGTGTTAACTGGCTGACGTAAACCAAGAAAACGCAATGTTTCAGTCGATTGGAATGGCCCTCGCCGACTTTCGTGCTGGGTTCGCAATGCACCAGGTGTGGCGGGCCTTGGCGCAGGAGGATATCAGCGACCAGCACCGGCGCACGGCGCTCGGACCGCTTTGGCTGCTCATTAACTACATGTCTTTCGCCGGCACGTTCATCTTCGTGTTCCATCGCGGCGGCAACGCAGTCGACAACTATTCAGCCTATGTGGCGCCCGGCCTGCTGATCTGGTTCTACATGATGGAGGTCATCAACAACGGGGTTGTGCTCTTCGTGCACGAGGAGAGCTTCATCAAAGGTACGACCCTACCGATGACCGTCTACGTCATGCGTATGACCATGCAGGCCATAATCCGGACCGGATATTCCCTGCTCGGCTGCCTTTCCATCCTGTGGCTGAGCGGTATAGTGGTAACGCCCTATTGGCTCTGGTCGGCG
Organism: uncultured Alphaproteobacteria bacterium; assembly: GCA_963732845.1. Lineage (GTDB taxonomy): Bacteria > Pseudomonadota > Alphaproteobacteria > Rhizobiales > Kaistiaceae > CAVSRC01. The sequence continues at coordinate 220,718 of CAVTBE010000014.1, read as the reverse complement.
CTGGGTCTGCTGGTCATCATGCTGGCCACGCCCGCTGTGATTACAGTCATGGGTTTTCTCGGAGCATTCCTTCCCGACAGCCAGTACATCGTGAGTAATCTCATGCGGATTGGCATGTTCCTTACACCGGTATTTTGGCTCTACACCCCTTCAACTGGTGGCGTCCAGCGATATTTCTACTATTGGAATCCGTTCACTTACTTCTTGACTATCGTGCGGGGACCAATTGTTGCGGGCATTGTTCCAGTCCAGTCCCTGCTTGTGTGCGCGACGATCGGTATTGCTTTCTGGGCGCTTGCGCTCGTGCTGCTCGGTCGCTTCCGTCGCGACGTGGTGTTCGTGCTCTGATGGTTTCCGTCGTCGCTGAGAATGTCTCGCTGACCTATCGTCTGCGCACCAAGCTTCGGCTCGCGATGCTTGACCGGCGGGTGCCGACCGGCGGGCGCATCGCCGGCGCTGGCCGCATGCATTATGTCGACGCGCTTGATCAGGTGAGTTTTTCGCTTCAGGCCGGCGATCGTCTCGGCCTCGTGGGACCCAATGGGGCAGGCAAGACGACGCTGCTCAAGGTGCTCTACGGTGTCTATCCCCCGACCAACGGGAAAGTGATGACCGACGGCCACGTCGACGCGCTCTTCAACATCGCCCTTGGCTTTCGTCCGGAAGCCACCGGCAGGCGCAACATTGTGCTCCGCGGTTTGATCAACGGCTGGACAATGGACGAGATCGAGGCGCGGATGGACGAGATCATCGCCTTCAGCGAGCTTGGCGACTTCATTGACGTGCCGTTCAAGGCCTACAGTCAGGGCATGGCCGCGCGCCTCGCCTTCTCCGTGGCCACGGCAATGGATCCCGAAATCCTACTCATGGACGAATGGATCGGCGCCGGCGATCAGCGATTCCAGCAAAAGGCGAAAGGACGAATGGACATGCTGGCGGAAAAGGCCGGCATCATTGTTCTGGCCTCCCACAGCTACGGGCTGCTGAAGAGAACCTGCAACAAGATCCTCGAGCTTGAACATGGGCGCCTTAAGGCGTTCATGGAGGCGAAAGAATGGTTCACAACGCACGTGGCACCATGACAATTGCGCGCACCGGGTGATTGAACGAACCCGCTACGCGGCAATAGGGGCGAGGCCGCGATAGGAGGGCAGCTGCTCGGAAGTCTCCTGTCTGAGAGGATGTGGATCGTCACACCCATCCCTCTCAAGACAGGAGTTCGAGATGGCGACGATGAGCCCTCTACGCCGGCGCATGATCGAGGACATGACGATCCGCAATCTGTCGCGCTCGACGCAGCAATCCTACATCTATGCGGTCGCGAAGTTCAGCCGGCAGTTCAATTGTCCACTGGATCAACTGGGCATGGAGGATGTCCGTGCCTACCAGCTGCAGGTTCGACGCCTTCGTCGAGGGGGTTTGCAAGCCTTATTACGCGCCGCGCATGGGCGCGCCGTCGCTTCCGCCGGGCCGCTATTTCCGCATGCACATGGTCGGGTATTTTGAAGGCATCGACAGCGAGCGCGGCATTGTTTGGCGTTGCTCGGATTCCTATTCGCTGCGGGATTTCCTGGCGAACCGGGACAAGGTTCCCGATCACTCGTGGTTGTCGAAGACGCGCTCGCGCCTGCCGCATGAGGCGCATGAGAAAGTGTTCGGCTGGGTTTTGAACCTTGTCGCTGAGCGCGGCCTTGTGAAGGGCGAGCGGATTGGCGTCGACAGTTCGACCATGGAAGCCAACGCCGCGCTGCGAACCATGGTGCGTCGCGACAGCGGCGAGACCTATCGCGCGATGCTGACGCGCATGGCGCAGGAGAGCGGCGTCGAAACGCCGACGAACTTGTCCGGCTCGACCGCAAGCGCAAGGGCAAGAAGCTCTCGAACGAAGAGTGGACGAGCACGGCCGATCCCGACGCCAGGATCGCCAGAATGAAGGACGGCTCGACGCACCTGGCTTACAAGCCCGAGCACGCGGTCGACCTCGACACCGGCGTCATCGTGGCGGCCCCGATCCATCCGGCCGACGAGGGCGATACGACGACGCTCGATCCCACGGGGGAGGCGGCGGCGCGCAATCTCGCCGATATCGGCCTTGCGCCGACGCCCGCGGCCTCCTGCGAGCTGGTGGCCGACAAAGGGTATCATTCACGAGAGGGGCTGCAGGATCTCGACGGCGGCGTCTGGAAAACGCGGATAGCCGAACCGAAGCCTTCCAAGGGCTATTTGCGCTGGCGCGGCGATGAAGCGGCGCGCGACGCCGTCTACGCCAATCGCGCGAGGTTGAAATCCGGCATTGGACGGAAGACCATGCGCCGACGCGGAGAAATGGTCGAACGCAGCTTCGCCCATGTACTCGATCACGGCGGCATGCGCCGCGCGTGGTTGCGTGGGCGTGAGAACGTTCACAAGCGCTACCTGATCCACGTCGCGGGGTTCAATCTCGGCGTTCTGACGCGCGCGCTGTTGGGGGGCGGGACTCCAAGAGAGGCCGCGAACACCAAAAACGCGCTTCTGTTCGTCATTCAGACCGATGTCGCGGTCGCAATCATCATCATTACCCAGATCGACCGCGAAATGGCATTGCTCGCCATCGTCGCCGCCCCAGAGGCAGATTGATCAAACCGCGACTTCGTCACCGCGCTGTTAAGTGAAGCCGCTCGCTGCCCCAAATGTTATGACGACGGACAATCTACGGTCGGCAGGCTTCGGCTACCGCTTGGCTCAGTTCATCGGCAAGCAGGTCCCTTGGCACCCAGCCAAGCTCCCGCTGGGCTGCACCGGCGTCCATCAGAAAATCTTCGGTGAGGGCCCCAACCAACGCTCTACGGCCGGCGATCCCGAGCGCCAGCCGCAACACTCCGCGGGGCACCGGCAGCACCAGTGGTTTGTGGCCCGCGGCTTCGCAGAGCACGCGATAGACCTCGCCGATTGTCCGCGCTGGTTCCGCCGCTACATAAGCGTCGCGGACCGGACGCTCGACGGCCAGCGCGCGCGCGACAAGATCGCAGAAGTTGGTCACGGAGACGAACGAACGGCGGGCCGTCAGCGTGCCGGACGGCACCGGCAGACCGCGGCGGGCGATTCGCAGGAGGCTGCCGAAATTGCCGCCCATGCCCGGCCCGTAGACAGGCGGCGGCCTGAGGGCAACGGCTTCAAGGCCGGTGCGCTCGGCAATCGCGCGAAGCGCCTCCTCGGCAGCGGCCTTGCTACGGCCATAGGCGGTCTCAGGACGGAGAGGCGAGCGCTCATCGATCACCACACCATCGTCGGCGCGCCCGTACACGCTTGCGCTGGACACGAACACGAACCGCCGGACGCCCTGGTCCACCGCGGCGCCGGCCAGCCGTTCGGTGCCGCGCACGTTCGTCGCCATCATCAACCGGGTGAACGAATCATCGGCCGGCTGGCCGCGAACGTGAACGCGTCCGGCCAGGTGAACCACGGCGTCACAGCCGGCGAGCAGCGCAGCTGGGGAGGTTTGCGATACGAGGTCCCAGTCGTCGCGGTTGATCGGAACCACCGTGTGGCCCCACTCGGTCAGCAATGTCGTCAGGTGGTGTCCGATGAATCCGCGTGCGCCGGTGACGCCAATCTTCATCCGTTCTATGCCCGGTAGAAACGGGCCCCTAGTTGAAAGCGTCAGTTGAACCAAACATAAACCCGAGTCGGCGAGCGCCTCAACCCGGCGAGCGGTCGCCCGGGTTGGAGGTCGCGGCGCCCGATGACCGTCCCCCGGCGACCGCCTCCACCAGAAGACTTAATCGAAGGCCGGCGGTTGAGCCAGATTGGCGGCTACAGCCGGTGGGGCAGGCGCGGAGCGCCAAGGCCGCAAGGCGGCCCGGGCTTTCGCCCGCCCCGCGGAGCCGGTGAGCGCAGCGAACCTGGCGTGAGCGAAATAATGGCGCGCCCTACGGGACTCGAACCCGTGTTACCGCCGTGAAAGGGCGGCGTCCTGGACCGCTAGACGAAGGGCGCGGGTTCGCGGTTTATAGTGATGAAGCGGTAACCCTACAAGACCGGAGCGACGCGATCGCGACCGGTGCCGTGTTAGCAGTGGATCGTGGAAGCCCGCCATTTGGAGGCAAGTGCCATGAGGTCCTGGACCCGGCGCGGTTTCAGTGCAGCATCTCTCACCGCCTGCAGCGTGTTCTCGGCCGCGGCCACCGCCCAGCCTGCAACCAGGGAACAGGTGATGGCGGCGCTGCCGAAGCTCGACGCCTATATCGGCGGACTGATCAGGAACGACACCGTGCCGGGACTTTCGGTCGCGATCGTCTTCGCGGACGAGGTCGTCTACCTCAAGGGATTCGGCGTTCGTGAAGAGGGCAAGCCGGACAAGGTGAACGCCGACACGGTGTTCCAGATTGCCTCCTTCTCCAAGCCGATCTCCGCGACCGTAGTCGCGGCGATCGTCAGCGGCGGCACCGTGACCTGGGACAGCCGCATCTCCGACATCGACCCGTCCTTCCGTATGCACGACGCCTATCCGAGCCAGCAGGTGACGGAGCGCGACCTGTTCTCCCACCGCAGCGGCCTGCCCGGAAACGCCGGCAACGATCTCGAGTCCCTCGGCTATGATCGCGACACGATCCTGCACCGTTTGCGGTTCGTGCCGCCATGGACAAGCTTTCGCGGCGGCTACTCTTACAGCAACTTCGGCATCACCGAAGGCGCGGTCGCGGCGGCGAAGACGATCGGCAAGTCGTGGGAGGAGGCCGCCGAGGATTTTCTCTACAAACCGCTCGGCATGACCGGGACCAGCTCTCGCTATGCCGACTTCATCAAGCGTGACAATCGGGCCGTGCTGCACGCCCGGTACCAGGGCAAGTGGCAGGCGATTTCGAAGCGCATGCCGGACGCTCAGGCGCCCGCCGGCGGCGTCAGCTCCACGGCTCGCGATCTTGCCAAGTGGATTCAGCTGGAGCTTGCCGACGGCAAATTCGACGGCAAGCAGCTCATCACGCCGGAAGCGATCGAGGAAACTCATGTGCCGGTGATCGTGCGCGGCAAGAATCCCGACACCGGCGATCCGGGCTTCTACGCTCTCGGGTGGAATGTCGACTACGGACCCTATGGCGTCACCTGGGGGCACGCCGGTGCGTTCAGCAACGGCGCCCGTACTGTTGTCCGCCTTGTCCCCGGCGATCAGCTTGGCATCGTCGTCCTGTCCAACGGGTTCCCGAGCGGCGTGCCAGAAGCCGTCGCCAACAGCTTCTTCGATTTCGTCTTTGCCGGCGAGCCGACCCGCGACTGGCTGAAACGGTGGAACGGGCTCTACGGGAGCATGTTCGAACCCGCCTCGGAAATGGCGAAAGCCACCTATGGCAAGCCGCCGGCATCGCCGTCGCCGGCGTTACCGACGGCGTCTTATGTTGGCACCTACGCCAACGACTATGTCGGCAAGGCGGTGGTTGCCGAGGAGGGCGGCGGGCTCGTCGTCAGGCTCGGCCCCGGAGGGAAAAAGACGTTTCCGCTCAAGCACTTTGACCGGGATCTTTTCGTCTATTTTCCCTATGACGAGATGCCCGACACGCCCTTCCCGGTGACCTTCGCGATCGGCCCCCACCAGAAGGCGGAGAGCGCCACCTTTGACGACCTGAACGGCGAAGGAATGGGAGTCCTTCAGCGCGTGGAAGAGTAGGCGGCCGGGGCCCGACGGCTACCAGGCGCCGGTGTTCGGCATCGACAGCCAGGGCTCCTGCGGCGACAGGGCGTGACCCTTCTGCAGGATCTCGATGGAGATGGCGTCGGGCGAACGGACGAAGGCCATGCGGCCATCGCGCGGCGGTCGGTTGATGGTGACGCCAGCCTCCATCATCTTCTCGCAGAAGGCGTAGATGTCGTCGACCTCATAGGCGAGGTGGCCGAAGTTGCGCCCGCCCGTATAGTCCTCCGGATCCCAGTTGTAGGTCAGCTCGATCGGTGTCTCCTCCTGGCCGGGCGCGGCCAGGAAGATGAGCGTGTAGCGACCCTTCTCGTTGTCGCTGCGGCGCACTTCCTTCAGACCAAGGAGATCGCGATAGAAGTGCAACGACTTCTCCACGTCGCTGACGCGGACCATGGTGTGCAGATATTTCATCAAACTGTTCCGTTTTGCATAGCGTTGCCGATCACGATGACCCTAATCCGGTCGGTCGAAAACGCAACGCAAGAGAACGCAAGACAAAGTGTGACCTCCGACACACACACTGTGCAAGCAAACCACAGAAACCCGAAATAGGGGGTGGTCTCACAATCGTCGGGTGCTATGCTTCCAGACAGATTCGGCGTTGCCCGCCGATGGTGCGGTGCGGTTTTTATAGGCGTAGACAAGGGCGGGGTTTATGGGGGCAAAGGTTTCTCCTGAGCTTCCGACGAGCGTAGCGGTTGGCGAGGAGGCCCCCGTCGATCTGCACGAAGTCGCCGGGGTCATTAAGTGGTTCGATGCCTCCAAGGGTTATGGCTTCGTCGTTCCGGATGATGGCGGCGCCGATGTGCTGCTGCATGTCACCTGCCTGCGCCGCAGCAATTTCCAGACAGCCTATGAAGGGGCGCGTGTCGTCTGCGAGATGCTCGAGCGGCCGAAAGGGCGTCAGGCGTTTCGCGTCCTCAGCATGGATGAGTCGACCGCCTTGCGCCCGCCGCAACTGGCGCCGGCGCGCACCCACACTACGGTTGTGCCGACCAGCGGGCTCGAGCGCGTCGTCGTCAAGTGGTTCAACCGCGTGCGTGGCTACGGCTTCCTGACGCGCGGCGAAGGCACCGAGGACATCTTCGTTCACATGGAGACGCTGCGCCGTTACGGCTTGACCGAGCTCAGGCCCGGCCAGGTGGTGCTGGTGCGCTTTGGCGACGGGCCCAAGGGCCTGATGGCTGCCGAGATCCAGCCGGAAGGCGGCGGCCCGTTCCAATCGCAGTAGCCGCTGGCGGAAGCGAAAAGCTCTGTAAACTGAACAGGTTGTGACTGCGCGCTACGCGTGTGCGCGGTTCGCCCGTGCCACCACCGAGACCATCGCCGAGATGATCAGGAAAGCCGCGAAGCCGAGCGTGATGGCGCGCGTGCCGATGCTGGGAATCAGCACGAAGGTGGTGACGATGATGCCGACGATGTTGCCGAGCGAGGAGATGGCGAACAGCCCGCCCGACACCTTGCCGGCATCGTGCGGGTCGCCGAGGATCAGGCGCACCGCCAGCGGCGAATACATGCCGAGCACCAGCATCGGCGGGAAGCACACGATGATGCCGCTCGAAAACAGCGCGGCGATCTCGCCGGGCACCGCGTCGATGACGCGGTCGAGCCCGCCGGCCGTCATGAAGAAGACGACAAGCAGATAGGCCGCACCGACGAACTTGATCGACGCCGCCACGCCAAAGCTCGGATGGCGGTCGGCGACCACGCCGCCGATGAAGTAGCCGGCCATCAGCCCGGCGACCACGATCGAGATGATCGTCGCCCAGGTGTAGATGCCGCTGCCGAAGAGCGGTGTCAGGATGCGGCTGGCCACCATCTCGAAGCCGAGTGTGATGAAGCCGAGCGTCGCCACGTCGACGGCGACGAGCAGCGCCAGACCGGGCCCGACGGCAAGCCGCCGCAACAGCGATGCTCTGCGCGCGCTGGCCGATGCATCGTCCTTCATGTCTGCTTCTCGTTGTGGCGCGTGATCGCCTTCAGATATTCGACCGGCGCGAAGTCGTCGGTGAGCGGCTGGGTCTGGTCGTTCCACTGCGGCGTGAAGCGCCGGTCGAGAATGCCGGTGAGGGCATAGCGCAGGTGATACTGCCTGGTGCGCTCGGCCGCCTGACGCTGCAGCGTCTCCTCGTCCTTCTCCGGGCCGTTATAGGCGAGGATGACGATGTTGCCCTCGCCGTGCAGGAAGACGACATGGGCGAAGGCCGACTTGATCGTCGCCACCGCGCTGTCGAACAGCATGGTCGTCGGCTCGACGTTCTGCACCGCGACGCCGCCCGGCCTCAGATGCTTTGCCACGAGTTTGTAGAACTCGGTGGTGAGCAGGTGGAAGGGGACGAACGGGCCGCGATAGGCGTCTATCAGGATGACGTCGAAATCCTTGTCGGTCTTGGTCAGCCACACGCGGCCGTCCTCGACCGCGATGGCGAAGTTCTTCTCCGGATGGACATCGAAGTACTGGCCGGCGAGTTTGACCACGGCGGGGTCCAGTTCGGCGGCCGTGAAATCGAGGCCGGGAACCGACTTGTGGTAATACCAGGCGGTGCGCCCGCCGCCGAGCCCGATGATGGCGGCGCGGGTGAGGTCGGAGGCATAGGCGAGGCCCGCCGTCATCGACTGGGTGTAGGTGACCGGCAGGTCGAGCTCGTCCTGCGGATTGACGACCGACTCGACGTAATTCAGCCGCCGGGCGCCGAAGGTCATCATCATCAGCCCGCCCGGCTGCTGATAGATGCCGATGTCGTTGTAGAGCGAGTTGATCTGGGCGAGCAGCCGCGGGCCGCCGCCGCGCGTCGGGCTCAGGTCGGCGCCCGGCGGCCGCGGCCACAGGAGGATCGTGCCGGCGACGGTCGCCACCATCACCACGGCGAGCGCCGCCCACAGCGTGAGCGGCGGCCGGCGCGACGCCGGCAGGGCAGGGGCCTTCGCAGCCACGGCAGGAGCCGGGGCAGGTTTCGTCTTGGCCGTCGGCCGGCGCCGGGCGCTCTTGCTCATGGAATCTGCTGCGCTTCGACGCTTTTCGAGACGGGGTGGATGCCGAACCGGCGGCTCGGGCGGTGAGTATAGACCGGGGCCCGCCCCCCACAAGCCGCGACGCTGTCCGGCGGATGTGGCAAGCTTGCGGCCGAGAGTCCCTTGGGGAGTCCCTGGGGAAGCCCCCGCGGCCTGCTTGATGGCGGCGGGCGGAACGTGTAACTCCGGGGCACCCGCCGACAAGGCGTCCGGGGCGTAGCGCAGCCTGGTAGCGCATCTGCTTTGGGAGCAGAGGGTCGCAGGTTCAAATCCTGCCGCCCCGACCACCCTTCGCCGTCGGCTTCGGGTGGCCGGTTCATGAGAGTTGGATGCGGATCGAGAGGAAGAACGGAATGCTCGCGCGGATCTTCAGGCCGGCCCGGACGGCCATGCAGTCAGGCAAGGCAGGAACGGCAAAGTGGGTCCTCGAATACGCGCCGGAAGGCCGCCCGGCGGCCGACCCGCTGATGGGCTATACCTCCTCGGCCGACATGCGCCGCCAGATCAGACTGGAATTCGATACCAGCGCCGAGGCGGTCGCCTATGCCGAGCGCAACGGCATTCCCTATGCCCTGATGCCGGATCAGGAGCCGGCAGCGAGGAAGATGTCCTACGCCGATAACTTCCGCTACGGCCGCCCGCAGCCGTGGACTCACTGACGGGTCCCGCGACGGCGGCCGCGTGAGGCTCGGCCCCGTAGCTCAGCTGGATAGAGCAGCAGCCTTCTAAGCTGTTGGTCGCAGGTTCGAGTCCTGCCGGGGTCGCCAAGTCATTTCAATAACTTAGAGTGCCTGGCTGTTCGTGCTCAATGCCAATTTGAGCGACAATGGTACGCCTGAGGTACGCAAAAAAAGCCCCGGCAGTCACCCGCCGGGGCTCGATCGGTGCGCTTCAGTCGTGGTCGGGGGTTTTCAGGCGTTGCCGCTCTGCTGGTTCGTAAAAGCGATCAGCGCTCGTTCGCCAATCGCCTTAAATTCGGACATCAGTGCGATGTAGCGACTGGCATATTCCGCCCGTTCTGATGCTGGCGCGGCCTCCATTTCAGCGAGCAGGGCCTGAACCTTGGTCCAAAATGCATCGCTTTCCCTTTGGAACGCGTCCACCGTCATGTTCATTGCGTCTGGGTCGTTCATGTTCGCTTGCCTTCCTCTGAAGCCGCCCGACGTGCTTACGGCCACCGCAGGCCGGTCTTGGTCCGCCTCGGGTCCGCGCGATGTCTAGCCGGCCGACTTCCCGTGCACCTGTTGCAGACCTCGAATGATCGCCGCCAGCGGCGGCCAGCCGTCGTCGTCCACCTCGCTCGCTAACACCTCACCAGCCGCGCGGATATCGGCATCCGTCAGAAGCGGCGTTGTCGTCATCAGCCGCTCGGTGACCTTGTAGGTGGCCGCCGCGTGGGCGTTCGCCGATCTCCCATTGACACCTGCGGGGCCTGAAATCCGCTACTTCCTAGGCGAGCGATGGAGGGCAAGATAATCCGGCTCATCGTGGCTGCCGCATTGGCTCAGGCCACCATTCAGCCGACGCTACCGGCCCCGAACCCGCCGCCGATCGTCCTAGCCGGCGCATCGTGCAAGTCCTACAAGTCCTGCCGCGAGGCCGTGGAAGCGTGGTGCGCCGGCAGGCACCCCCGCGCCGACGGCGACCATGACGGCATCCCTTGCGAAAACGTGTGCCACAGCAAGGCCGAGGTCGACCAGATCATGGCGACGATCGGGTGCAAGAAGAGTGCGGCGGCCGCCGCAGCTACCCCTACCGCCGTCGCATTCTTGGCCGGGGCTCACCGCTCGACCACCGGCCTCTTGCCCATTTGCAGCGGCGGTGATCGGGCCGCACGTAAACTCACCTGCATCGTTGACGGCGACACCGGCTGGGAACATGGCGTCAAATGGCGCGCCTTGGACGTGGACACGCCCGAGATCGAGCACGCCCAATGCGACCAGGAACGGAAGCTTGGCGAGAAAGCCCGCGACCGGCTGCGGGAACTCATGGCCGGCGGCTACACCATCGAATGGGCGCACAAACGCGGCCATTCAACCGGGAGCTTGCCAAGGTACGGCTTCCCGATGGCCGCTATGCAGGACAGGTCTTGATCCGCGAGGGTCTGTCGCAGCCCTGGCCGAACACGGGCGATAGATGGTGCCAGTGAAAGATGCGAAGACCGCCCCCGGCATTCAGTATTAGGTCACGGCGCCGGGCGAGCCACAGGGAAGCCCGCTGGCGCCCGTTCGCCTTTCCCGAGTCTTGGGGTGGCCAGCGGCCTGTCGGGCGTCCAGCCCCGGTTTCCGGCGGCCGTGCGAGTTGTCGCCGCGCGCCGGTGCTTCACTCGCCGATGAAGTTGTAGTGCCTGGCCACGCGCTCGATCTGCCGGCAGTGCGCGGCGAGTGCTGAGGGCGACATCTGGCCGATTTGAACTCATGCCCGGTGGTCATCGTCGCCAACATCGACGTGAACTCCATGTCATCGGCCGGGACGTTCTGGTCGATGAACTTGTCGATGGCGGCCTTGTTGAACGACAGACCGCACGGCTGTTCCGATGCCAGCAGGTCGCCCAAGGATGAGGCCACCTGCATTCGCTTCAGATCATCCATTGCCACCGCCGACGCGGTGGTCAACAAGACGATGGCTGCCGCGATAAGCACCTTGCGCATGTTGTCATCCCTCGTGGTCGGCCACCGCTCATAATGCACCCGCGCGACCGCCTCGCGAAAGAGACAACCTGACGCCCTTTTATTGCCCGCGCCATTCCGCAATCCTCCCCTCGCCGCGCTTGGCCGCCACCTGCACCAGCCGATCGACCAGGTGGAGGAATGGGAAGCCGACAAGTTCTTCCGCTATTACGACCTGATGGCCGAACTGCTCAAGGCTGAGGAGCCGAGCAAATAGCTCACCGCTTCAGCTTGTAATTCGCCTCACAATCCAAGAACCCGCCATCGGTTGTGCGGGCCACAAGTTCCACGCCGGAGATGGTGGTTTTGGCATATCCCGAATTCTTCGGCTTCGGCGACGAGCCGTCCGGCGATCAAGCCGGCGCCTTCGGGGCCGAGGCCGGTGGCGTAGTCCACGACCGACCCGCACAGCATGAATGTCATCTTCATCGGAAGGGTCCGCACTGCGTAGAAGCTGACCTTGATGAAGTTGTTGTGGAAGGGCCGATCGATCCTCACGCCGGAGAGTCGTCTGACGTAGCCCATGCAAAACCCTTCGGCGCACCACTGATCGTCGACGGTCTTGCCGGTATAGGCCTCCAGCAGCTTCGCGAAGTCGGTAAAGGCGGGTTTTAGTGAAGTCGAGTATAACGCGGTGTTGGGGCGGCAGTAGGTTGGTTTGACATTTCATGCGACGGTTCGCCCAAAATGAACTTTTCGGCGGCGGCCTGCTGTGTGGCGAGTAGCAGCATGGCGCCGGCTGCGAACAAAAGTCGTTTCATCGTGCCTTCTCCTTCAGCCGAAACGCGCGCAAGATGCGCGCCGCAGTTGCAAAAGGATACGCCGTCGTCATGGCCACGCTGACCTCGCAACTCGTCCTCAGCTTCATCGACAAGGTGAGCGCGCCGTGGCGTGGCGGCGGCGGTGGGACGGATGCGGTCGCGCATCGAGGCCAACAGGGGAACCATTTGGCAAAGTTAATTCATTGTTCCGCTATGTTGGTGCATCGACAGGTTCGCAAATCGCACACGGGGTGTTCGCCGTGGACTTGCTAATTGATGAACTGCCGGCTCGTCTTGAGAGGCAACTGAGGGACCTGCTGAATCCCGATGAGGAGGTGCTGGTCAAGCTCAAGGGCGTCGCCATAGAGGCGTTGGTCTGCACAAACCAGCGCGTGCTGGTCTTAAAGGCCGGCTTCTTGGCAGGTGTGACATTCGGATCGAACGTGTTCCAACTACCTTATGAGACGGTCGGGGCCGTCGAGGTGAAGTTCCACTTGTTCACCGGTTACTTCGAATTGTCAGCTGGTGGGATGCAGAACACTGCCAAGAGCTACTGGTCTGGTGATCCTGCGACGTCAGCTCAGATGGCGCCCAATTGTGTCTCCCTCGGAGACAGAAAGCAGGCCAATCGCTTTCGGAGCGCGTGCTCCGTCATCCTGGCGCAAAAGAACTCGCCAAGCGCCGCCAGCACCGCGGAAACCGCTGGCAGCCCCGAGGCGTCGTCCCCCAACGCAATTATCGACACGATCTCGAGGCTTGGCGAAATGCGTGATGCCGGAGTGATCACCAATGAAGAATTCGAGGCAAAGAAGAAGGATTTGCTGGCCAAACTCTGATCTTGGCGAGCAATCCTTGCAGGCGCGCCGCTGACTGCCACGGCCGCAGCGCAGGAGCAGGCGGCGTCAGCGGTCGGCCGGTCAGCCGCATATGCGGCGGTAGTCCGGTACGATGGCCGCGCGAAGGTCGTCGGCGGGCTGCGCTCCGCTCCGGGCCGGCGTCGCGAATCTCGCGCCATTCGGCAACGCGGCGGCGGTCGATGCCCATTTCGTCGAAGGATGCCCGTTCGTCCGAAGCTTGGACATTTGGGAGATTGCGTCCCCTGAGCGGTTGGTGCCCTATCCAGTTCGTCGGCCATGCGGGCCTCGGCGCGCACGATGATCCGCAGGCAGTCGTCGCTGATCACTCCTTCGGGATGCCCGCCATCTCCCGGAGCTTCGCCACTGCGTCCTGCCAGGTGTCCAATTCGTGCTTCCAGAGGATCTTGCGCATCTGCGCGCCTTGACCTCGGTGGCCGCGACCGCATGTTGTGCCGCTTCCTTGACCGGGCCGGAGGTGAAGTTGGTTATACCCTTCGCGGCTTCGTGCTTCGCAAGTGATGCGGATGTTCTCTTCCGTCTCGTCCCGCCACTCTTGCAGCTCGGCCATCATGGCGTCGACCACTTCTTTGTCGACCGTCCGCGCCCGCTTAGCATGGAAGCGCATGATCACGTCTGCGGCCTCGGCACCGACCTTCTCGGCCTCGGTCGCATCCACCGCTTGGCCGCGCTTGAGCATCCCGTCCGCTATGGCAGAGGCGGTTTGCTTTGCAATGGCGATCTGTCTCTCTGAAGTCTTCGTCACGTACGCCCATTAGCCCCCGTGATCGCAGCCTCCTTCACCGGCCGTAGCGTCTGCGGGTCCGCCGACAGGTCTTCAAGCGCATGCGCAACCTCGGCATCGACGATCGCTCGCGCCTCTTCAGGTGTGGCGTGACCACCGCGAGCTGCGGCGCCACTTTCGTCGCGATCTGCAGCAGCCGGGTCCGTACGATCGCATACTCGTCGGTGACCGCCGCAACAATGTCCCCGATCAAAGCCACCTCGCCTTGGCGGAGAGCGGCCTCGACCTCCGCCACGACTGCCATGGCCACCATTTTTCGACGCCGCGCCTCTGCGTAGTCGATGGCGACCGTATCACCGGCTGCGGCGAGCGCAACCTGCTGCTCCCGCCATTGCACGTACTCGCTGCAGTGTCATAACGCGATGATCGGCCGACGGCCGCCCCGCGGCTCGACCGGCATCCCTCAGCGTTCCGCGCCCGGATCGTTCGGGGGTGGACGCCGACGATGGCGGCGAGCTCGGCCTGGGAGACCAGCGGCATTCAATGAACGTCGCGAAGCGGTTGCGCGGCTCGCCGGAGACCTAGCGTTCCGACCGCCTCGGCGAGGTCCTCGGCCGCGGTTGGCGCCGCCCTGGACGATGATGTTGCCGGTGAAGGTCGTCGCCGCCACGTCGCCCCGACCACCTGCAGCGGCTCCTAGCACCGCGAAGGCCCGCCGGCGCCGCCGACGATGTCGACTCGCGGGCCAGACAGCAGCGCCGCCACCCGCGCCCAGGTTCGTGCTCGGCGCGGTCATCGTCTCGCCGACCTCGTCGAGCGCGCGCCATGGCGGCGGCGGCAACTCGGACGTCAGCCCTTGAGCGTCGGCGCCTTGACGCCGCCGGCGTTGACGCAGGCCATGGCGCCGTTGAGCGCCGGCGCTGTTCGGCCTCGCCGCCTTCGTCGTCGTCGTCGGTCGAGGCGAGCCTTCGCGCCTGGCTTTTCAGCCTACCGCAGTTCACTGCGATCCATCGCGTCGGGCGAGAATTTTCGGATCAGTCATGCGTTTTTGCCATTCTTCGCTGCACGAGGTTGACAGTGTTTTCCCGCCTTGCATGCACGATCAACATCTTGCGCCCCCGGTCCCGCGCGACGCTGGCCGACCGAGGGCGAATTAGGCCAGAGGCGTTGAGCTGGCGCTCGCGCTCGCCTTCGTAGTCGGCGGCGGGATCTCGTCGAGGTGCGGGATGATCCGGCACGACAGGCGGCGAAGATAGCGCCGGCGCGTCGCGGGCGTCGACGTCGGTCCCGAACATGCAGCGTCGATCAACATGGGCACATGCTGCGCCCCGAGGTCCGGCCGCCGCGAAGGCTTCCAGAAACGCACGGTGGCGGGCGATGATGGCAGCACGGACGCGGCTCACCTCGTCGGCGTGCGCGGTGGCGATCGCATCGAAGGCGGCGGCCTTCTCACCGTTTCGAGCGCGCTGCTTTTCGGCGAAGCGGGCAGCGGCTTCGCGTTCTTCGACCGAGTAGCTGCCGAGCAATTCATCGAGGCGCCGAGCCTTCGCTTCGTGTTCGGCGATCGTCGCCCGCATCGCGGCGACCTGGTCTTCAAGCGGTGAAATTCCGACCTCGCGTTGCGCGTCGGCATAGTCGCGCTTCGGCCGGAAGGTCACAACGGTGGGGGCGGCGCCAGCGTCAACACCGCCCCCGGACGACAGGCGGCAGGAACGGGCGAGGCCACCACCGCCGTCGTCATCTGGTTGCCGTTCAGTCATCGACGTAGCCCGGCGACGCTGTCGCATCAAGTCCAAGCACTGCCCTCGGATCGGCGTCGCGGCGGCGCGCGATGTTGGCGCCCTGCGCTGACGCGGCGGTGATCGCGGCTTCCTCTTCGCGCTCGGCCTCGAGCAGCGCGGCGCGGAGGCGGGTATCTTCCTTCAGCCGTTGATCGTCGCTCAGCGCGGCGCCGTCATCGGCCATGCGCCTCGATCTCCACGTCGAGCTGGGCGATCAAGCGGTCTCGGTCGAGCCATGCGAGCAGGCTGTGAACATCGATCGAGTGATAGCTGATGACGGTGCCGTCGCCGCGCTTCAGCGGCTTGTCCGGCCACCGGATCGATCCGCCTTCGAACAATGGGCCGACGTCGGCGGCGCCGGCTTCGGCGAGCTCGGCGATCTCGGCGCGCATTCGCTGCTTTGCTTGGTTTGATGGGATGGGTGCCGAAGCACACTTGTGAAGATCGGCCCGGAGCTCGGCAATCTGCGGCGCGCAGGCGCTCGGCAGCCTGCGCCCAGGTCTCGCCGGGCTTGCAACTTCGGCCTTGGCGCGGCGTGCGCTTTGAATTCAGCGCTTTTGTTTTTTTCAAGCCAGCCTTCGACGGCCTGCAACGCAGCGCCCGCGTCTCGCGTCAACTCGTCGATCGATTTTTGCTGCGCCTTGAGCCGGGCGACTTCGGTCTCCTGCAGCTCGATTGTGGCCTCGATTTGCTTCAGTTTTTCGCGGCCATCGGTCATCGAATAACTGCCGTGGCCGGTGTCGCGCCGCGTCTCCAGGCCGCCTATCGAAAAGGCGGACTGCATCAGTGATCTGTTCACTTTGCAGACCCCGAAGGGTGCCGACCGCATCGTTCAATTTGTCGTAGACAGCACGCGGCGGTGCGCCATCGCCACATCGCGCTCGCCGCGCAAGGTTGCCAGCTTCGCCGCTGCCGCCGGAGGCAGCCCGGGGGCGTTCTTCGTCCTGGCCATCACCTGTTCAAAAAACCGCATCAGTGCGCCTCGTGGTTTTCAGCTTCATCCAACTTGTCCTCTTCGCGTGGCAGCGAATACGGGCAGCTCACTGCCAGCAAAGCGCGGATGGTTCGCTCGGCAAGTACGTGGTCGCGCAAGTGCATCACTTCCCAAAAACGAGCCTCAACAGTGCGCTGCCGATGTGCCGGTGGCGCCGGTAGCGTCCGCTCGCGCAACCAGCCGGTGGTGGCGTAGCGGTGCCACTCGGCATGAATCGCGGCGGCGGTTGACCACAGAAGAATTCGGCCGCGAGCTGGCGCACGAGATCGTCGCGGCGGGCGATTTGGACTTCCGTCTGCCAGCTCCGTTTGCCGGCGCCTGGCGGTTGCGAAGCCGAGCGCCCGTTCCAGCGAGGGCGAGCCGCCTGGCCATCGACGAACGCCGCGAGGCCGTCCGGCGACGGCCATCGCGCGTCCTCGGCGGCCGGCAGCCGGCGGCGTCGCGCAGCGTCGGCGGCGACCCGGCTGCAGGCGGCGGGCGGCCTCAGCAGTCACGGACCTGCCTCCGCCGTGACGGTGGCCTGTGCGATTTCCGCGAGCACGCCCGCCCGCGGGCCGCACCTGGTGTCAAATGGAAAGCTGCCCGCAGCCGCACCAGGCGCTCGCACAAAACCGCAGAGATCAGCCGCTTTCCGGCCGGCCGAGCGCGGATAGTGCGGCCCGGTTTCTGGGGGCTGCGACCTACAGCCACGGCTCGGGGGGTCGTGCCCGAAAGCGGCGCCGGATCGCCCAGAAAGTATCTATCCCCGGGGGCTGCCTCCACCCGCACCTGCCCGCGCCATCACGCCCGGCGGCTTGCCCGCGAGCGCCGCGCGCGCCGGCTTGGCGACGGCGGTCGTTCCATCGTTCCAGTACTAGAACAAAGAGTGGAACGGAACGAGGAAGGAAGGGGCTTAGAAGCCCCCCTTCCGTTCCGCCAAGCGTTTCAATGGAACGGCTTGCGCTGCCTGACTTGTGCTGGCCGTTCCGCTGGTGGTTGGAACGATGTGGAACGGCCAATTCAATGGGCCGGCGATGCTCGGCCAGTCGTTCCACACTTGGAACGGGCTTTAGGCAGCATCTGCGGCCTCGATTTTGCGGGCTTCGGTTTTGCCCTTTTCGGTGAGGCGCCAAGTGCCGCGCTCGAGAACGACGAACCGCTCCACCTTCAACTTCGTCAGCGTGCGGTTGACGCGCGACTTGTAGGGCTTGCCCGAATTCAGGAACCAGCTGTGCGGCCGTGGCAAGGTGGCTAAGCGACGCGCCGTCGTTCACGAGCATGGTGGTCAGGAGCACGTCTTCGTCCCGGCGGGCGTCTTGGGCGAGCGCGGCTTGCTCGCGCGTCGCTGACCGGCGCGGCGATGATGCTGGTAATGCTGCCGGCCCTTGCTGTCGACCAGGCCGGTCGGTCTTGACCGGCACCAGCTTCGAACGCGATAGGGCTGAAGTCGGGGCCGCGGAATTTTCCCTGCCAGTGACAGTTCGACAAGTTCGTCGCGCTTGCGTCGTCGTCAGGTTGCCGTCGCATCTCGGCGATGAAGGCACCGCCACCTCGTGGCAGCAGATTGTCGGCCGACGGCATTCTTGGCCGGGTGGCAGTTGACGACCACGGTCGGATTGCCGGGCAGCGCGGTCAAGGTGCGCAGCCGGCGGGCATGGGCGCCCATCTGCACGTTGTCGTTCTCCTCGGTCGCCCTCGAAGAATGCCGACCGAGGTGTCGACGATCACGAGGTCGACACCGCCTAGCGCATGGACACGCTCGCGCGATGGCAGGAACGCGCCTCGGAGATCTTCAGCGCCTCGGTCGATGAAATAGACGTTCGAGCGGTTAGGATCGAAGCCGGCGGTGGCCCCCATCGAGATCCAACGCATGCGCGAATGTCGTCGGGATTCTCGCCTGCAAAATAGAGCACGCGCCCGCGCGTCACCTCGCTAGTCGCCGAGGTTCTCGCCCTGGTCGACGCAGTACGCCATGCAGCAGCCCGATGGCGCGTTTTGCCGGCTGCAGTCGCGCCGGTGTTGCGAATAGATGAAACCGCGCTGCAAAATACGGTCGACCAGGTAGTCGGGCGGAACGAAGCCCTTCGACAAATTGGGCGCTGCGACAAGACCGCGACGGACGATGCCGGTGGCTTCCTCACCGGGGCCTCGGACAGGTGTTGAAGCTCGGCGGTATCCCAGGCGAGGCGCAATCCGTCCGCGCCTTGTTCGCGGGCGATGTCGTTAGCATCGCGTGTCATGCCGCAGCCCTCCTCGCGTCAAGAAAACGCAGCTCTGCATGGAGGCCACGTTGGCGCAGTCGCTCGGCGAGGCCGATGGCGCCCTTGCGTCCCGCTTCGTCGGCTTCGGCGGCAACGGTGATATGATCGAGGTAGTCGGGCATCTTGTCGGCGAGCGCGGACATCCGCCCGGCAGCGCCGGCGGCCCAGGCGCCGAGCCCTGTTGCCTCAGCGATGCTCAGGCCGGTCTCAATGCCCTCGGTAACTGCGAGTCCGAGCAGGTCGTTCGGCGGTGCTACCACGATCGGCCAGCCGCTCGACGGGCCCACCATCAGCTTGTCGCGGCCGGTGCCCGCTTTGCCCAGACCATCCGGGTGAAGCAGGGTCAAATGAACGCCGCGCACCATGTTGGCGGCGAGATTGATAACGCCGGGCTCGGGCTCGGTGCAGCAGCCGAAGGCCGCGATCATCGCCGGATGATGTTCGGGCTTGCTCGGCGGCAAGTAGCCGATTGTCGCCGGGATCTCGCCGCCGTAGCCCCGCGCCTTGCGAAGATACACTTCGACGGGTGAATCTTGGGCCGGCTGTCGGTGACGCCAGAGAAAAAGCGCCTTGCCAGCTTGGCGGGCGGCGTGCTGATCCGAGTTTTCGGCGGGCGGCGGGGCAGCGCCCGGCTTGACTGGCGCCGAGCGTCTTCTGTCGCCCGCCCAGCCGCTCAGCCCGCATCGCGCGCACGTAAACGTCGCGTAGCCGGGCTCTTTTCGCCAGATGCGCAGCACCTTGCGCTTGCGATTGGCCGGCTCACGGCACCGCGGTCCGCACTCAGGACAAGGCGCGTCGAAAACGCCCAGCTTGAAGCTGGTCAGCCGCTCCAGGTCGGCGAAATCGAGGGCGGTCATGGCGCGCGCTCCCGCGCCAGCATACTGGCGTGGATTGCGCGGATGGTCGCCGCCTCGGTGTTGAAGCGGCCGAGCGGCGTATCGCTGGCGTCGAAGGCTTCAAACCCCTCGCCGTTGCGAGCGGTGCGGTAGTACCCGATGCGAATACGGCCGTCGTACAGGTCGCGCCGAATTGGGTCGACTGTGCGGGCGGTCATGGCGCCACCCAGCGGCTGGCGTCCGCCAGTTCCTGCCAGGCGGCATCGCGCTCGGCGTCGGTCAGCGCCGACCATGCGAAAGTCGGCGGCCTCGTTGTAGTCGGCGAGCCGCAAAGCAGGAAACTCGGCGAGGACCGCCTTGTGGAATTGCTCGCCGCGGAGCCCGGCGCGCCAGTGCCGCGTCATTGCCTCGGCGGGCATGGGCACGCCCGCGGTCGTATTCTTCGAAGCCTCGGGAAACCGTTCTGGAACACACCGGGGGCAAGTAAAAGATCTTCGCGCTCATGGGGCACCTGCCGCGGCTGCGTCGATCGCTGCCTTGATCGCCGGAATGTCCTTGTCCGCGTGCTCCCTCTGGAATTTGCGCCAGTCTGATTTCACCCGTTTTGGTATTCGGCGAAACCCGCGCCTCGCGCGATACTCGTCCCCCTCCGCCCCGAACCATTCGTCGGGCGAGTCCCAGCCGTTCCGCTTCAGCCATTCCCCGTAATGCGCGATCGCTTCCGCGTCATAGCCGGCGAGCACACCCTGCAGCAGATGAAGCCACCAATCGCGCATGACCGCCGGCGGCACGTCGGCGAACGGGTCGGGCAGTTGGAAGGTGATCGCCTTGGCGGCAGCCTTCAGTCCCAAAAGCGAAACGGTTTCGGATTTGAGGCCGGACCCGGCAATCCGCATGTAGAGCTGCGCCACCCGTTCACTGAGCGCGCAATGCTCTTGGAGCCACGGCAACCACTCGCCGTGCTTCAACAGCGCCTTGGCCTCGACAAGAGCCTGGCCGGCTTCGATGGCTCGCTCGGCCGCTGTCTTTGCGGCGTCCTCTACGCCGGCATGGGCGCGCCGAATTTCCGCGGCCAGGACCGGCAGGCGGTTGCTGCCTTGTCGGTCGAGCGAATTTGCGCTATTTGGAAGCGAGTTCGAGCCGTCCAGCCGAACCGATTTCCGAGCCCCGCCGTTGCCCCCGGCGGGGTTTCGTTTTGTGAAAGTCATGGCGGTTCACGATGCCCCCGTCCGCTCTGCCGCCATGCGATCGATATCGGCCTGCCAGTTCACTACGGCGCCAGCGCGTCGAGTTCGGCCCGATCTTGATCGGCTTGGAGTACCGGCCAGCCTTCACGCCCCGCCACAGGGTTGCGGGGTTGATCGGCCGCGAGCCGCCGAGAACCCGGCAGGCGGCGTAAGCGTCCAGCAGTTCGTCGGGCAGGTCGTCGGTGGAGGTCGGCAGGACAGACGCGGAATTCATCAGGCCGGCGCGCCGCTCCTTCCTGCTGAGATTGTCGGTGGGCATTGGGGTCTCCGTTGCTTTGAATTGCGATGCAACGGAAAGCTAGGTGCCTTCGGACGCCGGAGCCTGATCGCCATAATGAATTTGAGCGTTGATTATTTTGCGCGTCTTTGCCGAGCGGGTCCGCGACGACGCTAGCCAAGTATTCGGCCCTTGCGCACCGTGGGCTTGTCACCCGTCGACACCCCGCGCCTTCAGCGCATCTTGCGCGGCTAGCCACGTCCAGCTCGTTGCCAGCCGCTGTGCGCATCTCGAACCTCCCGACAGAAGCTCTTCGTCACTGACAATGCGGCCACGACCTTCTGTACCTTTCGGGCGGCCTCGACGCGGCGGACTGATGGCAAAGCCGCTTCAGCAAGCCGGGATAGCGTCAAGCCGTATCGTCGATCGGCCCAGCTTCGCGCGTGCTTCGTCGAGCACCTTCTTTGCTGCCCCGCGTACTTGTCCATCCCCTCCGGCTCTGCTGTGACAATCTTCGCAATTCGCTCGTAGCGGCTAATCAGAGCCCGCACCGGCGCTGTCGCTTTTTCCAAGGCGCGGAGAGGTGCTGCTGCCTTCGCCAAGACACTGGATATCGCCACGTCGGCCGGCCTGGTCTTCGGCGCAACTCGCCTTTTCTTAGCCATGTGCCGCGCGCCCGCCGATCGGCACCACCTCGGCTCCGCCGCTGACGATGGCCTCGAGCACGCTCGGCCCACAGATCGAGCGCCTCGCGCTTCTCCTTGCTCGTAGCTGTAGTGCGACATAAACCGCCCATGGTGACGCCGGCCGCGGGTCGATCGTCCGATGGTTCGCCACGAAGCCGAGCACGGTGGGCGAGACGCCGAGCCGAGCCATGCCGGTCAGGGCCGTGCGCCTGCAGATCGTGCGCGGTGAAATGTCCAATGCCGACGCTGCGGCAGGCATGTACCGTCGTTGCCTGGTGGGCGCGGAGGCGATCGTGCGCGCCACCGCCATCGGCGCCAGCGATGATTTCCCGCAAGGGAACACGAACGGATCTAGCGCCAGCGTCGGTCAACGCCTCTTCGATCAGGTCGACGGCCAACTGCGACAACGGCACGAGGTGGGGATTGCCGTTCTTCGTCCGCCAGCCGGGCAGGGACCATGTGCGGGCAGCAAGGTCGATCTCGTCGCGCCGCATGCCCGACACCTCGCCGACACGCTGGGCGGTGACGAGGCAGATCTTGATGATCATCTGGCATGTCTTGGACTTCGCCAGAGCCGCGGGCAGGCCATCCCAGAGCGTCCGCACTTCGTCGTCGGACAGGACGCGCTCACGCGGCGTTTCGGAGCCCGGCGCGAGGCCTTCCATGGGGTTGCGGTCGAGATCGCCGCGAGCGACGGCCCAGCGCAACATGGCGCGAAGGTCTTGAAACACCAGCCGGGCTTGCGTTGGCGCTTCCGCGCCACGATTGGGTCGAGCACCCGGTTGACGTCGCGGCGGTGCAGGTCGGCCAACCGGATATCGCCAATGACCGGCGTCACGTTTGCGGCGAGACGAAGCTCCATGTGATGTGCCGAGCGAAGGTTCGGCCGGACGTGCTTTTCGAGATAGGAGCCGATCAGGTCGGCCACGGTCATCTGCGCGGCCGCGTCTGCGGCCTTCAGGACGCGGCGCGGGTCTCTGCCTTCCTCCACATGCCCGCGGGCCTCTGTGGCAAGCGTGCGGGCCTTGGCGAGGCCAGTGGCCGGATACGAGCCGAGCGTGACGTGTGCCCTCTTGCCCCCGTCGTGAAATGGAAAGTCCAGCTTGTGCCCCCCTGCCGACACGCGCAGCGCCAGCCCTTTCACCGTGTCGTCGAAGTACTCGGGGCCGGGCTTCGCGTGGCCGACGAAGCGGTCGGTGAGCGCGAGAACGGGCATCGGCGGGCGTCCTGTCTGCGACGAAAAAACCGGGGTATGTTTGGTCGAATTGCGCACCACAGAGGTACGCCAGCACGCGCTTGGGTGCAATAGGCTGCGACGGCGTGGAACGCGGTGCGGTGAATATAGTCAAGCAAGACCGGGGGTTAGACGTGTCAGCCCGTTGCACCAAATTGCATGAAATGGCGTGGTAAGTTTCTTCTAAGCTGTTGGTCGCAGGTTCGAGTCCTGCCGGGGTCGCCAGCATTTCTGCTGCATTCGTCGCTCTGAGAAGGTTCAGGGGTAACCTGCGGCGTAGCAGTTGAGGGCGACACAGAACGTTTGATCCGTGCCTATCCGGTTGACGCAGACACCCACCAGGGCTAGCGTCGGCCGTCATGTTGGCGATGGGCATCCAGCAGCGCGACGATCTGGCTTTTCCCCAATCGCTCCCCGAGTTTCAGGAGCTATTTCCCGATGACGCGGCCTGTGCTGCCTATTTGGGAGCGCCCGTTGGCCTGACGGCTTTGTCTGCCCGCATTGCGGCCAGATCGCCGAGCCCTTCCGCATTGTCACCCGACCCGGTGTTCTGGAGTGCCGTGCGTGTCGCCGCCAAGCCGGCCTCCTGGTCGGCACCGTCATGGAGCGCAGTCATACGCCGCTCAGCGTCTGGTTCTGGGCCGCGTGCCTCGTCGCCAGCCAGACGCCGGGGATGTCGGCGGTGCAGTTTCAGCGGCATCTTGGGCTGAGACGATATGAAACCGCCTTCGGCATCCTGCACAAACTGCGCGCGGGCATGGTGCGGCCGGACCAGGACCGCATCGGTGGTCGGCCGAAAGAGCATGTCGAGGTCGATGAGACGTGGGTCGGCGGAAGGACGCGCGGCGAAGGCCGGGGCATCACCATAAAACGCTGGTGGCCGCCGCTGTCGAGGTTCGCCACCGGAAGCCGGGCACGGCACAAGACAAGCGGAAGGATGGCCGCTATGCCGGTCGAGTACGACTGGCCATCGCTGCTGACCGCGGCGCCGATTCCTTCTGTGGCTTTGTCGAGAGCGCCGTCATGCCAGGCTCGCTGATCGTCACCGACGATTGGAGCGGCTATGCCAGCTTGCGCAAGCGGGGCTACGACCACCATGCAATTGCCGAAAGCGGCGACCCCGAAATTGTCGAACAGTTCATGCCGATCATCCACTGTCTTCTCCAATTTGAAGACCTGGCTCAACGGCATCCACCACGGCGTGAGCGCGAAGCACCTACAAGCCTACCTCAATGAGTTCACGTTCCGCTTCAACCGGCGGTTCTACCCGTTCAACGCGTTCCGCTCGCTGCTCGGCATCGCGGGCGGGGTTGAGGCGCCGACCTATGCCGACCTTTATTCCGGCGCGTGGACCCACCCTACATCTAGCGGGTGTCTGCGTTAACCGGATAGGCACGGTGCCGGGGTCGCCAGCATTTCTGCTGCATTCGTTGCTCTGAGAAGGTTCAGGGGTAACCTGCGGCGTAGCAGTTGAGGGCGACACAGAACGTTTGATCTCTACAGCAAGGTAATCCTGACAGTGATCGCGATGCTGCCGACAGTCGCGCCCGTCGACGGCGAGGCTGCCACGGGCGCCACCAAAAAGAAGGCCGAGGCAAGGTGGCTTTCGGGTTTACGGCGTCAACGCCAGCTCCGGGACCTTGCCATCCGGAACAAGCTCATATTGGCGACGCGGCTCTGCTCGCTGCGGTCGAAGGCGCGCTGCTTCGCCTCGCAATTGCGCTTCTCCGATTCGAGCAGGCGGTAGATCGAAGCCTTGAGCGCGCTGCAGTTGCCGGCGCTCATCCGCTGCGCCTTGGCGACGAATGCGTTGGCGCAGCGGATATAGATGCTGCGATGGGTCAGTTCGTGTCGCCTAGCATAGGCGGCAAACGCGTTCCACGCCGACCGCGTGCTCGACGACATGGACGAGGTGCTGCGCGCCTTGGGCGGCGTCAAGCTGAGGTGGAGCCTTAGCGTCACTTCACTCGCCCGGCAGATGCCGCTCGCGGGCTTGGTGACCACGCTCAGGCTGTAGCTCGGATGGATGTTGGCAATGGCGCTGCCGTAGTCCCCGCGGATCGGATGGTAGCGCATGTCGCTGACGAGCGAGGCAGCGGTCGTACCGCCGACGCTGTAATAGCGCGTCGACATCGAGGTTTTCACCCCGGCGGTAGCGGGGAGGGCGCTGGCCACCGCCGCCGCGGCGGCGGTGCCGATCAGACGGCGCGCCGCGCCAATCCCTCTGCTCCGGGGACGATCCGGCATGTCTCAACTCCCGCAGCCAATCTAGCTGCTGCGGCGGAAATGGAAACAGTCCAATGGAGTCGTTGAACCAACGCACTAAAGTCTCCATCAGGCAGCGCGCCGTAAATAGCTTGCCATGAATATATTCCTAGGCCGTCATCGGCTCATGGTCGACGGGACCAACGAAGGCGGGTTAGGCTGAGGAAGAGGACGGGGAAACCGTGACACGAAGCGCCAGAATAGCCCTAGCCGGCTTCATCGTCTTGATCGCGGTGCTCGGGGCGATCTGGTTGGGTATCATCCACTAATCGCCGCCAGCAGCGCGCGCCGTGCCTCGTTCGATTCAGACAGGAGAGCCATCCGAGATGACCAAAGAGAAGCTTCTAGCGGCACTCGACAAGCCGCGCTCGACCAATTCGCTGGTGACGGTGTTGAACCCCGGTGGGGCGGCTGAACCGGTTCAGACGATGCTCATGCAGATGCGCGATGAGGGTCTGGTGAAGTTCAACATCAAAAACGGTCTGTGGTCACGCGCCGCTTGATGCACCATCGACCCGAATGCGTGCCCGGCGCCTCCCGCTGATGTGTCGTCAGCCTCGGCAGGGGTGATATCCGCAACGCGCTTCGCTCATTGATTCAGGTCGCCGGGACGTTTGGGCATCTTGGTCAAGGCTGCCTGTTAGTCATGGCTGCCCGTATGTCGTTCTGCCAGCCATACGGCGGACTCGTTCTTGATCCACCGCTCGGCATCGGCCTCGGTAGCGAAATTCGGCACTTGTGCCGTTCTGCCGTTATCCCAGGTCACCTGAACATACCAAGCATCGCCGCTTTTGAGCGGATGCGGTTTGAAATGGACCGGTGATGGACCTAGCGCCATCCCCGCAATATGAGGTGCGCCAGGACAGATCGCTAGGCCGAACATGGTCTACTGCGCCGAAGGGGACATCGCGCACGCTGCGAAAATCCACGCGACCGACGCACGGTGCCACGCTCCAGGCCCAACCGGGGATGTCGGCGACCGTCGCCACGTCCTCCCGACCCGTAGACAACGCCCCGCCCGTCGCCAGCGCCGCGGCCGGGTGACGCCTTCGGGAACCAATCGCACCGGTCAAAACGACACCCCCGGCAAATCCATGTGAGACGCCGGCGAATGGATTGGTATACTAGTCTAAGGTATGATGGGCTTGAACGTGGCATCCTTGGGTTTCCAGCCAAATCCGCGGCACGTCTTGGATTTGGGGACCGCAGTCGGTCCTCAGATCTATCGCATCCTGCGCGAGCGAATCATCCGCAACGACATCGAGCCGGGTGCCCGCATCTTCGAGGCGCAGGTCGCGGCGGAATTCTCCGTCAGCCGCCAGCCGGTGCGCGAAGCCATCATCAAATTGTCGATGGAGGGGCTGGCCAATGTGCGGCCGCAGCACGGCACCTTCGTCCGCAAGATTGCCATATCGGACGTGCTCGGTGCGCGCTTCGTGCGCGAGGCGATCGAGGCCGGCATCGTCAACGAGCTTGCCGCTTCCCCCGCGCCGGGTCTGGTGGCAGAGCTCCGCGGCCAGCTGGTCGAGCAGCGGAAGGCCGTTCCGCACAATCCGCAGCGCTTCATCGAACTCGACGACCGGTTTCACCGGACGCTCGCAGAGGCTGCCGGCAAGACCTATGCCCGCGACATCATCGAAGACATCAAGGCGCAGATGGATCGCGTTCGCTATCTCTCGGTCCGGCGTTTCCCGATGGAAAAGCTGGTCCGTCAGCACACGGCGATCGTGGACGCTATCGCCGCCGCCGATGCGCCGGCCGCCGAAGCGGCCGTCCGTCTGCATCTGCGCGAGATTCTCAACGATCTGCCGGCAATTGCTGCTAGCAAGCCGGAATTCTTCGAACCCGCGGGGCGATAGACCGCGGACTGAAGCGCTCATTCAACAAGGGAGGAAAACATGTTGAATATTTCGAGAATTGGCAAAGTGCTGCTGACGACGTTCGCCGCCAGCATGCTGGTGGGCTCGGTGCATGCCGCCGAGATGACGCTCAAGCTCGGTCACCTCGCCAACGAGCAAGACATCTGGCACAAGGCCTCGCTGAAATTCGGCGAGGAGCTGAAGGCGCTGACCAATGGCCGCATTGAGGTCGCGGTCTATCCCAACGAGTCGCTCGGCAAGGAGATGGACCTCATCAACGGCATGCAGCTCGGCACCGTCGACATGACCATCACCGGCGAGAGCCTGCAGAACTGGGCGCCCATGGCCGCATTGCTGGCCGTTCCTTACGCCTACAAGTCGATCGACCAGATGGATGCCGTCGCCAGCGGCGAGATCGGCGACAAGATCAAGGCCGAGATCATCGACAAGGCGAAGATCCGCCCGATCGCCTATTTCCCCCGCGGACCGCGCGACCTGACCTCCAATCGCCCGATCAAGTCGCCCGACGACCTGAACGGGCCTGAAGATGCGCGTGCCCAACGTGCCGCTGTTCGTCGACGTCTGGAAGGCGCTCGGCGCCAGCCCGACGCCGATGGCGTTCTCCGAGGTGTTCACCTCCCTGCAGAACGGCACCATCGACGCCCAGGAGAACCCCCTGGCGCTCATCAAGTCGGCCAACTTCAACGAGGTGCAGAAATACGTGAACAAGACCGAGCACGTCCGCTCGTGGATCTATCTCACGATTTCCGAGATCACCTGGAACAAGCTCTCCGACGCCGACAAGGCGGCGGTGACGGAGGCGGCCAAGCGCGCCCAGGCCTATGAGCGTGACCTGTTCATGACCGACGAGCAGAACCTCGCCAAGGAGCTGCAGGACAAGGGCATGACCTTCGTCGACGTCGACGGCGCCGCCTTTGCCGCCAAGGCCAAGGATGCCGTTCTGGCCAACGTCAAGCCCGAGATCAAGGATATCGTCGAGGGCCTGTTCGCCAACTGACCACGGAATCGGCGTCGCCCGCCCCGGCGGCGCGGCGCTTCGCCTTCGTCTCGCCTGGTCCCGAGAGGTTGGCGCAGGATGACCCGCATCGTTTCCGCCCTGGTCCTGGTGGGCCGCATCGCAACCGGCGTCGCCTTTGCGGTGCTCATCTTTTCCGTTGCTCGTTCAGGTGCTCGGCCGGACCTTTTCCGTTTCCCCGGTGTGGACCGAGGAACTCACCCGCTTCGCGCTGCTCTTTCTCGCCGCCTTCGGCCTCGGGCTCTCCTTTCGCACCGGCGACCTCGTCAACGTCGACATCGTGCTCGAAGTCCCTGCCCGGGCCGCGGTCCCTGGATCCTGCGCCTGATCTCGGCGCTGGCCACTGCCGGCCTGTGCCTCATGCTTCTCGTCCCGGCCTGGACCTTCACCTCTATCGGCGTGTTGCAGACCTCTCCGACGCTCGGCTGGCGCATGGATTTCGTCCACGTCAGCGTCCTGGTGATGATTGCCTCGCTGCTGATCTTCGCCTTGGTCCGGATAGTGAACATGCTGCTGGGCCTGACCGATGGTCGGCCCGAGCACCCGTACGGAGGCTCCGAATGAGCCTCACCATCCTCGTCGTCGTCTTTGTCGGCGGTCTCGCTATCGGCATTCCGGTTGCGGTCACGCTGGGCCTGGCCTCGATGGCCTATCTTCTTTCCGCCGGCATTCCGCTCGTCGTCATGCCGCAGAAGATGTACGCCGGCATCGACGTCTTCGTGCTCCTGTGCATTCCCGGCTTCATCCTCGCCGGCAACCTGATGAACGGCGGCGGCATCACCGAGCGCATCGTCCGCTTCGCCAATGCGCTCGTCGGCTGGGCGCGCGGCGGTCTCGGGCTCACCAATATCGCCGGTTCCATGCTGTTCGGCGGCATTTCCGGAACCGCGGTCGCCGATGCGGCCTCGATCGGCGGCATGTTGATCCCGGGCATGAAGAAGGCCGGCTATCCGGCCGATTTCTCCGCCGCCGTGACGGCCGCGTCATCGACGGTCGGCCCCATCATTCCGCCCTCCGTCCCGATGATCATCGTCGGGGCGCTGTCGGGCATCTCGGTCGGCAAGATGTTCCTCGCCGGCGCCGTGCCCGGCGTCCTGATGGGCCTCGCCATGATGGTGACGGCCTACATCATTGCGGTGCGCAAGGGCTTTCCACGCCAGCCCTGGCGGGGGTTCAGGGAACTTGCCGCCTCCTTCGCCAGCGCGTTCTGGGCCATCGCCATGACCGCGATCATCATCGGCGGCCTGATGACCGGCATCGCGACGCCGACCGAGACGGCGGTGATCGCCAGCGTCTACGCCTTCGTCGTCGGCGCCTTCATCTATCGCGAGCTCCCGCTCCGGGAAGTTCCGAAGATCCTGGTCAACAGCGCCGTCTCGTCTGCGGCGATCCTGGCCCTGGTCGGTTTCGCCAATGTGTTCGGCTGGATTCTGGTGGCCGAGCACATCCCCCAGATGATTGCCAAGGCCGTGTTGTCGGTGACCGACAACAAGTATCTGGTCATCCTGCTGATCAACATCCTGCTGCTCTTCGTCGGCATGTTCATGGAGACGATCGCAGCGTTGATCATCCTCTTCGTGCCGCTGCTGACGCTCGCCCAGCAGGTCGGCGTCGATCCGCTGCATTTCGCCACCTTCGCGGTCCTCAACCTGATGATCGGGCTGACCACCCCGCCGGTCGGCGTCTGTCTGTTCGTCTGCGCCAACATCGCCCGCCTGCCGCTGATGCCGGTGGTGAAAGCGATCGCGCCTTTCCTGCTGACCAATATCCTGGTGCTGCTTCTGGTCTCCTACGTTCCCCAGATCGCCACCTGGCTCCCCAACACACTCCTTCGCTAGGCGTTCCGATGCACACACGCGTCTGCCGGCTCTACGACAAGCTTGATTTGCGTATCGAGACCGACGAGGTCGGCGATTTCGGCCCCGGCGAGGTGCTGGTGGCCATCGGTGCCGGCGGCATCTGCGGCTCCGACCTGCACTACTATCAGGACGGCGGCTTTGGCCCGGTGCGTGTGCGCGAGCCGATCATCCTCGGCCACGAGGCGGCCGGAACCGTGGTCGCGATCGGCCCCGGCGTTTCCGGCCTGGCCGAAGGCGCCCGCGTCGCCGTCAATCCGAGCCGCCCCTGCGGCGAATGCCGCTTCTGCCACGAGGGCCACTTCAATCAGTGCCTCAACATGCGCTTCAACGGCTCGGCCATGCGCTTTCCGCACGAGCAGGGCCTGTTCCGCGACTTGACCGTGGTCGATGCCGTCAACTGCCTGCCCGTCGGCCCCGGAACCAGCCTGGCGCAGGCCGCCTGTTCGGAGCCGCTGGCCGTCTGCGTTCACGCCGCGAACCGGGCCGGCGAGCTGGCCGGCAAGCGTGTGCTAGTGACCGGGGCAGGGCCGATCGGCTGCCTGTGCGCGGCGGTTGCCGGCCAGCGCGGCGCGGCCGAGATCGTCGTCACCGACGTGCAGGACGCGACCCTTGCCGTCGCCGTCAGCATGGGCGCCACGCGAACCGTCAACGTGGCGAAGGACTCCGCCGCCATGGACGCCTTTTCAGCCGACAAGGGCTATTTCGACACGGTCTTCGAATGCTCCGCCGCGCCCGCCGCCATCCGCACGGCGATCGCCTCGGTCAGGCCCCTCGGCACGATCGTTCAGGTCGGCGTTGCCGGCGATCTTCCCGTTCCGATCAATTTCATCGTCGGCAAGGAAATCGAGATGAGGGGCACGCACCGGTTCCATCCCGAATTCGCCGACGCAGTGCGGCTCATCGACAGCGGAGCGATCGATGTCAGACCGGTGATCACCGGCAGCTACCCGCTGGAACGGGCCCGCGAAGCTTTCGAAGTGGCGGCCGATCGATCGCGTTCGGTGAAGGTGCAGCTGGCGTTCGCCTGAGCGGCGGCGGGCCGCCAGGAAGCGCTCACCCGCACCAGGGGCGCGGCGTCGGCGGGCAGCCGGTCGCGCCGCAGCGATAGCTGACGGCGAGCCCTTCCGAGATCAGGATGCTGCCGGCATCGCGCCCGTCGATGGCGAGGCTGCCGCAGGCGCGGCCGTAGTTGCAGGCAGACGTGCCTTCGGTGCCCGGCTTGCAGGCACAGTGCACGCTGGCGAAGCTGACATTGCCGCCGTCGACGAGCTGCTTGAGGCGCCGGGTTGCCGCCTCGCCGAGGTTTCGCTCGGCGGCGCAATTGGGCTTCCAGGTCTCCGGTGCGTTGAACCCCACCAACCGCGTCAGCGTTCCGTCGATGCGGATCGTGTCGCCGTCGACGACGCTGAGGCCATGGCTCACCGGCAGGTAGTTGCGCTGGACCGCCCCCGGCCAGGGAAGGCCCGCATTCAGCCAGGCGAAGGCCAGAAGCGCGATCGCGGTTGCCGCCAGCGGCGGCCCCAGGACGGCGAAATCGGACGTCCGGCGCCGGCCGGCCGGCGATGCCGAAGCACGCCGTGAGGCGGGCGTGGCGAGGCGGGGCGTGTGCATGCCCCATTCGTAACGACCGAGCGTTGACGCGCCCTTAAACGACGGACGGCGACGGCCACAAAACGTCACAGATTGGCATTATCCTTGCTCAAGGACGACGTACCGTGGTGAGTTGGAGATGAGGCCATGACCGACAGGGAAAACAAAATTCGTCAGCGTGCGTACGGCATCTGGCAAGAGGAAGGCTATCCGCACGGCCGTGCGGAGGACCATTGGCATCGCGCGGCGCGCGAGGTCACCGAAGAGTCGGAGGCTGCCGCTCCGGCGCAGGGAGAGCTGATTCCGCATATCGGCGAGGCGCCGAGCCTCCAGCCTGCGGATGCACCCCCGGCCAAAAAAGCGGCAGTACCGCGCCGCACGACGGCGAAGAAACCGGCGGCCGCAAGCGCCGCGCCGGCCGATCTGGAGCCGAAGACCAAGTCCCGCGCTCGCGCGACCGCAACCCGGAAGCCCACCGTCAAGAAGAGCTGACCCGGCCAACGCAGTGCGAGCCATCTTCTGGCGCGCGGCCCCTGTAGGCCGTGCGCCAGAGGGCGTGGGTCTCCGGCGCGGCGAATTCCCGCGAGCCTTTCTCGCAGGATCACGGGCGCCTTCTTGCCCGGCCTACGGCGGACCGCGAACTCCAGTCTAGCGGGCCGCCCAGAGCAGGCCGCGCTTGAAGATCGTGCGCATCGCCGGCACGTCGAATTCCTTCACGACGTGGCCGAGCGAGGAATAGAAGACCCGGCCGGTGCCATAGTGGTGCTTCCACACGACCGGCATGACGACGCCGGCAGTCCATGGCGCGTGCTCGCCGGAGAAGGTGGTGGTCGCCAGCACTTCGATCGCAGGATCGACGTGCATGTAATATTGTTCCGACCGGTAGTCGAAGTCGTCGATGCCTTCCATGATCGGGTCGTCGCGCTTGGTGACGTTGACCCGGTAGTCGATGATGTTGCCCGGATGGGCGACCCACTGGCCGCCGCACATGAACTGGTATTTCACCGCATCGCGGAACGCATCGCACATGCCGCCGTGATAGCCGGCCAAGCCGACGCCGCCGCGCACCGCCTTTTCGAGATTGTCGAGCTCCTCCTTCTCGATCTTCGACATGGTGTAGATCGGCACGATCAGGCTCATGTCGGCGATCGCCGGGTCGGCGAAGGCCTCGGTGGTGTTCTCGATGTAGACCTTGAAGCCTTCCTCCTCGATCATGCCGCCGACGAGATGGGCACCCTGTTCCGGCTCGTGGCCGCTCCAGCCGCCCCAGACGATCATTGCCTCACGCATAAGAGTCCTCCGAATTGGTTTGTGTCGCTCAGTCGAGCATCCCGTTGACCAGATCGACCGGCAGCATGGCCGGCCGCTCCGGTCGGCTTTCAATGGCGATGGCCACGCCCTCGTCGGAGGAACGCTGGAACGCCTCCATCACTTCGAGCACGTGGAAGGCAAGCGCTCCGTTTGCCCGGTGCGGCCGGCCCGTGCGGATGGCGCGGGCCATGTCGGCGGCGCCAAGAATGCGGAAATTGCCGTTGGCATAGGCGTGCAGCGTCGGCGTCGCGCGCCAGTTCGCCATGGCAGCGGTGGCGGTCTCGATCTGGCCGCCGAACAAGTTCGGGTCGGGCACGCTCATCGCGCCGTCGCTGCCATAAAGTTCGATCGGCCGGTGGCTGTGGCGGGCGATGTCGAAGCTCATGACGATGGTGATCAGCGCGCCGGAGTGGAATTCCATGGTGCCGGCCACATGGGTGGCGACCTCGACCGGGATCTTGGTGCCGTTGAGCGGTTGGCTGGTGATCAGCCGCTCGGCTCTCAGCCGCGAGGTGAGGCCGGCGACGCGCTTCACCGGCCCCAGCAGGTTGACCAGGTCGGTGATGTAGTAGGGGCCCATGTCGAGCATCGGCCCGCCGCCCTTGAGGTAATAGAAGGCCGGGTTCGGGTGCCAGCGTTCGTGGCCGGCGGTGCCGAAGATGGCAGTGCCGCCGATCGGCTGGCCGATAGCGCCGTCGTCGATGAGCTTGCGGCAGGTCTGGTGGGCGCCGCCGAGGAAGGTGTCGGGCGCCGCGCCGACGCGCAGGCCCTTGGCTTCGGCCGCATCGATCAGCGTCTTCGCCTCGGCGAGGCTGATGCCGAGCGGCTTCTCCGAATGGACGTGCTTGCCGGCGGCGATTGCCTGCAGGCCGACGGCCACATGGGCGCCGGGCACCGTGAGATTGACGACGATCTCGATTTCCGGATCGGCAAGCAGCGCTTCGACGCTCTTCACCGGCACGCCGAATTCGGCACCGCGCGCCTCCGCTGCCTGGCGGTTCATGTCCGCCACCGCGCGGACCGTGATGATGTTGGGGAAGAAGCGCGCTGCGCTGAGATAGGCGCCGCTGATATTGCCGCAGCCGATGATGCCGATGCCGACGGGGTCCAAGGGTTTCTCCTGATTTTGGATGTTTCGTGCGATTGGCGCCTGGCCTCAGGGGCCGGTGATGCGGAAGCGGGCGGAAAGCGGCGTGCCGTCGTGGGCATGATGGGCGACCAGCGCCTCGCAGTCGGCGGCTTCGATCACCCAGCCGCGGCCCTCGTCGAACCAGGCCAGATCGGCCACCGGCACGGCAAGGCGCACCTTTCTTGTCTCGCCAGGGGCGAGATGGACGCGGGCGAAGGCCTTCAGCTCGCGCGGCGCCCGTTCGACGGCCGAGCCGTGCACGGCGACGTAGAGCTGG
The DNA here is from genome assembly GCA_963732845.1 of uncultured Alphaproteobacteria bacterium. Classification (GTDB taxonomy): domain Bacteria; phylum Pseudomonadota; class Alphaproteobacteria; order Rhizobiales; family Kaistiaceae; genus CAVSRC01. The sequence continues at coordinate 186,448 of CAVTBE010000014.1, read as the reverse complement.
ACGACGTCGTCGCCGGCTTGCCGGCCGGTATTGGTGACGTCGACGGTTGCCTCTAGCGTGTCGTCGGCCGCGAGCGCGTCGGTGGCAAGCGTGAGGTTGGCGTGGGCGAAGCGCGTGTAGCTGAGACCGAAGCCGAACGGGTAGGCCGGCTGGTTGCCGTCGCGCAGAAGCTTCCGGTAGCCGTGCCAGAGGTCGTAGGTGATCGCCGTGGCGTCGCGGTCGAAGAAGGGCAGGTGATCGGCCGAAGCCGGGAAGGTGCAGGGCAGGCGGCCGCTCGGATTGACCTTGCCGGTGAGGATGTCGGCGAGCGCGTGGCCGCCCTCCTGGCCGGGATACCAGAGCATGAGGATCGCCGGCACCGTGTGGCGCCGGGCCTCCATGATGACGGCGCTGCCGGCCATGACCGCGACGATCGTGCGCGGATTGGCGGCGGCAATTGCCCCGATCAGCGCCTCGTCTTGCGCGCGCAGCGCCAGGCTCAGCCGGTCGCCGCCGGGCGAAAAGCCGCCTTCGCCCATGCCGTGGATGAGCTTGTCGGCAAGCTCCTCCTCGCCGGGGCCGGGCGGCGGGAACATGGCGGCGTGCGGCTGCAGCTGATTGGGCGGAATGTATTCGCCCTCGTCGGCATGGGTGTAGCCGACGACCACGAGCACCGTCCCGGCGGCAGCGGCGACCTGCGCCGCACGCTTGAGGTCGCTGCCGTCGTCATGGCTGACGGCGTTGCCCAGCGCCGCCTGCAGGCCTTCGAGCGGCGTCACCACATGGTCCGGATGGGTCATGCTCGACCCGCCGTCGCCGGTATTGGGCTCGGCGGCGAGCCGGCCGATGACGGCCAGCGTCTGGCCGCCGGCAAGCGGCAGCAGGCCGCCTTCGTTCTTGAGCAGCACGATGCTTTTTTCCGCCGCTTCGCGGGCGATGGCGCGGTGCGCAGCGCTGCCGACGACGCTCGGCGGATAATCCGCCGCGTCGCGCCCCTGGCCGAAACGCACCTGCTGGCGCAGCACGCGCAGCGCCGCATCGTCAACGCGGGCGGCAGGCACCTCGCCACGCTCGATCAGCCCCTTCAGGTGCATCGCGTAGAGCGTCGCGAAGGGCATCTCGACGTCCTGGCCGGCGAGCCCCGCCTTTTTCGCGTCGCGCATGCCAGTGATGAAATCGGTGACAGTGAAGCCGGTGAAGCCCCACATGTCCTTCAGGATTTCCGTGATGAGCTGCCGGTTCTGGCCGGCCCATTCGCCGTTGACGCTGTTGTAGGCGGTCATCACCGAAGCGACGCCGGCATCCACCACGCGCTTGAAATGGGCCAGATAGACCTCGTGCAGGGTGCGGGCATCGGCCGTCACGTCGACGTCCTGGCGGGCGTTTTCCATCGAGTTGAGGGCGAAATGCTTGACGCAGGCCATGACGTGGTTCTGCACGCCGGTCGCCAGCGCCGCGCCCATCATGCCGAGGTGGAAGGAGTCCTCGCCGTAGCTCTCCTGCGCCCGGCCCCAGGCCGGGTGGCGCAGCAGGTTGATGCACACGCCGCCGAAATAGGTACCGCCAAGCGCCCGGATCTCGCGGCCGATGGCGTCGCCGACCCGCGCCTCCAGCGCGGGATCGAAGGTGGCGCCGCGCGCCATCGATACGGGGAAGGTCGTGGCGCCGTCCATGATGCAGCCGCGCGGCCCGTCGACGAAGCGGATGCCCGGGATGCCGAGACGCTTGACCGCGCCGGCGACCCAGAAGTCGCGGCTGTAGCCCTGCGGCGCCGAGATCTTGGCGAGCCCCTGCCAGAAGGGCAGATCGCCGTCCATCAAGCCGAGCTTCTCGTCGAAGGTCAGCTCGGCCAGCAGCGCGCGGGCGCGGGCGTCGATCTCGTCGGGGAGGAGGGTGGCGGGCGTATCGAGGGCGCCGAAGGCGGCTTGAGCGTGTGAGGTCATGGCGGAGCCTGGCGTGGGCGGGGGGCGGGGCCTGTCGAGCTCCATGGCGCGCCGTAGAGATCGCGGAGCGACATGGCGGCAGCGCCGCGCGCCCACATGTCTTCGCCGAAATCGCGCACCACGATGCGGGCGACGTCGGAGAGGCTGGCGGGTGTGAAGCGCAACACCGCCGCGCGCAGCGGTGTCAGCAGGCGGTCGTTGGTCGACAGCGACGCGCCGGTGAGGATCACCTTGGGCGGCGCGAACAGCGTGATCAGATTGGCGATGGCGAAGCCGAGGGCGTCGCCGGCAAGCTGCGTGTCCGCGATGGCGCCGGTCAGCGCCGTTCTGCCGGCTGCGCCGTCGCGCGCGGCTTGCGCAGGGTCCACGGGCACCACGGCGATGAGCTCGACCAGCCGGCGCACTTCGCTCTCGGCGTCCGGCAGGTGGACCAGAAAGTCACCGAGATCGGGGCTGAGGCCGTTGGCGCCGCGGAACAGCTCGCCGCGATGCATGATGCCGAGACCGAGATTGTGCTCGACGCTGACCACGAGGAAATCGTCGATGCCGACGCCGTGGCCGAACCAGTGCTCGGCCAGCGTCACCAGATTGACATCGCTGTCGACAGTCACCGGCACGCCGAGACGCGCCGAGACCTCCTGGCCGAAGGGAACGTCGCGCTCGCGGAAGATCGGGCTCTGGCGGCAGCGCCCCGAGGCGCTCTCGACGACGCCCGGCAGGCCGACACACCCCCCGCTGATGGCGGAGAATTCAAGCGCGGCATCGGCGACGCAGCGGCGAACGCCGTCTTCCACCAGGTCGGCGATGACGGCGACCGGCTGGCGATCGACGCGGATGGGCAGCGACAGCGTCTTGATGACGTCGGCGCGGAAATTGGTCACTGCCACCGTAATCTGGGCGGGTGCCAGCTTGGCGCCGACGACATAGGCGGCATCGGGGTTGAGTTCGAGCATCACCCGCGGGCGGCCGCGCGTGGCATCGCGCACGGCACCGACCGGGCGCGGCACGATGAGCCCGTCCTCGAGCAGGGCGGCGGTGATGGCCGAGACCGTGGTCGGACTGAGGTCGGTGCGGTCGGCAATCTCGACGCGCGAGATGGGGCCAAATCTGCGGATCGCGTCCATCACGTGGAAGCGATTGATCGCACGCATGAATTCAGGGTCGGCAGTCTTCATTTCGATGCATCCGCAGGGCCCGCGCGGAACCTGCGTTTTGTTCGGGCTTATGATTTAATCCCCGCCGGGCCGGCAGGTGTCAATGGCGAAGGCGCTACAAAACGGTACATTCGGGAATATGGCGCTTGACATCAAAGCCATGCCAAAGCGAGATTTATTTCCGGCTCCAAAAATAATGCCGGGACCTATTGGCGCATGGAAAGACGGTCTTCATCGGCGCCAAAAATACACCGGGTCCGCCGGCACCGAGAATAGCTGGGCCTACCAGCACCGGGGTTCAATGCCACGAGGATCCGCAAAGGAGGAGGAACTATGCTGAAAAAAGTGATCGCAGGGGCCGGACTTGGTCTGGCCCTCATGATGTCGCCGGCGCTCGCCGAAGACGTCACGGTGCACATGCTGCACGTCAACGAAGTCGCCATTCCGATCTGGCAGAAGATGGCCGAGGATTACAGCGCGGCCCATCCCGGCGTGAAAGTCGTCTCCGATTACCTGGAGAACGAGGCGTACAAGGCCAAGCTGCCGACGCTGCTCCAGTCGGAAGACCGGCCTGACATCATCTACAGCTGGGCCGGCGGCGTCATGCGCGCCCAGATCGCGGCCGGATACATCAAGGACATCAGCGCGGACCGGGCCTATTTCGAAAAGGCGCTCTATCCGGCACCGCTCGGCGCCTATGTGGTCGATGGCAAGCTGTACGGCATCCCCATGCAGCTCTCCAACGTGTCGATCCTCTACAACAAGGACCTGCTGGCCAAGGCCGGTGTCGACCCGGCGACCATGGATACCTGGGACGGCTTCCTCGCCGCGGTCAAGAAGCTCAAGGCGGCCGGCATCACCCCGCTGATCGTCGGCGGCGGCGACAAGTGGCCGATGCATTTCTTCTATTCCTACCTGCTCATGCGCATCGGCGGCCAGGACGTGCTGTCCACGGCCGAGAGCACCAAGAACGGCTTCCTCGCCGCGCCCTTTGTCGACGCCGGCAAGCGGCTGAAGGAGCTTGCCGATCTCGATCCCTTCCAGCCCGGCTGGCTGGGCACCAAGTACCTGCCCTCGCAGGGCATGTTCGGTGACGGCAAGGGCGCCATGGGCCTGCAGCTCAATGGCTTCATCCAGGGCCAGGCGAAGAACGCCGCCGACGGCAAGGGCATTCCGCTCGACAAGATCGGCATGGCGCCGTTCCCGACCCTTCCGGGCGGCAAGGGCAAGATCACCGACGTGTTCGGCGGCGTGCAGGGCTTCCTGCTGACCAAGGACGCCAAGCCGCAAGCGGTGGACTACCTGAAGTACTTTGCCGAGGCCAATGTGCAGAAGGCGGCGGCGGAAGCCGGCGTCTATGTCCCGGCGGTAAAGGGCACCAGCGGCTTCATTTCCAATCCGCTGACCAAGCAGGTGTCCGACATGCTGGAGAACGCCACCTGGCTGCAGAACTTCCTCGATCAGGACCTTGGCCCCTCGGTTGGGCGCGTGGTCAACGACATGTCGGTGGCGATCGCCGCCGGCGATGTCACGCCTGAGGAGGCGGTCCAGCAGATCCAGGACGCATGGGACCAGCGCTAGCCTAGCGATAACCTTCGGGGGGCTTCGGCCATATGAGGTCGAGGCCCCCTCGATCGAGTGATAAGATCGCCCATGGCTGACGCAAACGCGACCCTCAGCAGCAGGCCGGCCATGCCTCGCAGCGGCCTGCTGACTGCCCTGATCTTCCTTCCGCCGGCGCTCGGCCTGTTCACCGTCTTCGTCATCCTGCCGATCGGCGAGGCCGCCTGGTACAGCCTGTACAACTGGAACGGGCTGGGCGTGCCGACCCGCTTCATCGGCATCGAGAACTTCCTCCAGCTCTTCCACAACAAGGTCTTCGGGCGCGCCTTCATCGACAACGTGCTGATCATCGTCATTTCGCTGACGGTGCAGCTTCCGTTGGCGCTGGCGATGGCCGTCCTGCTGGCCGACAAGCTGTGGGGCGCAGTCGCCTTCCGCATGATCTTCTTCCTGCCCTACATCCTCGCCGACGTTGCCGCCGGGCTCATCTGGCACTTCATGTTCGACGGCGACTACGGGCTGGTTTCGCAGGTCTCGCAGGCTCTCGGGATGGGGCCGCTCTATCTGCTGGCCGACCGCAACTGGGCCTTCGCCGCGGTGCTGGTGGTGATCGTGTGGAAGTATTTCGGCTTCCACATGATGCTCTACATCGCCGGCCTGCAGAGCATCGACCGCAACCTCTACGAGGCGGCAGCGATCGACGGCGCCAACGCCTGGCAGCGCTTCCGCTTCATCACCCTTCCCGGGCTGGCGCCGATGATCCGCCTGTCCGTCTTCTTCTCGCTGCTGGGTTCCCTGCAGTTCTTCGACATGATCGTGTCGCTGACCGGCGGCGGCCCGCTCAACACCACCCACACGATGGTGTCGTTCCTCTACTATTTCGGCATCGGCCGCATGCGGGTCGGTTTCGGCTCCGCGGTCGGCGTCATGCTGTTCATCCTGTGCGCCTCGGTCGCCTTCGGCTACAAGCGGATCTTCATGCGCGATGACTGACACGACCTCCCGCACGGGCCCCACGATGGCAGTGCCGGCAGGCGGCACCGCATACGAAGCCACGCCGCTGTCGACGCCGATCGGCGGCCTGTCGCGCCTGCTGATCCTGTTCTTGGTGGCCGGCGTCATCCTGGTGCCGCTGCTCGCCACCGCCATCGGCGGCTTCAAGGAGCTGGGCGAACTCAGGACCAATCCCTTCGGCCTGCCCAAGGTCTGGCACTGGGAGAACTACTGGGGGATTCTCGACACGCTGCGCTACTGGCGGATTCTGGGCAATTCGCTGTTCATCGCCGGCTTCACCGTCTTCCTCGTCCTTGCCGTGGCGGCGCCGGCGGCTTTCGCCTTCGCCCATCTGCGTTTCTTCGGCCACAAGTTCCTGTTCAACTACCTCATCCTCGGCCTGACCTTCCCCTTTGCCACGGCCATCCTGCCGCTCTTCATCAAGGTGCGCGACCTCGGCCTGCTCGACACCCACTGGGGCATCATCCTGCCGCAGGTGGCCTTCGGCCAGGCGGTCAGCATCCTCCTGTTGCGCAATGCCTTCCGCCAGCTTCCGCCCGAGCTTCTGGAATCGGCGCTGGTCGACGGCTGCGGCTATATGCGCTTCTTCCTGTGGATCACGCTGCCCCTGTCGCGGCCGATCCTGGCGACGGTGGCGGTAATCAGCTTCGTGACCAGCTGGAACAATTTCCTGCTGCCGCTGGTCGTGCTCAACACGACCACGAAATATCCCTGGACGCTTGGCCTGATGGATTACCAGGGCGAGTTCATCGTCGCCTGGCAGCTCATCCTCGCCTTCATCACGCTGACCATCATACCGGCGATGATCATGTTCGTCGCAGCGCAGCGCTATCTCGTCGCCGGCCTCACCGCGGGCGCGGTCAAGGGGTGAGTGGCGACGCCGACCCGTGGGGCAGGGCGCTGCAGCCCGGCCCGCGTGTCGGCTTTCCGGCTACCGCCATGCGCCGGAGTTCAGTATCGTCCGTACCCTGGACGAGCGGGCGCGAACCAGGCAGGCAGGCCGTCAGGCAGGATGGCGAATTCCTTCGATGCATTGTTCGGTCGCGACCGCGCCGCCCAGTTCGAAGCGGCGACGGACCGCGTCGCCGCCTCGCCCCTGGCAAGCCTCGTGGCTCTGGTCGTGGTCGCGCTTGCCTGTTTCCTGCCCGGCTTCCTGTCGATGCCGCCCATCGACGGCGACGGACCGTCCTATGCGGTGGCCGCCCGCGAGATGGTGGCGACCGGCGACTTCGCCACGGTGCGCGTGCAGACCGACATGCAGCCATGGCAGCCGCATGGCATGCAGTGGCTGGAAGCCCTGACCCTGGTGCTCACCGGCCAGACCAGCCATCCGCCCCTGTGGGTCTTCCGCATTCCCTCGTTCCTCGGCGCGCTCGCCACGGTTCTGTTGACCTGGTGGACGATGCTCGCCTTCGGCCGCCCGCGAGCCGCCCTCATCGCTGGCATGCTGGTCGCCGGCAGCGGCGTGCTTGGCCTGCAGGCCCGGCTGGCGGCGCCGGATGCCATGCTGGTCGCGTTGACCACGCTTGCCGCCGGCGCGCTGGCGCGGCTGTGGCTGGCGGACGACAAGCCGGCGGCGCCCGCCATGCCGTGGTTGTTCTGGGGGGCGATCGGCGCCGGCTTCCTGTTCAAGGGCATCGTCGCACCGGGCATGGCGGTGGCCGCGGTGCTGGCGCTGACGATCGAGCGCGGCGAGTTCGCCTGGCTCAGCCGCCTGCGTCCGGCGGTCGGCGTCGTGGTGATCGCGCTCGCGGCCTTTCCCTGGCTGGCGTCGATCGCGGGGTTGGCGATCTCCGATTCCGGCGGGCCCGACATTCCGTTCCTCACCCGCATCGGCGTTCCCTTCGCCCTTGTGGCGCCGCCGACGACCTACGCGCTGCTGGCGCCGCTCCTCGCCGGGCCGGCGATGACCTTCATCTTTGCCGGCACGCCGTGGCTGGTGGCCAACGCCCGCCGTCCGGCGGTGTTCTTCGCGCTTTCCTGGGGGCTGCCGCTGTGGCTGGTCGCCGAACTGATGACCGACAAGCTGCCGCAATATGTGCTGCCGGCGGTCCCGTCCGTCGCCATGCTCGCCGCCGTCGCCATCGATGCCGGGGCGGCACGCATCCGCGGGCGGATCAGCCAGTTCTACTCCTCCAGCCCGCTGATCTGGCCGCCGGTGATCGCCGTGGCCATTCCTGTCGGCTACATGGCGCTGGAGGGCAGCTTTCCCGTCGCCGCCTTCCTCGCCTTCGTTGTGGCGGGGATCCTCGGACCGGTGGCCTGGCTATGGCTGAAACGCGATGACGGCGTCGCCGCGGCCGTGCTCTCGATCGTGGCGGTGATCTTCATCTATGTCGGCTTCTTCGGCCTCATCGTGCCCGGGATAAGCGGCCTCCGCGTCGCCGAGCGCATCGTCAGCGTCGGCCGCCAGCATGTCTCCTGCGACGACCCGACCTTCGTCGCCGCCGGCTTTCCCGAGGAGAGCCTGGTGCTCGATGGCCGGGCGCGGCACGCTGCTCACCGATGGCGCCGGCGCCGCCGATTTCCTCAACCGGCGCGGTTGTCACGTCGCCGCCGTCGATACCACGCAGATCTCGTCCTTCCGCCAGCGCGCCGACGACCTCGGCCTCGATCTGATCGAGCGTGGCCGCGTCAGCGGCTTCAACACGCGCAAGACGCGGCATGTCGATATCCACCTGTTCTCGGTCAGGGGGACTGGCGTCTGACGGCCGCAAGGCTTGCGTCGAGGTCGGCAATCAGGTCGTCCGGGTCCTCCAGGCCGATATGCAGGCGCACCAGCGGACCTTCCGCCTGCCACGGGACGGCGGTGCGGCCCCAGGTGACATGCGCCAGGATGGCGAGGCTCTCGAAGCCGCCCCACGAGGCGCCAATGCCGAACAGGCAGAGCCCGTCGATGAACTGCTTGGCCTGATCCTCGCTCCAACCGTGCAAGATGAAGCCGAAGAGGCCCGAACCGCCGCTCATGTCGCGCTTCCAAAGGGCATGGCCCGGATCGGACGGGAGAGGGGGGTAGAGCACGCGGGCGACGTCCGGCTGCACCGCGAGCCACGTGGCGACTTTGAGCGCCGAGGCGTAGTGGCGCTCGAGGCGCACCGCCAGGGTGCGCAGGCCGCGCATGCCGAGGAACACGTCGTCGGGCGCCACATGCATGCCGAGGTTCCGGAACGTCTCCTTCAGCATCGGCCATGCCGCCTCGTTGGCGGCGACCGTCCCCAGCATCACGTCGGAATGACCGCCGAGGTATTTCGTCGCGGCGTGGATGGAAAGATCGACGCCGAAGTCGAGCGGCCGGAAGTAGACCGGTGTTGCCCAGGTATTGTCGAACAGGACCGTTGCATTGTGCCTGTGCGCCACCGCGGCGATGGCCGGCACGTCCTGCATCTCGAAGGTCAGCGAGCCCGGCGCTTCCAGATAGACGGCCCTGGTATTGTCTGTGAACAGCGCCTCGATGCCGGCGCCGATCGCCGGATCGAAATAGACGGTCTCGATCCCCAGGCGCGCCAGGTTGGTCCCGGCAAAGCGGCGGACCGGGCCGTAGACATTATCGACGATGAGGACGCGGTCGCCGGCCGACAGGCAGGAAAGCAGGGCGACCGTGCCGGCGGCGAGGCCGGATGGGCACAGGACGGTTCCTGCCGCGCCCTCCAGCTCATTGACGGCCGAAACCAGCGCGTCGCTGGTCGGCGTGCCGTTCCGGCCATAGGAGTATGGCTGGCGCCCATCTTGCATGTCGTCGACGGACGCATAGAGCACCGTCGAAGCATGGATCACGGGTGGATTGACGAACGGACCGGTCAGGCGCTTGTCGCGACCGGTATGTGCGAGTTGAGTGGCGAGTTTTACGGCGCGCGGCTCGTCGCCGGATTGGTTGGTCATGCCGCCAGAAGGATCGCCGAAATGACGCCTGAACGGGCAGGTAGCGATCACGGCTGCCCAGGCGATACTCTTGACCCATTTCGAATAATGGCCTGTGATGGCTCAGTCAATTGGCCCGGAGCCAAGCCGCTTTGGCTGTTCCGCCTGTGGGCTGACTTGCACGAACAGGTAATCCAAAACGGCGCGGACCGAGAGCCCGCCGCAGACTTCGTAATCAAGCTGGAGGGCAATACATGAGAGCAACCCTTGTAACGATTGCAGCCGGCGCCGTTGCTGCGCTGGTCGTAGGCGCCGCCCATGCGACGACCCTGGAAGACGTGAAAGCGAAAGGTTTCGTCCAGTGCGGTGTCAACACCGGCCTGATTGGCTTTGGCTCGACCGACGACCAGGGCGAGTGGAAGGGATTTGACGTCGACTACTGCCGTGCGGTAGCCGCCGCCGTCTTCGGCGACCCCAAAGCGGTGAAATTCACGCCGCTGACCGCCAAGGAGCGCTTCACCGCGCTGCAGTCCGGCGAAATCGACATGCTGGCGCGCAACACGACCTGGACCATGTCGCGCGACACCTCGTTGGGTCTGACCTTCGCGGGCGTCAACTACTATGACGGCCAGGGCTTCATGGTGAAGAAGTCGCTCGGCGTCACTTCCGCGCTGCAGCTTGGCGGCGCCTCGGTGTGCGTACAGACCGGCACGACGACCGAGCTGAACCTCGCCGACTACTTCAAGCGCAACAACATGCAGTACAACTCGGTAGCCTTCGAGAAGCTCGACGAGACGCTTCAGGCCTATGATTCGGGCCGCTGCGATGCCTACACCACCGACGCATCGGGCCTCTATGCCTCGCGCCTGGCTCTGACCACTCCGGACGATCACATCATCCTCCCGGAGATCATCTCCAAGGAGCCGCTGGGTCCGGTCGTGCGCCAGGGCGACGACCAGTGGTTCAACATCGTCAAGTGGGTCAGCTACGCGCTTCTCGACGCCGAGGAACTGGGCGTGACGCAGAAGAACGTCGACGAGATGAAGACCAGCGACAATCAGGAGATCCGCCGGCTGCTCGGAACCGACGGCACCTTTGGCGAGGCGCTGGGCCTCACCAACGACTGGGCCGCGAACATGCTCAAGGCTGTCGGCAATTACGGCGAGATCTTCGAGCGCAACATCGGCCAGGATTCGCCGCTGCATATCGCGCGTGGCCTGAACGCGCTGTGGACGACGAAGGGCGGCATCCAGTACGGCATGCCGATCCGCTAGCCGCAGCCGGTCAAATCGGTCGGGCGGGCCGGCAGCGGCCCGCCCGCGCATCCGGTGACCGGGAAAACCCGGTACCGCCAGGGGGTGGTGACTATGTCGGTTCAGGCTGACGCGGAGAGGCTGCCGCAGCAGCGTTCGTCCCTGATCTACGATCCGAGATTCCGCGGCATCGTATTTCAGGCGGCGCTGGCCATCGGGCTGCTCGCCTTCGTCCTCTGGATCGCCTCGAACACAATCGAGAACCTGCAGCGCGCCCATATCGCGTCCGGTTTCGGCTTTCTTTGGAGCCGTGCCGGCTTCGATATCCTGCAGTCGCTGATCCCCTACAGTGCGGAATCGACTTACGGCCAGGCGTTTCTGGTCAGCCTGCTCAACACCCTTGTGGTGGCGGTGCTGGGCATCGTCTTCGCCTCGATCATCGGCTTCATGCTGGGCATCGCCCGCCTGTCGAAGAACTGGCTCATCGCCCAGATCGCCACCGTCTATGTCGAGACCTTGCGCAACATCCCGGTGCTGCTGCAGCTTCTCTTCTGGTACAAGGCGGTGCTGGTGATCCTGCCGAGCCCGCACGACGGCATTCACCTGCCGCTCGGCGCCAACCTCAACAATCGCGGCCTGATCCTCCCGCGCTTCGTATTCCATGAGGAGTTCCTCGCCACCGGAATTACCATCCTCGTCGCGATCGCGGTGATCGCGATTCTGGCGCGCTGGGCGCACCGGCGCCAGATGGCCACCGGACAGATCTTCCCGACCTTCAAAGTCAGCTTGGGCGTTCTGATCATCCTGCCGGCGATCGCGTTCGTCGCGACGGGTATGCCGGCGTCACTCGAATACCCCAAGCTTCAGGGCTTCAATTTCGTCGGCGGCATCCACGTCATTCCAGAGTTCATCGCCTTGCTGCTCGGCCTGACGCTCTACACGGCGACCTATATCGGCGAGATCGTCCGCGCCGGCATCCTGGCCGTCGCCCATGGCCAGACCGAAGCCAGCTATGCGCTCGGCCTGAGGCCGGGGACCGCCCTGCGCCTGGTCATCATCCCGCAGGCGCTGCGCGTGATCATTCCGCCCCTGACCAGTCAGTATCTGAACCTGACCAAGAACTCTTCGCTTGCCGTCGCCGTCGGCTATCCAGACCTCGTCTCGATATTCTCCGGCACCGTGCTGAACCAGACCGGCCAAGCGGTTGAGGTCATCTTCATCACCATGCTGGTCTACCTCGCCATCAGTCTCGCGACCTCGGCATTCATGAACTGGTTCAATGAGCGCGTCGCTCTGGTGGAGCGCTGAGCGATGGCTGACGACACGATCATGGACGACGGCGACCGGCGACGCCGTAGCTCGCGCCACCATAAGGGCGCTGCCGTCGAGCGCTCCTCGGCCGAGCAGTTCGCCTATTATCGGCGCGAGGAGGAGCCGACCCTGGCGCCGCCGCCGAGCGAGGTCGGTGCTATCGGCTGGCTGCGCGCCAATCTGTTTTCGAACGTCACCAACACCATCCTGACGCTCATCGGCCTCGCGTTCGTCGTATGGATCGTGCCGCCGATTATCAACTGGGCGTTCATCCATGCCGTCTGGGTGGGCGATAGCCGCGAGGCCTGCCTGGTGCCGGGAACCGGCGCCTGCTGGGCTTTCGTCGACGCCAAGTTCGCCCAGTTCATGTATGGCCGTTACCCGATCGACGAGCGCTGGCGGGTCAACCTGACGGGGATCCTGCTCGTCGCCGGCCTGATCCCGATGGCCATCCCGCGGGTGCCGTTCAAGCGCGAGAACGCGCTCTTCCTGCTGGTCGTCTTCCCCATTGCCGCGTTGATCCTGCTCACCGGCGGCCATTTCGGATTTCCCGCCGGCTTCGTCGCCACCCTGTTGCTGGTGGGCTGCGTGGTGACCGGCGTGGTGGCCGGTGCCATGAGCGCCTCGCCCGCCGGGCGCGCGGCGACGATCGCCGCAATGGCGGTGATCGTGCTGGCGATTGCGCCTTTCGCGCTTCCCGATCCGCCGGTCGCGCTTGCCGGGCTGTCGCTGTCCATTTTCACGATCCTCACCGGCATTGCCGCGGCTATCGCCGCGGCGGCGGGGTCCCTCGCGATATACAGAACGCCCGAGCGACCCGGCAGCGGAACGCTGTGGACGGTGTGGGCGATCATCATCGGGTTCCTGGTGGTGGTTGCACTGCTGACCTTCGATTTTCACCTGTCATACGTCGAGACCCAGCTTTGGGGCGGCCTGTTGGTGACCCTGGTGGTCGCCATCGTCGCCATGGTCAGCTCGCTGCCGATCGGCGTCCTGCTGGCGCTCGGCCGGCGCTCAAACTTGCCGGTGATCAAGTTCGCCTCGATCGTCTTCATCGAGTTCTGGCGCGGCGTGCCGCTGATCACCGTGCTGTTCATGTCCAGTGTCATGCTGCCGGTGTTCCTGCCGCCGGGCGTCAACTTCGACAAGCTCTTGCGGGCGCTGATCGGCGTCGCGCTGTTCACCTCGGCCTATATGGCGGAGACCGTGCGCGGCGGACTGCAGGCGATCCCCAAGGGCCAATACGAGGGGGCCCAGGCGCTCGGCCTGCCATACTGGCGCATGATGCAGATGATCATCCTGCCGCAGGCGCTGAAGATCGTCATTCCGGGCATCGTCAACAGCTTCATCAGCCTGTTCAAGGACACCAGCCTGGTGCTCATCATCGGGCTGTTCGATCTGCTCGGCATCGTCCAGCTCAACTTCTCCGACTCGAACTGGACCACCTACAAGACGCCAGCGACCGGCTACGTCTTCGCCGCCTTCGTCTTCTGGCTCTTCTGCTTCGGCATGTCGCGTTACTCCATGTACACGGAACGCCGGCTCGACACCGGCCACAGGCGTTGAACGAGGGAAGCACCGATGAGTGAAACAGCCGCTGCCACCACCGCACCCGAACGTCCGGGCATGCAGGTATCGCAGACCGACGTCGCCATCGAGATCGTCGACATGAACAAGTGGTTCGGCGACTTCCACGTTCTCAGGAACATCAACCTCAAGGTCATGCGCGGCGAACGCATCGTCGTTTGCGGGCCGTCGGGCTCGGGCAAGTCGACCGTGATCCGCTGCGTCAACCGGCTGGAGGAGCATCAGAAGGGCAAGATCGTCGTCGACGGCATCGAGCTGACCAGCGACCTCAAGCGCATCGACGAGATCCGCCGCGAGGTCGGCATGGTGTTCCAGCACTTCAACCTGTTCCCGCACCTCACCATCCTGGAGAACTGCACGCTGGCGCCGATCTGGGTCCGCAAGATGCCGAAGAAGGAGGCCGAGGAGGTCGCCATGCGCTATCTCACGCGCGTCAAGATCCCCGAGCAGGCGAAAAAGTATCCCGGCCAACTCTCCGGCGGCCAGCAGCAGCGCGTTGCCATTGCCCGCGCCTTGTGCATGAGCCCGCGCATCATGCTGTTCGACGAGCCGACCTCGGCGCTTGACCCGGAGATGATCAAGGAAGTGCTCGACGTGATGGTCGACCTGGCGCAGGAGGGCATGACCATGATCGTGGTCACCCACGAGATGGGCTTCGCCCGTCAGGTGGCCAACCGCGTCATCTTCATGGATGCCGGCCAGATCATCGAGCAGAACGAGCCCGAGGCGTTCTTCAACAACCCGCAGCACGACCGCACCAAGCTCTTCCTCAGCCAGATCCTGCACTAAGCGGGCAATCCTGTTACTGAAGGAAAAGGGCGCGCTCCCGCGGGAGTGCGCCCTTTCTGTTTGCGGTTGCGCCGCCGGTCAGCGTGCGCCGGTGCGCATCAGCGGCGTGATGTTGCGGAACGCAACGCGGCGGTTCTCGCGCTCCGGTCCGGTGGTCGGCACCTTCAGGAACTGCTCGCCATAGCCCTGGGTCACCAGGTTCTCGGGCGGGATGGTGAAGTAGTAAGTGAGGATCTCCGCCACCGTTTCCGCCCGACGGTCGGACAGGGCCAGGTTGGCGAGGTCCGAACCAACCGCGTCGGTATGGCCCTCGATCAGGAAGACCTGGTTGGGGTCCTGGTCGAGCACCGCACGCATGGCTTCGCCGACCTTCTGCACCTCCGGGATCTGGTCGTCCGGCAGAATGGCGCTGCCGAACTCGAAGGTGACCGTGTCGAAATCGACGCGGCGCACCTTGTTGCGGATACGGTCGCTGCGCCGGATTTCCTCGAGCGTGTAGGGGCGCTCGACTTTCTCGACCGGCGGCGCGCCGAAGGTCCGGGTGAGGTCCTGGCGCGAGGCACGGCTGCTCTCCACCACGTACTGGTCGTGCGGGATGTTGAGCTTCAGCGGCGGAAGCAGGACATGGAAGTCGAAGCTCGCCTGCGGCGCCGGCGCTTTGGGCGGCGGCGGCTGGCGCCCGTTCTTTTGCGGGCCGGCCTCGCCGATCAGCACCTCGATCTGGCCGTTCTTGTCCTTGCGGTAGCGCTGCAGGATGTTGCCATCGCGATCGCGGACCGTGACGACCTGCACGCCGCCGGTCCGGTTGACGGTGGTCGTCGTCGTGCCGTTGGGGCCTTTTTGCACGTCGACATTGCCACCCGCCTGGCGGAAGCGGTCGGTGTCGTCGTGACGGACGGTGACCTGGCCATTGTCTTCCTTGACGATGGTTCGGCCGGCGCCGGCTTTCACCTCGCCGCCCTTCGGGATCTGCGCTTCCTCCTTGGGCAGTTGCGTCTTGTCCTCGCCCTTGGGGGCTTCGCCGAAGCGCGGGTGCGGCTTCTTGAGCAGGGACGGATCGAACGTCGGCGCTTCGCCCTTGGCCTGCAGGGCAGGAGCCTGCGCGGTCGGCGGCGCCTTGGCCTCGTCGGCCGGCAGCTTGGGTTTCTGCTTCTTCGCTTCGGTGGTAGGCACCGGAGCCTCCTCGGGCGGCGGCGGCGCCTTGGCCTCGTCGATCGCCGGCTTGGGCTTCTGCTTCTTCGCCTCGGCAGGGGGCGCCGGCGTCTCTTCAGGCGGCGGCGCCTTGGCCTCGTCGGCCGGCAGCTTGGGCTTCTGCTCCATCGCCTCGGCAGGGGGCGCCGGGGTCTCTTCAGGCAGCGGCGGCGCCTTGGCCTCGTCGGCCGGCAGCTTGGGCTTCTGCTTCTTCGCCTCGACGGCGGGCACCGGAGCCTCCTCGGGCAGCGGCGGCGCCTTCGCCTTATCGATCGGTGGCATCTGATTCGGCGGCGGCACATCTGCGGTGGCCGGCGGCAAGCCGGCCGCGTCGCGTGCGTCGTTCAGCGTCCGCATCGCGGCGAACAACGCCTGCCGGGCTTCCTTGACGCCTTCGCCGCTGGCCATGGCCTCGCGCAGTGCTGCGTTGGCGGCCTCGACCTTGGCTTCGGCCTCGGCGACGGCCTCCGGCACCTGAGTGTCGGCCTGCGCCAGCAGGATCGGTCGCGGGACCTGCGATGCGGCAGAAACTGGCGATCCGCTGACCATGGCGATCGCCACGCCGGCCAGCAGAAAGCGATTGGCATTGAGCATATGGTTCATTCCCTCGCGGTTCGGGGCCCAACTCATGGGCCACGGCGGGTTTCCCCGCTGATCGCGCCGTCACTACGCGGCGCGAGTTGAACCGGGTATGAACGTATCGGTCAGGGATCGGTTCCGGTGGCGATCGGCATGTCGTCGCGGGCGCCCCATTCCGTCCACGAACCGTCATAGACGGCGCTGCCGATCCCCAGCGTATCGAGCGCCAGCGTCAGGATGGTGGCGTTGACGCCCGAGCCGCAGCTGGCAACGATCGGTTTGGCGAGGTCGACTCCGGCCGCCACGAAGGCCGCCCGGATGGCCTCCGGCTCCTTCAGCCGCCCATTGGCGATGAGTTCGCTGACGGGCACGTTGTAGCTGCCCGGAACGCGGCCGGACTTGACCCAGTTGCGAGGCTCCGGCACCTCGCCGCGGAAGCGCGCCGCCGGCCGCGCATCGACGAGCTGGAAGGTTTTCGCCGCCACCCCGTCGCGTACCTCAGCCATGTCGCGCACGGCGGAGGGGTCGAAGCGGGCGATGAAGGTCCGCGGTTCGCGCGTGACCGGCCAGTCGTTCACCAGCCGGTCGTCGGCCTTCCACGCCGGCAGGCCGCCGTCGAGGACGACGACATCCGCCGCGCCCATAATCTTGAAGGTCCACCAGACGCGCGGCGACGAATAGACGCCGATGCTGTCATAGACCACGATCTTGCTGTCGTTGCCGATGCCGAGCGCACCGACCGCTTGGGCGAAGTGCTCGGCCGACGGCACCATGTGGGGCAGGGGAATGCTCGTATCGGCGATGGCGTCGATGTCGAAGAAGAGCGCGCCCGGAATGTGCTCCGCCGCGTATTCCTGGCCGGCATCGCGGCCGCCGCCGGGCAGGTGCCAGCTCCCGTCGAGGACGACGAGGTCGGGATCGGTCAGATGATCGGCGAGCCAGTCGGTGGAGACCAGCCAGCGGGAACGGTCGGTCATGGCTCAGTCTCCTTCCGCGAAGCGGATGCGCACCCGCCGGTTCTGACGGCCCTTGCTCTCCATCTTGGCAATCATGAGCCGGCCGATCTCGGCGGTCGAGCGCACATGGGTGCCACCGCAGGGCTGCAGGTCGATGTCGCCGATCCTGACCAGCCGCACGCGGCCCGAGCCCATCGGCGGCTTGACCTTCATGGTCTTGACCAGACCCGGATTGGCGGCGAGTTCCTCGTCGGTGATCCACTCGTCAAGGACCGGATAGTCGGCGACGACGAGCGCATTGAGGCGCTCCTCGATCTCTTCCTTTGGCGGCACCTCGCCGTCGATATCGAAATCGAGGCGGCCTTCCGCGGCGCCGATCGAGCCGCCGGTGACCGGGAAGGGCAGCACCACCGAAAGCAGGTGCAGGCCGGTATGGATGCGCATGTGGCGGTGGCGCCGCTGCCAGTCGAGCACGGCGGTGAGCGTCTCGCCCGGTTCGGGAAGCGGCTCGGCGTCGCCCGGAACGTGCACGATCTGGCTCTTGTCGTCGCCGTAAACCGTTGTGGCAATGGCGATATCGCCGTCGGACCGGCGCAGCGTGCCGGTGTCGCCGGGCTGTCCGCCGCCGGTGGCGTAGAACACCGTGCGGTCGAGCACGATGCCGCGCCGGTCGTTGACGGCAAGCACCGTCGCCTGGGTTTCGTTGAGATAGGCGTCGCTGCGGAAGAGGAGTTCGGTGGCCATGGCATGTCGTCCGGGCAAGGGGTTCTTCCCAGACTAACCGCTCGAGCGGGCCTGATGCCAGTCTCCCGTCAGACGAACGGCGGCGCGATCTCTGCCCGCGCCTCCAGCCATGCTGGCACCGGCAGGCCGTGCGACCGCAGGAAGTCCGGATTGTAGAGCTTCGACTGATAGCGCATGCCGTGGTCCGCGAGCACGGTGACGATGGTATGTCCGGGGCCGAGGTCGCGCGCCAGCCGGATGGCGCCGGCAATGTTGATTCCCGAGGAGCCGCCCAGCAACAGCCCCTCATGCTCGGCGAGATCGAAGAGGATGGGCAGCGCCTCCGAATCCGGGACGATGTAGGGCTTCTCGACGGTGACGTCCGCGACGATCGCGGTGGACCGCCCGAGCCCGATGCCTTCGGCGACCGAGTTGCCGTCGCTGGCCTCTGCCGTGCCGGTCGAGAACAGGCTGAACATCGCCGCCCCCTCAGGGTCGGCGCAGCCGATGACGATGTCGGAGCGCTTCTCGCGGAGGTACTGCGCGGTACCGGCGAGCGTGCCGCCGGTGCCGACCGAGCAGATGAAGCCCTCGACCGCGCCGCCGGTCTGCCGCCAGATCTCGGGCCCGGTGGTGAGATAGTGCGCCGCGCGGTTGTCGTTGTTGTTCCACTGGTCGGCGAAGAGCACGCCGTTCGGCTCGCTGGCGCGCAACTGGTCGGCGAGCCGCCGGCCGACATGCTGATAGTTGTTGGGGTCGCTGTAGGGCCTGGCGGGCACCTCGACCAGCGTCGCGCCGGCCAGCCGCAGCGCCTGCTTCTTCTCCGTGCTCTGGGTCTCGGGGATGACGATGATCGTGCGGTAGCCGCGCGCGCCCGCCACCAGCGCCAGTCCGATGCCGGTATTGCCGGCGGTCGCCTCGACGATCAGTCCGCCCGGCTTCAGCTCGCCGCGCTGCTCCGCCGCGAGGATCATCTGCCGCGCCGTCCGGTCCTTGACCGACTGACCAGGATTCATGAATTCGGCTTTGCCATAGATGGCGCAGCCGGTGAGTTCGGAGGCGCGGCGCAGGCGGATCAGAGGCGTGTTGCCGATGGCATCGACGACGGAGAGTTTGACGTCCATAGGATTCGGGTGCTGTTCAGGGAGCGTTGGCCGGCAAACTATTCTCCGGGCGGCGCTGCTTCAAGGACGGCCGGCGCGCCGTAGGCGGCCTCAAGGAAACGTTCGTCTCGCGCTGCGGCGATGGGCGCGAAATTCGTTCGCTGTCGTTGCGGAACGGCCTGGACACTCGGCTCGCACCCGCTCCGCTACGCGAGTTTTCGTTCGCCGGCGCGGTGCGCCTGCCTTTGCTTCAGCGTCGCGAATGCTTCGAGCGCCCGCTGGCGGGCTTGCGCGTGATCGACGATCGGCCAGGGATAGGTGTCGCCGAGGCGCACACCGGCTGCCGCCCGCACATCCTCCGGCGCGGTCCACGGCTTGTGGATGAAGCGGTCGGGCAGGCGGGCGAGTTCCGGCAGCCAGCGGCGCACATGGGCACCGTCGGGATCGAATTTCTCGCCCTGAAGCACCGGATTGAAGATGCGGAAGAAGGGCTGCGCATCGGGGCCGGAGCCGGCCACCCACTGCCAGTTCACCGCATTGTTCGCCGGATCGGCATCGACCAGCGTGTCCCAGAACCATTCCTCGCCGATCCGCCAGTCGGCAAGCAGGTGCTTGACCAGGAACGAGGCAGCGATCATGCGCCCCCGGTTGTGCATCCAGCCGGTTGCCCACAGCTGGCGCATGCCGGCATCGACCATCGGATAGCCGGTGCGCCCGCGCCGCCACGCCCAGATGTCGTCGGCGTAGGACTCGGCCCAAGGGAAATTGTCGAAGGCAGGCTTGAGGTTCGCGACCGCAAGGTCCGGGTGGTCGTCGAAGAGGTGCCAGGCGAATTCCCGCCAGGCGAGCTCCGACAGGAATTTGGTCCGCGCGGCACTGGCCGGCGCGCCGGCGATGACGTGCCAGACCTGCCGCGAGCTGATCTCGCCGAAACTGAGATGCGGCGACAGGCGCGAGGTGGCGTCCGCCGCCGGCCGATCGCGGTCCGCGGCGTAGCCTTCGAGGCGCGCGACGAAGGCGGCAAGCGCGTCTTCGGCCGCCGGCTCGCCCGGTTGCCACGCATCGCTCATGCCGGACGTCCAGTCGTGCTCCTGCGGCAACAGACCGAGGGAAGCGAGGCCGTCGTTCCTGACCGGAACGCCGGGCGGGATCGTCTCGGGTGCGGGCAACGGACGCCGCGGATCTCCGGCCTGTTCGAGCGCGCGCCGGAAGGCGGCATAGACCTGGAACCCGCCACCGGATGCAGTGCGGATGGCCTCGGGCGCGAACAGGAGGTTGGCCTCGAATGTCGCGCCGACGATGCCGGTGCGCGGCAGTGCCGCGGCGACCCGCTCGTCGAGCGCGGCGGCGGCGCCATATCGCCGGTTCCAGTAGACGGCGGCGGCGCCGGTCGCGGCGGCGACTTCCGGCACGACCGTTTCCGCCGGGCCGCTGCGCAGGATGAGCATCTGGCCGAGGGCGCCGAGGCGTTTGCCGAGGCTGGCCAGCGACTGGTGCAGCCACCAGCGCGCCGCGCCGCCGGGCGGGCGGATTTCCGGACTTTGCTGGTCCTGGACGTAGAGCAGGACGACCGGCGCACCGCGTCTGCAGGCGGCGGCAAGGGCCGGATTGTCGGAAAGCCTCAGATCGTCGCGAAACCAGACGAGCGTCGGACCCTGGTCAGTGAATCTGGCCATGCGGCAAAGGTGATACGCGCCTGAGCGGCGCGCAACCGGCAAACGGAATTGTTGCTAACGGATTATTCCGCCGGAACCATCGCCGGTCGCGGTGCGATCCGCAGGTGCGCCCAGTGCGGCCGCTTGAACAGGAAGCCGAACGGCGTGTTGCCGACCAGCCAGAACAGAACCAGCGGAAAGAGCACGCCCGAGGCCGTCACGAGCACCGAGACGGTGCCGAGATCGCCGATGATGCCGGTGTCGAGCAGGGCGACGCGGGTCACCGCCATCGGCAGGAAGAAGGCGAGGTAGATGACGATCGAGTTGCGCCCGCAATAGCGCACCGGCGCCATCCAGTCGCTCTTCGACAGGATGGTCGACAGCGTGATGACGGCGATCGCGCCGACGAAGCCCAGCGCCAGCCCGATGCCCGGCAGCTCGGAATAGCCGTTGAAGACGGCATAGGCTTCGATCACGCCCCAGACGCCGAGATAGGCGAAGGCGGCCCAGCCGTGGCGCAGCACCGCCGCGGCATAGCGGAAGATCGCCGGGGCGAAGATGTAGCCCGAATAGAAATAGACGAAGCGCAGGGCGAACTCGTCGGGGATCGTCCAGCCCGTGTTCAGGTTGGACATCTGCAGGCCGGCGCCGGCGAGCCAGATCAGCCACCACGGCACGATGTTCTTGGTCGCCTTCACGACGATGAAGAAGATCGGCAGCAGGTAGATGAACCAGATCGTGCCGAACGGATCGAGGAAGGCGACGAGATAGGCGCGCAGCACCTCGGCCGCGCCGCCACCGTTGGCGAGTTCCGGCATCTTGAAGGCAAACTGGATCGTCAGCCACAGAACGTAGAAGTAGCCGAAGTGGAAGACCTTCTTGTCGAGATAGGTGCGCCAGTCGCGGTCGATGACGCGCGCCAGGAACAATCCGGCGATCATGAAGAAATCGGGCATGCGGAACGGCTTGGCGAAGGCCACCACGTAATTCATCCAGCCAGTCGCGTCGGCGGCCTTCTCGACGCCGAGCGTCGAGTGCATCATCACCACCATGATGATGCAGAAACCCTTGGCGTAGTCCACCCAGGCGACGCGCCCGTGGTCCATGGCCGTGTTCATTGCCGCTCCTTCTCCGGTCGGGATTGCCGGAGACCTAGGGCAATCATATGGACGGGGAGGGCGCCTGGAGCGATTTGATTAGAATTATCATGGGTTAAGGTTAAACCTCGGTGGCCGTTGCCGCGGCGCCGGGACGGGCCGTGCGTCCACAGGGCGCACCTTGCAGCCTTGAATCACAAGGCGTTCCAGTGTGCATGGGGGCAGGGCGCCGGACTACAAGCAAACGCGGAAGGAAGCGATTTGACCGATCGCGCGCCCCGAGTGCGGCTTTCGCCGGCCGTTCGTGCCGGTATTCTGGCCGCCGGAACCATCCATTTCCTCCTCGCAGTGCCCGCCCTGGCCCTGGCCCATGGTGCCGGCCAAGGCGCCGACGAAGCGTGGAACGTCTGGGCGTTGACCCCCGATCTCGTCATTCCCACGGTGCTGGTCGTTGCAGTCTACGTCGCCGGCATGGTGCGGCGTGGCGCGGCAACCGGCATGCGGGCCTGGCGTCACGCCGCCTTCCTGGGCGGTGTCGCCGCGGTCTTCCTGTCGCTGGAATCGCCCATCGACGGGCTCGCCGATCACCTCTTCTGGGTGCACCAGATCCAGCATCTGCTGCTGCGCATGATCGGCCCGATGCTGATTATGCTCGCGGCCCCACAGGCAACGCTGATCGCGGGCTTGCCATCGACCGTCAGGCGCGCCGCCTTGCGGCCGCTCCTCGGCGGCCGCGTGCTCCGTGGCATCTTCGCGCCGCTGGTCAATCCGGCGGTCGTCACGGCACTCTTCATCGCCGCGCTCTATGTCTGGGAACTGCCGCGCTTCCACAACGCGGCGATCCTCAACGATGCCATCCACTACACCATGCACATCACCATGCTGGCGGCCGGGCTCATCTTCTTCTGGCGCATCTTCGACGTCCGCCCCGCACCGGTGAGCACATCCTACGGCACCCGGCTGATGATGCTGTGGCTGGTGACCCTCTCCAACATCGCGCTCGGCGCCTATACGACGCTAAAGACGACGCTGCTCTATCCGGCCTACGACGTCGCCGGGCGGCTGTTCCACATGCCGCCGCTGATCGACGAGAGCATCGGCGGCTTCATCATCTGGGTGCCGGGCAGCATGATGTGCCTGGTGGCGATCATCGTCGTGGTGAACTTCTGGGGGCGCCACGAGACCCGCATGGATGCGGTGCGCGAGAAGCTGGTCAGCTCCGGCGCCGCCGTGGACTATCCGACCACCGGTGCGGCGCTGGTGGCCGGCGCCCGCCAGAAGAACCGCACGCTGGCGATCGGCTTCAGCGCCTTCGCCCTGACCATGTTCGCCGCCGCGATCCTGACCGCCGTGCTGTACCACCTGGACGGCATCCAGACGGGGCCCGGGCTCGCCCACCTGGCGCCGGCCGCCGCGGGTTCGGCGATCCGCTGAGGGGGCGACCGAGGCGCCTCAGGCTACCCGCACTTCCGGCTGTCGAAGCCCGCGGCCGAATCCGTTATCATCCCGCGCTTCGCCGGCCGGCCGACCCCGGCCGTTCGGCGCATCTGGGGAAACGGGCGATGACAACCTGGATCGTGCTTGCCGTCGTCGCGGCGGTCGTTGTTTACGGCGTCATCCTGTTCAACCAGCTCGTCAAGTCGCGACAGATGGCGGCGGAGGGCTGGAGCGGCATCGACGTGCAGCTGAAGCGCCGCGCCGATCTCGTGCCCAATCTGGTCAGCACCGTGAAGGGCTATGCCGCCCACGAGCGCACGGTGCTCGAACAGGCAACGGAGCTGAGGGCCGCGGCGGGCCGGGTGCCGGAAGGCGATGTCGCCGCCCGCGCCGCAGCCGAGGGTCAGCTCACCGCCGCGATCGGCAAGCTCATGGCGCTCGCCGAGGCTTATCCGGACCTCAAGGCGAGCGACAACTTCCTCGACCTGCAGAAGCAATTGGCGGCCATCGAGGACGAGATCCAGATGGCGCGCCGCTACTACAATGGCGCCGCGCGCAATCTGAATGTGCTGGTCCAGTCGTTCCCGAGCAACCTCGTCGCCAGCACGTCCGGCTTTCATCAGCGGGAATTCTTCGAGATCGACGATGCCGACCGGGCGGTGCCCGAGGTCGCCTTCAAGGGAGCGACCTCATGAGGCGGCTGGCGCTCGCGGTTGCTCTGCTCGTCGGCCTTTTCTCGGCCCCGGCGCTCGCAGAGGAATCCATCGACAGCTTCTCGTCGGCGGTGACGGTGCGGCCGGACGGCGTCCTCGACGTGATCGAGACGATCACGGTTGCTGCCGAAGGCAACAAGATTTGCCACGGGATTTACCGCGACTTCCCGCTGACCTTCACCGACGCCGACGGCCACAGCCACCGCGTCAGCTTCACCATTCGCGGGATCACCCGCGACGGCAAGCCGGAACCCTGGCACAAGGCGAGCAACCAGGACGGCATTCGCATCTACATCGGCGACGGAAACGTCGTGCTCGATCCCGCCATCTACACCTACCGTATCCACTACGAGACCGGCCGCCAGATCCGCTTCTTTCCGGATCACACAGAACTGTTCTGGAACGTGACCGGGAACGACTGGGAGTTTCCGAATCTCAAGACGACGGCGCTGTTCACACTGCCCGACCAACAGCCTCCGACGCGCTGGACGGCTTATACCGGCCGCTACGGCGAGCGTGGCAAAGCCTACGACGGCGGCGTCACCTCCGATAACCAGCTCCAGGTGGCGACGACCCAAACGCTCGGTTCGGGCGAAGGGCTGTCGGTCGTGCTGGAGATACCCAAGGGCCTCGTTCTTCCACCGAGCGGCACGCAGGCGCTCACCTACTGGTTTCTCGACAACCGGCACGTGGTCTTGGGTGTCGTCGGCCTCGTCGGTGTGCTGATCTTCTACCTGCTTGCCTGGAACGCGGTCGGCCGCGACCCGCCGAAGGGCACGATCATCCCGTTGTTCCACGCACCGCCGGGCGTTTCGCCGACGCTGGCCGGCTATATCCGCGACTACGGCTGGAAGGACGGCTGGCGCAAGTTCACCGCGGCCGCCCTGTCGCTCGCGGTCAGGGGCCTGCTCGTCTTCAGCGATTCCAGCGGGGACATCGTTCTCACCAGAACCAAGCTGGCGCGGTCGCAGGAGAAACTGCCCCCGGGCGAGAACTCGCTGCTCAAATGGGTGGAAGACAGGGGCGGCGAGGTGACCATCAACAAGGCCAGCGGCAAGAGCCTGCAGACCGAGTTCTCCGCCTTCAAGTCGAGCGTCGAAAACGAGAGCCGCAACCGCTTCTTCCGGCGCAACCTTGGCTATTTCATCGTCGGCGTGGCGCTGACAGTGATGGCGATCGCCGCCGTGCTCTTCTGGGGCGGGTTGGGAGACACCGCAATCGGGCTGCTGTTCGGCACGATCTTCGTCGGCGTGTGGCTCGGCGCGTTCATCATCCCGATCGTGCGCGCACTCACCACCACCCGCAGCGTCAGGTCGATCTTCAGCGCCGGCTTTGCCATCGCGGTCATCGCCTTAGTCGCCGTCAACTTCGCGTCGGTGTTCGGCGCGGCGGTCCGTTCGTTGCCGACCGGCTTCGGCTGGACCATCCTCGACGTCCTCACCAACAACGGATTCCCACTGGCCCTGATCGGCGGCTTCGCGGTGATGAACGGCCTGTTCTACTATCTGCTGCGCGCGCCGACGGCGGCCGGCCGAGCGATCATGGACCAGATCGAGGGGCTCGAGCTCTACATCCGCACCGCCGAGAGCAACCGGCTCAATCTCGCCGGCGCCCCGGACCTGAGCGCCACCCAGTTCGAGCGGATCCTGCCCTATGCAGTGGCGCTCAATGCCGAGAAACCCTGGTCGGAGGCGTTTGCTGCCGCATTCGTCCGCGCCAATCCGGGGCAGGACGTGGCGACCGCCTACAACCCGGCCTGGCACGGCGGCTCCGGCTGGAGCGGCGCCAGCTTCGCGCACTCCATTTCGTCAGCCGTGTCGTCGGCCGAAAGCTCCTTCGCGAGCTCCATCCCGGCGCCGTCGTCCTCCTCATCCGGTTTCTCCGGCGGCGGTGGTGGCTCGGGTGGCGGCGGTGGCGGCGGCGGCGGTGGCGGCTGGTAGGACGGCCCGCTGAAGGCCAAAGTCGGGAGCCTGGGTGAAGCCCCTGACGGTGGCGGCATCGTCACCATTGAAGACTGGTCGCCGCCTGTCGCGACAGGTCGCCGGTTATTGCTACGCATTTCGAGCGTTGATATAGGTGGCCCTGCATCAAGAGTTGGGACGACGCCCAACGCCAACCTGCTTATCCGGGCAAGGTGGTACTCCCGTTTGGGGGGATGTGGCCGAACCGGCAACTATCGGATCAAGCCACGCGCGTCTGTCCCGCCATTGAAGGATTGACGCGACGATGCCGATCAAGATTCCCGACGATCTGCCTGGCCGACCCACGCTTGAAGCAGAAGGTGTGATGGTCATGCGTGAGGCCGACGCAATGCGCCAGGATATCCGGCCGCTGCGCATAGGGCTGCTCAACCTGATGCCCAACAAGATCGCTACGGAAATCCAGACCGCGAGACTGCTCGGTGCCACGCCTCTGCAGGTGGAACTGACGCTTGTCCGCATCACGGACCACGTGCCTCGCAACACGCCAGCCGAGCATATGTCGTCGTTCTATCTCCCGTGGAATGACGTGCGCGGCGAACGGTTCGATGGTTTCGTCATCACAGGCGCGCCCGTGGAACGTTTGCGCTTCGAGGACGTGACCTATTGGGACGAGCTGCGTCGGGTGTTTGACTGGACGCAGACGCACGTCCACCGATGCTTCAACATTTGCTGGGCTGCCCAAGCGGCAGTCCATCATTTTTACGGGGTGCCGAAATACGAACTCCCGGCGAAAGCGTTTGGTGTCTTCAGGCATCGGACTCTCGTGCCGGAATCGCCCTATTTGCGAGGCTTTTCCGACGATTTCCTGATTCCGGTGTCGCGCTGGACGGA
Source organism: uncultured Alphaproteobacteria bacterium (assembly GCA_963732845.1). Lineage (GTDB taxonomy): Bacteria > Pseudomonadota > Alphaproteobacteria > Rhizobiales > Kaistiaceae > CAVSRC01. The sequence continues at coordinate 159,730 of CAVTBE010000014.1, read as the reverse complement.
AATTCGCGCCGAAGACATCCCGCCCGCCAGCGGAATAACCATTTTGGCGCAGAGTGCGGAAACCGGCCCGTGCCTGCTCGATGACCCGCGCCGTCGGTCACTGCATATGCTCAATCACATCGAGTACGACACGACCTCTTTGGCGGACGAGTATTTCCGCGACATTGCCGCCGAAAACGGCATTCAAATTCCGGCCAACTACTTCCCGCAGAACGATCCGGCGCGAAAGCCGGAAAACCGGTGGCGCAGCCACGCTCACTTGCTGTTCGGGAACTGGATCAATGAGATCTACCAGACAACACCGTTCGAGGTGTCCCTCATCGGTCGAGAGCAGGAAGGGGCGTGAGTTTCAAGATCTTGGGCGACCGGGGTTCGTGGTCCGCAGAAGGTCCGGGACGACGGAAAGGATCAGTACGGGCACCGCCTTGCTGACGTCGGGCAACATCCTCAATCGAGCGGGTTGTCGAGGCTTCGGCGCACAGACAGTGGCCGGCTGCCATAGAACGCCTTGAACCGGGCGGAGAGGTGAGCTGCGTCGTAAAACCCTGTTTTCAGCGCGATGCGAGCGATCGGTTCCGAGGTTTCAACGAGCAATTGATGCGCACGCTGCAGCCTGATCTGCAGGGAGAACACTTTGGGGCTGCAGCGCAACGTCTGCTGGAACAGCCGCTCCATCTGGCGAACCGAAATGCCGGCGAGGCTCGCCAGCTGGTCGAGTGAGAGCGGCTCCTCGATATTGGCTTCCATCGCCTCGACACAACGCGCGACCCGGTCGTCCGAGATTCCATAGCGCCAACGCACAGACATGCGCTGGGTTTCCGTTCCCAGGCGGATTTTGGAAACCTGGACGATTTCGGCGACTTCCGCAGCAACCTTCGGCTCGGCGAAATCGGCAACGAGCCGCAATGCCAGGTCCATGGTTGCGGCGCCCCCGGCGCCGGTCGCTAGCTGCCGGTCGATCGAATAGACCCCGCGGCCGAGCCGCACGGCGGGAAACTTCTCCAGGAACTCGTTGTAGAGACGCCAGTGTGTGACGCATTCGTGGCCGTCGAGGAGACCGAGCCGCGCCGCAATCACTGTGCCGGCCCCGACGGGCGCAAGCATAACGCCGGCTCGCACAAGGCGCCGCAGCCACTTGGCAAGACCGGCATCGGCGAAGTCGACGGCGTCGAGGCTCGCAACCAGGAACACGATGTCCCAATCGAGCCCGCCGATGACGCCGCTGGCCGTCACCTGCATGCCGTCGTTGGCCTTGACCGCAACTCCCATCACCCCGAGCGTCCGATATTCGAAAATGGTGCGGCCCGAGCGCTCATTGGTCATGCGCAGGGGTTCGATTCCGCTGGCAAGGGTGATGAGGCTGAAACCGGGAACGAGAGCGAAGCCGATCCGGATCGGGATGAGCGGCAGATCGTTCATGATGGTGATCCTTCAGCGGCGCAGACAAGCAGCGACCACACGCGGACCGGGCCCGATATGTCGCAAAAATACAATCAATAGCCGTATTTATACAATGGGTTCCCCGCTGCGAGGCCTATTTTTTTCCCGAACCGAGCAATGCTGCCCGCAAGCGGGCTCGGACCCGACAAACGAGAAAGACGGGAGGAGACGACGTGGCATCGGTCACCGTGAGGGGACTTTGCAAGGATTTCGGTCCTCTCAGGGTACTCAAGGACGTCAGCATCGACATCGCTGACGGAGAATTCGTCGCGCTTGTCGGTCCTTCCGGATGCGGCAAGTCGACCTTGCTGCGAACCATTGCCGGGCTTGAGTCGATCACTTCGGGGACGATTTCGATTGGCGGCAGGGTGGTCAACGATCTCCCCCCCAAGGCCCGCGATATCGCGATGGTCTTCCAGAGCTACGCGCTCTACCCACACCTGACCGTTGCCGAGAACATGGGCTTTTCGCTGGTACTTCGGAACGCTCCGAAGTCGGAGATCGATCAGAAGGTGCGCGAAGCCGCCCACACCCTGGGGCTTGAAGCCCTGCTTGATCGCCGCCCGGCCGCGCTGTCCGGCGGTCAGCGCCAGCGTGTCGCCATGGGGCGGGCCGTCGTGCGCAATCCGCAGGTCTTTCTCTTCGACGAGCCCCTGTCCAACCTGGACGCCAAGCTCAGGGTGAAGATGCGCGCCGAGATCAAGTCGCTGCACCAGCAATTGCGCACCACCACGATCTACGTGACCCACGATCAGGTCGAAGCCATGTCGATGGCCGACAGGGTGGTGGTTCTCGACGCCGGCCGCGTGGAGCAGATAGGGGCGCCGCTTGACCTCTATGACGCGCCCGCCAACCAGTTTGTCGCCGGCTTCATCGGGTCTCCCGCCATGAATCAAATCGCGGGAACCGTCGCGGCCGACGGCACCGCTGCGTTCGTCAGCGCGAGTGGCACGGTCTTTCCTCTCGGCGAAGAACTCGCGCGCCGCTACGTCGGCCGCAACGCGGTGCTGGGGATCCGGCCGGAGCAGTTTGAAGTTGTGACCGAAGGCCTTGCGGCGCGGGTAAAGGTCATCGAGCCGACCGGTTCGGAAACCCTTGTCACCGCCACGATCGGCGAGGATGAGATTGTCTGTCTGCTGCGCAACCGTCTCTCCAGCGGCGTCGGCTCGGAGATCAGGTTGTTCGTGCCGCCCGAGCGGCTCTACCTCTTCGACTCGGACACCGGCGCCGCGCTCACGCAGCCTGTGGCAACGCGTGAGGCGGCGGAATGAGCCTCGTGGCGGAGCACTCCGAGCCGGTTATCCCGGAGCCGACGCGGCCGCGCCGCATCCAGATCAATTGGATTCTGCTGGGCTTCGTGGCGCCTGCGGTGCTGCTGGTGGTCCTCGTGTCGATCTACCCGATCTTCAACGCGGCGATCACGAGCACGTTCGAGACCCGCTATGCCACGCGCGTCAATTTCATATGGTTCGGCCAGTACCAGGCACTCTTCAACGATCCTTCGATCTGGAACGCGGCGCTCAACTCAGCGATTTACACCTTCGGCTCCCTCGCCCTGGTCATCCCGTTCTCGCTGGGCATTGCCCTGCTGCTCAATGCTGACATTCCCTTTCGCAGCCTGGTGCGGACCATAGTCGTCATACCCTGGGTGCTGTCGCAGACCATTGTCGCGCTTCTATGGATGTGGCTGGTCAATCCCGACTTCGGTCCCTTGCCCTATCTCGTGGACGTGGCGACCGGATTGCGCCCGGCCCTCTTGACGCTGCCGCATCAGGCCATGGCGACGCTGATCGTCATCAACGTCTGGGCGAGCTATCCCCAGGCCGCGCTTCTGCTGCTCGCCGCGATCCAGACCATCCCGCGCGAACTGGTTGAGGCGGCCCGGATCGACGGCGCCTCGAATTTCGGCGTCTTCCGCCGCGTCACCCTGCCGCTCATCCGACCGACCATGCTGGTGGTGATGATCCAGCTCACCCTTCTCTATTTCAACATGGTGACCCTGATCTACGTCCTGACGGGCGGTGGACCGCTGGCGGGCACCGAGACGTTGGCACTCAAGGTTCTCAAGATCAGCTTCGAGGACTGGGACATCGGCCGTGGCGCTGCCCTCGGGCTGCTGGTCACCCTGGTCAACCTGCTGGTGTCGCTTGTCTATGTCCGCGTTCTGAGGGTGAAGCCGCAATGACGAGCCGCTCCGCGGAAACCCGCAAGAAGATCGTTCTGAGCCTGTTTGCCGTTCTGGCCTGCGCCTTTGCGCTGGTTCCCATCGTCTGGGGCCTGTTGACGGCGCTCAAGCCAACGTCGCAAGTGCTCAGCTATCCACCGTCCTGGTGGCCGGACCCCGTGACCTTCGAGCATTTCTGGACGGTCTGGACCCAGAGTGCCTTTCCGCGCTTCTTCCTCAACAGCGTCATCGTCACCGGGTTCTCGGTGGTTCTGGCGCTTCTGATCGCGACCCACGCGGCCTACGCGCTCGCCCGCTTCGATTTCCCCGGCAAGACCGCCTTGATGCTCGGCATCCTCGCGACGTCGATGATCCCGGGCATCGCCATTCTGGTGCCTCTCTACAACCTCGCGGTCCACACCGGGCTCTACAACACCTACTTCGCCATGGTGCTGGTCTATACGGCCTGGCAGATCCCGCTGCTGCTCTGGCTGCTCAAGGGCTTCTTCGAAAAGGTGCCGGTGGAACTCGAGGAGGCGGCGCTCGTCGACGGGGCGAGCCGGCTCCGGGCCTTCTATCTCATCGCGCTGCCCATGGCCCGGCCGGGACTTCTGGCCGGTGGCATCCTCACCATGGTCTTCGTCTGGAACGACTTTTTGATCGGCTTCACCCTCACGCTCAATACCGAGCATCGGCCGCTGCCGGTGGGGCTCTACACCTTCATCTCCAATATCGGCATCGACTGGGGACCGCTGATGGCGGCAACGGTCATGGCCATCATCCCGGTGCTCTTCGCTTTCCTGCTCCTTCAGCGCTTCCTGGTCGAGGGGCTGATGGCGGGTGCCGTCAAGGGCTGACCGGGGGCGAACACGAAACCAAGCAAGGAGGAAACCACATGCACAAGCTCAACAAACTGGTAACGGGAGCCGCGCTTGCGCTTCTCGTTGCGGCGACAGGCGCTTCACAGGTGCATGCCCAATCCAAGGTCACGCTGAAGTTCTGGACGTTCCTTGCGACCGAGGGCACCGATCCGCGGTCGGCCGCGCTCAGCGGCATCATCAAGGGATTCAACGAGTCCCAGTCCGATTACGAGGTTCAGGTCGAATCCATCCCCTTCGCCCGCTTCGACGGCCAGGTGATTCAGGCGACCGCTGCCGGCCAGGGACCGGACGTGCTCAACGTCTATACTGACAACCTCGCCATGCACGTGGACGCCGGCAGCCTGCAGCCGCTCGACCCCTATGTGAGCCAGTTGCCGTCCGACTTCGTCACCGACGCGAAGTTCTTCAAGTTCAATGGCAAGCTGATGGCTTTGCCCTGGGATACCCGCACCTGGCTGCTCTGGTACCGCAAGGATTTGCTGGACGCCAAGGGGCTGCCCGTGCCCACGACCCTCGATGAGCTTGGCACGACCGCAGCCGCGATCAGCACCAACGACATCATGGGCTTCGGCATCGGCGTCGGCAGCGCCGCCAACGGCATCGGTGTCACCGAGGCCTTTATCCCCATCCTCTGGGGTGCCGGCGGAGAGGTCTTCGACAAGGGCGGCAAAGCCGCCTTCAACAGCGAGGCGGGGGTGAAGACCCTGACCTTCCTGCGTGACCTGGTGACCAAGTACAAGGGCATGCGCCAGAGCGTGGTCTCGATGGGTATTGAAGATCTCTTCACCGCCTACCGCGCCGGCACGGTCGGCATGACGATTATGGGGAGCTTCCGCGTCGGCGGCGGCCGCAATTCCGACGCCACGGGCGATAAGCTTCAGACCGCGCCCATTCCCGGCTTCACCAAGGACGCGCCGTCGGCTGCCCGGCTCGCCAGTCAGACCCTGGCGATCGGTGCCAATTCCAAGCATCCGGAAGGCGCCGCAAAGTTCATCAACTACTATCTGAACACGGACTCCCAGCTCGCTTTCGCCAAAGCAAACGTGTTGCCGAGCCGGCAGTCGACCTATGACCAGCCACTGCTCGCGGGCAATGCCGAGCTGCAGGCGTGGAAGGCCTACGGCGTGAAATACGGCCGCTATGAGCCGACCCCGCCGGACTTCCCCAAGCTCTCGGAGGAGCTCGCCAAAGCGCTGCAGCGTACCATTATCAACGGCACCGATCCCAAGGCCGCTCTCGACGACGCGGCGGCCGCCTACGACGCCCAACACAAATAGCGCAACCTGACGTCAGGCCGGCTCGATCCGGCCTGACGCCTGCCGCAACGCGACAAATACAAATACGGATCGGGGTTACGACCGCGATCCGCTCCCCTCGTGCTGAATCAAAATAGAGGTTCTCCCATGGAAATGACGGTTCACAGCAAGTCCGATGTCGTTGTCGCGGGCGGCGGGCCGTCCGGCCTGATCGCGGCGATTGCCGCCGCGCGGGCGGGCGCCCGCACCATTCTGGTCGAGCGTTACGGATTTCTCGGCGGCATGGCGACCGCCGCTTCTGTGGGCCCGTTCTCGCCGTTTCACTACGATGACGAGCAGATCACCATGGGCATCCCCCAGGAACTGGTTCAGCGCCTGACCAAGGCCGGCGGCAGCACCGGACACCTCAAATGCGTGCCTGAATACGGGTCGGGCTCCTACATGGCCTATTTCGACCGCGAGGTTTACAAGCAAGTCGCTTTCGAGATGGTGCAGGAATCCGGTTGCCAGTTGCTCCTCCACACCGCCATTGGCGGCGCCGTGGTCGAGGGCGGCAAGGTCGCCGGTATCGAGGTCTGCAACAAGTCCGGCTTCCAGAAGGTGCTCGGCGACATCACCGTCGACGCGACCGGCGACGGCGACGTGGCTGCCGCGGCCGGCGCAGCGTTTACCTGGGGCCGCGCCTCCGACCATCTCGGCCAGCCCATGACCATGTTCTTCGAAATGGCGAACGTCGATGTCGATGCCATCGTCGACTATATCGAAAAGAACCCCGATGATTTCGAATGGGCCTCGCGGCTCTATTCCTCGGTGGCGCTGCCGCCCGAACTCAATCAGCGCTATTTCGTCGCCCAGGGTCTGACGAGCCTGGTGCAGAAGGCCAAGGCGGCCGGCGATTATTACGTTGGGCGCGACACCGTCTTGTTCCAAAGCACGATGCGGCCGGACGTGATCGTCTTCAACTCGACGCGCATCGGCAAGTTGAGGGGCACCGACGCCGACGATTTCACCAAGGCCGAGATCGAGGCGCGCAAGCAGGTGATGTCCCTTGCGGCTTTCATGAAGAAATACGCCCCCGGCTTCGAAAACGCGTACATCTCCTCGACCGGCATCCAGGTCGGCGTGCGTGAAAGCCGGCATTTTGCCGGCATCTATACCCTCAGCGAGGAAGACGTGGTCGAGGGCAACCGTTTCCCGGATGTGGTGGCGCGCGGCTTCTTTCCGGTCGACATCCACGACCCCACCGGCGCCAAGGGCTACCACGCCGGCGGTGGCACCTGGATCAAGCCGAAGGGCCCCTACGACATCCCGCTCCGCTGCCTGATCCCCGAAGGGATGGATGGTGTCGTCATGTGCGGGCGCAATATTTCCGCCTCTCATGAGGCGCACGGCTCGCTGCGGGTCCAGGGCACTGCGTTCGCGATCGGCCAGGCCTCGGGGGTCACGGCTGCGGTGGCCGCGATGCAGGGCAAGCAGCCGCGAGAGCTCGCCTATCAGGACGTGCAGAAGATCCTGCTTGACCAGAAGGCCAACCTCGACATCGCCAAGCAGTTCGCCTGACCAATAGGCGAGGGCGGCCGCTGCCCTGGCCTATATGGCAGGGCCCGCCGCCTGGCGTTGTCCATATGGCGTTCAGGCACGGCAACGGCCGTTCCTGCATCGCGTGCGGCAACCGCGGAGATGATGCGAAGGTGATCGTCGAAGGTGTCGGGCAACGTCTGCGCCGACGGGGTGGTGCCATCCAGCCAGATGGCACCGAGGGCATGAGCGTTAATCAACAGGTCGTTCCGCGTCGGCGCGATCGGCAGGTCATGAAATCCGTCATCGACGCTCTGCGCCTTCGCCAGATCGACATGCGCGGGGATTGCGGCCAATTGCGCCAGAGCCTCCTCATGCGCTTCTTTGTGGGCCGTGAGCCTGGCGAAGGCCGCCTGCTGCCCCGCTAGGCGCCGACCCTGCTTTCACCGGATCTTCGTCGCACTCACCCATCGCAACAGCCCGTAGCCGAGCAGCGCCGACATCACGGACCCGGCCAGCACCCCGAGCCGAACGCCCGCCGCCTCCGCCTGCCCCTCAAAGGCCAGCGTTCCGACGAACAGGCTCATCGTGAACCCGATCCCGGCAAGGCATGCGATGCCGTAGATCTGCATCCAACTGGCACCCTGCGGCAGTTGCGCCCAGCCCGCCTTCACCGTCAGCCATGCGGCCGCGAAGACACCGAGCTGCTTGCCGAGGAACAGCCCGAGCAGGATGCCAAGCGGCAACGGCGCGAAGAAAGACCCGACGCTCAGTCCGGCCAGCGACACGCCTGCATTGGCAAAGGCGAACAGCGGCATGATCCCATAGGCGACCCACGGCGCCAGATTGTGTTCGAGCCGCTCCAGCGTCGATTCGCCTTCGGGCGCACCCTTCGTCCGGTTCATGGGAATGGCGAAGGCCAGCACGACCCCGGCCAGGGTGGCATGGACGCCCGATTTCAGGACGAACGCCCACAGCGCGATACCGACCAGGACATACGGCGCGATGCTCCGCACCTTCATCCGGTTGAGCACGAACAGGGCCGCCGCGGTTGCCGCGGCGCCAGCCAGCATCGTGAGCGAGAGATCGCTCGTATAGAACACCGCGATGATCAGGATGGCGCCGAGGTCGTCGACGATCGCCAGCGCCAGCAGAAAGACCTTCAGCGCCAGCGGTACGCGGTTGCCGAGGAGAGACAGCACGCCGAGGGCGAATGCGATGTCGGTCGCCGCCGGAATGGCCCAGCCGCTGGCGAGCCCCGGTTTGCCCCACGTAACCGCCACATAGATCAGCGCCGGCACCAGCATGCCGCCGATGGCCGCTGCACCCGGCAGCACCACCTGCTGCCGGCTGGACAGGGCGCCAAGCATCATCTCCCGCTTGATCTCGAGACCGACCAGCAGGAAGAACACCGCCATCAATCCGTCGTTGATCCACAGCAGAAGCGGCTTGCCGAGGTGCAGCGCGCCGATCTCGATCGTCATCGGCGTGGTCAGCAGGCCGTCGTAGAGCCAGGCGAGCGGCGAGTTGTCGAGGACCAGCGCAAGAACCGCTGCGAACATCAGGATGATGCCGCCCGATGCCTCGTGATTGATGAACCGTTCCAATGCTCGGACCATAGGTCTTTCCGGTATTCCCTCTAGAACGTGGTTGGATGGGTGGCTTGCGGAGCCGTGTGGCGGGTCCGCCGGATCGAATAGAGGACGCCTGCGGCGAGGATGACGAAGGTGATCGTCAGTGACCACGCAGCCGGGAACTTCTCGAGGCCGAGCAGGTCGGCTGCGAAGATCTTGCCGCCGACGAAGATGAGGAGCACCGCAAGCGCCGTCTTCAGATACGCGAAGCGGTGCATCACGGCGGCCAGCGCGAAATAGAGGGCCCTCAGGCCGAGGATGGCGAAGACGTTGGAGGTGTAGACGATGAACGGGTCGGTCGTGATGGCAAAGACTGCCGGCACCGAATCCACTGCGAAAACCACGTCGGCGAACTCGATCACCAGCAGCGCCAGGAACATCGGCGTCATGAAGAGGACAACGTGCCCGGTTGCGGGGTCCGGCCGGCGGACGAAGAAGCGGTGCCCGTGGAGTTCGTCCGTCACCCTGACCCGCCGCCGCAGTAGGGCGATCAGCCGATTGTTCCTGAGGTCCCCCTCGGCCTCGCCCGCGAACAGCATCCTGATACCGGTGAAGATCAGGAAGACGGCGAAGCCGTAGAGCACCCATTCGAACTCGGAAATTAGTTTGGCGCCGAGGCCGATCATGATCGCCCGCAGCGCCAGAACGCCGAGGATGCCCCAGAAGAGCACCCGGTGCTGGTAGGCCCGCGGGATGGCAAAAAACGAGAAGATGGCCGCGATGACGAACAGATTGTCGACCGCGAGGCTCTTCTCCACGACGAAAGCGGTAACGTATTCGAGCCCCGCCTCGCTGCCGGCCTGGAAGGCCACAAACACGGCGAAGGCAAGTCCGACGACGATGTAGAAGAGCGAGAGGAGCAGGCTCTCGCGCGCCCCGATCTCGCGGTCGCGGCGATGCAGCACCCCGAGGTCGAAAGTCAGCAGCCCGGCAACGATCACCAGGAAGCACAACCACATCCAGACGGGATGACTGAGAAACGGTTCGGTCAGCACGCGCTCTTCAACCCCGGGTTCCGACGGGGGGTGGCGCGATCTGCTGTCGGCTAGGCGTCCGCCGGACCCCAGATCGAGCTCACCCGATGCGGTCCGACATCACAGCGTCGATAAGACGCCGCCAGAGGGGCCCGGCCCGCGCCCCTTAATTGGGGTCGGCGACAGCGAGCGCAAGACGCCCGGGAGCGGATTTCCGCCCGGCTTCATTCCGACGGAAGGATGCAGTCGAAACGGGCAATTCCGCCGGTTTCGGGTAGATGGTGCAGCCCATACCGGCCGACTCCGAACCGCGATCGCCATTCGGCTTGGTGAAACGAGATGCTTCTCGTCCGGACTGCGTCAAGAGACGCGACATCACGCAAGAATTCGGTTTAGGGAAGTTGCCTAAACATCTGAAAACATGGCGACACACCTTCCTGAACCTGGATTCCGGAGCGAAGTGCACCGGTCTCACCAGAAGCGGATTTAAGCGTCTTTGCCAAGCTCGGCGAGGATTGCTGGAACGGTGTCCTAAAGCCGAGGCACTTGCGTGGTGTGAGGTTGACGGTGAGCAGGATGTCCTGGATTTCCACGTCGGAGACGGCGTCGATGTCACGCGGCAGCCAGCGTCTTGTTCTGGGGTCGATAGGCGGGACTCCGTCAAGCCTGCCAGATCTCCTTGGAACCAAATCCCAGAGCATTGTTGGTGAGCTTCAGCATGGCCGGCGACAGCGCCCAAAGCGGCGTGTTGTGGCCTGAGACGCCTGGGAAAGCGGCGGCGAACAGCGCCTCGGCCTCGCGGGCCTCCGGTTCGCCCAGCATCGCCGCCGCGCCCTCGAACTGCAGGCCGCACAGGGTGGCGATGTCGCGCTGCTGGCCGGCGATGGTGCCGGCGGCGCGGGCGTTTCGCACCAGCATGCCGCCGTGTCGGGTGGCCGGCGAGGTGAAGAAGATCAGGCGCCGGCCGGCAACGTCGAACACGTAGAACACACTGGCCGCCCAGGGCGCTTCGCCCTCGGCCAGGGCCAGCGACATCACGTGGTGGCGCAACAGAAACGCATCGATCGTCGGAGAGAACGCTGTCGGCATGGCGTTTGCTGTCGCGTTATGGCGGATCGCCGGCAAAGCTGGCGATCAGGGCCTGGATGATCGCCCGTTCGGCTGTCGATAGGGCGCGGTCCATGGAAAAGATCACCGAGATCTGCCCGGAAATGTTTTCCGCCGCGATGGGCAATACCTTGAGCCAGCCTTCCTCCACATCGCGGCGCACGGAGGAGGCGGGCAGGACGGTGCACACCGGGATACGGCGGGCGATGGCGATCGCGAGCGGTAGTGAGCCGACCTCGATCACCGAGCGCAGCCGAAGATGCCGCGCCCGTACCGCCGCCATCACGCTCTGGTGGATGCTGAGATGGCGGCTGCCCATGACAAGCGGCAGGTCGCAGAGCTCCTCGAGCGTGAGTGCGGATCGGTCGCCGAGCTCAACGGCCGGATTGGCCGCCACCGCCAGCGGTTCGCCCGGCCCGAGAACGATCCGGCCGACTTTTGGCCCGGGTATGCCCACGATGGCGAGATTGAGCGTCCCGGAGCGCACGCGCTCGTTCAGCACCGTGTTGGAGGCTTCGATGACCTCGAGGTGCAGATTGGGAAGGCTGGTATGGATGCGCATCACCATGTTGGCGACCCGCGCCGTCAGCACGCTGTCGTGCCCGGAGCTCGGCAGCATGCCCACCGACACGACGGCCTGTGTATGGGCCGCCAGATCGTGCAACAGGCGCATCAGCGCCGCTTCCCGCGCCTCGATTTCCAGCGAGAAGGGCAGCACCCGGCCGCCTGCCTCGGTCATCAGCGCGCCGTCGCTGCGCCGCGTGAACAGCGGGCTGCCGACGGTCTCCTCGATCTTCTGGATCTGCGCCGACACCGAGGGCTGCGAGAGATTGGCCACCCGGGCCGCCGCCGAGATGCCGCCGCAGCGGCAGGCGAGGTTGAAAAGCTGAAATCCGCCGCATCGTCATCTGCGGCTCGAAGACGACGGTCTCTTCTGGGCTCCGCAGGTTTTCCCGCAGCAGCGAAAGGAAGGTCTCGGCCTGCTCGGACAGCGATCCGGTGATCCGTGCGCCGACGGGCGAGACCAGGGGCGGATCGAGCGGCGTCGCCTCGGCCGACGACAGCCCCATTCGCGCCGCCAGCATTGAGGCCGGCATGAGAAAACGCAGGTGCGGATTGTCGAAGAGGATCTGGCCGAGGTCGCGGGCGTCGGCGTTGACCTGGCGCAGCGGGTTGCCCTTGCCGTGGGCCTCGACATAGCGGTTGATGGCCGCCTGCAGGACCGGCCGCACCCGCGTCACCGCCAGCGGGTCAGTGGCGATATCGGGCGGCGTCTTGCACGCCGTGCCGCCGACCGCCACCCAGGGGTCTTCGTACACCACGCCGACGAAGCCCGGATCCGCCGGACTGTCCTCGGGAACGTAGAAGATGTCGATCCACACCCTTGGATCGGCCGCGATGCGCTCGTGGGCTCCGACCGTGACCGCGGACTGCCGGCTGCCGATGTCGGCGAACTGGCAGTCGATCAGCAAGTGCGGCCACAGGTCGCCCATCCGCTGGATCGCCCGGTCGAGCGCCCGCGAGAAGCGCCCGATGGCGAAAGAAAAATCGACGTTGACGAGCAGCCTTTCGAGCGGCAGGCCGCCGCGCGCCGCCGCCTGGCAGGCCCGATGCTCAAGCTGCAGCAGCTCGCAGGCCTCTCGATAGAGCCAGAAGGCCGGCGGCAGCAGGCCGATCTGGCCACCCTGGCGGGAGAACAGCTTCATCCCCACCCGGGTCTCCAGCCTTTTCAGGGCGGTGCTGAGCGCTGAAGTCGCCAACCCCTGATCGGCTGCGGTCTGCGAGATTTTCGGATTCTGGCAGGCAAGGACAAATTTTGCGAGCAGTTTGAACTCGGTAGCGAGTTCCATAGGCGCGATCTTAGGAGCAGCTCCCGGGCATATCAAGGCATCGCCATCCGGGTGCGGCGCCGCCCGCAGGGGCGGCGCCGCAGGCCTGCGCAGGATCATGCGAGCGCGCCGACGGCCTCTTCCGCCACCGCCAGCGCCTTGCCCGACGTGATCATCTCGAACGCCGGACGGATCTGCCGCTGCATGTAGCTGTCGTGTTCGACCAGCGGAATGACATCGGACAAAGCGCCATAGAGCGCAGCGGTACCCTTGCCGAGGGCGAAGCTGCCGAGCACGTCGCGCGTCAGGAAGATGGCACGGGTGGCGAGCAGGGCCTCGACGCCGATGATCTTGTGCATGTTGTCGAGGATCTGCTGGGCCTTGCGGCAGGACCACGGCGCCATGGAGACGTGGTCTTCCTGGCTGCTCTTGGTCGAGATGGAATCGGCCACCGACGGGAAGGCCAGCGTCTTGTTCTCCGAGGCGACGGCGGTGGCGGCTGTGGCGATGATGCCGTAGCCGTAGTTGAGGCCGATCGGCCGTCCCGCGAGGTTCGGCGGCAGGCCGTAGTTCAACGTGGTGTCGCAAAGCGCGAACAGCCGACGCTCCGAGATGTTGCCGATCTCGATGAGCGCGATCGACAGAATGTCCATTGCGAAGGCGATGGGCTCGCAGTGGAAGTTACCGCCGGAGAGAAATTCGAGCGCGCCCGTCTCGTTCCAGAACACCAGCGGATTGTCGGTGGCCGCGTTGAGGTCACGCGTCACCAGCGTGCGCGCGTGGTTCAACTGGTCGCGGCAAGACCCGTGCACCTGCGGCATGCAGCGGAAAGAATACTGGTCCTGGACGCGGGCGTGGTGGACCGGGTGCAGCACGTCGTCGTCGAGGCGGACGGCGCGGCACGCTTCCGAGGTGCGGCGCGATCCCTCGACAAGGCGGCGGATGTTGGTGGCCGCGGCGATTTGGCCGAGCTGCTTGCGCACGGCGTGGATGCGCGGATCGAACGCGGCCTGCTCCCCGCGGATGGCCTCGAGGCTGAGGGCGGCGATGGCGTCGGCCGTCTTCATCATCTTCTCGGCGTCGAACAGCGTCAGCGCGGCCATGCCGGCACACAGGCTGTTGCCGTTGATGAGCGCAAGGCAGTCCTTGGCCTGCAGCGCGAAATCCACCGGCTCCAGACCGGCCTTTTCGAGCGCCTCGGGGGCGGGCATGCGCGTGCCCGCGTACCACGCTTCGGCCTCCGCGTAGCCGATCAGTACCGAGACCATGTGCGCAAGCGGGGCGAGGTCGCCAGAGGCCCCCACCGAACCCTGGATCGGCACCACCGGGTGCACGCCGCGATTCAGCATCTCGACGAGGCGGTCGACCACCTCGATGCGCAGACCGGAGACGCCGAGGCAGAAGGCGTTGATGCGCACCGCCATCATCGCGCGCACGATCTCCTCGGAAGCCGGCTCGCCGACACCCGCGGAATGGGAGAGCACGATGTTCTTCTGGAAGGCCTCGTTGTCGGCCTGGCTGATCGGATAGTCCTTGAGCTTGCCGACCCCGGTGTTGAAGCCATAGGTCGCCGGCGCGTTCTCGGTGAGCCAGTTCTCGTCGATATAGGCGCGCTTGCGGATGATCTCGGCCCGCGAGGCCGCGGCGATCTCCACCTTGACGCCCTCCCGGGCAATGGCAACTACCTGCTCGATGGTCAAGGTGTCGCCGTCCAGAATGATCGTGTTCATTGTCGGTCCCTTATATTGATCGTGAGGCCTGGCGGCTTCGGCTCAAGATTGCTGTTGATCGAGGCGCATCAGCGTCTCGGCGAGCAGGTCGGAGGCTCGGACGAAATCGTCGGTGTCGGTCCACTCCTCGGGGCAATGGCTGCGTCCGTCCTTCGATGGCACGAAGATCATCGCCGCTGGCGCCAGACGCGCGACGAAGGCCGCATCGTGGCCGGCGCCGGACGCCAGCGCGCGGGTTCGGATACCCACGCTTTGCGCCGCCTCGTCGATCGTCTTGCGCAGTCGCCGATCGCAGGCGACGGCGCGTGTCAGGCTCAGACGCGTAACCGTGGCCGTGCAGCCTTCCGCCGACGCCGCCTCCTGCGCCGCCGCGTCGGCGGCGGCAAGAAAATCGTCCATCGCCGCGTCCTGCTCGGCCCGGATGTCGACGATGGTCTCCGCCGCGCCCGGCACAACATTGGCGGCGTTGGGCTTCACCTGCAGGACGCCCGTCGTAGCAGTGAGATGCCCGCGTCCGGTGACGGCGCGGGCCGCGTCTCGGATCGCCAGCATGAAGCGGGCGAGCGCCAGCCCGGCGTCGCGCCGCATGGTCATCGGCGCGGTGCCGGCATGGGCCGCGACGCCAGCGAAGCGTACCTTGAGCCGGGCGATGCCGGCGATGCTGGTGACGATTCCGATGCCGATCGCCTCTGCCTCCAGCACCGGACCCTGCTCGATGTGGATCTCGACGAAGGCGGCGATGTCGTCGCGCAGGGGCTGCCCGAGCGCGCCGGCATCCCCGCCGATCCTGGTGATCGCCTCACCGAGCCGTTCCTCCCCGGGGCCGACGAGGGCGAGATCGGTCGCCGTCAGCGCTCCCGCCATGCCCCGGCTGCCGATGCAGGACAGGCCCCATTCGCTGGGCTCCTCCGCGAGGAAGTCCAACAGTTCCAGACTGTGGCGCGGCCGGTAGCCGCTCGTCCGCAGCGTCCGGACCGCCGCCAGCCCGCAGACGATGCCGGCGATGCCATCGAAGCGGCCACCCGATGGCACCGTGTCGGAGTGCGACCCGGTCATGATCACGCCGGGTTCGCTGCCGTCGAGCCGCCCGATCTGGTTGCCGGCGGCGTCCAGGCGAACCGTGAGTCCCTCTTCGATGAAGCGTGCCGTGAGATAGTGCCGGCCCTTCAGGAACATCGGGGTGAACGACCGCCGCGTCCACGGCCGGTCCGGCTCGGTGATCGCGGCGAGCGCGTCGAAGTCGGCTTGGATCCGCGCCCGATCCGCACCCGCGAGTTGCAACCGCCCGCTCATTGGAAGACGCTCCCCGCAGCGCGCTGGGGCCTCACGAAACGGCCCGCGCCCGGGGCGGCAAGTACGTCCTTGCCGTCGAAGACCAACCGGCCGCGCTGGAAGGTGGCGACCGGCGCGTGGCGGATCGTCATGCCCTCATAGGGGCTCCAGCCCACCACGTTGTGGCCGCTGCCCGCCGCGTCGTAGCGGCGCGGCCGCTCGGCAAAGACCGCGATGTCAGCATCGAGGCCGATCTTCAGCGCCCCCTTCTGTGCGGTGAGGCGGAACAGCCGGGCCGGATTGCCCGACATCAGCCGCGGGGCGATGCTCAGCGGCAAGCCGCGGGCGGTGAGGCCGTCGAGAAAGAGGCTGCTCATCACTTCCAGCCCCGGCATGCCGGAGGCGTTCTCAAGCATGTTCGGCGAGGACTTGGCCGCAAGGCTCCAGGACACGTGGTCGGTGGAGACCACTGTGACGCGGCCGGCTTCGACGTGCTTCCAGAGTAGCTCCCGCTCTTTGGCCGAGCGGATCGGCGGATTGCACTTCGCCCGTCCGAGCAGGCGGGACACGTCCTCCTCTTCGCTGAGGACGAGATAGTGGATGCACGCTTCGATGGTCGCCGCAAAGCCTTGGGAGCGGTAGGCCGCCGCCATGTCATAGCCACGGCTGGCCGAGCAGTGGACAATATGCGCCGCACAGCCGGTGGCCGCCCCCAGCTCGTAGACCTCGGCGGTGGCCAGCATCTCGGCGATCGGCGGCCGCGAGGCACCATGCGCGGCATAATCGGTGCGCCCGGCGTCCCGCACCGCCTTCATCCACGTCTTCACGCATTCGTCGTTCTCGTTGTGGACGCCGGCCACGAGGCCGGTTTTGGCCACCTCGACGAAGGCGTCGTAGAGCATCGGCGTGGGGATGCGCGGGAACCGGTTGGGATCGGTTTCGAAGGTCGAGAACTTGAACGCGGCGGCGCCCGCCTCGGCCATGGCCGCGATTTGAACCGGACCCTGCCTTGGGTCGATCGTGCCATAGAGCGCGAAATCGACACGGGCTTGTTCGCCGGCGCTTCTGGCCTTTTCTGCGACCATGTCGCCGGTGGAGATCAGCTTGCCGGCGTCGTAGGGCATGTCGACGATGGTGGTGACCCCGCCGGCCGCTGCCGCCCGGGTCGACCAGATGAAGTCTTCCTGGTCCTTCTGCGAGCGCGAATGGACCTGCGGGTCGATGGCGCCAGGCAACACCAGCGCCGACCCGAAATCGTGTCTCTCGCGCGCCGCTGGAGGCGTGCCGTCGCCGACGCCGGCGATCCGGCCGTCCCGGATGGCGACGAAGCCGCCGTCAGTGACGCCGTCTTCCGTGATCAGCCTGCCGCGGATCACCGTGTCGAAGTCGCTCATCGTCTTTCCTCTTCTGCCCCCGTCGGTCCCGTCACGTCGTCGCCGATCCCGGCGCAGGCTCGTCATGGGGGAAATGGCACGCCACCATCTGCCCGGCCGCCGCCGCGGTGAGCGCCGGCATCTCGTCGGCGCAACGGCCCTGCGCGCGCGGACACCGCATGCGAAAGGCGCAGCCCGTCGGCGGGCGCAGTCGTGACGGCGCGGTGAGACGAGCGGCAGCCGGCTCGACCGGGTGGTCGAGATCGATCACCGGAACCGCTTCGAGCAGGGTGCGGGTATAGGGATGGGCCGGCCGCTCGTAGATCGCCTTGGCGTCGCCGATCTCGGCGATCCGCCCCGTATAGAGTACGCAGACGCGATCCGAGACGTTCCTCACCACGGCGAGGTCGTGGGAGATGAAGACCAACGCAAGGTGCCGGGTCTCGCGGATGTCTTGCAGCAGGTTGATGATGTGGGCCTGAACCGAGACGTCGAGCGAGGCGACCGGCTCGTCGCAGACGATGAGTTGCGGCTCGACCGCCAGCGCGCGGGCGATCGCCAGCCGTTGGCACTGGCCGCCGGAAAACTGGTGCGGACGCCGGCCGGCCACCTCCGCCCGCGTGAAGCCCACCACTTCCAGCGCCGCAGTAACGCGCCGGTCGCATTCGGCCCGCGACATGCCCTGGATGATCAGGCCCTCGGCGACGATCTCCTCGACCCTGCGTCTCGGATTGAACGAGGAAACCGGATCCTGGAAGATCATCTGCAGACGCCGCCGCATGAGCCGCATCTCGCCGGCGCCGAGCTGGTAGAGATCTTTGTTGTCGAAGGTGATCTTCCCCTCGGTCGCGGTGTTGGCCGCACCCAGCAGCCGCAGGATCGCCCGGCCTATGGTGGTCTTGCCCGAGCCGGATTCGCCCACGAGGCCGAGTGTCTCGCCGGCCGAGACCGTAAATGAGACGTCGTCCACCGCCAGCATGACCTTGCCGACGCGGGTAAAACGAACGGACAAGTTGCGAACGTCGAGGAGCGCCTGGGCGCTCGGATCGACTGTCCGAGTGCCGTCGCTCATGCGCCTGATCTCTCCTCTGCGGACGATGGCTCGGTCGCCAGCGGCCCGGCTGGATTGGCATCCGCCTCTGGCTCGCCGATCGGGAAATGGCAGGCGAAACGGTGGCTGCGATCGGAATTGACGGTCATCTTTGGCCGGGTCTCGTGGCAGACGCCTTCGGCCGCCGCGCAGCGTGGCGCGAAAGGACAGCCGCGCTGGCCCGCGGCAAATATCGGCGGGGCGCCGGGGATCGTGGCTAGCCGGACGTGCGCCGGCTGGTCGATCCGCGGCATCGCCGAAAGCAGTGCAGCGGTGTAGTGGTGGCGCGGATTGCGGAAGACGGCTTCCGTGCGGCCGTATTCGACTACGTGGCCGCCATAAAGCACCAACAGTTCGTCGGTGCGGCCGGCGACCAGGGCTAGATTGTGCGAGACGAGGATCATCGACATTTCGCGCTCGCGCTGGAGCATCTGCAGCAGGTCGAGGACCTCCTTCTGCACCGTCACGTCGAGCGCGGTCGTCGCCTCGTCGGCGATCAGAAGCGCAGGTCGACAGGCAAGTGCGGCGGCGATCATGATGCGCTGTTTCATGCCGCCCGAGAAATGGTGCGGGAAATACTCGTAGCATTCGGCCGCATCCGGAATGCCCACTACGTCCAAGAGTTCGATGGCTCGCGCCCGTGCTTCCTTGCGCGACAAGCCCAGATGGATGCGGGCGGCTTCGGCGATTTGCCGGCCAACGCGCACGAAGGGATTGAGCGACGTCATTGGGTTTTGGAACACCATGCCGACGCTCCGCCCGAGCGTTTCGGCCCGCTTTCGCGGCGCCAGAGCCATGAGGTCCGCGCCGGCGAAGACGATACGCCCGTCCACGTTCATGCCGACCGGCGTGATACCCATGATCGTCTTGATCAGCATCGACTTGCCGGCGCCGGATTCGCCGACGATTCCGAGCGCGGACTTCGGGCCGAGCCGAAAGGCGATGTCCTCCAGCAGGCGCACCGGTCCGGCATCGCTGTCGAGCGAGCAGGTGATGGCGTCGACTGTCAGCAGCGGCGTGTCCTGTGCCGTTTCGGTCATATCAGGCATTCCGGTCACGACTGTTGAGACGCCTGGCAAAATAGTCGCCCACCGTGTTGAGCGCGTAGACCGTCAGCACGATGGCCAGGATCGGGCCGAAGATCAGCAGCGGAAACCGGCTCAACAGGTCGGTCGAGGCGGCGATCATGCCGCCCCAGCTCGGCTGCGGCGGGGGAATGCCGTAGCCGAGAAAGGAAAGCGAGCCTTCGGTGACGATCAGCCCGGCCATCAGCGTCGGCATGATGGCGGTGAGCGCCGGCACCAGGTTGGGCAGGATTTCCTTGACCAGGATGCGCCGGTCGGTGGCGCCCATGGCGCGGGCGGCAAGCACGTAGTCGCGGCTCGACTGCGAGATCACGCCACCCTTGGCGACCCGCGCGTAGGTGCCGATGTCGAGGATGCCGAGCACCAGCGTGATGGTGACCACCGAGGAGCCGGTGACGGCGACGAATGCCAGCACGACCAGGATCGACGGCATCGACGACATCGAGTTGGCATAAAGATCGACCACGCGCTCCGCCAGGCCGCGGTAGAAGCCGGCGACGAGGCCGAGCAGCAGGCCGACGCCGGCCGAGATCAACGTGGCGAACAGCACGATGGACAGCGACGCCCGAGCCCCCCACAGCACGCGGGAAAGGATGCTGCGGCCGATCTCGTCGGTGCCGAGCAGGCCGTTCAGCGACAGCTCGGGCGGTTGGGAGAAATCGCCGTAGGGAAAGTTCGGGCTGACCAGACCTGGGATGACTTGAACGAAGACGGCGGCGAGCACCAGCGCGATGAGAAATAATGCCGAGCCGATCTCGAAAATCGAGGAGGTGGGGAAGCGCAGCCGTCGGCTTTTCGGCATGGCCGTCGCGACGATGTCGGCCAGCGGCTCTTGGTCAGGCACGCCGACCGGATCGGGATAGAGCGGCGTCATACGACGTCCACCCGCGGATCGATGAGGGCATAGCAGAGGTCGACGAGGATGAAGATCAGCACGAAGATGACGACCGTGAGCGAGAGGATGGCCTGGACCACGGCAAGATCGTGGCTTTTGACCGCCGAGAGCGCGGTCCAGCCGATGCCGGGCACGGCGAAATACGCCTCGACCACGAAGGAGCCGGCCAGCAGATAGGTGAATGACAGCCCCATGACGGTGATGATCTGCGGCAGGGCCGGGCGCAGCACGTGGCGCAACAGGATATAGGCCAGCGAAAGGCCCTTCACCCGCGCGACCTCTACGAAATCCTCCTGCAGCACGGCGACGAATTCGTTGCGGCTGACGCGGTAGAGATAAGAGCTCTGGTGGGCCGACAGGCACATTACCGGCAGGCACACATACCAGAGGTTGCCGAGCGGATCCTGCGAGAGGGTGACCCAGCCGGTGGCGGGAAGCCAGCGCAATACCTGCGAGAACAACCACGACAGCAGGACGACGATGACGAAGGTCGGCACCGCCAGCATCAGCGACGAGATCGAGCGCATCACAGTGTCGACGAGCCGGCCAGGGTGACTGGCCGCATACATGGCCAGTGGCACGCCCAAGACGAAGGACACTAGCTGGGCGAGGATGGCGATCTCGAAGGTTACCGCGGCGCGGTCGAACAGCAGCGCCGAGACCGGCTGCTGGGAGAATAGCGTCTTGCCGAAATCGCCGCTGACAACGTGGCCGAGCCAGTGCAGGTAGCGCTCCAGGACCGGCAGGTCATAGCCATACGCAGCGTTTAGCTTGGCGATCTGTTCGGGCGTGGCGTTGTCGCCGAGAATGAGTTGGGCCGGAGAGCCGGGCGCCAGGCTCGTCACCGCCGTCGCGGCGAAGGTGACGATGAAGAACACGGGTATGCCGGCCAGCAGCCGCGCGCCGACCGCCGTCGAGTAACGCAGGATGCTATCTCTCATGGCGCCACTCCCTTCAAGCGTTTCGCCGGCTCGGCCGCAACGGTGGGACCGGCCGCGGCGTTCACGGCCAGGTCCGCGTCCACGGCTGCGTCCGTCCGATCGGTCGACCGGCCCGCGCGGCCGCCGCCTCCGGGCGCCTCAGACCTTCTTCCACTCCGCTTCGGCGTCGAGCCAGCCGCTGTCGCGCTCCAGCAGCGCCTTCTGCTCGGCCCTGGAATAGCCGCCCATGTCGTGTTCGTCGGCATAGCGGGTGGAGCGGTCGGCGAAGACGCGACGGCCGTAGTCCATCATGCCGAACATCGAGCCCTTTTCGAGATAGTGCATGGTGACGAGGTTGAAGCCGAGCTCGGCGATCTCTTCGAGGGTGACGAACGGTTTGCCGTTCACGGTTGCCACGTCGCCGAACATCTTCCAGCCGGGCAGCACCTTGGCGACCTTCCGGCACTCATCGAGCGTGCGCAGGCCGTGGACATAGGTCATCTCGGCGCCGAGTTCGGCCGCGCGCACGCAACGCTCGATCGCATCGTCGAGGCCCTTTTCGAGCTTCGATTCGGAGCGGGCGATGATGACGCAGTCCGTGCCTGCGCAGGCCTCGATGCCGGCCTTGATCTTGGCGAGCCACAAATTGGCGGGCACGACCTCGTGGGGGACGTTGCCGTCGAGCTTGCCGGCGAGCGTCGCCGCTTCCATGGCGCGGCCGAAGCGGGCATAGCCGCGCTCGTTCGGCGTGTCCTCGATCAGGATCGCGGCGGCGCCGGCCTTGGCGAGGCGCTTGCACGTGCGGTAGGCCTGCGCCACGTCGCCGAAGCCGTCATCAGCGTCGATGATCAGCGGCAGCGGAGAATAATCGGCGATCCGATCGGTCGCCCAGACAAGTTCTTCCTGGTTGTGCAGGCCCATGTCCGGTACCCCCGACACGGAGAATCCCAGCGAGGCGCCGCTCAGCAGGATGGCCTTGAAGCCCGCCATCTCGGCGGCCTTGGCGGAGTAGCAGTCCCAGACGCAAGGGGTAAACACTTGCTCGCGGGCGAACAGCTCCCGAAACGTCGTTCTGGGTTGCTTGTCGAACATGGTAAGGGCCTTTCGGGAGTTACTTCCTTGGCTGCCGACCGCAGCTGGTCCGCGGTCGGCAGGGCTTTGTTGGGCGGGGCTGGTCTGCCCGCACGCAAGAGGGTTACAGGACCGCCGACCTGGAATTTCGGCGTTGAGCGGTCCTGTCCCGGGGAAAAGAGCGCCCCTACGGAGGGACGCTCGGCACGTTAGGGCGCGGCCGCGCACTTGTCCTTGCAGACGTAGAGATACTGCTTCTGCAGCATCCCGCCGTCTGAGGGCACGATGCCGCCTGTGTTGTCGCGCAGCAGCAGGTAGCGGGTCTCCGAACCGAAGACGTAGAGCGGCAGGTCCTCGGCGACCATCTTCTGGACCTCCAGATAGTCGGCCTTCACCTGCGCCTCATCCATCGTGGCGCTGGCGGCGGCGAGCGCCTCGTCCATCTTCGGGTTGTGGTATTGCCCCCAGTTGAAGGTGCCGCCGGTGCCGAGCTGGCTCGAAATGATCGGCTCGGGCCCGTTGGCAACCAGCACGCCGCCGTCGACGCAGAGATCGAAGTTCAATTGGTCCTTGCAGGTCGGGGTCAACATCGCTTGGTCGACGATGTTCACGTCCACCTTGACATTCTTGTAGACGCTCATGGCCTGCTGGACATAGGACGCCAGCCGCTTGAGGTCCGAGTTGGAATAGGTGACCAGTTTGATGTTGAAGGGCTTGCCATCGGCAGCCAGTTGGTCGAACAGCGCCTGCGCGTCCTCTGGATTGTATTCAGGCAGGTTATACTGCGTCTGATAATAGGGCGATGTCTTGGTGAAATAGTTGTTCGGCGTAACATAGCCGGTCATCTGCGTGTAGGCTTGCATCAGACGGGCGCGGTCGATGGCCTCGTAGAACGCCTTGCGGGCCCGAAGGTCGGTAAACGAGCCGGACTTTTGGTTGAAATAGGCGCGATAGAGACCCGGAATCGGGATTTCCTTGGTGGCTATCCCCGGTGCAGTGGCGTTGGAGCCGAACTGATAGGGGTAGCCGGCCATCATCGTCGCGCCGCCCTGAACCACGGTGGCGATACGGCTATTGGTTTCCGGGATGATCTTGAAGTTGAGCGTGTCGAGATAGGGGCGCGGCTGATCCCAGTAGTCGGGGTTGCGCTTCAACGTCATCGACACCCCTTGATCCCAATGGTCGAGCAAGAAGGCGCCGGCGCCGACGGGCTTGATGTCGGAGGGCTGCTTGGCGGCAGCAAGTGCGTTAGGCGAGGCGATGAACGGCGCCTGCTGTGAAAGTTCCGAGCCGAAATTGCGGTCCGCCTCGCCGAGCGTGATGGTGAGCGTCAACGCATCGATGATCTTGATGCTCTTGTTCCACTTGGCGACAAACGCCTGGGTCGGCGCCATCGTGGCCGGATCGGCCATGCGGTCCCAATTGTATTTCACAGCTTTGGCGTCGTAGGGCGTACCGTCGCTGAATGTGATGTTGGGGCGCAGCTTCAGCGTCCAGGTCGTTGCGTCATCGCTGGTCAGGCTCTCGGCCATGCCGCCCTGCACCTTGCCGTTGACGTCGAGATAGACCACGACGCCGTAGATGGCGTCACGCACGTCCATCGGGCCGCCCGGATAGGTGCCGCTGGTGATCGCCGGATCCCAGCTGGTGATGTCGGAGCCGTTGATGATGGTCATCTCGCCCCCGCTGATGGGCGCCTCGGCCGCCGTGGCGGCGGTCGCGCCCACCACAACCGGCATCGCACCGGTCAGTGCAAGTATCAGGGTGAGCGTGCTTCCGACCCGCCCGAACAGATCCAAATTCTTTAGACGACAAGGCAGCATGACGTGATCTCCATGTTGTTGTCCTATGTTCCAGTCTATCCCAGTGTCTTCTCTCGTTTTACTCCGTGTCCGCATGCAGAAAGATTCATGTATTTTAGGTAGTCTTTGTACTTCGGAAACGTCGACCCGTTCACCTGCTCGCGCGGCAAGTCTTCAGGGCTCTCCTTTCCATCGTCGGACCGAAGGGTGGCTGATGCTGAGCAGGTCGAGGGCCCGGCCCACGCTCTGGTTGATGATGTCGTCAATCGTCTGCGGTCGCGTGTAGAAGGCGGGAACCGGTGGCATGATGATGGCGCCGCTGCGCGTGGCCTGGTCCATCAGCGCGATGTGCCCGGCGTGGAACGGCGTCTCACGCACCATCAGCACCACCGGCCGGCGCTCCTTGAGGCAGACGTCGGCGGCGCGCGTGATCAGGTCTTCGGCATAACAGTTGGCGATGCCGCTCAGCGTCTTGACCGAGCAGGGGGCGACCAGCATGCCGGCCGAGCGGAACGAGCCGGAGGCGATCGCCGCGCCGATGTCGCGGTGGCCGTAGTTGAAATCGGCCAGCGCGCGGATGTCGTCAGCCGCCAGCGCGACGCCCTCCTCCTGCGCCGTGCGGACCGCGGCAGGCGAGATCACCAGGTGGGTCTCGACGTCCTCGATCTCGCGCAGCATTTCCAGCGCTCGGATGCCGTAGCAGGTGCCGGACGCCCCGGTGATGGCAACAATCAGCCGCCGCCTGGCCGCCGCGCTGCGGGCAGGATCCCGCGGGGAGGTGGACGTGGTCGCGCCGAGACCGTCGGTCATGTCAGGAGGTCCGGGCGGATTTCCGCCAGCAAATTGCGCATGCGGGCGTAGGACTCCGCCGGCGGCAGGGCCCGCTCGAAGCCCTGGCTGCGGTCGTTTGCCTTGGTGGTGGCGTCATAGCCGATCTTGGCGACTACGCCGCCGTCCTCTTGTGCCTCCGATCGATCGGCGGGCATATCGGAGACGATCAGGACGTCACGATCGGCGCGCATGCGCGTCATCTTGGCCAGTTCAACGGCGGCTATGTCCCACGGGTCGACATCCGCGTCGACGATGGTGACATTCTTGATGATGCTGACCGCCCCCCAGCACACCGCCATGGCGCGGCGCGCCTGGCCGGGGCGCGGATTTTGAAGCTGCACCACCACGTCGTTGCGGCCGAAGCCGGCTGCGGTGACCGCCACTTCGCCGACATTTTGCAGCACGCGCGACAGCTGGATCTTGAGTGAGGCGGCGATCGCCACGGCGACGACGTAGATGTGCTCGGCGTGATAGCCGGGCTCGATCACCTGGAACATGGCGTCCTTGCGGTTCGTCCGCACCTGGAACGAGCAGACCAGTCCGACGCCATAGTCCTCGTACATGCCGTGATATTCGGACACCGGCCCTTCGATCAGCGGCCGATCGGAATGGATGCGGCCCTCCAGCACGACCTCGGCCTCGGCCGGGACCAGCAGGTCCGAGGTCAGCGCCTTGGCCATGCGCACCGGCGATCCGAGCAGAGCGCCGGCATTCTCCATTTCGTCGTCCCCGAGGCCCAGATAGAGGCAGGCGGCGAGCTGGATCGCCGGATGGGCGCCAATCGCCACGGCGATTGGCAGCGCCTCACCGCGGGCATCGGCCCTGCGGGCGAGGATGGCCAGATGATGGTTGGGCGCGACGCCGATCAGCGCCTCGTCGTCGCTCAAAATCTTGAAGCGCGCGAAGGAGGCGTTGCCGCGCCCGGTCTCGAGATCGCGGGCGACGATCAAGCCGGCGGTTATGTAGGCACCGGTCTCGCGGGCGAAGAAGTTCGGCACCGGCAGGCCGGCCAGCACCTTCTCCCGCACGATTTCGTCCTGCACCGGCGCACAGTCTACGAGCACCGGTGCAACCGGCTTGCGGATGGCTTCCGTGATCGTCTTCTGGATGTCCGCGACCTCGACGCCGAGCGCCTTGGCGACCCGCTTGCGGCTGGTGAGGAGATTGCCGATCACCGGCATCCCGGAACCCGCGATCTTGTCGAAGCGGACCGCCGCTCGGTCATCGACCAGGGAAAGCATGGCCGAGACATCGAACTTGCGGTCCACCGTCGTGCTTACCACCAGCAGTTCGCCGTCGGCGGCGACCGCGTCGAGAAAGCTTCTGCAGGATTGATCGCCGCAGCCACAGGCGCCGGCCGTTGTCGCAAGGTTGCTGGAATTGTCAGCAGGATGCGTCACGCGGTCGGTCCTCATAAAATCCCCTGATGTGGGAAGGACTATGCGAAGACTGCCCAAGTTTTGGTAGCTGTCCAAAACAGAAGCAGGCCATAGGAGAAATTGAAACGAGCGCTTCGCGGCCTGCCATCCGGCCCCAAGAGCCTTGGCAAAAGCCGCCATGTCCTCCGCACAAAGCCGGAGGATCCGGTCCCCATCGTTGCCAACCTTGAATGGCTTGTTAACGCGACCGGCCGACACGCGGACCCACAAAGGCGGACCACATGAGGCCCCGGTCGAGATCATCGGCCGGGGCTTTCTTGTCCTGAAGTCGGCGCGATGTTGCCCCAGATGTTGCCCACAAGCCGCATAGGGCTTTGAGACCACATCGGGTGTACTGCCAAGCTATTGAGAAGGTTTGGCTCCCCGGGCCGGACTCGAACCAGCGACCCAGCGGTTAACAGCCGCTTGCTCTACCAACTGAGCTACCGGGGACCGACGCCATGACGGCGTGACCGGCTGCCTATAGCAAACCGGCCGGTCGTTGCAAGAGGAATGCGCCGGACAGGCGCCCTGTCGCCCGATTGAGGTTGCCAAGGGGTGTCGTCTTCCCCATCTTTCTGCGGCTCCTGGCTCGCGAGAGAGGCGTCCTTGGCCCGCATCCGCTTCGGCAAATTTTCGCTCAACCTGCCGGCAAACCGGCTGGTGCGCATCGGTCTCGGCGTTGCCCTGATAATCCTCGGGGGCTTCTTCGGTTTCCTGCCGGTGCTCGGCTACTGGATGGTGCCGCTCGGCTTCCTCGTCCTCGCCACCGACGTGCCGCCGATCCGCCGCTTCAACCGCCGGATGACCGTGGCCCTGGTCGGCTGGTGGAACAACCGCAGGAGCCACGCCGAGCGCAAGGCCGCCCGCCGGGATTTGCCGGCTAAATAGCCGGCTCCCTGACTCCGCCTAAAGCGCCTCCGGCCCGGTCTCGCCGGTACGGATGCGCACGGCTTCGAGAATCTCGGTGACGAAGATCTTGCCGTCGCCAATCCTGCCCGTGCGCGCCGCTCGCATGATCGCCTCCATGGCCGCCTCCAGACGGCTGTCGTCGACGGCAACCTCGATCTTGGTCTTCGGCAGGTAGGCGATATCGTATTCGGTGCCGCGATAGACTTCGGTGTGGCCTTTCTGGCGGCCGTAGCCCTTCACGTCGGTGACGGTCATTCCCTGAATGCCCAGTTCGGTCAGGGCCTCGCGCACCGGATCGAGGCGATGCGGCTGAACGATTGCGGTGATCAGTTTCATGCGTGATGTCCCGTGCTTGAGCTAAAGCTTGTAGCCGGATTCGCCGTGGGCGGTCTGGTCGAGGCCGGTCACTTCCTCGTCCACCGACACCCTGAGGCCGACAAGTGCCTGGGTGACCCGCAGGAGGACCGCGGTCGCCAGCGCCGACCACAGGGCGACGGAGACGACGCCGACAAGCTGGACGCCGAACTGGCTCGCGACACCGGTATGCACGCCCACACCACCCAGGACGGGCAAGGCGAGGAAGGCGGTGGCCAGCGTGCCGAGCGCGCCGCCGCAACCGTGGACGGCGAGCACATCCAGCGAATCGTCGACCTTTATGACGTGCTTCACCACATTGACCATGGCGTAGCATACCATGCCGCCGACGAGGCCGAGCAGCACGCCGCCGATCGGCCCGACGAAGCCGGAAGCCGGCGTCACGGTCGCCAGCCCCGCAATCGTGCCGGTGACCAGGCCGACCATGCTCGGCTTGCCGAAACGCCGCCATTCGATGGCGAGCCACACCAGCGAGGCGGTGGCGGCCGACAGATGCGTCGTCAGCATCGCCATGCCGGCATCGGTTCCGGCGGCGACCGCGCTGCCGGCATTGAAGCCGAACCAGCCGACCCACAGCATGGCGGCGCCGACCATCACCATCCACGGCGCATGGGGCGGCTCGATGCCGTGCGGGAAGCCGCGGCGGTTGCCGGCCATCCAGGCGGCGACCAGAGCGGAAACCCCGGCGGTGACATGGACGACGATGCCGCCGGCGAAATCCATGACACCAAGCTCGGCCAGCCAGCCGCCGCCCCACACCCAATGGGCCACGGGCGCATAGACGACCAGCAGCCACAGGGCGGAAAACAGGATGACCGCAGCGAAGCGGACGCGCTCCACGTAGGCGCCGACGATGAGCGCCGGCGTGATGATGGCGAAGGTCATCTGGAACATGAAGAAGACGGATTCGGGGATATGCGTGCCCGGATGGACCGCGCCGCGCGCCATGCCGGCAAGAAACGCCATGCCGAGCCCGCCGATCAGCGGGCTGCCGTCGCCGAAGGCGAGGCTGTAGGCCACGATGAACCAGATCAGCGAAACGCCGCAGGCGATCGCCATGCAGTGGATCAGCACCGACAGCACGTTCCGGGATTGCACCAGGCCGCCGTAGAACAGCGCCAGGCCCGGCACCGTCATGAAAAGAACCAGCGCCGTGGATGTGAGCATCCAGGCGGTGTCACCCGTATCGATCATGTGCATTGTCCCCGTCGTCTGCCCCAAGTTTAAGCAAACGGCTCGCGCAAAGACAATTGCATCTGCCTAGCGCGTAGGCAGCGTCAAGTCCCTTGACCGCGCCCTCCGGCCGCCCTTAACGTGACGCCTGCGTCGGTTCCTCGGGGGCGTGAGTCCCCGAGGATCAAACGGGAATGCGGTGAGGTTGGGTGATACCAGCCAAAGCCGCAGCTGCCCCCGCAACTGTAAGCGGCGAGTCGTTCCGCATCGGCCACTGGGAAACCGGGAAGGCGCGGAATAAAGACTACGACCCGCGAGCCAGGAGACCGGCCGACGCGTCCCTATAGACCTTCCGTCGGTGGGACGGAGAAGGAGACGCGAATGACCGTTTTTCCCGCTACCGCAGCATCTGCGCGCCTGCACGTATTCCGCACGCACGGCTAGACGATCATGGCCAAGCGTGTGCTGGTCGTCGGCGGCCAGCGCTCAGGCAAAAGCCGCTTTGCCGAAAGGCTTGTGGCCACGAGCGGGCGCACGCCCGTCTATCTGGCGGTCGCCACCCCCGGCGACGGCGAGATGGCGGCGCGCATCACCGAACACCGCAGCTATCGCGGCGAGCATTGGCGCACGGTCGAGGAGCCGCTCGACATTGCCGGCGTGATCGCCCGCGAGTCGGGTCCCGGCACCGCCGTCCTGGTCGAGTGCCTGACCCTGTGGCTGTCCAACCTGATGGGGGCGGAACGCGACGTCGAGGTGGCGACCGACGCGCTGATCGCGACGCTGGAGCACGCCGCCGGGCCGGTCGCCTCGTCTCCAATGAGGTCGGCGGCGGCATCATCCCGACAATCCGCTGGCGCGCCGCTACGCCGATGCACTCGGCACGCTCAACCAGCGCGTCGCCGCGGTCGCCACCCAGGTCGTGCTCGTCGCCGCCGGCCAGCCGCTCATCCTCAAGCCGAATCCGAACGCCGAGGTCACCCTGTGACCGCCGGCCGCGCCGCGCCGGCCCTCACGACCCCCGCCATCATGGTCCCCGCCATCATGATCCAAGGCACCGGCAGCCATGTCGGCAAGTCGGTGCTGGTCGCCGGGCTGTGCCGCGCGCTGGTGCGCCGTGGCCTGCGCGTGGCGCCCTTCAAGGCGCAGAACATGTCGAACAATGCCGCGGTGACCGCCGACGGCGGTGAGATCGGTCGCGCCCAGGCGCTGCAGGCGCTCGCCTGCCGGCTGCCCCCGTCCGTCCACATGAACCCGGTGCTGCTCAAGCCGGAGACCGATATCGGCGCCCAGGTGATCGTTCAGGGGAAGCGCGCCGGGACACTCGCCGCCGCCGACTTCGGCAAGCGCAAGGCCGACCTGCTGCCGCAGGTTCTGGAAAGCTTGGCCAGGGTCGGCCGCGACGCCGACATTGTCGTCGTCGAGGGCGCCGGCAGCCCGGCCGAGACCAATCTGCGCGACGGCGACATCGCCAATATGGGATTCGCCGAAGCGGCGAATGTGCCGGTGGTGCTCGTCGGCGATATCGACCGCGGCGGCGTCATCGCCAGCCTGGTCGGCACCGCGGTCGTCCTGTCGCCGGCCGACCGGCGGCGCATCAAGGGCTTCCTCGTCAACAAGCTGCGCGGCGACGTGGCGCTTTTCACCGAAGGCCTGCGTACCATCGAAAAGCGCACCGGCTGGCCCAGCCTCGGCGTGGTGCCGTGGTTTGAGGACGCGCATCGCCTGCCGGCGGAGGACGGGCTCGATCTTTCCGAGCGGCGGCCGAACCCCCATGGCCGGTTCACGATCGCCGTGCCGGCCCTGCCGCGCATCGCCAATTTCGACGATCTCGATCCGCTGCGCCTGGAGCCCGAGGTGCGCGTCGTGATCGTCGAGCCGGGGACGCCCATTCCCGCCGCCGACCTCATCCTCATACCGGGCACGAAATCGACCATCGGCGACCTCCGCTTCCTGCATGCGCAGGGCTGGCACATCGATATTCTGGCGCATCATCGCCGCGGCGGTCGCGTGCTGGGTATCTGCGGTGGCTACCAGATGCTCGGCAAGGCAATTGCCGATCCTGACGGCGTCGAGGGGGCTGCCGAGACGGTTGTCGGGCTCGGCCTGCTCGACGTCACGACCGTGTTGTCCGGCGACAAGACCACTGTGCCGGTCTCCGGCCGTCATGTAGCAAGCGGCGATTCCATAGACGGCTATGAAATTCATCTGGGACATACGGCGGGACCGGACTGCACGCGACCAGTGATCGACCTTGGCGACCGTCTTGACGGCGCCACATCGCCCGACGGGCTGGTGGCCGGCACCTATGTCCACGGCCTCTTCAGCGCCGACTCCTTCCGCAAGGCCTTCCTCGCCGAAGCCGGCGTAGCATCGTCGCTTGCCTATGAAACCAGCGTCGATGCAGCCCTCGACGGGCTCGCCGACCATCTCGAGCGCCACGTTGCCATCGACCGGCTGCTGGAGATCGCCGGGCTACGGCCACAGCATGGTGACCGCAGCGGCCGCCACCAGGGCGAAGAAGACCGCGTTGGCGGCGAGATAGACCCGGAGCGCCCGGCGGATGTCAGCCGGGTTGGCGTCGCGCCGGCCGGTGGCGTTGACGAAGGGGTCGCTAACGATAATGCCGGCAAAGCGGCGCGGACCGGCCAGCGCGACGCCAAGCGCGGAGGCCATGGCCGCCTCCGGCCAGCCGGCATTGGGCGAGCGATGGTGCGGCGCCTCGGCGATCATCACGCGGAAAGCCCGGGCGATGGTGCCGCCGGCCACGGGCGCCGACAGCGCCACCAGAGCGCCGGCAATGCGGCTCGCCGGCAGGCTGACGAGATCGTCGAGCCGGGCGGCGGCCCAGCCGAAGTGCTCGTAGCGCCGGGTGAGGTGGCCGATCGTCGCGCGGGCCGTGTCGATCGCCCTGTAGGCGAAAAGCCCCGGCAGGCCGAGCAGCAGAAACCAGAAGGCCGGGGCGATCACGTCCTCGGAGAAGGTCTCGGCGAGGGATTCGATCGCTACGCGGCAGACATGCGGCTGGTCGAGGCTGCCGGGATCGCGACCGATGATGCGCGCCACCGCGTGCCGCGCCGCCGGCAGGCTTTCGACGAAAGCGTCGGCAACCGCCGCCACCCGGTCGTAGAGCGTGCGGCCGGCGAGCAGCACCGAGGCGACGATGGCCGTGCCGATCCAGCCGAAGGGAAGGGCGCTGAAGCCCATCTCCAGCCCGGTGCCGACGAGCGCGGCGAGCACCACGACGATGGTGATGGCGGCGAGGCCCGCCAGCTTTCGCCAGCCCGCGCTCAACCTCTCGCTGTTGAGCAGCCGGTCGAGCCAGCCGACGAGCTGACCCGCGATCGCCACCGGGTGGGGCAGGCGCCGCCAGATCCAGTCGGGGTCGCCGACCGCCGCATCGAGCGCCAGCGCGATCGCCAACAGCCAGATGTGGTCGAGTGAGATCAATGGTTTTGCTCGATGCGCTGAGCTTCGCGGGTGATCCGGCCGAGAACGGCAGGAAGCGACGGTCCGCCGCAGACCGTCAGCCGCTGGGGCAGGACGATGCGCCGCGACGGGGGATAGAGCGTCGCCACCGCCGGATGGGAGAGGAGGGCGGTGCCCTGGTCGACGGCGCGCGGGTCGGGCACGGCGACGACGATATAGTCCGGGTGCCGTGCCACCAGCGTTTCCAGCGACACGAAACCGCCGGTCGGGCCGGCCAGCCGCCCGCCCTCGTTGGTGAAGCCGGCGATCGACAGCAGTTCGCCGGTCAGCGTATCGCCGCCGGAGACGTAGCCGCGCCGCTGATAGACCGCCACCGTCGGATGGAGCCGCCCCCGGGCGGCGGCCAGCGCCGCCTCGCGCGCCGCCTCGATCCTGCCGATCAGCGCCGCCCCGCGTTCAGGATGGCCGACCAGTGCGGCGACATCACGGATCTGGGCGATCGACTCGTCGATGCTGCGCGGCGCGTCGAACAGTTCGAAACGATAGCCGAGCCGGGTCAGCATCTCCTGCGTCACCCGCTTGGTGAAGCTGCCCGACAGCACCAGGTCGGGATGCAGGTCGACCACGCTCTCCGCTTCGGCGATGTCGTCGCGGTACTTGGCTGCCTTATCGGCCATGAACGACATCGACGGATCGGCCGCATAGGGCGACAGGCCGACGATCTGGTCGGGATCGGCCAGAGCCAGCACCAGCTCGTCGGTGCACATGTTGATGGAGACGATGCGCTTTGCCGCTTCGCCGGCCGAAGCGCCAAGCGGAAGAACCGCGAGCAGCGCTGCGACGAAACGGATGACGGTTGCGGTCTTCATGATCGTGAACGTCGCCCCCCGGATGATGCTCGTTTACCCCCTGGCGCTTCGGTGGGGAAGCCGGATCGGTCCGGGACACATCACTTCACGGGCAATCGCGCGCCCAATCAATCCAAATCGATCCAGATCGGGGATGGGGAATATGACTGACGCTTTCCGGCGCCTCCGCGCCGCAACGATCCTGCTTGCCGCGACAACGGCACCGGCCTTTGCGGAGATACCGTCAATCGTCGTCACGCCCTATTACCTGCCGATCGCGATCGGCCAGTCGGGCAGCGCCGTCTCGGTCATCTCGCACGACCAGATCGAGCAGGCCTCGGCGACGTCGGTTGCCGGCCTGCTGCGCACCGTGCCCGGCGTCGCAGTCAGCGAATCCGGCGGCCCTGGCGGTCTGGCGGAAGTGCACCTGCGCGGCGGCAATTCCGGACACACGCTGGTGCTCATCGACGGCGTGCGCGTCAACGACCCGTCGACCGCCAACGAGGAGTTCGACTTTTCCAGCATCTCGCTCGACGACGTCGAGCGCATCGAGATCCTGCGCGGGCCGCAAAGCTCGATCTACGGCTCCGACGCCATGGGCGGCGTCATCAACATCATCACGCGCAAGCCGCGCGGGGCGCCGCGCGCCTCCTTGACGGTCGAGGGCGGCAGCTACGGCACCCATGTCGAGCGCCTGTCGGGCGGCTTTGCCAAGGACGATTTCAGCATGCTGCTGAGTGGCGAGCACGTCGCCACCTCAGGCTTCTCCCGCGTCGGCAACCGCGATCACGACGAGGCCGACGGCCTCGAACGATGGAGCGGCTCGATCAGCGGCAGCTATGCCCCCGCCGACGGCCCGCGGCTTGATTTCAGCGTCAAAGGCACGACCGGAAAGAGCGACTATGACGGGTCGCCGGGTTGGGGGACCGACCCGGCCAATGCCCGCAACACCGAGGACAAGTCGATGGTGACCGGCTACGGCCGGCTGTCATTCGACAGCCCCGACGGAAGCATCAAGCAGTCGCTCACCGGCTTCGCTACCACCGCACGCCGTCACAATTTCGAACCCGGCACGCCGGACCAGACCTACGATTATTCCTCGCGTAACGTCGGCGCCGAGTATCGCGCCACTTTCGGGGCAGGGGCTTTCGGGCAACTGCTGGGCGGCGTGCGGCTCGAACAGGAGCAGGCGAGCTATGCGGCCAACCCGTCCTATTCCGGAAACTTCGACGACACCGCGACGCGTTATGCTCTCTTCGCCGGCGACCAGATCTCGCCGATCGACCATCTCTTCCTGACTTTCAGCGGACGCTATGACGGCCAGCCGGGCGAGGATGGCTTCCTCACCGGCCGCTTCACCGCCGCCTACGAGATCCCCACGACCGAGACCAAGCTGCGCGCCAGCCTCGGCACCGGCGCCAAGCGGCCGAGCTTTTTCCAGAAGGCGTATAATCTTGATAATGGCATCACCACGGCGCTGAAATCGGAGAAGAGCGTCGGCGGCGACGTTGGCATCGACCAGACGCTGTTCGATGGCCGGCTGACCCTGTCGGCGACCGCCTTCCAGAGCCGGTTCACCAATCTGCTCGACTACGATTACGGCATCGGCACCGGCTACGGCGGCTACGTCAATGTCGGCCGCGCCACGATGCGCGGCGTCGAGCTCAACGGGAAGCTCATCCTCATTCCCTCGCGCCTGACGCTCGACACCTCCTACACCTACACGGACGCCCGCGATGGCGACACCGGGCTGCTGCTCGCCCGCCGGCCCGTGCACAGCGGCGCGGCGACGCTCTCCTGGATCGGACGCTCGGGGCTGGAGACGTCGCTGACCGCGACCTATGTCGGCGACCGCTTCTCGAGCTCGGGCGAAACCTCGCCGCTGCCCGCCTATACCCGCTTCGATGTGAAGGCGTCTTATCCGCTGGACCCGCATACCCGCATCTTCGGGCGCGTCGAAAACCTGACCAACGTGCGCTATGAGGATCCGGCGGGCTACAACACCGCCGGGCTCTCGGCCTATATCGGCCTCACCTGGCGGCAGTGACGGGGGCAACATGGCGGCAGGGGCAGACTGGCGGCAAGGGGTGCTCGTCGCCCTGCTGCTTGTGCTGGTGGCGGCTTTGTTTGCCGGCTCATTGGCCGTCGGTCCGGTCTTCCTGCCGCTTGGTACGCTGGGCGATGTCCTCACCGGCAAGGGCAGCGAGGCGGCGCGCATCATCGTTCTCGAAATCCGCCTGCCGCGTGCCTTGCTCGGGCTGATGATCGGCGGCACGCTGGGCCTGTCCGGCGCCGCGCTTCAGGGCCTGTTGCGCAATCCGCTGGCCGCGCCGTCGCTGTTCGGCGCGCCGTCGGCCGCCGCCTTCGGCGCCGTGCTGGTCATCTCGCTCGGGTTCTTCGACGCGCTCTCCTGGGCACTGCCGGCGGCGGCCATCGCCGGGGCGTTGATCTCGGTCGCACTGCTCATCCTGGTGGCGGGGCCAAGGGCGAGCCTGCTGGTGCTCATCCTCGCCGGGCTCGCCGTCTCCAGCCTCGCCGGTGCGGCCACTGCGCTCGCCCTCAATCTCGCGCCCAATCCCTTCGCCGCGCTCGAGATCGCCTTCTGGCTGCTCGGCTCGCTGCAGGACCGCAGCATGCAGCACGTGCTCATCGCCGCGCCCTTCATGGCCGTCGGCGTGGTCCTACTGATGTGGGACCGGCGCGCCTTCCGCGCGCTGACGCTGGGCGAGGATGCGGCGGCGAGCATGGGTTTCGACCTGTCGCGCGTGCGGCTGAGGGTGGTCGCCGGCGTCGCTGCGGCGGTCGGCGCCGGCGTCGCGGTGGCCGGTTCCATCGGCTTCGTCGGGCTGGTGGCGCCGCACCTGATGCGCCCCTTTGTCCGCCACGATCCCGGCCAGCTGATGATCCCGGCGGCGCTGGCGGGCGCCGCACTGCTGCTTGCCGCCGATATCGCCGTGCGGCTGATCCCCGCCCAGGGCGAGATCAAGGTCGGCGTCTTCACCGCCCTCATCGGGGCGCCATTCTTCATCGCCCTCATCGTTTCCCGCCGCCACGAGCTCACCGGAGACGCCACATGAGCGAGGGGAACGGGCCTCTGCTGCGGCTGAGCCGGGTCAACGTCGCCTTCGGCAAGCGCGCCATCCTGCACGACATCGCGCTGTCGGTGCGCGCCGGCGAGTTCGCGGTCATCGTCGGGCCGAACGGCGCCGGCAAGACGACGCTGCTGCGCGCCGCGGCGGGGCTGGTACCGGCGCGCGGCGACCTGATCATCGGCGGCGAGGACGTCCGCCACCTGTCGCTGGCCGAGCGCGCCCGCCGCGTCGCCTACCTGCCGCAGGGGCAGGTGTTCCACTGGCCGCTGGCGGTGCGCGATGTCGTCAGCCTCGGCCGCCTGCCGCGCGGTGCCGGGGCCTCGCTGTCAGCCGCCGATCGCGCCGCGGTCACGGCGGCGATGGCGGCGACCGGGGTCACCGAACATGCCGACCGCTCGGTCACCACGCTCTCCGGCGGCGAGCGGGCGCGGGTGGCCATCGCCCGGGTGCTGGCGACCGAGGCGCCGACGATCCTCGCCGACGAGCCGACCGCGGCGCTCGATCCGCGCTACCAGCTCATCGTCCTCGACATCCTGCGCAAGCGGGCGGAGGCTGGCGGCGCGGTGCTGGCGGCGCTCCACGATCTCGGCCTCGCGGCGCGCCGGGCAACGCGGGTAATCGTGCTCGACGGTGGCCGCATCGTCGCCGACGGGCCGCCGCGCCGGGTGCTGACCAAGGAGCGGCTGGCGGCGACCTTCGGCGTCAATGCGCAGATCGTGGAGCTGCTCGACGCGCCGGTCGTGATCCCGTGGACGGTGACCGAGCGGCGCTGACGGCGACCGAGAGTGGCGCCGGCGCCGCCCTTCAGTGGCCGATGAGCGGCGTCATCGCCTGCAGCCGCTTCTCGATGGCGGTCATGAAGGCTGGCAAGCGCGGCCATGAGCGCATGTTCCTCCGCTGGGGGCAGATGGACACCCACTGATCGTAACGAACCCGCCTACGAGTGGCAGACTTCGCGCACAATCTGGGCGGGGCTGGCGTTCAAGAGCGAGGACGATCGTTCGCCGGCGGCCAGCGTTACGCGAAGCATGTTGTGACTTGGCGGACCCGGTTAATGGACGACGTGACCACCACCGATCGGCTCCAGGATGCGGACGGCGAGATGTACAACATTCTAGGCATTCGGGAGCTTGGCCGCCGCGCTGGCCTCGAGATCAGCGCGGAATGGGTAGAAGAATCAACATGATCGAAAATTCGAGCATGGAATCAATGCCCTGCAGTTGGGGCCCTCTTTTGTCGCAGCCAACAAATCGGGTTGACCGATTGTCAACCGGCCACATTTCATCGTTACCTAAACTCGCAGCGACTGACAATTCGGGTCAGACCGCTATGCTGCACTGCGGTATTGTTATCTGCCCGGCGTAGGAGCTATTCTGCAGCGCCTCAACCCAAGGGCGTTCCGATTCCCTTTGGTTAAGGATCTCTTGGATGCAGGGGATTAGAAACAATGGGAGGAAGTAATAAGTCCTCAGCAACTCTGAGGAATACTGGGGGAGTTACTAATGGAGGTCGGCCATGGTGACGCGTACGTTGGACCAACTCGCGCTAACTGCGCAGAACCATAGGATGTCCGCCACCGAACGCCGTGCTCAACGCGTCAGTTTGGTGATGGGGCTGAAGTTGCCAAAAGGCTTGACGAGATCGAGGGGCATGAACCTATCCACGACGGTGATCGCACAACCGTCCGTTGACAATCAATCACGCCTAGCGCGACAAGAAGAGGCCCGGAATATTTGCCGGGCCTTTTCGCTGTTTGGGGCAGGAAATGCTTGATGGTGGATTCCAGCGCGAAGTGCTTGATGGTGGATTCCAGCGCGAAGTGATGGGGTGGACGCCCCTCCTGACGGCATCAGAGAGTGCCAAGATGGCGGTGTTTAGGAACCGCCGAGCGAGGAGGAAACGTCCGTGAGCAAAGTTAGCATTATCGGGATTGATCTGGCAAAGCGGAGCTTTCAGTTACACGGCGCGGGGGCGGATGGCTCGGTGATATTTCGCAAGAAGCTGTCGCGTGCGCGAATGCTGGATTTTCTGGCGCAAGTTCCGCCGAGTTTGGTGGCGATGGAAAGCTGCGCCAGCGCCCATTACTGGGGCCGCGAGATTGCCAAGCTGAGCCATGAAGTCAGGCTGATACCGCCGATCTATGTGAAGCCGTTTGTGAAGCGGCAAAAGAATGATGCGGCCGATGCTGAAGCGATTGCCGAGGCGGCGTCGCGACCGACCATGCGCTTTGCGGCGGTGAAGAGCGAAGCGCAGCAGGAGCGCAGCATGGTGTTCCGCACACGCGATCTTCTGGTGCGCCAACGCACGCAGATGATCAATGCATTGAGGGGACATTTGGCTGAATTTGGCGTCATCGCTCCGAAAGGCATCGTCCATATTGGCCGGCTCGCAGAGGCTGTTGATGATCCCGGTTCCGGCCTTCGTGAGTTGGTGCGCGCGCTCGGGCGGCTGTATCTGGAGCGGATTGAGGATTGCTCCGCGACGATCAAGACGCTGGAACGAGATATTCGTGAAGGCAGCAAGGCGGACGAAGACACCGCCCGGCTGATGACGATCCCCGGCGTCGGTCCTATCTGTGCGGCGGCCCTGCAAGCTTTCGCCCCGCCGATGCAGAACTTTCGCAACGGCCGGGATTTTGCGGCTTGGTGCGGGCTCACACCACGGCAGAAATCCACCGGCGGCAAACCGGTATTGGGCAAAACATCGAAAATGGGTCAGCGCGATATTCGACGCCTGCTGATCATCGGTGCGATGGCGGTAGTTCGCTGGGCGAGCCGCAACGGTGCACCACAAGGGTCATGGCTGGCCCGGATGCTGGCGCGCAAACCGCGCCTGCTGGTGGCAACTGCCTTGGCCAACAAGATGGCGCGGATGGCCTGGGCGATCACGACAAAGAAGGAGGGCTATTTGAGTTCGGCGGCGGCCTGATCAAGCCAAAGCCGAAATGACCGTCAGGATGTGAGAAGGGCGAAGGACGGGTAAGGAAAAAATGGTCAAAGAGACCGGATCAAGGAAACCAGTCCGTTGCACAGAGCCTTCGAGCTCGCCGAAGTGTTTGGGCTTGATCCGCGCATCTCCATACGGGCCCGCGGCATGAGAAAGGCCGCATCAATGAGGCCGGACACATGACCGCACCTGACCACATTTTCCGAAATCGACCGAAGTCCTCTTGCATTAACCGGGGCGTCCACACATGCAACAGGTTCAAGCAAATCGGATTTTGACGTCCCTGCCAAGGTCGGCGAGCATGGCCTGGATCGGAGTTTTGTAACCCAGGCATTTCCGCGGTGTCAGATTGGCGGTGAGGATGATCTCCTGGAGGTCTTCATCGTCCAGTGCGTCGATGTCCAGTTGGCGGGGCAACCATCGGCGTAACCTGCCATTGGCGTTTTCGACCCCGCCCTTTTGCCAGGACGCATAGGCATCGCAGAACCAGGTCGTCATGTTGAACATGGAACGCAACATGGCATGCCTGGCGAAGGTGGTGTCGTTATCGAAGGTGATCGACTTGCGCAGTGCCGGATCAAGCCGCCGGAAGACGCTCATCATGACCGCGACGGTCTCGGCGGCGGTTTTGCCGGTCAATCTTGCCGCCAGCGTCAGCCGGGACTTGCGCTCATGCAGCACGAGCACGGGTCGTGTGCGCTTGCACAGGATCAGATCGCCCTCCCAATGGCCGGCTTCTCCTCGGCTTTCCACCACATCAGGCCGGTCGTGAATGGAGGCTCTGTCCTTGAGCATGTCGCGTGATCGCCGGGCGCGCATCGGCCGGCGGGACTTTCTGCACCGGGTCAGATAGCGCCACAATTGCTGCGTCTTCTGGGCGCTGCGGTAACAGAACGCATAGATGGTCTCCGTGCACACGGTACGCAATCCTCTTTCGGCGCCAGTCTTGAGCCAGCCGGCAATCTGTTCGGGCGACCAACCCTCCGACAGGCGCTGGACGACGAAACACCCAAGCACAGAATCGCGCTCCAGGACCGACGCACGCTGCCGGCGCGCCATATAGGCGCCATCACCGTGGCAGGGCGAATAGCCTCCCTTGAGGAGCCGATTGCGTTTCAGCTCGCGTGAGATGGTCGACCTGGCCCGCCCAAGCGCACGGGCAATGGCACTGATCGAATAACCCGCCCGGATCAGAAGACCGATCTCGGTTCTTTCATCGCTCGACAGGTGCGAATAAAATGGCATGGCAACACTCCCTCAGGTCGAAACAACCAACCCGATACCATGTCGGGTCGGGGGTGTTGCACTTCACGCTGGAACTCAGCGATGATAATTGGGAAACGATCAACGGCGATCAAGCGCACTACATCGAGGTGTTGAACGCCACCAACCAAATCAACCTTATCGACGCCATCGTCATTTTTCTCCTTGCCCACAGGAGGGTGCGCGGCAAATGGCATCCGCCGATGCCTGAAAGATGGCATCCGCCGATGCCCGATGAGGTGGTTCTCCGCGAATTGCATCGCACTGGAACGATACTCCTTCTTGATCGTCCCGGTACCTATCGAAACGTAGAAGTTGTCATCTCCGACGCACACGGCGCTGTTGTCTACGCGCCACCGCTTTGGCAGTCGGTCGGCGCTTGCATGAGCCGGTTCTTCCGCGATTTATCCTCTGTCTGGACGTCCGGAGATGCCTTGGATGTCGCGGCGTTTGCGCTTTGGAAGATCAACTGGATCCATCCGTTTCGCAACGGCAATGGCCGTACAGCGCGGGCGTTTGCCTACGCGTGTCTTTGCCTCAAGATGGGAACCGCGCTGCCGGGGACCATGACCGTTATTGACCAAATCATGGCTGATCGGCCCAGATATCAGGCAGCTCTGAGGGCGGCCGACGAAGCGTATGCGACCGACCACGTTGATATCTCAGAGCTAAAGGCGCTGCTGCACGAATTCCTGGAACGACAGATCGATAGTGCCGTTCCGAATCCATGACCGCCTCGCGCAGGCAATTACAAGTCCGTGGCGAGTCCCAATCCAATGCTGCAACGCGGTAAATGTTGGAGGCCTCGCCCGGAGTTCGAACCGGGGTAGCAGGATTTGCAGTCCTGTGCATGGCCGCTCTGCCACGAGGCCAACTAGTGCCGGCACGGGATAGGTGGCTCGCCCGTACCGTGTCAAGCGGTCCGGCCATTTTCCATGCCTTCTTCGCCGTCGGCATGGTCAGAATGCGCCAGGCCGCGTCAGCCGATTGTCACATTTCCATGCCCAGCAGCCATACCGTGGCCAGGGCGACGGTGATCAGCATGGGCACCATTGCCACCTTCAGATAGTGGTTGAAGCTGACCGGATAGCCTGCCTTCTCCGCCATGCCTGCCGTCACCACGTTGGCGCTGGCACCGATCAGCGTGCCGTTGCCGCCGAGGCACGCCCCCAGCGACAGGGCCCACCACAGCACGTTGCCATGGATTCCGGGGATCGCGTCGGTCAGGTAGGCGACGATGGGCAGCATGGTGGCGGTGAAGGGGATGTTGTCGACGATCGCCGACAGGATCGCCGACACCCACAGCACGATCAGCACCGCCATCACCGGCGAGGATTGCGAGGCGTCGCGCACCCAGTCGGCGATGATCTGGA
Source organism: uncultured Alphaproteobacteria bacterium (assembly GCA_963732845.1). Lineage (GTDB taxonomy): Bacteria > Pseudomonadota > Alphaproteobacteria > Rhizobiales > Kaistiaceae > CAVSRC01. The sequence continues at coordinate 118,032 of CAVTBE010000014.1, read as the reverse complement.
TCAGCCCGGTCTGCTCCGCCCCGGCCACCACGATGAACAGCATCATGAAGAAGACCAGGGTGGGCCACTCGACCTCCTTCTCCACCATCTCGACGATGTGCACGTCGCTGATCACCAGCAGCAGGGAAGCGCCCGCCAGGGCGGCGACGCTGGGCTCCATGTGCAGGCTGCCGCTGACCACGAACATGAGGACGGTGAGGGCCAGCACGCCGCCCGCCTTGGTCAGCAGCACCGGGTCGGTGATGCGGTATTCCTGGCGCAGGCGCGCCACCATGGCCGGCACGTCCGCCACCTTGGCGGCGTGGTATTCCTTGCGGAACCAGAACAGGAAATAGACCGCTGCGGCTGCCAGACCGATGGCGCAGATCACCGTCAGGTGCGTCACGAAGTCGGTGAAGGTGAGCCCGGCATAGGAGCCGATCATGATGTTCGGCGGGTCGCCGATGAGCGTGGCCGTGCCCCCGACATTGGAGGCGAACACTTCCGGCAGCAGCAGGGTCAGCGGATTGATGCCGAGCGCCACGGCGATCTCGATGGTCACCGGGATGATCAGCAGCATGGTGGTGACGTTGTCGAGGAAGGCCGAGGTGATCGCGGTGATCACCATCAGCAGGACGGCAAGGGCGTAGATGCTGCCGCGCGCCGCCTGGAACGACTTGTAGGCCATCCACTGGAACACGCCCGTCCGTTTCAGCACCCCGACGATGATCATCATGGCCAGCAGCAGGAAGATCACGTTTCCGTCGATGGCGCGCATGGCGTCGTCGAAGGTGAGAATGCGGTAGCCGGGGTCGAAGGCGCCGATCGTGTAGCTGACGAACAGGATCACCGATGCGCCCACCAGCGCGGCAAGCGTCCGGTGCATCATCTCGAAAGCGATGAAGGCGTACACCGCCACCAGCACCAGAGTGGCGATCCACAGCCCGGGGGAGAGCGTGCGCTGCAGGGTCACCGCGACATGCGCCACATAGGCTTGGTCGCCGGTCCCGTCGATCTGCTCCTGGTGGATCTGGTTGAGGGCGATGCGCGGCGAATCCTTGTAGGAGGGCCGCACGACGCTGACCTCCAGTTTTGCCGCGGGCAGGGTGCCCGCAGGCAGCTCGAGCCGCGCCTCGAAGGTGCCGTTGCCCTCGGTGACCGCGGGCTCGGTCAGGGTCACCGGGGCGCCGTCGACGAAGAAGTGCGGCTCGGCGTCCTTGACCCCTTTGCCCTGCGGATTGGTGACCGAACCGGAGACCACCAGAATGTCCGCGGAGCCTGCCGGGGGAGCGGCCCAGGCGGCCGTTGCGGGCAGGCCGACCAGCAGCAGAAGCGCGACCAACAGACCGCGATACCAGGGCATGTGAGGCCTCGATTGTTAGGAACTTCGTGAGCGCCGTCCCGGGCGGGTTGTATCCGACATGAGAGCCCGGCGCGACGACTCGCGCAGGCGGCGGCCCACCCGTCGACTGCGCGACGTCCAAATGATCCCGGTACGGACGGACGCCTTGAGATATATCAAAAATCATATGTGGCGACGGGGAAGGATAGTCGCAGGGCGGGGGAAGACGGCGGGGCGCGATGTCCGCGCGTCAGGCCGTGTCGTTGTCCGCGGCTTCAACCCGATCGTCGCCGAGCAGATCCAGCACGCGATCGATCACCGCTGTACGCTCATCGACGGTCAGATCGTTCGCGCCGAACAGGGCGAGCGCCCGCATGCCGTGCACTACCAGCACGGCCATCAGCGACAGGTCACGGTCCGCGGCCGTACGCCGGATACGCTCGACGACCCGCATCTCATGCACTCTCATCGGGTCGAGGAGGTGGGGATTCTCGGCAAGCGCGAGCAGGATGCCGTCCAACTTGTCCTGTGGCGCGCATGTCTTCTCGCGATTGAACGCGATAAAAGCGCGTGCCACCGCATTGGAGCGCCGGCCGCCATGGGCCGATTCTACCTTGGCGAGTTCGGCATCGACCTCGGCCATGTGCTGCTCGACGAGCGCATGGATGAGCGCGTCTTTGCGCGGAAAGTGATAAAGCAGGCCGCCCTTTGACACGCCCGCCCGGTGGGCGATGGCCTCGAGGGAGATGTGTGCGGCACCCTTTTTCTTGGCAAGTTCGGCGGCAGCCGCAAGGATGTGCGCGCGCGTCGCGGCGCTGGACGCCCCTTTTTCGGGAGTCCTGATGCCTGATTGTTTGCCTGTTTCCGGCGCGTTCGGGGTCTTGTCAGCAGACATGGGACGCTGTGGTGCTCGCCGGCCGGGGGGATTGACTTTACCGTCCGGACGGTACAGTACCGCCGGGTATTGAGCAAGGTGCCGGAGACTGTGCGTCTGCCGGCCTTTTTCGCGGATAAGCCATGAGACGCTTTCTTGTCGGCGGAATCATTCTTGTCGTCGTCGCCGCCGCGTGCGGCGCGCTGATCTGGTTCAACGTCTTCAAGCAGGGGATGATCGCTCAGTATTTCGCGCATTTCCCGGTACCGACCATCACGGTCTCCACCGTCGAGGTGAAACCGCAGCGGTGGACGCCCGGCATTGACGCGGTGGGCACCGTGACCGCGGCCAATGGCGTCGATGTCGCCGGCCAGGCGGGCGGCGTCATCCAGAAGATCAACTTCGTTGCCAATGCCGACGTGAAGAAGGGGCAGGTGCTGGTGCAGCTCGACGATTCGGTTGAGCGCGCCGGTCTGATGGCGGCGAAGTCGAGCGTCGCCGTCACCGGCGATGCGCTGACCCGCACGCGCCAGCTCTTCAACAGCAACACCGCCACCACCGCGGACCTGCAGGCGGCCCAGAACAAGCTCGACCAGGCCGAAGGCGCCCTGGCGCAGATCGAGGCGACTCTGGCCCAGAAGGCGATCAAGGCGCCCTTTGACGGCACCATCGGCATCCCCAAGGTCGATCCCGGCCAGTTCATTCCCGCCGGCACGGCGATTGCGACCCTGCAGGATTTGTCGAAGATGAGGGTCGATTTCACCGTTCCCGAGCAGGATCTGCCGCAGCTCTCGCTTGGCCAGGCGGTCAGCCTCGGCCTCAGCGCGGATAACCTCAATTTCCACGGCGCCATCACCGGCATCGACCCGAAGATCGATACGACCTCGCGGTTGGTCTCGGTTCAGGCGGTTGTCGACAACGCCAATGGCACGCTGCGCCCCGGCCAGTTCGCACGGGTGCGGGTTCTCCTGCCGGAGGAGAACAACGTGATCGCGTTGCCGCAGACGGCGGTCGTGATCAGCCTCTATGGCAGCTACGTCTATCAGGTGGTCGACGCGCCGCCGGCGAAGGCGGGTGAGGCCGCTGGCCAGGGCCAGGCCAAGGCCGCCGCCGGCGACAAGCCGGCCGAACCGAAACTTCAGGCGAAGCAGGTCTTCGTCGAGACCGGCCGGCGTTCCGGCACCGACATTGAAATCGTCAAGGGTGTCGAGCCCGGCATGCAGATCGTCACCTCTGGCCAGAACAAGCTGACCAACGGCAGCCCGGTGGCGATCGACAACAGCGTCAACCCGGCAACCATGACGCCGGCACCAGCTTCGAGCGGCTAGGCATGGGCTTCTCCGAACGCTTCATCCGTCGGCCGGTCCTTTCGACCGTCGTCGCCTTCATGATCCTGCTGCTCGGCGCGCAGGGCATCACCTCGATGTCGATCCGCCAGTACCCGAAGGTCGACGAGACGGTGATCACCGTAACGACGATCTATGCCGGCGCCAGCGCCGACGTCATCCAGGGCTTCATCACCTCGACCATCGAGAAAGCGGTGTCGTCGGCCGAGGGCGTCGACTACGTCACCTCGAAGAGCGCGCTCAGCACCTCGACCGTTTCGGTTCATATGCGGCTCAATGCCAACCCGGACAAGTCGCTGACCGAGGTCATCGCCAAGGTCCAGCAGGTCCGCGGCAAGCTGCCGTCGGATGCCCAGGACCCGGTCATCCAGAAGGGCACCGGCTTCTCCTTCGCGCTGATGTACCTTGCGGCGCGCAGCGACACCATGAACCCGCAGCAACTGACCGACTATCTGACGCGCGTTATCCAGCCGCGCTTCGCCACCGTGCCCGGCGTCGCCGATGCCCAGATTCTCGGCGCCGAGGAATTCGCCATGCGCGTCTGGCTCGATCCAGTGGCCATGGCAGCACGTAAGGTGACCGCCACCGACATTCTCGGCGCGATCACGGCCGCCAATTTCCTGTCGGCGCCGGGCAGCACCAAGAACGACTATTACGCCTATTCGATCGACGCCAAGACCACACTGCAGGACCCGCAGACCTTTGGCGAGCTTCCGGTGCGCGGCAGCGGCGAGGACGTGGTGCGCCTGCGTGACGTGTCGCGGATCGAACTTGCCGCCGCCTCGACCGACGTGCGCGTCCGCTTCAATGGCCAGGCCGGCGTCTTCCTCGGCATCATGGGAACGCCGGAGGCCAACCCGATCGACGTGGCGGCCGGCGCCCGCAAGGAGCTGGCAAGCATCCAGAAAGACCTGCCCGAAGGCACGCAGATCACGCTGCTCTACAATTCGACCGAGGCGATCAGTTCGTCCATCGAAGAGGTGGTGAAGACGATCGGCGAAGCCTCGCTCATCGTCGTTCTGGTCATCCTGCTCTTCCTCGGTTCGTTCCGCGCCGTCGCCATCCCCATCGTCACGATCCCCCTGTCGCTGATCGGCGTCTGCTTCCTCATGTGGGGGTTGGGTTACTCGCTGAACACGCTGACGCTTCTGGCCATGGTTCTCGCCATCGGCCTTGTCGTCGATGACGCCATCGTTGTGGTGGAGAACATCCACCGCCACATCGAGGAAGGCCATCCGCCGCTGCAGGCGGCCATTGAAAGCATGCGCGAGATCACCTCGGCCGTGGTCGCCATGACGATCACGCTGGCGGCCGTGTTCACGCCCATCGCCTTCACCACCGGCGTCACCGGCTCGCTGTTCCGCGAGTTCGCGCTGACGCTCGCCGGCGCCGTGGCCATATCGGGCACCGTCGCGCTCACCATCTCGCCAATGATGTCGGCGCGGATGTTGACGCCGACCAGCGGCCGCTTCGCGCATCTGGTCGATCATGTCTTCGAGTCCATCGCGGACTGGTACGAACGCCGGTTGACCGGATCGCTGCTCCTGCGACCGATAACGCTGCTAATCGTGGCCGTTCTGGCTGCCACGACCGGCTATCTCTTCCTGAACACATCAAAAGAGCTTGCGCCGGAAGAGGACCAGGGCGCGCTGTTCTCGCAGATCACCGGCCCGCAATACGCGACCATCGACTACACCTCGCTGTTCGTGAACGAGATCGACAGGCGCACGCAGGATCTCCCGGAGGTGCAGACGCGATTCTCGGTCGCCGGATTTGGCTCCGGCAATTCCGGCTTCGCCGCCTGGGTGCTGAAGCCGTGGGGTGAACGCAGCCGCAGCCAGGCACAGGTACAGCAGGATATTCAGGCGCGCCTCAACAAGGTCGCCGGCCTGCAGGCCTTCGTCTTCGCGATTCCCTCGCTGCCGGGCAGCGGTGGCGGCCTGCCCATCTCTTTCGTCATCCAGTCGACCAACGCGGCGTCCCAAGTTTACGAGCAGGCCGAGGCGATCAAGCAGAAGGCGATGGCTTCCGGCAAGTTCATCGTCGTCCAGGATTCGCTTGCCTTCGACAAGCCGCAGGTTCAGGTGCTGATCGACCGCCAGCGCGCGGCGGCACTGGGCGTGTCGGTCTCGGATATCGCCAATACCCTCACCCTCCTGGTCGGCGAAAACCAAGTATCGCGGTTCTCGCTTGACGAGCGCGCCTACGACATCATCCCGCAGGTGCCGCAGCGCTACCGCTTCAATCCGGAGGACCTGACCAAGTTCTTCGTGCGCAACCAGGCCGGCGAGATGGTTCCGCTGTCCTCGGTGGTGACCATCCATACGCTTGCCTCGGCGCCGGCCATCGAGCAGTTCAACCAGCTAAACTCGGCAACGCTGTCCGCCCTCCCACGACCGGGGGTGACCAGCGGCGACGGCCTGAAGACCTTCCAGGACATTGCCGCCGAGCAACTGCCGAACGGCTATTTCGCCCAGTACGCCGGCCAGTCGCGCACCGAGATCGAGGCGGGCAACACGCTGCTCATCGCCTTCGCTCTGGCGGTCATCGTGATCTATCTGGTGCTGGCGGCGACCTTCGAGAGCTTCCGCGACCCGCTGATCATCATGATGGCGGTGCCGCTGTCGCTGTTCGGCGCAATGCTATTCCTGAATCTCGGGCTTGCCACCATCAACATCTACACCGAGGTTGGCCTGATCACGCTGGTCGGCCTGATCACCAAGCACGGCATCCTGATGGTGCAGTTCGCCAACCTGCAGCGCGAACTGCGCGGCCTCGACCGTCGCGCCGCCATCATCGAAGCGGCCCGCATCCGTCTGCGCCCGATCCTGATGACCACCTTCGCCATGGTTCTCGGCGTCATGCCGCTCATCCTGTCGACCGGCGCCGGCGCCAAGGCGCGTTTCTCGATGGGCCTGGTGATCGCCACCGGCATGTCGATCGGTACCGTCTTCACCCTGTTCGTGGTGCCGATGTTCTACACCTTCCTGTCGTCACGCACGCGGCCGGTGGCCGGCAACCGCGACGCCGGTGCGCTTGCGCCGCCTCATCCGGCGCCGGCAGAATGATGACGGCCGCCGCGGGGACAGAGCCGATGCTTGTCACCGATTGCGGCCATGGCTATTAGCGGGCAGTCGGGCGAGGGCTGAACCATGGAAGATTACACCACGGCGCGCACGAAGATGGTGGACAACCAGCTTCGCACGCAGAGCGTGACCGATTACGAAGTATTGGCCGCCATGGGCGCGGTGCCGCGCGAGCAGTTCCTGCCGCCGGCGAGCCGGGCGCTGGCCTATATCGACAGCGACCTGGCGCTGACGGCGGCCACGCCCGACGCGCCGGCCCGCTACATGATGGAGCCGGCGCCGCTTGGCCGGTTGGTGCAACTCGCCGAAGTCGGCGCGGCGGATGTGGTGCTCGTCGTCGGCTGCGGCAGCGGCTATTCGGCGGCGGTGCTGGCGCGGCTCGCCAATTCGGTCGTCGCCCTCGAACAGGACGCCGACCTGGCGGCGCAGGCGTCGGAGAAGCTGGTCGAGCTCGAAGTCGATAACGTCGCCGTGGTGACGGGTTCGCTCGAGGCCGGCTATCCGTCCGAGGCGCCCTATGACGTGATCTTCGTGGATGGCGCGGTCGAATTGGTCCCGACGGGCCTGCTCGATCAGTTGAAGGACGGCGGTCGGCTGGTGGCAGTCGTCGGCTATGGACGGTCAGCTGCCGCGACGCTGTTCCGGCGCAGCGGCGACGACATCGGCAGCCGGGTTGCCTTCGATGCGGACGTTCAGCCGCTGCCCGGCTTCCGGCGGCCAAAAGCCTTTGTCTTCTAGTGCCTGCGGGCGATCGCTGCCTGTTGTATCGCGGTCGCACCGTCAGGATTCCGTCACCTGTGGCGGCATGAACATTTGACCGAGCCGGACAGGGGGCTAGAGTGGGGCGATCGAGGGAAGACCGCCAAGTGGCGAGTGGGGTGTTAGCGGTGCGGTACCTGCGTTCTGGGTTGGCGATGGCTGCTGTCGTCGCGACAATGTCACTCGGTCTGGCGCCGGCACGCGCCGAGACCCTTCTCGAGGCTTTAGCGTCAGCCTACACCAACAATCCGACGCTCAATGCGCAACGGGCGGCGTTGCGTGCCACCGACGAAGGCGTTCCACAGGCGCGTTCCGGCTATTGGCCGAAGGTCTTTGGCACTATAGATGCCGGTGTCTCGCAGACGTCCGGTGTCGGGCGGACGAGTGGCCTCACCACTTTTCCGCGGACGTATTCGCTTACCGTCGAACAGCCGATCTTCGAGGGCTTCCGCACCAAGAACGGTGTGAAGATGGCCGAGACGGCGGTGCTTGCCGGGCGCGAAATGCTGCGCTCGACGGAACAGGACACGCTGCTGTCGGCAGTAACGGCCTTCATGAACCTCGTGCAGGCCCAGGCCAACCTCAACCTGCAGCGCCAGAACGTCGACTTTCTGCAGCAGCAGCTCAACGCCGCCGACGACCGACTGAAGGTGGGCGAGGGCACCAAGACCGACGTTGCTCAGACCCAGGCGCGCCTCGCCGCCGGCCAGTCGCAATACGACGCCGCGGTTGCCAGCCTGAACGCGGCCATTGCCACCTACGAGCAAGTGGTCGGGCATCGTCCCAAGAGCCTGGGCACCGCCAAGCCGATCGATTTCATGCTGCCCCGGTCCATCGACGCGGCGCTCGCCAGCGGTCTTGCCTCCAATCCGAAGGTTCTCGCCACCGGCTACAATATCGACATCGCGTCGTACAATGTGAATGTGCAGGAAGGTTCCCTGCTGCCGACCGCGGGGCTGACCGGCGCGCTCAGCCGTGCCGACAATACATCGGCGCCGGGGTCGGTCGCTTACAGCGCCAGGCTGATGGCCGGCATCAATATTCCTATCTATACGCCCGGCGTCAACTCCAAGGTGCGCCAGGCCAAGGAAACCCTCGGCCAGCGGCGCATCGAGCGTGACGCGGCGGTCGCATCCATGCGCCAGTCGGTGATCACGGCCTGGGGCTCGCTCGACGCGGCCCGTGCGCAGGCCCGCGCCGCCGACGCCGAGGTGCGGGCGCAGACCTTGGTGCTGTCGGGCGTGCAGGAACAGCAGAAGGTCGGCCAGAGCACCACGCTCGACGTGCTCAATGCCCAGCAGAGCCTGCTCAGCGCCAAGCAGGCGCAGGTGACTGCGCAGCATGACCGGGTCGTTGCCGCCTATACTCTCCTTTCCGCGGTCGGCTCGCTCAGCGCCGAGAAGCTCGGCCTGCAGGTGGCGCGCTACGACGCCACGGACCACTACAAGAAGGTCCGCGACAAGTGGTTCGGGCTGCGGACGCCGGACGGACGCTGATCCCGCATTCCGATGTGCATGGCGCGGATTTGCTTCGCCGGAATGGTTCTATCCGATCGGCAAAGGTTCTACCCTTGGCCAGCGCGATTGGTGTGTGATTCGGGGCGCTGCAGGGAGCGCCCTCGGTATGACGATGGCGAAGCCGGGCTTGCCACAAGAACAGACTGTTGAAGAAATACTGGCGTCGATTCGCCAGGTGATCAATGGCGACCAGCCGCGCTCCGCGTCAGGGGGGGCGAAACCGGAGGTTGCGCCGACGCCGCGCCGGCCGGCTTTTCTCACGGGTCCATCGCGCAATGGCGGCACGGTGACCGCGCTCCGTGGTGGCAAGGTTGCGGTCGCTGGGGACGAGGCGTCCGAGGCCTCCCCGGCAGGCGACACGGGTGATGATGCGCCGGCGGCCGAGCTGGCCGCGGAGGCCGAAGGCGTCCCCATGCATGACGTGATCGAGATGGCGATCGAGGAGGCGCTTGGCGGGCTCAATTCCAACGACACGCGGGCCGAGACAGCAGGTCCGCCGCCGGCCGGCACGCGCTCGCCGGAACGGCCGGCGCTCAGGCCACCGCGGATCGAGATGAGGCCGACGCCACGCGAGACGCCGCGGGTCGAGGCGACGGCAGCGCGGGAGGTGCCACAGAGCGAACCGCAGCACGTGACATCAAGGGAGGCGCCGCGCCTCGAAGCGCACCCGGCAGAGCACGAAGCGCTGCGCGCGGCGCATCAGACGCCGCGACCCCTGCCGCAATCGCCTTCGCGCAGCTTGCTGTCGCCACGCGCCAACGCGGCGGTCGCCGCCTCCTTCGACGATCTCGCCAAGGTGCTCGCCAGCCGGGGTGCCCGCCAGGTCGATCAGACCGTGGAGGACCTCCTGCGGCCAATGCTGAAGAGCTGGCTGGAGGACAACCTGCCGTCACTGGTCGAACGGCTGGTTCGCGAGGAAATCGAGCGGGTCTCGCGCGGCGGGCGCTAGCGCCCGCAAAACCGGGCTTTCCGCCTCCGGCGATTGACTTCCCTCGATTTCGTTTTACACCCCGCGCAGTCTGTCAGATCCGCGTAGAGCCCCGGAAACGCATATGCTTGACAAGTCCTTTGACGCGGCCGCGGTTGAGCCGCGCATCTACGAGACGTGGGAAAAGGCCGGTGCCTTCAAGGCCGGGGCCGGCGCCAGGCCCGGCGCCAAGCCCTATTCGATCGTCATTCCGCCGCCCAACGTCACCGGCTCGCTGCATATCGGCCACGCGCTGAACAACACGCTGCAGGACATCCTGGTGCGCTTCCAGCGCATGCGCGGTCAGGACGTTCTGTGGCAGCCCGGCATGGACCATGCGGGCATCGCCACCCAGATGGTCGTCGAGCGCCAGATGATGGAGCGGCAGGAGCCGAACCGGCGCGCCATAGGCCGCGAGAAGTTCCTCGAAAAGGTGTGGGCGTGGAAGGCAGAGTCGGGCGGGCTCATCTTCAACCAGCTCAAGCGCCTCGGCGCCTCCTGCGACTGGAGCCGCGAACGCTTCACCATGGACGAGGGCCTGTCCAAGGCGGTCGTCAAGGTCTTCGTCGACCTCTACCGCGACAAGCTGATCTACAAGGACAAGCGGCTGGTCAACTGGGACCCCAAGCTACAGACCGCCATCTCCGATCTCGAGGTCGTGCAGGAGGAGACCCGCGGGAAGCTGTGGTACTTCCGTTATCCGCTCGCCGACGGCGTCACCTACGAGCATCCCTTCATGCTCGACAAGGATGGCGAGAAGCGCGACTGGAAGCCCTCCGACGGGGAACCGTCGGGTCGCGAAACGCGGGATTACGTCGTCGTTGCGACGACGCGGCCCGAGACGATGCTGGGCGACACCGGCGTCGCGGTCAGTCCGGACGATCCGCGCTACACGGCGCTCGTCGGCAAGTTCGCCGTCCTCCCGGTTGTCGGCCGGCGCATACCGATCGTTGCCGACGAATATCCGGACCCGGAGGCAGGCACCGGAGCCGTCAAGATGACGCCGGCCCATGACTTCAACGACTTCGAGGTGGGCAAGCGGCACGATCTGCCGGCCATCAACGTGCTCACCCGCGAAGCCGCGATCGACATCGTCGCCAACGTGGATTTCCGTGCCGGCGTCGACGTGACGCCCCAGCGCGAGGAGCTGTGGCGCCAGCTCGATGGCCTCGATCGCTTCGTGGCGCGCGACCGCATCGTCAAGGTGATGGAGGAGGGCGGCTTGCTCGACCGCATCGAGCCGCACATGCACACCGTTCCGCATGGTGACCGCGGCGGCACGCCGATCGAGCCCTATCTCACCGACCAGTGGTACGTCGACGCCAAGACGCTGGCCAAACCTGCCATCGCCTCGGTGCGCGAGGGTCGTACCGTCTTCGTGCCCCAGTCCTGGGAGAAGACCTATTTCGAGTGGATGGAGAACATCCAGCCCTGGTGCGTCTCCCGCCAGCTCTGGTGGGGCCACCAGATCCCGGCCTGGTACGGGCCGGACGGCGAGGTGTTCGTGGCGCATGACGAGGCGGAGGCCGCGGCGGCGGCGGAAGCCCATTACGGCAAGCGCGAGGAGCTGAAGCGCGACGAGGACGTGCTCGACACCTGGTTCTCCTCGGCGCTGTGGCCGTTTTCGACGCTGGGCTGGCCGGAAGAGACGCCGGAACTCGCCCGCTACTACCCGACCGCGACGCTGGTCACCGGTTTCGACATCATCTTCTTCTGGGTCGCCCGGATGATGATGATGGGCCTGCACTTCACCAAGGATGCCGAAGGCCGCCCGCAGGAACCCTTCAAGGACGTCTACATCCACGCCCTCGTCCGCGACGAGAAGGGCGCCAAGATGTCGAAGTCCAAGGGCAACGTCATCGATCCCCTGCACCTGATCGACGAATACGGCGCCGACGCCGTGCGCTTCACGCTCGCCGCCTTCGCCGCCCAGGGCCGTGACATCAAGCTGTCGGCGTCGCGCGTCGAGGGTTACCGCAACTTCGCCACCAAGCTTTGGAACGCGGCCAAGTTCGCCGAGCACTACGGCTGCCGGCCGGTCGACGGTTTCGATCCGGCCAATGCCAAGGCAACGCTCAACCGCTGGATCGCGACCGAAGCGGCGCGTGCCGCCCGCGCCGTGACCGAAGCGATCGACGCCTTCAAGTTCAACGACGCAGCCTCGGCGATCTACCGCTTCGTCTGGAACCAGACCTGCGACTGGTACCTGGAGCTGGCCAAGCCGGTGCTGGCTGGCGCGGACGGCCCCGAGAAGGACGAGACCCAGGCGACGGTCGTCTGGGTGCTCGACCGCATCTTCACGCTGCTCCACCCGTTCATGCCGTTCATCAGCGAGGAGCTGTGGGCCAAGGCGGCGCGCGAGGGCGCCGGCGAGCGTACCGAGCTTCTGGCGCTCACCGCCTGGCCCGAACTCACCTTCGAGGACGCGACGGCGGCCGAGGAGATCAACTGGCTGATCGACCTGATCACGGCGGTCCGCTCGGTGCGCTCCGAAATGAACGTTCCCGCGGCCGCCATGGTGCAGCTTTCCGTCTCCGACGCGCATTTCGCCACCGCCGCGCGCCTCCAGCAGTACGAGGCGCTGATCATGCGGCTGGCCCGCGTGGAGACGATCAATCTCGCCCATACCCCGCTCAAGGGCGCGGCGCAGATCCTCATCGGCGAGGCGACCGTGTCGATGCCGCTTGCCGGCATCATCGACATGGACGCCGAGCGGGCGCGGCTCAGCAAGGATGCCGAGAAGGCGGTCAAGGAGATCGCCCGCATCGAGGGCAAGCTCGGCAATCAGCAGTTCATGGCCAAGGCGCCGGAAGAGGTCATCGCCGAGCAGCGCGAGCGGCTGGCGGAGGCGACACAGCTGCGCGAGCGGATCGATGCCGCCCTGGCGCGGCTGGCAAGTTGAGCCTCCCGGGGCAACAGGTACAATCCGGCGGCATGGCGCGCTATGATCGGCGCATGACTGCCTCAGCCTCCCGCACGGTTCGATGCGCCGCCCTGGCACTTTTCGGCGGTCTGGCGGCCGGGCCGGCGCTTGCCGACTGGGTGGCGGTGCCGGTCGAGACGCCCGCCCCGATGACCGAGATCAGGCAGGTCGACGACGCGGTCTTTGCCCGGGCCGGCGACACCTGGTTCCGGCTCTCCCTGTGCGACGATCAGCCCGTGTGTCTGACGCCCGGCCAGCCGCCGGAGCCTCAGCCGGCGCCCGACGGCATCCCCAACGGCACGGTTGCCTACGCCGATGGCGAAGGCATCAGCAGCGCCTGGTACAGCGAGCCGACCGACCGCTATCCGCACGGCGCCCTCGGCGACAAGATCGAGGCCGGGGCGCTGGTCGTCCAGGATGTCTACGGACACCGCGTCACGGTGACGCTTCCCGCCGATCAGGTCTTCGAGGACCTGACGCCGCGCATCGCCGATCTCGACGGAGACGGGCGCAACGAGGTTCTGGCGATCCGCTCGTCGCTGCGCGCCGGTGCGGCGCTGGTTGCTTACGATCTCGCCGGCAGCTCGCTGATCGAGATCGACTCGACCCCGCCCGTCGGCCAGCCCAACCGCTGGCTCAACGTCGCCGGCATCGCCGATTTCACCGGCGACCGCAGCCTCGACATCGCCGCGGTGCGTACGCCGCATATCGGCGGAACGCTGGAGATCTTCACGCTCGACCGCCGGCGCTTCCGCGTCGTCGACAGCGAGAAGGGCTTCTCCAACCACCTCTTCGGCTCGACCGAAACCGGCATGTCGGCCGTCGCCCGCATCAACGACGACAACATTGCCGATCTGGCGCTGCCGGATTCCGACCGGCGCGTGCTGCGCATGGTAACGGTGGCCGGCGGCTCGCTCAGGGAAATCGCGCACGTGTCTCTCGACGGCGCCATCGTCACCGCCATCGGCGTGCTCAATGCGGAGGACAAGCCGACCTTCGTGCTGGGGCTTGAGGATGGCCGCCTGCTGGCCATATCCAACGTCGCGCCGCCCAGCAAGAAAAGACGGTAAGGCGCGGCGCGCCCCGTACGGAGTCACCCCGCATGAGAATCTTTCTTGCCGGCGCGACCGGCGTTGTCGGTCGTCGCCTGATCCCGCTTCTTCTGGATGCCGGCCATGCCGTCGCCGGCACGACGCGCTCGGCCGCAAAGGCCGCTGCGCTGAAGGCATTGGGGGTGGAACCGGTGACGGTCGACGTTTTCGACGGCGACGCACTCGCCCGCGCGGTGGCCGCGGCGCAGCCTGACGTCGTCATCCATCAGCTGACCGACCTGCCGCAGGCCTTCGATCCCGCCGCGCTGGCCGCGGCTTCGGCGCGCAATGCGCGGCTGAGGGAGGAGGGCACCGCCAATCTGGTCGCGGCGGCCCGCGCTGCCGGCGTCCCGCGCCTGGTCGCCCAGAGCATCGCCTTCGTCTATGCGCCCGGCCCGGCACCGCACGGCGAGGACGATCCGCTGGACAGCGCGCCGGCGCAGCAGGTGACCGTGGCCGGCGTCGCGGCGCTGGAGCGGCTGGTCACCGGGACGCCCGGCCTGGACGGCCTGGTGCTGCGCTACGGGCGCTTCTACGGGCCGGGTACCTGGCGGGCCGCACCGGGAGAGCCGCCCACCGTCCACGTCGATGCTGCCGCCCACGCCGCCTTTCTGGCGGTGAGCCGCGGCGCGCCGGGCATCTACAACGTCGCCGACGAGGATGGTGCGGTGTCCATTGCCAGGGCGCGACGCGAGCTGGGCTTTACGCCCGCCTTCCGCCACCCGGCATGAAAAAGGGGCGCCCTCGGGCGCCCCTTCCGTCAGTCGGTCCAACCCCCCGGCTAGACCGAATAGTACATGTCGAACTCGACCGGGTGCGGCGTGTGCTCGAAGCGGATGACCTCCTCCATCTTCAGCTCGATGTAGGCGTCGATCATGTCGTCGGTGAACACGTCGCCGGCCTTGAGGAAGGTGCGGTCCTTGTCGAGGTTGGTCAGCGCCTCGCGCAGCGATCCGCAAACCGTCGGGATCTTCTTCAGCTCCTTCGGCGGCAGGTCGTAGAGGTTCTTGTCGACCGGGTCGCCCGGATCGATCTTGTTGATGATGCCGTCAAGACCGGCCATCAGCATCGCCGAGAAGGCGAGATACGGGTTCGCGCCCGGATCGGGGAAGCGGACCTCGACGCGCTTGGCCTTGGGATTGCTTGCCACCGGAATGCGGCACGACGCCGAACGGTTGCGCGAGGAGTAGGCGAGCAGCACCGGCGCCTCGAAGCCGGGGACCAGCCGCTTGTAGGAGTTCGTCAGCGGGTTGGTGAAGGCATTGAGGGCCCTGGCGTGCTTGATGATGCCGCCGATGTACCACAGGCAATCCTGCGACAGGTCGGAGTAGAGCTTGCCGGCGAACATCGGCTTGCTGCCCTTCCAGATCGACTGGTGGACGTGCATGCCCGAGCCATTGTCGCCATAAACCGGCTTCGGCATGAAGGTTGCGGTCTTGCCGTAGGCATGGGCGACGTTGTGGATGCAGTACTTGTACACCTGCAGGTGGTCGGCCATGGTCACCAGCGGGCCGAACTTGAGGCCGAGCTCGTGCTGGGCGGAAGCCACTTCGTGGTGGTGCTTCTCGACCTTGGCGCCCATCGAGGCCATGGCCGCCAGCATCTCGGAGCGCATGTCCTGCAGCGAGTTGATCGGCGGGACGGGGAAGTAGCCGCCCTTGTTCTTCACCCGGTGGCCGGTGTTGCCGGTCTCGTAGTCGGTGTCGGAATTGGACGGCAGCTCGATGTCGTCGAGCTTGAAGCCGGTGTTGTACGGCGTCGTCGCGTACTTGACGTCGTCGAACACAAAGAACTCGGCCTCGGGACCGAAGAAGGCGGAATTGCCGATCTTGGTCTGGGCGAGATAGGCGACCGCCTTCTTGGCGATCGAACGCGGATCGCGCTCATAGGGCTCGTCGGTGAGCGGCTCGAGGATGTCGCAGACAATTGACAGGGTGGTCTGCGCGAAGAAGGGATCGATCGCCATCGAATCGGGATCGGGCATCAGCTTCATGTCGGATTCGTTGATCACCTTCCAGCCGGCGATCGACGAGCCGTCGAACATCAGGCCTTCCGTCAGCGCTTCCTCATCGATCATGGTGACGTCGAACGTCACGTGCTGCCACTTTCCGCGAGGGTCGGTGAAGCGGAGATCGACGTACTTGACGTCCTTCTCCTTCATCAACTTGAGGACGTCTTTTGCGGTAGCCATCAGTGTTATTCCTTCCTTCTCAACCCTGAGCTCAGGTTATGTGGGATTGGGGATCATGGGCCCAGTCGTTCGGTATTGCCGACGAGGGCGCGGGGGAGGCGCAGGACGGTCAGATTGCGTCGACGCCACTTTCGCCGGTACGGATGCGGACGGCCTCCTCGATGTTGGAAATGAATATCTTGCCGTCGCCGATGCGGCCGGTCTGCGCGGCCTTGCGGATCGCATCGACGGCGCGGTCGACCATTTCGTCGGTGAGGACGATTTCCACCTTCACCTTGGGAAGAAAGTCGACGACATACTCCGCGCCGCGGTAAAGTTCGGTATGGCCCTTCTGGCGACCGAAACCCTTGGCTTCCGTGACGGTAATGCCCTGCAATCCGACTTCCTGAAGCGCTTCCTTCACCTCGTCGAGTTTGAAAGGCTTGATGATCGCTTCAATCTTCTTCATTGACTCCGCGTCTCCGAAAAACAGGCGCACAACTCGGGTTGCCAGATCAGCCGCCGTTGTGCACGGTCCATGCCAGCCGCGCCAAACCTTCGAACTGGCGGTATTTTCGGCTGATCTACGGGCGGCACCATGATGGCAGACTGAGTCGGCGTCAATTGCTGGTTAGGGATTAGGCAAGTGACTAAAGATTTAGCAATAGATATGCAGTGGGCCTCGCAATTCGAGCGCATGGTGGCCGGCGAGGAGCCCGATCCGCAGGAAGCCGTGCGCGAGGTGGCCCTGATCCACGATCCTATCGAGGTCCTGACCCCGGAGGAGATGGGTGCGGCCGATTCGCTCACCATCGCCGCCGGCACGGCGGGCATCATCCTGATGGAGGCGGCCGGACTGGCGGTGGCCGAGGCGGTCTACGACCTGTTGCCGCAGGGCGGCCGCGTCCTGGTGATGACCGGCCCCGGCAACAATGGCGGCGACGGTTTCGTCGCGGCCCGCCTGATGGCCGAGGCCGGCTACGAGGTGACCGTCGGGCTCCTGGCCGCCCGCGACGGCCTTAAGGGCGATGCCGCCTTTGCCGCCGCGGCGTGGACCGGCACCAGCAAGGGCCTGTCTGCTGACCTCGTTGGCGGCGCCGACCTGGTCGTCGATGCGCTGTTCGGCGCCGGGCTCGACCGGGCGATCGAAGGCCCCGCCGCCCAGGCCATCAACGCGGTCAACCGCTCGGGCCTGCCGGTGGTCGCCGTCGATCTGCCGAGCGGCATCGACGGGCGTTCGGGCAAGGTGCTCGGCACGGCCATCACGGCCACCTGCACGGTTACCTTCTTCCGCCTGAAGCCCGGACACCTGCTCAATCCCGGCCGCTCCCGTTGCGGCCGGCGGCTGGTCGTCGACATCGGCATCAGCGATGCGGTGCTGAAGACCATCCAGCCACGGATTTCCCGGAACCTGCCGGGCGTGTGGTCGTTACCAAAGATCTCCGCCGACGGGCACAAATACGACCGCGGCCACGCCATCGTGGTGTCCGGCCCGGCGACGCGCACCGGCGCCGCCCGCCTGGCGGCGCGTGCCGCGCTCAGGGCAGGGGCGGGGCTCGTCTCGATGGCTTCGCCGGCCGAGGCTCTTGCGGTCAATGCCGCCCACCTCACCGCCGTCATGCTTCTGCCGATGAACGGTCCCGAAGGGCTGACCGCCATCCTCGCCGACCGGCGCCACAACGCCGTGGCGCTGGGACCGGCGCTCGGGGTCGGCGAAGAGAGCGCGGTGCTGGTCGAGACGGCACTGGCCTCGCCGGCGGCGGTAGTGATCGACGCCGACGGGCTGACCTCCTTTGCGGGCCAGGCGCACCGGCTCTTTACGGCCATCCGCAAGCACAGGGCACCGGTGGTGCTGACGCCGCACGAGGGTGAGTTTGCGCGCCTGTTCCCCGATCTCGCCAAGATCGACGCCAAGCCGGAACGAGCCCACAAGGCGGCGGAGTATTCCGGCGCCGTCGTCGTGCTCAAGGGCTCAGATACGGTGGTGGCGGATCCGGAGGGACGCATGACGATCGCCGACAACGCACCGCCGGTACTGGCCACCGCCGGCAGTGGCGACGTGTTGACCGGCATCATCACCGGCCTGCTGGCGCAGGGCATGTCGGGCTACAACGCGGCCTGCGCGGCGGTGTGGATGCATGGCGCGGCGGCCAGGACGATCGGACGCGGGCTCATCGCCGAAGACCTGCCGGAGGCGCTGCCGGCGGTCTTCGCCGAGATCGGCGAGGGCTGATCCCCAGGGCTCCGCGAAGGCTTCCTCAGGTTTTGCAAGGCGTGGCCGGCTGGTCGAAAGCCCGCGTTTTCCCTTTGAACCGCGAAAAACCCAATGATATAGAGGCCGCGCCTGGCCGGAGCCTCGGCCCGCGGCCATATCTGAGCCGGGTGCATTCCCGATGGTGAGGTGTCCCTGACGTTCGGGAAGTGGCGCCGAGCGGGCGTGGCGGAACTGGTAGACGCGCGGGATTTAGGTTCCCGTGACGAAAGTCGTGGGGGTTCAAGTCCCTCCGCCCGCACCAGCCGCCCCGGGCTCAGGCTTCTCGAAAGGATCGGGAGGGACCGGCGCTTGGGCGGGCAGGCGAACGGTTGAGTGACGAGCAAAGGATGGAACGGCCAAAATGCAGGTAACCGAGACGCTGGTCGATGGGTTGAAGCGCGAATTCAAGGTCGTCGTCCCCGCGACCGAACTCGATGGCCGCCTGATTGAGCGCCTGACCTCGCTCAAGGACGAGGTCCGCATCAAGGGCTTCCGCCCAGGAAAGGTGCCGATGAGCCACCTCAAGCGCCTGTTCGGTCGTTCGGCCATGGCCGAGATCGTGCAGAACGTGATCTCCGAGGTCGCCCGCAACACGCTCTCCGAGCGCGGCGAGAAGGCGGCCATGCAGCCGCATTACGAACTGCCCGAGGATCAGGGCGAGGCCAACGAGGTGCTCTCCGGCAACCACGATCTCGCCTACACCATGTCCTACGAGGTGCTGCCCAAGATCGACCTGATCGATTTCAAGACGATCTCGGTCGAGCGCCCGACGGTCGAGGTGGAGGACGCCGAGGTCGAGGAACAGCTCACGCGGCTGGCCGATTCGACGCGCAGCTACACCACCAAGGCCGGCGCCGCCGACACTGGCGATCGCGTCACAATCTCCTATCTCGGCAAGATCGACGGCGAGCCTTTCGAAGGCGGCAAGGACGACGATGCCGTCATCAGGATCGGCGACAAGCGCTTCATCCCGGGCTTCGAGGAGCAGCTCGTCGGCCTCTCCACCGGCGACAAGAAGACCATCACGGTCACCTTCCCGGAGGATTACCCGGCGAAGAATCTGGCCGGCAAGGAAGCCACCTTCGACATCGAGGTGAAGGCGGTGGCGGCCGGTGACGAGGTGGCGGTCGACGACAAGCTGGCCGAGCGCGTCGGCCTCGAATCGCTGCAGGCCCTGCGCGATGCCGTGCGCCAGCAGCTTCAACAGCAATACACCCAGGCGATCCGCCAGCGGATCAAGCGGCAGATTCTCGACAAGCTCGACGAGACTCACCGCATCGATCTGCCCCAGCGCCTCGTCGACCAGGAATTCGAGACGATCTGGCGCCAGATCGTCAGCGAACTCGCCAATTCCAACCGCACCTTCGAGGACGAGGACACCACCGAGGAAAAGGCCCGGACCGAGTACCGTGAGATCGCCGAGCGCCGCGTGCGCCTCGGTCTGGTGATGTCGGAGATCGGCGAGCACGCCAAGGTCGAGGTCACCGACGAAGAGCTGCAGCGCGCCATGGCCGCCCAGCTTCGCCAGGTCCCCGGCCAGGAGCAGGCGCTTCTCGACTACTATCGCCAGCATCCCGATGCGCTGGCGTCCCTGCGCGCCCCGATCTTCGAGGAGAAGGTGGTCGATTACCTGCTTGAGCTGGTCGACGTGACCGACAAGCCGACGACGGCCGCGGAGCTGATAAAGCAGGCCGAGGAAGACGGCCTGCCGGCGGCCTGACGACAGACCCGGACCCGCCCCCCTTCCGGTTGGGCGGTGCATACCATATCTATTGCACTGCAATCGGGGATTCGCTTGTCCGGCGGATCCCGTCACCACGGGTGGCGCCGCCGGAAGTGCGGCGCCTTCCCCGGCATCGGGCGGCCGAAGGATTCCCATGAAAGACCCTATCGACACCTATATGCAGCTTGTGCCCATGGTGGTCGAACAGACCAACCGCGGCGAGCGCGCCTACGACATTTATTCGCGGCTGCTCAAGGAGCGCCTGATCTTCGTCACCGGTCCGGTCGAGGACCATATGGCGTCGCTGATCGTCGCCCAGTTGCTCTTCCTGGAGGCGGAGAACCCCAAGAAGGAAATCGCCATGTACATCAACTCGCCGGGTGGCGTGGTGACGTCCGGCATGGCGATCTACGACACGATGCAGTTTATCAAGCCGGCGGTGTCGACGCTGTGCATCGGCATGGCGGCGTCGATGGGTTCGCTGCTGCTCGCCGGCGGTGAGGCAGGCCTGCGCTTTGCGCTGCCCAATGCGCGCATCCTGGTTCACCAGCCCTCGGGTGGTTTCCAGGGGCAGGCCTCGGATATCGAGCGGCACGCCGAGGACATCATCAAGATGAAGCGGCGGCTGAACGAAATCTACGTCAAGCACACCGGACAGAACTACGAAACGATCGAACGCACGCTCGACCGCGACTTCTTCATGACCGCCGAGGATGCCAAGAAATTCGGTATCATCGACAAGGTGCTGACCGACCGGGCAGCGCTCGAGGCACCGGATGGAGCGGCTCAGGGTGGCTGATCGTCGCGGCCGGGTCGGCCGCGGAACTGGCGCAATTCCGACGTTAAGTATCTCTTGAACAAATCGCGGATAGCATGATTGAGTTGCCGCGTCAGGATTGCGCCGGGTGGACCGGACGTTAAGGTTGAGGTGAATGTTCGCGCGACGGGCGGGCGCGGGCGGGTACAACGGGTTGAAAGGCCGGCGCCGTGTCGGCCACCGCAGCGGTGAGGGTAAAGAATGAGCAAGGTGAGCGGCAGCGACAACAAGAACACCCTTTACTGCTCGTTCTGCGGCAAGAGCCAGCACGAGGTCCGCAAGCTCATCGCGGGGCCGACGGTCTTCATCTGCGACGAGTGCGTCGAGCTGTGCATGGACATCATCCGCGAGGAGAACAAGACCTCCGCGCTGAAGTCCCGCGACGGCGTGCCGACGCCGACCGAAATCTGCACCGTGCTCGACGACTATGTCATCGGCCAGCCCCACGCCAAGCGCGTCCTCTCGGTGGCGGTCCACAACCACTACAAGCGGCTGAACCACGCGGCGAAGAACAACGACGTCGAGCTGTCCAAGTCGAACATCCTGCTGATTGGCCCGACCGGCTGCGGCAAGACGCTGCTCGCCCAGACGCTGGCGCGCATCCTCGATGTGCCCTTCACCATGGCCGACGCGACGACGCTGACCGAGGCCGGCTATGTCGGCGAGGACGTCGAGAACATCATTCTGAAGCTGCTGCAGGCCGCCGACTACAATGTCGAGCGCGCCCAGCGCGGCATCGTCTACATCGACGAGGTCGACAAGATCAGCCGCAAGTCGGACAACCCGTCGATCACCCGCGACGTGTCGGGCGAGGGCGTTCAGCAGGCGCTGCTCAAGATCATGGAGGGCACCGTCGCCTCGGTGCCTCCCCAGGGCGGCCGCAAGCACCCGCAGCAGGAGTTCCTGCAGGTCGACACCACCAACATCCTGTTCATCTGCGGCGGCGCCTTCGCCGGGCTGGAGAAGATCATCTCCGACCGCGGCCGCAAGACCTCGATCGGCTTCGGCGCCAAAGTCTCCTCGCCGGAGGATCGCCGCACCGGCGATCTGCTCCGCGGCGTCGAGCCGGAAGACCTGCTGCGCTTCGGCCTGATCCCCGAATTCGTCGGGCGCCTGCCGGTGCTTGCCACGCTCGAAGACCTCGACGAGGACTCGCTGATCAAGATTCTCACCGAGCCCAAGAACGCGCTGGTCAAGCAGTACCAGCGGCTGTTCGACATGGAGAATGTTGACCTCACCATCCATCCGGATGCGCTGATCTCCATCGCCAAGAAGGCGATCGATCGCAAGACCGGTGCCCGTGGTCTGCGCTCCATCATGGAAGCGATCCTGCTGGAGACCATGTTCGATCTGCCCGGCCTCGATGGCGTGCAGGAAGTGGTCATCTCGGCGGATGTCGTCGAGGGCAAGGCCCGGCCGCTCTACATCTATTCCGAGCGGCGTGAGGACGTGGGCTCGACCGCCTGAGGGCGGGTCGCCTGTCGCCGGCATGCCGGACCGCCCGCAAGCGGGCGGATTTCGGCCATAAGGTGCCCGATTGCCGGCGCCTTGACACCCTTGGCCCGCAACGCCACCTAATGGTCAACTGCCGGATGGTGCGCAGCTTGATTTCAGCGCCGCCGGTACCCGCCGCGTGACGCCGCTTCCGCCTCCCCGGAACGGACCGTCTGAGAAGGAATAGTGATCGCATGACAACCGAACGGCCGGGCTCTATCGGACTTCCCGCAAGCGACAACGACGTTTTCCCCGTCCTGCCGCTGCGCGACATCGTCGTGTTCCCGCATATGATCGCGCCGCTCTTCGTCGGCCGCGAAAAGTCGATCCGCGCGCTCGAAGAGGTGATGCGCGCCGAGAAGCAGATCCTGCTGGTCACCCAGCAGAACCCCAGTGAGGACGAGCCCAAGCCGGAGACGCTGTTCAACGTCGGCACGTTGGCCTCGGTGCTGCAGCTCCTCAAGCTCCCCGATGGTACCGTCAAGGTGCTGGTCGAGGGCGCCGGGCGGGCGGAAATCCGCCGCTTCACCGACAACGAATCCTTTTACGAGGCGCATGCCCACCGGCTGCCCGAGGTCATCGGCGACACCGTCGAGGCCGAGGCGCTGGCGCGCTCGGTGATGACCGAGTTCGAGAACTACGTGAAGCTCAACAAGAAGATCTCGCCGGAAGTCGTCGGTGCGGTCGGCCAGATCGACGACTACGCCAAAGTCGCCGACACGGTCGCCTCGCACCTCGCCGTCAAGATCGCCGAGAAGCAGGGCATCCTGGCGCTGCCGACCGTGGTCGAGCGGCTCGAGCGCGTGCTCGGCCTGATGGAGAGCGAAATCTCCGTCTTGCAGGTCGAGAAGCGCATCCGCAGCCGCGTCAAGCGCCAGATGGAGAAGACGCAGCGCGAGTACTACCTGAACGAGCAGATGAAGGCGATCCAGAAGGAGTTGGGCGACTCCGAGGACGGCAAGGACGAGATTCAGGAGCTCGAGGACAAGATCGCCAAGACCAAGTTCTCCAAGGAGGCGCGCGAGAAGGCATCCAACGAGTTGAAGAAGCTGCGCCAGATGAGCCCGATGTCGGCCGAGGCGACGGTGGTGCGCAACTACCTCGACTGGCTGCTCGGCATCCCGTGGGGCAAGAAGTCCAAGGTCAAATACGACCTGAATTATGCCCAGGAGGTGCTCGACGCCGACCATTACGGTCTCGAGAAGGTCAAGGACCGCATTGTCGAATACCTGGCCGTGCAGAGCCGTTCGAACAAGCTGCGCGGCCCGATCCTGTGCCTCGTCGGCCCGCCCGGCGTCGGCAAGACCTCGCTCGGCAAGTCGATCGCCAAGGCGACCGGCCGCGAGTTCGTGCGCATGTCGCTCGGCGGCGTGCGCGACGAGGCCGAGATCCGCGGTCACCGGCGCACCTATATCGGCTCGATGCCCGGCAAGGTCATCCAGTCGATGCGCAAGGCCAAGAAGGTCAATCCGCTGTTCCTGCTCGATGAGGTCGACAAGATCGGCATGGACTTCCGTGGCGACCCGTCGTCGGCGCTGCTCGAGGTCCTCGATCCGGAGCAGAACTCGGCCTTCAATGACCACTATCTCGAGGTCGATTACGACCTGTCGAACGTGCTGTTCATCACCACGGCGAACACGTTGAATATTCCGCCGGCGCTGATGGACCGCATGGAGATCATCCGCATCGCCGGCTACACCGAGGACGAGAAGGTCCAGATCGCCCGGCGCCACCTGATCCCCAAGATCCTCAGGGAGCATGGTCTGGTGGACAAGGAGTTCGCCGTCGACGACGAGGCCCTGAAGACGGTCATCCGGCGCTACACGCGCGAGGCCGGCGTCCGTAACCTCGAGCGCGAGCTGGCGACGCTGGCCCGCAAGAGCGTCAAGGAGCTGATCCTCGCCAAGAAGAAGTCGATCAGGATCACGCCCAAGAACATCGAGGATTTCCTCGGCGTTCCGCGCTTCCGCTACGGCGAGGTCGAGGAGGAGGACCTGGTCGGCTTGGTGACCGGACTGGCATGGACCGAGGTGGGGGGCGAGCTGCTCACCATCGAAGGCGTCATGATGCCGGGCAAGGGCAAGATGATCGTCACGGGCAACCTCCGCGACGTGATGAAGGAATTGATTTCGGCGGCGGCCTCCTATGTCCGCAGCCGGGCCATCGATTTCGGCATCGAGCCGCCGATGTTCGAAAAGAGCGACATCCACGTCCACGTGCCGGAAGGCGCCACCCCCAAGGACGGCCCATCCGCCGGCGTCGCCATGGTCACGGCCATCGTCTCGGTGATGACCGGCATCCCGGTCCGCAAGGATGTGGCGATGACCGGCGAGATCACGCTGCGCGGCCGCGTACTGCCCATCGGCGGTCTCAAGGAGAAGCTCCTGGCGGCGTTGCGCGGCGGCATCAAGCGCGTGCTCATCCCCGAGGACAACGCCAAGGACCTGGCGGACATCCCGGAGAACGTGAAGAGCGGCATGGAGATTGTCCCGGTGGCGCGCATGGACGAGGTGCTGAAGCAGGCGCTGGTCCGCGCCCCGGTCGCAATCGAGTGGGACCCGGCCAAAGAGCGCGCCACGCCGGTAGTTGCCGACGACGACAGTCCAGGCGCTCTTGTGGCGCACTAAGGCATTGAAATAACTAAAGAAAGCGCACCTGGCCAACGCCCGGTGCGCTTTTTCTATGCACGGGTAGGTTTCGATCAAAATCGCGGGATTCCGCCGTTTTTGCTTGCCAGATGGGGCTTTTGGCAGGAGTGTCCTCGGCGAAGTCGATGGCGCGAATCGCTTTCGGCTCTGACGAGGGAAAGGGAGTTTCCATGAACAAGAATGATCTGATCGCGGCTGTGGCTGAACGGACCGGCATGTCCAAGGCTGGGGCCGGGCAGGCTGTCGACGCGACCTTCGATGCGATTACCGATTCACTGAAGGCAGGCACGGAAGTGAAGATCATCGGGTTCGGCAACTTCGCGGTCGCCAAGCGCGCCGCCAGCGTCGGACGCAATCCGCGCACCGGTGAGGCGATCAACATCGCCGCCTCGAAGACCCCCAAGTTCAAAGCCGGCAAGGGGCTCAAAGACGCCGTCAACCGCTGACTGGCAACAACCCCGTTCTTCTCGACAGGCCCCGCGTTCCACGTGGGGCCTCGTCTTTCTGGCGGTTTGCCGGGACGGGAGAAGGCGCGCAACGCCGGCCTTGCACAGCCGGCCCCGCGCCGCCTAAAAACTGGCGCTGAATTCGGGCGGTTAGCTCAGTTGGTAGAGCGCCACGTTTACACCGTGGATGTCGGGGGTTCGAGTCCCTCACCGCCCACCATCCTGCTTCGTCCTTTGGGCTTCGCGGGATGTCCGGCGGAACCTTGGCGGGGGAGGGCGCTTTCCGGCGGTCGGCCCCGACAAATCCTTGACTTGGCAGGGGCGCTCGCTTAACTCCTGCCGGCGCGCCACAAGCGGCGCGCAAAACGCCCGCGGGGGCGTAGCTCAGTTGGTTAGAGTGCCGGCCTGTCACGCCGGAGGTCGCGGGTTCGAGCCCCGTCGCTCCCGCCATTTCACAAAAAAAGCACGGCAATTCTGCTCCGCTTAAGGCCTGTCGGCGCACGGCCGCTTTTTCACCGGGCCACGATGGCGTTGCGCAGCGCGATCGGACGGTCGATGCGGTGGAGATGCTCGATGCCTTCGCCGGTGCCCATCACATGCACCGTGCCGTAGCCGAGCAGGCGCCCCCAGAGCGGCTGGTCGATCACCACCGACTCGACCTTGTCCATGTTCATCTCGGCCGTGTGGCGGCGGATGAAGCCCCTCTTGTAGACCACCCGGAAACTGGTGACCGCGATCTCGGTGATCCACTGGTCAAACCATGCCCGCACCGCATAGATGAGGGCGATGAGCAAGGCGATCGCCGCCGCAATCCAGGCATACGGCGTAGCGTCGGGCAATATGTCGGCATTGGCCACCGCCGCGAAGCCGAGGGCGATGAGGGCAGTGAAGATCGCCGAACCGTAGATGATCCAGTGGAGCTTGCCGCGATAGAGCAGCGTTTCGCCGGGCTGCAGGATGCTGTTGACGTAGCTCATGGCGACCCCTCCGCTTCCCCCGCGGCGATGGTAGATTTGGGCAAGGGCGATTGCAACGAATGGTGGCGGAGAGTGCGGCAACGGATCGGGTCTTTGTGACTTGCGACTCCCCGCCCGCTCGGTTAAGCCACCGGCACATTCTTCGCAGCCTGGAACCGCTACAGGGGACGGCTGGCAGACGCGGCATTCGGCTAGGCAGGGGGCGGCCTTGTCGCTATGCTGCAACGCGATAAGTTGAAGCACTGATGGGGGCGGGGACCGCGCCCGGTTTTCGGCGTGGCGACCGGAGAGCAGAATGGAAAGCCTGTTGAGTGCCTATCTGCCGATCGTGGTGTTCATGGGCATCGCGGCGGTCATCGGCTTGGCGCTTCTCGTTGCCCCGTTCATCATCGCCTACAAGAGCCCGGACGCGGAGAAGCTGTCGGCCTATGAATGCGGCTTCGCCGCCTTCGACGACGCCCGCATGCAGTTCGACATCCGCTTCTACCTGGTCGCCATCCTGTTCATCATCTTCGACCTCGAAGTGGCCTTCCTGTTTCCCTGGGCGATCTCCTTCGCCGGGCTCGGCTGGGCGGGCTTCTGGTCGATGATGGTCTTCCTCGCCGTTCTGACGATCGGCTTCGTTTACGAATGGCGCAAGGGAGCGCTCGAATGGGATTGACCGCGCCCGCCGACAAGCCGCTAGTCGATGCCTCCGGGCGGTCGCTCAAGCGGAACGACGACCCGTATTTCGTCGACGTCAACAACGAGCTCGCTGACAAGGGCTTCCTGGTCACCGCCACCGACGACCTGATCACCTGGGCGCGCACCGGCTCGCTCATGTGGATGACCTTCGGGCTGGCCTGCTGCGCCGTCGAGATGATGCAGGCTTCGATGCCGCGCTACGACGTCGAGCGCTTCGGCTTTGCCCCGCGCGCTTCTCCGCGCCAGTCGGACGTGATGATCGTCGCCGGCACGCTGACCAACAAGATGGCGCCGGCGCTGCGCAAGGTCTACGACCAGATGCCGGAGCCGCGCTACGTCATCTCGATGGGGTCGTGCGCCAATGGCGGCGGCTACTACCACTATTCCTATTCGGTTGTGCGTGGCTGTGACCGGATCGTCCCGGTCGATGTCTACGTGCCCGGCTGTCCGCCGACCGCCGAGGCATTGGTCTACGGCGTCCTTCTCCTGCAGAAGAAGATCCGGCGCACCGGGACGATCGAACGCTAGGGCGGTCAGGGGGACCGGATCTTGGACGAGACACTCAACGAGCTGGGCGAATACATCGCGGCTGCGCGCGGCGCGGCCGTCGCCGACTGGCACATCGCCCTCGGCGAGTTGACCGTGACGGTCGCCGCCGGCGATATCGTGCCCTTCGTGCGCTTCCTGCGCGACGACCCGCGGCTCGCCTTCGTCAATCTCACCGACGTCTGCGGGGTCGACTGGCCCGAGCGCGAGAAGCGCTTCGACGTCGTCTATCATTTCCTCAGCCCGCGCCAGAACGTGCGTATCCGCGTCAAGGTGGCGACCGACGAATCCTCGCCGGTGCCCTCGATCACGCCGGTCTTCCCCGGCGCCGACTGGTTCGAGCGCGAGGCCTACGACTTCTACGGCATCCTCTTCACCGGCCACCCGGACCTGCGCCGCATCCTCACCGACTATGGCTTCGAGGGGCATCCGCTGCGCAAGGATTTCCCGCTCACCGGCTATGTCGAGGTGCGCTACGACGACGAGCAGAAGCGGGTGGTCTACGAGCCCGTGCGGCTCGCCCAGGAGTTCCGCGATTTCGATTTCCTGTCGCCATGGGAAGGCACCGATTACGTGCTGCCCGGCGATGAGAAGGCGAAACAGTGATTGGTGAATGGCGAATGGTGAATGGACGAGAAGCCAGGACCAATACGCGACTATCGCGATCTGATCGTCTGGCAGGAGGCGATGGACATCGCCGTGGAGGTATATTCGCTGACTTCGCGATTTCCCACGCGAGGAGACATTTGGGATGACGTCCCAGATGCGCCGGTGCGCGGCTTCGATTCCGGCGAATATCGCCGAGGGATTTGGTCGTGCGCAAAGGCGGACGTTTGTTCAATTCTTGAGAATCGCACAGGGCTCCCTGAAGGAGCTGGAGACGCATACGATGCTCTGTGGCCGGGTCGGGCTGTTATCGACGGAACATGTCGCGGATTTGACCGCTCGTTGCGCGACGCTCGGCAAGCGGATGGTGACGTTCGTTCGATCGCTCAATCGGGATGGCGAACTGTGACCATTCACCATTCACCATTGGCCATTCACTGCCATGTCTGAAACCGACGTCCGCACCTTCAACATCAATTTCGGGCCGCAGCACCCGGCGGCGCACGGCGTTCTGCGTCTGGTGCTCGAGCTCGACGGCGAGATCGTCGAGCGCGTCGATCCGCATGTCGGCCTGCTCCACCGCGGCACCGAGAAGCTGATCGAGCACAAGACCTATCTCCAGGCCGTGCCCTATTTCGACCGGCTCGATTACGTCGCGCCGATGAACCAGGAGCACGCCTTCGCGCTCGCCGTCGAGAAGCTGCTCGGCATCACCGTGCCGCGCCGCGGCCAGTTGATCCGCGTGCTCTATTGCGAGATCGGCCGGCTGCTCAACCATCTCCTCAACGTCACCACCCACGCCCTCGACGTCGGCGCGCTCACCCCGCCGCTGTGGGGCTTCGAGGAGCGCGAGAAGCTGATGGTCTTCTACGAGCGCGCCTCCGGCAGCCGCATGCACGCGGCCTATTTCCGCCCCGGCGGGGTGCATCAGGACCTGCCGCAGAAGCTCATCGATGACATCGGCGAATTCTGCGATCCCTTCCTCAAGGTGCTCGACGACATCCACGGCCTCCTGACCGACAACCGCATCTTCAAGCAGCGCAACGTCGATATCGGCATCGTCAGCCTGGAGGACGCCTGGAAGTGGGGCTTCTCCGGCGTCATGGTGCGCGGCTCGGGCGCCGCCTGGGACCTGCGCAAAGCGCAGCCCTACGAGTGCTACGCCGAGATGGATTTCGACATCCCCGTCGGCAAGAACGGCGACTGCTACGACCGGTACCTGATCCGCATGGAGGAGATGGTCCAGTCGATCCGGATCATGAAGCAGGCCATCGCGAAGCTGAACGAGCCCGACGGCAAGGGCCCGGTCGCTTCCGACCGACGGCAAGGTGGTGCCGCCCAACCGCGGCGAGATGAAGCGCTCGATGGAGGCGCTGATCCACCACTTCAAGCTCTACACCGAGGGCTATCACGTGCCCGCCGGCGAGGTTTATGCGGCGGTCGAGGCGCCCAAGGGCGAGTTCGGCGTCTATCTGATCGCCGACGGCACCAACAAGCCCTATCGCTGCAAGATCAAGCCACCGGGCTTCGCCCATCTCTCTGCCATGGATCACATGACCCGCGGCCACATGCTCGCCGACGTCACCGCGATTCTCGCCTCGCTCGACATCGTCTTCGGGGAGGTCGATCGCTAATGTCCGTCCGTCGTCTCGCCGAGAAGCAGCCCGAGAGCTTCGCCTTCACGCCTCAGAACCTGGAATGGGCGAAGAAGGAGATGGCGAAATACCCCGAAGGCCGTCAGGCCTCGGCGGTGATTGCGCTCCTGTGGCGCGCCCAGGAGCAGGAGGGCTGGGTCACCGAGCCGGCGATCCGCGCGGTCGCCGACCTGCTCGGCATGGCCAAGATCCGCGTGCTCGAGGTCGCCACCTTCTACACCATGTTCAACCTCGAGCCGGTCGGCGCCAAGGCGCACATCCAGGTGTGCGGCACGACGCCGTGCTGGCTGAGAGGCGCCAACGATCTCAGGCAGGTCTGCCAGCGCCGGATCGGCGCTGAACACCACCTGTCCGAGAATGGCGACTTCTCGTGGGAGGAGGTCGAGTGCCTCGGCGCCTGCGTGAACGCGCCGCTGGTGCAGATCGGCTCTGACACCTACGAAGACCTGACCGCGGAAAGCTTCGAGAAGATCATCGACGACATTGCCGCCGGCCGTCCGCTCACGCCCGGCACCCAGATCGACCGCCAGTTCTCGGCGCCCATCGGCGGGCCGACCTCGCTCACCGAAGACGTGGCGGCGCCTGCCGCCGCTGAAGCCGCGGTTGCGGAGGTTGACGGTGCGGCTCCCGCGGCCGACGGAGGCGCCGCGCCGGTCGAGGCCGAGCAGCCCAAGGGCCTGGATGCGCCGCGCGGCGGCAAGGCGGACGACCTCAAGCGCATCTCCGGCGTCGGTCCGAAGATCGAGGGGCTGCTCAACGCGCGCGGCATCTTCCACTACGACCAGATCGCCGGCTGGAGCGCGGCCGAGATCGCCTGGGTGGACAATGACCTGAAGTTCAAGGGCCGCATCCGGCGCGAGGAATGGATCGGCCAGGCCAAGATCCTGGCGGCGGGCGGCAAGACCGAATTCTCCCGCCGTTCGGACGAAAAGAGCTAGAGACCGATGCTCGCCGACAAGGACCGCATCTTCACCAATCTCTACGGCCTTCACGATCGTGGCCTGAAGGGTGCCATGGCGCGCGGCGCTTGGGACGGCACCAAGGCCATCCTGGAAAAAGGCCGCGACGCGATCATCAACGAGATCAAGGCCTCGGGGCTGCGCGGCCGTGGCGGCGCCGGCTTCCCGACCGGCCTCAAATGGTCCTTCATGCCGAAGGAATCCAAGGACGGCCGCCCGAGCTATCTGGTCGTCAATGCCGACGAATCCGAGCCCGGCACCTGCAAAGACCGCGAAATCCTACGTCACGACCCGCATCTGCTGGTCGAGGGCTGTCTGGTCGCCGGCTTCGCCATGGGCGCCCACACCGCCTTCGTCTATGTGCGCGGCGAGTTCATCCGCGAGCGCGAGCATCTGCAGGCGGCCGTCGACGAGGCCTATGAAGCCGGCCTCATCGGCAAGAACAACAAGCACGGCTGGGATTTCGACATCATCGTCCATCACGGCGCCGGCGCCTATATCTGCGGCGAAGAGACGGCCATGCTCGAAAGCCTCGAGGGCAAGAAGGGCATGCCGCGGCTGAAGCCGCCGTTCCCGGCCGCGGTCGGCGTCTATGGCTGCCCGTCCACTGTCAACAATGTCGAGTCGATCGCGGTGGCGCCCACCATCATGCGCCGCGGCGCCGCCTGGTTCGCCGGCTTCGGCCGGCCGAACAACACCGGCACCAAGCTCTTCTGCATCTCCGGCCATGTCGAGAAGCCGTGCACGGTGGAAGAGGAAATGGGTATCACGCTGCGCGAGCTGATCGAACGCCATGCCGGCGGCGTGCGCGGCGGCTGGGACAACCTGCTCGCCGTCATCCCCGGCGGCGCCTCGGTGCCCTGCCTGCCGGCCTATATGTGCACCGACCTGGTCATGGATTTCGATGCGCTCCGCGACGTCAAGTCGGGCCTCGGCACCGCGGCGGTCATCGTCATGGACAAGTCCACCGACATCGTGAAGGCGATCGCGCGCCTGTCCTATTTCTACAAGCACGAGAGCTGCGGCCAGTGCACGCCCTGCCGCGAAGGCACCGGGTGGATGTGGCGGGTGCTGGAGCGCATGGCCGAAGGCCGCGCCGAGAAGCATGAGATCGACATGCTGCTCGAGGTGACCTATCAGGTCGAGGGGCATACCATCTGTGCGCTCGGCGATGCGGCGGCCTGGCCGGTCCAGGGCCTCATCCGCCATTTCCGCGGCGAGATCGAGAAGCGCATCGACAGCTATCACCGGACGCATCCCGACATCGGCGATCCGCTGATGATCGAGGCGGCGGAGTAGAAGCGGCATGAGCGAAACCCGCTACCTTGCCGAATTCAACGTCGCGCGGATCCGCTATCCGCTCGACGATCCGCGCATGGCCGAGTTCGTCGACAACGTTGACCGCGTCAACCGGCTCGCCGAGCAGATCGAAGGGTTCGTCTGGCGGCTTCAGGACGACAGCGGCCACGCCATGAACATGCGGGTCTATGACGACCCCACCATCCTGCCGAACCTGACGCTGTGGCGGAACGCGGAAGCGCTGGAGCGCTTCATCTGGCAAACGGTGCACGGGCGCTTCTACCGCCGGCGCGAGACCTGGTTCGTGCCCATGGAGACCCCGCTGGTGATGTGGTGGGTGGAAGCCGGCGAGCGGCCGACCATGGCGGAGGGCGTCAGGCGCCGCGACCGCCTGATCGCCGAGGGGCCGAGCGACTACGCCTTCGGCTGGGAGAGCTTGGCCGACGCGTCATTGTGGAAGACCCAGCGCGGCATGATACAGGGCGAGAACGCGGCGCCGGCGGCGCGTCCGCATGTCGGGACGCCGGTGATGACCGAGGCGGCGGAGTAGGGACTATGCCGGTAGTCAAGGTAGACGGCAAAGAAATCGACGTACCGGCCGAATTCACGCTGCTGCAGGCGTGCGAGGCGGCGGGCGCCGAGATTCCGCGCTTCTGTTTCCACGAGCGGCTGTCGATCGCCGGCAATTGCCGCATGTGCCTGATCGAGGTGAAGGGCGGCCCGCCCAAGCCGCAGGCAAGCTGCGCCATGGCCGTGCGCGACCTGCGTCCCGGCCCCAATGGCGAACCGCCGGAGATGTTCACCAAGTCGAAGATGGTGAAGAAGGCGCGCGAAGGGGTGATGGAGTTCCTGCTCATCAACCACCCGCTCGACTGCCCCATCTGCGACCAGGGCGGCGAGTGCGACCTGCAGGACCAGGCGATGGCCTATGGCGTCGACGGCAGCCGCTTCGAGGAGAACAAGCGCGCCGTCGAGGACAAGTATATCGGGCCGCTGGTCAAGACGACCATGACCCGCTGTATCCACTGCACGCGCTGCATCCGCTTCAGCGCCGAAGTGGCCGGCGTCGAGGATCTCGGCGCCACCGGGCGCGGCGAGGACATGGAGGTGACCAGCTATCTCGAGCAGGCCATGCATTCCGAGATGCAGGGCAACGTCATCGACCTCTGCCCGGTCGGCGCGCTGACCTCGAAGCCTTATGAGTTCCATGCCCGGCCGTGGGAGCTCAACAAGACGGAATCGATCGACGTCATGGACGCCGTCGGCTCGGCCATCCGCGTCGATACGCGCGGCCGCGAGGTCATGCGCATCCTGCCCCGTCTCAACGAGGCGGTGAACGAGGAGTGGATTTCCGACAAGACCCGCTTCATCTGGGACGGTCTCAGGACCCAGCGCCTCGACAAGCCCTATGTGCGCCGCGACGGGCGCCTGCAGCCGGCGAGCTGGGGCGATGCCTTCGCCGCGATCGCCGCCAAGGTGAAGGCCACCGGGCCGGAGCGCATCGGCGCGCTGGTCGGCGAGCTTGCCGCGGTCGAAGAGATCTACGCGCTCAAGGAGCTGATGACCGCGCTCGGGGTGAAGAACCTCGATTGCCGCGCCGGCGGCGACAAGCTCGACCCGGCCGCGGGCCGCGCCAGCTACATCTTCAACCCGACCATTGCCGGCATCGAGCAGGCCGACGCCATTCTCATCGTCGGCTCCAACCCGCGCCACGAGGCGGCGGTGCTCAATGCCCGCATCCGCAAGCGCTGGCGCATGAGCGACGGCGTGCCGATCGGCGTCGTCGGCGAGGCGGTGGACCTCACCTATCCCTATGACTATCTCGGCGCCGGCCCGCAGACGCTGGCCGAGCTGGCCGACGCTTCCTCGGGCTTCGGCAAGACCCTGGCCGAGGCCAAGCGGCCGCTGATCGTGGTCGGGCAGGGGGCGCTCGCCCGTCCCGACGGCCGCGAGGTTCTGGCGCTGGCCGCGAAGATTGCCACCGCCGGCGCCCGCGACGACGGCTGGAACGGCCTTGCCGTCCTGCATACCGCGGCGGCCCGCGTCGGCGCGCTCGATCTCGGCTTCGTGCCGGGCGACGGCGGCCTCGACACCGTCGGCATGGTCGCCGCGGCTGCCGCCGGCGAGATCGACCTGCTCTTCCTGCTCGGCAATGACGCCATCGACATGCAGGCGCTCGGCAACGCCTTCGTCGTGTACATCGGCACCCACGGCGATGCCGGCGCCCACCGCGCCGACGTCATCCTGCCCGGCGCCGCCTATACTGAGAAATCAGCGACTTACGTGAATACCGAGGGTCGCGTGCAGATGACCGAGCGGGCTGCCTTCCCGCCCGGCGACGCGCGCGAGGACTGGGCCATCCTGCGTGCGCTTTCCGATCGCCTCGACCATCGCCTACCCTTCGACACGCTCGCCGAGTTGCGCGCGGCGCTCTACGCCGCCCACCCGCATTTCATGCGCATCGGCCAGATCGCGCCGGGCTCGATCGACGACGTGAAGGCGCTCGCCGGGCACGCCGGCAAGGCGGGCAGCGAGCCTTTCCGCAACGCGATCGACGACTTCTACCTGACCAATCCCATCGCGCGCGCCTCCGCCGTGATGGCGGAGTGCTCGGCGCTCGCCGCCGGCAGGCTCGCAGCGGCGGCGGAGTGACACGGGCATGAGCGGCTTCATCTCCACCTACGTCGTGCCCGGCATCATCCTGGTCGCCGAGAGCCTGCTGCTGCTGGTCAGCCTGCTCGTCTTCATCGCCTTCATCCTCTACGCCGACCGCAAGATCTGGGCGGCGGTGCAGATGCGCCGCGGCCCCAACGTCGTCGGCCCCTGGGGCCTGCTGCAGAGCTTCGCCGACCTGCTCAAGTTCGTCTTCAAGGAGCCGATCGTCCCCTCCAGCGCCAACAAGGGTGTCTACCTGCTGGCGCCGCTGGTCACCTCGATGCTGGCGATGTCGGCCTGGGCGGTGATCCCGTTCGATGCCGGCGTGGTGATCGCCAACATCAATGTCGGCATCCTCTACATCTTCGCCATTTCCTCGCTCGGCGTGTACGGCATCATCATGGCCGGCTGGGCGTCGAACTCGAAGTACCCGTTCCTCGGCGCGCTGCGCTCGGCCGCGCAGATGGTCTCCTACGAGGTCTCCATCGGCTTCGTCATCATCACCGTGCTGCTCGCCGCCGGCTCGCTCAACCTGTCCGACATCGTGGTCTCGCAGCAAGGCGGCCTCGGCACGAAGCTTGGCCTGCCGTCGAGCTTCCTCGACTGGTACTGGCTGCCGCTCTTCCCGATGTTCATCGTCTTCTTCATCTCGGCCCTGGCCGAGACCAGCCGGCCGCCCTTCGATCTGCCGGAAGCGGAGTCGGAGCTGGTCGCCGGCTACGCGGTGGAATATTCCTCGACGCCGTTCCTGCTCTTCTTCCTCGGCGAATATGTCGCCATCTGCGTCATGTGCGCGATGACCACTATCCTCTTCCTCGGCGGCTGGCTGCCGCCGATCGCGGTCCCGCCGTTCACCTGGATCCCCGGCATCATCTGGTTCGTGCTGAAGGCGTGCTTCGTCTTCTTCATGTTCTGCCATGGTGAAGGCGTTCGTGCCGCGCTATCGCTACGACCAGTTGATGCGGCTGGGCTGGAAGGTGTTCCTGCCGCTGTCGCTGCTCATGGTCGTGCTGGTGGCGGCGTTCCTGCAACTGACGGGCTGGGCGTGAGGCGAGACGATGCGACTTGACCAATCCGCCAGAGCGCTCTTCCTCACCGACTTCGTGTCGGCGCTGTTCCTGTCGCTGCGCTATTTCTTCGGCAAGAAGGCGACGCTCAACTATCCCTTCGAGAAGGGGCCGGTGAGCCCGCGCTTCCGCGGCGAGCATGCGCTGCGCCGCTATCCCAACGGCGAGGAGCGCTGCATCGCCTGCAAGCTGTGCGAGGCGATCTGCCCGGCGCAGGCGATCACCATCGAGGCCGGCCCGCGCCGCAACGACGGCACCCGCCGCACGACGCGCTACGACATCGACATGGTCAAATGCATCTATTGCGGCTTCTGCCAGGAGGCCTGCCCGGTCGATGCCATCGTCGAGGGGCCGAACTTCGAGTTCGCCACCGAGACGCGCGAGGAACTCTATTTCGACAAGGACAAGCTGCTCGCCAACGGCGACCGCTGGGAGCGCGAGATCGCCAACAACATCAAGCTGGACGCACCCTACCGATGATCGGCTCGAAGCACCGCATTGCGCGGATTGGAGGCCGCCGGGCTCGCCGCCTGCGCGCTTCTCGCCGCCGCATCGGTGCCGGCTGCGGCTGCCGAATTCTCGGCGCGCCAGGACCTGTCGCCGCCGTTGCCGATCCCACTGCACTGTGCGAGCCGGCGCGCTGGATCGGCAAGGGCGAGCCGGCCGCAGCGGTCACCAAGGTCGCCGAACAGCAGGACACCGGCTGGTGGGTCGTGCTCGCCACGGTTCCGGCCGATCAGGATGTCCAGGCGATCGTGCGGCAGATGGAAGGCTGCGGCCTCAGGCCGTTCAACGATTTCTCCGGCAAGTTCGCTCGGCTTCAAGCCTGGCTTCCAAGTGGTGGTCGATGGCGCCTATGCAACCCGGTCCGAAGCCGAAAGCGTCAAGTCGGCGGCCTCGCGCTGCGTGCCTGACGCCTACGTGAAATGGGCTCGATATCTGGGCGAATGACGTGATCCTCTCGGCGCTCTTCTTCTACCTGTTCTCGGCGGTCACCATCGCCTCGGCGATCATGGTCGTCGGCACCCGCAACCCCGTCCATTCGGTGCTCTTCCTCATCCTTGCCTTCTTCAATTCGGCCGGCCTGTTCGTGCTGCTCGGCGCCGAGTTCCTGGCGATGATCCTGGTCGTCGTCTATGTCGGCGCCGTGGCGGTGCTCTTCCTGTTCGTGGTGATGATGCTCGACGTCGATTTCGTCGAGCTGCGCCAGGGCTTCCTCAACTACCTGCCGGTCGGCGCGCTGGTCGGCGTCGTCCTGCTCGCCGAACTGCTCGTCGTGCTCGGCGGCTGGGCCTTCGCCCCTGACGACCGCCACCCATGTCGTGCTGCCGATCTCCGGCAGCGTGACCAACACCGCCGCGCTCGGCGAGGTGCTCTACACCCGCTACATCTTCTTCTTCCAGGCGGCGGGCATGGTGCTGCTGGTCGCCATGGTCGGCGCCATCGTGCTTACGCTGCACCACAAGCCCAACGTCAAGCGCCAGTCGATCGCCGAGCCAGGTCGCGCGCACGCCGGCCACGGCCATCGAGGTGCGCAAGGTCGAGCCGGGGAGGGGGATCTGATGACCATCGGCCTGTCGCATTACCTGACGGTTGCCGCGATCCTGTTCACGATCGGCGTCTTCGGCATCTTCATCAACCGCAAGAACGTCATCGTCATCCTGATGTCGGTCGAGCTGCTGCTGCTTGCGGTCAACATCAATCTGGTCGCCTTCTCCGCCTTCCTCGGCGATCTCGTCGGACAGGTCTATGCGCTGCTGGT
The DNA here is from genome assembly GCA_963732845.1 of uncultured Alphaproteobacteria bacterium. Taxonomy (GTDB): domain Bacteria; phylum Pseudomonadota; class Alphaproteobacteria; order Rhizobiales; family Kaistiaceae; genus CAVSRC01. The sequence goes on along the minus strand of CAVTBE010000014.1, from coordinate 80,386 downwards.
GCTCACCGTCGCCGCGGCCGAGGCGTCCATCGGGCTGGCCATCCTCGTCGCCTTCTACCGCAATCGCGGCTCGATCGCGGTCGATGACGTCAACATGATGAAGGGCTGAGCGCGGCATGTATCAGGCGATCGTCTTCCTGCCGCTGCTCGGCGCCATCATCGCCGGCGCCATTCGCCATCGTCGGCGCCAGCCCGCCGCTATCCCGGCGGCGAGGCCGACGACCACGGTCACGGGGCCGGCCACCGCGCCCATGCGCGCGATCACCACGATGGCGACGGCCACGACCACGAGCCGGCGGCGGAAGGCTCGCGCGCGGCGGAGATCATCACCTCCGGCTTCCTGGTCATCTCGGCGCTGCTCTCCTGGGTCGCCTTCTTCACCGTCGGCCTCGGCGAGGGCGAGGTGCTGCGCGTGCCGGTGTTCAACTGGATCTCGTCGGGCACGCTCGCCGTCGACTGGGCGCTGAGGGTCGACACGCTGACCGCGGTCATGCTGGTCGTGGTCACCACCGTCTCGGCGGTGGTCCACGTCTATTCCATCGGCTACATGGCGCACGACCCCTACCGGCCGCGCTTCTTCGCCTACCTGTCGATGTTCACCTTCGCCATGCTGATGCTGGTGACCTCCGACAACCTGGTCCAGCTCTTCTTCGGCTGGGAGGGCGTCGGTCTCGCCTCCTATCTGCTCATCGGCTTCTGGTACACGCGGCCGGCGGCCAATGCCGCCGCGATGAAGGCCTTCATCGTCAACCGCGTCGGCGATTTCGGCTTCTCGCTCGGCATCTTCGGCGTCTTCCTGCTGTTCCACTCGGTCGATTACGAGACCATCTTCGCCAATGCCGCCAGCGTCGCCGGCACGCCCATGCATTTCCTGTCGTGGAACCCGGATGCGCTGACCGTGCTGTGCATCCTCCTGTTCATGGGCGCCATGGGCAAGTCGGCGCAGTTCCTGCTGCACACCTGGCTGCCCGACGCCATGGAAGGCCCGACGCCGGTCTCGGCCCTGATCCATGCCGCCACCATGGTCACCGCCGGCGTCTTCATGGTGGCGCGCCTGTCGCCGCTGTTCGAGCTGGCGCCGGTGGCGCTCACCGTCGTCACCTTCTTCGGCGCCACCACGGCCTTCTTCGCCGCCACGGTCGGCCTGGTGCAGAACGACATCAAGCGGGTGATCGCCTATTCCACCTGCTCGCAGCTCGGCTACATGTTCGTCGCGCTCGGCGTCGGCGCCTATCGCGGTGGCGATCTTCCACCTGTTCACCCATGCCTTCTTCAAGGCGCTGCTTTTCCTCGGCGCGGGCTCGGTGATCCACGCGGTCGCCGGCGAGCAGGACATGCGCAAGATGGGCGGCCTCAGGACGCACATCCCGCTCACCTACTGGATGATGATCGCCGGCACGCTGGCGCTCACCGGCTTCCCGCTCACCGCCGGCTATTTCTCCAAGGACGCCATCATCGAGGCGGCCTACGGCGGCACCAATGCGCTCGCCGGCTATGCCTGGGTGCTCACCGTCATCGCCGCGCTGATGACCGCGTTCTATTCCTGGCGGCTGATCTTCATGACCTTCCACGGCAAGGCGCGCGCCCCGGCGGAGGTGATGAAGCACATCCACGAGTCGCCGCCGGTGATGATGTGCCCGCTCTATGTGCTGGCCGCCGGAGCGCTGTTCGCCGGCATCGCCTTCTCCGGCATGTTCATCGGCGGCGGCGCCGAGGGCTTCTGGAAGGCCGCGGTCGTCCTGCCATCACGAGGCAGCGAAGCCGCTCCTTCTGGATCGCCGTGCTGCCGACCGTGATGATGCTGGTCGGCGTCGCCATCGCCGTGTGGTTCTATCTGGTCGATCCGCGCGTGCCGCGCCTGCTCGCCCGCCGCAACGACTGGCTCTACCAGTTCCTGCTCAACAAGTGGTACTTCGACGAGCTCTACGACGTCCTGTTCGTGCGCTCAGCCAAGTGGATCGGCCGCTTCCTGTGGAAGAAGGGCGACGGCTGGCTGATCGACGGCTTCGGCCCCGACGGCATATCGGCGCGCGTGCTCGACGTGACGGCGCGCGTCGTGCGGCTGCAGTCGGGCTACCTCTACCACTACGCTTTCGCCATGCTGATCGGCATCGCCGCGCTGATCACCTGGCTGATGTTCGCCGCGTGAGGATGTGATGAGCGACTGGCCGATCCTCTCGACGGTTACCTTCCTGCCGCTGGTCGGCGCGCTCCTGGTGCTGGTCATCCGCGGCGACGACGAGGTCGCCCGCCGCAACATCTACCATGTGGCGCTGTGGACGACGGCGGTCACCTTCGTCCTGTCGCTGTTCATCTGGGCCAATTTCGACAACGCGAATCCCGGCTTCCAGATGGTCGAGCAGGTGCCGTGGCTGTCCGGCAAGATCGACTACAAGATGGGCGTCGACGGCATCTCGATGCTGTTCGTCATCCTGACGACCTTCCTGATGCCGATCTGCATCGTCGCCAGCAAGCTGACGGTGAAGAAGTACTTCAAGGAGTACATGGTCGCCTTCCTGGTGCTCGAGACGCTGATGATCGGCGTCTTCTGCGCGCTCGATCTGGTGCTCTTCTACGTCTTCTTCGAGGGCGGCCTCATCCCGATGTTCCTGATCATCGGCATCTGGGGCGGGCCGCGGCGCGTCTACGCCAGCTTCAAGTTCTTCCTCTATCACGCTGGCTCGGCTCCGTGCTCATGCTGCTGGCCCTGATGGCGATGTACTGGCAGGCGGGCACCACCGACATTCCGACGCTGCTCAACCATCCGTTCCCGGCCGCGATGCAGACCTGGCTGTGGATCGCCTTCTTCGCCTCCTTCGCCGTCAAGCTGCCGATGTGGCCGGTGCACACCTGGCTGCCCGACGCCCACGTCGAGGCGCCGACCGCCGGCTCGGTGATCCTGGCGGCGATCCTGCTGAAGATGGGCGGCTACGGCTTCCTGCGCTTCTCGCTGCCGATGTTCCCGCTCGCCTCGGCCGAGCTCGCGCCCTTCGTGTGGACGCTCTCGGTGGTGGCGATCATCTACACCTCCTACGTCGCGCTCATGCAGGAGGACATGAAGAAGCTCATCGCCTATTCGTCGGTGGCGCATATGGGCTTCGTCACCATGGGCATCTTCGCCATGAACGCCCAAGGCGTGCAGGGCGGCATCTTCCAGATGCTCTCCCACGGCCTCGTCTCGGGCGCGCTGTTCCTCTGCGTCGGCGTCGTCTACGACCGCATGCACACCCGCGAGATCGCCGCCTATGGCGGGCTGGTCAACCGCATGCCGGTCTATGCCGCGGTGTTCATGGTCTTCACGCTGGCCAATGTCGGCCTGCCCGGCACCAGCGGCTTCGTCGGCGAGTTCCTGACGCTGATCGGCACCTTCCAGGTCAACACCTGGGTCGTCTTCTTCGCCGCCACCGGCGTCATCCTGTCGGCCGGCTATGCGCTGTGGCTCTACCGCCGCATCATCTTCGGCGTGCTCGACAAGGAGAGCCTGAAGGGCATCCTCGACCTGTCCGGCCGCGAGATCGCGCATCCTGGCGCCGCTGGTGGTGCTGACCATCTTCTTCGGCTTCTATCCGGCGCCGGTGCTGCACGTCACCGCCGCGGCGGTCGACCAGCTCGTCAGCAACTACCAGGCGGCCCTGTCGGCCGCCGGCAAGCTCGCCGCCGTGGCGCAATAGGGGAGGCGGGGGCCATGCCGAGCGATTTTTCCATTCTGCCGGTTCTGCCGGAGATCATCCTGGCCGTCGGTGCGCTGGCCCTGCTGATGGTCGGCGTCTTCGGCGGCACGCGCATGATCAACCTCGTCACCTACCTGGCGGTCGCCCTGCTTGGCGCTGGCCGTGCTGGTCGTCGTCCTCCTGGTGCCCGGCCGACGGCGTCACCTTCAACGGCGCCTTCGTGGTCGATCCCTTCGCCCGGCTGATGAAGGTGCTGGTGCTCATCGGCTCCGGCGTCGCCATCATCATGTCGGTCGGCTTCGCCCGCCAGCAGAAGTTCGAGCGCTTCGAATATCCGGTGCTCATCGTCATCGCCACGCTCGGCATGATGATGATGATCTCGGCCAACGACCTGATCGCGGTCTATCTCGGCCTCGAGCTGCAGTCGCTGGCGCTCTATGTGGTGGCGGCGATCAACCGGGATTCGGTGCGCTCCACCGAGGCCGGCCTCAAATACTTCGTCCTCGGCGCCCTGTCGTCGGGCATGCTGCTCTACGGCGCCTCGCTGGTCTACGGCTTCACCGGCCAGACCACCTTTGCCGGCATCGCCGAGGCGCTGAAGGGCGGCGCCTCCGTCGGCCTGGTCTTCGGCCTCGTCTTCCTCATCTCCGGCTTCGCCTTCAAGGTCTCGGCGGTGCCCTTCCACATGTGGACGCCGGACGTCTACGAGGGCGCGCCGACGCCGGTCACCGCCTTCTTCGCCGCGGCCCCCAAGGTGGCGGCGATGGCGCTGTTCATCCGCGCCATGGTCGGCCCCTTCGCCGCGGTCACCCACGACTGGCAGCAGGTGATCTCCTTCATCTCCATCCTGTCGATGGTGCTCGGCGCCTTCGCCGCCATCGGCCAGAGCAACATCAAGCGGCTGATGGCCTATTCCTCCATCGGCCACATGGGCTACGCGCTGGTCGGCCTGGCCGCCGGCACGCAGGCCGGCGTGCAGGGCGTCATCATCTACCTGCTGGTCTACATGGCCATGACGCTCGGCACCTTCGCCTGCATCCTCGCCATGCGCCGCGGCGAGACCATGGTCGAGGACATCGACGATCTCGCCGGCCTGTCGCGCACCAATCCGATGATGGCCTTCATGCTGGCCATGCTGCTCTTCTCGCTCGCCGGCATTCCGCCGCTCGCCGGCTTCTTCGCCAAGTTCTACGTGTTCCTCGCGGCCATCGAATCCGGCCTCTACGTGCTGGCCGTGATCGGCGTGCTCGCCAGCGTCGTGGGCGCCTACTACTATCTGCGCATCGTCAAGATCATGTATTTCGACGAGCCGGTCGGCGGCTTCGCCCCGATGCCGACGGAACTCAAGGCCGTGCTCGGGGTCAGCGGCGCCTTCATCCTGTTCTTCATCTTCGTCGCCGGGCAGATCGGCACCGCCGCGGAGCTGGCCGCCAAGACGTTCTTCTAGGGAACTATGGCAGCAAGCCCGCTACCGGACGGCTATCGCCGCGAGCACCACGACAGCCTGCGGTCCACCAATGCCCATGCGCTCGCCGCCGCCCGTGCCGGCGCCGCCGGCGGCCTGTGGGTGACGGCCGGTGAGCAGACCGCGGGCCGCGGCCGCCGTGGCCGCGCGCTGGACCACCGGCGCCGGCAATCTTGCCGCCTCGCTGATGCTGCTCGACCCGGCGCCGCCTGAGGTCGCGCCAACCGTCTCCTTCGTGGCCGCGGTGGCGCTGCACCAGGCCGTGGTTGACGTGGCCGGCCCGGCCGCGGCCGAGCGTCTGGCGCTCAAATGGCCGAACGACCTGCTTCTCGACCGCGCCAAGATCGCCGGCATCCTGGTCGAAGGGGAGGGGCTTCCCTCCGGCGCCTTCGCGGTGGTCATCGGCATCGGCGTCAATTGCGTCTCCCATCCCGAGATCGCCGAGGGACAGGCGGCAGGCGACCTCGCCGGCGCAGGTCTGCCGGTCGACGCCGAAACGCTGTTCGGCCGGCTGGCCGTCCGCATGGACGAGGAGCTCGGGCTCTGGGACCGCGGCCGCGGTTTCGCCGAAGTGCGCGCGGCATGGCTCGCCCGCGCCATCGGCATCGGCGAACCGATCCGCGCCAATCTCGCCGAAGGCGCCGTCACCGGCCGCTTCGAGACGCTCGACGAGGCCGGACGGCTGGTGCTCGTCGGCGAGGACGGCGCGCGTCGCGCGATCGGTGCCGGCGACGTTTTCCTGTCGGCGAGGAGGTAGCCGCGGATGCCGCGCACGCCACAAGACGAACTGGTCTTCCTGCCGCTCGGCGGCGTCGGCGAGATCGGCATGAACCTCGCCCTCTATGGTTTCGGCCCGCGCCACAACCGGTCGTGGCTGGCGGTCGATTTCGGCGTCTCCTTCGCCCATGCCGACCTGCCCGGCGTCGATCTCGTCTTCCCCGATATCGGCTATCTCGAGGAGGAGCGCATCAACCTCCTCGGCATCGTCATCACCCACGCCCACGAGGACCATTTCGGCGCGCTGGTCGACCTGTGGCCGCGCTTGCAGGTTCCGGTCTACGCCACCGCCTTCACCGCCAACCTGCTGGCCGCCAAGATCGCCGCCGAGCCCGACGCCGCGCCGGTGCCGGTCAATCTGGTCAAGGCCGGCGACCGCATCGCGCTCGGGCCGTTCGAGATCGAGTACATCAACGTCACCCATTCGATCCCCGAAGCCAATGCGCTGGCCATCCGCACGCCCCTCGGCCTCGTCCTCCACAGCGGCGACTGGAAGCTTGACGACCAGCCGACCGTCGGCCTGCCGACCGACGTGGCGCGGCTCAAGGCCATCGGCGAGGAGGGCGTGCTGGCGTTCATCTCCAACTCGACCAACGCCATGCGCGAGGGCCGCAGCCCGAGCGAGACCGAGGTCGAGCGCGAGCTTGCCGAGATCATCCGCTCGGCCAAGGGCCGGCGCGTCGCCTTCACCACCTTCGCCTCCAATGTCGGGCGGCTGCGCTCGATCGCGATTGCCGCCCGTGCCGCCGGCCGCGACGTGGTCGTCGTCGGCCGCGCCATGCGCCGGGTCATCGATGTCGCCGGCGAACTCGGCATGCTCGACGACATGCCGCCTTTCCTCACCGAAGACGCCTATGCCTATCTGCCGCGCGACAAGGTGGTGGTGCTGCTGACCGGCAGTCAGGGCGAGCCGCGCGCGGCGCTGGCGCGCGTCGCCTTCGACGACCATCCGCGCATCGAGCTGGCCGAGGGCGATATCGTCGTCTTCTCGGCTCGCGCCATCCCCGGCAACGAATACGACATCATCCGCATCATGAACGCGCTTACCGAACGCGGCATCCGCGTGATCAGCGACCGCGACCGGCTGGTGCATACCTCCGGCCATCCGCGCCGGGACGAGATGCGCGAGATGTATGGCTGGCTGAAGCCGCGCATCGCCATCCCCGTCCATGGCCAGCCGATCCACCTTGCCGCCCATGCCGACCTCGCCCGCGACCTCGGCGTCGAGATCGTCGTCGAGGTCGAGGACGGCATCATGACCCGCCTGGCGCCGGACCCGGTGAGCCAGATCGACGAGATCGAGGTGCGCCGGCTCTACAAGGACGGACGGCTGATCGCCGATCTCGACGGCATCGGCGTTGTCGAGCGGCGCCGGCTTTCTTTTGTTGGCCATGTCACGGTGGCGATCGTGCTCGACGCGCGCGGCAACGTGAAGGACGAGCCGCAGGTCGGCCTCATCGGCGTGGCCCGGGCGGATGCCGGCGGCCGGCCGATGGAGGAGACGGCGATGGATGCGGTCATGGCGACGCTCGATTCGGTGCCGCGCCCCGTGCGCCGCGATCCCGATGCGCTCGGCGAGGCCGTGCGGCGCGCCGTGCGCTCGGCAATCGCCCAGGCCTGGGGCAAAAAACCCCTTTGCACCGTCTTTGTCTCGGTCGTATGAGCACCGCAATGATCGGCCGTCTCAATCATGTGGCCATAGCCGTTTCCGACATTGAGGCGGCTGCCGCGCTCTATCGCAACATGCTGGGTGCCACCGTCTCGGCGCCCCATGCCATGCCGGAGCACGGCGTCACCACGGTTTTCGTCGAGCTGCCCAATACCAAGGTCGAGCTGATCGCGCCGCTCGGCGACCATTCTCCCTTAGCCGGCTTTCTGGAGCGCAATCCCTTTGGCGGCATCCACCACATCTGCTACGAGGTCGCCGACGTGCGCGCCGCCAGCGCCGCGCTCAGCGCCCGTGGCGCGCGGGTGCTCGGTGACGGTGAACCCAAGATCGGCGCCCATGGCAAGCCGGTGATCTTCGTCCATCCGAAGGATGTGCTCGGCACCCTGGTCGAGCTGGAACAGGCGTGACAAGCCCCATGACGAGCCTCATGACGAGCCCGGCGACGAGCCCATGAATCCGATCGCTATCGTCGGCATCTATTTCGTCGTCTGGTGGCTCGTTCTGTTCGCCATCCTGCCCTGGGGCATGCACACCCAGGACGAGGAGGGTGAGGTCGTGCTCGGCACCGCGCGCAGCGCGCCGGTCCGCCCGATGCTGGTGAGGAAGGCGATCGCCACCACCATCGTCGCCGCCATCGTCGTCGGCGCGCTGGTGTTTGCCGTCGAGTATTATGGGCTGACCGTATGGAGCGTGGCGGACTGGTTCGATCTCCGCCAATAAAAAAGCAAGGCCGCAGGGCGGCCTTGCTAGCCTAGTTCCGCGTCCCTAACCCTTCATGCAGCGACCACGGCCCAATTGGCTTACTGGACCTGTTTTCGGACTGCTGCGGCGGCTGCCTCATCGGCGCGCCCGAAGGGATCTTCCTCCCAAGACTTAGACCGCGATGCCGTTTTTGTTCGACGGTGACCGGCTCCCACCGGACACCGTCTTTTCTTATTGGGGGAGACTATCCAATGTCGGAGGCCTTGTCACCATTTTGTGCGCCGCCGCCTAATCTTTTTGCACGAATCAAGGGATGGGCGCCATATGCCGCCGGGCGGCCGCGGCGGGCACCGATGGCCGCCCCCGCGACGGCGAAAGGGCTTGTGTTTTCATGAGCATGTCGTTTGACTGCGCCGCCATTATCTGTCCGGAGAATATCTGATGCGCCTGTCCCGCTACTTCCTGCCCATTCTGCGCGAGGCGCCCCGCGAGGCAGACATCGTCTCCCACCGCCTGATGCTGCGCGCCGGCCTCATCCGCCAGCAGGCAGCGGGCATCTACTCATGGTTGCCGCTGGGTACGCGTGTTCTCGCCAATATCGCAGAAATCGTGCGTGAAGAGCAGGATCGCTCCGGTGCAATCGAGATTCTGATGCCGACCATCCAGTCCGCCGACCTGTGGCGCGAGAGCGGCCGCTACGAGGACTACGGCAAGGAGATGCTGCGAATCACCGACCGGCACGAGCGCGACATGCTCTACGGGCCGACCAACGAGGAGATGGTGACGGAGATCTTCCGGTCTTATGTCAGCAGCTACCGGGCCCTGCCGCTCAACCTCTACCACATCCAGTGGAAGTTCCGCGACGAGGTGCGGCCGCGCTTCGGCGTGCTGCGCGGGCGCGAGTTCCTCATGAAGGATGCCTATTCTTTCGACATCGACGAGGCGGCGGCGCGGGTCTCCTACACCAAGATGTTCGTCGCCTATCTCAGGACCTTCAAGCGCATGGGTCTGACGGCGATCCCCATGCGCGCCGAGACGGGGCCCATCGGCGGCGATCTCAGCCACGAATTCCTGGTCTTGGCGGATACCGGCGAATCGGGCGTCTATTGCGACAGGAACATTCTCGACCTGCCGGTGCCCGGCGAGGACGTGGACTACGATGCGGATCTCGAACCCCTGATCGCGCCCTGGACCTCGTTCTATGCGGCGACGGAAGACGTGCACGACGCGGCGCGCTTCGCGCGCGAAGTGCCCGAGGAGCGCCGGCTCAACACGCGCGGCATCGAGGTCGGCCAGATCTTCTATTTCGGCACCAAATATGCGGTGCCGATGAAAGCGGTGGTCTCCGGGCCGGATGGCACCGAGCGCCCCATCCACGGCGGCTCCTACGGCATCGGCGTGTCGCGCCTGGTCGCTGCGATCATCGAAGCCAGCCACGACGATGCCGGCATCATCTGGCCGGACAGCGTGGCGCCCTTCCAGGTCGGCCTGATCAACCTCAAGGCCGGCGACAAGGCCGTCGATGCCGCCTGCGATACGGTGCACCAGCGCCTTACGAATGCCGGGGTTTCGGTGCTCTACGATGATCTCGACCAGCGCGCCGGCGCCAAGTTCGCCTCGATGGACCTGATCGGGCTGCCCTGGCAGGTCATCGTCGGCCCGAAGGGGTTGGAGAAGGGCGAGGTCGAGGTCAAGCGGCGGGCCACCGGCGAACGCGAAACGATGAGCCTGGAAGCGGCGGTGAACCGGATGACCGCGGCCTGAGGAGAGAAGCGCATGGCCAAGGAAGCGAAAACGAGGGCGGCGCTTCCGACCGGGACCAGGCCTTTCGCCCGGTTCGAATGGGCGCTGGCCGGACGCTACCTGCGTTCGCGTCGGCGCGAAGCGTTCATCTCGGTCATTGCCGGCTTCTCCTTCATCGGCATCATGCTCGGCGTCGCCACGCTGATCATCGTCATGGCGGTGATGAACGGCTTCCGCCAGGAGCTGATCGGCAAGATCTTGGGGCTCAACGGTCACATCATCGTCCAGGCAATGGATTCGAAGCTGACCGATTATGCCGAGGTCGCCCAGCACATCGCGGCGGTGCCCGGCGTCAAGTCGGCGATCCCGCTGGTCGAGGGGCAGGCGCTGGCGAGCAGCACGACCACCTCCAGCGGCGTTCTGGTGCGCGGCATCCGCCAGCAGGATCTGCCCAAGGTGCCGGGCATCTACAACAATGTCCGCCTCGGCACGCTCGACAATTTCGGCGAGTCGCATGGCGTCGCCATCGGCACCCGGCTCGCCACCCAGCTCGGCCTCACCATCGGCGACAAGCTCACCCTGGTGACACCACGCGGCAGCGTCACCCCTATGGGCGTCGCGCCGCGTATCATCGGCTATCCGGTGGTGGCGATCTTCGAGATCGGCATGTCGGAATACAATTCGACCATCGTCATCCTGCCGTTCTCCGATGCGCAGCTCTATTTCAACCTCGATGACGAGGCGAGCGCGGTCGAGGTCTACCTCGACAATGCCGACATGGTCGACGCCATGCGCCCGGCCATCGAACAGGCGGCCAACCGGCAGGTGCTGCTCACCTCCTGGCAGGAGCGCAACGCCACCTTTTTCTCCGCGCTTGAGGTGGAGAAGAACGTCATGTTCCTGATCCTCACTCTGATCGTGCTGGTCGCCGCGCTCAACATCATCTCCGGCCTCACCATGCTGGTGAAGGACAAGGGCCATGACATCGCCATCCTGCGCACCATGGGCGCCACCCGCGGCGCCATCATGCGCGTCTTCTTCATCACCGGCGCGTCGATCGGCACGGTCGGCACCCTTGCGGGCGTGCTGCTCGGCGTGGTGGTCAATCTCAATATCGAGTCGATCCGCCAGTTCCTGTCGGCCTTGACGCAGACCGAGCTGTTCTCGCCGGAGCTCTATTTCCTGAGCAAGCTGCCCGCCGAGATGGATATCCGCGAGACGGTCACCGTCGTGGTGATGGCGCTGGCCCTGTCCTTCCTGGCCACCCTCTATCCGGCCTGGCGGGCGGCACGCCTCGATCCGGTAGAGGCGCTGCGCTACGAATGAACGCGCCCGCTCCGCAACCCGGCGAAACCGGCGTCAGAACGGCAGCCGCCCGGCGGCCCGTCCTGCGCCTCGACAAGGTGGAGCGTCACTACCGCGAGGGCGAGGGCCGGTTGACCGTGCTCAACGGCGCCGACTTGTCGATCTTTCCGGGCGAACTGGTGGCGCTGGTGGCGCCGTCGGGTGCCGGCAAGTCGACGCTGCTTCACATGGCCGGTCTGCTCGAACGACCGGATGGCGGCGAGGTGGTGATCGGCGGGCGTGCGACCGGCAAGCTTTCTGACGCCGACCGCACCATGTTTCGCCGCCTGCACATCGGCTTCGTCTATCAGTTCCACCACCTGCTGCCAGAGTTCTCGGCGGTGGAGAACGTGATGATGCCGCAGCTCATCCGTGGCATAGACCGCAAGGAGGCGCGGCGGCGCTCCCTGCAGCTTCTCGCCTATATGCGGGTGAAGGAGCGCGCCGAGCACCGCCCGGGCGAGCTGTCCGGCGGTGAGCAACAGCGCGTCGCCATCGCTCGCGCCGTTGCCAACGCCCCGCGGCTGCTGCTGGCCGACGAACCGACCGGCAATCTCGACCCGACCACCGCGGATTTCGTCTTTGACGGCCTCACCCGGCTGGTGCGCGCTTCGCGCCTGGCGGCGCTTTTCGCCACCCACAATCACGACCTTGCCCGGCGTATGGACCGCGTCATCACGCTGATCGACGGCAAGGTCTATGAGGTCACCCGTGAGGCGGAGCCGGACGCCGGCGCGCCGCCGGCCCAGGCGGCAGGCGAGGGCTGACCGGCCGCCGAGCGTGCCAACCGCGGGCCGTCCCCCGGAACAGACCCGGAACCCGGCTGGATCAACTTTCCGTAGGTGGTTTGAGCATTAACCCGCCGCGACGTAATCTCGGCCTCTTGCGCTGGAACCGGCCCTGTGCGGTTCCCGACGTGGACTTCCGTGAGTACCGTTTGTGTACGGAGGAGAACGAGCATGGCCGCACGTGCGTATTGGCAGGGCCAGATCCGGCTGGCGCTGGTGTCGATCCCGGTTCAGGTGTTCCCGGCAACGAAGAGCGCGGCGCGCATCTCGTTCAACCAGATCCACAAGCCGAGCGGCAAGCGCATCCGCTACGAAAAGGTGGTGCCCGGCCTCGGCGCGGTCGACCCGCAAGATATCGTCAAGGGCTACGAGGTGGAGAAGGGCAAGTATGTCCTGATCACCGACGACGAGATCAGCGACGTCAAGCTGGAGGCGAAGCACACCATCGATCTCGTCCAGTTCGTCGACGCGGACGAGATCGAACTCGATCTATTTCGAGAAGCCCTATTTCGTTTCGCCCGACGAGGACGAAGTCGCCGGCGAAGCCTATGTGGTACTGCGCGACGCCCTCAAGGCGACCGGGAAGATCGGCCTTGGCCAGCTGGTCGCCCGCGGACAGGCGAGCATCGTGGCGCTTAGGCCCGCCGGCAAGGGGCTGGTGATCGAGACCGTGCGCTACGCCGATGAACTGCAGAACCCGGAGCAGTTCTTCACCACCGTCCCCGCTGCCAAGCCGGAGAAGGAACTGCTGTCGCTCGCCACCGAACTGATCGAGCGCAAGGTCAAGTCGTTCGACCCGAAGGCCTTCAAGAACCAGTACGAGGCGGCGCTGCGCGAGCTGATCGACGCCAAGCTCGAGCAGCGCCAGCCGCACGAGATCGAAGAGCCGCAGCTCGGCGGCAAGGTGATCGACCTCATGGAGGCACTGAAGCGCAGCGTGCGCGAGCGCCAGGCTGGCGGCCGCGGCAAGGCGACCGCCGCGAACGGCAACACGACGCGCAAGGCAGCCGCGGCCAGCGCCACGACGCCGACCAAGAAGGGCAAGGCCCCAGTCAAATCCGGGCCGAAGTCGGCCAAGACGAGCAAGCCGGCGAAAACCACAGGGACGGCCAAAAAGACGGCGAGGACGCCGGCAAAGGGACGCCGCGCCGCTTGATCGGCACGCCGCGCCGCGGGCTCCCATTCGGCGCCCGTTGCCAGACGGCCGCCCTGCGATAGGCTGCCGACATGGCCGACCGCCTCGCCAACTATCGCGCCAAGCGCGATTTCTCCAGGACCGCCGAGCCCGGCGGCAGCGTCTCCGATCGTTCCGGCGGGGGAAACCGCTATCTGATCCAGAAGCACGACGCGACGCGGATGCATTTCGACTTCCGCCTTGAGTACGACGGCGTGCTGCTGTCGTGGGCCGTGCCCAACGGGCCGAGCTACGACCCGGCCGAGAAGCGCCTCGCGGTTCATGTCGAGGATCATCCGCTCGACTACGGCAACTTCGAGGGAACCATCCCCAAGGGCAATTACGGCGGCGGCACGGTCATGCTCTGGGACGAGGGCACCTGGGAGCCGGTCGGCGATGCCGATGCGGGCCTGAAGAAGGGCGACCTCAAGTTCGTCCTCCACGGGCGGCGTCTGCGCGGCCAGTGGGTGCTGGTGCGCATGAAGCCCAAGAAAGGCGAGCGCGGCAGCCACGAGAACTGGCTGCTGATCAAGGAGAAGGACGCCTATGCGGGGCGAGAGAAAACGCCGATCGTCGAGCGCGGGCTGACGAGCGTGCTGAGCGGCCGGACGATGGAGGAGATCGCCGCCGGCAATGTCGAATGGGTCGAGGGCTTCCGCTTCAAGGAGGCCAGGCCGGCGAAGACGGGCGCGCGGGGCAGGGCGGCGCGCGACGGCGAGCCGCCCGCCTTCGTCGCCCCGCAGCTTGCCACGCCGGCCGAGGCGCCGCCTTCCGGTGATGGCTGGCTGCACGAGATCAAGTTCGACGGTTACCGCGCCATGGCAGCGATCGGCGGCGGCCGGACGCGCATCTTCACCCGCTCCGGCCTCGACTGGACCGACAGGTTCAAGTCGATCGTCTGGCCGCTCGCTGACCTGCCGTGCCGCACGGCGCTCATCGACGGCGAGGCCGTCGTGCGCGACGCCGAGGGGCGGAGCAATTTCGGCCGGCTGCAGGAGTTGATCGCCGAGCGCCGCGACGACATCGTCTATTATGCCTTCGACCTCCTGTCTCTCGACGGCCGCGACCTGCGCAGAAAGCCGCTGACCGAGCGCAAGGCGCATCTGGCGGCGCTGCTCGACGGCCTGCCGCCCGGCGGGCCGATCTTCTATTCCGACCATGTCGTCGGCCACGGCGCCGAGACCTTCGCGCACGCCTGCGAGATGGATCTTGAAGGCGTCGTCTCCAAGCGTGCCGACGCGCCCTATCGCTCTGAACGCAGCAAAAGCTGGCTGAAGGTCAAATGCGGCCGCGGCCAGGAACTGATCGTCATCGGCTGGCAGCCATCGAGCGCGCGCGGCCGTCCGTTCTCCTCGCTGCTGGTCGCCACCCGCGACGAGGACCGGCTCACCTATCGCGGCAAGGTCGGCACCGGCTTCGGCGAACGCGAGTTCGCCCGGCTCTGGCCCGAACTGGAGAAGCGTCAGGTCAGTGCATCGCCGGCCGACGACGTTCCGGTCGCCATCCGCCGCAAGGCGCGCTTCGTCAGACCGGAGTTGGTGATCGAAGTCTCCTTCGCCGGATGGACGGAGGAGGGGGCCGTCCGCCACGCCGCCTTCAAGGGGCTGCGCAGCGACAAGCCGGCCGCCGCGGTGAGGCGCGAGACGCCCTCGGACAGGCCCGCGCCAAAGCAACGTCGCACCTCGGAACCCTCCGCCGTGGTGTCGATTGACACGGCCAGGGATGATGGCGCCATGGAAATCGAAGGTGTCCGGGTCACCCATCCCGACCGGGTGGTGTTCGCCGGCCAGAACATCACCAAGCGGCGGCTGATCGACTACTATCTCGCGGTCAAGGAGCGCATCCTGCCGCACGTCGCCAACCGGCCGCTCAGCCTGGTGCGCTTTCCCTCCGGCGCCGACGGCGATGGCTTCTTCCAGAAACACGCTTCGCCCGGCTTTCCCGACGCCTTCAAGCCGATCAC
The DNA here is from genome assembly GCA_963732845.1 of uncultured Alphaproteobacteria bacterium. Classification (GTDB taxonomy): domain Bacteria; phylum Pseudomonadota; class Alphaproteobacteria; order Rhizobiales; family Kaistiaceae; genus CAVSRC01. The sequence continues at coordinate 65,090 of CAVTBE010000014.1, read as the reverse complement.
GATCAAGGAGAAGGAAGGCAAGGGCCGGTATCTCTATATCGAGGACGAGCGCGGCCTGGTCGCGGCCGTGCAGATGGGTGTGCTCGAACTGCACATCTGGGGCGCCCACAACAAGACGCTGGAGAAGCCTGACCGTCTGGTCTTCGACCTCGACCCGGACGAGGCGGTGGACTTCGCCGTCGTGCGCGCCGCCGCCCGCGAGATGCGCGACCGGCTGAAGGATCTGGGCCTGGCGTCGTTTGCGATGGCGACCGGCGGCAAGGGCATTCATGTCGTCGTGCCGCTGACGCCGCACCACGGCTGGGACGACATCCGCGCCTTTGCCGAAGCGATGGCGCGCATCTTCGCTGCCGAGAGCCCGGACCGCTATCTGGCGGAGATGTCGAAGGCGCGGCGCAAGGACCGCATCTTCATCGACTATCTGCGCAATGCGCGCGGGGCGACCGCTATCGCACCGTTCTCGACGCGCGCCCGCAAAGGCGCGCCGCTGGCCTGGCCGGTGTCGTGGTCCGCGCTCGCCCGCTTGCCGAGCGCCCACGAAGCGACGGTCGAAAACGCCATGAGCCTGCTTGCGCGCCAGAAGAAGGATCCCTGGTTCGACTATTTCGACGTCGACCAGGTGCTTCCGCTCGATCGACTGATCGCCCAATGAATTCCAGAGCGTAGATACTTTGCCGGCGAAGTATCTCCCACCGCACGTCAATTAGCATGGTCGGAAATGTGTCGTTTCGATTGCGGAGGCGCTATACTGCTTACCGCCTGATCAATCAGCGAGGGGTTCGCATGGACGATTTCGTGGGCACCATCTACGCACCGCCGAAAGACGGATTGCCGTTTCTGGTCGTGACCTTCACCAAGGACGGCATCTCGACCCAGCCGGCGCAGACCCGTTCCGAAGCGCGCGTGATGTTGTCGCGCGACCGTGCCCGCCGTGCCCGGCTCGAATCCCGGATGGATGGGTTGACCGAAGGCGAGGCGTGAGCGGCCGGGTCGGCGACGGCCCGAAGGCTCAGGCGGTGCTGTCGTCCGGCGCCGTCTCCTCACGCACCACCACTGCTCCGCAGTTCAAGCAACGGAAGCGGTCATAGTCGTTCAGGCTGGGATCGGATTTCTCGCCGATCAGCGCCGTCCTGCATACGGGGCAGGGCAGCAGCGGGTAGCGCCGCTCGATCTTGTCGTTGTTCACCTGGTCCCCGCCTGTGCTCCTTGCAGCCCGCGCACGGATAAGCGCATGGGCGGCGGGTCCTTGTATTTGATCTAAATCAAAACTGGTGATGGCGCCTGCCGCCGAACGCTGCCGGAAAAGGCTGGACAGGCGGCCCTTTCGATGTGAACATAAACAGAACATTGTGGATAAGGTCGGCTTTGCCCTCCGCCGCGGCGGCGTAGGGACTAGGGTCCGGCGGAGCAGGCGAAGAACGAGAGCAGGAGACAAGCGCCATGGCCGGGAGCGTCAACAAGGTCATTCTCATCGGCAATCTGGGCGCAGACCCGGAAATCCGCCGGACGAACGACGGGCGGCCGATCGCCAATCTCCGCGTGGCGACCTCGGAGAACTGGCGCGACAAGGCCACCGGCGAACGGCGCGAGCGGACCGAGTGGCACCGGGTGGTGATCTTCAACGAGGGGCTCTGCCGGATTGCCGAGCAGTATCTGCGCAAGGGCTCCAAGGTCTATCTCGAGGGCCAGTTGCAGACGCGCAAATGGCAGGACCAGTCGGGCCAGGAACGCTATTCCACCGAGGTCGTGCTGCAGGGGTTCAATTCCCAGCTGACCATGCTCGACGGGCGCGGCGAAGGCGGCACCGCTGCATCTGCCGGCGGCGATTTCGGCCGCTCCAGCCCGATGGAGACGCAAGGCGGGCAGGGTCGCTCGGGCGGCGCTTCGCTTGCCGAGGAACTCGACGACGACATCCCGTTCTAGGCGGCTGCCGGTCCCGACTCGGGGAACGCTACTGGCCTTGAGAACCGGTGGGCGCGCCGCTCAGCCGTGCGGCGTGCCGCCGCCGCTGGCGAATGTCATGATTCCGTCGGCGACGAACTGGACGGCAAGGGCGGCGAGCAGCAAGCCGAGCAGGCGGCCGACGACGATCCGCCCGGTCTCGCCGAGCAGCCGGTCGGCACGGTTGGCCACCAGAAAGATCGCCAGGCACGCCCCCACCATCAGCAGGATGATGACGATGAGCATGATCGTGCCCAGCGCCGAGGGCGCGCGCGTTGCCAGCAGGATGGTCGCCGAGATGGCGCCGGGGCCGGAGATCAGCGGGATCGCCAGCGGGAACACCGCGATATGGCTCGGCTCTTCGCGATTGGCGGCGTCGTGGGCGGCGCTGGTCTTGCGCGCCATGCGCAGGCCGAAGATCATCTCGAAGGCGATGGCGAACAGCAGCAGGCCGCCGGAAATGCGGAAGGCCGGCAGCGAGATGCCGAGAATGCCGATGAGCGGTTCGCCGATGAGCGCGAAAGCGACGAGCACGCCGGCCGCCACGGCGGTGGCACGATAGGCCGTCTGGCGCCGGGCGCCGCCGGCCATGCCGGTAGTGAGGACCACGAAGACCGGCGCCAGGCCGAGCGGGTCGACGGTAACCAGCAACGTGACCAGCGCATTGAGGAGATAGTCGAGCATCGGCGTCGCTCCCTACGGCGGCGCATGCTGCCAGTGCCGGGGTCCGAAAGCCAGCGGTGGTAGCGCCGCATCGCAAATTTGCCACGCTGACCGGGAAGGCTCCTCCCGCCGGTGCCGGCGCGATCGTGTGACTTCGGACACTTCCCGGCCGGCCGCCAGCCGGATTATGCAGGCTGCGTCTTTCCCGGAGACCCGCATGCTCGACCGTGCTTACCGCAAGCGCCTGACAGCAGACCTGCCCAAGTGGCGCGATGCCGGCTGGGTGACGCCCGACGGCGCCGCCGCCATTCTCGCCGCCCTGCCGGCCGGCCGGGCGGCCTTCGGACTCGCCACGGTCGTCGGCATGTTCGGCGGCCTGCTCGTCGGCCTCGGCGTCATCGCTTTCGTCAGCGCCAACTGGCAGGAGATCCCGCGGCTGGCGCGCCTCGGCCTGCTCGCCGCCAGCCTGGCGCTGGCCTATGGCGCCGCCGGCCTGCTCGGCCGGCGAAACCTGCGCGTCTTCGCCGAGGTGGCGCTTCTCATCGCCGGCCTCGTCTTCGCCGCGACCATCGCGCTGGTCGGCCAGAGCTATCATCTCAGCGGCGAATTCGCCGACGCCATCGTGCTGTGGCTGATCGGCATCTTCGCCGCCGCGGTGCTCACCGGCTCGCCGACCATGACGGCGCTCGGCCTCATCGGCGGCGCCTTCTGGACATATGTCGTCGTCTTCGACCTCGAAATTCCCGGGCCGCACTGGCCAGGGCTCGTGCCGATCGTCGGTGGTGCCGCCATTGCCACGGTCATCGGTTCGCGCAACGACCGCCTGCTGTCGGTGCTGGCATTCATCTTCTGGACGGTGCTTGCCATCGGCTCGTCGAGCGACCTCTACAACTGGTCGTTCATCGGCTCGCTCATGCTGGGAATCGCCGTTGCCCTGTTGCTCTTCGCCCTCGGCGCGGCATTGGCGAGCTTCGGCGACGAAAAGGTGGCAGCGCTCGGCCGCGACATGTTGTGGCCGGCCCTGGTGGCGATCCTCGTCGGCCTCGGCATCGAACAGGCGATCGGCCACCCCTCCGTCGGTGAGCAGACGCTGACCACACTCGCCATTGCCATCGTCGCGGTTGCCGCCGCGCTGGCGGCCATCGCCGTGATGCGCAAGAGCCTCGCCGCGCTCGATGCCGGCGCGATCGCGCTGCTCGGCGTGGCGGCGATCCTCTACGCGCTCAACGTGCCGACGGACGAGTTGTGGGCGCGCGTCGCCGGCGGCGTCATGGTCCTGATCGCGGCCATCTGGGCGGTCAATCTCGGCCAGACCGGCGTCGCCGGCTCCGGTAAGTCGACCGGGCTCTTCGCGCTCGGCGCCGAGGTCGTCTACCTCTATGCCGTCACCTTCGGATCGCTGATGAACACGGCGGTCGCCTTCCTGCTCGGCGGCGTCCTGTTCATCGTGCTCGCCTGGGGCCTCTACCGGCTCGACCGCCATCTCGCCCGGCAGAACGCCGGCCCGCCTGCTTCGTCTCCGGAGGTCGCCACATGAAACGGTGGATCCCCTATGGCGCCGCGGTGGCCATCGCCTTCCTCGTGCAGGCGGGCCTGGTCGGCTGGCTGATCGCCGACCGCGCGCTGCTGCTGAAGAACGGGCACGAGGTCTGCCTCGCCGTCGTGCCGGTCGATCCGCGCGACCTGCTGCGCGGCGACTACATCGTGCTCTCCTATGACATCTCGCGGCTCCACAGCGGCCAACTCGACGGCGACGACACATTTACCTTCGGTGACACGATCTACGTATCGCTGGCAGAGGCCGAGGACGGCGGGTGGAAGGCAGCGGCCATGGCCCATGCCCAACCGGCCGCCGGCACCTGGATCAAGGGGGCGGTGAGCGACGTCATTGACGGCACGAAGGACTGCGGCGAGACCTGCAAGACCTATGGCGTCGACTACGCCATCGAGAAGTTCTTCGTGCCCGAGGGGACCGGCCGCGACCTCGAAAAGCTGCGCAACGACCAGCACCTGGCGGTGGATGTGGCGCTCGGCCCCGACGGCCGCGCCGCGCTCAAGCGGCTGCTCGTCGACGGCACGCCGCGCTACGAGGAGCCGCTTCTCTAGGCCGGCCTTTCGACCGCTCCACCGGGCCTGTTCCGGACGGTGCGTTTTCCGCCGAGGCCGCTATAGTCGCGGCCCATGAAACCGAACCCGCATGTCACCGTCGGCGCCGTCACCTTCGGCAACGACCTGCCGCTCACGCTGATCGCCGGCCCTTGCCAGCTCGAAAGCCGCGAGCATGCCTTCGCTATCGCCGGACGGCTGAAGGACATGACGGCAAGCCTCGGCATTGGCCTCGTCTACAAGACCTCCTTCGACAAGGCCAACCGCACCAGCCTTGCCGGCAAGCGCGGTCTCGGCCTCGACAAGGCGCTCGCCGTCTTCGCCGATCTGCGCAAGGAGCTCGGGGTGGCGATCCTCACCGACGTGCACGAGCGCGAGCAGTGCGCCGAAATCGCCGAGGCGGTCGACGTGTTGCAGATCCCGGCGTTCCTTTGCCGGCAGACCGACCTGTTGGTGGCGGCGGCGAAGACCGGCAAGCCGGTCAACATCAAGAAGGGCCAGTTCCTGGCGCCGTGGGACATGAAGAACGTCACCGCCAAGGTGACGGAGAGCGGCAATCCGAACGTGCTCCTCACCGAGCGCGGTGCCAGCTTCGGCTACAACACGCTGGTCTCCGACATGCGGGCGCTGCCGATCATGGCCGAGACCGGCGCGCCGGTGATCTTCGACGCCACCCATTCGGTGCAGCAGCCGGGCGGGCAGGGGACGTCGTCGGGCGGCGACCGGCGCTTCGTGCCGGTGCTGGCGCGGGCGGCGGTGGCGGTCGGCGTCGCCGGGGTGTTCATCGAGACACATGAAGACCCGGACAATGCGCCGTCCGACGGGCCCAACATGGTGCCAATCGATCGGTTGCCGGCGCTGGTGGAAGAGCTGATGGCGCTCGACGCCATCGCCAAGCGGCGGCGTTAGCCGCCACCCTTCGGGCCGAAGGCGCCGCGCACCAGGTCGCGATCGAAGTCCATCGGCGGCTCGCCGGTGACGGCGTAGTAGTAGACCGCCGCCGAATAGACCGCCGACAGTGCCGCGCCGTAGGTGAGGATGGCGATGAAGGCGAGTGCCGCGGCGACGATCAGCGCCAGGGCGACCGCCTGATTGTCGGGCATCAGGCGGATGGCGCCGGCGAAGACGAGGCCGACGACGAAGACGAAGACGCCCATGATCAGTGAGATGCCGGCGGAGCCGACGATGTTCTCGCCCCAGGTCTTGTGCAGCAGGCCGGTCGAGCGCCCGACCGCCTCGACCGGGCCGATGCCTTCTGCCGCCAGCACCGGCACGACGAGGAAAGTCATCACCGTCCAGGCGATCCCCGCGCCGGCCCCGATCAGTCGGCCGATGATGCCCAGCCGCTCGCCGACGAAGCGGATGACCATACCGACCGTCGCGGAGACGATGGCATAGCCGAAGATCGGACCGATGCGGCTGAAGGCCAGTGCCAGCGCCGAGCGGATGGTCGGATCGCGGCCGTCGAGCCGGTCGAGCGCGGCGCCGACCAGCGCGGTGTTGAAGAAGATGATGACGAAATACTGGACGAGGTAGAAGGCGAAGAGCCAGACATAGAGCGAAGGTGGCAGCGTCGCCGCCTGGCCCTCCTTGACGGCATCGAAGGTGCCGTCGCTCATCGCCTGCCAGACGAAGGCGCCGCCGACGGCGAGCGTCGCCGCGCCGGAGAGAATGGGGAGCAGCAGGAGTTCGCCGTCGTCCTTGAGGACGGCCGTGCTCGCCTTGATCAGGCGCCAGCTGCGCGCGGTGCGCTCGATGAGATCGGCCATGCGAAACCCTCCGCCGTTGCCCGCCGGACAACAGGTCGGCACCAGAATTGGCGCCGGCCACTGAAAGAAGCGTTAAGTGGAACGGCGAGAAAAGCTGAAAAAACGCCAATAAACAGCCGTCGCGCTAATCCTCGCGGACGACGCGCTCCATGCGCCGGTCGGGCACCAGCCAGATGGCCGCGACGGCGAAATAGAGGGCGAGCGCCGCCGGCGCGTAGAAGAATGACACGGCAATGGCGGTGAGGTAGATCACCGGAGAAATCGGGCCCTTCACGTCGCGGGCGAGGGCCACCGCGATGGGCGAGTCCTTGCCGTTCACGGCCACCAGCGAGCGGGCAAGGATGTAATAGGCAATTCCCGCGGTCAGCAGATCGAGCCCGTAGAGCGCTACCGGGATTGGCGCGAAGTGGTTCTCGCCCATCCAGGCGGTGACGAAGGGCATGAGCGACAGCCAGAACAGCAGGTGCAGGTTGGCCCACAGCACGCGGCCGTCCACGTGCCGCGCCGCCTGCAGCATGTGGTGATGGTTGTTCCAGTAGATGCCGAGATGGATGAAGCTCAGCACATAGCTGACGAAAACCGGGATCAGCGGTGTCAGCGCCGACCAGTCCTCGCCGTGCGGCACCTTCATCTCCAGCACCATGACGGTGATGATGATGGCGATGACGCCGTCGCTGAACGCTTCCAGCCGCCCCTTGTGCATGGCCGTCAGCCTCGTCCGCGATAGAGCGGCACGTCCTGGTCGGGCAGCCAGACGCCGGCCGGCGGCTTGCCGGTCTGCCAGAACACGTCGATGGGCATGCCGCCGCGCGGGTTGAAATAGCCCCCGATGCGCAGCCAGTGCGGCTTGAGCAGGTCGGCAAGCTTGCGCCCGATGGTCACCGTGACGTCCTCGTGGAAGGCGCCGTGGTTGCGGAAAGACTGGAGGTAGAGCTTCAGAGACTTCGATTCGACCAGCCAGCCCTTCGGCACATAGTCCATGACCAGCAGGCCGAAATCCGGCTGGCTGGTCACCGGGCAGATCGAGGTGAATTCGGGGAAGGTGAAGCGCGCCACGAACTTCGTTCCCGGCTGCGGGTTCGGCACGCGGTCGAGCACCGCCTGTTCAGGGCTTTCGGGGATCGGCACGGCGCGGCCGAGCTGGAGAGGTTTCTTTTTCATGGCACTTTCAGTCCGGTTCAGGGCGGAAAGGCGGGCTTCGCCTTTCCTTTCGTGTCTGTCTAATCACCGGAAACGTCGGGGGGCACAAGTAGGCCCGCTTGCGGATCGAAGCGCCAAACGGCGTGGCCGAAGAGGCGGGTGCCGCCCCACCAGCGGTCGAGGCCGTTGAGATCGACGTGGTCCGCCATGCCGGTGAGCACGTTTTCGCCGGCCGCGGTGAGCGCCAGTCGGGCGGCACGGAAGCGTTCGCCGTCGAACGGCCCCGTCGACGGCGCGGGCAGGCCGGCGATGAGCGGCACGTCGCAGCCGGCGAGGTCGTCGAGCAGGCGGAAGAAGCTCCAGTCCCCCATGAAGGCGGCCTCTTCGCTGGCGATCACCCGATGGAAAAGCTTCCCCGGTTCCGCGGTCCCGTTGGCGATGGCGGCGAGCATCATTGCCTCGCTGCGTCCAAGGCCGGAACCGGGCGCCGGCAGTTCCTGCAGAAAGCGCGAGAGCGCGGTGCGCAGAAAGGGAAGCGGGCCTTCCGGTCGGTTGAGACGGGCGGCGACGCGCTCCGGCGTCGGTTGGGCAAGGTCGGCCCAGACGCCGGCGGCGAGATCGAGGTCGGCCGTCGTGATCGCGCGCGCATTGTCGGCGAAGGCGAGGATGGTGTCAGCGGTCTGGGTGCCGAGGAAGTCGTCGGCCTGGACCAGAACCAGCCCGTCACGCGGTTCTTCGCCGGCGAAAAAGGCCAGAACCTGGACGAGCTGGAGCTGGTCGTAGAGGTCGTGCTCGAACCACAGCTCCACCGTCTCGAAATCGCCGTGGGCACGGATGAGGGCGTCGCGTTCGGCGAAATCGGCCGCCACCTCCGCCGCGTCGACGCGGAAGCGGGCGGACAGATAGGCGACCCGCGCCGGGGAGCTCTCGGCCGGCGGCCCAGGCAGGATCGGTCCCTCGTGCAGCACGTCGCGCCACGGCAGAACGGTCGCTTCGCGGCCGGCCAGGCGCAGAAGCTCAGCGGCGCTGTCGCCATTGGTGATGATGAGGTCGGTCATCGGCCGACAGGATGGCGGCGGAACGCAGCGCTGTCACCTGCGGTGTTTCCGTCGCTTGCCCTCGGGCGCCTGAGAAAGCTAAAGGAATTCAAAATCAAGGAAGCTCGGAGGGGGGAACGCAGCGTGACCGACGATCCTGTGCTCATTGCCGGCGGCGGCATCGGCGGGCTGGTGACGGCGCTGACCCTCGACCAGATCGGCGTGCGCCCGGTCATCTTCGAGGCGGTGCGCGAGATGCGGCCGCTCGGGGTCGGCATCAACCTGCAGCCCAACGCGGTGCGCGAACTTGCCGATCTCGGCATCGGGCCGGCAGATCTCGACCGGGTGGGCCTGCCGGCCGAGGAATGGGCGTTGGTCGGCCTCAACGGCAACGATATCTATTCCGAGCCGCGCGGGCTCAAGGCCGGCTACCGCTGGCCGCAATACGCGGTCCACCGCGGCCGCTTCCACATGGCTCTTTACGACAAGGTGGTGGAACGGATCGGCCCGCAAGCGATCAAGCTCGGCAGCCGGGTGACCGGCTATCGCAAGACCGCCGGGGGCGGCGTGACGGCGCGTGTCGCGCGGGCCGACGGCACGACCGAGGACGTGCACGGCGCGCTGCTCATCGGCGCCGACGGCATCCACTCGACCGTGCGGGCCGAGATGCACCCCGGACAGCCGCCGATCCACTGGGGCGGAGCGGTGATGTGGCGCGGCACGACCCTGGCCAGGCCCATCCGCACCGGTGCCTCCTTCGTCGGGCTCGGCACCGACCGCCACCGCATCGTGTTCTATCCGATCTCGGCGCCGGACCCCGATACGGGTCTGGCGACGATCAACTGGATCGCCGAAGTGACGATGGACAATTCCGAGGGGTGGAAACAGACGGGCTGGTTCCGCCAGGTCGGGATCGACGATTTCGCCCATCACTTCGACGGCTGGGTGTGGGACTGGCTCGATGTGCCGGCGCTCATCCGCGGGGCGGACGGTGCCTTCGAGAATCCGATGATCGATCGCGATCCCATCCCGACCTGGCAGGACGGACCGGTGGCGCTCTTGGGCGACGCCGCCCACGCCATGTATCCGACCGGTTCCAACGGGGCCAGCCAGGCGATCGTCGATGCCCGCGTTCTGGGACTGGCGATGGTCGAGCACGGCGTCACGCCGGCGGCGCTCGCCGCCTACGACGCCAGCCTCTGTGGCCCCGTCTCCCAGGTCATCCTGCGCAATCGCGGCGCCGGGCCGTTCGGGCTTTTGAAGATCGTCCAGGAGCGCTGCGGCGGCACCTTCGACAATATCGACGAGGTGATTTCGCCGGCTGAACGGGCGGAATTCATGGCCGGCTACAAGCGCGCTGCCGGCTTCGCCATCGAGAGCCTCAACAAGGCGGCGCGCACGATTCCGGAAGGCGCCCGCGTGGCGCGCTAGGCAAGACCGGGCAGGGGGCACGCCGCCGCGGCAATCGACGCGAAGTGGCCCTTGCCCTATGCTCGCCCGTCCGATCGCACCCGATGGCCATGACAAACCGCAACTGCCTCCCCGAAGCGACCGACGACCGTGCGTGGCCGAGAAGCCTCGCGGCGGCGCTGTTTCTGTGTCTTGCGCTGGTCATCGGCCCCGCCGCAGCCGACGCCGCGTCGAAGGGCGCTGCCCCGCGCACCGACGAGGCGCTGATCAAGGGCGCCGGGTTGGCCGCGGACGACGTCGGCTATCTGGTCGTCGACCTCGCGGACAAACGGGTGGTGACGGAACACAACCCGGACCAGCCGTTTGCGCCGGCCTCGGTGGCCAAGATCGCGACTTTCGCGGCCGCCCTCGAAATCCTCGGTGGCGATCACCGCTTCACCACGACACTTGATGCCAAGGGCGTCGTCGCCGACGGCGTTCTCACCGGCTCGCTGATCCTGCGCGGGGGCGGCGACCCGTCCCTCACCGGCGACGACCTGCAGGCGATGGCGAAGCAGCTGGCGGCAAGCGGCATCACCCGTGTCGACGGCACGTTTGTCTATGACGCCACGGCGACCGTCGAGCTGTCGCAGATCGACGCCAAGCAGCCGCAGGCGGTGGACTACAACTGCGGCGTCAGCGCGCTTTCGCTGAACTACAATCGTGTGCGCATACGCTGGCAGAAGAACGGCACCGACCGCTCGGTCACCGCGATCGCCGCCAGCAAGAACGTGATGCTGCCGCTCGACGGGGTTGGCGCCACCTTCGCTGACGAGAATCTTGCCCGGGCCCTTTGTGCGCACCGGGCCAGCCTCCGAGGATCGCTGGCTCCTGTCGGCCAACCTGCCGGCAAAAGGCGAGGATTGGTTGCCGGTCGGCAATCCATCGCGGGTCGCGGCCGACGCATTCCGGGCCGTCGCGGCGGGTGAAGGGGTCGTCCTGCCGGAACCGTCGCCGGGCGTGACGCCACAAGACGCGCGCGAGCTGGTCCGCCACGAAAGCGTTCCGTTGACCGATATTGCTCGCAAGGTGCTGCGCTACTCCAACAACCTATCGGCGGAACTGGTCGGCCTTGCCACCAGCAACGCCCTGACCGGCCGCACGCTGTCGCTTGCGGATTCGGCGGCGGCAGTCGTGGACTGGTGGCGCAAGCGGCTGCCGGAGGCGAACTGGGCCGGCCTCAGCCTCGAGAACCATTCCGGCCTGTCGTCGCAGTCGCGCGCCACGCCGCGCCAGATGGTCGCCATGCTCGAAGAGGCCACCGGGCTGTCCGGCGACGCCGACTTCCACGATCTGCTGCACCAGAAGGGCTGGAAAGGGGTGAAGGCTTCCGCTTACGCGAAGACCGGTACGATGGCCTATGTGCGCGGGCTCGCCGGCTACATCGACACGGTCGCCGGGCACCGGCTGGCCTTTGCCATCTTCTTCAACGACTCCGGCAAAAGGGCGGCGCTGGACGCCACCTTTGACCCCCGCATCCGGGCCATCGACCATCTGTCCCGCTCATGGCGCAATCGTGCGGTCAGACTGGAAGACACGCTGACGAAGGGCTGGGCCGAGCGGTTCTGAGGCCCTAGATAGCCGCAGGCGCCCGGTCCCACGATACTCGACTCGGGCGCGGTGATATGACAGACCTATTACAATTCAAAAAAACCCGAGTGACGCGGCAATGCCCCAAGTCCACCGCATGTTCTTTCACTACAGCGAGTTCCCCTTCAGCCTGCGCACGCTGTTCACGGCGGCCCTTATCACGCTCGGCTTTGGCTACGTGTTTGCAATGATCCAAGTCTACACCGTTCATGCGGGGCTCGACGGAAAGCCGGGTATCGATGCCAACGACATCGCTATCGCCTATAGCGGAAACCAAGCCAGCAACCGGCTTCAAGTGGCCCTGACCGGGCCGATGATGGGGATGGCACCGTCGAGGGAGCGCCGCGCCATCATGGATTGGGCCTCCGACGGAGCCGACAAGGCACAGTTTGAAAAGGATATTAAGCCGATCCTCGACAACCGGTGCCTGCGCTGTCACGACGGCACCGAACCGGGCGCTCCCCTGTTCACAACCTTTGAGAAGTTCGCCGAATATGCCAAGCCCGACACCGGGATGAGCCTCGCTACATTGGTGCGCGTCTCGCACATCCATCTGTTCGGCATGACGTTCATCTTCTTCATCATCGGGCTGATCTTCAGCCATGCCTATATTCGTCCGGTCTGGTTCAAGTCGGCTGTCATCGTCGTGCCGTTCCTGACCATGATCACCGATATCGGCTCCTGGTACCTGACGAAGCTCAATCCCGGTTTCGCCTGGATCATCATCCTCAGCGGCATCCTAATGGGGCTGAGCTTCGCCTTTCAGTGGTTCGTTTCGATGTACCAGATCTGGTTCTACAAATATCCCGGGAACACTACGGACCATCGCCCGGAAGCCACGGTCGTGTAACTATAGGCAAGATTTGGCGGCCCGCGCGATCCCAGCCGCGGGCCGCCAGATATAAGTCAGCCGCGCGCCCGGCGTGAGCTGGGCGCAACGGCATTCACAATGCAGACGTCTGTCGGGCGCGCCCTATTCCTTGGGGCCGAAGGTCTGCATGTAGGCCTGGATGTTGTGGAGATCGTCGTCGGTGAGCATCTGGCCCGGCGGCTCATAGAGCCCGACCTTGCCAAATACGGGCATGACCCTCATCGGCCGACCATGGTCGTCCTTGCCATCCACCACCGCTGTCTTGAAGACCGCGAAGTCCCAGTAGGCGGAATCACCGGCCAGTTTCTTGATTCGCACGGCACCGTCGGGCACGACCGATGCCGGGTAGCCCTCTCCCTTGGCGCCGTGGCAAATCGCGCAGTTGTCGTTGAAGAGATCGCCACCGGCCGCAGTATCCGCGGCGAAAGAGGACGAAGCAGATGCCAGGAGCGCGAGCGCCGCAGCCGAAATAAGCAATCTGTACATAGACATCTCCCCAATTGTTGAACCGTCACTGCAATCGGCACCGTCGAGTGCCGCTGCAACAGCATCCCTCGCGGGAGCCGGACCTTGGAACAGAACAGAGTCCCGCCCCGACAGCGCCGACACGCAATATGACGGTACCACGCCGCGGCGGCGCATGCATCGCCTCTTTTTAATTGGATGAAAGTGAAGAGAGCCGCCGCGTGCCGTCTTGATCCTGCGCAAAACCGCGTGCGCCAATTGGCTCTATCAAGCGTGCGAAAGTCTGTGGGTGGCGGGCGGCCGTCGGCGTTTGTGCGGTGTGACAAACGACACGATTCGCACCTTCCGCCGCTGCGGCCCCTCCTGTAGAAGCTGGCACCAGCCCAAGACTACCGGATCACCTCGGAGAACATCCCATGACCGCGATCATCGATATCATCGGCCGCGAAGTCCTCGACAGCCGTGGCAACCCCACCGTCGAGGTCGACGTAATCCTCGAAGACGGCTCATTCGGCCGCGCGGCGGTGCCGTCCGGCGCCTCGACCGGCGCCCATGAGGCGGTGGAATTACGCGACGGCGACAAGTCGCGCTACGGCGGCAAGGGCGTGCAGAAGGCCGTCGAAGCGGTCAACGGCGAGATTTTCGAACGCGATCGGCGGGTTGGAAGCCGAGAACCAGATCCACATCGACAAGACCATGATCGCGCTCGATGGCACGGCCAACAAGAGCCGGCTTGGCGCCAACGCCATCCTCGGCGTGTCGCTGGCCGTCGCCAAGGCGGCGGCGGAGGCCAATACGCTGCCGCTCTACCGCTATATCGGTGGCACCAATGCCCGCACCCTGCCGGTGCCGATGATGAACGTGCTGAACGGCGGCGTTCATGCCGACAATCCGATCGACTTCCAGGAGTTCATGATCGTGCCCTTCGGCGCGGCGACGCTGGCCGAGTGGGTGCGCATGGGCGCGGAGACCTTCCACGCGCTGAAGAAGGCGCTGTCCGACGCCGGCCTCAACACCAATGTCGGCGACGAGGGCGGCTTCGCCCCCAATCTCGGCACCGCAACCGAGGCGCTCGATTTCATCATGAAGGCGATCGAGAAGGCCGGCTACAAGCCGGGCGACGATATCGCCATTGCGCTCGACCCGGCCTCCAGCGAGTTCTTCAAGGACGGCACCTATGTCTATGCCGGCGAGGGCGGCAAGAAGCGCGGGCCGGCCGAGCAGGTCGCCTATCTCGGTGACCTGATCGGCAAGTATCCGATCGTCTCCGTCGAGGACGGTCTGGCCGAGGACGACTGGGAAGGCTGGAAGATCGCCACCGACGAACTCGGCGGCAAGATCCAGCTCGTCGGTGACGACCTCTTCGTCACCAACACCGAGCGGCTGGCTGAGGGCATCGAGAAGGGCATCGCCAACTCGATCCTCATCAAGGTCAACCAGATCGGCTCGCTGAGCGAGACGCTCGACGCCGTCGAGATGGCCCACAAAGCCGCTTACACGGCCGTCATGTCCCACCGCTCGGGCGAGACCGAGGACTCGACCATCGCCGACTTGGCGGTCGCCACCAACTGCGGTCAGATCAAGACCGGTTCGATGTCGCGCTCGGACCGCATCGCCAAGTACAACCAGCTCATCCGCATCGAAGAGGAACTGGGCACCGAGGCGATCTTCGCCGGCAAGGGCGTGTTCCACCGTAACAGCTGAGACAGTCTTCTCCGCGAGAGAAACCGAGGGAGGACGGCATAGCCGTCCTCCCTTTTTTTGCGTCATTCGGCGATGGTGCTCAGGCGGCGGTGCGCTGCGCAGCCGGCTTGTGGACGGTGAGCAACGCCGGCACCTCGGCGGCCGGTACCGGCCCCGAATAGAGGAAGCCCTGGCCGGCATCGCAGCCCTGCGCCATGAGCCAGTCGGCGTCGGCGCTGTGCTCGATGCCTTCGGCGACGGTCGTCAGGCCCATCGCCTCGCCGAGGCTGATGACCGCCGCAACGATCTTGGCGCTCTGCGGGTTGGAACGGTGCGTGCCGACGAAGCTCTGGTCGATCTTGACCACGTCGAAGGGCAGTTCGCGCAGGTAATAGAGGCTGGAATAGCCCTTGCCGAAATCGTCGATGGCGACGCGCACCCCAGCGTTCTTCAACAGCACGATGGCTTCCTTGGCCGCCTCGAGGTCGGTGACCAGTGCCGTCTCGGTGAGCTCGATCTCCAGCCGCGACGGCTCGAATTCGGCGGCCGCGAGCACCGCGAAGATCTTCTCGCTGAGCCGTTTGTCCTGGAACTGCTCGGGCGCCAGGTTGATCGACAGCACGAGGCCCGGGTCCCAGTTGCGGGCATCCTTCACCGCCCGGCGCAGCAGGCCGAGCGACAGGTCGCCGATCAGGCGCAGGTCCTCGGCCAACGGGATGAAGGCATTCGGCTCCAGCATGCCGCGGGTCGGATGGATCCACCGTGCCAGCACCTCGAAGCCGAAGGTGCCGCCGTGGGCGAGATCGACCAGCGGTTGATAGTAGGGGACGATGGCCTTGGTGCCGATCGCCTGGCGCAGGTCGGCTTCCAGCGCCGCACGCTCGCGCAGCGCCTCATCGAGGGCCAGATCGAAGAAGGCGTAAGCGTTCGACGTGCTCGCCTTGGCGCGATACATGGCCATGTCGGCACGCTGAATGAGCGCCTCGGCCTCGCCCGCATCGTCAGGATAGAGGGCGATGCCGATGCTGGCGCCGATCTCCAGCGTGATGCCGCCAAGGTCGAAGGGCTCCTCGATTGCCGCGATCATGCGGTCGGCGAAGCGCACCGCCGTTTCCTTGCTGGCGCCGCAGACGGCAAAGCCGAACTCGTCGCCGCCGAGGCGGGCGAGGATATCCTCGCGCCGCGTCAAGTGCTTGAGCCGCTCGGCGACGGCGACCAGCAGCCGGTCGCCGATCTTGTGACCGTGGATGTCGTTCACCGGCTTGAAGCGGTTGAGATCGACCAGCAGGACGGCGAAAGTCTGTTTGGCGCGCCGGGCCTTGCCGAGGCAGCGCTCGAGTTCCTCGTCGAACAGGCGGCGATTGGCGATGCCGGTCAGCGGATCGTGGCGGGCGAGCGCCGCCGCTTCGATCTCGGCCTGAATGCGGCGCTGGACCTCGCGGGCGAGGCGCTGCGAGCGCGCATAGAGGATGATGGCCAGACCGACCGTGGCGATGAAGAATCCGTTCGCCAATTCGTCGAGCTGCCAATCCTCGTGGGCGCGGGTGATAGCGTAGAACCGGTCGAACAAGTTGAAAGCACCGGCGGCCAGGAACCAGAGGACGCCGATGGCCAATATGGCGATCTCGAGCGAACCGAAGTTGCGCTGCAATGACGCCTGTACACGGGCGCGAAGAGGTATGGCTGCCATGGCCGCGAACTCGATCAGACGGAGCGTCACAAAGCCTTGACCGGACGATAAGGCAGAAGGCACCCCTGTAACCTTTAGCAGGGCGGGGAACCCTTCCGCACAGTGAACCGGGGTTGAACACCGCCGCTAAAATCGTCGCCATCGCAACGGTCCATTAAGCCTCGCCGGGGCATGGTTGGTGAATCGCCTCGCGGGTTAGAGCCTTGTCCAACCAGATACAGCCAGTTCCGTTTCTCGACCGGCGGAGCGATCTGGCGTCGAGAGCGGCCAAGGGCGATCAGGGGGCTCGGTCGCGGCGGGATCGGCGTCGGGCGCCCGCCGGCTTGATCCTGTCGCAAAATCGCTCTGTCGGAATGGCTCTATCTGGTCGGACAAGGCTCTGAGTTCATGATCACGCGTCAATACAAGAAGAGCCCCCTCCGGCGCCTGTGGATGCCGCTTATCGCCGCCGGCTTCCTCGCCTATTTCGGCTTCCATGCCTTCAGCGGGTCGTTCGGCATCTGGGCGATGGGCCGCCTCAACGCCGATGCCGTGCGGCTGTCGGCGGAATTCGACGATCTCAAGGCCGAGCACGACCGGCTGGAGAAGCAGGTCGCCACCGTCAGGCCGAGCAGCCTCGATGCCGACGTGGTCGACATGCAGGCGCGCCAGGCGCTCAACGTCATGCGGCCGGACGAGGTCGTCATCCATTTGGATGCAGCGCAGCACTAATTGCTTTGCGAGCCGAAGTCTCCTACAGCTTCATTCTGCCGCTGATCGCCGCAGTGCAAAATAAGCATGTCCTGTCAGCATAGTAGCCCTGCGCCCAAGGCGGATCCGTGACCTTGGATTGGCTGTCGCCTTCGGCTAGTTTCACCCCAAATAAATGAACATGCTCACGTCCAGGGAGTCCGCGATGCCCAAGGTCCAGCGAAAAGCCAGCGAACAGTCGGTAGCGGCGAAAGACGCGCAAGCGGCGCAGCCGGCTGTTACGTTGGGCGCGGACATCACCACCAAGCCGGCCAAGCTGACGCGCGAGGAGGAGCTCGATGCCTTCGCGAAGATGCTGCTCATCCGCCGTTTCGAAGAGCGCGCCGGCCAGATGTACGGCATGGGGCTGATCGGCGGTTTCTGCCACCTCTATATCGGCCAGGAAGCCGTAGTCGTCGGCATGGAGATGGCGATCAAGGACGGCGACCAGGTCATCACCGGCTATCGCGATCACGGCCACATGCTGGCCAGCGGCATGGACGCGCGCGGCGTCATGGCCGAGCTGACCGGACGCAGCACCGGCTATTCGCGCGGCAAGGGCGGCTCGATGCACATGTTCAGCCGCGAGAAGGAATTCTACGGCGGTCACGGCATCGTCGGTGCCTCGGTACCGCTCGGCACCGGTATCGCGTTTGCCAACAAGTACCGCGAGAACGGCCGTGTCTGCCTGACCTATTTCGGCGACGGCGCCGCCAATCAGGGCCAGGTCTACGAGGCGTTCAACATGGCCGGCCTGTGGAAGCTGCCGGTTGTCTACGTCATCGAGAACAACCGCTATGCCATGGGCACCTCGGTGACCCGCTCCTCGTCGCAGACCAACCTTTCCAAGCGCGGCGTCTCGTTCAACATTCCCGGCGAGCAGGTCGACGGCATGGACGTGCGCGCCGTCAAGGCCGCCGGCGAGAAGGCGGTGGAGTGGGTACGTGCCGGCAACGGCCCCTATATCCTGGAAATGCTGACCTACCGCTATCGCGGCCATTCCATGTCCGACCCCGCCAAGTACCGCACGCGCGAGGAAGTGAACGATGTGCGCCAGCACCACGATCCGATCGAGATGGCGCGGGAGCGCATCCTGGAGCGCAAGTTTGCGACCGAGGACGAATTGAAGGCGATGGAGAAGTCGATCCGCGACCAGATCTCGGCGGCTGCCGATTTCGCCCAGCACGCGCCCGAGCCGGATCCGGCCGAATTGTGGACCGACATCTATCATTGAGTGGGGAAGGAGCCCCCCGACAGGTTTCTCGCGCGCCGGATGCCCGGCGCCGATGCGACGACAAAAAGGCACAAGAACCGCGGACCGCCCGGAAGCGGCGCCGGCCCCAGATGAGGAAAGCCCATGCCGATTGACATTCTGATGCCGGCGCTTTCGCCCACGATGGAAGAGGGCAAGCTTGCCAAGTGGCTGAAGAAGGAAGGTGACGCGGTCAGGTCCGGCGACGTGATTGCCGAGATCGAAACCGACAAGGCGACGATGGAATTCGAGGCGGTGGACGAGGGGACGCTGGGCAGGATCCTGGTCCCGGAAGGCACCGAGAACGTCAAGGTCAACACGCCGATCGCGCTCCTAGTCGGCGAGGGCGAGAGCGCCGCCGACGTTGCCGCCGCCAAGCCCGCTGCGACACCGGCTGCCGCACCGGCCGGCAATGGCCGCGACCGGCCGGTGGCGGCCGCGACCGGCGACAAGAAGGCGAAGCCGGCGCCGACAGTGCCCGCCGCGCCGCGCGAGGCGCTCGCCGGCGATCCCGACATTCCCGCAGGCACCGAGATGCTCACCATGTCGGTGCGCGAGGCGCTGCGTGACGCCATGGCCGAGGAGATGCGCCGCGACCCGGACGTCTTCGTCATGGGCGAGGAGGTCGCCGAATATCAGGGCGCCTACAAGGTCACCCAGGGTCTGCTGGAGGAGTTCGGCGCCAGGCGCGTCGTCGACACGCCGATCACCGAATACGGCTTTGCCGGCCTCGGCGTCGGCGCGGCGCTCGCCGGCCTGAAACCGATCGTCGAGTTCATGACGTGGAACTTCGCCATGCAGGCGATGGACCACATCGTCAATTCGGCGGCCAAGACCCTTTACATGTCGGGCGGCCAGATGGGCTGCTCGATCGTCTTCCGCGGACCGAACGGCGCTGCCGCGCGCGTCGGCGCCCAGCACAGCCAGGACTATTCCGCCTGGTATACTTCGGTGCCGGGCCTCAGGGTCGTGCAGCCCTATTCGGCGGCCGATGCCAAGGGCCTGCTCAAGGCGGCGATCCGCGACCCCAATCCGGTCGTCTTCCTCGAAAACGAAATCCTTTATGGCCACACCTTCGAGGTGCCCAACCTCGACGACTATGTGCTGCCGCTCGGCAAGGCGCGCATCGCCAGGGCCGGCAAGGACGTCACCATCGTGTCGTGGGGCGTCGGCATGGACTATTCGCTCAAGGCCGCCGACGAACTGGCCGGCATGGGCATCGAGGCCGAGGTGATCGACCTCAGGACGCTGCGCCCGATGGACCTCGAGACGGTGGTGGCATCGGTCAAGAAGACCAATCGCTGCGTCACCGTCGAGGAAGCCTGGCCGGTGGCCTCGGTGTCGTCCTATGTCGCCTCCGAGATCACGGTGCAGGCCTTCGACTATCTCGATGCGCCGGCGCTCAAGGTGACCGGCAAGGACGTGCCGATGCCCTACGCCGCCAATCTGGAGAAGCTCGCACTGCCCAACGTCGCCGAGGTCATCTCGGCGGTGAAGGCGGTCACCTACACGGCCTGATCGGGGACACGCCGATGCCCATCAATATCCTGATGCCCGCCCTCTCTCCCACCATGGAGAAGGGCAATCTCGCCAAGTGGCTCAAGAAGGAGGGCGACACGGTCAAGGCCGGCGACGTCATCGCCGAGATCGAGACCGACAAGGCGACGATGGAGTTCGAGGCGGTCGACGAGGGGACGATCGGCAAGATTCTGGTGCCCGAGGGTACCGCGGACATCGCCATCAACCAGCCCATCGCCGTGCTGCTCGAAGAGGGCGAGGACAAGAGCGCCATCAAGGATGCGCCGGCTGTGGCTGCTTCCCCCGCGCCCGGTCCCTCGCCAGCGGCTTCGAGACCACCCTCTCCCGCTAGGGGAGAGGGTTCGGCGCCTGCGCCAGCCGCCAAGGCTGAGATTTCCCCCGCCACTGCCCCGAGCGTCCCCTCTCCCCCCGTGGGAGAGGGACAGAGCCTGCCCCCGACTGGATCGGGGGGTGAGGGGGCAAGGGCGCAGACCAACGGCTCCGGCGGCCGCATCCTGGCCTCGCCGCTCGCTCGTCGGCTGGCGAAGGAAGCCGGCATCGACCTCGCGAGCGTGAAGGGCAGCGGCCCGCACGGCCGTGTGGTGAAATCCGACATCGATGCGGCCAGGACCGGCGGCACCGCCGCGGCAGCCCCGGCCGTCGCGCCCGTCCAAGAGGCGAGGAGCGCCGCAGGCGCGACCGCGACGCCGGCCATGAGCGATGCGCAGATCCTGAAGCTGTTCGAGGAGGGCGAGTACGACATCGTCCCCCACGACAATGTGCGCAAGATCATCGCCAGGCGGCTGGTCGAGGCGAAGACCACGATCCCGCATTTCTATCTGACCGCCGACACCGAGATCGATGCGCTGCTGGCGCTGCGCCAGCAGATCAACGCTGCTGCGCCGCGCGACAAGGACGGCAATGCGGCGTGGAAGGTGTCGGTCAACGACCTGATCATCAAGGCGCTGGCCCTGGCGCTGATGCGCGTGCCCGACGCCAACGTGACGTGGACCGAGGGCGGCATGTTGCATCACAAGCGCGCCGACATCGGCGTCGCGGTGGCCATCCCCGGTGGCCTCATCACGCCGATCGTGCGCCATGCCGATACCAAGCGCATTTCCGAAATCGCCAACGAGATGAAGGACCTGGCGGTGCGCGCCCGCGCCCGCCGGCTGGCGCCGGAGGAGTATCAGGGCGGTTCTTCGGCGGTCTCCAATCTCGGCATGTTCGGGATCAAGGACTTCGCCGCGGTGATCAATCCGCCGCACGCGACGATCCTCGCGGTCGGCGCCGGCGTCGAGACGCCGGTGGTGCGCGACCACAAGATCGAGATCCGCACCATCATGACGGTGACCTTGTCCACCGACCACCGTGCAGTCGACGGTGCCCTCGGCGCCCAGCTCATGAGTGCCTTCCGGGATTACATCGAGAAGCCGGCCAGCATGTTGGCTTGACAGCGATAACCGCCGTGACCTTGAAGCTCTCGGTCATCGCCGCGGTCGTTGTCTGGTTTTTATCGTGGGCATGGATGATCGGCGGCGACATCTTTCGAGACGTGAACGTCGTTGGCGTGCTTCTGGTCTATGCGCTGATGACCTTGCCCTATGGCGTGCCGCTGATCGCCAGCCTTGCATTTGGCGCGCACGTTGCCCGGCGCAGGGCCACACACCCTCTTTCGCGCGTGGCGATTTATCTTGCCGTCGGGTTCGTCTTGAGCGGAGCCGCCTTCCTGCTACTGAGCGTCGTTCTTCCGAATGCCGCGTTCTCAGGCGACCCGCGGGGCGTGATTGGCATGGCTCCGCAGATCGGATTGACGGCAGCCACCTTTGTTCCGGTGCTTTTCAGGCGATAGGGGCGTTCGGCGTTGGCGTATGTTCGTGACGTGCGCTCAGCGGCTAGGGCCGTCCACCGTCCCATGATAGAAAAATCACGGGAGGGAAAGGCCGTCCAGGGAGGATCGGCGGATGACGAGACGACTGACTTCCACCATGCTCGCGGCGTTGGCACTGTCCATTGTTCTGGTGCCGGTGGGCGCCCGCGCGGCGCTGTCGCCTTATTGGCAGAGCACCAAGGAATTCGCGGCGATCGTCAACGACCAGCGCGTCAACAAGGCGCTGAAATACGAGGAGCGCATTCTCTCCATCGGCCTGACGGCGCCGGACGTCTACGAGCTCAGGACCGAGCGCTGCACGCTGACCGTCAGGATCGTCGACAAGCCGGGGAAACCCGGCCTCATGGGACCACGCCAGTTCGACCTCGCGGTCAGCGAGGCGACCTGCCAGTAGCACACATATTCAGGATGGAAACGAGACCATGGCAGACCAGTACGATGTGATCGTGATCGGCTCCGGCCCGGGCGGCTATGTCACCGCCATCCGCTCGGCCCAGCTCGGGCTGAAGACGGCCGTGGTCGAAAAGTCCTATCTCGGCGGCATCTGCCTCAACTGGGGCTGCATTCCGACCAAGGCGCTGCTGCGCTCGGCCGAAATCTTCCACTACATGGAACACGCCAAGGACTACGGCCTGGCGGCGAAGGAGGTGAGCTTCGACGGCGCGGCCATCGTCAAGCGCTCGCGCGCGGTGGCGGCGCAGCTTTCCAACGGCGTCGGCTTCCTGATGAAGAAGAACAAGATCGATGTGATCTGGGGCGCCGCCACGATCACCCAGCCCGGCAAGATCAGTGTCAAGGTGGCTGAGAACCCGCCCAAGGGCGCGCTCGGGGCGGGCGAGTATTCGGCCAAGCACATCATCGTCGCCACCGGCGCGCGGCCGCGCGCGCTGCCGGGCCTCGAGCCGGACGGCAAGCAGGTGTGGACCTATTTCGAGGCGATGGTGCCGGACAAGATGCCGAAGTCGCTTCTGGTGATCGGCTCCGGCGCCATCGGCATCGAGTTTGCCTCCTTCTACCGCACCATGGGCACCGAGGTGACGGTGGTCGAGATCCTGCCGCAGATCCTGCCGGTCGAGGACGACGAGATCGCCGCCCATGCCCGCAAGCGCTTCGAGAAGGCGGGGATCAAGATCCACACCGACACCAAGGTTACCAAGCTCGACAAGGGCAAGGACTCGGTGACGGCGGTGATCGAGCACAAGGACGGCAAGACCGAGACGCTGAAGGTCGACAAGGTCATCTCGGCGGTCGGCGTGGTCGGCAATATCGAGAATCTCGGGCTGGAAAAGCTCGGCGTGAAGACCGACCGCGGCTGCATCGTCACCGACGCCTTTGGCCGCACTAACGTGGCGGGCATCTATGCCATCGGCGACGTCGCCGGCCCGCCTATGCTCGCCCACAAGGCCGAGCACGAGGGCGTCATCTGCGTCGAGGCCATCGCCGGCCAGAAGCCGCACGCTATGGACAAGCTCAAGATTCCCGGCTGCACCTACTGCAACCCGCAGATCGCCTCCGTCGGCCTGACCGAGGCCAGGGCCAAGGCGGCCGGCTACGACATCCGCGTCGGCAAGTTTCCCTTCATCGGCAACGGCAAGGCGATCGCGCTCGGCGAGCCCGACGGCATGGTCAAGACGATCTTCGACAAGAAGACCGGGCAGCTTCTCGGCGCCCATATGGTCGGGGCGGAGGTGACCGAGCTGATCCAGGGCTTCGTCGTCGCCATGAACCTGGAGACGACCGAGCAAGAGCTGATGGCGACGGTGTTCCCGCATCCGACGCTCTCCGAGATGATGCATGAGAGCGTACTGGCCGCCTATGGCCGCGTGCTCAACATCTGACGCGACGCGCGCCTGAGGACGGACATTCATGGCCAAAGTGATCCAGGTCGGCCTCGGTCGCTGGGGCGCCAACTGGGCAACCAAGATCGTGCCCTCGGTCGCCACGGCTGAAGCCGTGGCCTATGTCGACAGCGCGCCGGCGGCGCTGGCGCAGGCGCAAGCGAAGGCAGGAGCCAGCCCCGGGCAATGCTTCGCCAGCCTCGGCGAGGCGCTCGACGCAGTCGCATGCGACATCGTGCTGGCGACGCTGAGGACCGAGGCGCACTACGCCATCGTCAGTGAGGCGCTGGAAGCCGGCTGCCACGTGGTGGTCGAGAAGCCCTTCGCCAGCACCATTGCCCAGGCGAAGGAGCTGGTGGCGCTGGCGGCCGAAAAGCAGCGGCTGCTCATGGTCAGCCAGAACTATCGCTATTACCCGGCGCCGCTGCTCGCCGCCGAGCTGATCGCGCAGCAGGCGCTGGGCCCGCTGAGCACGGTCGGCATCGACTTCCGCTATCACGCGCCGACCGACGGCCACGCCTATCCGGAGATGCCCGATCCGCTGCTCGCCGACATGGCCATCCACCATTTCGACCTGATGCGGCTGGTACTCAGCGACGAGCCGAAGCGGGTGAGCGCGGTCACCTGGAACCCGGCCGGCAGCCCCTTCACCCACGCCGCCGCCGGCATCGTCACGGTCGAATTCGCCAGGGGCACGCCGGTCAGCTATCGCGGCTCGTGGGTCAGCGGCAGCCCGCGCACGCCGTGGTCCGGCGAATGGACCATGGACTGCGCCCATGGCGAGATTCGCTGGTCTTCGCGCGACGATCTGGCGCCGCGCGGCAAGTCGGACGTGCTGACGCTCCGCCAGTACGGCCAGAAGGCGGTGGCGCCGAAGCTGCCGCGGCTGCCCTATCTCGACCGGGCTGGCGCCCTTGCTGCGGCCATCGAAGCGATCGAGACCGGCGAACTCTCGCCGCGTTTCCCGACCGGTGCCGACAACCTCAACAGCCTGGCCCTGGTGGCGGCGTCGGTCCTCTCGGCCTCGCGCCGGGGCGACTGGGTCGCAATTGACGAGGTTCTCGCCTAGCGACCGGCAGTGCTAGTGTGCCGGACCATCGGGACCGGGGCGCGCATGCATTCCCTGTGGCCGTTTCGTTCGTCAGGAGGCGACGCATGATGATTTTCGGGGCGGTGCAGAGGCGCTGGGGGCTGCGGGCGTTGGCGGTCTTGGCCTTGGCGGCGGCGGCGGTCGTGCCGGCGGCGCGGGGTCTGGCACAGGGAAGCAACGACGCGGTCGGTCCGGTCGTCACCATCGACGCCACGGGCGGCGACGTCCGCGCCTTCGGTGCATCGGTGACGGTCAGCGGGACGGCGGCCAATATCCGCGCGGCCGGCGCCAGTGTCGACGTCTCGGCGCGGGCGGCCGGCAGCGTGTGGGCCTTCGGCGGCAAGGTCGTCCTCAGTGGCAGCGTCGATGCCGACATCGCGGCGGCAGGCAGCTCGGTCACCTTCTCCGGCCGCACCGGCGGCAGTGCGCAATTCGCCGGCGGCGCGGTCGCGGTCGACGGCAGCATCGGCGGCAACCTCAGGGCCTGCGGCGCCAATCTGAGCATCGGTCAACTGGCGAACATTGCCGGCAGGCTCGATGCGGCCGGTGCCAACGTGGCCGTCAACGGCCGTGTCAACGGCAACGTCGAGCTTGTCGGCGCCGCCGTGACCTTCAACGGCGATACCAACGGCTCGGTGGTGCTGACCGGCGAGCATGTCGTCGTCGGGCCGCGGGCGCATATCGGCGGCAATCTCACCGTCTATTCGCGGAACGATCCGGACATCTCCACCGCCGCCGTCATCGGCGGAACGAAGACGCGCGGCGAACTGCCGAAGACAATCATGGCGGTGCCGGACTGGGCGTGGGGCATCGCGCTGGCGGTGGCCATGGTGCTCGGCACCATCCTCACCGGCATCGTGCTGATGCTGTTCGGCGGGCGGCTGTTCGTCACCGCCGTGGACTATGCGCGGCTGAGGCCGGTCTCCACCATCCTGGTCGGTATCGTGACGCTCGTTCTGGTTCCGGCGATTGCCATCATCCTGATGGCGACCGTCATCGGCCTGCCGGCCGGTCTGGCGCTGCTGCTCACCTTGCCGCTGCTCTTCGCCTTCGGCCTGCCGGTGGCCGCGGCCGGCATTGCGGCTGGCGTCTTCGTGCGCCAGGCGGGGCCCATCGGCATCCTGCGCGCGTTCCTCTTCGTCGTCCTCGGCGCCATCATCATCGCGCTCATCAGCCTCATTCCGTGGGTCGGGCCGCTGGCGGTCGCCATCGTGATGGTGCTCGGAGTCGGCGGACTGGCGCGCACCGCCGGCGGCAGGCTGCGCACCCCCGGGCCGCCCATGACGGCGCCTGCGGTCAAGCTGCAGCCGGGGCCGCCGCCGCGTTCCGCCCCTCCGCCGCCCCCTCCGCCACCACCACCGCCGCCGCCACCACCGGAGGAGCCTTCATCCGAGGCGCCGGAGAAGCCGGCCTCGTGAGGGCGGCCCGAACCGGGCGCGATTGGGTCCGGCGCCGATTGGCGCTACACTCAAGCGGTGAAACACGGAATCGGGCGGGACAGCCCGTGGCTTAAGGAAATGTGAGGAAGGTCCATGAACGAGCAGGGTAGATCGATCCTTGCCTGGATCATCATCGGTCTCATCGCCGGTTTCGTCGCCAGCCTCGTTGTCGGCGGCAACGCCAGCCTGATTGCCTGGCTGATTGCCGGCCTGATCGGCTCGCTGGTCGGCGGCTTTCTCGCCCGACAGCTTGGCATCAAGCTCAATTTCGGCAATCCGTTCCTCGAGCAGGTGGTGATCTCCATCGTCGGTGCGATCATCGTGATCATCATCGCCAGGATCATCATTTGAGCCGCTCTGAAATCCCGGCAAATCCTGCGGAAAGCGCATGGCCGGGATGCGGCGGGGCGCTTGACGGGGCGGGTACCGGGGTCCAGCTATAGACCCGGAATTCGAACAAGCGTCGGAGCGTCTTTCATGAGACCGCGGATCGCCTTTGGCATGGATGGCGTCAACTGGCTGCTCGCCATCATCCTCGGCGGGCTGGCCGGCTGGATCGCCGAGCGCGTGACGGCCGCCAAGATGGGGCTCATCGCCAACATCGTGGTCGGCATCATCGGCGCGCTGGTCGGCGGCTGGGTCGCCCGCCGCCTCGACATCAACTATGCCGGCATCCTCGGCAATCTCGTGGTCGCCACCATCGGCGCCATCATCCTGATCTTTCTGTTCCGCCTCGTGCGGCGAGTCTGAAGCGAAGTCATCCACAATGGTCGTTGTCCTCGATACGGTCGGAACCCCGCGCCCGCGCCATCCGGAGAAGGCGCACCGGCCGGATGCACCGATTGCCCGCAAGCCGGAATGGATCCGGGTGCGTGCCCCCAATTCGCCGGTCTTTCGCGAGACCAACGACATCGTGCGCACGCACAGCCTGGTGACCGTGTGCGAGGAAGCGGGCTGCCCCAATATCGGCGAGTGCTGGTCGAAAAAGCACGCCAGCTTCATGATCATGGGCGACACCTGCACGCGCGCCTGCGCCTTCTGCAATGTGCGCACCGGCATGCCGGGGCCGCTCGATCCGGGCGAACCGGAGCACGTCGCCGACGCCGTCGCCAAGCTCGGCCTCACGCATGTGGTCATCACCTCGGTCGACCGCGACGACCTCGCCGACGGCGGTGCGGAGCATTTCGCCAGGACCATCCGGGCCATCCACGAACTGAGCAGCGGCACCACGGTGGAGGTGCTCACGCCCGATTTCCTGCGCAAGGACGGCGCGGTCGAGACAGTGGTCGCGGCGAAACCCGACGTGTTCAACCACAATCTCGAGACGGTGCCGTCGAACTACCTGAAGGTGCGGCCGGGGGCGCGCTATTTCGCCTCGCTGCGCCTGTTGCAGAAGGTCAAGGAACTCGACCCGGCGATGTTCACCAAGTCCGGCATCATGGTCGGCCTCGGCGAGGAGCGGAACGAGATCCTCCAGCTCATGGACGATCTCAGGAGCGCCAATGTCGACTTCCTGACTATCGGCCAGTACCTGCAGCCGACGCGCAAGCACCATCCGGTGATGCGCTTCGTACCGCCGGAAGAGTTCAAGGCGCTGGAGACCGTCGCCTATGCCAAGGGCTTCCTGATGGTTTCGGCGAGCCCGCTGACGCGCTCCTCGCATCACGCCGGCGAGGACTTTGCCAAGCTCAGGGCGGCGCGCGAGGCACGGCACGGCCGGGCGTAGGGACGTGCCGAAGTTCGCCACCGATCGCCGCGTCGCTCATTCGGCGGACGACATGTTCGCGCTGGTCGCCGATATCGAGACCTATCCGCAGTTCGTGCCCTTGTGCGAGCGGCTGACGGTGCGCGGCCGCCATCAGGAGGGCGCGCACGCGGTGCTCGTCGCCGACATGACGGTCGGCTACAAGGCGATCCGCGAGACCTTCACCACGCGGGTGGTGCTCGACCGGGCGGGATACACCATCCTCGCCGATTATCTCGACGGCCCCTTCCGCCACCTGCACAGCGTGTGGACGTTCCGTCCCGACGGCGAGCACGCCTGCATGGTGGGCTTTGCCATCGACTACGAGTTCAAGTCGCGGGTGCTGTCGGCGCTGATGGGCAGCGTCTTCGACCGCGCCTTCCGCAAGTTCTCGGGCGCCTTCGAGGAGCGCGCCGACCGGGTCTACGGCGTTTCGCTCGTCTGAGCCGCGTGGTTGACCATGGCCAGCGCCTCGGCGACCGCAGCCAGGCGGATGCCCGAGCGCCCGAGATTGCCGAAGCGGCGGAAGTGGTGGTGGGTGTCGCCGTCGCGGATGGCGACGGCGAGATGGACCAGCCCCACCGGCTTCTCCTCGGTGCCGCCGGCCGGACCGGCGACGCCGGTGATGGAAACGGCGAGATCCGCCTGGGAGCGTTCGACGGCGCCTTCCGCCATGGCGCGCGCCACCGCCTCGCTCACCGCGCCCGGACCGCCCGGCGCCAGGAGGTCGGGCGAGACGCCGAGGAGGTCGATCTTGGCGGCGTTGGAATAGGTGACGAAGCCGCGGTCGAACACGTCCGAGGAGCCCGCCACCTCCGTCAGGATGCCGGAGAGGAGCCCGCCGGTGCACGATTCGGCGGTGGCGAGGCGATAACCCTGTTTGCGGCACACGGCGATCAGGGCCTCGGCGGCGGGGGTGAGGGGGGCGAGGTCGGTCATGGGGCTGGCTCTCCTCTAGTCTCGGAAGGGCAGGCGGACGGTGGCGACGGCGTGGGCTTCGATGCCTTCGCGGCGGCCGATGGAACCGAGGCCTTCGGCGGTCGTCGCCTTGACGCCGACGCGGTCGATGGAGATGCCGCAGATCTCGGCGATCCGGGCGCGCATGGCCTCGCGATAGGGCGCGAGCTTGGGGCCTTCGGCCACCACCGACACATCGAGATGGGCAATCATGCCGCCGCGGCTGGCGACGCGGGCGACGGCGTCGGCGAGGAAGCGGTCCGACGAGGCACCCCGCCATTGCGGGTCGGAGGGCGGAAAGTGCTGGCCGATGTCGCCGTCGCCGATGGCGCCGAGCACTGCGTCGGTGAGCGCGTGGAGGGCCACGTCGGCATCGGAATGACCGACCACCCCGCGCGAATGGGGTACGGCGACGCCGCCGAGTATGATCTCGTAGCCGGGGCCGAAGGCATGGACGTCGTAGCCGACGCCGACACGCACGTCGCCCGCCGCCAATGCCGCTTGCGCCGTCAGCCGGCGGTTGGCCTCCTCGATGTCGTGCGCGGTGGTCAGCTTGACGTTGCCGGGATCGCCGGGGACGGCAACGACCGACAGGCCGGCCCATTCGGCCACGGCGGCATCGTCGGTGAATTCGTCGGCCTCGCTGCGCGCCCTGTTGTGGGCGGCGAGGATCGCATCGAAGGCGAAGCCCTGCGGCGTCTCCGCCGCCTGCAGGCCGTTGCGCGGTATGGTCGCGGTGACGCGGCCGTCGGCATCCACCTG
This sequence comes from uncultured Alphaproteobacteria bacterium, assembly GCA_963732845.1. Lineage (GTDB taxonomy): Bacteria > Pseudomonadota > Alphaproteobacteria > Rhizobiales > Kaistiaceae > CAVSRC01. The sequence goes on along the minus strand of CAVTBE010000014.1, from coordinate 35,466 downwards.
TTTGAGGGTGCTGGCGACCGGCACGGTGGGCACCACCGCATCGGCATGACCCAGGGCTGCGACGACGCGGCCGATCAGGGCAGGGGTGGCGAAGGGGCGGGCGGCATCGTGGATGAGGACGCGGGCGGGGTGCGCATCGGCGAGCCCGGCAAGCCCGGCAAGGACCGAGGCCTGACGCGTGGCGCCGCCGGCGACCGGCGCCATGAGCTTGTCGTGTCGCGGTGCAATGGAGCGATAGATCTCTTCGTCGCCCGCGCCGATGACCACCAGGACCCGGTCGACGGCCGGATGGGCGAGAAAGGTGGCCAATGTGCGCGCCAGAATCGGCGTGCCCGCCAGCGGCTGGTACTGCTTCGGCACATGGCCGGTGCCGGCGCGGACACCGCGCCCGGCAGCAACGATCAGGGCAGCGGTGGGCAGTGCATTCTGCATGTCAGGTATCCCTGGAAAAGCTGACGCCGAATGTAGCATATCGACCGGCGAGCCGGCTTATTTCGCACTTGCTCACCGAGGAGTTTTGACTAAGATGTGGGCAAATTGGCAAGATGCCTAATCAATAGGCGACAGGAATGCGAAGCCTCACAGAGCCGCTGATTATCGGGCCCGTTACGGTCCCCAACCGGGTCTTTCTGGCGCCCATGTCGGGTGTGTCAGATCGTCCGTTCCGGGCTCTGGCAGCCGAATTCGGCGCCGGACTGGTGATCTCGGAGATGGTCGCCGGCGATCAGCTTGCCACAGGCGAGCCTCAGGCGTCCATGCGCGCCGAGCGCGCCGGCAACGGGCCGCATGTCATTCAGCTTGCCGGCCGCGAGGCGCACTGGATGGCGGAGGGCGCAAGAGCGGCAACGCAAGCCGGCGCCGACATCATCGACATCAACATGGGCTGTCCGGCGCGCAAGGTCACCTCCGGCTATTCGGGCTCGGCTCTGATGCGCGACCTCGACCATGCGCTGACGCTGATCGAGGCGACGGTCGGCGCCACGGCGGTGCCGGTGACGCTGAAGATGCGCCTCGGCTGGGACCGCGATTCGATCAATGCGCCGGAGCTGGCGCAGCGGGCGGAAGCGGCCGGCGTGCAGATGATCACGGTCCACGGGCGCACACGCTGCCAGTTCTACAAGGGCAGGGCGGACTGGGCGGCGATCCGCGCAGTCAAGCAGGCGGTGTCGATCCCGGTGATCGCCAATGGCGATGCCGTCAGCCTCGACGACATTCGGCCGATGCTGGATCGCTCCGGCGCCGACGGCATCATGATCGGTCGCGGCGCCTACGGCAGGCCGTGGTTTCCCGGCCACGTCGCTCACCACGCCGCCACCGGTGCGCTGCCGGAAGAGCCGCCGCTCGCCGAGATCGCCATGCGCCACTACGAAGCGCTGCTCGACCATTACGGCACGTTTCTGGGCGCGCGAGTCGCCCGCAAGCATCTCGGCTGGTACATGGATCGGGCGCCGGCCGGCGACCCGGCGCTGCGCCGCGCAGTGCTCACCGCCAACAAGCCGACCGAAGTCCGCCGCCATCTCGCCGCGTGGTTTGCCGCGGACATGGAACGGAGGGCGGCATGAACGCCGACGCCCTCATCGCACGCGGCCGCGCCGCCTCAGCGCTGCTCGACGCGCTGCCGCATCCGGTCCTGCTGGTCAATGCCGACGGCGTTATCGGCGAGGCCAATGTCGCGGCGGAGACCTTCTTCCAGGCCTCCACCAACGTGCTGCGCCGGCACAAGCTCGACTATTTCGTGCCCTTCGGCAGCCCGTTGCTGGCGCTCGTCGATCAGGTGCGTGAGCGCAACGCGCCGGTCAACGAATACCGCGTCGACATCGGCACGCCGCGCAACGGCAGCGACCGCGTCGTGGACATCTACGCGGCGCCCAGCCTCGAATACCCGCACGGCGTCGTCATCGTGCTGCAGGAGCGCTCGATGGCGGACAAGATGGACCGCCAGCTTACCCATCGCAGTGCCGCGCGCACCGTCACCGGGCTGGCGTCGATGCTCGCCCACGAGATCAAGAACCCGCTTTCCGGCATTCGCGGCGCGGCACAGCTGCTGGAATCCAGCGTCGACGACGACGATCGCGCGCTCACCCGCCTGATCTGCGACGAGGCCGACCGCATCGTCAAACTGGTCGACCGCATGGAGGTGTTTTCCGACGAACGGCCGCTCGATCTTGAGCCGGTCAACATCCATGCGGTGCTCGACCACGTCCGCCGGCTGGCGCGGTCCGGCTTCGCCCGCTCCATCAAGATCGGCGACGATTTCGATCCCTCGCTGCCACCGGTGCCGGCTAATCGCGACCAGCTCATCCAAGTGTTTCTCAACCTGGTCAAGAACGCCGCCGAGTCGGTCCGCGATGCGCCCGATGGCGAGATCGTGCTGACCACCGCCTACAAGCCCGGCTACCGGTTGTCGGTGCCGGGCAATCCCAGCAAGGTGACGCTGCCGTTGGAATTCTGCGTGCGCGACAACGGCCCCGGCGTGCCCGAAGAGATGATCCCGCATCTCTTCGATCCGTTCGTCACCACCAAGGCCAACGGCTCGGGGCTGGGGCTCGCTCTGGTGGCCAAGATCATCCGTGACCATGGCGGCGTCATCGAATGCGAGTCGCAGCCGCGGCGCACGATCTTCCGGGTCCTGATGCCTGCGTGGCCGGGCCCGACCGACAGCAGCTTCAGGAACGAATGACGATGCCCCTCGGCAATATCCTCGTGGCCGACGACGACTCGGCGATCCGCACGGTGCTGAACCAGGCGCTGTCGCGCGCCGGCTATTCGGTGCGGCTGACCTCGAACGCGGCGACGCTGTGGCGCTGGGTGAGCGAGGGTGACGGCGATCTGGTGATCACCGACGTGGTGATGCCCGACGAGAACATCTTCGACCTCCTGCCGCGTATCAAGCGGACGCGGCCCGAGCTGCCGATCATCGTCATGAGCGCCCAGAACACCTTCATGACGGCGATCCGCGCCTCGGAGCGCGGCGCTTACGAATACCTGCCCAAACCCTTCGACCTGAAGGAGCTGATCGCCATCGTCGGCCGGGCACTGTCGGAGCCGCGCAACAAGCGTGTCGAGGCGACCGACGAGGACCCCGCCGACAACATTCCGCTGGTCGGGCGCTCGCCGGCCATGCAGGACATCTACCGGGTGCTCGCCCGGCTGATGCAGACCGACCTCACGGTGATGATCTCCGGCGAGTCGGGCACCGGCAAGGAACTGGTCGCCCGTGCCTTGCACGACTACGGCAAGCGGCACAACGGCCCGTTCGTGCCGATCAACATGGCGGCAATCCCGCGCGACCTGATCGAGGCCGAGCTGTTCGGCCACGAAAAGGGCGCCTTCACCGGCGCCCAGGCGCGCAGCGCCGGCCGCTTCGAGCAGGCCGACGGCGGCACGCTCTTCCTCGACGAGATCGGCGACATGCCGATGGAGGCGCAGACCCGCCTGCTGCGCGTCCTCCAGCAGGGCGAATACACCACCGTCGGCGGGCGCACGCCGATCAAGACCGACGTGCGCATCATCGCCGCCACCAACAAGGACCTGCGCCTGTTGATCAATCAGGGCATGTTCCGCGAGGACCTGTTCTTCCGCCTCAACGTGGTGCCGATCCGTCTGCCGCCGCTGCGCGAACGCAGCGAGGACATCCCCGACCTGGTGCGCCATTTCTTCGCCATCGTCGAGAAGGAGGGCCTGCCGGCCAAGCGCATCGAGCCGGCCGCCGTCGACCGCATGAGGCGCTACCGCTGGCCGGGCAATGTGCGCGAGCTGGAGAACCTGATCCGGCGCCTGGCCGCCCTCTACCCGCAGGAGACAATCACCGAGAACATCATCGAGACCGAGCTGAACCAGCCGGCGGTCGCCGCGCCCTCCGGCGAGGACAGCGCCGAAGAGACGCTCTCCGGCTCGGTCGAGCGCCACCTCAACGCCTATTTCCAGAGCTTCGGCGAAGGATTGCCACCGCCCGGCCTCTATCATCGCATCCTGCGCGAGGTGGAAAACCCGCTGATCGCGGCGGCTTTGGCCTCGACGCGGGGGAATCAGATCAAGGCGGCCGAACTCCTCGGCGTGAACCGGAATACGCTCCGCAAGAAGATCCGCGAACTCGACATTCAGATCATCCGCAGCAGCCATTAAGCTATTGTTCTAAATAGCGAAAGTGCTCCGGCACCGGCCTCGCGCCCCGGGGCTCGTTGTGGTTTTTTGATCACAATATTGTTGCAATTCAGCCCCAGTGTGCCCTAGGTCCAGCACTAGGCAGGGGGCTTTCCGCAGGCGGAGGCACAACACCGGAATGACGGCGGATTCGTCATCTTTGACAGGGCCGATTTCGGACGAATCGCGCGAGGAACGCGGCTTCCAGTTTTCCCGGCTGGTGCGTGCGTCGGGTTATGTCGCGGTGCTGCTGGCGCTCGCCTCTGCCGCCGGAACCTTCCTTGTCCTCATCGGCCTGACGCCGATCGCGCCGACGCCGAACGTCGTGCTGGCCGCCATGACGGTGAACGGCGCCCTGGTCGGCTTTCTCGTCCTGCTCATCGCCTGGGTGGTTGGCAGCCTGGTCGTCGCCCGCTCGCGCGGCCAGGCCGGCGCCAGCCTGCATATCCGCATCGTCGGCCTGTTCAGCCTCGTCGCCGTGCTGCCCGCTGCGATGCTGGCGGTGACGGCTTCGATCACGCTCGACCGCGGCCTCGACAACTGGTTCTCGACGCGCACACGCGCCATCGTCGACAATTCGCTGTCGCTGGCCCAGGCCTTCGCCGAGCAGCAGGCCGTGCTGCTGCGCGCCGATATCCTCGCCGCCAAGCTTGAACTGGAACAGGCGAGCTCGCTGCACAGCGAAGACCCCAGACGCTTCGCCATCTTCCTCAACGCGGTTGCCACCGACCATAACCTGCCCGGCGTGTTCCTGGTCACCGGCGACGGGACGCTCATCACCCAGGCGCAGAGTTCCCACAGCGAGCAGTTCCCGGCGCCGGTGCGGCAGGCGCTGCAGCAGGCGGCGAAGAATCCGGGTGAGGTCATCATCGTTGCGCCTGGGCCGACCAACATCATCGGTGGCATCGCCGAGTTGCAGGGCTACACCGACACGTTCCTCTACGCCGCGCGGCCGCTCGACAACAAGGTCGTCCGCTATCTGGCGATGACCAACGACAATGTCGCCGAATACCGCACGCTGGAGGCGACGCGCTTCGGCACGCAGGTCGCCTTCGCCATCCTGTTTCTCGGCGTCACCGTGGTGGTGCTGCTGTCGGCGATTTGGCTCGGCATCGGCTTCGCCAACCGGCTGGTGGCGCCGATACGGCTGCTGATCGACGCCGCCAAGGAGGTGTCGCGCGGCAATCTCGGCGTTTCGGTCAATCCGCGCAATTCCGATGGCGACGTCGGTGCGCTGGGCACCACGTTCAACACCATGACGGCGCAGTTGCGCAGCCAGCGCGAGGAGCTGGTCGCCGCCAGCAACCAGATCGACGCCCGCCGCCGCTTCACCGAGGCGGTGCTCGCCGGCATCTCCGCCGGTGTGGTCGGCATTGATGCACAAGGCCGCGTGACGATCATCAACCGCACCGCGTCGCATCTGTTCGGCGTCACCGAGGAGGCGGCGATCGGTACCCCGCTGGTGGAGCTGATGCCGCGGCTGCAGACTTTGGTTTCGGCGGCGCTGCGCGATGCGCGGCCCGAGCATCGCGACCAGATCACGATCAGCCGCGACGGCCGCGAACGCACGATCAACGTGCGCGTCACCACCGAGCGTGGCGACGACGAGCAGCACGGCTACGTCATCACGCTCGACGACATCAGCGATCTGGTGGCCGCCCAGCGCAGCACCGCCTGGGCCGATGTGGCGCGGCGCATCGCGCATGAGATCAAGAACCCGCTGACCCCGATCCAGCTCTCGGCCGAGCGGCTGAAGCGCAAGTTCGGCCGCTCCATCGAGGATGACCGCGAGGTCTTCGATCAGTGCACTGACACCATCATCCGCCAGGTCGGCGATATCGGCCGCATGGTGGACGAGTTCTCGTCCTTCGCGCGCATGCCGAAGCCGGCCTTCATCACCGGCGACCTGGCCGGGTCGATCCGTGAGTTGGTGTTCCTGATCAGCGTTTCCCAGCCGGATATCGACTTCAAGGTCGACCTGCCCAAGACTCCGCTTGTCGGCCGCTTCGACGCCCGCCTGATGGGCCAGGCGCTGACCAATGTGGTCAAGAACGCCACCGAGGCGGTGCAGGCGGTGCCGGCGGAAACGCGCGGGCAGGGGCAGATTGCCGTCTCGGCCCGGATCGAGGACGAGCAGATCGTCGTCGACATCGTCGACAACGGCATCGGCCTGCCGCGCGAGAACCGCCAGCGGCTGCTCGAGCCCTACATGACGACACGCGAGAAGGGCACCGGCCTCGGCCTCGCGATCGTCGCCAAGATCATCGAGGAGCATGGGGGGCACCTCGAGCTTCTCGATGCGCCGACGGAGACCAACGGTCGCCGCGGCGCCAATATCCGCATCATCCTGCCGCGCGTGGACGGACCGAACGGGAACGTGGACGCCGACGCCCAGCCGGCATCGGCGACCGCCCCTTAGCCCGTGACGTGAACAAGAACGAGAGACGGCTGACATGGCGTCCGACATTCTGATCGTTGACGACGAAACCGATATCCGGGAACTGGTAGCCGGCATCCTGAGCGACGAGGGGCACGGCACGCGCACCGCTTCCGACGCCGACGCCGCGCTCGCCGAAATCGAGAAGCGACGGCCGTCGCTGGTCTTCCTCGACATCTGGCTGCAGGGCAGCCGTCTCGACGGGCTGGCGCTGCTCGACGAGGTCAAGCGCGACCACGCCGACCTGCCGGTGGTGATGATCTCCGGTCACGGCAACATCGAGACTGCGGTGTCGGCCATCAAGCGCGGCGCCTACGACTACATCGAAAAGCCGTTCAAGTCCGACCGGCTGGTGCTGGTTGCCGAGCGCGCGCTGGAGGCCTCCAAGCTGCGCCGCGAGGTGAGAGTGCTGCGCGAAAAGAGCGGCGACGCCAGCCAGCTTCTCGGCTCTTCGCCGGCGATGAACCACCTGCGCGCCACCATCGAGAAGGTGGCGCCGACGAACAGCCGCATCATGATCTCCGGCGCCTCGGGCTCCGGCAAGGAGCTGGTGGCGCACACCCTGCACGACCTTTCGGGCCGGGCAGGCGGACCGTTTGTGGTGCTCAACGCGGCGACCATCGTGCCCGACCGGATGGAGGCGGAGCTGTTCGGTACCGAGCCGTCGAACGGCAGCGCGCGCCGCGTCGGCGCGCTTGAGGAGGCGCATGGCGGGACGCTCTATCTCGACGAGGTTGGCGACATGCCGCGCGAGACCCAGAGCAAGATCCTGCGCGTGCTGGTCGACCAGACTTTCACCCGCGTCGACGGGACGACGCGGGTGAGCGTCGACGTGCGCATCATTTCGTCCACCGGCCGCGATCTCGAAGGCGAGGTGGCCGAGGGCACCTTCCGCGAGGACCTGTTCCACCGGCTCGCGGTCGTGCCGCTCAGGGTGCCGGCGCTGGCCGAACGGCGCGAGGACATCCCCGTGCTGGTGCGCCACTTCGCCGACCAGATTTCGCGCACCACCGGCCTGCCGCCGCGCGTCATCGGCGACGACGCCATGGCGGTCCTGCAGGCGCACGACTGGCCGGGTAACATCCGCCAGCTGCGTAACAACGTCGAGCGGCTGATGATCCTTACCCGCGGCGACGCCAGCGAGGTGATCACCGCCGACATGCTGCCGGCCGAGATCGGCGAGATGTTGCCGACGACGCCGGGCAGGGCCGGTGGTGAGCACCTGATGTCGCTGCCGCTGCGCGACGCGCGCGAAATCTTCGAGCGCGAATATCTGACCGCACAAGTCAACCGCTTCGGCGGCAACATCTCGCGGACCGCCGAATTCGTCGGCATGGAGCGCTCGGCGCTGCATCGCAAGTTGAAGTCGCTCGGCGTAGGTTAGGGCGCTCGGCGTAGGTTAGGGCAAGGGCGAAGGATTCGGGGACATCATGCGCGTCGTTATCTGCGGAGCCGGCCAGGTCGGCTACGGCATCGCCGAACGTCTTGCTGTCGAGGACAACGACGTTTCGGTCATCGACACCTCGCCGCAGCTCGTCCAGGCCATCCGCGACACGCTCGACGTGCGCGGCTTCATCGGCCACGGCGCCCATCCCGAGGTGCTGGCCCAGGCGGGCGCCGAGCAGGCCGACATGATCATCGCCGTGACGCTCCACGATGAGGTCAACATGGTCGCCTGCCAGGTGGCCAACTCGCTGTTCAACGTCCCCACCAAGATCGCCCGCATCCGTGCGCAGAGCTATCTCGAGCCGCACTGGCGCGACCTGTTCTCCTCCGAGCACCTGCCGATCGACGTGATCATTTCGCCGGAGATCGAGGCCGGCCAGATGGTGCTGCGCCGCCTGCAACTGCCCGGCGCCTTCGACACGGTCGAGTTCGCCAATGGCGAAGTGGTCGTAGTCGGCATCAGCCTTGCCGATAACTGCCCGGTCGTGGACACGCCGCTGGCACAGCTCACCGAGCTGTTCCCCGACCTGCAGGCGATCGTCGTCGGCATCGTGCGCGGCGGCAATCTGTTCGTGCCGCGTTCGACCGATTCCATGCTGGTCGGCGACCAGGTCTATGTCGTCTGCCAGCGCGAGCAGGTGGTGCGCACGCTCGGCATCTTCGGCCACGAGGAACAGGTGGCCAAGCGCGTAGTCATCGCCGGCGGCGGCAATATCGGCCAGTTCGTCGCCCACACGCTCGAGGCGCGCGGCGCCGCCGCCCGGGTCAAGATCATCGAATCGACGCGCGAGCGGGCGATCGCCATCGCCGACGCGCTGAAGCGGACCGTGGTGCTGCACGGCAGTGCGCTCGACCAGGAGATCCAGCGCGAAGCCGACGTCCAGGACGCCGACACGCTGATCGCGCTGACCAATGACGACCAGGTGAATATCATCGCCTGCGTGATGGCCAAGCGGCTCGGCTGCCGCAGCACCATGGCGCTGATCAACAACCGCTCCTACCACGCCTTCACCGATACGCTGGGCATCGACGCGACCATCAATCCGCGCTCGCTGGTCGTCTCGCGCATTCTCGAACATGTGCGGCGCGGCCGCATCCGTGGCGTCCATACCATCGAATACGGCGCCGCGGAGGTGATCGAGGCGGAGGCCCTGGAGACCTCGCCGCTGGTCGGCAAGCCCTTGCGCGAGCTCGACCTGCCCGACGGCATCCGCATCGGCGCCATCTATCGCGACGGCAAGGTGGTGATGCCCGACGGCAGCACCCAGATCATCGCCAGGGACCGCGTGGTGATGTTTGCCATCGCCGAGCGGGTGCGCCAGCTCGAGCAGATGTTCCGCGTCAGCCTCGAGTTCTTCTAGGAAAGCACGTGCGCGGACCGGCGGGCCGATGATCAGCGTCCTTCACATCCTGTCGCGCGCTTTCGGCAGCCTCGCCCTGGCGATGCTGATCCCGGCGGCCATTTCGGTCGTAGCTGAGGACGGCGCGGCGGCGGACTTTCTGGTCGTCTCCGGCCTGACCGGCTTCCTCTCCGGCGCCATCTTCTTCGCCCTGCAGGGGCACCGTCTGCGCTTCGACCGCACGGCCGGTTTCGTGCTGGCGGCGGCGCTGTGGGTGGTGATGCCGCTGATCGCGGCGCTGCCCTTCGCCCTGCACGGCCATATCGGCTATGTCGCGGCGCTGTTCGAGGCGGTTTCCGGCTTCACCACCACCGGCGCGACGATCTTCCGCTCGCTCGCCGATATCGGGCCGTCGATCATCTTCTGGCGGGCCGAGCTGCAGTGGCTCGGCGGCCTGGCGACGCTGGTCACCTTCGTCACCATCCTGGCGCCGGCCGGCATCGGCGGCCTGTCGAGCCGCGGGCTGGCGCCGCTCGGCGGCTTCAGCGAGGCCGGCCCGGAACGCATCATTCAGGGGGTGCGTCGGCTGGTGACCCTCTATGCGCTGTTCACCAGCCTGTGCATCATCCTGCTGTTCGTGTCCGGCGTTCCGACCTTCGACGCGATCTGCCTGGCGATGTCGACGGTCTCGACCGGCGGCTTCATGCCGGTCGACGGCAACCTGTCGGTCTATGGCAGCCCGTGGGCGGAGGCCGTGATCGCCCTGTTCATGGTCGTCGGCGCCACCAGCATCGTCTTCCACCGCAGCGTGCTGGAGGGGCGCTGGTCGCTGGTCTTCGACCATCGCGAATCGTGGTGGGTGATCGGCACCATGGCGGTGGTCGGCGTCGTCTATGGCTGGGCTTTCCACACCGGCGAGAACCTGCCCAGCGCGCTGGGGGAGGGGCTGTTCAACAGCATCTCCTTGATCAGCACCGCCGGGTTCGAGACGCGCCACGGCGGGCTGTCGGCGATCCCCGACACGCTGGTGCTGTTCCTGGCCTTCGGCGGCGCGGCGGCGCTGTCGACCGCCGGCGGCATCAAATACTACCGCATCGGCGCCATGACGGTTCAGTCGATGCACGAACTGAAGCGGCTGCTGTTTCCGCACAGCGTACGCTCGACGCGCTTCGGCACGCAGCCCTACGACCTCGACCTGATGAAGGCGGTCTGGGCCAATCTGGTGCTGGCGGTGGTGATCGTGATGATCGCCGCGCTGGCCCTTGCCATGAGCCTGCCGGCCTTCGACGCGGCCATGGTGGCGGCGATGTCGGCCTTCTCCAACATCGGCCCGCTCTATTCGCACGAGTGGCTGATTGGGGCGAACTGGCCGGACTATGCCGATTTCAGTGTTTTCGCCCAGCTCACCATGATCGTCACCATGATCCTCGGCCGGATCGAGGTGATTGTGCTGTTCGCATCGCTTTACGCCGCCTATTGGCGCGCCTAGGAAAGGCTCATGTCGCGCATCGCCTATGTCAACGGCCGCTACGTCCCCCACGCCCGCGCCGCTGTTCACATCGAGGATCGGGGCTATCAGTTCGCCGACGCCGTTTACGAGGTCTGCGAGGTGCGCGGCGGCCGGCTGATCGACGAAGCGCGGCACACGGCGCGGCTCAAACGTTCGCTAAGCGAACTCGGCATCGGCTGGCCGCTGAAGCCGGCAGCACTGGCGGTGGTGATGCGCGAGGTGGTGCGCCGCAATCGCGTGCGCGACGGCCTTGTCTATCTTCAGGTCAGCCGCGGCGTCGCCCCCCGCAACCACGCCTTTCCGTCCGGCGACGTGGCGCCGGCCATCGTTGTGACCGCGCATGGCGTCGATAGCGCGGCGATGGAGCAGAGGGCGGAGGAGGGGGTTTCGGTCATCACCGTCCCCGAAAATCGCTGGGCGCGGGTCGACATCAAGACGACGAGCCTGCTGCCCAATGTGCTCGCCAAGCAGAAAGCAAGGGAATCCGGGGCTTTCGAGGCCTGGTTTGTCGACGCCGAGGGCTTCGTCACCGAAGGATCGTCAACAAACGCCTGGATTGTAATAGCCGACAGAACAATCGTAACGCGATCGGCGGAGGCCGGAATTCTGCGCGGCGTGACCCGCACCGGGGTCCTCGACGTGGCGCAGGACGCGGCGTTCCGTGTGGAGGAGCGGACCTTTTCCGTATCCGAAGCGTTGTCTGCCAGCGAGGCCTTCCTCACTTCAGCCTCGTCTAAAGTGACAGCGGTCGTTCGCATCGATGGCGTGGTAATTGGTAATGGCCGGCCGGGGCCGGTGGCGAGTTGGCTGAGGCATCTGTTTTGGCAGCGTGCCGCAGTCTCGTCGCTATGGGCAAGCGGAGCCTGACGCCGACGGATGGATTGCCTGGGGCAATTTCACACGTGACGACTGGCGCAACACCCGGCAAACTGCAAGGATAACCTTCGGTCAAGGACCCAACAAAACGCGACTCATTTCGAAAGCCGCAAGAACGCGAGAGCGAGTGATATGGCTGAACGCGCACAAAACCTGCAGGACACGTTTCTCAACTACGTTCGGAAGAACAAGACGCCACTGACGATTTTCTTGGTCAACGGGGTGAAGTTGCAGGGAATCGTCACCTGGTTCGACAATTTCTGTGTGTTGTTGCGCCGTGATGGGCATTCTCAGCTCGTCTACAAGCATGCCATCTCGACGGTGATGCCAGGCGCGCCACTGCAGCTCTTCGAGCCGGGCGAGGATGGCAGCCTCGGCCGGGAGACGGATTGAGCAACACTCCGCACGACGCCGCGGCAGCGGATGCCGAAGGTGCTGCGGCGCCCGCGGTCGACGTTGCGCGCGCCCTGGTGCTGGTGCCCGTCCTCAAGGGACGTCCCGCAGCGGCGGAGCGCGACCGCGAGGCCCGGGTAGAGGAGGCGGTCGGCCTGGCCAGGGCGATCGACCTCGACGTCGTGGCCGGCATCGCGGTGCCGCTCGCCAATCGGCGGCCGGCGACGCTCTTCGGCTCAGGCAAGGTGGAGGAGATTGGCACCCGCGTGGCGGCCGAGGCGATCGCGCTGGTCGTCGTCGACGGCGTGCTGTCGCCGGTGCAACAGCGCAATCTCGAACGCGCCTGGAAGATCAAGGTTATCGATCGCACCGGCCTGATCCTGGAAATCTTCGGTGAGCGGGCACAGACGCGCGAAGGCACGCTGCAGGTGGAGCTGGCGCATCTCACCTACCAGAAGAGCCGACTGGTGCGCTCCTGGACCCATCTCGAACGCCAGCGCGGCGGCTTCGGCTTCCTCGGCGGTCCGGGCGAGACGCAGATCGAGGCTGACCGGCGCATGATCGAGGAGCGCATCGCACGTATCGAGCGCGACCTCGAGGATGTCGTCACGCGCCGCCGCCAGCAGCGCAAGACGCGCCGGAAGGGCAGCCAGGCCTCGGTCGCGCTGGTCGGCTACACCAATGCCGGCAAATCGACGCTGTTCAACGCGCTGACCTCTGATCATGTCTTCGCCGATGCACAACTGTTCGCCACGCTCGACCCGACGCTGCGCCGCGTGACGCTGCCGCACGGGGCCGTGGCAATCCTCTCCGACACGGTCGGTTTCGTCGCCAACCTGCCGACGACGCTGGTCGCCGCCTTCCGTGGCACGCTGGAGGAGGTCTCCGAGGCCGACATCATCCTGCATGTCCGCGACATCGCCGGACCGGACAGCGAGGCGCAGGCGCGCGACGTCGCCGCCGTGCTCGCCGAACTGGGCGTCGACGCCAAGGCGCCCGAGCGCATCATCGAAGTGTGGAACAAGCTCGACCTGATGCCGCCGGCGCAGCGGCCGCCACGGGTGATTCCGGCGGTTGCCGGCGGCGGACCGGTAGTGGTGGCGGTTTCGGCGCTGACCGGGGAAGGGCTGCCAGACCTCCTCAATCTGATCGAGGAGAAGGTCGCCGCCACCGGCCGCACCTACGAGGTCAGGCTGGAAGGCGCCGCGCTCGGCCAGCTTCACCGGCTCTACGAGGTCGGCGAGGTGCTCGATCGCACCGACAATCCGGACGGCTCGACCACCGCCCATGTGCGAGTGGCGCCGGAACGGCAGGCGGCCTTCGACAGCGCCTTTCCGGCGGCACGGGTGACGCCGTAGGACGGGACCGGAAACAGGGGGCCTATTCCGTCTCCTTGGCGCGCTGCCAGAGCGCCTCCATCTCGTCGAGGCTGGCCTCCGCCGGCGCCCGGCCTTCGGCCGCCAGAGCCGCTTCGATGGCGGCGAACCGGCGCTGGAACTTGATATTGGTGCCGCGCAGCGCCTGATCGGCATCGACCTTCAGGTGGCGCGCCAGGTTGACCACGGCGAAGAGTAGGTCGCCGATTTCGCCGGCCGTGGCCTCTCTGTCGGTCTCCTGCCGGTCGAGCTCGGCCTCGATCTCGCCGATTTCCTCCTTGAGCTTGGCCAGCACCAGGCGGGCATCGTTCCAGTCGAAACCGACGGTGGAGGCTTTCGCCTGGAGCTTGTGCGCCTGCACTAGCGCCGGCAGGCCAGCGGCAATGCCGTCGAAGAGCCCCTTGGCCACATCACGACCCTCGGCAGCCCTGGCAGCCTTTTCCTTGGCCTTTTCCTTCTCCCAGAAGCCCTTGGCGGCGCCGGCGGCGCGGGCATCGGCATCGCCGAAGACGTGGGGATGGCGCCGGATCATCTTGGTGGTGACGGCCTCGACCACGTCGCCAAAGGTGAACAGGCCGGCCTCGGCGGCCATCTGGGCGTGATAGACCGGCTGCAGGAGGAGGTCGCCCAGTTCCTCGCAGAGGTCGGCCATGTCGTCGCGAGCGATGGCGTCGGCGACCTCATAGGCTTCTTCGATCGTGTAGGGCGCGATGGTCGCGAAGGTCTGCTCGACGTCCCAGGGGCACCCGGTCTCCTTGTCGCGCAGCGCCGCCATGATCTCGATCAGCCGGGAGATATCGCGTGAAGGTGTCATGGCAGGGCTCCGGAAGATGCTACGGTCGTCAATTCGGCGGGCCGCGCGACGACGTTAACGATTGGCCGAAGACCTAGCGCGAAACGCTTCCGCGCGATACCGCTGGCCGCGCGGCGACACGAACCCGGAAGCATCCCATGGTGAAGACAGCGGCGCTTCTGCTCGACGAAGAACAGTTCCGCCTGTTGACCGGCCTCAGTGGTCCTCCGGCAGTGTTCCGCGATGCCAGCGGGCGAGCCGAACCGGACTACTTGCTGCTTGATGCAGGATCGCGCCTGATATTGTCCATGGATTCCTGTGACGTCGTGTTCAAATTCGAGGTCTTCGGCATCGAGCCGCGGCATTTGCCGCCGGACTGGCCCGTCGGCTGGGAGCCGGCCGGTAGCAACGCTGGGGCCGCTTCTGTCGACAACCTGTTTCTTCCGTTTCGAGTGGTGGCGTCCGGCGCTGCCCGGCGAAGCGCCGCCGGATTGGGAGCAGATAGCAGCCGGGCACGGTCCGCGCACGGCAATCCCGGACACCGCGACCGCCGTTGGTGTCTCGATGGTCGGGCTGCTGTTCGTCGGGGAGGCCAGCTCGATGCTCGCCATGGCAAACAACGACTCGCCGACGACGTTTCTGGTCGTGCACGATCCGGCAGAAATTGCGGCGGCCACGGACACGTGTGAAAGCGCGGACGTATCCGACGCTCCGCGCTTCGCGGCAGAAATCACGAGCTGGATGCGTGCTCGCTTCGGAAACTCAGGCGCATAGGCTCTCAGGAGCCCATCGATGTCGCAGCGAGGGAAGTAATGCGCCAGGGCGACCACCTGGAGAAGCCGGCGGTGCTGAGTGGTCGCGCAGAATGGGCGCCAACCCTTAGCTCATATGAAAGTCGCATAAGATATATTATGGAATATTTTTGTGTAGGTGGATTGGGACGCGTCGGGCCTCGGTCCCTGGACGTCCATCCATCGCTCCCCGGCGCCTGAGCCCGTCGCGCATCATCGGCGGGCCTGTGCGGCCTCCGCAGGGCTTCGTTCGGCGCCTCAGTCGAGCGGCAGCTCGATCACCATGCCGTCATAGGCTGGCTCGCAGCCCTCCGGCAGCTCGCGCCTCAGCGTGGCGTAGTCGAGGTCGATGTGCATGTGGGTGAACACGGCGCGGCGGACGCCAAGCCGTTTGCTCCAGTCGACCGATTGGCTGAGGCTGAAGTGGCTCGGATGCGGCCTGTAGCGCAGCGCATCGACGATCCACACGTCGAGGTCGGCGAGATACGGCAGCGACGCCTCCGGCACGTCACTGATATCGGGCGAATACGCCAGGCCGCCGATGCGCAGGCCCATGGTCTCGATGTCGCCGTGGATCTGGCGGAACGGCGTCACGATCAGCGGTCCGCCGGCCCCGGCGATGGTCACCGGCGCTTCCGCCGGCATCGGCGTGTGCCGGAGGATCGGCGGATAGCCGCTGCCGGGCGGCCGCGTGAAGCAGTAGCCGAAGGCGCGCTCGAGATGCGCCTGGGTCTTCTCGTCGGCATAGGTCGAGACGAGCTGGCGGGTGTTTTGCGCGAAGGCTCTGAGATCGTCGATGCCGTGGGTGTGGTCGGCGTGGGCGTGCGTATAGATCACCGCGTCGATGAAGCTGACATCGGCGGCGAGCAGCTGGGCGCGCATGTCCGGCCCGGTGTCGACCAGCACGCGCGTCGGCGTTTCGCCGCCGTCGAAGCGCTCCAGCAGCAGCGAACAGCGGGTCCGGCGGTTGCGCGGCTCGTCCGGATCGCAGGCGCCCCAGTCGTTGCCGATGCGCGGCACCCCCGGCGACGAGCCGCAGCCCAGGATGGTCGCCTTGAGCCGCGCGCTCACGGCCGCGCTACCTTGTTGAAAAGCTTGAAGAAATTGTCGCTGGTCGCGGCCGCCAATGCGGCGTAGCTGATGCCCTTGGCGGCGGCCAAAACCTTTGCGGTTTCAACGACATAGCTTGGCTCGTTGCGCCTCCCGCGGTGCGGCGGCGGCGCCAGATAGGGCGCGTCGGTCTCGACGAGCAGGCGGTCGAGGGGGATTTCCGCCGCAATCGCGCGGAGGTCCTCGGAGCGCTTGAAGGTGAGAATACCGGAGAAGGAGACGTGTAGGCCCAGCGCGACGCCGGTCAGCGCCAGGTCGCGGCCGGACGAGAAGCAGTGGAGAATGGCGGGGAAGGCCCCCTTCCCCATTTCCTCGGTGAGGATTTCGGCGACGTCGGCATCGGCCTCGCGGGCATGGATGACCAGCGGAAGCTGCGTCATCCGCGCCGCTGCGATGTGGCGCAGGAAGCCCTGGCGCTGCGCTTCGCGGGGCGAATTGTCGTAGTGGTAGTCGAGCCCGGCCTCGCCGATAGCGACCACCGCCGGGTCGTCGGCGATGCGCGCCAGATCGTCGGCAGTCACGTCAGGCTCGTCGGCGGCATTGTGCGGATGGGTGCCGATCGAGCAATAGATGCGCGCGTAGCGCTCGGTGATCGCCTTGAGGCCGGCGAACTTCGTCACCCGCGTCGAGATGGTGACCATGGTGTCGACGCCGGCCACGTGGGCGCGCTCGACCACCGCGTCGCGGTCCTCGTCGAAATCGGGAAAATCGAGATGGCAGTGGCTGTCAACGAGCATGCGGACTAGTGACCGTGGGCGTGGCGTTGCGGCTCGGGCATGGGTGCGACGTGACGATCGGCGCAGTCGGCGCGCTCGATCTCGACCGTGGCATGGTCGATGCCGAAGCGGGTCTTCAGCCGAGTCTTGATGGCGACGACCGTGCGATCGACGTCGGCGGTTTCGCAGATGCGGGCGTGCAGCGTCACCATCGGGCGCTCCTCGGTGATCGACCAGGCATGAACATGATGGACGTCCTCGACGTCGGCGATCGCCTCCTGCAGATCGCGCTGCACGGCGGCCACCGACAGGCCGGATGGCGCGCCTTCGAGCAGGATGTTGGCGGAGTCGCGGACCACGTGCCAGGCGCTTCGCAGGATGATGACGGCGACCAGCACCGAGATCAGCGGGTCGGCGGGCGTCCAGCCGGTCGTCATGATGACGAACGCCGCGGCGATGGCGCCGACCGAGCCGAGCAGGTCGCCCATCACATGGATCAGGGCGCCGCGCATGTTGAGGTTCTCGCGGTCGCCGCCGTGCAACAGGGCGAACATGCCGAGATTGACCAGAAGGCCGACGATGGCGATGACGAGCATGGTGCCGCCGAGCACCGGCTCCGGCGCCATCAGGCGCCGCGCCGCCTCGACGACGATGCCGCCGGCGATGATGAACAGCACGATGCCGTTGCCGAAGGCGACCAGCACCTGCAGCCGTTCGAAGCCGTAGGTGCGCTTGTGGTCGGCCGGCCAGCGGGAAAAGCGGAAGGCAAGCCAGGCGAGAAACAGCCCGGCGAAATCGGTGAGCATGTGGCCGGCATCGGCGAGCAGCGCCAGCGAACCCGCAACGAGGCCGCCGGCCGCCTCGACCACCATGAAGCCGCCGGTGACGACCGCCGCCCAGAACAGGCGGCGTTCGTTGTCGCCGTGGCTGTGGCCATGCCCCCCATGGCTGTCGGCGTGGCTATGGCTGTCGTCGTGCCCCATATGCGGCTCCGTTCCGGTCGGCCTCAGCCGGCCTGTCGGTCCTCGCCCTCAACATAGCGCGGGAAGACCGCGGCGGGAGGCGGCAATGTCACACCTGCCGTCAGCCGCCCGGCGCTGCCGAGCGATGCGAAGCTGCGCGCCTCCGGCGGAACCCCGAGCAGGTCCAGGAGCTTGGCCCCCGCCTCCGGCATGGCCGGCTGGGCCAGGATGGCGACCTGGCGAACCACTTCCGCGGTCGTGTAGAGCACCGCCTCCATGCGCTTGGGGTCGGTCTTGCGCAGCGCCCAGGGTGCGGCCGCGGCGAAATAGCGGTTAGCCTCGGCGACCACCGCCCACACCGCGTTCAGCACCTGATGGATCTGCTGAGTCTTCATCGCCTCGCGGCAAATTCCGCGCAGCGCGTCGGTCTGGGCGAGTATTGCCTCGTCTTCCGGTGCAAGCGAAGCCGCCGCCGGCAGCACGCCGCCGCAGTTCTTGGCGATCATCGACAGTGAGCGCTGCGCCAGATTGCCAAGGTCGTTGGCGAGGTCGGCATTGATACGGTTGACGATCGCCTCGTGGCTGTAGTTGCCGTCCTGGCCGAAGGGCACTTCGCGCAGGAAGAAATAGCGCAACTGGTCGCGGCCATAGGCGGCGATGAGCGCGAAGGGATCGACCACATTGCCGACCGACTTCGACATCTTCTCCCCACGATTGAACAGGAAGCCGTGGGCGAAGACGCGCTTGGGCATTTCCAGTCCGGCCGACAGCAGGAAGGCCGGCCAGTAGACCGCGTGGAAGCGCACGATGTCCTTGCCGATGACATGCAGATCGGCCGGCCAGTAGCGCCACAGCGGCGCGTTCTCGTCGGGGAAGCCGACGCCGGTGATGTAGTTGGTGAGCGCGTCCACCCAGACATACATGACGTGCTTGTCGTTCCCGGGCACGCGAATGCCCCAGTCGAAGGTGGTGCGCGAAACCGACAGGTCCTTCAGCCCGCCGCGGACGAAGCTGGCCACCTCGTTGCGGCGCTCGTCGGGTCCGATGAACTCCGGGTGCGCCTCGTAATGGGCGAGCAGCCGGTCCTGATAGGCGGACAGGCGGAAGAAATAGCTCTCCTCCTCCACCCATTCGACCGGCGAGCCCTGCGGGCCGACGCGCACGCCGTCTTCCTTCACCTCAGTTTCGGATTCGGCGTAATAGGCCTCGTCGCGCACCGAGTACCAGCCGGCGTAGCTGTCCTTGTAGATGTCGCCATTGGCCTCCATCCGCCGCCAGATCTCTTCCGACGAGCGGTGGTGGCGCGCCTCGCTGGTGCGGATGAAATCGTCGTTGGAACAGCCGAGCGCGGCGACCATCTCCTTGAACAGCGCGGCGTTGCGGTCGGCCAGCGCCTGCGGCTCCAGCCCCTCGCGCGCCGCCGTCTGCTTCATCTTGATGCCGTGCTCGTCGGTACCGGTCAGGAAATAGACGTCGTAGCCGTCGAGCCGCATTAAGCGGGCGATCGCATCGGTCGCCAGCGCCTCATAGGCATGGCCGATGTGGGGGGCGCCGTTGGGATAGGAAATCGCGGTCGTGATGTAGAACTTTGGCGCTTGCATCGCCGTCTCGCCTTGTTGGATGTCGCGCGGGAAAATAGGAAATGCCGGCCGCACTACAACGTAGGGGGCCGTGAGGGAGCGTCACATTCGGGTCGCGCGGGCGAGGCTCATCAGGATCGTCAGGACGGTTCGCTTGCGGTCGAGATTGTATTCGTCGGTCAAAGCCGCCGAAGTGCGCAGGTTTTCCCACACCTCGGCCCACCTTTCAAGCGGCGCCGCGGCCGCGGCGGGACTGAGTGGAATGCCGGTTTCGGGTTCGTTTTCGCCCCGCACCCGGCGGTTCAGCCAGGCTGCAAGAAGGTCGCGGAAGCCGTCCCAGCCGTCGTCGTTGCCGCGCCCGGTGACGCTGTCGGCATAGGCATGCATGGCGGCGACGTCGATCTCCGGCAGGCGCGAGAGCAGCGTGGCGAGCGCCCGGTAGCCGGCGATGCCGCCGTGTTCGGCCAGCAGGATCGCCCGCCGCAGGCTGCCATCGGCGAGCCGGGCCGCCAGCTCCAGGTCGGCGGGCTCGGCTCGCGCACCGCCGGCCGCAAGCGCGGAAACGATCGTCTCCGGCGGCAGCCCGGCGACGTCGAGCCGGCGGCAGCGGGAGCGGATGGTGGGCAGCGCCCTCCCCGGCGCGTGGCTGACGATGAGGAACAGCGCACGCGCCGGCGGTTCTTCAAGAACCTTGAGCAACGCATTGGCGGCGCTGGCATTCATGTCGTCGGCGGGGTCGACGATGGCGATCCGCCAACCGGCTTCGCCGCCGGTATTGCCGTAGAAGCCGACGGTGCGGCGGATCTCGTCGACGGTGAGCTCGCTCTTGCGACGATGCGTGCGCTCGTCGAGCGGCCGTTCCAGCACCAGCAGGTTCGGGTGGGACCGCGCCATCACCTTGCGGAAGGCGGGATGGGTCTCGGAGAGCGACAGGTCGGTTGCCGCCACCGCCTCGGGCGTCGTCGGATCGGGGTGCGCCAGCAGGAAACGGGCGAAGCGATAGGCCAGCGTTGCCTTGCCGATGCCCTTGGGGCCGCCGATCAGCCAGGCGTGGTGCATGCGTCCGCTGCGATAGGCGTCGAGCAGGGTGCGCTCGCTGGCCGGGTCGCCGAACCACTCGGCCCGCTCCTCCGGCGCCGGCCAGTTCTCGACCACATCGAAGCGCGGCACCTCCTGGCCGCCGGCGGCAGCCATCAGCCCTGTCCGTGCGCCGCGGCGGGGATGAGGCGCTCCGCCACCGCCTGCCAGATGGCTTCGGCGACTTCTGCCTCGGGCCGGGCCGCATTGACCACGAAACAGCGCTCCGGGGCTTCCGCCGCGATCTTCAGGAAGGCCTGGCGGCGGCGCTCGTGCAGGGCGATCGCGTCGCGCTCGAAGCGGTCCGGCGTCGCGCCGGTGGCCGCCATGCGGTCGGCGGCACGGGCCATGCCGACGTCGGCGGGAAGATCGAGGATGACGGTCAGGTCCGGCCGCGTGCTACCCACGGCGACGCGGTCGAGCGCATCGAGAAACGATGGATCGGCGGCGGCCTGATAGACGTGGGTCGAATCGTAGAAGCGGTCGGAAAGCACCCACTGGCCGGCTTCCAGCGCCGGGCGGATGACGTGCTCGACATGGTCGGCGCGGGCGGCGGCGAAGAGCACCGCTTCGCCTTCGACGCCGAGCTGCTCGGCCAGGCCGGAGAGCAGCAGCCGGCGGATCGCCTCGGCCTTCTCCGTGCCGCCCGGCTCGCGGGTGAGCACGCAGGTGGTGCCGGCGGACTTCAGCCGTTCGGCAAGCAGCCGGATCTGGGTCGATTTGCCGGCCCCCTCGCCGCCTTCGAACGTGATGAATCTGCCGGCCATGGGGGTTTGATACAGGAGGAGCGCCCCGTCGCCTACAGCCAGCCGCCTATATCCAGCCGATCAGCAGTTCCTTCAGCGCATCCATGGCCCGTTGCGGCAGCGTGCCGCGCCCGACATCCTGGTTGGCATAGACCGGCGCCTCGCGCAGCACGTCGGTGCCGAGGGTGATCTCCAGCTTGCCGACCTCCTGGCCGGTCTCGACCGGTGCCGGCACCGGCCCCTGATAGACGACGCGGCCTTTGATGAGGTCGCGCGAACCGCGCGGCAGGAAGGCCGAGATGCCGCCCTTGCCGACGACGCCGACGCTTCCCTCGGTCCCGCCAAAGACCGAGGCGCGGGCGATCTCCTCGCCCGGACGGAACAACTCGACCTTCTCGAAGCCGCGCAGGCCCCAGTCCATCAGCTTGCGCGCCTCCTCTTCCCGCTCCTTCTCGGACTTGGTGCCGTTGATCACCATGATCAGCCGCTCGCCGTCGCGCACCGCCGAGCCGACCAGCCCATAGCCGGAGGCGTCCGTGAAGCCGGTCTTCAGGCCGTCGGCGCCGATATTCATGTCGAGCAGCGGATTACGGTTGTGCTGGCGGATCTTGTTCCAGGTGAACTCCTTCTCGGAGAAGATCGGATAGAACTCGGGGTCGTCGTAGATGATGTGGCGCGCCAGCCTGGCGAGGTCGTGCGCGGTGACATATTCGTCCGGGTCCGGCAGACCGGTGGCATTGGTGAAATGCGAGTCGGTGAGGCCGAGCTTGCGGGCCTCGGCGTTCATCAGGCTGGCGAAGGTCTTCTCGGTGCCCGCCATGCCTTCGGCGACGACGATGCAGCCGTCATTGGCCGACTGGATGATGATGCCGCGCAAAAGGTCGGCGACCTTGATAGTCGAGCCGAGCTTGGCGAACATGGTCGAGCCGCCGGAATTGGCGCCGCCATTGCGCCAGGCGTTCTCGGAGACCTGGAACTCGGTATCGAGGCTGAGCTTGCCGGTCTTGATGGCGTCGAAGACGACCGCCACGGTCATCAGCTTGGCCATGCTGGCCGGCGGCATGCGCTCGTCGGCCGCCTTCTGGAACAGGATCGTCTCGGTTTCGGCGTCCATCAGCAGTGCGTGCTGGGCGCGCGTCTCGAAGGACTGGGCGGCGGCGTGGCCGAGCCCGAGCAGCAGGAATCCGGCGAAAGCCATCGTCAGGCTCCGCCGCCAGGAGGAACGGTGAGGCGTGATTGGGCTCAAGAGCCCGGCGTTCGGCCATTGCATCATCGGCGCTCCGCTTTCCTGCCCCTGTCGTGAATAGCAAGGACAGCCGGCGCAAATCAATCGCGTGACGAAAGAGATCGGCGGGAAGACGGGATTGCCGCGGGGGTTTCTAGCGGGCGACCGCGAAGGCGCCGGTGAGCCCTGTGGCTTCCGCGGCGTCGATCACCGCCTCGGGCGCCACCGAACCGTCGGTGGTGACGAAGACGACCTGCAGCGTGCGCCCGCCGGAAACCAGCGGCTGCATCTCGGTCTGGCCGTAGCTGGCGAAGCGGGCGGCGACGCGCTCGGCATTCTCACGCGTCGAGAATGAGCCGAGCTGAATGGTTGCCGGCTGGCGCGCGGGCGTGGCCGCGGCCAGTTCGCGCGCCTTCTTGGCCGCCGCGGCGGTGAGCGCCGTGGTCAGGTCGTGGCTGGAAAGCTCCGCAGCCGCCACTTGCGCCCGCGGCGGCGGCGGTGTGGCCGCGTAAGAGCGCGACAGGCCGGTGCGCAGGATCAGTGCGCCAAGACTGTCGGATTCGGACGGCTCCGGCGTATAGGCGGCGGTCTGGTAGGCCGGCGTCAGCAGCAGTGGATTGTTGTCGGCTTCGGCTATACCGCTACGCAGGCGCGGGGGCGGAGCAGCCGCAGCCACCTGGATATTGGCGCTTGCCTTCCGGTTGTCGGCGAAGCTGGAGAACATCCCCCCCTGCGACGGCCCATGATAGGAGGCCAGCAGCGTGCGCTCGTCGAGCCCGTCCATGCGCGCCGGCCCGACATAATCGACCTGCACCTTGGCGGTGCCCTTGCGCCTGAAGCCGAGCATGTCGGCGGCGCGCGAGGAAACGTCGATCAGCCGGTTGTTGGCGAAGGGCCCGCGATCGTTGACACGCACGACCAGCGAGCGCCCGTTTTCCAGATTGGTCACGCGCGCGTAGCTCGGCAGCGGCAGCGTTGGATGGGCCGCCGTCAGGCCGTTGACGTCATAGACCTCGCCATTGGCGGTCAGCCGGCCGTGGAAGGCTGAACCGTACCAGGAAGCGAGGCCGACCTTGCTGTAACGGGGATTGTCGCGCGGGATGTAGGTCCTGCCGGCCACCGAATAGGGTTTGCCGACGATGCGGTGGCCGCCGCCCCTAGGGACCCACCGGCTGTCGCCGACGACCTTGGGGCTGGCTGCGCCATAGGTGTCCGGGCTGAAGTATTCGTTGGTGGCGGAAGTGGTCAGTCTCGGGGCGACACCGCAGGATGCCAAAAGGCCGGCGACACCGGCGAGCGCAAGCGCGCGCAGAATCGCCGCGCCCCTCATCCAGTCACCTTGGCAGTACGGCTGGTCGCCGCCCCGCTCCGCATCTCTAAATCGCCCGGGAAATGCACCCGCGCCCCTCTTCCGCCGAATCCCCTATGCCACGGCCCATGAGGCCGCAGCACGTCTTAACGAGGCGTTAAGACAACCCGCCACAGATGACCAAATCGTGAGCCATTTTGCAAGCGCGGGCCATTGTCGCGGGGCATTTTTGACGGATCGCGGCACACTTACGTGCTAAATGGCAAGTATTGGCCGGCGGGGCCGCGGCAACAGGCCGCTGCCCCGCGCCTGATTTCTCCCGCCAGGGCGAATCGCGGGTAAATCGACCGGGGGTCGACGCCGACGTGTGGAGATGTTCGCCGTTGTATGGTGGCTTGAGCCGGCGTTGCGCGGCGTTCTTCATTGCTTGACGCTTTTCCTCGCCAAACCGGCGCTCTATTAAGGCGTGATTGCGAGACGGACGGGTGGCCGAGCGGTTGAAGGCACCGGTCTTGAAAAGCGGCGTACCTATGAGGTCGTGGGTTCGAAATCCTATCCCCATTGGCCATGGTTTGCAGAAATGCGCCATTTTCGGGCGTCTTTTCTCGCCAACACACAAATCGACGGACGATCATTTCGCGGCTTGAAGGCCGTGTGAGGCGGGCAGAGCTATTTCTCGGCCGTCCCGTCCACATGGCTTGTCAGACACGTCGGGTAGCAAATTCGGGCGCCACGACGATTCGGCGCTCCGCGTCCCATGGCTTACCAGCTGACCCTCTTGCCGAATCCCAACTCGTGCTCGTAGCTTGTGCTGCTGAGGAGCGAGTTGCCGCTGAATGTCAATTCCGCTCTTTGCACGTCATGGGCTCGTCAATCGGCCGTTTTCGCATGCACCGTCTCGGCTGTGAGTTGGCGGAGTACGTCTCAGCCCTCGCCGGCGAAGAACGCGGCATGGTCGCCAAGTCGGATGACGCCCGCCCTGATCGCCGAGGCACAGCGCATGGCGCGGGAGTGGAAGCGCGAAAGCCGGAGCGGTGATGGCAGCGGAGGAAATAGGCAAGCTGCGTGCGCTTGCGGGCGAGAATGGCTGGTAAGAACGAGACTGACGAGGATTCTTGCCGCTGGCAGTCACCGACCATCTGTCGTCAATGGAGAATATTGCGGTGCTGGTGGAGCGGGCGCCCAAGCCGGGGATGCGGGCGCCTTCCATGAGCGTGCGGGCCTCTAGCTTCAGTCGCATGCGATCGATCGACATGAAGGCCAAGCCACGCTCGGTGAGAGTGAACTCGATCTGGTCCGCCGTCTGCTTGGGATTCGGCGTTCCCTCGGATGCCAGAAGAGCGCGAATTCGCTTCCTTCAAGAAATCCTCGTCCGCCAAGGCTGCTCGAATGAACGAGTACCAATCAAGCAGCAGATCGTCAGAGCGATTGGGGACGGCGCGTGGAGCAGCGCCGTCATCAAGGTGTACTGCACCGCCGCCGAAGCCAAACTGAGCACTATACGGCGGATTTCAACCGCTTGACAGCGGAACAAGCGGAGCCACCACCGCCGATCGCTGCGGCCAGACCTACCGCCCCAGTTCCCCGCGACATCCGCCGCCGCTGCTGCTGCGGCAGGCAGTCCCATCGCCCAAGAAAACGTCTTGTAGGCCTCGTTTTCGGAAACGCCGACAAGCGACGATCAGCGAAGGCCTGATCCAGCCGCCAGTGCAGCGGCAACATGTTGGGCGCCTGATGGAGTGGCTCGGTTTGTTTGAACAGGCCTTGTGGCTGCGGTTAAGTGGATTTTTGCCTCGGTTATGCCGCAGCCGGGATTGGCTGCAGCGGATTGAAGTAGGCCTCGTCCGGCGTCTGCCGGTCAAGGCTCGAATGCGGCCTCCTGACGTTGTAGAAGCCATCGATGTATCGGCCGATTGAGGCCCGCGCCTCCGGTACGCTGGCATAGGCCCGCAGGTAGACCTCTTCGTATTTGATTGTCCGCCACAGGCGCTCGACAAAGACATTGTCCCGCCAGGCGCCTTTCCCATCCATGCTGATCTTGATCCGGTTCTTCATCAAAAGCCCGGTGAAGGCGGTGCTGGTGAACTGCGAACCCTGATCGCTGTTGAAGATCTCGGGCCTGCCGTATCGCGCAATCGCTTCTTCGACCGCCTCGATGCAGAAGGCCGCATCCAGCGTGATCGACAACCTCCAGGCCAGAACCTTCCGGCTGAACCAGTCGACGACGGCCGCCAGATAGACGAAGCCACGCGCCATCGGGATATAGGTGATATCCGTCGCCCAGACCTGATTGGGCCGCCTCACCGGCAGCTTGCGCAAGAGGTAGGGGAAGATCGTGTGTCCCGGCGCCGGCTTCGACGTGTTTGGCCGGCGGTAGAGCGCCTCAATGCCCATCCGCTTCATCAGCGTGGCGACGTGTCGACGGCCAATCCTGTATCCCTCGCGGACGAGAAAGCCCTGCAGCATCCGGCTGCCCGCGAACGGAAGCTCAAGATGCAATTCGTCGATCCGCCGCATCAGCGCCAGATCGTCGGCCGACACCGGCCGGGGCAGATAATAGACGCTACCCCGGCTGATCCCGAGAGCCTTCGCCTGCCGGCTCACCGGCAAGTCATCGCTCCGGTCGATCATCGTTTTGCGCTCGGCAATAGTCCGGCTTTCCCGAGCGCGCCGGACAAAAATGTATGGTCCGCCCCGGCGTTGCAAGGGTTCTTGACTGCTGTCGGACGCAGTTTGCGTAAATGTATCCGGCCTCTCGCGAGTGGACTGCGGTTGCAGCCAGGCCATGATGAGATGCGCGCGCATCGTTCCCAATAAATCGTACGGGCCTTTACGCCCGTTTTTTGGATAGGGCTTACGACACGCGGATCGACTGTTCCGACATCACTCTTGTACCCCGCAACTTCGCGAGAACGCGTTCCTCAGGCGTGAGCCGGGTCGACGCGTTCGTAGAGATTGCCTGGCCTGGTGAGCACAGCCCACGCCATCCGGGCGATTTTGTTCGCCAAGGCGACGATCACCTTATTCTTGTGCATCCGCTGTTCGAGCTGATCGAGCCAGCTGCCGAGCCTGTCCCGCTCCCGATTAAGGTGTGCAACGCAGGACCGGGCGCCATGAATGATCAGCCGGCGCAGATACGGGTTCCCGCGCTTGCTGATGCCGAGCAAGGTCGTCTTGCCTCCGGTTGAATTCTGTCGCGGGACAAGGCCCAACCATGCCGCCAGGTCGCGCGCCTTTCGGAACTGGCGGCCATCACCAACTGCTGCCAGCAAGGCCGTGGCACCAAGCGGACCAATGCCCGGGATGCTCATCAGTCTCCTGGCGGCATCCAGCCGTTCGGCGATTGCTTCGACCTGTCGGGTCACTGCAGCCAGTCGGGTGTCGACGAGCACGAACTCATCCCAAAGTTCCTTCAGGATGGCGCGCATCATCGGCGTCAGATCATTGCTTTCGTCGGTGATAACTCGGGAGATGTCGATCTTGAAAACGCCGGCTCCCTGCCGCATCGCAATGCCGTACTCGAGGCAGAATGCGCGCATCTGGCAGATGAGTTGGGTGCGGTTGGATACGATACGATTCCGTACCCGGTGCAGCGCCTGAAGATCGATCTGGGCTTCGGCCTTGATCTCGACAAAGCGCATCGTCGGACGAACGACGGCTTCGGCGATCGCTTCGGCATCACGGGCGTCATTCTTGTTGGACTTGACGAACGGCTTTACAAACTGGGCCGGAATGATCCTGACCGTGTGCCCCATCGCGGCCAGCTTTCTCGCTAGCCACTGCGCCCCCGGGCAGGCTTCCATGCCGATGAGTGCAGGCGATGCAGATTCGAAAAAGCGAAGGATCGTGTCGCGCCCCAGCTTGACCCGCTGGACCGGTTTACCTGCTACATCGTTAGCGATCACATCAAAACGGATCTTGCCAAGATCAATTCCATAAGTCGCGGCGGCAACGGGTCGACGAACTGGCATCTGGCTCTCCTTCGGTTGGACCTTCCCTTCCCGCATCCTGGCAGGAGGAAGCCGGGGCGGGCCATCTCACTAATCCCGTTTCCAGGTCAGTTCCCCGATCTTTGCATGCAGCGTTTTCACGTCGATGGCGGGGGAGCCGATAAATCGGGTTTCCGCATCACCCCGACAAAAAACCCCGGCTGCTCCTCTCTCAGGAGCTGCGAGCGGCCAGGTCGTGATCTGATTCGGGTGAACGTCGTACTGTTCGGCCAATCTCGAGCCAGTGTCTTCGCTCGCCCTTGATGGCGTCCAAAGCCACACCCTCGCTTTGAAAGCCGGGGCTGTGGTTCCGGCGCGGTCCTCTTGGTCATGGTCGCTCCTGGTTTTCGCGGGCAAAGCTTACGCCGCGGTCAGGCAGAAATCCACTTATCCATCCTGTTCAGTTTTTCCGAGCCTGCTCTTTCGTCTCTGGCCGGCACTTTGGGTGATGGCGCCGCTCACTCTGGTTGGCGCCACCTTCTTCAGCCGCCACGTGCTTGAAAACGTTGGACACAATATCCTCGTCGCGGATCAGCTCGGCACAGCACCGGCTATTGCAATCATCGGCGCTGCCTTTCTCCTCACGACGCTCTTCACCCAGCGGCGGATTCCTACCTCCACGATACAGATCCTGGTGTTCTGCATTATCGGCGCCGGTGCTGCGCTGGGTCTTGCGATTTAGTGGCACACGATCATTCGGCTCCTCGTCCTGTGGGCGCTGGCGCCGCTCGTCGCCTGCGCTCTTGGTTATCTCCTCACGAAAGCATTCGATGCGTTTCCCGGCTTTGCGCGAAGCGGCACCGCTGGCGCAATCGGTCGCATGCTGGTGGTGGTCGGGGGCGCCGCCTCGCTGGCAATGGGAGCAAATGATGTGTCGAACGCGACGGCCGTCTTTCTCTCGACTGGATTCTCCGGCCCGTTTGTCGCGGGACTAATCGGTGGCATTGGTCTTGCGGTTGGCGTGCTCACTTGGGGACGGCCGCTCCTCGAACGGGTCGCCTTCGACATCGTCAAACTGGACATGCCCATGGCGACGGCCGCCCAGCTCGTGCAGGCGGTCGTCGTTCTGACAGCGGTGTTCTTCGGCTATTTCACCTCGATGAATCAGGCGCTTGTCGGAGCTATGGCGGGTGCTGGTTTTGCCCGTGGACGCGAGACCATCGACCAGGATGTGATTTTCGGCATCCTTCGCGGCTGGGTCATCGGTCCGGCTGCTGGCGCTGTGCTTGGTTTCGCTCTCGCCTCAATTGGCAAGCTCTTCTAGCAGCCCGGGCGAGCGGAAGCCGATAGTTGTGGAGGGCATCTCAAAAAGAACCCTTCGCGGTCCTTCGCATCGTCCGTCGTACCTGAGGCTCCTTCACCCGTGCGTGTCTCGAACCTGACCGGGGATGAACAACAACAGGCCGATCAGCGATGCCGCAGTAAACCCAGCGCCCGCGATGAAGGTCGCCGTCGGGCCATAGATATCCCAAAGGCCACCAGCGACCACGCTCGCAACCAACATCGCGATACCTCCAGCGAAGTTGAACACACCGAACGCGGACCCGCGAAGGTCTGTAGGTGCACTGTCGGCAACAAGGCTGGCAAAAAGTCCTTGGGTGAGCGCCATGTGAAGGCCCCAGAATGCGACCCCAACCATGATGAGGGTGATAGACGTACCGAAGGCGAGAAAGATGTCCGCTACGATCAGGCATACGACGCCGACGGCGAGCAACCCGCCTCGACCGATCCGATCGGAAAGCGCCCCGGCAGGGTAGGCCGCGATGGCGTACACGACGTTCATGACCACCATGACTGCTGGCACGAGGGCGATTGGCAACCCGACGCTCTGCGACCGCAGGATGAGAAACGCCTCGGAGAACCGGGCAAGGGTGAGAGCGGTGGCGACCGCAGTCACCATCCAGAAGCCGCGTGGAAGCCGTCTTGCGTCGGACAGCCGAAGACGAGGCGTCGCGGGGGCCTGATGTCGAGTTGGTTCCCGGACCGCCACTACCAGGATGGTTACGGACACAAAGGCCGGCACCACCGCAACCCAGAACACGAAGCGGAAGTTGTCCGAAGTGAGGGTCATCAGGCCCATGACCGCAAGCGGTCCGAGGAATGCACCAACGGTATCGAGCGACTGCCTTAGCCCGAAGCTCGCGCCACGAAGGTCGGGTGGAGCAATATCTGCAACCAGAGCGTCTCGAGGGGCACCGCGAATGCCCTTCCCGATACGGTCGATGAAGCGGGCAGCGACCACCCATCCCAATGTCGTCGCAAGTGGGAAGATCGGCTTGGTAATTGCGGCAAGACCGTAGCCGGCAATCGCCAACGGCTTTCTTCTTCCGAGCCAGTCGGAGAGAGCGCCCGAGAATATCTTGGTGATGTTAGCGGTCGCTTCGGCGATGCCCTCTATGACACCGACCGCGAGCATGGACGCGCCCAGCACTGTCACGAGATAGACCGGCAGGAGCGCGTGGATCATCTCCGAAGAGATGTCCATGAACATGCTGACGAAGCCGAGCGCCCAGATGCCGGGCGGCAGCCTAACGAGCAGCTTCGGCTTGGCAGGAGACTTGTCCGATCGCACGGTTGGGCGCTCCATCTTAGGCCGTCCCGGCAGCCGCGCGAACAGACTGCGCCTCTTCCTAGCCCGTCACTTCGACGCTTACCCGATCAGGCGGAGCGCGAAAAGTACTGATCGATGAACAACCGGACGGAGGCAGATGAACGCCCGGATAGCCACCTTTCCGATTGATACCGAACAGATGGTCTTCGGAAAATTGAGGTCGCAAGTGATCTCCATCGATCTTCGGCGTCGGCTTGGTCTCCCATGGTACGACGACGATGAGCGCCCAAGATCGATCGCGATGCCTGGCGAACAGGGATAACAGCACCCACATGATGTCGCTGGCGGGCTGATTGGAGTTTGAGATGTCCCTGCTACTGAACGTCCTCTGGCTCGTGTTCGGCGGGATTTGGATGGCGGCCGGCTGGCTCCTGGCCGCCGTCATCATGGCTCTGACCATCATTGGCATCCCTTGGGCGCGGGCCGCCGCGAACATAGCTCTCTATACCCTCCTGCCGTTCGGACACTCTGCGGTTGACCGAGAGGAATATTCCGGCCGACCTTCGATTGGGACAGGCCCTCTCGGCGTCGTCGGCAACCTTCTTTGGCTGGTGCTGGCGGGCTGGTGGTTAGCTCTTGCCCACCTGATCACGGCCGTTTGTTTGGCGATCACCATTATCGGACTGCCGTTTGCGTGGGCCCACTTGAAGCTCGCCGGGCTGGCACTCTGGCCGATAGGCAAGGAGATCGTTTCCAACGACGAGGTAGGCCGAGCCCGTCGCTTTCGCGAGCCGTCCGTGTTGCGCTGAAACCCGCCACCAGTTGGTCAGCCAACCAAGGACGATGTTCCGAACGCCTGACCGGCGCGCTCCTCGACAGGCTCACCCACCACGTCCATATCCTCGAGATGAATGGCGACAGCTACCGCCGGCGAGCGCAAGCACTCGACGCCATAACGGCTAATGTGGGGTGAAATCACGGAAAGGCGGCGCTGCTGCGGACAGTGCAGTCAAGTCGTCAGATGAATTGTGCCCCTGGCGCCGGGCGTCGCAAAGGGCGGGTGTGGATTAGGCTCGCGACGCGTCGGCTGGCATCAGGGAATGGGGATCACCGGCCGAAGCGCCGCACCCTGCCCTGAAAAGCGCGGATGGCGCGCAGAAAGTCGACGCGGCGAAAGGCCGGCCAGTTCACGTCCGAGAAATAGAACTCGCTTTGAGCGCTTTGCCACAGCAGGAAACCCGACAGGCGAATCTCGCCGCTGGTGCGAATGATGAGATCGGGATCCGGCAGCCCGGCGGTGTAGAGATGGTCAGCGACCTGTTCCGGGGTGAGACGCCCGATGGCCTCCGTCAGTGTCGCGCCCGCCTTTGCCATTTCAGTTAGCGAGGCTTTGACGGCGTCCATGATTTCTCGCCGCCCGCCGTAGGCGACGGCAATGTTCAGCTCCATGGCGTCGTAAGCGGCGGTCGCCTTCTCTGTCGCTCACACGGACGCTGACTCACCGTTCTCAGATCCGAGCGAGTCGCGGGCCACGGCGGCGAGGAACGTGGCCGCCGATCGGTCATAGCGCGTGGCGATGCGGCGGAAGTCCTTGAGCCCGCCGAACATGCGCTCGATGGCGTTCGATCCCGATAGAGGGACGGCGAGAAGCGGCTATTCCGGCGTCGATTG
Source organism: uncultured Alphaproteobacteria bacterium (assembly GCA_963732845.1). Classification (GTDB taxonomy): domain Bacteria; phylum Pseudomonadota; class Alphaproteobacteria; order Rhizobiales; family Kaistiaceae; genus CAVSRC01. The sequence goes on along the minus strand of CAVTBE010000014.1, from coordinate 3,425 downwards.
GCCTTCGGCGGAATGTTGGGCATCGTCCCTTTCTCCTCGACCTTTTTGACGGATCGCGTTGGTGTCATAGCCCCTTGTCGTCGAGCAACATTGGGCTCCTTGGCATCTGTTCCAGGAGTCGATCTCCGACCGCGCCGCCGGATGAAACGTCAGTAGCAGGTCAGAATATCTAGCGCCGCGTTCATATCCAGCCGCCACGTGAGCGTCTCGCTCATGACGCTGGCTGCGTCAGTGGAAACGAAACGCTGGCGATCAGCCCGTGACAGTCTTGGCGGTTGGCAAGAACCACGTGCCCGCCGCAGCGTTCGGCGATCGCGCGTACCAAGGACAGGCCCAAGCCGCTACCTTCGCCATCCGATGCGTTGACCTTGACGAAGCGCCCGAACACACGTTCGAGAAAATCTTCCGGAATGCCCGGGCCCGTGTCGCGGACATCAAGTCTGATATCCGATGCGGACCGCTCCAGCGACACGTCGACGGTGCCGCCATTGGGTGTGTAGCGGACAGCGTTCTCGACGAGATTGGTGACCAAGGTGCGGATTTCTTCGGGATCGGCAAACACGGTTGCCGGAACCGCAGCCGACACACCCAGGTCGATCTCCTTGGCGATCGCCATTGGCATGACCTGCTCGAGCGAACTGGCGATCGTCTCGTTAAGATCAACGCTAACCGGATTGCGGACTGCGGCCGATGCGTCCGCTCGCGCCAATTGCAGCATCTTGGACACCATGTCCGACATCCGGAGCACGCCCGTTTCCATGTCGGCAAGTAGAGCGGCCTCATCCACCAAATCGAGGCTCGCCTTCAGATTGCGTGCTTGAAGGCGCAGGGCGGTCAGCGGCGTGCGCAGTTCGTGGGCAGCATCCGAGATGAACTGCTCGCGAAACTCGAGCTGGCTCTGCAGGCGTGTCACAAGGTCATTGGTTGCCAGCGCCAGCGGCATGATTTCATCGGGGACATCATCCAGGACGAGAGGGTTCGTTGTAGACTTGCCCCAGTGGCGAAGCTGCTCAGTGACGCCACGGATCGGCCGCAGGACTCGTCCAACGACCAGGCCGACAACCAGCCAGCCGAGCGGGATCATGGCCGCGAACGGTAGAACCGCACGCAAGGCCGAGTTGGTCGCGAACTCGTCACGCACGACCATCCGCTGGGCGACCTGAACGCTGCGGCTCGGGCCGACTTGAGCATAGGCACGCCATTGTTCGCCTTCGGCAGTGAAGTTCACGTAGCCGGTATCTTTGGGCTGGGGAGCGCGGAACGACGGATCGGACGAGCGCGGCGCTCCCACGAAGTCCCAGATGGTCACCACGAACTCGTCCTCGGGGTCCAGCTGCACTCCGTCGGCCCGGTTCGAACTCACCGGGTAGTCCGTATCTCCTACATTCAGCGCGATCTGGCGAAGCTGCCCATCGAGCGACTGGTCGACTTCGCCGCGGCTGACTAGATAGGCCCCGATGCCACCGAGTGCGCCGAGAATCGTGACCAGGCCGAACAGCGAGGCCAGCAGCCGGTTGCGCAGCGATCTCATGATTGCGGACCGGGGATCATCCAGCCGACCCCCCGCACATTGCGGATGATGTCTTTGCCGAACTTCCGGCGAATGTAGTGGATCAGCACGTCGACGGCGTTGCTCTCGACCTCGTTTCCCCAGTCGTAGAGATGATCCTCCAGCTGCCGCCGGGAGAGGATCGTGCCGGGGTGCTCGGCCAGCGCTCGCAGAAGCGCGAACTCCTTGTGCGGCAGCACTGATGTCTGCCCGTCGAACGTGGCCGCGTGCCGGGCGATATCCAGTTCGACAGGACCGGCCACAATGGTCGAACTGCTGTGCCCTTCGTGCCGGCGAACGACGGCACGGATGCGCGCACTGAGCTCATCAAAATCGAAAGGCTTGACCACATAGTCGTCGGCGCCGCTGTCGAGGCCGGCAATGCGCGTGGCGATGTCGTCCCGCGCAGTGATGATCACGACGGGCACATCCTTCTTCTCCTCGCGCAGCCTGCGCAGGATGTCGAGGCCTGTCCCATCTGGCAGCCCGAGGTCGAGGAGCAGAACACCGTAGGTGCTGTCGTGCACAGCGGCGATGCAGTCAGCACCGCTCCTCACCCAGTCGACGGCCATCCCCGAATCCGTCAGAGCCCGGTCGAGGCTGCGGCCGACCATCATGTCGTCTTCTACCAACAGAACCCGCATCTGAACCGGTTCACCTTTGCAATCGATAAGCCTGTGGCCACTTGCGGCGACTTCTTGACCTTTCCGTGGCAATTCTCCGCGCGAAAGCGATAGGCAGATCGGGTACGCGCACCCAACGGCTGCGCATTGTACATCGCTGCCAAGCCCACAGGCGGCTTCGCAACCTAATTGGCCGCTAATTCTGACGTGTTCCATTCAGGCGCGCTGGGGAACCGCAACGCGAACCTGACTGGAGAGAACATGACGCCTCGCAAGATCGCTCAAGCAAAAGCATCGCCGTTGTTGGTTGCTTTTGCGGTGGTGCTGGCGGCCGGAATGGTTGCTGCCCCACAAGCTCCTGCCTATGCCGCCGAGAAGGCCGTTGCGCCAGAGCACAACCCGCCTGGCGACATACCGGACACACAGACCTTCGTACCCTACGCCTCGCCCCTCGGCTTCACCATCAAGGTGCCCGAAGGCTGGGCGCGCAAAACAGATTCGTCGTCGGCGCACTTCGCGGACAAATACAACACCATTGACATCATCGTTTCAGCCCAATCGGCGGCACCGACGATGGCATCGGTCAAGAGCACGCAAGTGCCGGACCTGGAGAGCATGGGCCACGCGGTGAAGGTCAGCCAGGTGAAGGATGTCAAGGTCGGTGGCAGCACCGCGGTCATGATCGCCTACACGTCCAACTCCGATCCCAATCCGGTGACCAACAAGCAAATCCGCCTCGAGCATGATCGCTACCTCTTCTACAAGAGCGGCAAGCTGGTGACGCTGGACATGGCGGCGCCCCAAGGGGCGGACAATGTCGATGCCTGGTTGCTGATGGCCGACTCGTTTCGCTGGCAATGAGATGACGATGCCAGTCGAAGCAACTGAGCTTTACCGCTTCTATCACACCGGCGATTCCGAGGTCGTGGCTCTGCGCGGCGTGTCGTTGTCCGTCGGTGCCGGCGAGATGGTTGCCCTTATGGGCCCGTCCGGCAGCGGCAAGTCAACGCTTCTGCACCTGCTCGCCGGACTCGATGAACCGGATGGCGGGCAGGTGGATATCGCCGGCCTGCGCCTCAGCCGCCGCCCGGAATCTGTCCGGGCAACAATGCGAGCAAAGCACATCGGCGTGTTCATGCAGTCGGGCAATCTGATCGATCACCTGACTGTCGCCGAGAACATCCGGCTCCAGCAGAAACTTGCGAGGAAACGCGACGGCGAAAAGGCCTCGGCCTTGGTGGCGCGATTTGGCC
>CAVTBE010000013.1:0-47835 GCA_963732845.1 uncultured Alphaproteobacteria bacterium | reverse complement strand
GGAGCTGGCGGCGAAATATCCGTATGAGGCAGCCTATCTGCCTGTCGCCCGCCTCGAAGACGGGACGGTGTGGAGCTGGTAGGCCGCCGGCCTGATTTCTATTGGCTCACGCATGGCTCCCCCTGATCGGATCGGGGGGAGCTTTTTTTGTGCGGGCGGTGCCCGGGCCGCGGATGCGGCTTTGGCGCGCCAGCCGCGACCGGCCTGATCGTTCGCTGAAACGTGGCCAGACCAGCTCGCGGCGCATAAGTTGAATTCTCCGCACAAGACTGAACAAATTCTGAATCTATTCTCGAAAATATTAGCCTAGTCGAAGACCGATTTCTCAATTCTATTCTGCGAATTTCACCGCTGATGATTTTCACCGGGCTTTGTTCGTGGGGAGCCGCCGACCGAGGATAGCGGTTGGCGTTCGCGTTTCATGACATCCGTGTTGCCAGCGCGTGTTGCGGAAGATGCCGACAAGCGTCCTGGCCAGAGTGGGGCCCGGGCTGCACTGGCGCACATGCGCGCTGCTCGGCTGCTGTTCGACCGCGGGATGCTTTCATCGGCGGATTTCGGGAGCGCCGTCGCCGACCAATTGATCTGGCAATCCAATGTCGGCGAAGTGCTGATCGGCAAGGGCCATGTCCGTCCGATCGACTATTACCGGGCGCTGGCCGAAGTTCACGGGCTCCCCTTCGTCAATCTTCTCGATGACCCACCCGACAGCGACGTCCTGTTTCCCGAGGATCGTGAAAACTACGCGCGGCTGAAGGTCGTTCCGTGGCGGGTGGGGGAGGATCATTGCGTCATCGCCGCGGTCGAAGTCGGCACGGAACAGATCGAATGGGCCGAGCGGCGCTTTGGGCGGGACGGCTACAGCTTCGTCATAACCTCGCCCTTCGATATCGTTTGGGCGCTGCAGCACCACTTTCGCGCGTTCGACGATCTCAGCGCCAGGGAGGCGCTGAATCAGTGGAAGCCCCACCATTCGGCCAAAAGGACCGTTACCGGGCGCCAGATCTTCGCGATGGTCCTGCTCGCCTGTGCTTACCTGACCTTTCTGCTCCTGGCGCCGCGCGCCTGCCTGGTCGCAACCATGGCCGCCGTCACCGTCCTCTATACGGTGACCTTCTCGTTCAAGGCCGTGCTCACCTGGCTGGGCGCCAGCCGCAAGGTCGACATGGATATCACGGCCGGAGCGGTCGCCGACCTGACCGATGCCGAACTGCCGGTCTGCACCGTCATCGTGCCGATCTTTCGTGAGGCGCGCGTGCTGCCGCTCCTCTTCCAGGCCCTGCGCAACATCGACTATCCGGCCTCCAAGCTCGAAGTGAAGTTGGTGCTCGAGGAGGACGACCGCGAGACGATCGCGGCGGCGGAGGCTCTCAAGCCACCGGGCACCTTCGAGATCATCCGCGTGCCGGCGTCGGAACCGCGGACCAAGCCGAAAGCCTGTAACTACGCGCTGCTTTTCGCCCGCGGCGAGTTCGTCACCATCTACGATGCCGAGGATCAACCCGAGCCTGACCAGCTGAAGAAGGCCGTCATCGCCTTCCGGCGCGGCGGGCCGAAGCTTGCCTGTGTGCAGGCCAGGCTCAACTACTTCAACCGCACCGAGAACTGGCTGACGCGGATGTTCACACTCGAATATTCGCAGTGGTTCGATTTTCTGCTGCCCGGCCTCTTCAAGCTCAAGATGCCGATCCCGCTCGGCGGCACATCAAATCACTTCCGCCTGGCAGTGCTGCGCCGGGTACGCGCATGGGATCCGTTCAACGTCACCGAAGATGCCGACCTCGGCATCCGCCTGGCGCAGGAAGGCTACGCGATCGGCGTCATCAACTCAACGACCTTTGAGGAGGCAAACAGCGTTCTGTCGAGCTGGATCCGCCAGCGCTCGCGCTGGATCAAGGGCTACATGCAGACCTGGCTGGTGCATATGCGCCACCCGATCGATCTGTGGCGCAAGATCGGCTGGCGGGGCACCTTCTGCTTCCATTTCTTCATCGGTGCGCCGGCGCTCCTGGCACTGGTGAACCCGGTCGTGTGGACCATCACCATTCTCTTCTATCTGATGCGCGACACCAGCTTCAGTTGGCTCTTCCCCGAGCCAATCGGGACGATGGCCACCTTCAATCTCTTCTTTGCCAACTTGCTGCTGGTCTACTTCGGCATCGTGGCGGCACTGAAGCGGCGATACCTCGAGCTCGTCCCCACCGGTGTCATGCAGCCTCTCTACTGGGTGCTGCATTCGATCGCCGCATACAAGGCGTTGTGGCAGCTCGTTTTCAAACCGCACTACTGGGAAAAGACCGAGCACGGCACCAGCAGCTTCACCGATGCGCAACTGGACCGCTTGCGGAGTTCGCCGTCGTGAACGAGCCCCGCGTCCATTTCGGCATGCGCTCGATGGGAATTGCCGTCGCTACGGCCGGTTTCTTTATCGCGCTGCTGTGGCATCTGTCTGCCAGTGGCGGCATCCCGGCGGTTCCCTCGGCGTCGGCGGGGCTTGAGGGAGGCGCGTGGCTCACCGACCTGGTTGCCCGCCCGATCATGGCTCTGCCGTGGCCTTGGCCGATCGAGACGGTGCTTGCGGTCGTTGCCGCCTGCGTCCTCGGCCTGTTGATCGCGTGGCTCTACGAGCGGCTCGTCTACAACGATTGGACGCGCATTGAGGCGTTGCTCTTCGTCGCCTTTCTATCCGGCAGTGCGGCCATCATCGGTAGCATTACCGGCGACCATCGGGCGATCGCGACGATGGTCGCCTGTATCGCCGTCGTCCCGGGAATCCGCCGCATCGAATCGGTCGGCGACGTGCAGGCGAATATGAGTTTCGGACTCGCCTTGCCGCTGCTCTTCCTTGCCGGGCCGCCGTTGGCACCGCTCATTCTTCCTCTGGCGCTTTTCGGCGCGCTCGCCGATCCGGTTGCTCGGCACGATTGGCGGGCGTTCGTGGCCATGTTCCTGGTGGCAATCATGCCGACCCTGCTTGTCTTCACGGGGATGATCGGCCTGTTCGGCATCGCGGAAGTCATGCGCCTGGTGACAGAAGTCTATGTTCCGGCATACTCGTTTGCGCGCCTCGATCACGCGGCAACGCAGGCGCTGGTGACGCAGTTCGTCTACAGCGTGCTTCCGTTTGCGATCGTCACCGTCGCCTATTTGTTCATGCGCGACCGGCGATGGCAGCCGGTCAGCGCCGTCGCGGTCATCATCTTGCCACTCTATCTGGTGGGCGGAACGATCGTCTTTTCGTGGCCGATATCGCCATCGTTGCCGACGGTGGCCTTTCTTGGTGCGTATGCTTCCTGGCTTTCCGTCGCGCGGCTTCGGCCGGTATCCCGGTGGGTGTCGATCGCCCTCATGCTCCTCACCGCCGCACTGAGCTGGAGCGCGCCGGTACTGGCGACCGCGATTTGATCAGCGCGCCAATCGGCGCAGGTCCGGTGACGGCAAGCGCCGTCGCGCGCGTTCTCACGGCGAGCCTCCGCTGCGGTCCTGAATGCACGCAAAGGCGGGGGCAGGCTAGATCTTTCGCAACGGCAGCGACCACGCCAGAAGCATTGCGGCGCAGACGAAGCCGGCGATGGTGAAGAAGGCCGCCCGGAAGGCCGTCCCGATGTCCGCCTCGATTGCGGTAACCCGCGCCGGGTCCAGCGATGTCAGGGCATCCGAACCCTGCTGCAGGATCATCGCAAGGGCATGGCCGGCATCGGGGTCAATCGCCGTCATGGTGGCGAACAGCACCACGCCGACGAGGGCCGTGCCGAGTGCCGCCCCGATCGAGCGCGAAAACTGGACCGACGCCGCCGCCGTGCCCAGCATGGCGGGGCCGGCCGCACTCTGTACCGTCACCTGCACCACCCCCATCACGGTGCCCATGAACAGCCCGGCCAGCCCGAGCAGGACGGAAAGCTGCAATCCGCTGAGATGGGGAAGCAGAAAACCAACCGTCGCCAGCACCAGGACGGAGACGATCAGGCCAATCGAGGGAAAGATCGCCGTGTGCCCGGTGCGGCTGACGGCAAAGCCGGTCAGGATCGATCCGAACGGCACGCTGACGGTGACCGGTACCAGCGACACGCCGATCTCGCCGGCACTCCAGCCGAGCCCGACGTGGAGATAGATGGGCAGGAAGGTGACCATCGACACCAGAGCGGCTCCGTGACAGAGGGCGAGAGCGTCGCTGCGCCAGATGGTCGGGTCGCGAAAGAGGGGGATCGGGAACAGCGGAAAGGCTGCCCGCCGCTCCCGCCACACCAGCAGAACGGCAGCGGCGACGCCCAGCGCCAGCAAGGCGAGGACGGGCGGCAGAATGGCGATGGTGAACTCCTGAATCTCGCGAAACATCCCCAGGGTCGCGGTGATGAAGATGACGAAAAGCAACAGGCCGCTGACATCGAAGCGGAACGGTTCCCGGTTCGGCACCTGCGCAGGCAACCGCAGGAGCAGCAGCATCGCCACGAGGCCGACCGGGGCGCTGACGAAGAAGATCGCGCGCCAGCCGAGGTGCTGGGTCAACAGGCCGCCGGCGACGGCGCCGAATGCGGTCGAAAACACCGCAACCGATGCCAGGAATCCCTGATAGCGGGCCCGCTCGCGCGGCGGCACCGCCTCGCCGATCAGCGCCTGCGCCAGGGTCATCAGCCCGCCGGCGCCCAGCCCCTGCAGCACCCGCGCGGCGATCAGCAGATCGACGTTCGGCGCTACGCCGCAGAGAAGCGTGGCGACAATGATGATGACGAGCGCCACGAACATCAGCCGTTTGCGGCCGAAACTGTCGCCGAGGCGGCCATAGACCGGCGAAGCAACGGTCGCCGCGATCAGATAGGCGATGACGATCCAGGAGATCCGCTGCGCGGCGCCCAATTCGCCGGCAATCGTCGGCAGGGCGGCGGAAACGATCGTTCCGTCGACCATCGCCAGGAACATCGGCAGCATGATCGATGGAAACAGCGAGAAGAAGCGGTTCATCCCGATCCTGGCCGGGGCGGCGATAGCGGAGAGGAGACGGGTGATGCGGACATGAGCGGGTGACTGCGGCCGGATGGAAGGGAGGCAGGCCGGGATTCGATGTTATATAATCTCGGCGCAATCCAGTCTCGTTCCAAGAGGTCTTCGCCATGAAGACGATCCTCATCCCCGTTGAAAGAAACAACCAGATCGATTCGACCCTCGCCACCGCCTGCCGGCTGGCGAAGATGTTCGACAGCTACATCGAAGGCTTTGCCCTCAGCCCGGAACTCAACACGCTGGTGGCGGCCGAAGGCATCGGCTCGATGGTCGTCTATCCGACCGACCTCGCCGAGCAGGACGAGGAAGCGGCGGCGGCGGCGCGCAAGCTGTTCGAGAACGCCATGGCCCAGCATGCCATAACGGCGGCCGGCGCCGCGCAGGACGTTGTGCGCTTCGCCTGGAATAACCGTGCGCTTGCCGGCGACGGCTTTCTCGGCAGCCGCGGCCGCGTCTTCGACGTCAGCGTGGTCGGGCGCCCCGGCGCGACCGCCGACAGCCCGCATATGAGCACGCTGGAAGCCGCCCTCTTCGACAGCGGCCGGCCGGTCCTCATCGCGCCGCCCGTCGCGCCCGCGCATCTCGGCCAGGCGGTGACCATCGCATGGAACGGCAGCACCGAGACCGCCCGCGCCATCGCCTACGCCATGCCGCTGATCCGGCGCGCCGAGCAGGTCATCGTGCAGGTGGTCGAGGGCGTCGGCGTGGCCGGGCCGAGCGGCGCCGACGTCGCCCAGCATCTCAAGCGCAACGGCATCGCCTCGGAGACCGTCACCGTGAAGCGCGGGTCGCGCTCGGCCGGCGCCGCCGTCCTGGAAGAAGCGCTCGCCGCCGGCAGCGACCTCCTGGTCAAGGGCGCCTACACCCAGAGCCGCCTGCGCCAGATGATCTTCGGCGGGGCCACCAGCCACATCATCGCCGAGACCACCCTGCCGGTGCTGATGGCCCATTAGGGTAGTGAATGGTCAGTGGTGAATGGTGAATGGTGAATGGTGGGCGACAACCTGCCCATTCACCATTTCACTATTCGCTATTCACCCTCTCCCATCGCCTTCAGTTCGTCGAGCACGGGGCCGAGCAGCTTTTCCTCGATGCGGCCCAGCGTGCGCGCCACCATGGAGCCGTCGAGCACCCGGTGGTCGTACATGATGCGCACCGCCACCGTGCCGTCCTCGGCGATGACGCCGTAATTCATGGTGGCGGTCAGCGGCGACAGCGGATGCAGCGATTCCGCCCCGAGGCCGGAATAGACCGTGATGCCGTAGGTGCCGAAATAATTGCCGCGCTGGCGGCCGATGTTGAGGCCGAGCCACCAGATCAGGCGGCGCAGCGGCGTCGGCCATCTGGCCAGCGCGAACATCCGCCGGAAGTCGCGGTTGTCCTCGATCGGCTTGTCCTTGATCTGCTTCATGGCGTCGGAGAGCGCCTTCAGCGACATCGCCTCCGGCGAGCGGATGAGGGTGGTGAGGATCACCATCTCGCCGTGCCAGTCGCGCTCGAACACCATCGACAGCGTGCTCTGCGGGTATTCGTAGAGCTGCGGCCGGGGAAGCTTGACGTAGGCCCGGCGCAGGTCGGGCATCTCCCCGGCGACCAGCGCGAAGGCCTTGGCGAAGAGCGACGCCACCACCGGCCGGTCGGCCAGCGCTGCGCGGGCCTCCATCACGGGCTTGAGATGCATGACGCGCTGCACCGGCACGCTCGGCGCGTGGAAGGTGGTGAGATCGACCACCAGCTTGCGGATCGGTGACAGAGGAATGGCGCGGCCGCGCATGATGACAGTACCCGTTCAGCCCGGCGGAGCCGGCATGGCCCCGCTCCCTCCCCCATTCATCGCGGGAAATCGCGCGCCGATCAACCGGCTTGCCTGAGCCGACGGGCAGGAGCGCCCTGCCCTTCCTGCGCGGCGGCGGCGTTTGACCCTGGTCAAGGCAAGAATTGCCAAAAATGCCTTATATTTCAATGATTTTAATGTAGTCGACCACGATCGACGAGGGGTCGGAACAATGGCCAAGGTCCTCTTCCTGATCCTTTCCTTCATTCTCACCGCCGTACCCGCCGCACCGCCGGCCTTCGCCGCAAGCGGCCAGCCGGTCGATATGGTGCTGTTCTACGGCCGCGGCTGCCCCTATTGCGCGGCCATGCGGGAATATCTCGCCGAGGCCAAGGTGCAGCACCCGGAGATCCGGCTCGACGAGCGCGAGATCTATTTCGACACCGACAATGTGACCCTGTTCGAGAAGCTCGTCGCGGCCTACGACACCACCATCCGCGGCGTGCCGACCCTGTTCATCGGCGACGATGTGATCGTCGGCTTCGGCGAGGAGATGAAGCCTGACATCGAACAGAAGATTGCCGCCTGCATCGCCGACGGCTGCCCGGCGCCGCTCGACCGCTTGTCGGGGATTGCGGGCGGGGTGGCGCCGGCGCTGACCTTGACCGCCGTCGTCACCGCGGCGGTGGTCGATGCGATCAACCCCTGCGCCTTCGCCGTGCTGATCATCCTGATCACGGCGGTGCTCGGCGCCGGCAACCGGCATCGAGTGCTCTATGCCGGCCTCGCCTTCTCGCTCGCCGTCTTCATCTCCTACTACCTGATGGGGGTCGGCGTGTATTCGGCGGTGGAGGCGGCGGGGGCGACGCAGGTGCTCTATGTCGTGGTCGGCGTCCTCGCCATCCTGATCGGCCTGTTCAACCTCAAGGACTATCTCTGGTACGGCAGATGGTTCGTCATGGAGGTGCCGCTCTCCTGGCGCCCCACCATGAAGCGCATCATCCAGCGGGTGACCTCGGTGCCCGGCGCGTTCTTGACCGGCTTCGTCGTCAGCCTGTTCCTGCTGCCGTGCACGTCGGGGCCCTACATCGTCATCCTCGGGCTCCTCGGCAAGACCGCGACGCGCGCCCAGGCGCTGGCCTGGCTGGTCCTTTACAACCTGATCTTCATCCTGCCGATGATCGCCATCACGGCGGCGGTCTATTTCGGCCTGACCACGGCGGAGCGGGCCGAAGCATGGCGCACGCGCAACCTGCGCATGCTCCACCTCGTCGCCGGGATCATCGTCCTGGCGCTCGGCGTCGGCATGCTGGTGACGCTGTGGCTCGGCAAGGTGTGAGGCTGCCGGCTGCGCCTCCCCTCACCGCTGTCGCCGTCTATCTGCCGACGGCAACCTTGCCGCTGCTCACCACCTGGAGCTTCCAGTCGCTTGCCTCGCTCTCCGCGAGGTTCAGGTGGCCGGCCAGGTAATACAGCCGCTCGGTGTCCGGTCCCTTCGCCGTGCAGAAGCGGTCCTGCGGGAAATAGGGCGGCGTTGCCTGATAGTAGAGCACCGCCTCCACCCCGGCCGGCGCGGCACCCGCGGGCAGATCGGAGAGCGCCACGCGATAGGTCAGGGAATCGCCCCCGCCATCGACGTAGTCGGGGTCGTCGCCGACGGCCGTCGATCCGGCATCCTCGGCAAGATCGTCGCCGGCGCCCATCGCCCGCGCGATCGCCTTGCGCTGATCGACCGGCAGATAGCCATCCGGCAGGATGCGGTTGTCCTTCACCTCGGAGAGGCCAACGCGATCGGCCCAGCAAGACACCGTCAAGACATCGACATCATCGTCCTGATTGCACGCATCACACTGGACGTAACGGGGCGGCCATGTGACATCTGATGGTCGCAGTGCACCTCCCGAATCAGGTTCCCGTCATCGATGAGCGCGCCCAAGCCCCAGTTCAACTGTGCCAAGTGCCCGGCCTATTGCTGCTCCTACGCCGAGATCAATGCCAGCGAGGCGGACATCAAGCGTCTGGCCAAGCACTTCAATCTCGACCCGGAGAAAGCGCGGACCAAGTTCACCAAGAAGTCGCAGGATGGCAAGTCGCGCATCCTGCGCCACCAGAAGGACGAGCATTTCGGCACGATCTGCCAGTTCCTCGATCTGGAGACACGCAACTGCACCGTCTACACGGCGCGGCCCCACATCTGCCGTGCCTTCCCCGGCACACGGCGCTGCGGCTACTACGATTTCCTGTCCTTCGAGCGTCGGGCGCTGGAAGACAAGGACTACATCTCGACGACCTGGAACAACTGAGCCGCGCCGCTCAGGCAGAAGGCAACGCCGCGTCGACGACGCGCAGGCTCGGCGTGCGCCGGCCCTGATAGTGGTCGACCGACAGCGCGCCGGCGACATGCAGGTTGCGCCCGCGGCTTGCGAGAAGCGCCTCGCCGAGCGGCGAACCGGCGCCGCGGAAGGCCACCGCCTTGAGGGTGGCGCCGTCGGAGGCGGCCAGCGTCAGGCGGACATGGCCGTTGCCGACCGTGTCGGCGTAATCGATCCGGTGTGAGGGAAAGGCATAGAGCGGTTCGGCATGCCCGGCGCCGAAGGGGCCGGCCTTCTCCACCGCTGCGATCAGGGCGAGGCTGGCGCCGCGTGCCGACAGCGCCGCATCGACAAGCAGGGCGTGGGTACCGCCGGCTGCCTGCACGCGCTCGGCCAGCGTCTTCTCGAGAAAGGCGCGGAGATCGCCGAGCCGTGCCTGCGCGACTGTGAGCCCGGCCGCCATGGCGTGTCCGCCGCCCTTCTCCAGGATGCCCTCGGCGACGGCGCTGCGCACCGCCAGGCCGAGGTCGACGCCGACGATCGAACGTCCCGAGCCGGTGCCGAGGCCATTGGCGCCGAGCGCGATGGCGAGGGCCGGCCGCTGATAGCGGTCCTTCAGGCGCGAGGCGATCAGCCCGACCACGCCCGGATGCCAGCCGCGATTGGCGGTGACCAGAACCGCCGGCCCCCCGCCGCTGCCGATCTCGGCATCGGCCTCGGCCATCGCCTCCTCCAGCATGGCCGCCTCCATCACCTGGCGCTCGCCGTTGAGCCGGTCGAGCACGCCGGCGATCTCGGCGCATTCGGCGGGATCGTCGCTGGCCAGCAGCCGCGCGCCCAGCGCCGCATCGCCGATGCGTCCGCCGGCATTGATGCGCGGGCCGAGGACAAAGCCGAGGTGATAGGGCGCCACCGGGCCGCCGAGCCGTGCCGCATCGGCGAGCGCCGCAATGCCGCGATTGCCCCGGCGGGCGAGCGTCAGCAGACCTTTGGTCACGAAGGCGCGGTTGAGGCCGACGAGCGGCACCACGTCGCAGACCGTGCCGAGCGCCACCAGGTCGAGCCATTGCAGGAGATCGGGCTCGGACCGGCTGGCGCCATACCAGCCGCGGGTTCTCAGCAGCCGGTTGACGGCGACGACCGCCATGAAGGTGACGCCGACGGCGGCGAGAGAGCCGAGGCCGGAGAGATCGTCCTGCCGGTTGGGATTGACCATGGCGACCGCCGGCGGCCGTTCGGCGCCGAGTTCATGATGGTCGATCACCACCACGTCGACGCCGAGCGCCCGGGCCTCGGCCAGGGCATCTAAGCTGGTCGAGCCGCAGTCCACCGTCACGATCAGGCGGGCACCGTCCCCGTCCAGTTTGCGCAGCGCCTCGACATTCGGCCCGTAGCCCTCGAACAGGCGATCGGGGATGTAGACGATCGGATCCAGCCCCTGATGGCGCAGGAAACGGGCGAGCAGCGCCGCGGACGAGGCACCGTCAACGTCATAGTCGCCGAAGACGGCGACGCGCTCGCCGGCCATGACGGCATCGGCGATGCGTTCGGCCGCGGTTCCCATGTCGCTGAGCACGGACGGGTCCGGCATCAGCGCCTTCAGGCTTGGCGCCAGGAAGGCAGGCGCCTCGTCGATGCCGACGCCGCGCCCGGCAAGGACGCGCGCCACGACGTCGTTGATCTGGTGGCGTTGGGCGATGGCAAGCGCGACATTGCTGCCGGCGGCATCGAGCCGCTCGCGCCATTGGCGGCCGCTGAGCGAGCGCTCAACCCCGAGAAACAGTCGCCGGTCGGCGCCGGCGTCTGCCGGGCCGCCGCGAATCGTGGGCGCTGCCTGTGCCATGACACCATGAATAGCGCCGCGGGGGGCCACTGTCCGCTCCCCCCGGCAAATGGGCATATTGCCCCATGCGCGCTCAAGCCACCTGTTCGAATTGCCAATAGGTGCTCAGAATTGATCGTCCCGAAGTGTCATGAGGGGATGCCGTTCGGGACATCGTCAGATGGGGGCATCTGAGGAGTGCCAATAATGTTCAAGAAGCTCATGGTCAGCACAGCGGCTGCCCTGATCGGGATAGCCGTGGCTGCTGCGCCGGTCGTTGCCCAGCCGCTCTTGCCGCTGCCGCCGCCGCCCGGCGGGGGATTTCCAGGTCCTGGTCCCGGCCCCGGATGGGGCGGTCCCGGATGGGGCGGTCCCGGGTTCGGTATCATCATCGGTCCGCCGGTCGTTCGGCCGCCACCGCCGCCACCGCCCGGCTACTACTGCAACTATCGCGCCTGTTCCGCGCGCTATCGGTCGTTCGACCCACGCAGCTGCACCTATCAGCCGTATTACGGACCGCGGCGTTACTGCACGCTGTAGATTTCGGCAGGTTCGTGCCCGAGGGCGGCTGCCCGCCGCCCTCGGGCAATTTGTCTGCGGTGAAGGGCCCTAGATGTAGTCCTCGCCGGCGTCGAACTTCTCGACGTTCTGATGGTGCGCCCGGATCCAGCGCACGGTGCCGGACGACGAGCGCATGACGATGGTGTGCGTGGTGATGGCGCGCCGGCCGAACTTGACGCCGGACAGCAGGTCGCCGTCGGTGACGCCGGTTGCCGCGAACAGCACTTCGCCGCGTGCCATCTCCTTCAGATCGTACTTGTGATCGAAATTGCTGACGCCCATGCGCTTGGCGCGCTCGCGCTGCTCGTCGGAACTGGTCACCAGCCGTCCCTGCATCTGGCCGCCGGTGCAGCGCAGCGCCGCGGCGGCAAGCACGCCCTCGGGCGCGCCGCCGATGCCGAGATAGATGTCGATGCCGGTGCGCTCCGGCTCGGTGACGTCGATGATGCCGGCCACGTCGCCGTCGCCGATCATGCGGATGGCGGCGCCGGTGGCGCGGATTTCCTCGATCAGCTTGGCGTGCCGCGGGCGATCGAGAACGCAGGCCGTCAACTCGCTCAGCGGCACGTTCTTGGCTTCGGCCAGCGCCCGGATGTTCTCCGTTGGCGAACGGTCGAGATCGACCAGTCCCTTCGCATAGCCGGGGCCGATGGCGATCTTGTCCATGTAGACGTCGGGCGCGTTGAGCAGGGTGCCAGGCTCGGCAATGGCGACCACGGCGATGGCGTTCGGCAGGTTCTTCGCCGCGATCGTCGTGCCTTCCAGCGGATCGAGGGCGATGTCGACGGCCGGCCCGCGCTTGTTGCCCACTTCCTCGCCGATGAACAGCATCGGCGCCTCGTCGCGCTCGCCCTCGCCGATCACCACCGTGCCGTGGATGTCCAGGCGATTGAGCTCGCGCCGCATGGCTTCCACCGCCGCCCGGTCGGCGGCCATCTCGTCGCCGCGCCCGCGCAGGCGTGCGGCCGAGACCGCGGCCTCCTCGGTGACCCTCACGAGTTCAAGTGTCAGAACACGGTCGAGCGCGGCAGCGCCCGGATTACTGCGGACTTCCCCGTTCATTTTTCTGTTTCCCGGCGTGATCGCATCGTCCCCTTCAGGCGAGCGGTTCTATGCGTATCATTTGCGGCTCGCCCATGACATGGCCATCTGCCTTGATGGCCGCGAGCGCTCCGCGAATCGCCGTTTCCGTTGTCTCATAGGTGATCAGGATGACCGGTGCCGGCGTTTCGGTCGCCGGCTGATCGGATGCCGCAGCACTTGCCGTCCGATGCCGCTGGACGATCAATTCCAGCGAGATGCCGGCCGCGGCCATGCGCCCGGCGATCGCGGCAAAGGCACCGGGGCGGTCAAGCACGGACAGGCGGATGTAGTAGCCGCCCTCGTGCATGCGCATGCCGGCGCGGCGATAGGGTTCGAGCGCCGAGGCCGGCCGGCCGAAGGTGCCCATGCGGTCGCCGCGGGCGATGTCGGCGATATCGCTGACCACCGAAGAGGCCGTGGCATCGCCCCCTGCCCCCGGCCCGGCAAGCACCAGGGAACCGACGAAATCGGCATCGACCGCGACCGCGTTGGTGACGCCGCCGACACGGGCGATCGCCGAGGACTTCGGCACCATGGTCGGATGCACGCGCTGCTCGATGCCGCTGTCGGTGCGGCTGGCGACGGCGAGCAGCTTGATGCGGTAGCCGAGCTCGCCGGCCGCCTCGATATCGGCCGGCGTGATCGACGAAATGCCCTCGACATAGATCGATTCGATATCGATCTCGGTGCCGAAGGCGATCGCCGTCAACAAGGCGAGCTTGTGGGCGGCGTCGGTGCCCTCGATGTCGAAGGTCGGGTCGGCCTCGGCGTAGCCGAGATGCTGCGCCGCCGTGAGGCAGTCGGCAAAGGACAGGCCGTCCTGCTCCATCCGCGACAGGATGTAGTTGCAGGTGCCGTTGAGGATGCCGTAGACGCGGCTCACCGTGTTGCCGGCGAGCGCCTCGCGCAGCGTCTTGATGATCGGGATGCCGCCGGCCGCCGCCGCCTCGAAATTGAGGCTGACGCCGGCATCCTCGGCGGCGCGGGCAAGCTCCAGCCCGTGGCGGGCGAGCAACGCCTTGTTGGCGGTGACCACGTGCTTGCCGGCATCGATCGCCGCCTTGATCGACGCATGGGCGGGGCCGTCAGCGCCGCCGATCAGCTCGATGAAGAGATCGTTGCCGGGGTCGCGGGCCAGCTCGACCGGGTCGTCGAACCAGCTGTAGCCGGAAAGGTCGAAGCCACGGTCCTTGGCGCGATTGCGCGCCGACACGGCCGAGATCGACAGCGGCCGTCCGGTCCGCACGGCAAGGTCGTTGCCGTGGCGATCGAGGATGCGCACGACCGCCGAGCCGACATTGCCGAGACCGGCCAGACCGATGCGCAAGGGCGGCAGAGGCGCGTTCATGGGGTCCGCCCGCGAGCCTCAACCATATGAAAAAGCACGGATTTTCACTCCATCCGCCGGCCAGGCGCCCCGGCTCGTACCCGAGTCGGGGACGGCGAAATCAGCGGCGGTTGCCCGACATCGCGACGACGTTGTGCAACGTCTTGTCGGCCGATTCAAGAAAACGTCGGAGGTTTCGCCCGGCCTGGCGGATGCGCTGCTCGTTCTCGACCAGGGCGATGCGCACATAACCGTCGCCGTGCTCGCCGAAACCGATGCCCGGAGACACCGCCAGATCGGCCTTCTCGATCAGGAGCTTGGAGAACTCCAGCGAGCCCAGCGACTGGAACTGCTCGGGGATCGGCGCCCAGGCGAACATCGAGGCGGCGGGGCTCGGAATCTGCCATCCGGCGCGGCCGAAACTGTCGACCAGGGCATCGCGGCGGCCCTTGTAGGTCGCCCGCATCTCCTCGATGCAGTCGGTCGGGCCGTTGAGGGCCGCGGTCGCCGCCACCTGGATCGGGGTGAAGGCGCCATAATCGAGGTACGACTTGACCCGCGCCAGCGCCGCGATCAGCCGCTCGTTGCCGACGGCGAAGCCGATGCGCCAGCCGGCCATGGAGAAGGTCTTCGACATCGAGGTGAATTCCACCGCGACATCCATCGCACCTGGCACCTGCAGGATGGAGGGCGGCGGGTTGTCGTCGAAATAGACCTCGGCATAGGCAAGATCCGACAGCACGATCAGGTCGTGGCGGCGGGCGAAAGAGACCAGGTCGCGGTAGAAGTCGAGGTCGACCACCTGCGCCGTCGGATTGGACGGGTAGCAGACGACCACTGCCAGCGGCTTCGGGATGGAGTGGATCACCGCCCTTTCGAGCGCCTGAAAATACTCGGCATCCGGCGTCGCCGGCAGAGCGCGGATGACGCCGCCGGCCATGAGGAAACCGAAGGCGTGGATCGGGTAGCTCGGATTGGGACACAGCACCACGTCGCCCGGCGCGGCGATCGCCGTGGCGATGTTGGCGAAGCCTTCCTTCGAGCCGATGGTGACGATCACCTGGCTGTCGGGATTGAGCTTCACGCCAAAGCGGCGGTCATAATAGGCGGCCTGCGCCCGGCGCAGGCCATTGATGCCGCGCGAGGCGGAGTAGCCGTGGGTGTCGGGACGGCGGGCCGTCTCGCTGAGCTTCTCGACGATATGCGGCGGGGTCGGCAGGTCGGGATTGCCCATGCCGAGGTCGATGATGTCGGCGCCGGCAGCTCGGGCGCTCGCCTTCAGCCGGTTGACCTGCTCAAAGACATACGGCGGCAGACGCCGCACCCGATAGAATTCCGACATGGCTTAAGCCCCGTCCACGATGGACAATCACACCGCCCGGCCCGTCCGGACGGCGCTGTCCTAGAGCGCTTCTTGGTCAGATGGAAGCAATTCCGTTTCTCGACCGGCGCGGCGATCCGGCGTCGAGACCGGCGAAGCGCGATGTGGGGCATCGGGCAAGCCGGGATCGGCGTTGGGCGCCCGCCGGTCGGAAACCCGAAGGGACGGGCGCTTTTGCGCCACTATCATCACCGTCGGTCTCGGCCGTACCGCCAGTACGACCTTCGCCCGCCAGCTTGACCCTGTCGCAAAATCGCTCCGTCGGAATGGTCCCATCTGACCAAGAAGTGCTCTAGCACCCTCCGTCGCCGGTTGCACTGGCGACCCGCTGCGCTGGATCGAGATTGTCCGAGGCGCAGGCGGTGGATTTCTTGCTCTTGTCGAGCGTCGCGCTCTGCTTCTTGGCGAGCGCCTCGAGTTCGGCGATCACCTTGGCCTTCTCGTCCGGTGTCAGCAGCTTGCTCTTCGGCTGTGCCGGCACCTGGTTGAGGTTGTTGGCCGAGGGGGCGATCGCCGGGTCGAGCTTTGCCGCGGCGGGCGTGCTTGCCACGCTGGGCTGCTCGACGGAGGCGACGTCAGCTTGCGGTGGCGAAATCGTCATGGGCGCCGCCGACCGGGCGGTCTGCTTCGACTGCGACAGCGGAACGGTCGATTCGTCGACGAGCACGGCCGGCCGCGCGCCGGCCATCGTCTGCGGATCGCCGGGGGCGGGATAGGCCGTCGGTTGCTGGTCCGCATTGCGGGCAAACTCGCTCATCGACTGCGCGCAGCCCGAGGCGACAAGCCCAAGTCCGACAATCGCCGCAGCCGCAGCCAGCCGACGCAGAAGCATGGCCGACGGCGGCAGCCGGTGCCGCCAATCCGTAAAATTCATAGTGAACAATCGGTTACGCAAAGGTGTGAGATTCCGTGAGGCAGTCTTTAACTAGCATCGTATTATGTCCAAAAAGCGGGCGAAAGCCCAGTTCGCAGTGCGCGCACAGGGGCCGAACGAGCATGGTGGAGAGCAACCACAAGGACGCCCCACCGGCGACCGGGATCAACGATCCCGAAGCCTTCGCCCACAACCTCGCGCGCGTGATCGAGGAGGCCGGCAAGGCCGCTGCCAACTATCTCAAGCCGCGCGAGGAAGGCAAGACCGCCAACGATTTCGACGGATTCGTCTATGACGCCGTGCGCACGCTGACCAAGGTCGGCGAATACTGGATGGGCGAGCCCGAGCGCGTGGCGGAGGCGCAGAACCGCCTGATTGCCGGTTATCTCAGCCTGTGGGCGGCCAGCCTGAAACGCATGATGGGCGAGCCGGCCGAGCCGGTGGCCGAGCCGGCAGCACGCGACAAGCGCTTCACCGATCCGGAATGGAACTCGAACCAGTTCTTCGACTTCATCAAGCAGTTCTATCTGATCACCAGCCGCTGGGCCGAAGCGATGGCGGCGGAGGCCGGCGAGATCGATGCGCACACCCGCCAGAAGGCGGTCTTCTACGTCAAACAGATCGCCAGCGCCCTGGCGCCGTCCAATTTCGCCTTCACCAACCCGCAGGTCCTGCGCCAGACGCTGGCCACCGATGCCGACAATCTGGTGCGCGGCATGCACATGCTCGCCGAGGACATCAAGGCCGGCCACGGCGCTCTCAAGATCCGCCAGTCGGACACCACCAGGTTCAAGCTCGGCAAGACCCTGGCGACGACCCCGGGCAAGGTGATCCACCAGAACGACATCTGCCAGCTCATCCAGTACCAGGCGGCCACCGAGACGGTGCTGAAGCGCCCGCTGCTCATCATCCCGCCGTGGATCAACAAATTCTACATCCTCGACCTGACGGCCGAGAAATCCTTCATCCACTGGTGCGTCGCGCAGGGCCACACGGTCTTCGTCATCTCCTGGGTCAATCCCGACCGGCACCAGGCGAAGAAGAGCATCGAGCACTACATGCGCGAGGGCATCCTCGAATCCGTCGACGTGATCGGCGCGGTCACCGGCGAGAAGACGATCAATGCGGTCGGCTATTGCGTCGGCGGCACGCTGCTGTCGATCGCGCTCGCCTATGCCGCGGCAAAGGGCGATAGCCGCATCGCCTCGGCGACCCTCTTCGCCACCCAGGTCGATTTCAGCCAGGCCGGCGACCTCCAGGTCTTCATCGACGAGGCGCAGATCGCCGCGCTCGAAAAGGCGATGGACGTGCGCGGCTATCTCGAAGGCCGCAACATGCATGCCGCCTTCAACATGCTGAAGCCTGACGACCTCATCTGGCCCTATGTCATCGCCAACTATTTCATGGGAGAGCAGCCGTCGCCCTTCGACCTGCTCTACTGGAATTCCGACACGACGCGCATGCCGGCCGCCAACCATTCCTTCTATCTGCGCAACTGCTATCTCGACAACAAGCTGTCGCAGGGCAAGATGGAGATCGCCGGCGTCACCCTCGACCTCCACAAGATCACGGTTCCGATCTTCAACCTCGCCACCCGCGAGGACCACATCGCCCCACCGCGCTCCGTCTTCCTCGGCTCGTCCTTCTTCGGCGGCAAGGTCACCTATGTGCTCGCCGGCTCCGGCCACATCGCCGGCGTCATCAATCCGCCGGCGCGCGACAAGTATCAGTACTGGACCGGGCCGGCGCCGAAGGGTGCGTTCGATCGGTGGATGACAAAGGCCACGGAGCATCCCGGTTCCTGGTGGCCCTACTGGCAGAAATGGATCGAGCGGCACGACAAGGAACGGGTCCCTGCCCGCAGGATCGGCAGCCGCAAATACAAGCCGATCGAGGACGCGCCGGGCAGCTACGTCCGCGTCCGGGCATAACGCCCTTGCGGCGTGGGCGCGCGGCTGCCTGCGGTTGGCCGGCCTGGCGGTTTATTGACCGAGCGCAAGGCGTCGGCTGCGCGGGACCCGGATACTCTCACGATCTGAGTCGCGAACAGAGGCGTCCTGCGGTGAAAGCAGGCCTGATCGCCGTCCTCTTCGCAGTTCTGCTGACGGGCGTCGCTCCGGCCTCGGCCGAGACGCCAACGCGTGAAGAGATCGTCGCCGAGGTTGCCCGGACCACCGGTCTTGCCAGCGATGCCGTATCGCTGGCACTCGACGCCAATCCGCAGTGGCTCGACCGGCTCGGCACGGCCGTTTCCACCGTCGTGGTAATCGACAAGCTGCTCTCGGCCAGGGATACCGAGCTGGTCGTCGACCTGCTGTCTGACCAGGCGGTCAATCAGGCGCTTTCCGTCCTGCCGGGCGCCGTTTCCGGGTTCGTCAAGGCGGTCGGCGTCTACAAGAGCGCGCTCGAATTCATCCGCGACCATGCCTTCGTGCCGGCCATGGAGGCGCGGGTCTATGCCGAATACAAGCGCGCCCGCGGCGGCCGCATGGACTATTCCTATGCCGGCCCGGCAGAGGCTTTCGACCAGGCGATCTTCAATGCCTTCGGGGCGTCAGGCGGGGTCAACTTCAAGGGCTACTGGCCGCAATACAAAGCCCAATTCGACCGGCTGGTGAAATCGCAGGGCTACAATCCCGACCTCGTCGGCGACAAGCTGGCGGCAGCGCTGAAGCGCAAGCTCGACGACTTCTGGACCAAGCGCCTGGAGGTCGCCTACGAAGCCGAACTGCTCGGCAAGGACCGGAAATCCCTGACCGACCAGGTGTGGGACACGGTCGCCGACATCATCGACCAGCTCTATCTGCCGGTGGCGGCGGGCATCGATCCCGGCCTGTTCCTCGATCCCGGTGGCGACCTGCCCGATGGCTGGTGGCACATCACCCGCGGCGACGACGCGACCGGCCATGAACGGCCCGAGCCGACCGAGACGGGAATGCCCACCGCCTTCGCCGCGTGGCAGCAGTTTACCGTCAGCGATACCGACCCCGCCAAGCATGGCTATTTCTATGTAGAGAGTGCACGCAATTGGTGCCGCAAGGAGGGCACGCGGCGTTCCTGTGATCTCTCCCGGCTCTCCGTCTATCTGATCATCTGGCAGTATCCTGACGCCGACATGGCGCGCGCGAGCAACGACGCCATGCTGGCGCAGCCGGGCTACAGATCGCTCGGCACGGGCATCGGCTGGAAGCCTTTCCCGGACCAAAGCCGGATCATCCTGGATTTCGTGGTCGGGCCCTATACGGCGCACTTCGTGTTCGACGGGATTGGCCAGCACGGACAGCCAGCGCTGGAAGAGGCGGAATACTTCGCCAGGATCGTCGCCAAGCGCATCCAGGCGCGCGTGCAGTGACCTTTCGCGCAAGCGGCGGCGCAAGCCGCCCGTCCCCGCCGACCTACTCCAACACGATCCCGCGATCGCTGACCTTGCCGGTGGCACAGTATTCCAGGAACGCCGGCATCGCGCGGTCGAAATCGGGCAGCGGCAGGCGCCATGTCTGGCCGGCGAACGACAGGGCCAGTTGATCGACGGAGGCCATCGTCGACAAGTCTTCCATGTCGACCGGCGCGTAGTAGATGGCACTGTCCCAATCGAGTTTGGGCGCATCGGCGCCGGGCGCGCTGTAGAGGTCGCGAAGGGCCAGCGTCATCGCCGGTCCCTTGTCGCTGCCGAGGGCGAGCGTGCCCTTGCCGGTCGGCGGAGCCTCGAACAACGGCCCCACGACCAGGGCGAAGTAGCTGTCGGCGTCGCACACAAACACCAGGCTCTGCAGCGTGTTGGCCTCCGAGTAGTCGATCTCAGGCACAAGCGCCGGCAGGTCGGCGAAGGACGGATCAGGCAGCGACAGGCGCCAGGCGCTGATTTCGAGCGCTACAGGACCGGCGGCGGCAGCCGGTGTCACCGACAGGGCGGCGAGCGAGGCCAGGACAACGGCGAACGGAGCGCCCGGCCATCGTCCGTCATTTGGCATTGCGCGGTTTCTTCCCGGCTCCGACGACCTTGGCGACGTCCTCCTTCGTCGTCAGGTCGCGGTCGGCATTGTAGACGTCGTCCATCATCAGCTCGGCCGGACGTTCGGTGCCGGATTTGTAGACCGCCGCCTTGGTGCCGGAGCGCAGAATACCGAGCTTCGCCAACACATCGAGAAACTTCATGGGCATCACTCCCAGCCAATAGTGGATTACTATGATCCTGCACCGGGCCATTCGCCTTGCGGCAAAACGGCTTGATCCGCTGCAGGGCGACGTCACCGGGCTGTTTTGACCTGTGGAGGACTGACCCATGCGCCGCGCATTGTTTGGGATGCTGCTGGCCGTCTCTTTCGCTGCCCCGGCGGCGGCCGCCGATCTGGTCGGCAAGGCGGGCGAGGCCCAGAGCCTTGCCGATCAGGGCAAGTACATCGAAGCCATCGCCGCGCTCGATGCAGCGGCCGACACGTTGTGGGAACAGGCGCCGCTCACCTTCCGCCGCGCCTTGTGGGTGGCGGGACCGCCCAACGGCTTCGGCGCCTACAATCCACGCGAGACCAATGTCTATGCCGCCGGCGACCAGATGATCGTCTATGCCGAGCCGGTCGGCTTCGGCTGGGCGAAGACCGGCGACATCTGGCAGATGAACATTGCCGTCGACCTGGCGATCAAGTCGAAGGAGGGCGAGGTCCTGCTCTCCCAGGAGAATTTCCAGAAGCTCGCCCTTTCGAGCCGCGTGCGCAACCGCGAGTTCATGACGACGCTGACCCTGACGCTGACCGGCATCCCGGCCGGCGAATACATCGCCGATACGACGCTGCGCGATCAGGTCTCCGGCAAGCAGGGAACCATGTCCCTACCCTTCGTCATCAAGGAGTAGGCGTCGGCCGACCCAAGGAGGCAAAGCGGCCGTGTCATCAAGGGTCGATTGGCGTTGAGAGCATCTGCAGCTCCGCGAAGGCGCGATCAAGATAATCGCCCAGTCGCACCGATGAATCCGCGACCCAGGAGTCAAACGCGTAGCCCAGGACCGCGAATCCTGCCTGGGCGGCGAGGTCGGCGCGGTGCTTTTCGATGCCCCGCCGTTGCAACGCCTCTGCCATGACCCGGATGAGCGCGGCGTGCTTGGCGACTTCCCGTTCCTGCAAGGCCGGCGTCGCTGAAATGATGCGCTGACGGGGCTCAGAGAACTGGCGATTTTGTTCGAGCATCGCCGTGACTGACGCGAAGGCCCGCCGCAGAGCCTGCATCGACGGCAGCTCGGGTGGCGTCTTGCCGATCGCATCGGACAGCGCCGCGCCCAGGATGTTCTGGCCGTCGAACAGGACCTCGCGCTTGTCGGGAAAGTGCCGGAAGAACGTGCGCTCGGTCACCCCCGCCCGCGCAGCGATCTGGGCGGCCGTGGTGTGATCGAAGCCATTCTCGGCAAACAGCTCCAAGGCTGCGCGTTGAAGGCGTTTGCGGGCCTCTTCTCGATTGCGTGGCATGCAGCCACCATATGGGTATTGTCAGCGACTGTCACTACCCCTATATGTCAGTAACTGACATTATCAGAGGAGTGAGGGTCATGCGCATTCTTGTTACCGGTGGGACCGGTCTCATCGGGTCCGCCGTCGTCGCCGAGCTTTTGGGCAACGGTCACACCGCCCTTGTCCTCGCCCGCTCCGACGCATCGGCGTTGGCCGCCGAGGCAGCCGGCGCCAAGTCTCTGCGGGGGGCTCTCGCCGATCTCGACGTTCTTCGCGCCGGCGTTGCCGAAGCGGACGGCGTGATCCACCTGGCATTCGCCAACGACTTCAGCAGCCCCGAGGCCCTTGCGAAGGCGGTGGCCGAAGAAACGGCTGCCCTGGCGACCGTCGGCGAGGCGCTCGTCGGCAGCGACCGCCCCTTCGTCACGGTCTCGGGTACACCGTGGGTGCCCGGCCGCGTCTCCACCGAGTCCGATCCGGTACCGACCGAGGGGCCGGTCGGTGGTCGCGGTCGCGCGGTCACGGCGGTCCTCGGCCTGGCCGCGCGTGGGGTCCGGAGCACGACCATCCGCCTGCCGCGCACGGTTCATAACCACGGCACGGGTGGGTTCGCGGGTCTGCTGACCAACATCGCCCGCCAAACTGGCGTGTCCGGCTACCCGGGCGACGGCGAACAGCGCTGGCCGGCCGTGCACGCACGCGACGCGGCAGTGCTGTTCCGGCTCGCTCTGGAGCGCGCGGAAGCAGGCACTGCCTGGCACGCCGTGGCCGACGAAGGAGACAAAGTGCGTGACATCGCGGCGGTCATCGGCCGACGCCTGGGCCTGCCAGTCGAGCCTGTGCCGGCGGAGACCTACGGTCCCCTCGGCCCGATCTTCGCGACCGACCAGCCCTCGTCGAGCACGCACACCCGCCGGACGCTCGGCTGGGAGCCGAAGCACCCCAGCCTGCTGGAGGACCTGGAGAACATCCAGCCCTGACCAGCAGATCGCCGCCGCGACGGTCGGGTTGGGACGCCTACCCGCCAGCCTGAAGCTTCGCCAGCAGCGCCTTGTCGGGGTAGGAATCGGCCGGCAGGCCGAACTTGACTTGCATGTCCTTGACCGCGGCACGGGTGTTGGCGCCGATGACCCCATCGATCTCGCCGACCTCGTAGCCACGGTCGGCGAGCCGCTTCTGCACCTCGCGCACGTCCGCCGCGCTCAGTGGCACCGCCGAGCCGCGCGCCACCTTGGGGGCGCCGGCCAGGCGCGTGGCGAGATAGGCGGCCGTCGTCGAATAGACGATCGAGTTGTTCCAGATGAGATAGACGTCGAAATTCGGATAGGCGAGGAAGGCCGGCCCCAGCCGCCCCATGGGCAGAAGCAGCGAGGCGTCCGGTCCCTTGGTCGACAGCGGCTTGCCGTTGGCCTGGGTCACGCCCCAGCCCGCCCATTTCGACAGGGGCAGCTTGATGGTCAGGTCGGCCTGGTCCCACGGCAGGTTCTGCGGCACGCGCACTTCCTGCAGCCACGGCTGGCCGCGCTGCCAGCCGATGCTCTTGAGATAGTTCGCGGCAGAGGCCAGCGCGTCGGCGGAACTGGTCAACATGTTGACCCGCCCGTCATGATCGAAGTCGACGCCGTAGTCGAAATAGCGTTCCGGGATGAACTGCAGCTGGCCAAGCTCGCCGGCCCAGGGGCCGCGCATTTCCGCGGCGGTCAGGTCGCCGCGGTTGATGATGCGGATGGCGTCGATGAGCTGGGTGCGGAACAGGTCCGGCCGGCGGCAGTCATAGGCAAGGGTGGCCAGCGAGGTGAGCGTCGGCCCGTCGCCGATGAAGGCGCCGAAATCCGTCTCCAGCGCCCAGTAGGCGGTGAGCACCGGTGCCGGCACGCCGAACTGCTTGTCGATGCCGGCAAAGGTGTTCTTGTACTTGGCGATGAGCTGGGGGCCCTTCGTCAGCCGGTAGCCGGACACCATGCGATCGGAAAACTGCAGGAAGTCCTGGGTGAAGACGCCCTGGGCGCGATCCTTCTTGACGATGGCGGGGTCGAAGCTGACGTTGGCGAGCGCCGAATTGATGGCGCTCGGCGACAGGCCGAGCCCGGCAGCTTCCTTGCGCACGCCGTCGAGCCAGGCGGCGAAGTTCGGCTCCTTTTGGCAGCCGGCAGCCAGCGCCGGGCCGGCAACGCACAAAAAAGCAGCCGCAAACGCGGCCGTCCGTCCCAATGCAAGGGCCTTCATCAGCGTTCCTCGCTTATGAATCGCCCACCCCACGCGGGACTATAGGCACTGGAACCTCTCTCGACCAGACAGGTTCCGGCAGTGCAGGACGGAACTTGAGGCCTTCTTTTATTGCGCGGTGAGCCTAAATATTGGCGTGTCCGCTCGCGAGTTGCGTCGGCGGGCGGGCTTTCCGATGGCATAGACCGTTCAGGAGGCTCAAAATGAAGAGAAACCTGATGTTCATGGACTGGGCTAACCTGGTCCTCGCCGTCTTGCTGGTCATCAGCCCGTGGGTTCTCGCATTTCCTGCCGGAGTCGCCACCTATAACGCCGTGATCGTCGGCCTGGTTATCGGCCTGGTCGCGATCGGGGCAATTGTGGCCTTCGCCCAGTGGGAAGAATGGGTGAACCTGATCCTTGGCGCCTGGGCTTTCATATCGCCCTTCTTGCTCGGCTTCGCGGCCGTCACGACGGCGATGTGGACCCACGTCATCATCGGGCTTGTGGTCGCTGTTCTGGCGGCGGTTGAGCTGTGGAGTGTCACGCATCAACCGCCGGCGCATTCGGCGGCCGGTTGACCTGGAGTGGCGTGAGCATGACTGACCCCCACGCCGCCCGGCGCGGGGGTCGGCCGCGAGGGCCCTTACACTTCGATCTTTGTGAACAGATATGTGCCGATGGCGACCAGCGCCGCGGTGACGGCGATGAGGACGGCGAAATCGACCGCCAGGCCGAAATGGCCACCATCGATCAGCAGCGCCCGCATGGCATCGACGCCGTAGGACAGCGGATTTACCCGCACGATCGCATACATGACCGGCGGCAGGCCGGTGAGCGGGAACAACGCGCCTGACAGGAACACCAGCGGCATGACGATGAAGTTCATGATGAGCTGGAAGCCCTGCATGTCGCTCAGGCGGGCGCCCACGGCCGTGCCGAAGGCGGTGAAGATGATCGCCACCAGCACCATCACCACCAATGCAGGAATGAGCATCCACCACGAGCCCGGCTGAAAGCCGAGCGCGAAGGTGATGACCAGGACGAGCGCGCCCTGGATGACGGCAACCGTCGCGGCGCCCAGCGTGCGCCCCGCCATCAGCGCCCAGCGCGGCACCGGCGCCACCAGCGTCTCCTTGAGAAAGCCGAACTGCTTGTCCCACATCACGTCGATGCCGGAGAAGACCGAACCGAAGACGATGGTCATGATGACGATGCCGGGGGCGAGATAATTGATGAAATTGCCGTTGCCCGCCTCGCTGTAGACGGAGCTGAAGCCGAAGCCGAAGGTCACCAGAAAGAGGAGCGGCTGGGCGAGCGAGCCGATGAGCCGTGCCCGCGAGCGCATGAAGCGCTTCATCTGCCTGAGCCACATGATGTAGATGGCGTCCAACATGACCTTCATCCCCTGCGGTGCGAGCGCACGACCATGCGCATGCGGTCGCCGGCGCCGGCTTCTTCGTCGCGGATCGTCTTGCCGGTGACGGCCAGGAACGCCTCCTCCAGCGAATCCGTCCCAGTCTCCTGCTTGAGCGACTGCGCCGTGCCCATCGCCACGATCCGCCCACGGTCGATGATGGCGATGCGCTGGGCGACGCGCTCGGCTTCCTCCATGTAGTGGGTGGAAAAGAAGATGGTCGTCGCATCCTGCGCATTCAGCGTCTGCAGATAGCTCCACATGTGGTTGCGCGTCTGCGGATCGAGGCCCAGCGTCGGCTCATCGAGGAAGAGGATGCGCGGCGTATGCAACAGGCCGCGGGCGATCTCCAGCCGGCGTCGCATGCCGCCGGAGAACTCCTTTACCTGGCTGTTGCGCCGGTCCGACAATTCGACGAAGGCGAGAAGCTCGTCGATCCGCCGGCGGCGTTCGGCCCGTTTCACGCCATAGAGCACGCCGTGGAACTCCATGTTCTCCCAGGCGGTCAGTTCCTCGTCGACGGCCGGATCCTGGAAGACGATGCCGAAGGCCCGGCGCACCTCATTGGGCTCGGCGACCGGATCGTGACCCGCAACCCGGATCGTGCCCGAGGTCGGACGCAGCAGCGTCGTCAGCATCTTGATGGTGGTCGATTTGCCCGCACCGTTGGGGCCCAGAAAGGCAAAAATCTCCCCTTCGGCGACATCGAAGCTGATGTCGTCGACCGCCCTCAGCTCGCCGAAGCTGCGGACGAGGTTGTTCACTTCGATGATGTTCACCGGGATCTCATGCGCTCATAAAAAGGCACCGCGCTATATCGTACGATATAGCGCGCGCTACAGCCCATATGTGTTCGCGACCGCCTGAAAGCAAGCGGCCCTATTGTTGTCACGCATTGTCGTCGCCGCTCCGACGCTCCACTGCGCAATATTCAGCGCAGGAGGCGGGCAAGCCGTTCGTCGTGTTCGGGAACGCCGACATGCGGCTCGGCGTCGAGGACCATGATCCCCCGGTCCCGCGCGCTGTATGCCGGCCATTCCGGCAGGTCGGGGCCGTTGGGATCGCCGGTCTTCACGAAGTTGACCCAATAGGCCGACATCGCCGCGGCGGTCTGCCGGTCCGCTTCGCTGTAGTGCCAGGGAAAGGCGTCGAGGTTGTCGAAGACATAGACGATCTCGGCGGCGTGGAAGGCGCCGGCGTCCGCGCTCGGCCGCTCGCCGAACCATCCCTCGGGCGTCGGCGGCGCACGGTCGAAACGGTAGCGGTAGACCGGCTTGGTCCCGGTCTTCACCTGCGCCGCGATCCAGGCCCAGGTCGGCTGGATGATGACGAGGTCGCCGCTGAAGGCGCGCGCCGAGCGGGCGGCCTCCTCCGGATTGCCGGCCGGATAGAGCCGAAGGATTCCCTCGGCACGCGGCCCGAAATGCTGCCGCAGCATGTCCGCGAAGGTTTGTCCCGTGCCGACGGTGAAGTCGAAGCTGAAGCCTTCGTCCCGGTTCCAGCCGGCAAGCAGGGTCACGTCGTTCTGCCTGCCCGCAGCGAAGATCTCCGCCGGGCTCTCCGGCAGACAATAGCCATCGGCGGTCGGCCACAGGGTGTGATCGGTCGGCGTCGCCGCAAGGATCGTCTCCGCGGGCAGTGCGCGCATCTCGGCAAGCGACCTGGCGCCCAGTCCTTCGGCAAAGTGCACGCCATAGCGTTCGGCCGCGGCGCGCGACCGGTCCGGGATCGGCGAGGCCGCAAACAGGGCGCCGCTTTCGCCGATGGCGCGCTGGAACAGGCCGGCCGTCAGGGGCGAGGCCATCAGCGCCGAAACCGAGATCGACCCGGCCGATTTCACCGGCAATGGTGATGCAGTCGGGATCGCCGCCGAAGGCGGCGAGCGTTGCGCTTCACCCAGGCGAGCGCCGCCACCTGATCGAGCAGGCCGTAATTGCCGGATGCGCCGTGCGGGGATTCGGCGGTCAGCTCGGGATGGGCGAGGAAGCCGAACGCGCCGAGGCGATGGTTCGATGTGACCACGACGATGCCGCGCGCGGCCAGCCGGGCGCCGTCATAGCGCGGCTCGGCGCCGTGGCCGGCGATGAAGCCGCCGCCGTGAATCCAGAAGAGGACGGGGAGCCGCTCATCTCTGCCTGTCGCCGGCGTCCACACATTGAGGAAGAGGCAGTCCTCCGAGACACCCTGCTGGTAGGGGTCGATGTCGCGGTAGACGATGCCCTGCATGGCATTCGCCGCGAAGCGATCGACCGGGCGGATGCCGCTCCAGGGAAGCGCCGGCTCGGGTGGCCGCCAGCGCAAGGGGCCGACCGGCGGGGCGGCGAAGGGGATGCCGCGAAAGACACGAACGCCACGCGAATCGGCGCCGGGAACGGCCAGGAGACCGTTCTCGACGCGCACCGTCGCATTGAACGACATTTTGAAGCCCTGCTTGGCTCCGTCTAGGCCAGCGCCTGGTCGAGGTCGGCGATGATGTCGGCCACGTCCTCGATGCCGACCGAAAGGCGGATCACGTCCGGCCCGGCGCCGGCCACCTTGCGCTGCTCCTCGGTCAACTGACTGTGGGTGGTCGACCACGGATGGATGATCAGGCTACGCGTGTCGCCGATATTGGCAAGGTGGGAGAAGAGCTTCACCTTCGACACCAGGGCGACGCCGGCCTCGGCGCCGCCTTCGACGCCGAAGGTCATCACGGCGCCGGCCCCCTTCGGGCAGTATTTCTGCGCCAGCTGGTGATAGCGGTCGCCGGGCAGGCCGGCATAGCTCACCCACGACACCTTGTCGTGGCCGGCGAGGAACTCGGCCACCGCCCTGGCGTTGTCGGAGTGCTTCTGCATCCGCAGTGGCAGCGTCTCCGAGCCGGTGAGGATGAGGAACGAGTTGAACGGCGAGATCGCCGGACCGAGGTCGCGCAGGCCGAGCACGCGGCAGGCGATGGCGAAGGCGAAATTGCCGAAGGTCTCGCCGAGCACCATGTTGTTGTATTCCGGCCGCGGCGCGGAGAGGACCGGATAGCGGTCGGACGCCATCCAGTTGAACTTGCCGCCGTCGACGATGATGCCGCCGATGGAATTGCCGTGGCCGCCGATGAACTTGGTCATCGAGTGGAGGACGATGTCGGCGCCGTGCTCGAGGGGCCGGCAGAGATAGGGCGAGGCCAGCGTGTTGTCGACGATGAGCGGCACCCCTGCCCGCTTGGCCACCGCCGCGACCGCCGCGATGTCGGTCACCACGCCGCCGGGATTGGCGATGGATTCGACGAAGATCGCCTTGGTCTTCGGGCCGACCGCCTGCTCGAAGGAGGCGATGTCGTCGATGTCGGCCCACTTCACCTGCCAGCCGAAGGCCTTGAACGAGTGGTTGAACTGGTTGATCGAGCCGCCATAGAGCTGGCGCGCGGCGACGAACTCGTCGCCCGGCTGCATCAGCGCGTGCAGCGTCACCAGCTGCGCCGCGTGGCCGGAGGCGACCGCGAGCGCCGCGGTGCCGCCTTCCAGCGCCGCGATGCGCTGCTCGAGCACGTCGCTGGTCGGGCTCATGATGCGCGTATAGATGTTGCCGAAGGCCTGCAGGCCGAACAGCGCGGCGGCATGGTCCGCGTCGTTGAAGACGTAGGACGCGGTCTGGTAGATCGGCGTCACCCGGGCGCCGGTGGTCGGGTCGGGCTTGGCGCCGGCATGCACGGCCAGCGTGGCAAAACCGGGTACGCGATCGTCACTCATCGTTTCACTCCCTCCGTCGCCGGGCGCATTGGTGGCCGGGCCAGCCGCTATCCCTAGCCGGTGAGCCTGCCAAAATCCAAAGCAAATGCTGCCAAAGTCAGGCCCGGAGGCCGAAAGAATTGCCCCGCAGCTCTGGATGCCGTGAGGCGTGTGCTCCATCTTGACCCAGCGGCCCCGGATCGCCGCAGGGCTGACATCGGGCTGGCGGAGCGCCGTCGCGGCCGGCTCTTGGTCGGTCGGGAGGCGTCGGACGGGCACACCATAGGGAGGGAAGCCATGGGCCACAGATATCAAAGCATTCTCGAAACGATCGGCCACACGCCGGTCGTGCGGATCAACCGACTCGCTCCGCCGGGCGTGAACCTCTACGTCAAGATCGAGGCATTCAATCCGCTCGGCTCGGTCAAGGACCGCTTGGCGCTCGGCGTCATCGAGGCGGCGGAGAAGTCGGGCGAGTTGAAGCCCGGCCAGACGGTGATCGAGGCGACCAGCGGCAACACCGGCATCGGCCTGGCCATGGTCTGCGCAGCCAAGGGCTATCCATTGGTGACCGTGATGGCCGACAGTTTCAGCGTGGAGCGGCGGCGGCTCATGCGGTTCCTCGGTGCGAAAGTGATCCTCACCCCTGCCAAGGAGCGGGCCGTCGGCATCGTGCGCAAGACGGTCGAACTCGCCGAGACGCACGGCTGGTTCTATACGCGCCAGTTCGAGAACCCGGCCAATCCGGATGTGCATTCGCGCACCACTGCGCGCGAGATCATCGACGATTTCGCCGGGGAGAGGCTCGACTATTGGGTTACGGGCTATGGCACCGGCGGCACGCTGCAGGGCGTCGGCCGCGTGCTCGCCAAGGAGCGGCCCGACACCAAGATCGTCGTCTGCGAGCCGACGGAGGCCCCGCTTCTCGAAAGTGGTCAGCCGCAGGCGCGCAACCCCGACGGCTCGGCTTCGGCCACGCATCCCGCCTGGAAGCCGCATCCGATGCAGGGATGGACGCCCGATTTCATCCCAAAGGTCACAGGCGAAGCGGTTGGCATGGGCTTCATCAGCCGTGTCGTCGGAATAGACAACGCCGACGCGCTCAAATGCAGCCGCGACCTCGCACAGCAGGAGGGCATCTTCGTTGGCATCACGGCTGGCGGCACGTTCGCCGGCGCCCTCAAGGTGGCGCGCGAGGCTCCGAGGGCTCAACCGTCCTGTGCATGCTGCCCGACACCGGCGAGCGCTACCTGTCGACGCCGCTCTTTGCCGACGTGCCGGCCGAGATGACCGAGGAGGAGACGAAGATCTACAACTCGACACCGTTGTTCAGAAGCTGATTGCGGGCGCCAGTGCGGAGGGCAGGCTCGGTCGCCGGTGCTATCATTCAGCCCGAGCCTCGCCCCTAGGGGCTTGTGTGCCTCAGATACCGAGGCGGGCGTGCTCGATCTTGATGCAGCGGTCCTGGACGACGGTGAGGCCGGCGACCCGGCGCGCTGGGCGGCGGCATCGTCGCGCAGTCCGAGCTGCATCCAGATGACCTTCGGCTTCCGCTCGAGCGCCAGCGCCTCGTCCACCGCCTCGCCGAGGAATTCGGTGCGGCGGAAGACATCGACGATATCGATGGGCTCCGGCACGTCGGCCAGGCTGGCATAGACGGTCTTGCCGAAGATCTTCTGGCCGGCATAGACGGGATTGACCGGAATGGCGTGATAGCCGTGCTGGATGAGGTAGCCCATGATGGCCCGGCTCACCCGGTCCGCGCTTCGGCGAGGCACCGAGCACGGCGATGGTGGGGTTGCGAGGTCAGGATCTCGCGCAGCGTCGCTCGTCCGCAGTGGAGCGTCGGCAGGCATGACTGTTCCTCTCTGTGGGTTCGATTGCCCTCAGATATGTATGCAGATAATTGAATCGAGTGTCCGCGACGTTTGCCGCCGGAGCAGCGCGCCGGTCGTTGGGCAGCGCTCGATGTTCTGCGTGGCACCGGACAGGTGGCCGTCGCAATGCCGCTATGCCGCCTGGCGGGCATGATTGCGGTATTATGATACCGTAATCGTAACAAGCTGAAATCCCTTGCATTATTGACGCCTGCCCCTTGACGCGCGTTGCATTCCTGGCTAGAACCCGCGCCATCCGGCGGCGCTCTTCCAGCGCCGCCTTCGGTTTTCAACACGCCGGATGTACCCATGAAAACATTTAACCTGAAGCCGGCCGACGTCGACAAGAAGTGGGTCGTGATCGACGCCGACGGCCTCGTCGTCGGCCGCCTCGCGGCGATCGTGGCGCGGCGTCTGCGCGGCAAGCACATGGCGATCTACACGCCGCATGTCGACTGCGGCGACAACGTCATCGTCATCAATGCCGAGAAGGTCGCCTTCACCGGCAGGAAGCGCCAGGACAAGAAGTACTACTGGCACACCGGCTGGATCGGCGGGATCAAGGAGCGCACCGCGGCCAAGATCCTCGACGGGCGCTTTCCCGAGCGCGTCGTCGAGAAGGCGGTGGAGCGCATGCTGCCCGAGGGGCCGCTCGCCCGCCGCCAGCTGAAGAATCTCCGCGTCTACAAGGGCAGCGAGCATCCGCACGCCGCCCAGCAGCCGGAAGTGCTCGATATCGCCGCGCTGAGCCGCAAGAACGTGAGGACCGCCTGACATGGCCGATCTGCAATCCCTCCAGGACCTCGCCACCATCGATGAGGTGGCCGGCCGCCCCGGTCCACGTCCAGAAGCTCGACGCCCAGGGCCGCGCCTATGCCACCGGCAAGCGCAAGGACGCGGTCGCCCGCGTCTGGCTGACGCGCGGCGGCGGACGCATCGTGGTCAACGGCAAGGACTTCACCGAGTATTTCGCCCGGCCGGTGCTGCAGATGATCCTGCGCCAGCCGATCCTGGCGGCCGCCCGCGATGGCCAGTACGACGTCAAGGCCACGGTCGCCGGCGGCGGTCTGTCGGGCCAGGCGGGCGCGGTGCGCCACGGCATTTCGCGGGCGCTGACCTATTACGAGCCGGAGCTGCGCGGGGTGCTCAAGAAGCAGGGCTTCCTGACCCGCGACTCGCGCACGGTGGAGCGCAAGAAGTACGGCCGCGCCAAGGCCCGACGCTCCTTCCAGTTCTCGAAGCGCTGACCGGTACGGCGTTCGCGACATTTCGAGGGCGGGCCGGTCGGCCCGCCCTTTTCGTTTGTCGGCATTGGCGTTATCTGCCAGCTCGGGCAGGAGGGTGGAGAAATGGCTGCGACAGTCTTCATCGACGGTGAGGCCGGCACGACCGGCCTGCAGATCCGGCAGCGGCTGGAAGGCCGCGCCGACCTTGAGCTTCTGTCGATCGCAGCGGAGCATCGCAAGGACCCGGCGGCGCGTGCCGAGCTGCTCAACGGTGCCGACGCGGTCATCCTCTGCCTGCCCGACGATGCGGCGCGCGACGCCGTCGCTCTGATCAAGAGCAACAGCGTGCGCGTCATCGACGCCTCGACCGCGCATCGCGTCGCCGACGGCTGGACCTTCGGCTTCCCGGAGATGGATGCCGCCCAGCGGGCGAAGGTCGCCGCGGCGCACCGCGTCTCCAATCCCGGCTGCTGGTCGACCGGCGCCATCGGGCTCATCCGGCCGCTGACCGCCGCCGGCATCGTGCCGGCCGACATGCCGCTCACCATCTTCGGCATCTCGGGCTATTCCGGCGGCGGCAAGTCGCTGATCGCCGAGTTCGAGGACGAGACCGCGGCGAACTACAGCCTGGACCGTGCCCGCATCTACGCGCTTACCCTCAAGCACAAGCATGTGCCGGAGATCATGAAGCATGGCGGCCTCGACCGTGCGCCCGGTCTTCGCGCCCTCGGTCGGCCGCTACTACAAGGGCATGATCGTCGAGGTGCCGCTGCATCTGGACGCCCTGCCCGGCCGGCCGAAGCTCGCCGACATCCATGCGGCGCTGGCCGAGCGCTATCTCGGCGAGCGCTTCGTCGCCGTGGCGACGCTGGCGGAATTCGGCGGCGCTCGCCGGCCTGCAGCCGGAGGCGCTGAACGGCACCAACCATATGAAGCTCTTCGTCTTCGGCTCCGAGGATATGCGTCAGGCGCGTCTGGTCGCCCTGCTCGACAATCTCGGCAAGGGTGCCTCCGGCGCGGCGGTGCAGAACCTCAATCTGATGCTGGGTCTCGACGAGGCTGCCGGGCTCGTGTGAGCCGCGGCGGTCAGGCGACGGCGGGCGTCGCGACCGGCACCGCCGGCCACATGCGGCGCAGGTGGACGACCGCCGCGATCAGCACGACCGCCGCGCCGAGCTGGTGGGTCAGCGCGACATGGAGCGGCACGACCATCAACAGCGTCGTGACGCCGAGCATCGCCTGCAGGGTCACCAGGAGCGCCAGACCCAGCGCCGAGCGCTCATAAGGCGTGGCGCGCGCCTGAAAGGCATGGGCCCAGGCCAGCGCGAACAGCACATAGGCGCCGAGGCGATGGTCGAACTGCACCGTCAGCACGCTCTCGAACAGGTTCCGCCACCACGGCGACAGCGCGAACAAACCGGAGGGAACCAGCGTGCCGTCCATCAGCGGCCAGGTGTTGTAGGTCAGCCCGGCGTCGAGGCCGGCGACCAGGCCGCCGAGAAAGATCTGCAGGAACGTCAGGCCGAGGATCAGCCCGGCGATGCCGCGCAGGCGCCGCCGCGAGCCGCTCAAGCGGACTCGGCGCCAGCCCGCGCGCCAGCCACACCGTATAGGCCAGGATCGCCGCGGCGAGCGTCAGGTGGGTGGCGAGCCTGTACTGGCTGACGTCGGTGCGCACGCTGAGGCCGCTTTTGACCATCCACCAGCCGACCGCGCCCTGCAGGCCGCCGAGCAGGAAAAGCGCCACCAGACGCGGCTTGAGGCGCGCCTCGATGCGGCCGGTCAGCCAGAAAAAGATCAGCGGCAGCAGCACGACCGCGCCGATCAGCCGGCCGAGCAGCCGGTGGCTCCATTCCCACCAGAAGATGCCCTGGAACTCGGCCAGCGTCATGCCCTTGTTGAGCTGCTGGTATTCCGGGATCTGCTGGTACTTGGCGAACTCCTCCTGCCACTGAGCCTGGTTCAGCGGCGGGATGACGCCATGGATCGGCTGCCACTCGGTGATCGACAGGCCGGAATGGGTGAGCCGCGTCGCGCCGCCGACCACCACCATGGCCACGATCATCAGGGCGACGACGATCAGCCACGCGCGCACCAGCGCGCGGTCGCGGCCGGGGTCCCTCGCCGATACGGGCTGGCTACTTGTGATACTTGCCAAGAACGCTGCTCCTCGGGCCAAGGGTTACAGGAGACCCGCCCCGCCGGGCAAGCGTGTATCCGGTGCGGCTTTTAGTCCGGTTCCAAAGAGTGGATTGCCCTTTCGATGGCCCTGCCCCGCACCGTCCGCAAGCTGATCGGCGCCGTGCTGCTGCTCGTCTTCGTGACGTTTTACGCCCTGGTCGCCATGACCATCGGCGCCGCGCGCCTGCCCGGCACCTCGGCCTGGGTACAGACGGCCTATTTCGCCGTTGCCGGGCTGATCTGGGTCATCCCCGCCGGCCTCATCATCAAGTGGATGCAGCGCCCCGATCCGGGCGAGGAATAGGGCTCTACGCGGCCGCGTCGGCCGACGACTTCTCGCCCGCCATCGCCGGCTCCTTGCCGTTGTCGACTGCCGGCTCCATGTCGGCCTCTGCCTCTTCCCTGGCCTCAGCCGCAGACGCCGGCGCGGCGGGATCGACCATCAGCAGCAGGGTGCGTGCGTCGCTCGCCGCCGCGATGCGGTCGAAGGCCGCCTTGGTGCGCGGATCGGCGGGACCGACCTCGCTCACCACCACGGCGAGATCGGCCGTGTTGCCGAGCGTGGCGATCAGCGCGTCGCTGGCGTCGAGGATGACGCTGTCATAGGTCAAGGCGAGCGCCGAGAGGATCGTTTCCAGGCGCTCCATGTCGGACGGCGCGTCAGTCAATGGCGCGCGCCCGGCCGGGATGAAATGCACGCGCGAGTGCCGGTCGCGGAAGATGACCTGGGCAAAGGACGCCTCGCTGGTGAAAAGGTCCGAGAAGCCCGGCAGGTCCGCCCCCTCGCCCATCGACACCGTGTTGGCATTGTCGCCGCGGAAATCGACCACGACGGTGCGCCTGTCGGCATGCGCCAAGGCGCGGGCAAGCGCCACTGCCACCAGCGGCCGTCCGTTGTCGTCCGATCCTTCGGCAAGGGTCACCAGCACGCGCTTGGCGTCACCGGCGACGATCTCGCCGGCGATGGCGGCCAGCGACTCGTCCACCCGATCGACCAGATCGGGCGCCAGCGTCGGCTCCGCCGGCATCATGCGGCGCATGCTGTGGTCGTCCGCCCAGCGCAGATGGCCGCCGACCGGCATGGCGTCGGGCACGATCGGCAACACGTCCTCGAAGGTGACGCGCCGTATCGGCCGGCCGCTTGCCAGCTCGCGCAGCAGCACGAAGGCAATCGCCAGGATCAGCGCCACCGCCGCCGCGGCACCGGTCATCGGCACGAGCTTCGGGAAACTCGGCTCGCTCGGCACGGCACCTTGCGAGATGACGCGGGCATCGGCCGGCGGCAGGGTCGCCTGTTCGCGCGACACCGCCTCGCGGTAGCGCCTGAGATAGACATCGAGCAGATCGCGCTGGGCCGCGGCCTCGCGCTCCAGCGCCGCCAGCTCGACGCCGGCGTCGTTGGCCTGGCCGGTGGCGACCTTCTGCCGCGACAGCGCCGCGCTCAGCTCCTTCTCGCGCGCCTGGGAGAGGCTCACCTCGGCGTCGAGCGCATCGACGATCTTGCGCGACTCGGCCGCGATCTGCCGGTCGAGGTCGGCGACCTGCGCGTTCATTTCCTTCATGCGCGGATGCTGGGGGCCAAGCGTCACGGCAAGCTGGGCCGCCTGCGAGCGCAGCGCCACTTCCTGCTCGACCAGCCGCTGGATCAGCGGCGAATTGAGCACGTCCGGCACGTTCGGCGTCACGCCCGCCTTGAGCGCCGCGCGGATCTGGTCGGCTTTCGCGCGGGCATCGGCCATGGCGGTGCGCACCTTGGCCAGTTCCGTGCTGAGATCGCCGAGCTGCTGCTGCGGCAGCGTGGTGTTCGCGGTGTTGCCGGAGACGAACAGATCGTTCTTGCTGCGGAAGGTCTCGACCTTGGCCTCGGCATCCCTGACCTTGGTGCGCAACTCGCCGATCTGCGCCGACAGGTACTTGGCGGCGTCGGCATTGGAGGTGCGCTTCACTTCACGCTGCAGGGTGATGTAGCCCTCGGCGACGGCATTGACGGCGGCGGCGGCGAGCGCCGGATCGGTCGATTCGAAGT
This sequence comes from uncultured Alphaproteobacteria bacterium, assembly GCA_963732845.1. Taxonomy (GTDB): domain Bacteria; phylum Pseudomonadota; class Alphaproteobacteria; order Rhizobiales; family Kaistiaceae; genus CAVSRC01. The sequence goes on along the minus strand of CAVTBE010000013.1, from coordinate 11,632 downwards.
CGATGACGATGACCCGCGACTTTTCGACCGCATAGACCGACAGCCGCTTGAAGTAGGTCTCGAGCACCAGATCCTCGACCGAACGGGCCGACTTCGGCGCGAGGCCGACAACCGCGAGCGCCTGGTCGATCAGCGAAACGGGACGCAGCTTCGGATTGAATTCCGGCCTGCTGGCGAGGTCGAGCTTGGTGGCAACGCTCTTGGCGAGGTCGCGCGAGCGGATGAGCTGCACCTGGCTGGTGATCGCCTGCTCGTCGAGGGCGGTGGCGGTCTGCTCGGGATTGGCCTGGGTGGTCTGGATAAGGTTCGACTCGCCGGTCTGGATGAGAATCGTCGTTTCGGAGGTATAAGTCGGCTGCACCTGGCTCAGGCCGAAATAGGTCCCTGCCGCCACAATCAGCACGAAAGCAATGATATATGGCAGCTTTCTCAACAAGGTTGAGAAGAGCGCACGGAGGTCGATCTCCGTCTCTGTTGCCGCGGCCGTCTGAGTGTCCATCGCAAGACTCATCCTGAGAATGCGATTGATCATCTCGACTTATGGTAATCACATCGTTAACACGCCCATCGATCGTGCTAACCCTTCGTTAAGCTTGCTTAACGGCAGCTTAAATTCTTCGGTTGGTCGAAGTCGCTTTTACGCCCTCTTAACCATAATCGTCGGATAGTCGGCTCCGGAACCGCGGCATTCGGGCAGAGCTGGCACATGCGATCATTCGGACGATTGACCCTGCTGATCGGTCTCACGCTGCTCGCCGGCTGTGCCAACAACCCGACGGTCAAAGACGGCTATCACCCGGAACTGGTATCCGCCTACCACCTCGACGCCGGCGACCGCGTGCGCGTCATCGTCTTCGGCCAGACCGACCTGTCCAACACCTATGTCGTCGATCAGGCCGGCAACCTGGCCATTCCGCTCATCGGCACGGTGCCGGCGCGCGGCCACTCCACCGCCGAGATCGAGAGCCAGATCGCCCAGCGCCTGCGCAAGGGCTATGTGCGCAATCCCGACGTCTCGGTCGAGATCGATCGTTACCGTCCCTTCTTCGCCATGGGCGAGGTGACCGCGGCCGGCCAGTATCCTTACGTGCCGGGCATGACCGTGCAGCAGGCGGTGGCGATCGCGGGCGGCTTCACGCCGCGCGCCAGCACCTATTCCGTCCAGGTCACCCGCAGCGTCGACGGCCAGATCGGCACCGCCATGCTGTCACTCGACGATGCGATCCTGCCCGGCGACACCATCTATGTGCGCGAGCGCCACTTGTGACGCGCGTGCCACGGGGCGGCACAATTGAAGATCGTTCACTGCTTCCGCGAGCCGGTCGGCGGCCTGTTCCGTCACGTCCGCGATCTTGCCGAGGCGCAGCATGGTGCCGGTCACGCGGTCGGGGTCGTCTGTGACGCCTCCACCGGCGGCAGCCTCGACGACACGCTGCTCGAAGCCCTCAGGCCGTTCCTCGCGCTCGGGCTGGTCCGTTTCCCCATGCGCCGCCAACTGGCGCCATCCGATCTCGCCGCCGCCTGGCGCATCGCCGGCAAGGTGCGGCCTCTCGCTCCCGATGTCCTGCACGGTCACGGCGCCAAAGGCGGCGCCTACGGGCGGACGATCGGCACCCTCTTGCGGGCAACTGGTAACCGCGTAGCCCGCATCTACACCCCGCACGGCGGCAGCCTGCATTTCGACCCGAAATCGGCTGCCGGCCGTGTCTATTTCCTGGCCGAGCGCGGCCTCGGCCGCATGACCGACGGCTTCGTCTTCGTCAGCCGGTACGAGTCCGACACCTACGCCGCCAAGGTGGGGCGCCCGCGGGCGCCGGTCAGCATCGTCCCCAACGGCCTCAGGCCGGAGGAGTTCGAACCGGTCGCCCCCCTGCCCGACGCCGCCGATTTCCTGTTCATCGGCACCTTGCGCGACCTGAAGGGGCCCGACGTGTTCCTCGAGGCGCTGGCGCTTCTCGGCAAGGGCGCCGGCCACAGCCCCAGCGCGGCGATCGTCGGCGGCGGCGAGGAGAAGCCCCGCTATGTCGCGCAGGCCCGTGCGCTTGGCCTCGGCGATGCGGTGACCTTCCACGATCCGATGCCGGCCCGCGACGCCTTTGCGCTGGCCCGCGCCGTGGTCGTGCCCTCGCGTGCCGAATTGATGCCCTATGTGGTGCTCGAGGCGATTGCCGCCGGCATGCCGCTGATCGCCACCCGGGTTGGCGGAATCCCCGAGATCTTCGGCGCCGAATCCGGCCGTCTGGTGGCGCCGGGAGAGGCCGGCGAGCTCGCCAATGCGATGGCCGCCATGCGCGATGGAGCAGAGGCCGCGCGGGCCGCGGCGGAGCGGCTCAAGGCACAGATCCGCGCCACCTTCACCGTCGCCGCCATGGCTTCGGGCGTAGAGGCCGCCTACGCCACGGCAAGAACCCGTTAAGCATAAGCCGCGGTCGGCCCCGATTTGGCTGTCCCAACAAGCGTTTGTTAGCCGCAGTCCCGTATGCATGGCGGACGGGGACCGACGGGTTTGAGTGGACGCTTGCGCGATGAATCAGCATGACAGGGCGGATGGTCCGGCGGCTCGCGCCGTCGACACCGGAGCGCCGACGCCGCAAGAAAACGGCGGAGCCGGACCGCAAAACACCAGGGCCGTGGTCGGCAACGATGCGGCACTGAGCGCGGCCACGCGCCTGGTCGCCTCAAGCCTGTCGAGCAGTCCGATCTCGCCCATCCTGCTCGCCGGTTTTGCCCGCGTCGTCGAGTTCACGGCGATCCTCGTCGTCGGCGCCGTGGTCTATTTCGTCTATGTCGGGGCGAACGAAGGCCTGTCCTGGTGGTACGCCCCGCCGCTGGTCGCCGGCGCGCTCACCGCCGTCGTCATGATCCAGCTTGCCGACGGCTATTCGGTCGTCTCCTTCCGCCGCGGCGGCCTCCAGCTCGGCCGCGTCTTCCTCGCCTGGACGACCGTCTTCGTGCTCTTCGCGGTGGTCGCCTTCCTCGGCAAGATCGGCGACACCTATTCGCGCGTCTGGGTGACCAGCTGGTACATCGCCGGCCTCTTCGTCTTCACCGCCTTCCGTCTGCTCTTCGCCCGTCTGGTGCGCAGCTGGATCCGCTCCGGCCGTCTCGAACGCCGCGCCGTCATCGTCGGCGGCGGGGAATCGGCCGAGAAGCTGATCCACGCCATCGAGGACGAGCCCGACAACGACATCCGCATCTGCGGCATCTTCGACGACCGCAAGGACGATCGTTCGCCGCCGATCGTCGCCGGTTACCCGAAGCTCGGCAATATCGCCGAGCTGGTCGATTTCGGCCGCATCGCGCGCATCGATCTGCTCATCGTGGCGCTGCCGATCACCGCCGAGAACCGCGTGCTGCAGATGGTGCGCCAGCTCTGGGTGCTGCCGGTGGACATCCGCCTGTCGGCGCACACCAACAAGCTGCGCTTCCGGCCGCGGACCTATTCCTTCGTCGGCAAGGTGCCCTTCCTCGACGTCTTCGACAAGCCGATCGCCGGCTGGGACGTGGTGTCCAAATGGATGGTCGACCACATCGTCGGCGGCCTCATTCTGATTCTGGCGACGCCGGTCATGGCGCTCACGGCGCTGGCCGTGAAGCTCGACAGCAAGGGTCCGGCGCTCTTCAAACAGAAGCGTTACGGCTTCAACAACGAGCTGATCGAGGTCTACAAGTTCCGCTCGATGTATGTCGACCAGGCCGACGTCAACGCCGCCCAGCTGGTCTCCAAGGGCGATCCGCGCGTCACCCGCGTCGGCCGCTTCATCCGCAAGACCAGCCTCGACGAGCTGCCGCAGCTGTTCAACGTCGTCTTCAAGGGCAACCTGTCGCTGGTCGGCCCGCGCCCGCATGCGTTGCAGGCCAAGGCCGCCGACCGGCTCTATAACGACGTGGTCGACGGCTATTTCGCCCGCCACCGGGTCAAGCCGGGGATCACCGGCTGGGCCCAGATCAACGGCTGGCGCGGCGAGACCGACACCACCGAGAAGCTTCAGCACCGCATCGAGCACGACCTCTACTACATCGAGAACTGGTCGGTGCCGTTCGACCTCTACATCATCGCGATGACGCCGTTCCGCCTGCTCCAGACGGAGAATGCGTATTGAATACGGTGACGGTCGTTTCCGAGTTCGGCAGGGCCGCGCCGACCTGGCGCTTCGGCCGCAAGGTCGGCGACTGGGCGCTCGGCCTGGTGGTCTTCCTCGGCGGCTTCGTCATCCGTGAGCCGGCGCCTTACGAGCTGCTGCTCCTGCCGATCATCCTGGTGTGGACCTTCTTCGGCCTGAAGATCGCCCGGGCCTTCCTGCCGCTCGTCCTGCTGCTGGCGCTCTATCTCATCGGCGGCATCCTGGCGCTGACCCAGCTCGATTCGATCAGCGGCGGCATCCTCTACATGGCGACCAGCGCCTTCCTCATGCTGTCGGCGATCTTCTTCGCCGCGGTCGTCGCCGAGGCGCCGGAGCGCCGGCTGACGGTCATCAAGCAGGCCTATGTCGCCGCCGCCGTGCTGACGTCGCTCGCCGGCATCGGCGGCTATTTCCACGTCATCCCCGGCGGTGAGCTGTTCCTGCGCTACGGCCGCGTCATGGGCGCCTTCCAGGACCCCAACGTCTTCGCGCCTTTCCTGGTGTTGCCGATCGCGCTGCTCTTCCGCGACATCCTCGCCCAGCGCCTGCGCAACAGCCTCGTCCCGGCGATGCTGCTCGTGATCCTGCTGCTCGCCGAATTCCTCGCCTTCTCGCGCGCCGCGTGGGCGATGACGGTGGTGGTGATCGGGCTCGTCGGCCTGTTCGCCTATGTCAACGAATTGCGCCAGCTCGGGCGCCTGCGCATCGTCGTCTATTTCGTCGCCGGTCTCGTCGCCATAGTCCTGTTGCTCGCGGTCGCCCTATCGATCCCGGCCATCTACGACCTGTTCGTCCAGCGCGCCCAGCTTCTCGAAAACTACGACGCCGGCCATCTCGGGCGCTTCGCCCGCCAGGCGATCGGCTTCTTCCTCGTCCAGCAGCATCCGCTCGGCATCGGGCCGGAAGCCTTCGGCAAGCTTCTCGGCGAGGACGAACACAACATGTGGCTGAAGGGCTTCACCACCTACGGCTGGATCGGCGGCTTCTCCTACATCATCCTGGTCATATGGACGCTGGCCGTGTCGTTCCCGCTGGTCTTCAAGCAGCGGCCGTGGACGCCGATCGTGCAGTGCGCCTTCGCCGTCCTCGTCGGCCACGTCATGATCCACAACGTCATCGACAACGACCATTGGCGCCATCTCTTCCTGCTCTACGGGATGCTGTGGGGGGCGGTCGCCGCCGAGAAGACGTATCAGCGCGGGCTGCACCGCGCGGCGGCGCGGCGCCACCGCAGGCCGGTCTCGGTACCGCCGGCGCCGCTTCCGCGCACCGTCACCATCGAACGGGCGGCACGCGGCCTTCCTGCGCATTGACGCCGGCCGGCCAAGCAGCCAGTCTCTTGTCCGCTCCCGGCGCCCCGGCGCGCCTTTCACCGACCTTCAGGATCGACTGGCAGGCCCCGTGTTTCCGATTCCCTCGAGCTTTTTCCTGACCAGCGGCATCGGCGTCCACCGCGACCAGCTCACCGCCTTCGAGCTGGCGCTGCGCGAGGCCGATATCGAGCAGCAGAACCTGGTCACCGTATCCTCGATCCTGCCGCCCGGCTGCCAGCATGTCAGCCGCGCCGAGGGCGTGAAGACGCTGAGGCCCGGCGAAATCACCTTCTGCGTGATGGCGCGGGTCGAAACCGACGAACCCGGCCGGCGCATCCATGCCAGCATCGGCCTCGCCCGGCCGACCGATCCGGCCATGTACGGCTACATCTCCGAGCACCACGGCTACGGCCTGTCGGGCGCCGAGAGCGGCGAATACGCCGAGGATCTCGCCGCCTCCATGCTCGCCTCGACGCTCGGCATCGAATTCGACCCCGACGCCGCCTGGAACGAGCGCCGCAAGGTCTACGAGACCAGCCAGCTGATCATCGACAGCACATCGCTCACCGCCGCCTCCGCAGGCGACACATCCGGCCGCTGGACCTGCGCCATCGCGGCAGCCGTCTTCCGCTTCACGTGACAAGCCATGACCGATATTCCAACCTTCGCCGTGCCGCCGAGCTTCCTCGGCATCAAGCGTAACGACCGCGATGCCGAATTCTGCGTTGCCGGCATTCCCTTCGACATCGGCACCACCAACCGTCCCGGGGCCCGTTTCGGGCCGGCGGCGATCCGCCAGGCCAGCCGCATGCTTGCCGACGGCCACCATCCGCACTGGCGCATCAATCCATCCACCCTGTCGCTGTCGGACATCGGCGATTTCGCCATTGCGCTCGGCGACATCTCCAACACCATCCGGCTGATCGAGCAGCAGGCCTCGCCGGTCGATCACCTGCTGGCGCTGGGCGGCGACCACGGCGTCACGCTGCCGCTGCTCGAAGTCGCCACCAAGCGCCAGGGAACGCCGCTGGCGCTCGTCCTCTTCGACGCCCATGTCGACACCTGGCCAGAGAATTTCGGCCAGCACTACGCCCACGGCTCGGTTTTCTACCATGCCATCAACGCCGAGCTGATCGACCCGCACCGGACGATCCAGATCGGCATCCGCTCGCCGGTCGACAAGCACATCCGCGACTGGACCGTCGACCAGGGCGTCACCATCATCGACGCCCAGACCGTCCACGAGATGGGCCCGGCAGCCATCGCCCAGCGCGTCGTCGAGGTGGTCGGCAACGCGCCGGCCTATCTCAGCTTCGACATCGACGCGCTGGATCCGGCCTTTGCGCCCGGCACCGGCACGCCGGAGGTCGGCGGGCTGGCCACCTGGCAGATGCAGGGCATTCTGCGCCGCCTCGTCGACCTGCGCTTCATCGGCATGGACGTGGTCGAAGTGTCGCCGCCCTACGACCACGCCGAGATCACGGCTCTGGCGGCGGCGACGGTCGCCTGGGAATACCTCGCTCTGGTCGCGGCGGCCCACAAGCGGCGCCAGCAGAAGGCGCGTGAGGCAGCGGGGAGCTAGGCTCAGGACCTATTAATTTGGAATGAGGTGTGATTCACAGTCTCCGATGAGGAGGCTGTGATGAGCGATTTGTTTTTGCTGAGCGAGCGCCAGATGGCGCGGATTTCTGGGTTCTTTCCGCTGGCGCATGGCGTCCCGCGCGTCGATGACCGGCGGGTGGTCTCAGGCATTGTCTACGTGATCCGCAACGGCCTTCAGTGGAAGGATGCGCCAAAGGCTTATGGGCCTCACAAGACGCTCTACAATCGCTTCATGCGCTGGAGCCGGATGGGCGTGTTCGACCGCATCTTTGTGGCCTTGGCCGGCGCGGGTCCGAGACCCGAACGGATCATGATCGACGCGACCCATCTGAAGGCCCACCGCACCGCGGCGAGCCTTCTTAAAAAGGGGATGTTCCCCGTCGTATCGGGCGCACCAAAGGCGGGCTGAACTCAAAGCTCCACACCGTCTGCGACGGCCACGGGCGCCCGATCGTCATGATCCTGTCCGAAGGCCAGATGAGCGACCACAAGGGCGCGCGTATGGTTCTCGACGCCCTGCCGCCGGCCACCAGCTTGATTGCCGACCGGGGCTATGACAGCACCTGGTTCCGGCAAGAACTCGCTCGCCAGGGGCATCCAACCCTGCATCCCGTCCTCACGCAGCCGCAAGCGGCCTTACCCCTATGACAAGGACCTCTATCGCCAGCGCCACAAGATCGAGAACCTCTTCGCCAAGCTCAAGGACTGGCGCCGCGTTGCCACCCGCTACGACCGATGCGCACACACCTTCTTCTCCGCCATCTGCATCGCAGCAACCGTCATCTTCTGGCTCTGATCAATGAGTCCTGACCCTAGCACTACTTTGGCAGGTTCTTCGCGGCGCTTTCCATCAAGAGCCTGTCACAGTGCGGGCATCGCAAAGGCGGCGGGCGCGCGAAGTGATCGAGGATGGCTTGTCTGATGGCCGGCATGCTTGGCTGCGGCGGCGGGCCAGCAATTCTTTTTTCCCCGTCCCGCCGCTTTCAGGCGTCGAGATTGCAGGAAGGCGTAGGCAATCATCGTCATGAGGGCGTGTCTATGCAGCCCTGTCCAGGATCGGCCTTCGAAGTGATCGAGACCGAGTTCCTCCTTGAGCTGCTGATGGGCCTGCTCGCACACCCATCGGGCCTTGATCGTGGCGACGAGCGTCTTGATGGGGGTATCGGCCGGCAGGTTGGACACGTAGTACTTTTGCTCGCCGCCCGGTCGTCGTTCCCCGACCAGCCAGACCTCGTCGCCTGGCATGCATTGAACGCGATTGTCAGCCATCCGGTGCTTATGGCCATCGGCGATCCGCACACGGCGCGCCGCGAAGCGGCACGACAGGGGGCCTTTGCTGCCCCGCCGCCAGGTGACCTGTCGCCACTTCTCATCGGCCAGCATTGCCTCGGCGGCGACCGGCGCCGTGTCGGGGATGTGGTACTTGCGGCGCCTTCCGGTTTTGGCGACAGGAAATATCAACCCGACATCGGCGGGATAGACGGTCTGGCGTCGCGACAGGCCGACCGCCCAGGACAAGCCGCGCTCGCTCAAGGCTTGTCGGAACGATGCGCTCGATCCGTAACCGGCATCGGCAAGCACGCAGCCGAACCGCGCGCCGGAGGCGATGACCCGGTCGATCTCCTCGACCGCGATCTCATGCTTTGTCAAAGCGTGCCGCCGCGCCTTCGGAACGCGAGCCTTCGCCATGCGCCCGGGATCGTTCGTCCAGCTCTCGGGCAAGAACAGCCGCAGACCGATCATCACCGGCACCTCGCGCGAGGCCAGCGTCAGCGAGACCAGCGACTGGCAGTTGGCGGTCTTGCCCAGCGCCGAGGCGTACTGGGCAGCGACGCCGACCGAATGATCGCCCTTCTTCGGCAATGCGGTGTCGTCGACCACAAGGTAGCTGTCCGCGCCGCCGACCAGACGGTCCGCCTGAACCGTCAACTCCCGCTCCAGCGCGCTGGCGTCCCAAACGCCCGACGAGACGAAATGGTGAAGCCGGTCGTATTGTCCCGGCACGAAGCGGGCAGCCATCGGCTGCACGCTCTTGCGCTCGCCCGGCCCGATCAGACCGGCAACGTAGACGCGGACACATCTCGCGCCGCCTCTTGTGGCCGAGACCCTCGACAAACGGCCGAAGAAACTCGGCCAACTCCGCTCTCCACTCCGCCATCGCCTGCGCTCCATTCCGGAGCGCCTACGATCCAGCCGCAACCTTGCCCGAACCTGCCAAAGTAGTGCTAGGCCGCATAATTGGTTCCGACTGAGGCGCCGCCTGTGGATAACTAGGATAACTAAACGCCCAATTATCTGGACGAATATTCACTAGGTCATTGAAATATTTACAGAATTATAGCTGTCTAGTCGTCGTAGTTGTCGTGCGGTCAGGCTCTGCTCCGCCTTCAGCTTGATGGGCGGACCCGACGCAGCCTAAAATCCTCAATGTAAGCAATCGGCCCGGGAAATTCGGGCCGGTCATGACGATGACGACGCGTCGGGACGCATTAAAGAAAAGGGCCGAAAGTGCTTGCAACACCTCGGCCCAATTTCTGAATTGCGATGGACCCCTTAGCAGGACCTCCCCAACGCAATGGACGGAGCTTAATCGGCGACAGGGCCAACTGACAATCAAAATGTTACAGGCTCGCTCCGTTTATTGCCGCGTCGGTACCTTGAGACAAAGGAACCGATGGCATGACAAAGACGATACTTAGCCCTGAACAGGCAGCCGCTCGCCTAACTGAGGCCGGCAGGCCGACTGCACCGTCCAGCGTGCGACGGTGGTGCCAGGAAGATCCGGATTTGGCGTGGCGGTCATGGGCCGCTGGTGCATTCCGGAATCCAACGTTGTGGCAATCGAGCAGGAGCTTGCCGCTGCCGAGGCACCGCCATGCCGCGGGCTGGTGCCACAAGATAAGCGTATCCCGATTTCCAGTCGAAAAGCCCCGGCGTGTAACCGTCGATAGGGCATGGATTGACGCATTTCTGGGGCGGGCGGATCGCGACGGGCTTCCACATCTCGCAGCCGCGATGCTGTTCATGTGGCAGACCGGGACGCGAGTTTCCGAGACCGCTCACCTAATGCCAGAGCACGTTGACCTTTCAGATCGGGTTGTGCTGCTCGAAACGACGAAGAACTCGCAGTGGGAGCGCCGTCATATCTCCCACGAACTGATGATCCGGCTGGCAAACCTGCCGAAGCGAGGTGGAAAGCCGATCTTCGGCTACTCGGACCGCTTCGGGATCAGGAATTGGATGAAAGCTGTATGCCGGCGTGCAGGTATCGCTTTCGTTTCGCCCCATCAATCGGGCCGCCATAGCTTCGCAACTAACTCGCTGGCGATGGGCGCGACTGCGAAAGAGGTGATGGACGCCGGTGGTTGGAAGACCGCCAGGATGGTCCTCGAAATCTACGCTCACGCCAACGACGCGGGGCGCTCAATCGCCAACCGATTTGACGCAGAACTGGCACAGTCGGAGGCGAAAACCAGTCAACCCATTGATCGGAAACATATAAAATGACCAGGATCACTTCCTTGCCAAGGTTGGGGTCGAGGGTTCGAATCCCTTCGCCCGCTCCAATTTCCCCAACCATTTCAGGTGCTTGAAATCCACCGCCTTCGGGCGGGCTAGCTTTGCGACGTCTCCGGTCACCACCCGGTCACCACGCAGGAGCGATTTCGGGCTAGCTGCCACGAAGGGCAGTATGGTCGATGCCCGGGCTCGCTTATCCGCTGCGCGATTGCGTGCGGGCACGAGCCAGCCTGGATCGGCGGATCAACGGGCCAGTAAAACCAGGTGCCGCGTCTTCACAGCTCCCCCGGTTCCTGAGAATGCGGAGGGGCCACCACGGACCGAAAAATCGCCGTTAGACCTCCTTAAAGCCATCCAGCCGCGAGCCCACAAGAGCCGTGGCCAGCGCGACGCGCAGCCCATTAGGATCGCGCCAGATCGGCTCCACCGCTACCCTCTGTCGCTACCTCCCGTGGCCATCCGAGTCAAATCACCAAGACGCTCGTCGAGCGAATGAAGGCGGCCGACCAGAGGGTCGAGGTCGCCAACTCGGTCGCCACGGGCCTGTACCTCGTCGTCCACCCTTCGGGAAAGGAGACGTGGGCGGTGAGGGCGCGCCTGCGCGGCAGGGTGGTCAAGGTGGGCGTCGGCTCGGCGCTGGCCATCGAGGTCGGCGAGGCGCGCGAGAAGGCGCGAGACATGGTCCGCATCGTCGCCAGAAGGGGAGGACCCTCGGCGGGCGGGCAGGTCGGTCGGCGACGTCTTCGAGGAGTGGATGCGGCGCGACCAGGCGCGAAACCGAGGCGCGGAAGAGGTCCGCAAGCTCTTCGAGCGGGACGTCTTGCCTCGTCACCGAGGGCAGGGGCGATCGGCGACCTCGACCGAAGGGCGGTGCGGGAGCTGGTCGAGCGCGTGGTCGACCGAGGATCGCCAGTCATGGCGCGGCGGCTACAGGGCCACGTCCACAGGATGTTCCAGTGGGCGGCGGGCGGCGCCCTCGTTGACCGCAACCCCATCGCCGCCATGCCCAAGCCCTGCGGCGAGAGGCCGCGCGACCGCGTCCTGACTGACAATAAGTTGGCAGCGGTGTGGCGG
>CAVTBE010000012.1:0-94087 GCA_963732845.1 uncultured Alphaproteobacteria bacterium | reverse complement strand
ATGGCTGGCTCTGTTGCTCGACCGCGAGGCGGCAACCCGCAACACCAAGCGCTTCCAGAGCCGGCTGCGCAGCGCCAGGCTGCGTCACGGCCAGGCGTTGATCGAGGATGTCGACTACCGAACCCCGCGCCGGCTCGACAAGGCGCTGTTCCAGCAACTCGCCACCGGCCGCTGGATCGCCGATACCGCAACCTGCTGGTACCGGGCCCTGCGGCGTCGGCAAGTCGTGGTTGTCATGCGCGCTGGCCCACAAGGCGTGCCGCGACGGGTACACCGTCCACTACGCCCGCATGCCGCGCCTGTTTGCCGATCTCGAGCTGGCGCACGGCGATGGCCGCTTCGCCAAGCTGTTCCGCACCCTGGTCAAGGCCGATCTCCTGATCCTTGACGACTGGGGCCCCGATCGTCTCTCCGGCCAATCAGCGGCGCGACCTGATGGAGATCGTCGAGGATCGCTACGGCCGCGGCTCGACACTCATCACCAGCCAACTGCCGACCGACACCTGGCACCAGGTCATCGGTGAGCGACTTTCGCCGATGCCATCCTCGATCGCATCGTTCACAACGCCTACCAGCTGCCCTCGACGGCCCGTCGATGCGCAAGATCCAGGCTGGCGAGACGGAAACGGCGATCCCGGTCGCCGACCTCAACAACCTACCCAATGCTTACGAGGCCCGCTAACACTGACATCAGCAAAAGCATCCAACGGCGCCCTCACCATCCGCGCCACACTGGTCGCGATCGATCGGATAGGTGGTCGCGATGCGTCGGAATGGGTGGTCGCGATCGTCGGAATGCGCACGGTAGGTCTTGCGGGCTGTTCTCTCGGTCTTCAGCGACGAGAAGAAGCTCTCCATCGCCGCGCTGATTGACACATCAACCAACCAACGACGCACCGCGAGAACAGGTCGATGACGGCAGCAACGTAGAGCCATCCTTCTCCGATCCAGATGTAGGTGAAGTCGGCCATCCATTTCTGGCTCGGCCGCTCCGCCGCAAACTGGCGATCGAGAAGGTTCGGCGACTGGGTAGCCGCGAGCCGATCACCTTCATCCTTCGGCAGTCCGCGGCCGCGAAGACGGGCCCGCCTGAACCCGCATCAGGCGCTCGATCTTGTGTAGACCGCAGACGATGCCTTCGCCCAGCACATCACGCCAGACATGTGTCACTGCTGCCCGTGGTCCTTCATGGAAACTGTAGACAGGGTCGGAGTGAGTCCGAAATTCGCCGCTATGCAGTTTTTTCGGATTTTTCGGCGAGCTCCTCGCCCCGACCGCTATATCAAGGACAAGAGATCGGTCTCGAATGCCAGAGCGGACGAGCTGATCAATTAAGCGATTTGCAGAACGGCTTTTGGTGCCCCTGCCAACGAAAGGAAATTGCCCAGTGGGCGACGTATCAATCACTGAAATGGCCTCCCAGCCCTCCACCATCGATGAGCGGGAAATCGCCGCTTGGATTGAAGAAGCACTGACTCAGCCCGCCGCGCCAGGCGAAACGGAAGAGGAGCGAGCAATTGCTGAGCTGGTGAGATACTTGGACCAGGTTTGGGCTGACTACTGCAAGCGTGCAGCGTCGCTGGCAGACGCTGATCCACGGGATGATGGTCATGCTTGATGAATGCGCTTCGGTCACAGCGATTGTGCTGGCCAGAGATGAAGAACGGACTGAAGAGCCATCGGCGAAAAAGCGCAGACGCTATCTGACGGACGCGACATGGGCCGAGATCGAGGAGCTCTATGAGCTGGGTCGCGTGACCGCGGCTGAGCTGTCGGCGAAATATTACGTCTCTCCGCAGGCGCTGTCGAAGCGTTTCAAGGCGAAGGGCATCGTCAAGGGCTCGAAGACTGAAGCCGTCAAGAAGGCAGTCGAGGAGACGACGATCGCCAAGACAGCCGAAGAGATCGTCACCTTCGAGCTGAAGCGTCTGGAGCGCATCGAGCAGGCCAAGGAACAGGCTCACGGCGACGCGATCCTCATGCGCAACATGGCTCTGAAGAAGATCCAGGATTTGCTCAAGCCCGGCGGCACGCCGCTGTTGATCAAGGAAATGGTCAACATCCAGGCAATTCTCGAACAGTCGCGCCGGGCCCGCTACGCGGTCCTCGAGATTGGTCGCGACGACGGAGAAGGCGAACTGCCGGTGCTGCCGATCCAGCAGATGACGGAGGAGGAGATCCGTCAGAAGCGCGAGCAGCAGGAGGAAAACGACACGGCAGACAAGAAGGCTCCCCCTAAGTCGCCGTCAAACTCAATCGGATAGGCGTTCCGGCTCCGCGCAGATGTAGCTGGAACAAGGACAACATCAGGCGTTACCTGCACGACGGCATCGCGAAGAAGGATCGCAGCATTCAAGCGGACCATCCGGCAGCCGACGCTTTGCGGATCCTTTTGGTCTAGGTTCGTTCAAAATCCGATGGCAGAAATCAGACAACGCTCTGCCTCCGGATCTCTATCATGAGCCTGACGAGCCAACGTTTCTGATGGTGAGTTAGGCGGATGAACGCCACGCGGCTTGTTCGGTAGCATCGGCTTGACGGTGGTCCATTCATAATCGCTGAGTTCGTAGCGCATGGTCCGAGGCTCCAGTTTCGGAGCTTGATTCACGGACGGGGCGGCGTCATCAACCCGCAGAGGCCCGTTGCGGCGGATGCCAATGGTCTGATTTTCCGCTTTCGGGGCACCGCGGACATAGCCGGACTTGTTGCTGGCTCGCCCCCGGTTGCGATTGACCCGAAGCGGTCGTCGCAGGGGTTGAACGCCTTCGATAGGCAGGTATGCTTGCCTGAGTTCCGACGAGCCCCGCATGGACCGTGTCGCCCCCTTGCTTGCGCAGTTCCCGGCCCACTGATGTTGCGGCCCTCGAAGAGGAAATGGTTCGTCATGCTGGCGGTGGCGGGATTGTTCACCGTAGGCGGCGTTAGTGAAGCTGTTAGCTCCAACTCCGGCAACATCTTAAATTGGATCGGCGCTGTCTTCTTCGGCCTCTGCACCATTGGTTTCGTCTACATGATCTTCTTTGCCGATTTCAAAATGACTCCGATGGAGACGGGTTCAGTTGGCGCGGCGGACGTCTATCCGAGCAGTGGCACTGGACCGATGTCGGTGATTTTGCGGTGATCGAGTATGCCCCCGGCGCGCCCGGTGCGGCTTTGCGCAAGCGTGTCGGTTTCAGCGACATGCGGCTGAACAAAAGCAAGTCACAGAAAGCAGGAGAACTCCTATCCGGCGCGATGACAGGTCGCGATTGCGTGGTTCCCGATGCCTATGGCTCATCTTCTTTCGGTCTGCCGATGACAGATTTAGCGCGCCTGATGTCAGAATGGCAAAAACGTGCTGTCGCGCTGCGCGCCGCACCCAGCGGCAAGCATTTCGATCGCTAGTACTACCCCCTGTCCGGTCCGCGATCGCATCCACCGATAACCGATAGAACTAAAAGCAAAAGCGTCGCCACCTCCTGGTTCGGCATCAGCGTGAAATCGATGCGGGTCTCGACAACGCGTTCGATGAACGGTTCCAATGACAAGGTGCAATAGGCGGTTTCGTAAGCTGTGAAGCCCTCGTGATGCGTATGAATGCGGAACGTGGTCTCGTCGACCACGCGCACGCGCACGCTCTTTGTCGTCACGACCCCAGACTCTTCGTGCTCTCCACCGCCGCTTCAGCCGAGTTCCGGGACCAGGAAGTTCTCATCCTCGATGATGTGGACGCCATCGAGGTAGACGCTGGTATTGCGGCAACAGATGTCGCAATGCGCCTCGGAGGGGTTCTTGCCGCCGAGCCCGCAATAGGGAGCGGGCGCATCGAAGATGTTGCGGCCGATGGCGACCAGAACCGTGCCGTATTTCAATTCCGAAATCCATGCCGACGTGGCCCCAGTCGGCACGCTCGTCGATGCCCCAGCCGGCATGGGAGAAGCGGAAAGCACCTTCGTCGCCGGCCCGTTCGAGCAGCGCCTGGAGGAGACACACGTCCGGGCCGACCTCGATCTTGACGATCCTGCCCTTCTCCAGCGTCATCTCCACGCGGCTGGTGGCATGCTGCCAGAGGCCGAGAAGGACGTCGCCCCGCTCGACAACATATTTGCCTTCGGCCAAATCCTCGAGCGGCGCACAGCTCATCAGCCCCTACGGCCAGTGGTTCCAGCGTCCCGGCGTATCGGCGATGCCGCACCGATACATGCCCTTGCGGCCCCCCTTGCGCAGCACATAGTCCGAGCCCGCCTTGGAGACGATGTGGATTCTCCTTTGCCTCCTGGATGGCCGTTTCCCGGCATGTATGCAGCGTTTCGCACGTCCCACCCGATCCCGCGTCAGTCCCGCATTGTCACAGCTATAACTGTTGTCGTGAAGCAGATCATGATTGAAAGGACTGACAAGGCATGACCGACACCGACGCCAATCGCCCCATTAATTACTTGGTCGCCTACTTGCAGGACAGGATCAGCGCCATCGCCAATCGCAAGAGCGAACAGGAGATCGCAGAGGAAATTGGCTACCACAGCGCAGAAACAATTCGCCGGATCAAGGACGGCGAACTGCGCTTGCCTCTGGACATGGTCCGCGCGCTCGCCAGCGCACTTGAGGTGGACCCTCCCTATCTCGCTAATCTTTGGCTCGCGAGCTACGTGCCGCACGGTGAGGAATTGGTCAAGCCGATGATGACGACGAACGAGAGCGAGTTCTCCGAGATCATCAGGAACGTCACGGAGCTCTCGGATCCCAAGATCACCGAGGACACTCGGTCTCTGCTCGAGGCGGTCTTCCGGTACACCGTCAACCGGAATTGAAGACATCGCGGGTTATCGCCCTTTGCTGCTGAAGACAGCGAGCAGTCCGACCCGCGCAGGCCAGGCCGAGGAGTTGTTTTGTCCTCGGCCTGCGCAATCCCCAATAGCCCCTTCCCTCCCGGCTTGTGTCATGTACCCTGCACCGGGATGCGTCATGGGTATGTCTCGAGAAAAACTCTAGGTCCGCCCTCGGTGACGCGACCTTAAGAGCGCCGGCTCAGTTGTTCAGTTACGACACTTTCAACAAAGATGAACGTGGCGCGCTTCGAGGCGCACCAGCATGCAGCCGCCGTGGACGTGGCCGGAGCGCACCTCGAAGAGCTCCACGAAACCCACGACGGACATCAGCCGACAGAGCCGTCGGTTTGGTAGATGCATCTATCACTGCGTTGTCGGGTGGCGTGCCTTCCCCGAATGGCGCCGCATCCTGTGGAGCAGCCAGCTTGTGGAAGCGATGGGCACCTGAGTTCTGACGGACACGGAACGGGCGTTCGGTGTGAGGGCCGCCAACGAGTAGAGCAGAGCGCTTCGACCGAGGAAGCAATTCCGATTGGCGTAGCCTCTAGCCCGATCGCGCAGAACTCGCTCGCAATCACCAAGTTCGTCAGATCGGAAAGTATGTGATGTGACCTATAGGTCGACTCCGCCGCGGGAAGCGAAGACCGCGACCTGTTCGCGTGAGCGCCAGAAAGTTCGCCGATCTCACCGCAAACCTCGGCAACGACCGGCGCACCTGCTGGTGGCCATGTTTCGTGGAAACGCTCAACGGAACGACCGCAGCACATTTTGCGGGATAAGCCGCGGAGGTCGGACGGATCCCACGGCAAAATCAGGAACCGGTAGCTTTTTAGGCTGCACCAGAATGGAAGTCCTAGAGGAATTCCGAGGATTCAAAGGAAGTGCCTTATGGGCCCGCAGTGGATTCCGGATCGTCCTCCTGACTCGGCCAATTCGAGAGCAACCGTTTCGTCTGATTTTCCTTTAGGCAACCGACTACACAGAATGCTTCGTCAACCAAGACCTAATCGCCTCAAGCACGTCCGAGGTCGGCACGCGTTCGCCTTTAAGCACTCCAATCACGCGCCAATCATAGGCTTTGAGGCCCATCTGCACATACATCTGACCCTTCTTTAGCCGCAGGCTCCGCTTCAGTTCCCAAACACGATCAGCGGCCGAGCGCGAAAGATACCCTGCGGCATCCAGCAGCGGATCTTTCGGCGCCTTTCCCTTGACGCCGGGTGCTGAGCCACTCTTGAGCCATTCAAGAAATTCTCTGCGTTCTTTGTTCGTCGCACCCTTCCATTCCCTCCTCAGTCCCAACAGGCGGGTAGGTAGATGTATCAACCCAGCTTTGGCAGCGGCCTGGCGCGTACTCGAAATCCGTCCCGCTGTCAGATCGGCATAGATGGAGGGATGCTCCGCCTTCAGGCGTCGTCGGTAGTATGCGGCATCTCGTTTCTTCATTTGGGTAGATGAATCGATTTCGATCTGATCGAATCCGAAGCAGCTGAGTCAACCGGCTTTATCCCAGACCACAGCGACTACCACAACAAATGCCATCAGCATTGAGGCAAATCTGGCGGGCTCTGTGCCGCCACGCAGGTCACGCCGAATAACCAACTCAAGGAACTGAGGTCGGCGTCCTTGGATAGCCACTTCTTCGCCTTGGAACTCCAACAGCGCGACCGCGCGCGTCTTTGAGCTCGGCGTCGCCTGAGTCTCGTGGCAGCACGAAAAAAAGTCCAATTGCCGCCGCGGCTAGTCGGCCTTTTCGCTATAACATAGTCGATGAACAGACCACGCCCCCAGACCGCTGCTCACGACCCTGTCAAAGAGCTTCTGACGCAGGCCCTTTCCGAGGTCCGCGCACTCAGCCGCTCAGGCAGCAGACATCCGATTAGTCTGCGCTGCGAGCCTGGACGAGAACCAACCCCACGTTGGGCAGGTGGGAAAGCGGCGACGGCATTCGCATGTTTTCGTTTTCCGAGCGCGAGCCATCGCCCGCTCGCTATTGCTGGTAGCAGATGAGACCCAGGCCCTACACGCAAGACGATGTGAAACGGGCGATACGAGGCGCCGTCGCTGCTGGGTTGCCTATTGGGCGCGTTGAGATCGACCAGAGTGGAAAGATCGTGATCGTTGCCGACAGATCGCATAACGAGCACACTTCCGAACACACTCTCGACGAATGGAGAAACCGTCGTGCGCGTGATGCTTAAGGGCATTAATACCGTCCGGAAGCGGCGGCGTGATGGCACGGCGGTAGTTCTACTACTATCATCGTGCCACCGGAATGAGACTTAGCGGAGCTCCGGGCTCGCTCGAGTTTTTGGCATGCGTGGCTGCAGCGGAGAAATTGTTGCATGACAGATTGGCTGGGAGGTTCGACGGGCTCGTTCGTGACTATACCCTGTCGCCTGAGTTTGCTCGACTAGCTGACAGCACTCGTGCTGAATACAAGCGGCTGTTACTCGCCGCCGAACGAGAATTCTCGGACCTTCCGATCGCCGCACTAAATGACCCTCGGGTGCGACGAGACTTCATTGAATGGCGCGATGCCGTCGCCGCAAAATCGGGCGCGAGAGAGGCCGATCACAGGATATCCGCAGTTTCGGCGATGCTTACCTGGGGACGCGACCGAGCGCTCATCGATCAAAACCATCTTGTGGGCATCAAGCGTCTGTATCGTGTAGATCGTTCGGACGCGATCTGGCTGCCGGAGCAGATCGGCTCATTTATGAAGGTTGCCCCAGTCGAAATGCGGCGCGCGATGCTGCTCGCGCTGCACACGGGGCAGAGGCAGGCGGACATTCTGAGGTTCGCGTGGAGCCAGTACGATGGAAAGGCCTTGTCGATACGCCAAGGCAAGACCGGTCGGCGCGTGGCAATTCCCTGCACAACTGCACTACGCGAGATGCTCGACGGGTTGTCGCGTGACGCTGCTGTAATCCTCGTCACGAAATCCGGCCGACCATTTAAGAAGCGCTATTTCGCGGCGCAATGGGCACGGGCATCAGCCGCAGCAGGAATCTCTGGCCTCCACTTCCACGACCTGCGCGGTACCGCCGTAACGATGCTCGCGGAAGCAAGCTGCACGGTCCCGGAGATTGCAACGATCACGGGGCACTCGTTGAAGACCGTGGACTTGATCCTGGAACGATACCTTTCTCGAACGCGTCATTTGGCTGACGCGGCGATCAGCAAGCTGGAGAACGCCTCACGAACCAATTCTGCAAACCAGATGCAAACCGGCTCATGATTTCAACGCTCAAGACTACTTAAGTCATTGAAAAGATTGGCGCGCCCGAAGGGATTCGAACCCCTGACCCCCAGATTCGTAGTCTGGTGCTCTATCCAGCTGAGCTACGGGCGCCTGGCCGGTGCCGCCCCTGCAACGCGGCGGCGGATGGCCGGCCTTAGCTACTGAATGGCCTCACGGATTGCAAGAGGCGCGCCGGAGCCGACAGACGTTTGGCATCTGCGGTAGTCCCCCCCCCCCCGGCTTGCCGCGTGGGCACCGGGAGACGACCATGCGCTCGTCTCCGCTGCCGAGCGCCGCAGGCCGCCTCAGGCGTTGCCGTTGCGGCCATTGGTGCGCCGACGATCGGGAATAGCGATGGCGAAGGTGGCGCCGGGACCACCCTCGTCCAGCGCGATCGACCCGCCATGGGCGCGCATCAGCTCGGCGGCGATGGCCAGCCCCAGGCCGGTGCCGCCCGGGCTGACCGAGCCCTGGAAGGCGCGGAAGAGGGTGGCGCGCGCCTTCTCGGGCACGCCGGGACCGGTGTCGGCCACGCGGATGGTCACGGTGGACGCTTCGCGCGCGGCCGATACGGTGAGCCGGCAGATCACCGCCGGATTGGCGTGGGCCTCCATGGCCTGAACCGAATTGCGGCCGAGATTGACCAGGACGCGGAAGAGCTGGTCCGGGTCGGCATCGACCTCGAGGCCGGGTGGCACCTGGTTTTCCCAGGCGATCATGGGGTTTTCGACGAGGCCGAGGGCGTCGGCGACATCGTCGACCAGGCGGCCGAGGGCGATCAGCCGACGGGCCGGCGCCGGCTCGCGCGCCCGTCCGTAGGTGAGCGTCGACTGGCAATAGGCGATGGCGCGGTCGAGCGCGCCGATCAGCTTGGGCGCGAAACGCTGGACATTGGGGTCTGGCAGGCTGCCGAGGCGATCGGAAAAAAGCTGCGCCGAGGCCAGCATGTTCCTGAGATCGTGGTTGATCTTGGAGACGGCGAGGCCGAGATCGGCGAGATGGCGCTGCTCGCGCAGCGTCCCCTGCAGGTCGCGCTCCATGGCGGCCAGACGCTCCTCGGCAACGCCGACCTCGTCGCGGCGGCCGCTCGGCTCAATCACACGGGTGGCGTCCTCCGGCGCCTCCGAGAAGGAGACGATGTTCTCGGTCAGGCGGCGCACGGGCCTGACCAGCAGCCGGTTGATGGTGAAATAGAGAAGACCGGCGGTGATGATCGAGATGACCGCCGCCAGCCAGACGATGTTGAGCGAGTAGTCGAGCATGGCGGCGCGCAGCGGCCGGTCGCTGATGATCAGCTCGAGCACGGCGCCGGAGCGTGAATTGCCGATGACCCTGAGTGTGCGCGGCTTCTCGGCGAAGAGGGTGTCGAAGGCATCGACGATCTGGGCGACCGGCTCCATGACCCTGAGATCGGCGGTGCGGTCGACCTCCGGCGGCATGTCGACGGTGGCGATCAGGCGGCTGGCGGCGCCGGTGCGGATGGCGATGGCCTTGGCGCCGACCGCGGCGAGCAGGTCCTCCTGGATGCTGCGCGGCACTTCCGAGGCGACCGACTCGGCCAGCACCGAGGAGGCTGCATCGGCCATGGTCATGTGGTCGACCAGCCAGTTCTCGCGGAAATTGGCGATCGAGGGGACGTAGATCAGCACTTCGCTGAGCATCACGTAAAGGACGGTCAACACCAGCAGCTTCCACGACAGGCCGAAGCCGCGCCGCACCGGAACCTTCTGTGCCGTCACGGTTTTTTCCGTTCCCTGTCGGGCCTCCGGCCCTCCCTCGCCGTTTCCGGGTCGGTCGTTCATCGGCTCAACCGAGCTTGCCCAGCAAGGCGATGATGCGTCGGCGCCAGGTGGCGGTCAAACCGGGGCGGGTAGCGTGCTCGGCCATGCCGGCGGCGACGCGGCGGGAAATCTCGGCGCGTGTCAGGTAAGGCACCGGCAGGGCGGCGAGCGCGGCGATCGGCAGACGCCGGGCGACGGCCAGCGACCACAGCGCGATCATCTCGCCGGCTTCGTGGCCGACGAGGCCCGCCCCCAGGACGCGGCCGCGGGGGCCGACCACCACCTTGATCATGCCGGCCGGCATGCGCTCGATCTGGGCGCGCTCGTTCTCGGCGAAGGGGAAGCGCAGCACGCGCACGCCCGCCCCGTGGCGCTGCCGCGCCGCGGCCTCGCCGAGGCCGACGGTGGCCAGCGCCGGATCGGTGAAGGTGACCAGCGGCGCCTCGTCGGAGCGGTCGGCGAGCGGCAGGCGGAAGAGGATCGCGGTCACCACCTGCCGCGCCTGGGCCTGGCCGCGGGCGGCGCCGGGCGGCCCGGCAACGGCATCGCCGATGGCATAGACCCGCCGGTTGGCGGTGCGCAGGCGACGGTCGACGACGACACCGGCGGCGTCATGACGAATGCCGGCGATCGCGAGTTCGAGGCCGTCGACGGCCGGCTTGCGGCCGCTGGTGATGAGCAGGTGCGAGCCGTCGATGGCCGCGGTATCGCCTTCCGGGTCGGAGACGGTGAAACGCACCCCGCCGCGGCGGCGGCCGACCGAGACGATATCGACGCCGACGCGCACGCGGATGCCCTCGGCGCGCAGGCGGTCGACGACGATCGCGGAGAGTTCCGGATCGGTTTCCGGCAAGGCCGGGCCGCGATCGATCACGGTGGTGTCGATGCCGAGCCGGTTGAAGGCCTGGGCCAGTTCGAGCCCGGCGCGGCCGGCGCCGAGCACGATGAGGTGGGTCAGCTTGCGGGAGAGATCGAAGGCGTTGGCGGCGGTCATGACGTCGACGCCGTCGAGGCCGGGGATTTCAGGCGGCACCGGCTCGGCGCCGACCGCCAGGACATAACGGCGGGCGCGAATGGTGACATCGCCGGCTACAACCGTATCGCGGTCGGTGAAACGGGCGGCGGCGTTGACCACGGTAATGCCGAGCGCGGTCAGCCGTTCGGCGCTGATATTGGCGGCGACCGCCGCGCTGACGGCGGCCAGATGCTCGCGCACCTTGGCGAAATTGACCTGGAGCGGCGCCCCGGTGACGCCGATGGCGGGGCCGCGGCGCAGCAGTTCGTTAACCTCCGCCGCGGCGAGGAGCGCATTTGAGGGGATCGAGCCGCTGGCGAGGTCGGCGCCGCCAAGCGCGGCTTTTTCGACCAGAACGACGGCAACGCCCTCACCGGCAGCCGCCAGCGCCGCGGCAATGCCCGCCGGACCGCCGCCAATCACGCATATTTCAGGGGTAAGACTGTCCGCCATGTGTCGTCTTCAGATCCCAAGCAAATCCTGCGGCCGAAACGGTGGCAATGATAGCCGGTTTCGGCTAAAAGCCACCGCACGAGAACGACCGCCGCGGCCGGAGGTGGTTCGCGTTGACTCGATTCAACCCGCTCCTTATAAGCCCGGCGCGCCCGGTCCGCGCGGAGACGACACGATATGAAACGTACCTATCAACCGAGCAAGCTGATCCGCAAGCGCCGCCATGGCTTCCGCGCACGCATGGCGACGACCGGCGGCCGCAAGGTGATCGCCGCCCGCCGCGCCCGCGGCCGCAAGCGGCTGTCGGCCTGAGGATCGGGGCAACGCCGGCCGGCATGGAGCGCCTGCGGCGCCGCGCCGACTTCAAGGCGGTTAGCGGTGGCAGACGGGTTTCGCGCCCGGGTTTCGTGCTGCAGGCGCTGAGAAACGCGGACGACGAAGGCCAGCGGCCGCCCCGGGTGGGGTTCACGGTGACGCGGAAGATCGGCAACGCGGTCGTGCGCAATCGCATCCGCCGCCGGTTAAGGGCGGCGGTCGACGCCGCCGGCGGGTACCTTGAAACCGCCACGGATTACGTGCTTGTCGGCCGTCGTGCCGCCCTGACCCTTCAATTCGCGCGGCTGGTCACCGATCTAGAGACCGGGTTGGCCGCCCTCTCGCGCCACCCGCAAGCGCCGGACAGGTCGATTCAATGAAGGACAACAACCGAAATTTCATCCTGGCGATCGTGCTGTCGATGATCGTCCTGTTCGGATGGCAGTTCTTCATTGCCGGACCGCAGATCGAACAGGCGCGCAAGCAGCAGGAAATCGCCGCGCAGCAGGCGGCCGAACAGGCAAAGCAGCAGCCGGCGGCGACCGGCGACCAGGCGGCCAGCGGTGGCCAGACAGCCGGCGGCACCACCACCGCGGCTCCGGCGACCGGCAACGCGCCGGCCGCGGTTGCGGTCAAGCAGACCGCCGAGACCCGCGACGAAGCGCTCGCCCAGTCCAAGCGCGTGCCGATCGCGACGCCGGCGGTCTCCGGCTCGATCAACCTCACCGGCGGGCGTGTCGACGACATCCGCCTCAACGACTATCACGAGACCGTCGACAAGCAGAGCCCGACCATCGTGCTGCTTTCGCCGAGCGGCGGGCCGGATGCCTATTTCGCCGATTTCGGCTGGGTCGGCCCGGCCGATGCCGGCCCCCTTCCCGGCGCGACGACCGAATGGTCGGCCCCGGCGGGCGCCAAGCTGACCCCGACCTCGCCGGTGACGCTGACCTATGACAACGGCGCCGGACTGGTCTTCAGCCGCGAGATCGCCATCGACGACACATACATGCTGACGGTGACCGACAGCGTCGCCAACAAGGGCAATGCAAGCATCGCACTGTCGCCCTTCGGCCGCATCACCCGCGTCGGCGAGCCGCCGACCTCCGGCTACTACATCCTGCACGAGGGCCTGGTCGGCGTGATCGGCGCCAAGGGGCTGCAGGAATACAAGTACAAGGACATCCAGAAGGACCACGAGGTGTCGTGGACCGACATGACCGGTGGCTGGCTCGGCATCACCGACAAGTACTGGGCGACGACGCTGATCCCCGAGCAGGATCAGACCTACAGCGCGCACTACATCGGCAAGAACGACGGTACGCCGGTCTATCAGACCGATTTCACCGCCGCAGCGGAAAACCTGGCGCCGGGCGCCACGATCACCCAGACCAGCCGCCTGTTCGCCGGCGCCAAGCGGGTGAGCGTGCTGTCCGCCTACCGCGACAAGCTGGGCATCGAGAAATTCGACCTGCTGATCGACTGGGGATGGTTCTTCTTCATCACCAAGCCGATGTTCCTGCTGATCGACTGGCTCTATCGCGTCTTCGGCAATTTCGGCGTCGCCATCCTGCTGGTGACGGTGCTGGTCAAGGCCGCATTCTTCCCGCTGGCCAACCGCTCCTACAAGTCGATGAGCCAGATGAAGAAGCTGCAGCCGCAGATGACGGCGCTGCGCGAGCAATACAAGGACGACAAGGTCAAGCAGCAAGAAGCCTTGATGCAGCTCTACAAGACCGAGAAGATCAATCCGCTGGCCGGCTGCTGGCCGATGGTCATCCAGATCCCGGTCTTTTTCTCGCTCTACAAGGTGCTTTTCGTCACCATCGAGATGCGTCACGCGCCCTTCTTCGGCTGGATCCACGACCTCTCGGCACCCGACCCGACGCACATCTTCAACCTGTTCGGGCTGTTGCCCTACGACCCGGCGAGCGTGCCGATGATCGGCCACTTCCTGGCCATCGGCATTTGGCCGGTGATCATGGGCATCACCATGTTCGTGCAGATGAAGCTGAACCCGACCCCGCCCGACCCCACGCAGGCGATGCTGTTCACCTGGATGCCGGTGCTGTTCACCTTCATGCTGGCCTCGTTCCCGGCCGGACTGGTGATCTACTGGGCGTGGAACAATACGCTCTCGGTGACCCAGCAGTACATCATCATGAGGCGCTCGGGGACCGAGGTGAACCTCTTCGGCAACATCCTCGAAACCTTCGGCAAGAAGAAGAAGAAACCGGCGCCGGCGGCGCATCCCGGGCCGGCGGCAAAGCCGGCGCCGGCGACGCCGAAGGCGGCCAACGATTCGGCGAAGCCGCAGGCAGCGACCGACAAGCCGGCGAAATCGACGGTGAAGTCGCGCCGCGCCGCCGCCCGCGCCAAGGCCAAGGCCAAGACCGGGGCCAAGGCCGAGGCCAAGAGCTGACGGCCGGCGCGCGGACGCCATGCCCGAGATCGCGGACACAGCGGAGCGCAGCGAGGCCGAGTCCATCGAGGCCGGGCGGCTGTTCTTCGCCAGGGCCTGGCACTTCGTCGCCGGCGCGCCGGTGGCGGCCAAGCTGCCGGTTGCCGATGCCATCGAGGTGGCTTTCGCCGGCCGCTCCAATGTCGGCAAATCGTCGCTGATCAATTCACTGACCGGGCAGACCGCACTGGCGCGCACCTCCAACACGCCGGGGCGGACGCGCGAGCTGAACCTGTTTTCGGCGGAAGCCGGCGTCGCCATCGTCGACATGCCCGGCTACGGCTATGCACGGGCTCCGAAGACCGAGGTGGCGGCGTGGACGCGCACGGTGTTCGACTATCTGCGCGGGCGGCCGCGGCTCCGCCGTGTCTATGTGCTGGTCGATGCCCGCCACGGGCTCAAGCCCAATGACGAGGAGGCGCTCGCCACCCTCGACAAGGCGGCGGTGTCCTATCAGATCGTGCTGACCAAGGCCGACAAGGTGAAGGCCAGCGCGCTGCCCGGCGTCATCGCCGCGACGGCGGCGCGGCTCGCCAAGCGTCCGGCGGCGCACCCTGAGGTGCTGGCGACCTCGGCGGCGACCGGCGCCGGGATCGATGTGCTGAGAGCGGAAATCGCTCACTTGCCTTAACGGCCTTGTTTGTCCCCCTGTCGCAAACCCGGTATAGACCGGCCCTTCAACGACGGATGACAGAGATGAGCCAGACCTCCGATCAGGATACCGCCGAAGCGATCGCCCGCGCCCGGCTGATCTCGGCGGCACTGCCCTACATGCTCGCCTATGACGGCAAGGTGGTGGTGGTGAAATATGGCGGCCACGCCATGGGCGATCCCGACCTTTCCAAGGCGTTTGCGCGCGACATCACGCTCTTGGAGACCTCCGGCGCGCGGCCGGTGGTGGTGCATGGCGGCGGCCCGCAGATCGGCGACATGCTGAAGCGGCTCGACATCAAGTCGGAGTTCCGCTCGGGGCTGCGCGTCACTGACAAGAAGACGGTCGAGGTGGTCGAGATGGTGCTCGCCGGATCGATCAACAAGGAGATCGTGATGGCGATCAATGCCGAAGGGGGCAAGGCGGTCGGCCTCTCCGGCAAGGACGGCAACATGGTGTTCGCCGAGAAGGTGACGCGCAGGGAGGTCGATCCCGATTCCAACATCGAGAAGGTGGTCGATCTCGGATTCGTCGGCGAGCCCAAGAAGGTCAACCGCGCCGTCATCGACATGGTGCTGTCGGCCGAGCTGATCCCGGTGATCGCGCCGGTGGCGCCGGGGCTCGACGGCAACACCTACAACGTCAACGCTGACACCTTCGCTGGCGCGGTGGCCGGCGCCCTCAATGCGACCCGCCTGCTCTTCCTCACCGACGTGCCCGGCGTCCTCGACAAGGACGGCGAGCTGATCAAGGAACTGACGGTCGCCGAGGTGCGCAAGCTGATCGCCGACGGCACCATCACCGGCGGCATGATCCCCAAGGTCGAGACCTGCATCGAGGCACTGGAACGCGGCGTCGAGGGTGTCGTCATCCTCAACGGCAAGACGCCGCATGCGGTGCTGCTGGAGCTCTACACCGACCACGGCGCCGGCACGCTGATCCTGCCATGAGCGCGGCGGCGGACCTCACGCGCTTCGCGGTGGTCGACGCCTGGGTCTTCGACCTCGACAACACGCTCTATCCGCGCCACACGAACCTGTTCAAGCAGGTCGACACGCGCATCCGCGACTATGTCGGCCGGCTGCTCGCGATCGGCCCGGACGAGGCCCACCGGGTGCAGAAGGACTATTACCAGCGCTACGGCACGACGCTGCGCGGGCTGATGGAGGAGCACGGCATCGTGCCCGACGACTTCCTCGAATATGTCCACGACATCGACCATTCGGTGGTCATGCCCGACCCGCGCCTGGCGGCGGCGATCGAACGGCTGCCGGGGCGCAAGTTCATCCTCACCAACGGCAGCAAAGCGCATGCCGAGAAGGTGGCGACACGCCTCGGCATTCCCGACCACTTCGAAGAGATCTTCGACATCGTCTCCTCCGAGCTTCTGCCCAAGCCCAACCGCGCGACCTACGACCGCTTCCTGGCGGTGACCGGCGTCGACCCCGCGCGCGCGGCGATGTTCGAGGACCTGGCGCGCAATCTCGAAGTGCCCAAGGACCTCGGCATGGCGACCGTGCTGGTGGTGCCGCACGGCACCCGCGCGGTGCTGACCGAGGACTGGGAGATGGAGGGCCGCGACGCGCCGCATGTGGGCTTCGTCACCGACGATCTCGCCGGCTTCCTCGAAGCGGTGTTGGCGGCGAGCCGGCCGGGCTGAAGCGCAAGGCGCCTCACGCCGCGTTGACTTCCCCCTGTCCGTCACTATGGTCCGCCGCCGACCCTTCAGATCAACGGACCCCTTGCGATGACCCCCTCCACCGCCGCCCTGCAAGCGACCATCGAGGCTGCCTTTGAGAGGCGCGACACGATCAGCCCGGAGACGACCGGAGCCGTGCGCGAAGCCGTGGACGCCACCCTCGGCCTGCTCGACGGCGGCGCGGTGCGCGTGGCTGAAAAAGGGGCGGATGGCTGGACGGTGAACCAGTGGCTGAAGAAGGCGGTGCTGCTCTCCTTCCGCCTCAACCCGATGGGCCTGATCCCCGGCGGACCGGACGGCGGCGGCTGGTGGGACAAGGTGCCCTCCAAGTTCGCCGGCTGGGGCCCGGCCGACTTCACACGAGCCGGCTTCCGCGCCGTGCCCAACTGCATCGTGCGGCGCTCGGCCTATGTCGCGCCGGGCGTGGTGCTGATGCCCTGCTTCGTCAATCTCGGCGCCCATGTCGATTCCGGCACCATGGTCGATACCTGGGCGACGGTCGGCTCCTGCGCGCAGATCGGCAAGAACGTGCACATCTCCGGCGGCGCCGGCATCGGCGGCGTGCTGGAGCCGCTGCAGGCGGGGCCGGTGATCATCGAGGACAACTGCTTCATCGGCGCCCGCGCCGAAGTGGCCGAGGGGGTTGTGGTCGGCGAGGGCTCGGTGCTGTCGATGGGGGTCTATCTCGGCGCCTCGACCAAGATCGTCGACCGGGCGACGGGCGAGATCCATATGGGGCGGGTACCGCCCTATTCGGTGGTCGTCTCCGGCTCGCTGCCGGGCAAGCCGCTGCCGGACGGCCAGCCGGGGCCGTCGCTTTACTGCGCAGTGATCGTCAAGAAGGTCGACGAAAAGACGCGCTCAAAGACTTCGGTGAATGATCTACTC
Source organism: uncultured Alphaproteobacteria bacterium (assembly GCA_963732845.1). Lineage (GTDB taxonomy): Bacteria > Pseudomonadota > Alphaproteobacteria > Rhizobiales > Kaistiaceae > CAVSRC01. The sequence continues at coordinate 76,774 of CAVTBE010000012.1, read as the reverse complement.
AGAGACTAGATGATCGGGCCTGCCTTCTGTAGGGTTGATTCTCGTCGATCAGCCAAGACAAAGGGGCACGGTCATGGGAGGTTTCAGACGCTTCATCATCAAGATCGCCGAAGTGATGATGGTGTTTTTCGTCATCTTGCTGACGTTGGCGCTCGCCATCAGCGCCGCCGTGGCGGCACAGGATTACGGTAGCGCCAGCGCGATCCTCGCCTTCATCGTCGGCGGGATTCTCGGCTTCATTATTGCGTCCGTCCTGGCAGCTTTCTTCTTCCTGCTCGCCGAGATTGCCGCCAATACGCGCGCGGAAGTGCTGAACCAGCAGCATCCGCAAACCTAACGGGCCGCGCCTTGTCGGGCGCGACGGAAGACTCGGGTCGTTCCTTGCCGGCAGATGCCGCAACGCGGGAGTGCCTGCCATGAATTTCGACGTCAATCATCTCTACCTGACCACCGAGGGTCGCATCGGCCGCCAGACCTTCTGGATCGGTGCCATCGCGTTGGCGATCGTCAGCATCGTCATCGGGCTGATCGTCGGCAGCCTCTTTGGCTGGCTCAGCCTCGCCACGCGGCTGATCAACTTCCTCGTCCAGCTGGCGCTGGCCTACCCGGGCTATGCCTTGCTGGCGAAACGCTTCCAGGACCGGGCCAAGCCGGGCACCACCTACGCCGCCGCGGTTATCGGCATCAACATCCTGTACTCGCTGCTGGCGCTGACTGGCCTCATCGGCGTTCAGGGCGCGTCCAATATTCTCGGGATGTTGTTTGGCCTCGTGATGCTGGCGGTCGGCATCTGGGTCCTGGTCGAGCTTGGCATCCTGCGCGGCACGGTCGGCGACAATGCCTATGGCCCCGATCCACTGCCGGGCTGAACCGGGCAGCACTATTCGGAAGCGGGCGGGAGCGACGCTCCCGCCCCCCCGTTAATGCGATGCGGCCGTTCCGTTTCGACGACTTCCTGCGCTTCTTCTTTACCGTCGGCGGGCGGATTTCGCGCCGGGAATACGTGCTCGGCCTCGCCTTCGTCTATGCGGCGAACGCTGCGCTGATCGCTTTTGCCCTGCACCAGGACAACCACGACCTGGCGCTTGGGCTGACGATCATGATCTCCGCCTTCCCCTCGACCCTCGCCTTGTTCGTGCTGGCCGCCAAACGCTGCCACGACCTGGCGCTTTCGGGCACCTTCACGCTGCTCCTGCTGGTGCCCTTTGTCGGCTTCATCTGGCTGGTTGCGATGGCCTTCGTCGCCGGCAATCCCGGCCCCAACCAATACGGGGCGCCGCCACGCTTCGACCCGAATTGACCGGCACGGTGGATCGCCACTCGGCCCGGATCGGCCGTCCCGATTGACGGCCGCAGGCAAGCCTCGCTAAACCGCAGGCGCTGACGCCCTTCTCCTCCTCGCGCGCGAGCACCATGACCCAGACGTTCGACCCGGCCGCGTTCCTCAAGGCGCTGATCGCGTGCCGCTCGGTGACCCCGGCGGAGGGCGGCGCACAGGCGTGGATGGCGGGTGTGCTGGCCGACGCCGGCTTCACGGTCGAGCGGCTGACCTTCTCGGCGCCGGGCACGCCGGATGTCGATAACCTCTTCGCCACCATCGGCAGCGGCGCGCCGCATCTGGTCTTCGCCGGCCACACCGACGTGGTGCCGGCGGGCATGGAGAGCCGCTGGACGCATCCGCCCTTTGCCGGCGAAACGGCAGGCGGCGCCCTCTACGGGCGCGGCGCAGTGGACATGAAGGGCGGCATCGCCTGCTTCATGGCGGCGGCGCTTGCCAAGCTCGCCGACGCGGGCAAGCCGGCCGGCACGCTGTCGCTGCTCATCACCGGCGACGAGGAAGGCCCGGCCGTGAACGGCACGGTGAAGACGCTCGCCTGGGCGCTGGAGCAGGGCCACCGCTTCGACGCGGCGCTGGTCGGCGAGCCGACCTCGCGCCGGAAGCTCGGCGACACCATCAAGATCGGCCGGCGCGGCAGCCTGTCGGGCACCATCACGGCGGTCGGGCGGCAGGGCCATGCGGCCTATCCGCAGCTTGCCGACAACCCGCTGCCGCGGCTCATCCGCGTGGCTGACCGGCTGGCGCGGCTGACGCTCGACACCGGCAGCGCCGATTTCGAGGCGTCCAACCTGGAGATCACCAGCATCGATACCGGCAATCCGGCCTTCAACGTGATCCCGGCGGAGGCGAAGGCGCGCTTCAACGTGCGCTTCAACGACGCGTGGACGAGCGCGACGCTGACGGCGCATCTGCGCGCCGAGATCGAAGCGGCGCTCGCCGACGCGCCCGGCAAGGCGACGGTGACGCTTGCCGTCGAGCCGGGTGACAGCGAATCCTTCCTGACCCGCTCCGGCCCGCTGACCGACAGCCTGTCGACGGCGATCGGCGCGGTGGCCGGCACCTTCCCGTCGCCCTCGACCGGCGGCGGCACTTCCGACGCACGCTTCTTCAAGGGGGTCTGCCCGGTGGTCGAGTTCGGCCTGGTCGGCGACACCATGCACCAGGTGGACGAGCGCGTGCCGCTTGCCGACCTGGGCACGCTCACCGCCATCTATCGCACCTTCCTCGACCGCTTCTTCGCCGACGGCAAGGCAGAGGTCTGATGGACCGCGTCGAGATCGTCCGCTCGCTGACCGGCGCGTGGCGGCTGTTCCTGGGCAAGCCGGACGCCATGCGCTTCTTCGACGCCAGCGTCGACGGCTTCTGGCGCTCCTTCCGCGCCATCATCCTGGTGGCGCCGCTCTACGGGCTGACGGCGCTGGCCGACCGCCACGACCTGTTGACCGACGCCAACCCCACCGACGATTTCACCAACGTCCAGTTCTGGGCGGCCAAGGCGCTGACGCTCGGTCTCGACTGGTTGACGCTGCCGCTCCTGCTCGGGCTGATCGCCGGCTTCATCGGCATACGGCGCGGCTATCCCGGCTACATCGTGGCGCGCAACTGGGCGACGGTGCTGATGATCGTCCCCTTCGCCGCGATCGGGCTGATCGACCTCGCCGGCCTCGCCACTCCCACCATGCTGGTGCTGCCGTCGCTGGTGGCGCTGGTTGCCACCTTCCGCATGAGCTACGAGATCGCGCGGAAATCGCTCGGCGCCGGTGCGGACGTCGCCGTCGCCTTCGTCATCCTCGATTTTCTGGTCAGCCTGGCCATCGTCATGACGGCCAACCGGCTGTTCGGGATCACCCCGCTGATTCAGTAATCGACCGCCACCAGATAGAGCCCGTCGGGCGGCGCCACCGGACCGGAGCGCGTGCGGTCGGCGGCTTCCAGCGCCTCGCCGACGGCGGCAATGGGCCATTTGCCGTCGCCCACCTTCTTCAGCGTGCCGACCATCGAGCGCACCTGATTGTGCAGGAAGGAGCGCGCCTCGGCGACAACCACGATCTCGTCGCCGGCGCGCGACACGGCGAGCCGGTCGAGCGTCTTGACCGGCGATTTCGCCTGGCATTCGGAGGCGCGGAAGGTGGTGAAATCGTGCTTGCCGACGAGCGCCTGGGCGGCGGCGTGCATGGCCTCGTGATCGAGGCGCTGGCCGACCCACCAGACGCGGCCGCGGTCGATGACCGGCGGCGCCCGCCGATCAAGCAGGCGGTAGAGATAGTGGCGCTTCACCGCCGAGAAGCGGGCGTCGAAATCCCCCGCCACCGCCTCGGCGACAAGGATGGCGACGGTCTCGGCCCTCAGATGGGCGTTGAGCGCGTCGCGGACGGTGTCGGCCGGCCAGTCGCGGGTGAGATCGATATGGGCGACCTGGCCCAGCGCATGGACGCCCGAATCGGTGCGCCCGGCGCCCTTGACCGTGACCGTCTCGCCCGAGAAGCCGGCGACCGCCTCCTCGATCGCCTGCTGCACCGAGCGGCCGTTCTCCTGGCGCTGCCAGCCGACATAGGGACGGCCGTCATATTCGATGGTCAGCTTGTAGCGCGGCATCGCTAGCCGAGGCGGACAAGCGGCGCGTGCAGGCCGCGCAGGAACTCGGACGCCGTCACCGCGCCTTTGCCGGCGCGCTGCACTTGCGTCAGGCGCACCGCGCCCGAGGCGCAGGCAATGGTGAGCTGGTCGTCGAGCACGGTGCCGGGCGCTCCGGCCCCCACGGCGAGCGTCGAGCGCAACACCTTGACCCGCTCCGGTCCCTTGCCGAAATCGGCCTGGCACCAGGCGCCGGGGAAGGGCGACAGGCCGCGGATGTGGTTGTGGACCTGTTGCTCCGGGCGCGACCAGTCGATACGGGTCTCGGCGTTGTCGAGTTTGCTGGCGTAGGTGACGCCTGCTTCCGGCTGCGGAGTGAAGGCGAGAGCGCCGCGCGCGAGCGCCGCCAGCGCGCGCACCATGAGGTCGGCGCCGAGCGCCGCCAGCGTGTCGCCGATCTCGCCGGCGGTGGCATCCGCACCAATGGCAATGCGTTCGCTCATGGCGACCGGTCCGGTATCCAGCCCCTCTTCCATGCGCATGACCATGACGCCGGTTTCCGTGTCGCCGGCCATGATGGCGCGGGCGACGGGGGCGGCGCCGCGCCAGCGCGGCAGCAGCGAGCCGTGCAGGTTGACGAAACCGTCCGGCGGCGCGTCGAGGAAGGATTTGGGCAGGATCCTGCCATAGGCGGCGACGACGCCGACGTCGACACCGAGAGCGCGGAAGCGCTCCGCCTCGTCCTCCGGCTTCAGGCGGGTCGGCGTGAACACCGGCAGAGCGAAGCGCTCGGCGACGGCGTGCACCGGCGACTTGCGCTCGGCCATGCCGCGGCCGGCGGCGCGCGGCGGCTGGGTATAGACCGCGGCGACCTCATGGCCCTGGCCGACGATCTCGGTGAGGGTGGGGACGGCGAAATCCGGTGTTCCGAAAAAGGCGATGCGCATGGGGCGCGGCATAGCGCCCCCTCAGGCTGGCGGCAAGGCTTGCCGCCGGTCGGCCCGCCGGCCGGCGGCTGACAAGCGCCGGCGACACGGGTGTCGCTCAGCCGCCTACCAGTGGCAGCGGTCGCGATAGAGCCTGCCGTGATAGCGGTAGGTGCACCAGCCGTCATTGCGGTGCTTGACCAGCACCGCGCCGGCGAGCGCGCCGATGCCGCCACCGACAATCGCGCCGCCGATCGAATTGGTGGCGACCCCGCCGATCGCGGCGCCGATAGCGCCGCCGGTGAGCGCACCCTCGGTGGTGCTGCACCCGGCAATGCCGAGGCTGAGACAGGTAACCGCGGCCACGGCCATGACCGTCTTTCTCATGCCGGCTCTCCCTCGTTCTTCGTCAGACGAGCCGCGGGCGTCGCCCCGGCCCGAGGACAATCAAGGGCGCCGGATTGTGGCCGAAACGTGGAAAGGGAAACGCCGGCGGCGGGCGCCCACGGGCGAGCGCTACATGACGGCCGGCTTGCCGTTGATCTTCGCCTGCTTGGTGAACTTCTTGATCACCATGTCGCGCTTCAGCTTCGACAGGTAGTCGATGAACAGCTTGCCATCGAGATGGTCGATCTCGTGCTGCAGGACGACGGCGAGCATGCCGTCGGCCGTGACTTCCCGAGGCTTGCCGTCGCGGTCGAGAAAAGCGACGCGCACCTGGGCCGGGCGTTCGACCTCGGCAAAATATTCGGGAATCGACAGGCACCCTTCCTCGGCGACGGCGAAATCGGCGGAACGCCAAAGGATCTCGGGGTTGACCAGGAAGAGCGGATTGGGCTTGGCCTCCTCGCCCTCCTCGCGCGTGGCGACATCGATGGTGATGACGCGGCGCGGCACGGCGACCTGGATGGCGGCGAGCCCGATGCCCGGCGCCTCGTACATGGTCTCCAGCATGGAATCCATGAACTTGCGCAGGTCGTCGTCGACCCGTTCGACGGGGTCGCTGGTCATGCGCAGCTTGCGGTCGGGCAAGATGATGATATCGAGCTTTGACACGCGCTTCAGATATGAGAGGAACCCCGCCGGGTCAACGCTTTCGACAGGGTCGGCATGGCAGGCAAGCGCAAGACGGCCGCGCCGCGCAAGCTGAAGCGCAACCCGGTCGCCCGTTCGCTGCGCTCCGGCCTCTCCGCGAGAAGGTGGTGGAGGGCCCCGAACGGCCGCGGCACCCGCCGCGCAAGCCCAAGCATCCCGGGCGCCTGGACGTGGACGAGACCGGGGACTAGGCTTTTTTTCCTAATTACGCGGCGTCGGCCGCTCCGGCCTGCGGCCCTAGAAAATCTCGCTGAGGAAGTGGTCGTGGCGGACCCGCTGGGGGTGCGGGTCGGTTCCCTGAGCCGCCGCCGGCGCTGAACCGTCCGTCCCCGGTGCGTTCGGCCGGCTGCCCGCACCGTGGCGATCGGCGGAAGTCGCCGCCGCGCGATCGCGCGGATCGCGTTTCCCGAATGTGTCTCTGCTGCCGGCTGAGGTCCGCATCTCGTCGTCTCCGTTGGAAAACCCGCGTGGACCCTAGGCGGCAGCCCGGAGCGCCGGCGTCTTTCGATCGGGGGATATACGCTTCACGAGGTGGTGAATTCGACGGGGGGTGTGACCGCCGTCACAGGCTGCCGAATAATTGCCACGGATCGGCTGTTTCCGCCGACCATGACCGATATCGCCCTGCTGTCGACACTGGTCGGCGAGATCTACGATGCCGCGCTCGATCCCACGCTTTGGGCCCCCGCGCTGGACCATGCGGCGCGTTTCGTCGGCGGCCATGCGGCGGCGCTGTTCACCAAGAGCGCCAGCAGCCTGACCGGCGCCAATGCCTATGATTCGGGGATCGAGCCGCACTTCACCGCGCTTTATTTCGACAAATACATAAAGATCGACCCGCTCGTGATGGGCCACGTCTTCGCCGCGACCGGCCGGCCGACCGGGGTGTCGGATCTCATCCCCTATGACGATTTTCTTGCCTCGCGCTTCAACGAGGAGTGGGCGCGGCCGCAGGGCTTCGTCGATTTCGCCGGCGCCGTGCTCGACAAGGCGGCGGGCGGGGCAGCCATGTTCGGTGTCTTCCGGCATGAGCGCGACGGCGTGGTCGACGAGGGGACCCACCAGCGCATGCGCCTGATCGTGCCGCACATGCAGCGGGCGGCGCTGATTGCCGGCGTGATCGACCAGCAGACTGCGGCAGCCACAGACCTGGCGGAGAGCCTCGACGGCATAAGCTACGGCATGTTCCTGCTCGATGCCGGCGGACGGATGCTGCATGCCAATGTCGCCGGGCGGGAGATGCTGGACGCCGCCGATCCGCTGTATGTCGCGAACAATCGGCTGACGGCCAGTGGCGTCGCGGCCGACCTGGAACTCGCCGGGACCTTCGCCGCGACTGGCCAGGGGGCGCTGGGCGCCAGGGGAATCGCCCTGCCGCTGATGACGCGCGATGGCGAACGCTATGTCGCCCACGCCTTGCCGCTTTCCTCGGACGCCCGACGCCAGGCGGGCGGCAACCGTGCGGCGCTGGCGGTCTTCGTGCACAAGGCAACCGTCGCGGCGCCGTCGGCGCCGGAGACAATCGCCCGCGCCTATGGGCTCACCCTGACGGAACTGCGCGTGCTGCTGGCAGTCGCCGAGGTGGGCGGCGCACCGGAGGTGGCCGATACGCTCGGCATAGCGCCGAGCACGGTGAAGACCCATCTCGGCCGGCTCTACGAAAAGACCGGCACGCGGCGCCAGGCCGACCTCGCCAAGCTGGTCGCTGCCTATGCGACGCCCCTCCGGCGCTGAACACACCCGCCTCGCCGTTTCGTGATTGCCGCGTCCACTGATCGGTGGACGCGGCGTCGTCCGGTGCCCGGCAATGTCCGCGCCCCAATCGCTGCCGGCCGAACGGCCGCAAACCGCAGCGCCCCACCCGACGCCCTCACCAACGAGGCTCTCATGACGGAAATCGCCGCACGGCTGCCAGAACCATCTCCGCTTTCCAGCGTCATCGGCGCGATTACGCAGACCATGAAACGCGTTGTCGCGGCGCATGCCCGTCGGCGGCGGCAGCGCGAGACGGCCCGCATTCTGAGCGGGCTCAGCGACGACATGCTGAAGGATCTCGGCCTGAACCGTTCCGACCTGCGCGCCTATGAGGGCAAGGACGACATCCGCAACTGGCGGACGATCAACCGGTGGCGCTGACGGCGCCGCCCCGGCCGGGCATGCGTTCCGGCTCCTTTTTACCCCCAGCAACTGCAAACCGAGGAGACTACCCATGACGAAGCGCTACTGGCTGTCCAGCCTCGCCTTTCTGGCCGTGTTCGCGGCCGGGGCGGCAGCGGCCGCGGAAAACCCGCTGGCGGACCATGTCCGCAGTGCCAACGACCGCTTCACGGATGTGAAGGCTGCGCTGGCCGAAGGCTATGCACCGATCCCCTGTGCCAGCGGCGTCGGCGGCGGCGCCATGGGCATCCACTATGTCAACGCGAAGTACCTGAAGGACAGCGCCGTCGACGTGGCGCATCCGGAAGCCGTGATGTACGAGCCGGGACCGGACGGCAAGCTGACGCTCATCGCGGTGGAATACATCACCACCAAGGGGCCGGCGCAGCTCGAAGGGCACCTGTTCAACTTCACCGGCGCGCCGAACCGCTATGGTCTCCCCGCCTTCTACGAGCTGCACGTCTGGGCGTGGAAGCCGAACCGGACAGGCACCTTCGCCGACATGAACCCCGACGTGTCGTGCGACGCCGCAACCGGCAAATAGGGTGATCTCTCCGACCGCCCGCTTCCTGCCTTCGCTCCGGGCCGGCCTGTTGCCGGTCCGGGGCGGCTGGCCATGGCCGGAAAAGTTCCCGTTTTGTACCCGCCGCCCTTCGGGGTACTCTTGCCGGATGAACGAGACGATCTATCGATTCGGCGACGTCGCGATCACCGGCGCAACGTTGCTGGCGGCCGCGGCAGCGGCGCTGTTCCTCATCCTTCTCGTCATCACCTTCTTCGCCTGGCGCAAGGCGGCGCAGCGGGTGGAGGTGCTGGAGGATGCGCGCCGCGACGGCATCGCGACCGGCCTGGCGGAGCTGCGCCGCTACCAGGGCGAGATTACCGGCCAAGTGCGCGGCCTCACCGACCGGCTCGACACTTTCGGCCACCGGGTCGGCCAGTCGATGAGCGAGAGCGCGCGCGGGACGCATGAGAGCCTGGCCAAGCTCGGCGAGCGGCTGGCGGTGATCGACAAGGCGCAGCGGACGATCACCGACCTCTCCAGCCAGGTGGTCGAGCTTCAGCACATCCTCGCCAACAAGCAGACCCGCGGCGCCTTCGGCCAGGCGCGCATGGAGGCGATCGTGCGCGACGGCCTGCCGACCTCGGGCTACGAATTCCAGGCGACGCTTTCCAACGGCAACCGGCCGGACTGCCTGATCCTCTTCCCCAACGGGGGGCCGAGCCTGGTCGTCGACGCCAAGTTCCCGCTGGAAGGCTGGAACGCCATCCGCGCGGCGGAGGCGCCGGAGGCGAAGAAGGCGGCGGAGGGCCAGTTCCGCCGCGACACGATCAAGCACGTGCAGGACATCGCCGAGCGCTATCTGGTGCTCGGCGAGACTCAGGACACCGCCTTCATGTTCGTGCCGTCGGAATCGATCTTCTTCGACATCCACGAGCACTTCGAGGAAATCGTCCAGCGGGCGCACCGGTCGCGGGTGGTGATCGTCTCGCCGTCGCTGCTGATGCTGTCGATCCAGGTGGTGATGTCGCTGTTGCGCGACGCGCGCATGCGCGAACAGGCGCACATCATCCAGCAGGAGGTGATCCGCCTGATGGACGATGTCGGGCGCCTCGACGAGCGCGTGCGCAAGCTCGGCCTGCATTTCGGCCAGGCCAACAAGGACATCGAGGACATCCTGACCTCCAGCCGCAAGATCTCGAGCCGCGGCGACAAGATCAAGGCCGTCGAGGTGGCCGATGGCGAGGAACCGGCAGAGGCGCCCGCGGCGCCCGTGCGGCCGGCCGCTACCCGGCGCGGCGAACCGCCGGAACTGCCCTTCAGCGCGTTCGAGGAAGTCTAGCCGAGGTCAGCATGGTCAGGATCAGCATTCTCTATCCGAACAGGCCGGATGGTCGGTTCGACATGGCCTATTATCTGGAAACGCACATGCCGGCCTCGATCGAGCGGCTCTCCGCCGGCAAGGGTTTTCGGGGCGTCTCGGTGGACCGCGGCGTCGGCGGCGCCGCACCCGGCGCGCCGCCAGCCTATGTGGCGATGTGCCTGTACCTTTTCGACACGGTCGAGGACTTCATGGCCGCCTTCGCGCCGCACGCCGCCTTCCTGCAAGGCGACATGGCGAACTACACCGACATCGAGCCGGTGATCCAGTTCAGCGAGGTCGCGATCGCGCGCTAGAATCCCCGCCCGCTTTTCAGAAACTCGATCTCCTCGGGCGCCGATTCGCGGCCGAGGACGGTATTGCGGTGGGGGAAGCGACCGAACTTGCGGATGATGTCGCGGTGCTTGGTGGCGTAATCGAGCTGATCGCGGCAGGCGTCCAAGTGCTCCGGCGGCGCCTCGAGGCAGCGCTCGGCATAGAGCTTCACCGAATGGTCCTGATCGGCGACATCTTCACTGTGTTCAAATGGCAGCATGACGAAGGTCTGTTCGACCACGAAGAAGCGGCGCCAGCTGACGACAAGCTGACGGGCGAAGGACAGCGCCGCGGCATCGCAGGCGAAGGCCGCGCCGCTGTCGCGGTGAATCTGGCGCGGGAACTGGTCGAGCAGGACGATGAGGGCGACCTGCTGGCGCCGTGTCAGGCTCGACAGGTCCCAGGCGGCATCGCGGGCGGCAAGCGTGTCGGCCCCCCAGGTCGCGCGGATATGGGCGTCGATCTCCGGGGTCGGCTTGAACCAGGCGGTCCGCCGCTGCTCGTCCGGCCGCTCGTCCCACGCCTTGAGGTCGCCGAACCAATAGAGATAGACCGCGTCCAGCACGTTGACGTCCATTCCCTTCCCCCTTTCTAGAACGGCGTACGCTGGCGGATGGCGGCCGAAAGCGTGCCTTCGTCGAGATAATCGAGTTCGCCGCCGACCGGAACCCCGTGGGCGAGGCGCGAGACCTTCACGTCGAGGCCGGCGAGGCGGTCCATGATGTAATGCGCGGTGGTCTGGCCCTCGACCGTGGCGTTGACGGCGAGGATGACCTCGCGCACGGAGCCTTCGGCGACGCGGGCGACCAGCTTGTCGATGCCGAGATCGTCCGGCCCGACGCCATCGAGGGGCGACAGGGCGCCGCCGAGCACATGGTAGCGGGCGTTGAGCACCCCGGCGCGCTCCAGCGCCCACAGGTCGGCGACGTCCTCGACCACGACGAGCAGGCCGTCCTCGCGGCGCGGATCGGCGCAGATGGTGCAGGGATCGGTGGTATCGATGTTGCCGCAGGTGGAGCAGACCTTGACCGTCTGCAGCGCCACGTCCATGGCGCCGGCAAGCGGCGCCAGCAGTTCGTCCCTCTTCTTGACCAGATGCAGTGCGGCGCGGCGGGCCGAGCGCGGCCCCAGGCCGGGCAGCTTGGCGAGAAGCTGGATCAGGCGCTCGATCTCGGGGCCGGTGACGGAACGGGGCATGAATCGCTAAACCTCGGTTGGCTTTCGCCACAAACGGCGCGGTGGGACCCCTGTCAACTTCCCCCGGGTGCCCCATTTAGGGAAGCCGGATATAATGAGGTGGGCGATTTTCTCCGAGAGCTTTCCATGCGCAAACTGCTGCCAGCCTTCCTCTGCCTCGTGGTCACCGCCTGGGCGGTCGCCGCCAACGCTGCCGACGGACCGATTTCCATCATGAAGCTGATGGCGCCCGGCCCGCTTCCCGAGATGGCGCTCGGCCAGCCGAGCGCGCCAGTGACCATGGTCGAATACGCCTCGATGACCTGCCCGCATTGCGGCAACTTCGACAAGACCAGCTTCGACACGCTGAAGAGCGACTACATCGACACGGGCAAGGTCTATTACGTCTTCCGCGAGTTTCCGCTCGACGACCTCGCTTTCGCCGCCTCCATGGCGGCGCGCTGCGCCCCGGCGGACAAGTACTTCCCGATCATCAACACGCTGTTCCGCAACCAGAACGCCTGGGCCTACGTCAAGGATCCCGTGCCGGCGCTGGTCGCACAGCTCAAACCTTTCGACTTCACTCAGGCGTCCTTCGAGGCATGCCTGAAGAAGACCGACATCGCCAACGGCATCAACGAGATCGCCCAGACGGCACAGAAGGAATTCGGCGTCGACAGCACGCCGACCTTCTTCGTCAACGGTGAGAAACATGTCGGCGAGATGGATGTGGCGCAGATGAAGGCGATCCTCGATCCGCTGCTGGCGAAGAAGTAGCAAGGCGCGGGTTCCCGCCCGCGCACCACAGGCGGTCAACTTGCCGCTTGTGACCGGCGCCGTGAACGCCGAAAATGGGGACGGGGAGGTATTCTTCGAGAAATTCCAATGCGCAGCGTGCTTCCTGTCATTCTTTGCCTGGTGGTCACCGCCTGGGCGGCTGTTGCGCCGGTGCAGGCCGAGCCAGTCTCCATCATGCGGCTGCTGGCGCCAGGGCCCCTCCCCGAGAAGGCCCTTGGCGATCCCGCGGCGCCGGTGAGCATTGTCGAATATGTGTCGATGACCTGCTCGCATTGCGCCGACTTCCACGCCGCCACCTTCGACGCGCTGAAGACGAAATATGTCGATGCGGGCAAGGTCTATTACGCGCTGCGCGAATATCCGATCGATCCCCTCGCCTTCGCCGCTATCATGGCGGCGCGCTGCGCCCCTGAGGACACGTTCTTCGCGATCGTCCAGACGCTGTTTCGCAATCAGAAGAACTGGGCTTTCGTCGCGAAGCCGGTGCCGGCGCTGGTCGCCGAGCTGGCACCCTACGGCTTCACGCAGGCGTCGTTCGAGACCTGCCTGAACAATGACGACATCGCCAACGGCATCAACGAGATCGCCCTGACGGCGCAGAACGAGTTCGGCGTGAACGGCACACCGACCTTCTTCATCAATGGCGAGATATATGTCGGAGCGATGGATATTGAGCAGATGGAAGCGATCCTCGATCCGCTGCTGACGGACAAATAGCCGGCGCGGGTTGCCGCGAAGGCTTGGCCGCGGCTAACGGATGAAGCGGTCGACATAGTCGGCGCCGAGGCCGACGGCGGCATAGTGGCGGCGGCACATGGCGATCTTGGAGAAGACGTCCTCGTAGCCAAGCGCGTTTCCGTCCGGGTCGACGTAGAGCATGATGCCGTTGACCTGGAACAGGGTGATCATCTCGGCCACGTCGTCGGGGACGACCAGCGTGTGGGTCTCGCCCGGCGGCTCGTAGACGTAGCCGCCCTCCTCCGCCACCCAATCATGCTCGAGATAGTGCCACCTGCCCTTGAGCACCATGCCGTGGACGGCATTGGTGTGGCGGTGACGGGAGAGGACGCCGGAGCGGGTGACCTTGAGCAGGTTGACCCAGTAGCCCTGCGACACCGACAGGCAGAGCGGCCGGAACCAGACGTTCTCCGCCTGCGGCACCCAGATGCGATCGTCCTCCGGCAGGGCCGGCGCGACGACCAGATCGGCGGCCATCTCGGCCGGCTGCGGCCGCCGATAGGGCGTGCGCCTGTCTGCCTCGCCGGAGGTCATCAGAACGGCAGGCTCATGCCCGGCGGAAGCTGCAGGCCGCCGGTCATCTCGCGCATCTTGTCGGCGAGCACCTGTTCGGCCTTGGCGCGGGCGTCGTTGGAAGCGGCGACGATGAGATCCTCGAGGATCTCTGCCTCCTCCGGCTTGAGCAGAGACGGGTCGATCTTCAACCGCTTCATCTCGCTCTTTCCGGTCATGACGACCAACACCAGCCCGCCGCCGGCGGTGCCTTCCACCTCCATGGCAGCGACCGCCTCCTGCAGGGACTGCATCTTCTCCTGCAGTTCCTTGGCCTGCTTCATCATGCCCATCAGGTCGCCAAACGCCATCGGTCAGTCATCCTCATCGGTTGCGTCGTCGGGAATCGGTGGAGCCGTCTCGTCCATGGCCGGCTCCGCGGCAGCACCGCCGAGCACGCGCACATCGACGATCTCGGCGCCGGGAAACGTCTCGAGCACGGCCGCGACCAGCGGGTCGGCACGGGCGTCATCGAGCAGCCGGTCCTGGGCGCTCTGGCGCTCCTCCGCGATGGTTCGTCCGCCGCCCTCGCGGGCCACCGCGATCATCCAGCGGCTGCCGGTCCATGCCTCAAGCTTCTTCGACAGCTCGCCGGCGAGGCCGGGCACGGCATGCTCGGTGAGCGCGATCTCGATCTTGCCCGGCTCGAAGCGGACGGGGCGGACGACGGTTTCAAGCGCGTGCTTCAGCTTCAGTTCGCGATGCTGGCCGGCAAGGGCCACGACATCGGCATAGGAGGCGACATGGGCGGTCGGTTCCGCCCGGGGCGCCGGTTGCGCTGCCGCGACAGCCGGGGCGCGGGCCGCCGCGCCAGTGGCGCTCAGGCGGGCGCGGCCACCCGCGCCGGACGGCGCGGAGGCCGGCACGGTCCCCTGACCCTGCGGCGCGCTGCCGCCGCTTCCGCGCAAACTGCGCAGCGCCTCGTCGGGGGTCGGCAGGTCGGCGGCGTGAGCCAGGCGCACGACGACCATGTCGGCGGCGGCGAGCGGGCGCGACGCCTCGCGCGTCTCCGCGATGCCCTTCAAGAGCATCTGCCAGGCGCGGGCGAGCGCACGCAGCGACAGCTTGCCGGCAAAATCGGTGCCGCGGGCGCGTTCCTCGGCCGTCAGCGCCTCGTCGTCCGCCGCGGTCGGTGCGAGTTTCAGGCGCGTCACCAGATGGGTGAAGGCGGCGAGATCCTCCAGCACCACGGCCGGGTCGGCGCCGACATCGAACAGCGCCTTCAGCCGGGCGAGGGCCGCGGCGACATCGCCGCCCATGACCTCGCCGAACAGGTCGATGACCAGCGCCCGGTCGGCGAGACCGAGCATCTCACGCACTTCCTCCGCCGTGACCGTGCCGGCGGCATGGGAAATTGCCTGATCGAGGATCGACAGCGCATCGCGGACGGAACCTTCCGCCGCCCGCGCCACCATGGTGAGCGCAGCGTCCTCGATGGCCACGTTCTCCTTCGCCGTGATCTCCCTCAGCAGTCGGATCAGCGGTCCGGGCTCGATGCGGCGGAGGTCGAAGCGCTGGCAGCGCGACAGCACCGTGACCGGGACCTTGCGCACTTCCGTCGTGGCGAAGATGAACTTGACGTGCTCGGGCGGCTCTTCGAGCGTCTTCAACAGGCCGTTGAAGGCGGCCTTCGACAGCATGTGCACTTCGTCGATGATGTAGACCTTGTAGCGGGCGATGGCCGGCTTGTAGCGCACCGCCTCGATGATCTCGCGGATGTCGTCGATGCCGGTGTGGGAGGCAGCGTCCATCTCGATGACATCGACATGGCGGCCTTCCATGATCGCGGCGCAATGCTCGCCCATCTCGTCCATGTCGATGGTCGGCTGGTCGATCTTGCCGGGAATTGAATAGTTGAGCGCGCGGGCGAGGATGCGGGCGGTCGAGGTCTTGCCGACGCCGCGCACGCCGGTGAGCATGTAGGCCTGCGCAATGCGGCCGCTGTGGAAGGCGTTGGTCAGCGTGCGGACCATCGGCTCCTGGCCGATGAGATCGACGAAGCTCTGCGGCCGGTACTTGCGGGCAAGCACGCGATAGAGGCCGGCGCTCGCTTGCTCCTGTCCGGTGCCGTCCATCTCGCTTCCGGTGCTCGCTCCGGCCCCGGCCGGGCCACTGAAATCAAGGGCGGGAGTGGGAGACTGGCAGGCGACCCGCGCCGAAACTCGTTAGGGCTGCTTCCTTCCGGACCTGACCCGGTTGGCGAGCGACACGTCCGTCGCCAGCCTCCCGAGGGGACCATATCATATCGACCGCGGCGCGGGGCAAGGGCTGAGATGGGTCCTTTTGCAGCCTTTTTCCGCCTTTTTGCGCCCTCCGCCCTGTGATGCGCGGCGCCGCCGGCGTATGGTCGCTGGCGTTTTGCGCCACCCACCCCTGAGCCGACCATGACCGACAGCTTCACCCTCGACCCGCGCCTTGCCGCCGATTCGACGCCGGTGACATCCCTCGGCCTCTCGGACCTCAGGCTGATGAACGATTCCCGTTTCCCGTGGCTGTTGCTGGTGCCCCGCCAGGCCGGCCTCGCCGAGATCATCGAGCTCGCCAAACCCGACCGGGCGCGGCTCTTCGAGGAAATCGTAGCGGTCATGACCGCGCTCAAGGCGGCAACCGGCTGCGACAAGCTGAACGTCGCCGCGCTCGGCAACCAGGTGCACCAGCTCCATGTCCACGTTATCGCCCGCTTCACCGGCGACGCCGCCTGGCCGAGCCCGGTATGGGGCGCCGGTTCCGCGGTTGCCTACGACGCGGCGGCGCGGGATAGACTGATCGCGGACCTGGCCGCCGCCCTTCGCCCCTGACCCCACGACGCGAGCTTCGGAATGTCCAGCCTCTTCGACGGCCTGCCTGCGGTCGAGCCGAGCAGCTTGACCGGCTTCGCCGGCAACCGCATCGACCGGCGCAGCGAGACACGCGGGGCCGATGCGCTGGCCGACGCGCTGGGCGACCCGGCGGCACGGCTCTACCTCTTCCGCGGCGAGCCGGCGCTGGTGAAGGCCGGCGACGATCCACTGTTCACGGTTGCGGAGTCACAAGCGCTCGGCGCCGATATCGGCAAGGCGGTGCTGCTCGGCTGGAGCGACGAGGCCCCGAGGCTTGCCGTGGCGCTCGGCGAAGAGGCGCCGATCGACGAGAGCGAGGTCGCGGCAGTGATGCTGAGGGCGCTTGCTTCCGCCGCCGTTCTGCCGGCCGACCATCTCGGCGCCCTGGCGCAGAGCCGTGCGCTTCTCACCTGGCACGCCCGCCACGGCTTCTGCGCCGTCTGCGGCGCGGCGACCGCGAGCATGATCGGCGGGCTCAGGCGCGACTGCGCGAATTGCGGGGCGCAGCATTTTCCGCGCACCGACCCGGTGGTGATCATGCTCGTGATCGACGCCGGCACGGGCGAGGAACGGGCCCTGCTCGGTCGCTCGCCACGGTTCAACCCGGGCATGTATTCGTGCCTCGCCGGCTTCATGGAGCCGGGCGAGACGATCGAGGATGCGGTGCGCCGCGAGACGGCAGAGGAATCCGGCATCCGCACCGGGCGCGTGCGCTACCACGCCAGCCAGCCCTGGCCCTTCCCCTCCTCGCTGATGATCGGCTGTTATGCCGAGGCGCTGTCGACGGCGATCCGCCGCGACGAGGCGGAGCTGGAGGACTGCCGCTGGTTCAACCGGGATGACGTGCGCCGCATGCTCGCCGGCAATCATCCGGAGGGCATCAGCGTGCCGGTCAGCATGGCCATCGCCAGCCACCTGATCCGCGCCTGGGCCTATGGCTGAGGGGCGGCGCCGCCCGCCGCCGGCCGCCGGCCGCCTGTCACATGTGCGTGATTCCATGGGTTCCCGGCGCTCCCGGTGATAGCCTGTGGCGCGGGCAACGAGTCCTTCCTGCGAAGAGAGGCCAAGCGATGCGCCGACCGATCCCCTTCGTCGTTTCCGTCATGCTTTCGGCCCTGACGGTCCTTGCGGGCGCCTCATGCGCCATGGCGGCCAATGGCGACATCCGGGGATCGCGCGACTATCCGGGCATCGAACGCTTCGCCGGCAGCGTGATCACCGGCTACGAGGCCAAGGACTTCGACCGGACGCGCGTGCAGATGGCCCCCTTCAGGAACGGCGATGCGACCGCCGATCTGCGGCCGGAAGGTCGCGTGACGCGCGTCGCCTACCGCATCGGCCCCGGCCCATCCATGCTGGAGGTCGCCCAGAGCTTCGAGGCGCAGCTCACGCAAGCCGGCTACGAGACGGTGTTTGCCTGCGACGCCGAGGTCTGCGGCGGCGTCCATTTCAGCATGGGCATCGATGTCCTCTACGTGCCGTTCATGTGGGTGAACGGCGTCAACTATCACTACTTCGCCGGCCGCAAGACTGGCGACAACGGCACCGAGACCTGGGCGACCGTGCTGGTGAGCCACCACCTTGAGACGACCACTGCGCAGTTGGTAGTGACCGAGGTCGGCACGCCGGCAGCGCAGTGATCGCCGCCGTGATGGCCACGGACCTCGGCGGGAAGGGCCGTTGATCGACCACGCCGACGGCCGGGGTCGGACAAGCGGCCGCACAATCCGCCGGTCCCTGCCTCTCGACGTCTGCCCTGTGTCCAGCGCCACAGGCGCCGGAATGATCCGGTGGTAGCGTCTGTCCCGGGCGACACCCCTCCCGCACAGAGAGGCCAAACGATGCGGCGACCGATCCCCCTGCTTGTTTCCGCAATGCTGGCGGCGCTGGCAGTCCTGCTGAGCGTCTCCTTTGCCGACGCCGCCGATGGCGACGTGCCCGGCTCCCGCGATTATCCCGGAATCGGGCGCTTCGCCGGCAGCACCATCACCGGCTACGACGCCAAGGACTTCGACGCCACGCGCCTGCAGACGGCAGCCTTCCAGGACGGCAAGGCGACCGCCGAACAGCGGCCGGAGGGCCGCGTGACCCGCATCGCCTACCGCACCGGAGTGGGCTCATCGATGGTGGAGGTCGCGCGCAACTTCGAGACGCAGCTCGCCGGTGCGGGATACGAGACGGCGTTCACCTGCGACACCGACGCCTGCGGTGGCATCCCCTTCAGCGAGGCGCTGGATGTGTTGCCCGTCCCGCAGATGTGGGTGGACGGTTTCAACTATCACTACTTCGTCGGCCGCAAGGCGGGCGAGAATGGCGCCATCACCTGGGCGACTGTGCTCGTCAGCCAGAACAACGACGACATCACCACCCAACTGGTGGTCACCGAAGTCGGTGCCATCGCCAACAAGATGATCGACGCCGCCGCCATGGCCAAGGGCCTCGGCGAAAAGGGCCATATCGCGCTCTACGGCATCTATTTCGACACCGACAAGGCGGTGGTGAAGCCGGAGAGCAAGCCGACGCTCGCAGAGATCGCCAAGCTACTCACCGGATCGCCTGACCTCAAGGTGATCATCGTCGGCCACACCGACAGCCAGGGCGCGCTCGACTACAACTTGGACCTGTCGCGCCGGCGCGCCGCGGCGGTGGCGGCGGTGCTGGCCAAGAGCTACGGCATCGCGCCGGCGCGGCTGGCGACAGCCGGCGTCGGCTTCCTGGCGCCGGTCGGCTCCAACCAGAGCAAGGAGGGCCGCGCCCTCAACCGGCGGGTGGAGCTGGTCGAGCCATAAGGGCCGGGCCGCATGAAAGGTGCGCTGCTCCTGGTCCTGCTCCTGCTCGCCGGGTGCGACAAGCCCGGCGCGTGGTCTGCGATCGTCTATCCGGATCGAACCGACCGCACCCACTTCGAGGTGACGCCGCGCTTCCAGACGTTCGCCTACTGCCGGGACCAAGCCATCGAGCGGATGAAGGCAATCGAGGTGAGCACCGGCGGCGATTACGAATGCGGCCGCAACTGTCCGCTCGATGGCGATCCCCACAAAATGAATATCTGCGAGGAAATCCGCAAATAGCCGCCGGCCGCCATCGGCAATCAGTGCTTGCGCCGCACCGGCCGCTCGGCCACTCTCGCAGGTCTCACATCCAAGGCGCCTGTCGGTTCGCCCGGTGCTGCGGACCCGGCCGCATGGCCGCCCGCCCCTCTCCGCGACGTACAGGCCCGCACCCCGCAAAGGCTGTCAATTCCATGAAGACCTATGCCGTTCCCCATACCAACCTGACGGTGCCGAGCGTCGTGCTCGGTCTGATGCGCATCGCCAAGATGAGCGACGCCGACATCCAGAAGCTGGTCGGCACCGCCCTCGACAAGGGCATCACCTTCTTCGACCATGCCGACGTCTATGGCGGCGCGCCGCATCGCAGCGAGGAGCGTTTCGCCGAAGCCATGAAGTTCTCGGCCGAACAACGGGCGCGCATCACGATCCAGAGCAAAGCCGGCATCCGCAAGGGCTTCTTCGACTTCTCGACCGGGCACATCCTGGAGGCCGTCGATGGGTCGCTCAAGGCGCTGAAGACCGACTATCTCGACGTGCTCCTGCTGCACCGCCCCGATACGCTGGTCGAGCCGGAAGAGGTCGCCGCGGCCTTCGACAAGCTCGAGGCGGCCGGCAAGGTCCGCCACTTCGGCGTGTCCAACCAGACGCCGGGCCAGATCGAGCTGCTCAAGACCGCCGTCAAGCAGCCGCTGCTGTTCAACCAGGTGCAGCTCTCGATCACCCACGCCAACCTGTTCGCGCAAGGGGTGGCGGCCAACATGAACGGGCTGGCCCAATCGGTGGTCCGCGACAACGGCCTGCTCGACTACTCGCGGCTCACCGGCATGATGCTGCAGGCGTGGTCGCCGTTCCAGAAGGCGTTCTTCGACGGCGTGTTCATCGGCGACCGCGAGAATTACGGCGAACTCAACGACGTGCTCGACGAACTGGCCGCGACCCATGGCGTGACGCCGACCGGCATCGCGGTGGCGTGGATCGTCCGCCATCCGGCCAACATCCAGGTGGTGCTGGGCACCACCAATCCCGGCCGCGTGGCCGAATCCGCCGCCGGCGCGGACGTGAGGCTCAGCCGCGAGGAATGGTACCGCCTGTTCCGCGCCGCCGGGCACACGGTGCCGTAAGGCGGCGGCGCGCCAAGATCCGTTCGTGCCCGCGCCTGCGGGCATCCAGGCCGGACAGGCAAGAGGCACTTCGCTCAACGGCGACTCGCGCCTGGGTCCCCGCCTCCGCGGGGACGAACGGTGGGCGACGTCTCCGTTCCCCCGACGCGATGCAGCGTGGAACGCTGCTTCGCAGATCCGGGGTCCATTCGGCGCGCCGGTCCCGGGTCTGCGGTTCAGCACTTCGTGCCGCACCGCGCCTGGACACGAAATCTCGTTCCCGCGCGCGATCCGCACCGGGGCATGAACACTTCTTTCGTCCCTGTCGCGCCTTGCGGCGCTCCTCGCCTCTTGTCGGAGACGAGGGGGTGGCGGGCGCCCGGCGAATGCCGTGCGGTTACTCCGCGAAAACTGGGGGCACTCTACCCGAGCGCCCGCCGCGGCGATTTTCTTCCGTCTCCCAGCAGGCGCTGCACCCTTTCCTCGGGAGAAAAGAGCTTAGGCCTTGCGGCGGCCGGTCGTAGTGCCGACGGTCCCGCCGGGAACGCCCCGAGGGCCGGACTGCGAATCCGGAGCGCGGGGGCACCGCACCCCGCCCCACGCTGCAAGACGCCTCATGAGCGCGCCCCTTCGCGGGCGGGGATGACGAGCATTATCCGTCAGGTTCGGAGAGCGGGGATAAGTATTTTTGGGCAGCAAGCACGGAGCCGGCGCAAGCACCCATCCCTCCCCGTTCCGGGCAGGGCTATCGCATGTGGGCGAGGAGAGAGAGGAGGAAGGCATCGTCCCAGGCGGCGCGTTTAACCTTGCGTCGGATGGAAGCTGTGTCGGGGTGGGAGCGCAGCAGGTTGAGGGCAAGCTTTCTGAGGATGGCGATGTTCTCGGGCCCGTGATCTTTGCGGTTCCTGGCGCGATCCTCGTTGAGGATGACGTCGAGCACCCAGTGCAGTTGGTTCTCGATGCCCCAGTGCTGGCGCACGATGGTGAGCAGGCGCTTGGCGGAGAAGCGGCGGGAGAGCAGGAAGTAGCGGACCGTCTCCTCGCTTTGGCCGCCGTCGAGCGTGCGCCGCGCGGTGAGACGGGCCACGGCACGCAGGGCGGGGAAGCCATGCTTGCGGCCGAGGCCGAGGGTCCCCACCACGACGATCTGGCGCCATTCGTGACGGCCATGGCTGATCGGCTGTTCGGTGCAGGCTTGGTCGGACCGCTTGGCGCCTACGATCGTCTGACAGGCATCTGCCCACAGCTTGGGATGGTTCTCCTTGAGGGCGAGCACGTAGTCGGCCTCGGCGTCGCGGATGGCCTGGGCGGTGTCGGCGCGGCAATGCAGGGCATCAGCCGTGACGATGCAGCCCTTGAGCGACAACAGCCCGAGGGCCTCGAGGACGCCGGCCGTCTCGTTGCGGCCGGGAGCGGTGTGTTGCGCCAGAGCCAGCCGGGCCTCGGCCGCCCACACGTTGACCAGATGCAGCGGTGTCGTCTTGCGGCCGCGGCCGTAGGCGCCCTTGACCGCCTTGCCGTCGATCGCCACCACTCCGCGGACGCGGCTGGCCCGCCCGAAGGCGGCCATGAAGCGGCGGAAGGCGGCCTCGAAGGCCTCCGGCCGCAGTACCCGGAACACCCGGCTGAAGGTGTCGTGGCTGGGGATGCCGTGCTCCAGGCGCAATACCTGCCGCAACAGCCCCTCCTTGGCGCGGCCGAAGTCGGCCATGTCGACGCAGCCTTCTGCCCCGCACAACAGCGCCGCCAGCGCGACGAACAGCACCTCGGTGAGATCGTGCATCGCGTTGGCCGCGCGCGGATCAGGCAAATCCGCGAAGCAGTCCTTGAACCTCTCCATGGCTCTCTCCCCGAAAACGCGGAGAGACCCTCAGAATCTGTTCGCCGAAATTGGCAACAGCCCTCCCAACCCCACATGCAATTCCCCTGCCGTTCCGGGGAGGGTGGCTCCGAGCGAAGCGAGGAGACGGGTGGGGTGTCTTTTCGCGCGTCCGGGTCGCCCCCACCCACCATGCTTCGCCTGCGGCTCGCATGGTCCCCCCTCCCCGCGCTCGCGCGGTGGAGGGATGGAGCAAGCGGCAAGCACCGACCAACCCTTCCCTTGTGGGAAGGTCGAAACGGCGAAACCATTTGGGAGAGGGTCTGGGTACTTCAGCGCGTTCACCCCCCTCCCGAAGTTCGCGTCGCTGCGCTGCGGAGCCGCTCATTCCATGACCGCTTGAGAATACTCATACCGGCTGTTATGTAAGACGGTAAGAATGTCTTACCATGGAGGCGAGCCCATGTCGGATGTGCAATCGCGCCTGTCGAGCAAGGGGCAGACGGTGATCCCCAAGGCTGTGCGCGACAAATTAGGTCTGAAGACCGGCGACCTCATCCGCTTCAAGATCGGCGAGACGGGGGCGGTGACGCTGGCCAAGGTGAGGCCGCAAGAGGACGATCCCTTCGCCAGCTTCAGCGAATGGACCTCGGACGAGGACGAGGCGCTCTATGGCCGCCTCTGAGGCGGCGTTCCGTCCGTTCGACGTGGTGGTGGTGCCGTTCCCCTATTCGGACCGGCTGGCGGAGAAGCGCCGGCCGGCGCTCGTCGTCTCCAGCGCGGCGCTCCATGCCGAGGGCTATGTCTGGCTCGTCATGATCACCGGCGCGGCCAAGGAACGGCGCGACGGCGACGTGACCATCCGCGACCTCGCCGGCGCCGGCCTGCCCGGCCCGTCGATGGTGCGCACGGTCAAGATCGCGACGGTGGAGCCGGAGCACATCCTGCGCCGCATCGGGAAGCTGGGGCGGGCCGAACGGACGGCGGTGAAGAAGGCGATGGCGGGGTGGTGGGGGTAGGCAGGGGTTGAAGCGGCGGAATGCGCGGCGGCAATCGGCTCTGCTGACGAGATTTGCGCTGTCTGCATATTCAATCTAGCATTGCAATGCCGATTTAGGAGTTCCAATGAACTTATCCGCGGTCGAGACCTTCGGTGGTACTGATGCTGATAATGACCCAGTGCTTCTCGACTGTTTCGAGGACCACCCGGCGTACGCTGATGTTTTGCAGCATCGCCGGTTCTGCGTCCTTGGGCGGAAAGGAAGCGGCAAAACCGCAATCTTCAAAAAGATACTTCTGACACGCGAATACGACCAATTCGCTTTTGGCCATACGTTTAACGATTATCCTTGGCACTATCACGATCGACAGAAACAATTGGGCGTCCCTGAAGAATCTTGTTTTATGAATAGTTGGATGTATCTGTGCCTAATAACTATTGCAAAGATACTTCTCAATTATGATAGCTCACAACCATATAATGAGGGTGCAGCAGACTATCTCACCAGCGTTGAGAGCTTCGTTGTTGACACTTATGGCTCTCGTGATCCAGACGTCACCCAGATTTTTTCTCCACAGCATAAATTGCAGCTGTCCGGACGCGCGGGATTTAACCTGCCCGCAGTCTCGGTTGAAGGAAATGTGTCGCAAATACCAATTGAATATCTTCCAACCTATTTCTCAGAAATCAATAACAGTTTATCGACGAAGATATTGAATTCATTAAACCAAAAATTGAACTATTACGTTCTTTTTGATCAACTTGATCTAGGTTTTACTAAATTAGATCCGAATTATAGACTCCGACTCATAGGATTGCTTTTGGCCGCGCGAGCCATAAACATTAAAGCGAAGGAACTGGGCAAAAAACTTAACGTTGTGACTTTTCTACGTCACGACATTTATGATTGGCTGCAATTCGAAGATAAAAATAAGATAACAGAGAATTTCTCGACGTCTATCCTCTGGGATATAGGCATAGATTCTAGGACTCTGAAGTCTCTAATGGAACGACGCTTCTCCGTGGCTTTAGAGGGAGCGACTCGCTGGGAAGATGTCTTTGACGACGCGCAAGACATGCCTGGAAGACAGAAGAAATACAAATATCTTCTTGATAGAACGTTCCTGCGTCCTCGTGACATGATAAAATTCTCAAACGAAATACTGGCGTCTTATAAGACAAATACACACGAAGGCGCGGGGAAATTTATAAATAGCGACCTTTATCAAGCCGAGCCGCGCTATTCTGATTATCTATATCGCGAGATAGATGACGAGATACACAAGCACATCCCCGATTATAAGACATATCTTGATATGCTTAAGGGCCTAGAGAGCCTTCAATTCGACCTAGATGATTTTTTCGGTGTGTGGGAATCAAGAAAGCATCTTTTGGCGGCCGGTTCCGAACCGAAGGCGGCCCTGAGAGATCTTTTTGAATTCTCGATCATTGGCTTCTATTCTGCCGGCGGTGGCGGTGGCGGTGCTGAATACGTCTGGCGGTACAGAGATCCGAGAATCTATTTCAACGAGTTCAGCTACTAGTTTTCGAGTGCACCCCGGCTTTAAGGATAGCCTTGGGCTAAAGAAGTTCGTTCGTTCCGCGTAATTTTGGGCCGGCGCACTGCCCCCCTACTCCAGCCCTTCCCTGAGCGGGCTGGCCGAGTAGACGCCGAGGATGCGAACGTGGGCGGAGAAGAACCGCACCATCATTGACGCCACAGCCCCTCACCCTTCGCCTCTAGTTCGCTCTGCTCACAAGCGGCGAAGCCCTCTCCCTGTGGGAGAGGAGGTCCGCCAGCATCGGCCACGATTTGCCTCTCCCATAGGGAGAGGGATTTGTGCCTTATGAGCAGAGCGAATTAGGCACAAAGGGTGAGGGGATGAAGCCCGTCGGGATGGCCCGCCGCCTGCGCCACAACGCGACCGATGCAGAGCGGCGTCTGTGGTTGCGGCTGCGCAACAGACAGGTGGGCGGCGTCAAATTTCGCCGGCAGGTGCCGATCGGCACCTTCATTGCTGATTTTGCTTCCGTCGAAGCAAAACTGGTCGTTGAAGTCGATGGCAGCCAGCATGCAGAAGCAATCGAGGCAGACCGGCAGCGGTCCGATGCCCTCGGCTCGGCCGGCTATCTGGTGCTTCGCTTCTGGAACAACGACGTGCTCGACAATATCGACGGCGTCGTCAGCGAGATCGAACGGACGCTGGCCGCTCGCGCGGCGCATGATCACTGAGGCGTCAGCCCCTCACCCCACGCACCTAGGTCGCTACGCTCCCAAGGTGCGTGATCGCTAAGGCTTCGGCCCCTCACCCTGTTCCTCTAGGCTCTCTCCGTTCGCCAAGAGGAACAGCCCTCTCCCTGTGGGAGAGGAGGCCTGTGCAGCTCACCTACTCCAGCCCTTCCCTGAGCGGGCTGGCCGCGTAGACGCCGAGGATGCGAACGTGGGCGGAGAAGAAGTCCAGCTCCTCCAGCGCCAGCGCCAGCGGGCGGTCGTCCGGGTGGCCTTCGACATCGGCATAGAACTGGGTGGCGAAGAACTTGCCGTCGAGCTGGTAGCTCTCCAGCTTGGTCATGTTGACGCCGTTGGTGGCGAAGCCGCCCATCGCCTTGTAGAGGGCGGCGGGAACGTTGCGCACGCGGAAGACGAAGGTGGTGATGACCTTGCCGCGGCCGCGGCGGGCGCGCTGATCGTCCTTGGACAGGATGACGAAGCGCGTGGTGTTGTGGGCGGCGTCCTCGACATTCTCCTTGAGGATTTCGAGGCCGTAGATTTCCGCCGCCATGGCCGGGGCGAGCGCGGCCTGGGTGATGTTGCCGGCCTCGGCGACCTCGCGGGCGGCACCGGCGGTATCGCCGGAGACGACGGTCTTCCAGCGGTGCTGGCGGATGACGTTGCGGCACTGGCCGAGCGCGTGGATGTGGCTGTGGACGGTCTTCACCGTCTTCAGCGTGGCGCCTTTCGGCGCCATGAGCTGGAAGCGGATGGGCAGAAAGTGCTCGCCGATGATGTGCAGCCGCGAATTGGGCAGGAGATGGTGGATGTCGGCGACGCGGCCGGCGACCGAATTCTCGATCGGAATCATGGCGAGATCGGCCGTGCCCTTCTCGACCGCGGCGAAGCAATCCTCGAAGGTCGGGCAGGGAACCGCCTCGGCCTTCGGGTAGACCTCGCGGGCGGCAACCTCGGAATTGGCGCCGGGCTCGCCCTGGAAAATGACGGTCTTTGAATTGGACATGACGCGCACCCCTTTTTCGCGCCGTGGCTTAGCGCACGGGCAAGGAAACGGGAAGCTTTGATAGTGTGAAGGGGGACGTGCCTGCGCCGGCGCGGCCGGCTCCATCGCCGCCATGCCCAAAGCGGCGGGGGCCCCCTCACCCTTCCGGCCTAAGCCTCTCGGGCGCTTGTGCGCCCTGCGCGGCAAAGGCCGAAAGCCCTCTCCCACAGGGGGAGAGGGGGCAAGACAACAAGCACCTTCGGATGACCGCCCTGTCCTTCCGCTTCCCCTTTGGAGGAGGGAGGGAGCAAGCGGCGCAGCTCAGGGCTTGAGCAATTCGCGCGCCCGCTCGAGATCGTGGGGGGTGTCGACGCCGAGCGGCACCGTGTCGACGATGGCGACATCGATGCGCATGCCGTGCTCCAGAGCGCGGAGCTGCTCCAGCCGCTCGCGCTGTTCGAGCGGGGTGGGCGACAGGGTGACGTAGCGCTCCAGCGCGGTGCGGCGATAGGCGTAAAGCCCGATGTGGTGATAGAGCGGCCCCGGCCCGGTGGGCGCGGTGGCGCGGGTGAAATAAAGGGCCCGCAGGATGCCGGCATCCTCCTCGACAAGCGTCAGCGGGCTGCCGACCACCTTGACCACGTTGGGGTCGGTCTTTTCCTCGGCGCGCGTGATGACGGCGCAGATGGTGCCGATATCGACTTGCGGCTGGGCCAGCGGCGCCAGTGCCGCCTGGACGGTCGCAG
The DNA here is from genome assembly GCA_963732845.1 of uncultured Alphaproteobacteria bacterium. Classification (GTDB taxonomy): domain Bacteria; phylum Pseudomonadota; class Alphaproteobacteria; order Rhizobiales; family Kaistiaceae; genus CAVSRC01. The sequence goes on along the minus strand of CAVTBE010000012.1, from coordinate 49,469 downwards.
GCGAGACGGTGGGCAGGTCGCCCTGCAGGTTGACGACGATCTCCTCGTCGGAGCCGATGCGCTGCAGCGCCTCGTGGATGCGCGAGGTGCCGTTGAGGTGGTCGGCGCGGGTCATCACCGCCTCGCCGCCGGCCAGCTCGATGACGCTGGCGATGGAAAGATCGTCGGTGGCGACCACCACCCGGCCAAGGCCGGCCTCCACCGCCCGGCGCCAGACATGGACGATCATCGGATGGCCGTGGATGTCGGCAAGGGGCTTGCCGGGCAGGCGGGTAGAGGCCATACGGGCGGGAATCAGGACAATGGCGCGCTCGGTCACGGGCGGAGTCTCGGCAAAACGGCCAAATCAGGCGCGGATTAGAGACGACAATTCGTCTCAACCCCGACGGCTTATACGTGTTGCCTCTTGCGTCGGAAAGCTTGTAGTTTCCGCGCCTACGGGCGCCTGGAACGATTCCAGACGCCGTCACCTTGGGGGGTGTCTCGCATGTTTCCGGCCGCAGGACCCGCGGCCGACTAGTCCCGGGAAACATGCTGCGGAGCGGGTTGACGATGGACTCTTTCGAACTCAACAAGATTGCCGGTGCGGTTCTCGCAACGGGCCTCGGCGTCATGGCCGTGAGCATCATTTCGGAGGCCATCTATACGCCGACCGCGGCGGAGAAGCCCGGCTTCGTGATCGCGGTCAGCGACACCGGCGGGGCGGGTGGCGCCAGCGGCGGGACGGGCGGCGGCGAGCAGGTGGCCTCGATCGCGGCACGCCTGCAAACGGCCGATCCCACGAAGGGCGCGGCGGCGGCCAAGAAATGCCTGGCCTGCCACACCCTGGACAAAGGCCAGCCGAACAAGGTCGGCCCCAACCTCTACGGCGTGATCGGCACACCGATCATCCGCCCGGAAACCGGCTTCAACTATTCCGCCGCCTTCCAGGACAAGGGCAAGGCCGGCTTCACCTGGACCTATGAGAATCTCGACACGTTCCTGACCGATCCGCGCAAGGACATTCCAGGGACGGCGATGTCGTTTGCCGGCCTCAAGAAACCGGACGAGCGCGCCGACGTGATCGCCTATCTGCGCACGCTCTCCGACAATCCGGTGCCGCTGCCGCCGCCACCGCCGGCCGGCAGCGCCAATGCCTCGCAGGCGCCGACAGCCGGCGGCGCCAGCAACACGGCGCAGGCCGAGACGCCCGCCCCGGCCGCCAACGCCGGCGCCAATGGCGCTGGTGCACAGCCGGCAAGTTTCGTCGAAGAGGTGAAGAACGGCGACGTCACCAAGGGCGAGGCCTCGGCCAAGAAGTGCCTGGCCTGCCACACGCTGGAAAAGGGCCAGCCGAACAAGGTCGGCCCCAACCTCTACGGCGTGGTCGGCACGCCGATCATCCGTCCGCAGACCGGCTACGACTACTCCCAGGCCTTCCAGGACAAGGGCAAGACCGACTTCACCTGGACCTATGACAACCTCAACCACTTCCTGACCAACCCCAGGGAATTCATCCCCGGCACCAAGATGACCTTCGCCGGGATCCCGAAGGAGCAGGAGCGGGCCGACGTCGTCGCCTATCTGCGCACGCTCTCCGACAATCCGGTGCCGCTGGCGGCCGATGGCGGCGCCCCGGCGCCCGCCGGCAACGGTGCGGCGGCACCGGCAGACACGTCGGGTCAGCCCCCAGCGGCCCCGGCCGACACGACGACGCCCGCCCCCGCGGCCCCGGCGGCAGCGCCTGCGCCGGCGGCGCCGACCAGTGGCGGCACGCAGGCGCCGGCGACGGCGCAGTAGCGGGCGCGGCCCGGAAACCGTGTGCCGGCGGCCGGTCGCCGGCAGGGCACGTTCCCGGCGTTAATTTTCGGTCATAAATTGGCCCGCGACTGGTAATTCTCTCAGGGAACGCCCTTAATATGCGTCGTGGGGCCCGGGACACGGAGAGCCGCTGCGGCATGAAGAGGATTACGACGACCATCGCGGCGCTTGCCGCCCTTGCGGCAAGCGCGGTCGCCGCATCCGCGGAAAGTCCCGGAGCCCAGGGTCCGGACGGGTTGCCGCCGCCAGGCGAATGGCATCACGCCGTCAGCCTGATCGGAGAGCCCGGTTATCCGCAAGGCTTCGCCCATTTCAACTACGTCAACCCGGACGCGCCGAAGGGCGGCACCGTGCGCCTGTCGGGCACCGGCCAGACCTTCGACACGCTCAATCCGATCCTCGACAAGGGAGTCATCGCCGACGGGCTCGGGCTGATCTACCAGTCGCTGACCACGCGGGCGATCGACGAAGCCGACATCGCCGCCGAATATGGCGAGATCGCCGACGCGCTGCGTTACCCGGCCGACTATTCCTACGTCACCTACCGGATCAACCCGAACGCCAAATGGCATGACGGTCAGCCGATCACCGTCGACGACGTGGTGTGGTCGTTCGAGCAGACGGTCAAGCTCAACCAGAGCCAGCGCTTCTACTACCAGCACGTCAAGACGGTGGAGGCAACGGCGCCCGACCAGGTGACCTTCGTCTTCGACCAGAAGGGCAACCGCGAACTGCCGGAAATCGTCGGCGAGCTGCTCATCCTGCCCAAGCACTGGTGGCAAGGCACCGACGCCAACGGCAACAAACGCGACATCGGCAAGGGCACGCTGGAGCCGACGCTGGGCTCCGGCCCCTATCGCATCGCCGACGTGCAGGCCGGGCGCTCGATCACCTATGAGCGCGTGCCCGACTTCTGGGCGAAGGACCTCAATGTCAATGTCGGCAGCTATAACTTCGACAAGGTCGCCTACGAGTATTATCGCGACCTCAATGTCGAGTTCGAGGCATTCAAGGCCGACGATTTCGACTACTGGTGGGAGAACGAGGCCAAGCGCTGGGCGACCGCCTACGACTTCCCTGCCCTCACGCAGGGCAAGGTGAAGAAGGAAGAGGTCAAGCTCGAGCAGAATTCGGGCGTGATGGTGGGTTTCGTGCCGAACCTGCGCCGGCCGTTCTTCCAGGACCGGCGGGTGCGCCGGGCGCTCAATTATGCGTTTGATTTCGAGGATCTGAACCGCACCCTGTTCTACGGTCAGTACGAGCGCATCAACTCGTTCTTCTTCGGCCTGCCGCTGGCGGCCAGCGGCCTGCCCACCGGCAAGGAGCTGGAGATCCTCAACACCGTGAAGGACGAAGTGCCGGCGGACGTGTTCACCACGCCTTACGAGAATCCGGTGGGCGGCACGGCGGCCAAGCAGCGGGAGAACCTCGGCAACGCACTAAAGCTGCTCAACGAGGCGGGCTACAGGCTGGCGGGCAACAAGCTCGTCGACAAGGACGGCAAGCCGATCGTGATCGAACTGCTACTCAACGGCCCGACCATCGAACGCATCGCGCTGCCCTACAAGCAGGCGCTGGCGCGCATCGGCATCACGCTCAATCTCCGCTCGGTCGATTCCAGCCAGTTCGTCACCCGTCTGCGCTCGCGCGATTTCGACATGACCTATGCCGGCTGGGCGCAAAGCAATTCTCCGGGCAACGAGCAAATGTCCTACTGGGGTTCCGAAGCCGCCGACAGCGCCGCATCGCGCAACTATGCCGGCATCAAGGACCCGGCGGTCGACGCGATCATCAAGCGCATCATCTATGCCAAGGACCGCGAGAGCCAAGTGGCGGCGGTGCATGCGCTCGACCGGGTGATGATGGCCGAGCAATATGTGATACCGAGCTATGTCGGCCTGACCGAGCGCATCGCCTACTGGAACCGCTTCGGCCACCCCGACTTCAAGACGCTGAAATTCGACCTCGGCATCCCGACCACATGGTGGTGGGACGCGGCCAAGGCAGCCGAGACCGGAGGCGCCCAGTGAGGCGGTGCCCGCGCGGCTTCACCCGCCGCGGCGTACTGGCCGCCGGCGGCGCGGCGCTCGCCGCTCCGCTGCTGCCGCCCTTCGCCTGGGCCGCCGGCAGACAAGGCCTGCACGGCCTGTCGATCTTCGGCGAGCTGAAATACTCCGCCGACTTCAAGCACTTCGACTATGTCGATACGGCCGCGCCGAAGGGCGGGCGGATGAATTTCAGCGTGCCCAACTGGGTCTATAACCAGTCGCCGCAGACCTTCAACACGCTCAATTCCTTCGTGCTCAAGGGCGATGCGCCGCCGCGCATGGAGCTCTGCTTCGACACGCTGATGGCCGGCTCCTCGGACGAGCCCAGCTCCTATTACGGGCTGGTCGCCGAGACGGTGGACGTCTCCGAGGACGGCAACGTCTTCACCTTCCACCTGCGCGCGGGGCCGCACTTCCACGACGGCTCGCCGCTGACCGCCGACGACGTCGCCTTCTCGCTGATGCTGCTCAAGGAGAAGGGCCATCCGGCGATCGTGGATGTGGTCCAGCCGATGACCAAGGCGGAGGCGAGCGACCCGCGCACGGTCAAGGTGATGCTCGACGGCAAGCAGACCCGCGAAACGATCTTCTCCGTCGCCGGCATGCCGATCTTCTCCAGGGCCTACTACACCGATCACCCCTTCGATTCCTCGACGCTCGACCCGCCGCTGGGTTCAGGCGCCTACAAGGTGGGCAACCTGTCGGCGGGCCGCTTCATCGAATATCAGCGCGTGGCCGACTATTGGGGCGCCGCCCTGCCGGTGAATGTCGGCCAGGGCAATTTCGACGTCATCCGCATCGATTTCTACCAGGAGCGGGAGAGCGCCTTCGAGGCCTTCAAGAAGGGGGCGATCACCTATCGCGAGGAGTTCACCTCGCTGACCTGGGCGACCGGCTACGACTTCCCGGCATTGACCGAGGGCAAGGTCAAGAAGAGCCTGTTTCGGGCGGAGGCGATCGCCTCGCTGCAGAGCTTCTTCTACAACACGCGGCGAGGGAAATTCGCCGACCCGCGGGTGCGCCTGGCGATCGGGCTCGCCTTCGACTTCGAATGGTCGAACAAGAACCTGTTCTTCGACGCCTATCAGCGCGAGTTCTCCTATTTCCAGAACTCGGATTTCATGGCGGAGGGCACGCCCGGACCCGACGAGTTGGCGCTGCTCGAGCCCTACCGGGCCGACCTGCCGGCGGAAGCCTTCGGCGAGGCCTATGTGCCGCCGAAGACCGACGGCTCGGGCAACGACCGCACCATGCTGAAGCGCGCTTTCGACCTGCTGGCGGCGGCCGGCTGGCAGCAGAAGGACGGCAGGCTGGTCAACGACAAGGGCGAGGCGCTCGACTTCGAGTTCCTCATCGACGCCTCCGTGTTCGAGCGGGTGCTCTCCCCCTGGGTGGCGAACCTCAAGCGCATCGGCGTGAGCGCGACGATCCGCCAGGTGGACCCCGCGCAGTATCAGGCGCGGCTCAACGATTTCGACTTCGACGTCATCATGGCGGCGTTCCATCTCGGCGCCACGCCGCTCGACGGCCTGTCGCAGTTCTTCGGCTCCAAGGCCGCCGAGCAGCCGGGATCGCGCAACTATGCCGGCATCAAGAGCAAGCCGGTCGACGGCCTGCTCGACCGGCTTCAGGGCGTCGCGAGCCGCGCCGAGCTGGTCACCCTGCTCAAGACGCTCGACCGGGTGCTGAGGGCCGGACAATACGTCACGCCGAGCTGGTATCTGGCCGATCACCGGGTCGCCCACTGGGACATCTTCGGCTGGCCGGCGGAGAAGCCGGACTATGCCTTCACGCCGGAGACGACCTGGTGGTTCGACGCCGGCAAGGCGGCGGCAATCGGCTATAGCGGGTAGAAGACGCGATGGGCGCCTATATCCTCCGCCGCATCCTGCTGATCATCCCGACCATGATCGGCATCATGGCGATCAGCTTCGCCGTCGTGCAGTTCGCCCCCGGCGGGCCGATCGAGCGCATCATCGCGCAATTGCAGGGCACCGACGTCTCGGCGACCTCGCGGATCACCGGCGGCGGCGGCGACTTCGCCGGCACTGGCAACCAACAGGGCGGCGGCGACGATGTGACCTCGAAATATCGCGGTGCCCAGGGGCTCGACCCGGAATTCATCAAATCGCTGGAGAAGCAGTTCGGCTTCGACAAGCCGCCGCTGGAACGCTTCGGCCTGATGCTGTGGAACTACTCACGCTTCGATTTCGGCGAGAGCTATTTCCGCGACATCGGCGTGCTCAAGCTGATCGGCGAGAAGCTGCCGGTTTCGATCTCGCTCGGCCTGTGGATGACGCTGCTCTCCTATGCCATCTCAATCCCGCTCGGCATCCGCAAGGCGGTCAAGGACGGCTCGCGCTTCGACATCTGGACGAGCGCGGTGATCGTCGTCGGCTACGCCATCCCCGGCTTCCTGTTCGCCATCCTGCTGATCATCCTGTTCGCCGGCGGCTCCTTCCTCGATCTCTTCCCCTTGCGCGGACTCACCTCCGACTACTGGGCGAGCCTGCCGTGGCCGGAGAAGATCCTCGACTATCTGTGGCACCTGGCGCTGCCGCTGACCGCCATGGCGCTGTCGGCCTTCGCCACCACGACGCTGCTTACCAAGAACTCGTTCCTCGACGAAATCCGCAAGCAATACGTCATGACGGCGCGGGCCAAGGGCCTGACCGAGCGCCAGGTGCTCTACGGCCACGTCTTCCGCAACGCCATGCTGATCGTCATCGCCGGCTTCCCCGGCGCCTTCATCAGCGCCTTCTTCACCGGCTCGCTGCTGATCGAGACGATCTTCTCGCTCGACGGACTCGGGCTGCTTTCCTTCGAATCGGTGCTCAACCGCGACTATCCGGTGGTCTTCGCCTCGCTCTACATCTTCTCGCTGATGGGGCTGGCGGTGAACCTGATCTCCGACCTCACCTATACCTGGATCGATCCCAGGATCGATTTCGAAACGCGCGAGGTGTGATTGGACCGCAAGCTCGAGGACAGGCTCGAACAATCGGGCTATGAGACGATCGAGCCGCTGCCCGGCGAGGAGCAGCCGCCGCCGAAGCGGCTGCTCACGCTGTCGCCGATCAACCGCCGCCGGCTGGCGAATTTCAAGCGCAACAAGCGCGGTTACTGGTCGCTGTGGATCTTTCTCGTCCTGTTCGGCCTGTCGCTCGCCGCCAACCTGATCGCCAACGACCGGCCGCTGGTCGTCTCCTATCACGGCGAGATCCTGTTCCCGGTGCTCCACGACTACCCGGAATCGAAATTTGGCGGCTTCCTGGCGACCACCGATTATCGCGATCCCTTCGTGCAGGGCGAGATCAACGCCGACGGCTGGATGGTGTGGCCGCCAGTCCGCTATTCCTACGGCACGGTCAACAACGAGATCCCGACGCCGGCGCCGGCACCGCCATGGTGGACGATGACGCTGGAGCAGCGCTGTTCCGCCTATGCGCAGGGGGTCAACGATCCCAACTGCACGATCGGCAACTGGAACTGGCTGGGCACCGACGACCAGGCGCGCGACGTGGTGGCGCGGCTGATCTACGGCTTCCGCATCTCGGTGGAGTTCGGCCTGACGCTGGCCATCATCTCGTCGTTCATCGGCGTCATGGCCGGCGCCGTGCAGGGCTATTTCGGCGGCTGGATCGACCTCGGCTTCCAGCGCTTCATCGAGATATGGACGTCGATCCCGGCGCTCTATCTGCTGCTGATCATTTCCTCGGTGATCGCGCCGAGCTTCTGGGTGCTGCTCGGCATATTGCTGCTGTTCTCGTGGGTGTCGCTGGTCGGCGTGGTGCGGGCCGAATTCCTGCGCGGGCGCAACTTCGAATATGTCAACGCGGCGCGGGCGCTCGGCGTCGGCAACCTCACCATCATGTTCCGCCACCTCTTGCCCAACGCCATGGTGGCGACGCTGACCTTCCTGCCCTTCATCCTCAACGGCTCGATCACCACGCTGACCTCGCTCGATTTCCTCGGCTTCGGCCTGCCGCCGGGCTCGCCGTCGCTGGGCGAGCTGCTGGCGCAGGGCAAGGACAACATCCACGCGCCGTGGCTCGGCCTCACCGGCTTCTTCGTCATCTCGCTGATGCTGTCGCTGCTGATCTTCGTCGGCGAGGCGGTGCGCGACGCATTCGACCCAAGGAAGGCCTTCGCATGAGGATCGTTCGACCGGTGCTCGCCGCCCTCGCCCTGCTGGCCGCCGCGCCGGCACTCGCTGCCGACGACCGCGAGAGTGCCGGCACGTCGGAGAACGGCTATGGCGTGTGGGGCTTCGACGCCGAGGCGTCGTCGGCTTCACTGGCGCGCGACGGCTGGAAGTTCCTGGCGCTGTCGACCCTGTCGTGGCCGGACGGGCGCCAGGCGGTGGTGACGATGTGGGTGAACCAGCTCGGCGATTTCGCCCGCTGCTTCGACTATTTCGACGCACACATGATCCAGACCGGGGGCAAATGCGAGCATTCGGGAACGGGACTGTGAAATACCCGTAGTTCGACCCCGCTCTGGAGTTCCGCTACTGTGCAGACCTTGAATACGGCGTTACTCGCCAAGGAATTCAGCCATGAACAAGATCGTGCGATCACAGTATCCGGCGGCCAAATTGCCCAGCGATCTTCGCAGAGGCCTCGACCCGACGGAACGCGTGACGGTGACCATTGAGGCAGAGGCAAAATCGCGACGCCGCGTCATGTCCCTCGACGAAATCCTGGCGGCGCGGAAGGCGCCGTTCCGAACAGCCGGCGAGATCGACGCGGAGCTGCGTGAAGGCAGGGAAGATGCGGACGCCTAGACCCGTTGCCTCAGCGATCTACCTTGACGCCAACGTATTCATCTATCTGATTGACGGTGATCGGACCGCCTCGACAGCCGTGGTTCCGTTGTTTGAGGCGTTGAGGAACAAGCCTGGCATCGGTGTAACGAGCGAAATCTCGCTTGCAGAGGTCCTGGCAGGACGAGACGCTAGGACGCGCCGGCTCTACTTGGACCTCATGGTGTTCGGGCAATTCCTCACCCTTGTGCCGGTGGATCGAGACGTTCTCTACGACACGGCCGACCTAAGGAAGGTCGCAAAGATGAAACTTGTAGACGCAATCCATCTGGCGACGGCGATCCAATCGAATTGCCGGTATTTTGTGACGCGGGACGGTGATTTCCGGCGAATGCCACGCGGCATGGCGAAAGTCCTGCCTGATGCCTCCGCGATCTCGGACCTTGCAGCGAAGATCGCGTCATGAGCGACGAACCCCTCCTCTCGGTCAGCAATCTCGGCGTCGCCTTCCGCCAGGGTGGCGTGGAGACCATGGCGGTGGAAGGCGCCAGCTTCGACATCGCCAAGGGCGAGACCATGGCGCTGGTCGGCGAATCCGGCTCGGGCAAGTCGGTGACGGCGCTCTCGGTGATGCGCCTGCTGCCGGCCTCGGCGGTCCATCCGGCCGGCACGATCCATTTCAAGGGCAGGGATCTGCTCACCGCCGACGACAAGGAACTGCGCGCGGTGCGCGGCGGCGAGATCGGCATCATCTTCCAGGAGCCGATGACCTCGCTCAACCCGCTGCACACGATCGAGCGGCAGGTCGGCGAGGTGCTGAAGGTGCATCGCGGCCTGCATGAGACGGCAGCGCGGGCGCGCACGCTGCAACTGCTCGAACAGGTGGGCATCCGCGACGCCGAGAGCCGGCTCGGCGCCTATCCGCACCAGCTTTCCGGCGGGCAGCGGCAGCGCGTGATGATCGCCATGGCGCTCGCCAACGAGCCGGACCTGCTGATCGCCGACGAGCCGACGACGGCGCTCGACGTGACCGTGCAGGCGCAGATCCTCAAGCTGCTCGCCGAACTGCAGAAGCAGACCGGTTTGGCAATGCTGTTCATCACCCACGACCTCGGCATCGTGCGGCGCATCGCCAGCCGGGTATGCGTGATGACCGGCGGCCATATCGTCGAGCAGGGCCGCACCGAAGACATCTTCACCCACCCACAGCACGCCTACACCCGCCACCTGCTGGCGGCCGAGCCGAAAGGCGACCCGCCGAAGCCGGACGCCAAGGCGCCGGTGGTGATGGAAGCCGACCAGCTGAAGGTGTGGTTTCCGATCAAGCGCGGTTTCCTGCGCAAGACCGTCGGGCACATCAAAGCGGTGGACGGCATCGACGTGACGGTGCGGCGAGGACAGACGCTGGGCGTGGTCGGCGAATCCGGCTCCGGCAAGACGACGCTGGGTCTCGCGCTCATGCGGCTGATCTCGTCGGAAGGACGCATCGCCTTTCTCGGCCAGGGAATCGACGGGCGCAGCTTCAAACAGATGCGGCCGCTCAGGCACGCCATGCAGATCGTCTTCCAGGATCCCTACGGCTCGCTCAGCCCGCGCATGTCGGTGGGCGACATCGTCGGCGAGGGGCTGAAGGTCCACGCGAAGAACATCTCGCCGGCCGAGCGCGACCGGCGCGTGGCGGCGGCACTGGAGGAGGTCGGCCTCGACGCGGCGACGCGCAACCGCTATCCGCACGAATTCTCCGGCGGCCAGCGCCAGCGCATCGCGGTCGCCCGCGCCATGGTGCTGGAGCCGGATTTCGTCATGCTCGACGAGCCGACCTCGGCGCTCGACATGAGCGTGCAGGCGCAGGTGGTCGACCTGCTGCGCGAGCTGCAGAGGCGGCGTGACCTCGCCTATCTGTTCATCAGCCACGACCTGAAGGTGGTGCGGGCACTCGCCAACGACATCATCGTCATGCGCAACGGCGTGGTGGTGGAGCAGGGCCACGCGGCCAACGTGTTCGACAGTCCCAAGACCGACTACACCAAGGCGCTGATGGCGGCGGCCTTCGACATCGCGGCGGCGCCGGAAGGCGTGGTGGCGCAGTAAAGACAGAAGTCAGCGTCGTGTCCGTGGCCAACCCCCTCCCGAAAGTATCTCGCTGGCGCTCGCCACTTTCGACCTCCCCTCAAGGGGGAGGTTCGGTTCGGCGATGACCAGACCCGCTATCCTCATCGCCATCACCGGCTGGGACCCGGCACCATGGGTGGACGCCGCGCGGGCCGGCGATCCGACGCGGCCGGTCTTCGTCTGGCCCGACGTGCCGGACCCGGAGCGGATCGCCTATGCGCTGACCTGGAGGCCGGTGGCGGGGGCGCTCGCCAGCCTCAAGAACCTCAAGGCGGTCTTCTCGCTCGGCGCCGGAGTCGATCATCTCATCTTCCGCGACGACCTGCCCGACGTGCCGCTGGTGCGTGTGGTCGACCCCGACCTCACCGAACGCATGACCGAATGGGTGGTGCTGCAGGTGCTCATCCACCATCGCCGGCACCTCCTCTACGACCGGCAACAGCGCGAACGGGTGTGGCGCGAACGGGCGCAGCCGGCGGCGCGTGAGGTCAGCGTCGGCATCATGGGGATGGGCGTCCTCGGCAAAGCTGCGGCGCGCGTGCTCGCCGCTCTCGGCTTCCGTGTCGCCGGCTGGAGCCGGCACGGCGGGGCAACGCCCGGGATCGAAAGCTTCACCGGGGCAGACCAACTCGACGCTTTTCTCGGGCGCACCGACGTCCTCGTCTGCCTGTTGCCGCTGACGAACGAGACGCGCGGCATCCTCGCCACGGCGCTATTTGAAAAGCTTGCCCGGAACGGCCGCCCCGGCATGCCGGTGCTGATCAATGCCGGGCGCGGCGGGCTGCAGGTGGAAGCGGACATCGTCGCGGCGCTGGAAAACGGAACGCTGGGCGGCGCCAGCCTCGACGTGTTCGAGACCGAGCCGCTGCCTGCTGCAAGTCCGCTGTGGGGCATGGACAATGTGGTGGTCACGCCACACGCGGCGGCGGCCAGCACGCCTTCGGCGCTGGTGCCGGGCATCCTGGAGCAGATCGCCGCCTTCGAGGCCGGCGTGCCGCTGACCAATCTGGTCGACCGCAAGGCGGGTTACTGATCAGCCGCGTTCCGGACGCCTGAGCGAGGGCCCGCGCCCGTCCAGCAGACCGATATCGCGCAGCCTGTGCTTGGGAAGAAAGGCCGGATCAAGAATGGTCAGCCGCTTCGCAACGGCGGCCGGACGGGCCAACCAGCCAAAAAATCTGCTAATGCCGGACACGGGCCAAGATGTGCCCAAACGCTCCGCTACGCTGGACATGTCGATATCTCGCAATTTGAAGAAGCCGCCGTTTTGGCTTATCTTTCGCGCAAAGAGATAGGCGCAAGCAGCCTCACCATCCAATCAAAGCTCGATCACGATGCATAAGGCCATTTAATGAATGAGCGTGCGTGACCTACCGCCGCTCGCTGCTGTCCGCGTGTTCGAGGCGGCGGCGCGACACCTGAGCTTCACCCGCGCAGCCGAGGAACTCGGCATGACGCAGGCGGCGGTGAGCTACCAGATCAAGGTTCTGGAGGAGCGGGTGGGCGAGCCTCTGTTCCTGCGGCTGCCGCGGGCCGTGGCACTGACGCCGACGGGGCGGCTGCTGGCGCCGGCAACCAGCGAGGCCCTCGATCTGCTCGCCGCCACCTTTGCAGCTGCCCGCAAGGACACCGGCGGCGTGCTGTCGATGAGCGTGGTGCCGACCTTCGCCGCGCAATGGCTGGCAGCGCGCATCGGCGGCTTCCAGTTGAAGCACCCGGGCATCGCGGTGCGGATCCACGCCACGCGTGAGCTTGCCGATTTCGGCCGCGACGATGTCGACGTGGCAATTCGGGGCGGGGCCGGCGACTGGCCGGGCCTCAAGTCGCACAGGCTGCTCACCATCGACTTCACCCCGATGATGAACCCGAAGCTGATGCAACGGCTGGGCGTGCCCAGGGAGCCGGCGGACCTGCTGGATTTCCCGCTCATCGATCCGCTCGATCCGTGGTGGAAGATGTGGTTCGCGATGAACGGCGTCGCCGACTACGAACCGGGCAGCCGGCCGATCGCGCGCATGGGCGACCAGCACATCGAGGCGCGCGCGGCGATGGGCGGGCAGGGCGTGGCGATCCTGAGCCCCGCCTTCTACACGATGGAGATCGAAAGCGGCCTGCTCGTGCAGCCCTTCGGAACGGTCACCGAGGACCAGGCTTACTGGCTGTGCTATCCGGAGGCGCGGCGGAACGTGGCGAAGATTCGCGCGTTCCGGGAGTGGGTGCTGGCGGAGCTGGACGCGTAGGCGGATCGCGACGCGATGCCTGAATTTTTGTCCTTGTCCCGAGGAGCCCCGCGAAGCGGGGCCTCGAAGGATGAGCGCGCCGTCTCGGCCCTTCGCGGGCTGCCTTCGGCAGCCAGCTCAGGGTGAGGGCGGAGAGAATCCTCAGAGCCGGCGGACGCTGCCGACGGCGCCGACGCGCGCCACGACATCGGCGAGCGGCTCGATGACCACGGCCATCTGGTGGCCGCTGGCGTGGACCATGTATTCGCCGTCGATCATGATGGCGACATGGCCGGGCCAGAAGACGAGATCGCCGCTGAAGAGTTCCGCCGCCGCGCCGCCGGCGACCGGGCGGCCGACCATCGCCGCCTGCAGGTCGGTGTCGCGCGGGGCGGCATGGCCGGCAGCCATCAGCGCCAGTTGCACCAGACCGGAGCAATCCAGCCCGATGCTGGTGCGCCCGCCCCAGAGATAGGGCGTGCCGAGGAAGCGCTCGGCGACGGCGACGAAATCGCCCTCCGGCGGTGCGTCGAGCGATGCGACATGGGCGGCGACCACGGCGCCCTCCCCGCCAGCCAGCAGGCGGTAGCGGGTGCCGCGCGTCTCGGCCTCGCCCGCCAGCGCCAGACGGGCGCCGAGCGAGAAACAGGCGCGGGCCGGCAGCTTCAGGTCGGGCCCGGGATAGAGGAAGGTGCGCAGCGCCGTCACCTTATGGGTCGGCTCGGGCGCGGCGGGGCCAAGCGCATCGGTCGGCACATAGCCGACATAGGAATCGGTTTCGAGCTGGCCCCACGACCAGCCCTCGCCGCCATCCTCGAAGACGATGAAGGTCTCGCCGCGAAGCGCCTCGCTCTCCAGCCCCGCATCGGACCGGGGCTGGCGCTTGAGCGGGGCGGCCGCGGCAACGACGCGGCGCGGCGTGCCTTCGACGAAGCGGGCGGACTCGACCGTGCCCCTCAGGCGCATATCGGCGAGGTCCGGGCGGAAGGCGTGCAGACGGGGATCGAGATCGGTCATTGCGCCGATTATCGCACGAGCGATCGAACCGCCGCTACGGCGGCAGGTGGCGGTAGCGGGCGATGATGGCGTCGCCGAGGCGCTCGACGGCGAGTGCCCCTTCGAGCGTGCGCTGGACCAGGACGTTGCGGCGGTCAGTCTCGTCGCGGCGGCGGGCGAGCAGGCCGAGGCGGCCCATGGTATCCAGCGCCCGGGTGACCACCGGCTTGGTGACGCCGAGCTTGGCGGCCAGCCCGCGCACCGTATGCGGCGGCGGCTCGAGATAGACGGTGAGCAGCACCGCCATCTGACGCGTCGTCAGATCCTGCTCGCCATCGCGAACCAGATCGAAGATCACGTCGTGCCACAGGCGCAGGGCCTGAATTGGCCGTAACTCGACTGGCATTCTTGCTGCCTACTCCCCCGTCGCGACCAAGATCGTTACGGACCCGTACTAACCTTGACGGGGCGGGAGAGGAGATTCAAGCGGACATCGCACGCGCGGTTAATGCGGGGGGCGCCGGGCGGGCCTCAGGCGGAGCGCGGGCCCTCCGTCTTCAGGAGGGCATAGAGGGCGCGGATCGCCTGCGCCTCGCCACCATCCGGCTTGCCCGGCTTGGCCGCGGGGGTCCAGGCGAAGATGTCGCCGTGGAGCCAGCGCTGGGTCTCCGGCACGAAGCGGGAGAGGAAGAGCGCGGCGGTGATCGAGCCGGCGAGGCCGCCCGAACCGGCATTGTTGATGTCGGCGATCTTGGAATCGAGCATGGCCATGTAGGGCGCCCACAGCGGCATGCGCCAGAGCGGATCGGCGGTTGCCGCGCCATGCGCGGCAAGCGATGCGGCAAGCGCATCGTCGCGCGTGTAGAAGGGCACCACCTCGGGACCGAGGGCGACGCGGGCGGCGCCGGTGAGCGTGGCGAGGTCGACGATCAGATCGGGCGCCTCCTCGCTCGCCAGCGCCAGGGCATCGGCAAGCACCAGGCGGCCCTCGGCATCGGTGTTGCCGATCTCGACAGTCAGGCCGTTGCGGGCGGTGAAGACATCGCCGGGACGGAAGGCAGCGCCGGCAATGGCGTTCTCGACCGCCGAAATGAGGACGCGCAGGCGCACCGGCAGGCCGGCGTCCATGATCATATGGGCGAGGCCCAGAGCATTGGCGGCGCCGCCCATGTCCTTCTTCATCAGCAGCATGCCGGCGGCAGGCTTGATGTCGAGGCCACCCGAGTCGAAGCAGACGCCCTTGCCGACCAGCGTCAGCGACGGCGCCTCCGGGTCGCCCCAGGCAAGATCGATCAGACGCGGCGCCCGCGCCGGCACGGCGGCGGCGCCGACGGCGTGGATCAGCGGGAAGCCGTCGGCGAGCAGGCCCTCGCCGACGATCTCGGAGAAGACGGCGCCGTGGCGGAGGGCCAGCGCACGCGCAGCATCGGCGAGTTCCGCCGGACCGAGATCGTTGGCGCCGGTGTTGACGAGGTCGCGCACCAGATAGACGCCGTCGGCGATGCGCGCCACCTCGCCGCCATCGACCCCCGCCGGCAGGACGAGGCGGCGAGCCGCGGGCGCCTTGCTGCTGTAGCGGGCGAAGCGATAGGCGCCGAGGGCCCAGGCGAGGCTGGCGAGCGCCGGATCGGCGAAACCGGATTCCAGGCGATAGGTGCCGGCCGGCAGGCTAACGGGGAGCTTGCCGGCGATGAGCGACGGCCCGCCCCCGCCCTCGCCGAGGCCGAAGAGCACGGCGGCCGGGCCGCCATCGGCACCGGGCACCAGGCAGACCTCGCCGGACGCAGCCGAGAAGCCGGCGGCGGCGACCCAGTCCGCCGTGCGCGGGGCGAGCGTCGCCGACAGGCGAGCGAGATCGGCAGCGGCAACGGCGTGAACGGGAACCGCCGGTTCACCGCTGTCGGCGGAAAGCAAGCAATCGGGCACGGGAGTCGTCTCCGGGAGGGGCACGGTCGGCCGGCATCATGGCGAGGCCGGCGCGGCGCGGCAATCCCGTGGTTTCAGGCCGCGCGGCCGGCGCCATTAACCAAGCAACACGACCCCACGGCTTTTTGCGCCGTTAGGCTTCGTTTAGCGCCGTTAGTTTTGCTCGCATAAGTATCTGTTTTTGTTCGATAATTCGTCTTGTAACCCGCTGATGCCGCTCATATTTTGGGGGAGTATTTTTTGGGCCGGTTGTTAGACCGGCGTTAGAGGGTTTGCGTATGTCGCCCGCCAACCGCCGCTCGCTGACGAAGGCGTACATCGACCGCGCCGAGCCGCAGCCAAAACCGTATCGCGTTTGGGATGTTCGCCAACGCGGTCTCGTTCTGATGGTTCGGCCGACGGGCCGGAAGATCTATTACGTCGGCTATCGCATCCGCCGCAGGCTCTGCTGGTACCGCCTCGCCGACGCTGATGCCATCGCACTTGACGATGCCCGCAAGCTGGCACAGCGGGTGATGTACGAGGTCGCCCAGGGCGTCGATCCGCAGGCCACGCGCATGGCCGAGCGCAATGCCGGCAGCTTCGACGACTTGCATGATTGCTATCTCGAATACGCCAAGGTGAAGAACCGAAGCTGGATGCAAGCCGACAAGCTTGTTCGTCGTTTCCTGGGTCCCGTCTGGGGCAAGTTGCCGGCGGCCGACATCCGACGCTCAGACGTGAAGGCCATCATGCGCCAGATCGAATCGCCATCTCTGGGCAATCAGGTCCTCGCCGCCGCGTCCGCCGTCTTCTCGTGGGCGATCAGAGAGGAAGTGGCTGGCATCACTGCCAACCCCTGCAAGGGGGTCGCCCGCAATTCGATGGTCGCGCGCGACCGCATTCTGTCGGACGCCGAGGTGAAGCAGTTCTGGGAAGCGTTCGATCGTGCCGGGCTGATCCGCAGCACCGCTCTCAAGGTGTTGCTCCTGACCGGCCAGCGCCCCGGTGAAGTCGCGCACATGCGGCGCGAGCATATCGTCGATGGCTGGTGGGAAATGCCCGGTGCACCAGACGACAAGCTTGGTTGGCCCGGTACGAAGAACGGCCAGAGCCATCGCGTGTGGCTTCCGAAACCTGTCATCCGCCTGCTGGCCGAAATGGAAGATAGTGGCGGCTATTTCTTTCAGGGCGATCGCGGTGGCGGCGTCAAAGGAATGGCTGCGGCGATGCGTGACGTAATTCACGTGTTGGGTGTTCCGCGCGCAACGCCGCATGACCTCCGCCGAACGCATGGGTCGGCCATCACCCGCCTCGGCTTCGGTCGCGATGCGATGAATCGGATCCAGAACCATGTCGAAGGCGGCATCGCCGATGTCTATGACCGCTTCAACTACGCCGACGAGAACAAGCGCGTCATGGAAGCGGTGGCGGCCCATCTGATGTCCCTTGCGACCGGGCAGAGGTCCTCAAACGTGGCGGAATTCCGCCGTTTACAGGCGTGATCCTTACGGGGTCTTGTAACGTGCCCACGACCTCATAAGTCAGCTGGTGTAATGCGGGCTTCTTGCTTCTAGGTTGCTGTTTCCTCTTCCAGCTTCTTGATAGCGTCACTCGCTCACCCGCAGCCGACGCTTAGGTCATCGCCCGGTCTCAGCAACCGCCGGGCGATGACCACCCATCTCTGTGGCCAAGGGTGCGGGCAATATGCGCCGGGCGACCTGCCTCCACGCTCCCGCCGTCTACCAAGCGGCAGTCATGGAGGTTGCTATGGACTATCCGCAAATCGACGGGCCGCGCTTGCTGCCCAAGGCCGTAGTGCTCGAACGCATCGGCCTTTCTTATCCGACGATCTGGGCGTGGATGCGCGAGGGTCGCTTTCCCCGCGCTCGCGAAGTAGGCAGTCGCCCCATGTGGCTTGCCAGCGAAATCGACGACTGGATTCTGAGCCGCCCTGTGAAGCCGTTGAAAGGCGACGACGCTGGGAGGGCAGCATGAGCGAAAACACCGACTGGGAGAAACTCGTTAACCGTTTGTGCCCGGAGGCTCGGGATGCGGCGTTTTGATTCGCCGATGGCGTCGAGTTTCTTAACGGCATCCATGACAACAAGGACTTTGCCGAAGAACACCCTGAAGTCGTCGCCATGTTCGCACTGACGACGGCCATCGCCGAGTTGATCAGAAAACAATGATCCCGGACGAACTAAAGGCCATTGATCGGTGGGTCGCGTGGCGGCCCGTCGCCAAGGCGGGCGGCGGCTTCGACAAAAAGCCGTTTGCGCCGGCTACCGACTGGCCGCGAACGAACCTATCGTATGCGAGAGCCGCTGCGGCTGGCCGAGGTATTGCCAATGCCGGCCTCGGCTTTGTCTTCGCCCCCACGGACGACATTGGCGGCATCGACATGGACTGCTGTCGCGATCCGGTCGACTAGTGGCTTCGCGTCCAGCGAGCGCCGCGCGGTAGCCCAAGATGAGCGAAGGGCGACTTTCAGGCCGAGGATTACAATCCACATGCGGCTGCACTGGGCGCAGAGTGGCCATCTCGTCGGCACGAGGGGGATGTCCGCTTTGGGTCTTGGCCGTGTCAAAACGGCTTGGCGCCGATGCGAACGGCTCTAGAGAGCGCAGAGCTCCGGGAAGTCCGCTTTCGCCACCCAGTTGGGCCCTGGTGGCTTCAAAGGCGATGAGAGACGGCCTCAGAGCGCCATCGGGCTCGAATGAGCGCGCGATCGTGCCATCACGCGGCCCTGAGGGCCGCGATCAGGCTTGGCCGGCCGATGATGTTCATCACCCGGGTCAGGTTATAGGCGAGCACGTGCAATGCCATCTCGGCGGCGACGTTGGGCAGGCGCTTCATCAGGAAGTGGGTCGCGCCCATCCTCGCCTTGATGGTCCCGAAGGGATGTTCGACCGTCTCGCGCCTGACGCGCATCAGATCGGGGTTGGCATCGAGCCTTCGCTGGACTCCTCGATCAGATGCTCATGAACCCAGCGCGTGACCCGGCGTTCCTTCGCGGGCGTGCACTGCCGCTTGATCGTGCAGGCGAGGCAGGCCGCCGTCGACCAGTAGCGGCGCAACTCCATGCCGTGTTCGACGTTGCTGTAGTGGTAGGTCAGGATCGCGCCGGCAGGGCAGCGGTAGGCGTCCTGCTCGGGCAGATAGGCGAAGTCCTGCTTGCCGAAGCGGCCGTTTGCCTTCGCGCCTGAGGTCTGCGGCTTGGGCAAGGTGACGGTGAAGCCCGCCTCCACGCATTCCTTGATCTGCTCGCCGTCAAAGTAGCCGCGGTCGGCGATGACATGGAGCTGCTCGGTGTCGAGCGTCTGCTTGGCGGCCTTCGCCATCGGAGCGAGCTGCGCGCGGTCGTTGCCGACGTTGGTCACCTCATGCGTCACGATCAGATGGTGCTCGGTCTCGACCGCGACCTGCACGTTGTAGCCGACCACACCGGAGCCGCGGCCGCTCGTCGCCATCGAGCGGGAGTCGGGGTCGGTCAGGGAGATCTGCTGGTCGGGCGTCTGCCGCATCAGCCCGTCGAGCGCAGCGAGCCTGTCCATCTCCTGTCTGAGACGGCCGATCTTCTCCTTGAGCCGCGCCACCTTGGTGGCGATTGCCTCGCTGGGCTCCTGCCGGTCGGCGCTGTCGAGCTGATGCAGGTAGCGCGTGATGCTCTCCTCGATCTGCGCGACACGGCGCGCCATCTTGGCGTGGGTGAAGTTCCTGTCGCGGTTGTTGACCGCCTTGAACTTGCTGCCATCCACCACCACCGTGCCGCCGGCGAGCAGGCCCATCTGGCGGCAAAGCGCAACGAAGCGAGCGCAGACCCGGCGCAGGGCGCGGCCATTGTCCTTGCGGAAGTCGGCGATCGTCTTGTGGTCGGGAACCAACCGGCCGAGAAGCCACATCAGTTCGACATTGCGCCCGGCCTCACGCTCGAGCCGTCGGCTCGACTGCACGCGATTGAGGTATCCGTAGATGTAGAGCTTCAGCAGCACCGCAGGATGGTAGGCCGGCCGACCCGTGTTCGCCGGCATCGCACCGTCGAAGCCGAGCGCCGGCAGGTCCAGCGCCTCGACGAAGGCATCGATCACCTGAACCGGGTTGTCCTCATCCACCCAGTCCTCGAGGCATTCGGGCAGGAAGGAACACTGCGAACGGTCGGCTCCTTCGACAAAACGACCCATCCGATCCTCCCGCATCCCAACGGGAAAACCCTACCTGACTCGCCCGTTTCCACACAGCCAGGGTCATTCTCGACCGAAGCCGCCGGTTCCACCTGTCTGCGTATTTCCGCTTCGCCCGGAAAGCGACCGAAATACTGCGTTGCCGTGAATTGACGCGATGCGCCACGAAAGGACGTGGAGCCCCAGCTCGGTTGGCTCGAAACACGAGTGATAACTGGAATTGCCTAGACGACTGCCGCCGTTGAAATTGCGATGCGTCAAGACGGCGATGGTTGAACTTGTGTGGCGGTGGCGAGCAAGTCCCGCGCCTCGATTAAGTCGGCGGTCGCAAAACCCTCTGTAAGGGTTGCATAGACCGGGGCGAGCGTCCGCGCCGCGGCCTCGATGTTCCCTCTGGCCTGCCATGTCCGACAAAGCCTGGTCGCGGCACGCAGCTGCGACATGCGCGCCTTCAGCTCGCCCGCACGGTCATAGGCCAGCTGGTACCAATGCTCGGGCTGCGCGGCATCGCTCGGCTTCTCGGTCGCATGTGCCGCGAGCAGGTCGCCTTTGAGCAGATAGAACTCCGGCAGCAGGATCGCGCCGCGGCCCGGGCTCATCATTTCGATAGCCGTATCGATCGGGCCAAGGCCGTCGGCCGCGCGCCCGGCAAGGAGGCTAGTGCCCGCGTCGATGGACAGCAGAATTGGCCAGAAGATCGGTGGCGACCGCAGCCCGTGATAAAGTTCCATGCCTTTGCGGATATCGGCTAGGCCTTCTTCGAAGCGGCCAATCCCGACCTGCGCGGCGCCTATCAGGCAGGTCCCGACCGCGGACCAGATTTTCAGATCGTGCTCATCGGCGATTGCGAGCAGGGCAACAGCGCGGTCAAACGCAATTTCCGGTTCGCGACGCCAGTGGTGGAGCAGGCCAGAGTGGAAGCCGGCAAAGGCCGAGGAAAATGGATGATCCAATTCGGCTGCCAGCGCCAACGCGCTGTTCACACGCTCCACGGCACGATCCGGATAACCCATGAGCCACAGGGTGAATGCCGAGGTCGTGAGGCAAGCGATCCGCGGATCGTTCCCTACCCGGCGGCCGAACGCCTCCATCGGGGCCTGGGCGAACAATGAGATCGCACTTTCCAGGTGATGCAGACCACCCTCGAGATCCTCAACGAACATCAGAGCCGTTCCCAGCGCCAAGTGTCCGTCGATCCGGATTTTGGGGTTGTCGTCACGCTCGCCCAGGGCAAGGATTTCCGCTGCGAGTTGCGCCGATTTATCGATCTGGCCGCGGAACTGATAGAGGCTCAGGAGCTCCCGCATTACCGCGAACTGCTGGCGCGCGTCCGTGCCGCGCTCGAACAGCTCAACAGCACTGGCGAACGCTTGTTCGACCTCGGGTGTGAAGCCTTTGGTCGCCATCAGCGCGCGCGCCAGGCTGGTCCTCAGCGCAATCTCCTGGCCGATCCGGTCCGGTGACGCATTCTTGTTGAGGACGGCAAGCATGTCGGTGGTAAGGCCGACAGTGTCGAGGTACCAGCCGCGGGCGTCATTGAGGATCAGCAAGCTCTCGGCCAGCTTCTCCAGTTGCTCGAGGTCGGCCGCCGCCACCCAGTAGCCCCAAGCTAGGCGAAGGTTGCCGACTTCTGTCGCCATGGCCGCCAGCGCATCCGCGCGCCGACTGCCGGTCAGATCTCCAAGCAATCGGCGCGCTAAGTCGGCATAGTGCGTCGCGTGGGCCCGCCGTGCTCGCGCGCCGACTTCGGGGCGTTGGTCGAGCCGGTCGGCAGCGAACTCCCTTATCGTCTCAAGCATCGCCACGCGTGGCTCGCCCCCCGAAATGTCGACCTGACGGATGAGGCTCTTCTCGATCAGGCTGGCGAGCCCGTCGAGAACGTCAAGTGTAACGCCGTCGACCGCATCGAGGCGGGCGGCAATAGCCTCGACATCGCCGATATCCGCATCGGCGAACACCGCCAGCAATTCGAACAATCGTTGCTCTTCGGGCTTGAGCAGTTCGTAACTCCAATCCATCGCCGCCCGAAGGGTCTGTTGCCGCTCCGGCAGATCGCGCGGCCCGCTGCGCAGCAGCTTCAGCCGATTTCGTAGTTGGTCCAGCAGCGCATCGGGGGAGAGGAGTCGCAGTCGCGCCGCGGCAAGTTCGATCGCCAGGGGAAGGCCGTCCAGCCGGCGACATATCTCGGCGACGGCCGAGGCGTTGTCATCGGTCAATTGGAAGTTCGGGCGGATCGCCTGCGCCCGATCGACGAAGAGCTGCACGGCCTCGCAACCTTCGACTTGCCGGGCGGTCACCTGCTTCCGGTCTATCGCGGGAAGCGTCATCGGCTGAACCGGGTAGACACGTTCGGCCCGGATATGCAGTGCCTCGCGACTGGTCGCCAGTACGTTGAGTTTCGGGCAATCGCCGAGCAGTTGTGAGACAAGGCCCGCCGCCTCGGTGACCTGCTCGAAGTTGTCGAGGACGAGCAGCATGCGTCGATCCCTCAGGCGACGGGTGAGTTCTTCTTGCAGCGGGCGATCTATGACTTCACCGAACCCCATGGCGCGGGCGATCGCAACCAGCGCGGCGTTGGTGTTCCGTGCGCTCGACAGATCGACAAACGACACGCCATCCGGGAAGCTGGACGCCGCTTCCTCGGCCGATCGGATGGCCAACGTTGTCTTGCCGGTGCCCCCTGGCCCGACAAGCGTAAGGAGACGAACCGAACTGTCCTCGAGACGATCTCGGATCTGTTTAATCTCGGCTTGGCGCCCGACAAAAGCCGCGGCCCTTGCCGGCATGCTGGCTACAGCCGGGTTCGCGGTCGCCAGGGGTGGGAAGCCCGACGCCAGATCGGGATGAACGAGCTGACAGAGATGCTCGGGGCGACCGAGGTCCTTCAGGCGGTGTTCGCCGAGGTCGAGCAGACTGGCGCCGGGCGGCAGGCGCTCCATGGCAAGTGAGGCCGCAGAAGCGGAAAGCAGGACCTGGCCGCCGTGTCCCACGGCCATAATCCGGGCGGTCCGATTGACCGTTGGACCGAAGAAATCGTTCGCCCGCCGCTCGGCTTGGCCGGAGTGCAAGCCCATCCGGACGCGCAGCGGCCCGGTCTCGGGCCAAGGTTCCTTGGCCAGGCCGCGTTGGGCCGCCAGGCTCGCGGTCACCGCGTCGACGGCGCTTGCGAAAACCGCCATGGTGCCGTCTCCGGTCGACTTGACGACGCGTCCCCCCGATGCCTCGACCTCCGCTCGTAGGATGGCGTCGTGACGCTTCAGGGCACCCTTCATGGCGTCGGGGAACTTTTCCCAGAGGCGCGTGCTACCCTCATGGTCCGTGAACAGGAAAGTATGCGTTTCGCCCGAAGTTTGATCCGCGCCCCCGGTCATACTGTCTCCCACTGGTCGCCCGGTTCTTTCTGGGCCGACAGTGTCGTCAGAGAGAGCCTTTTGACAAGCCTGACGTGACTGCCCGCGGCCGATCAGAGATCGCAGCGGCCTCAACCCCGGAGCTGGGCGTCGCGATGGAATGTCCGTTGAGGGTCATTCTCGACCGAAGCCGCCGGTTCCACCTGTCTGCGTATTTCCGCTTCGCCCGGAAAGCGACCGAAATACTGCGTTGCCGTGAATTGACGCGATGCGCCAACAGCGGAAGTGGCCGACCTCACTACGCGGTCGCTGACGCTAGTGCAGATCAATCCTGCAGTCCGGCCTTCGCAGGCCCCGAGGCAATCCTGTCCACGTCCGTCGGATTACGGATCGGTATGCGAGAAAGGTGCTGGAAGAAAGAAAATGCCGGATTGGCCTTCTTCATATCGTCCCAAACCTGCCGTGCCTCGTCGACACGGCCAAGATGACCAAGCGCCGCCGCTAGCATGCCACGACTCACATCGGTTTGCGGAAACAGCAGAATGCGCTCCTTGAATACGGTTGCCGCGGTCTCGTAATTCCCGAGCAGAAGGTGGGCAAAACCAAGATAGTGCAGGTATTGCTGACTGAAGCCGGGGTCGAGCCGCATCGCGCGCTCGATGTCGGGGATGGCAGCCTCGGGATGACCAGTGTACGTGGCGAGGGAGCCACGAACGTTCAGTGCGAGAGCATAGTTGGGATTGAGCGCCAATGCCCTATCGATGGCAGACTGTGCCCGCTGGTCGTCATTCAGGTGGTGTGCTGAAATCGCCGCGACGGCGTAACCATAGGGATCGTTTGGGTCTATCGCGATTGCTTTGGTGGCCAACTCATCGGCACGCTGCATCGCGCCATCCGGGTAACCCGTCCAGCGATTGGAGTAGTCAAAAAGGTAGGCGAACGCCAAGCCGGCATACGCTTGAGCATAGCCAGGGTCGAGCGCTGATTGCGCGTTCAAAGAGTTGCACTGATTGCTCGAAAGTCGTTCGGTCTACGCTTGACGCCTGAAATCAATTCGCGCGCCTTCAGGAATAGATCGTGCGCTTCAAGGCTTCTGGTGGGCGTGTTGGCGATCCGGGCCTCTTCGCTTGGCGTGAGCTTAATCTTGAGAGCCTCGACGATCTGCTGGGTCACCTCGTCCTGAACGGCGAAGATGTCCGTCAAATCTCGGTCGAAACGGTCCGCCCACACGTGGCCGCCGGTGGCCGCATCGATCAGCTGCGCCGTGATCCGCACACGATTGCCAGCGCGGCGGATCGAGCCTTCCAGGACCGAGCGTACACCGAGCTCGCGCCCGACGATGCGTATGTCGGGGCTCTTGCCCTTGTATCCGAAACTCGAATTGCGAGCGATCACCATCAACCCGGCAACCTTGGACAGATCGGTGATGATGTCCTCAGTGATACCGTCGGAGAAATATTCCTGCTCAGGATCGCCCGACATATTGTTGAAGGGCAGGACCGCAATAGAGGGCGGCTCAGGCCGCGCCATTTCTGATGCAGACGCCGTCACCGCGGGCCGAGGGACAACCGGGTCGCCGTCAGGGTGCCACTTCCACACCCGAATTGGCCGCTCGATGTTCTTGACGGAGACCTCGCCGCCGTCCTTGAAGGCAACACCAATCCTGTTGCCGACGCTCTCGTTGACGATAGAGGAAACGCAGACACCGCCGGGCTCGGCCAAAGGCTCCAGACGCGCCGCGATGTTGACGCCGTCACCGTAGATGTCGTCGCCGTCGATGATGACGTCGCCGAGGTTGACGCCGATCCTGAGCTTGATGCCAGCCGGTTTCGTTTCGGCCTTGACGGCACGCTGGATGGCGAGGGCGCAATTGACCGCATCGACGACGCTAGCGAACTCCACCAGCGTGCCGTCGCCAATAAGCTTGACCACTCTGCCGTTGTGTCGGGCAACGGCCGGATCGAACACCGCCTCGCGATGGTGTTTCAGCAGCGACAGAGTGCCCGCCTCGTCGGCGCCCATCATCCTGGAATAGCCGACCACGTCGGCCGCAAGGATCGCTGAAAGCCTACGATTGGTGTGCGCCTCAACCATCTGCGAGTTCTAGTGCTTCGTCACCCATCACGCCAGTTCGTTGCGACGGCGCCCGCCGACTACGGTGCCGAGCCGGTTTGGGATATCGCGCGCTCCTGGGGTTGCGCGGATGCAGTTGCCGCCTCGATTCGCTCCGCGACCAGTTCCTGCAGGCGCCAGAGCCGCTGGTCGTGTATGCCGAGCTCTTCCAGATGCTCGACAGTATTGCGGAGGTATTCGGCCATCGACCCCCACATGCCCACCGCCTTGGCCAGCACCTCGGCCACCGCCTCCGGCGACAGGCCGCCGACGTATCTCTGGTTCTTGCGATCGATCACGAAAGCAAAGGCCCGGATCGTTCCGTCCTCCGTCCTGAGGTTCAACCAACGCAACGGGAACGGCGGCTCGCGGCGGATGAGCTTATCGAGATTGAGTTCCAGCGCATCGGCCGGCAGGCGGAAGGCAACTCCCTTGCATTGCCCACCACGATCCAGCGACAGCATCAGCCCGGGCGCATCCTCGTTGCCGCGAAAGCGTGTATCCCAGCCCAAGCAGAAGGCGCGGTGCCAACCGTGAACGAGGGCCACTCTCCGCTCGACGACGTCGCAAGCCGGCTTCCATATGAGCGAACCGAAGGCGAAGAACCATACGGCGTTGCGCGCGGAAATCTCGCGCATAACAGCGCGGCGGGCCGCGATGATCTGCTCGGCGCTCGGTTCTGCCATTCCCGGTAACGGTCCCGGATCGGCGATCTCCCGCGATACGCGCGCCACCAACTCAGGTGTAAGGCGCATCCGCCTTTTGGTCACGACAATACAACTCCCGAGTGGAACAACCGCTGCACGAGCCCCTGCCCCTGAGCGCGACGGCCGATAGTCGTAGCCGATAGGTTCGCCGAGCAGCCCAAAAGGTGCAAGGCTTTGGCGCGGATGACCATCATGTCGTCCGAAATGGGTCAAACGCGGCCCTCCGCTCGCGCAATCGGCATGGCCGCTCTCCTCTCGAAAGCTGACAGGCCCAGCGTCAGTCCGGACTTCAGTTGAGCGCCATAACCGGACATACGGGACGAATGATCGGTCGCGTAGCCAGCAGCCCACTGCCGAATGCTTGACGGCTCAGATCAGCCCCTTATCGCGTGCCACCGCGGCGGCTTGCCCACGCGTTTCGGCGCTGAGCTTGCTGAGCAGCGCGCCAACATGGTGGTCGACGGTCTTGGGCGAGATGGCGAGTTCGCGGGCGATCGTCTTGTTGGAGAAGCCCTGTCCGATCAGACGCAGCACTTCCAACTCGCGTTCTGTGAGGCCGGCAGCGTTGGCGCGCGTCGCGCGTCGCGGTCCGCGCGAAACACGGGCGATCCCGCTCCGGCGCATGATCTGGCGCACATGGCGGGCGACGGCTGCCGCACCGAGCGAATCGATGATGGTGAGCGCCTCGCGCTGGGCGTTCTCGTCACCTTCGAGAAGTGCCAGAGCACGATCGTAGGGAGCGCCAATCTCTGCCCATGCGTCGGCAGCCCCCTGCCAGTCGCCGTCGAATTGGAGCCGGTACGCTTCGGGTAGGCCCGGCAACGGACCCAGATCGCTGTCCGGCGCGAGGATGCGGCGCCAATAGGTGAGTTCGCTGAACGCCGCGCGCGATGCCGTCCCGTTCTCCGAGTAGACGAGCAGTTGCAGCGCTTCCTGCGGGTCGTCCTGTCCGAGCCAGGCGCGTTCGGCCTTGAGGGTGGCGTAGGGCGCGAGCCGTTGTGGTTCCATTCCTCGTTCGAGGAACTGGCGCAGGTCGGCGAAGAGCGAATCGATCTCTCCTTCTCCGCGTCTGAGCCGCACGCGCGCGAGTGCAGCGAATGCCGCATGGCGCGTGAGCGGCGTAGCGTTGGCGGTGTCGACGACGGACTGCGCATGTTCGGTCGCTTCGTCCCATCGACCCTGGCGGACGTACAGTTCCGCCAGCCAGCCCTTCATGTAGTCGCGCCACGGGTCGAGGTCGCGCTCGATGCAATAGCGGATGCCTTCCAGAAGGACGGATTCGGCTTCCGCGAACTTGAGCAGGTTGACGTTCATCCAGCCCTTGTTGACGAGAGCGCGCGACGCGTGATCCTGAAGATTCAGGTCGAGAGCGATCGCCAGGCTTCGGTCGAGGTCCCGGCCTGCTTTCTCCGCGTCCACCCAGGTTTCCGCGGTGCCGATGTTGTTGAGAGCATGGCAGACGATATCGGAGCGGCCGAGAGACTCAGCGATGGCAATTGCCTTCTCGCAGTGACGGATAACCGGTTCCACCTTGGCGGAGAGCATTTCGAGCTGCGCCTGGTTGGAGTAGGCCATGGCTAGTTCCGGCCCCGGCGGCAGTGCTTCGAGCACGGCGATCGCCTGCTCGCCGTAGTGGTCGGCGGCTATTCGATCCCCGGCCACATAACTGTACCTGGAGAGCCGCCGCAGGCAGTCGCCTTCCTTGAGCCTGTCCCCGAGGTCGCGCCACAGCTTCAGGGCCGCCTGTGCGGCCTTGAGCGCGGCCGGAAGATCGCTGATGAGATGGGCTTCCTCGGCGTAGCGGTCGAGCAGATCCGCGCGTTCGCGTGAACTCAAGGCCCTCTGCGCTGTCCAGCGCGGTGTGATAGTGGAGCGCCGCCTCGCGATGGGCTCCCATCCGCGATGCCTGTTCGCCCGCGCGCGGCGCCAGCTCTAGAACCGATGCTCGGTCGTGCGCCTCTTGCGCATGGTGGACAAGGCGCGCGACGGGGACATCGTCCGCCGCGGCGGTGAGGATTGCGAGCGCGCGGGCGTTGAGGTCGCGCCGCACTGATTCACTCAGGGACGCCGTGATGGCGTGCCGGGCGATCTCGTGGCGGAAAGCGTAGGCATCGCCTTCGTCGAGCAGGATGCCGCTGGCGAGGCACTCGGCCAGCCATGCGTTGCCGTCCGGTCCCATCAGTTGGGAGAGCACACGAGCCTCGGCGCGGCGCGGGAAGATCGAGACCGCACTGAGCACGCTGCGGGCGCCGGCCGAAAGCCGCTCGGCACGTGCCTGCACGGCGTCGCGCACGCTCGGCGGCGGGCCATCGCTGCCTTCAGCGCGCAACAGCTCGGTGACGAAGAAGGCGTTGCCGGCCGTGACGCTGTAGATGCGCCTGCCGTCCTGTCCGAAGCGGCGGCTCAGGGCGACCACCGCTTCCTCGCTCAGCAGAGGCACTTCGATGCGGGCGATGTCGTAGGCCGGGATGTCGGCGAGCGCGCGCCGCATGCGGCGCTGACCACCGAGCGTGTCGCTGCGCGACGTCAATAGCAGAAGAATGTGCGTGTCGTGGATACGGCGGCCGAGGAAGCGGATTAGGTCGAGCGTGGCATCGTCGGCCCAATGCACGTCCTCGATAATCGCGATCGTCGGCCGCCCGCCCCCGGACAGCACCTCCAGGGCGGCGGCAAAGAGGGGAAGCCGCTCGACGGGCGCTGCGGTCGGCCGCGGCAGGCTCCAGTGGGCGTCGCGGGCAAGGTCGGCTAGGGGACCCAGCGGATCCGGCGTCGACAGGTCTTCGCAGGCACCCCGCAACACGCGGGCCGCGTCAGCAGCCGCGCTGACAAAGTCTTGGACCAGCGCCGTCTTGCCCGCGCCGGCCTCACCCAAGACAGCGACGACGCGGCCTCGCCCTTGCGCCGCCTCGGACAGCAGCGCGTCCAGCTCCGCGCGCTGCTGTTCCCGTTCCAGCAAGCGCATCGGTCCCTCCTCGTGGCTCAACCGCCGCTCGTCGCCCGCGGGCATTGTGGCGCAAGCGGACGCGCCTGCAAACATGGGGAACCGAACCGGCAAAGATAGGGAAGATCTCCGATGTGCCGCTGTGGCCGGACGCGCAGTCTTCCGGCGATACCCCGCGAAAGAGGAGGCAAGGCAATGCAAGGGTTTGGCCGATTGGGCAGCGTTTCTCTGGCGATGGTGCTGGCGGTGGGAGGCATCTCCATCGGCGCGGCGGTCGTGAGCCCGGAAGCGGCGCTGGCGGCTGACGCCGCCAATCCGTTTGCCGATGCGGTGCGGGCCGCCAACAGTCGCTTCGAGGATGTCGCGGTGGCGGTCAAGGAGGGCTATTCGCCGATCCCCTGCGACAGCGCCCCTATGGGCGGCGGAATGGGCATCCACTACGTCAACGGCGCCTATCTGAAAGACAAGACGCCCGATATCGCCCGCCCGCAGGCGGTGATGTACGAGCCTCAGGGCGACGGACCGCTGAAACTGATCGCGGTCGAATACATCACCTTCAAGGGACCGGCCTCCATCGACGGTCACCTGATGAACTTCAACGGCGCGCCCAACAGCTACGGCCTCGACCCGTTCTACGAGATCCACGTCTGGGCGTGGAAGACGAACCCGCACGGAACCTTCGCTGATGACAATCCCGACGTCTCCTGCGACGCCATGCCCTTACCTGCAAAATAACCCCAGCCCCTAGCCTTCAGAGAGGAGACACACCTCATGCCGAGATTTGTTATTGAGCGGAACATCCCCGGAGCCAGCAATTTCAGTCCGCAGCAGCTCAGCGAGATCGCGGCGAAGTCGAACGCGGTCGTGGCGGGGTTGGGCGAGCCCTATGTCTGGGACATGAGCTACGTGGCCGGCGACAAGATTTACTGCATCCACGAAGCCGAAAGTGCCGAGGCCATCTACCGGCATGCGCGTGAAGGCGGCTTCCCCGCCGACAAGGTGACGGAAGTTGTCGCCGTGATCGGACCGCAGACCGCAAACGCGTAACACCGAGACTCGAAAGGGGGGCGGCTTCGTCGGCCACTCTCCGGCGGGGCTTGCCCCTGCGAGAGTCAGCTTCGGGTCATTCGCGACCGAAGCCACCGGTTCTACCCGTCTGCGTATTTCCGCTTCGCCCCGAAAGCGACCGAACTGCGCGCGGCAAGCGAAATGACGCTATGCGCCAGGAGCGGCCGTCAGACGTGCACTATCCGTCACTCTCACCATTGGTTTTCAGTTCAAGCTGCGTCGTCGACACGCGTGCGGACCCGCATGCCCCGGCGCCCGCAGATCGCTAGACTTCTGCGTCGAAGGTCGGCCCGTCGCTCTGCGCCGAGGTTGTCGGTGATGCTGCCGTACGATTTAGCATCGTCATCGTTTGCTCCCATTGGCCGATAGGACGGCTCTCACCAGAGTTGTTGGCCTGCGCCTATGTCCAACCACAGTCACATAACTGCGAGCAGCCCGCCGTCGACGTAGATCATCTGACCGTTTACGTAGTCGGAGGCCGGCGAAGCCAGATACACCGCCGTCCCCACCAGATCCTCGGGCCGTCCCCAATGACCAGAGGGGGTGCGCCCGCGGACCCAGGCATCGAATTTCGAATCATCGAGCAGGGCGCGGTTCATCTCCGTGGCGATATAGCCAGGCCCGATCGCATTGGCCTGAATGCCGTGCGCGGCCCATTCCGCCGTCATCGAGCGGGTCAGCATGCGAATTCCGCCCTTCGCGGCGGTGTAGGGCGCTACCGTTGGCCGCGCGATGTCGCTCGTCAGAGAACCGATATTGACGATCTTTCCGCCGCGTCCCCGGGCGATCATGCGCCGCGCGGCCTCGCGGCCGACGAGGAAGGCTCCCGTAAGGTTGGTCTCGAGCACCCGCCGCCAATCGGCCACGGCGAGTTCGACCATCGGCTTGCGGAACTGGATGCCCGCATTGTTGAAGAGGATGTCGATCTGCACGCCGCGTGCATCGAACGCTTCGAAAGCGGCAGCGACCGCTGCCTCGTCGGTCACGTCGAAAGGACTGGTGCTGACCGTGACTTCGGCCGGAAAGCCGGCCGCCGCCGCATCAAGCCGGCCGGCGTCACGTCCGTTCAGCACCACCGCCGCACCTGCCGCCGCCAGACCACGCGCCATGGCGAGCCCGAGACCGCCCGAGGAGCCGGTTACCAGCGCCGTCTTGCCGGAGAGGTCGAAGAGATTGGCTGTCATCACGCATCACTCCGCTGAAAAATAGGATGATTGAAGACCCTGAACTGCAGGTCGGTGCCGAGTCCGAATCCTTCCCTTGAGGTCCTTGCGGCCGAAGGTGCCGCCGGCCGCGGCGGCAAAAGCCATACCTCGGCTGGAATCGTGTGGTGCAACCGGCCTGTGGCCGGTCTCCTCACGGGCCGCGATCCTGCTTCCTGCGGTCACGCCGCCGGTCCAACTCACACATCGCGCATCACTTGACCAGATCCCAAAGGCCGAGCGTCAACACCGGGAAGGTGCAGACCAGGGCCAGAACGATGAAACCAGCAAACAAGAACGGCGTGACTTCGCGGAAGACCTTGACCGGCGAGACTTTGGCGATCTGGGCCGAGATGAACACGAGGATGCCCACCGGCGGTGTCAGCCCACCCATCTGCAGGTTGATGATCATGATCAGACCGAGTTGAACGGGATCCATTCCGGCCGACTTCATCAGCGGCAGGAACAGCGGCGCCATGATCAACATGGCCGGCGTCAGGTCGAGGAACATGCCTGCCATGAATAGGATGGCATTCATCATCAGCAGCAGCGGAAGCCGGTTCTGGCTGCCAATACCGATCCAGTCGATCAATTGCTGGGGAATCTGTTCCGCGATCAGGACCCAGGCGAACGGAATGGAGGCCGCGATCAGGAAGCCGATGAGAGCAGAATCCGTCGCGCATTCGACGAGCGAGCGGTAGAGGCTCTTCCAGCCGTATTCGCGATAGACGAACTTGCCCAGGATGAAAGTCCAGAAAAGCGCAATAGCGCCCGCTTCGGTTGCGGTGGTGATGCCGAAACGGATACAGCCGATGATGATTGCGGCTATGAAAAGCGCGGGCAGAGATCGAATGAACGCGCCAGTGATCCTGCCTATCGGCGCCATCTTCGACGCCGTCTCATAACCGCGGCGGCGCGCGACGAGATAGGCGGCCGTCATCATGGCAATCGCTATGAGGACGCCGGGAACGTAGCCAGCGATGAACAGCTTGGCGATGGATACGTCCGCGACCGAAGCGTAGACGAGCATGGCAATCGCCGGAGGCACAACGTTTGGAAGGATCGCTCCAGCCGCGGTGACCGCGCATGAGAACTCAGGCGAATAGCCACGCTTCACCATCTGAGGGACAATGATCTTGGTTGTGCTGGCCGTGTCTGCGCCGGAGGAACCGGAGATGCCGCCGATGAGCAGGCTGTTCACGATGTTGACATGGGCGAGGCCACCGCGGAGATGACCGACTAGGGCGGCAGCAAAATCGATGAGCTTGGATGACAATCCGCCGAGGTCGAGGAGATAGCCGGTCGTCAGGAAGAACGGGATCGCAAGCAGAAGGAAGTTCGTCGCGCCGCTTGCCATGTTCTGCACCACGGCGGGGCCAGGCAGGATGTCAGCACCCCAGGTGGTCAGGAAGGCGCCGAAGAGAAGCGAAAATGCGACCGGAACGCCAAGGAAGAGGCAGACGAAGAAGGTGACCGCCATCAACAGACTCGGCGACACGTCGACAAACGGCAGAATGGACGAATTGACCATGACAAGCTGGACGACGGCGGCAACGGCGATCGCGGCCGCGTTTCGCAGCAAGGTTCTGCCGTGTCCTTCCTGAAAGAGCGTGAACAGCAGGCCGATCACGGCTGCCGCCGGTACCACTCCGTACCGGTAGGCATTGGGCCATTGCAGGGTTATGCTCAGGCCGCCGACGACGCTGGTCAGTTGATAGCCTGCAAACGCGAGCATGATCAGCGTCAGCGCCACAATGGCGTCCCGGATGAAGCCAATCGCCTGGCTCAGGCCAAACGGCAAATCTTCCGGAACAAAATCGACAGCGACGTGCCGGTTCTGCCGTATGCCCATCGCGGCGCCGATGAAGATCATCCATGTGAACGCCCAGACGGAAAACTCTTCCGTCCATGAAAAGGCGTTGTTGAAAACGTAGCGCGAGACCACGCCGGCCATCACGGAAAGGGACATCAGCGTCAACACGGCGAAGTTGACCGCCCCGATGAATTTCTCGATCAGAGAAATCGCGCCCTCGAATATCCGCCCGATTGATGGGGGGCGGCTGTTCGCCGCCTCCCGCACGGAGTCCCGGCTTTCCATAAGGTCCTCTTAGGCCGCTGCGGCAAGCGGCTTCGGCTCCGCTTGGGAGCCGAAGCCAACAGGGACTATTTCGTGTCCTGGATGAGTTTGATGAGCGCGTCCGCATCCGGAATCTTCGACGCGAACTCGGCACGCACCGGTTCCATAAGTGCAATCCACGGACCTTTGTCCGCAATCGTGTGGATCTTGGCGCCCTTGCTTTCGGTTTCGGCCAGCGCCGCGCTGTCGTTCTTTTCGTTCAGTGCCGGCACCGCTTCCTGGGCCTTGGCGGCCTCTTCGGTGACGATTGACTTGTAGTCATCGGGCAGCTTCTGCCACCAGTTTTCGGCGACGATCCAGGTGCCGAAGGCGTAGATATAGTCGATCTTGGTGTAGTACGGCGCGACCTCGTAGAACTTGAAGGTGAGGTAGTTGGACGCCGTATTGTCAAAGTAGTCGACCACGCCGGTCTGCAGGGCGTTGTAGATCTCGGGCGCTGAAATTGGCACCGGATTGGCACCGACCGCCTTCCAGACAGAAATGAAAAGCGGGCTCTGGATGACCCGCATCTTCTTGCCCTTCACGTCGGCCGGATTGTCGATGGGAAAGGTGCTCATCAGGTTGCGGGCGCCGTTGATGGAAAAGCCCAGGAGATGAAATCCCTGCTCCTCGAAGCTCCCGTTGAGCTGCTTGGTCAGGGGCGCGTCGACCGCCGCAGCCTGCGCATCGGAAGTCACCAGAAACGGCAGGTCGAGAACTTGCACCTGTGGCACCCAGGAGGCGAGCACCGAACTCGTGATGATGCCCATCTGGATGGAGCCCAGCCGAATCCCTTGTGCGGCATCCGCTTCGCCGCCGAGCAGGCTGTTGGGATAGATCTTGATGTCGACATCGCCGTTCGTGCGCTGACGCACCGCATCGGCAAACATTTCGGCGGCGACTTCCTTTGGATTGCCTTTCTGGACGTCGAGCGAAAGCTTTGCCGTGAACTTCGCCGCCAGCGCGCCGCTGGCTGGCAAGACAGCCGATGCAACGGCTACGGCCATGATCAGAGCAAGGGTTGATTTCATTTCGGTTTCTCCTCTCTAGAAAAAATCGGGCGTGCCGCCCATTCGCCTGTTGCCGGCGTTCGTCTTGGCCTAGATCAGCGGCGCTAGGCTGGCATCGAGAAGCGAAGGAACGACTTCCCGTTCGATGACCTCGAACATGCTTTCCACAAAGGCGATGAGGTCATCGCTCGCCTTCATCGCTCGGTCTTCGTGACGATTTGCAACCGCGTCGAGGATCGCCAGGTGGCAGTCGATCGCTCTGCCCAGCCCATCCGTGTTCGGCAGCTGGGTGTGATGGATCCAGCCGATCCGCCGGAAGATCGTATGCAGCGGCCGCAACGTGTGCTTGAGAAAGGGCTCTGCGGCGGCAGAAAGGATCAGTTCGTCGATGCGGCGATCGAGCACGTTGAAGGCATCGACTGTCAATGTGCCCCGCCGTTCGGCCAACAGGCGGGACATGTGAAGCAACTGGTTGCGATGGCTCGAGTTCGAACGCTCGGCCGCAAGCTGCACAACGAACCGCTCAAGATCGCCCCGTAGCCGCAGCAGAGTACGTTCACGGGCCAGATTGATCGGCGCGATTTCGAGTCCATGACGAGGATGGACGACGATCAACGTGTCGTCTGCGAGCCGGCTGACGGCCTGGTGCACGGGCGTTCGACTGAAACCACAGCGATCCTGAAGGTCCTGGATCGACAGGCGGCTGCCAGGCCTGAGCTCACAATTGATGATCAGGCTCTCGATCTTCTCGTAGGCGAGCTCGAAGAGATTCCTTGAATTTTGCCGTCGCGCGGGATCGTGCGCTGCCAGCGATTTCGACCGCCTTCGGCGCAGTGCGTTTGCCGGCCATACCAATCCTCCCGAGATGGCGTCATCAGTTCCTCAGAAGAATGTTACGACATATTGTGATATGTTACAAATGGATTTATGCTATCACCGTCGATGGAATGAGGCTTGGGCGATCACTGCCGGATCGGCGGTACCTGGTGCCGGGCCTTCGCAGGAGGAGGGCTGCTTTGAAAATAACGTCGATCGAAACGCTGAGAACCGAGGAGTTCTCCAACGTCCTGTGGGTCCGTGTGCACACCGATGCGGGTGTCGTGGGCCTGGGCGAGACCTTCTACGGCGCCGGCGCGGTTGAGGCGCATATTCATGACACCCTCGCGCGGCGCCTGCTGGGCCGCGATCCGCTGCGCATAGAGGCGCTGAATTGGGCCATGACCGACCTGCCGATGGCGCAGGCCTCCACCGGGGTCGAATACCGGGCAGCTTCGGCAATCGACATTGCTCTGTGGGACCTCTTTGGCAAAGTTTGTGGCCAGCCGGTTCACCAATTGCTCGGTGGGCTTACGGCCGACCGGCTCCGCGTCTACAACACCTGCGCTGGCTACGGTTATGTGCGCAGCAATAACATCCGACCGGTCGATACCTGGAACATCGGTAGCGATGGCGGCCCCTACGAGGATCTCGGCGCATTCATGACGGATGCCGGCGCTCTTGCGGAAGACCTGTTGGACAGCGGGATCACCGCCATGAAGATCTGGCCCTTCGACGCGCCCGCACAGGAAAATCGCGGTCTTTTCATCAGCGCCGAGCAAATGAAGAAGGCAATCGAGCCGTTTGAAAAGATCCGCAAGCGTGTCGGCGACAGGATGGAGATCATGGTCGAGTTTCACTCACTGTGGAACCTGCCGGCCGCGAAGACGATCGCCCGTGCACTCGAGCCGTATCGGCCAACCTGGTTCGAGGATCCGATCCGGATGAACTCGCCACAAGCGCTGGCCGACTACGCCGCCGCCACGGATGTATGGGTCTGCGCCAGCGAGACGCTGGGCTCCCGGTTCCCCTACAAGGACATGCTCGATCGCGACGCCATCGATGTCGTCATGGCGGATATATGCTGGACAGGCGGGCTGACCGAAGGCCGCAAGATTGCTGCACTCGCCGATACCTACCACCGGCCCTTCGCTCCCCATGACTGTACCGGCCCGGTCGGCTTTGCGGCGGCCATACACACCTCCTTCAGCCAGCCAAATACGCTGATCCAGGAATCCGTGCGCGCCTTCTATAGCGGCTGGTACAGGGAACTGGTCACCGAAACGCCGAAGATCGACAACGGGTACGTCTTCCCCATGGAAGGCGTGGGCCTCGGCGTGGAGCTGCAAAAATCGGTCTTCGATCGGTCTGATCTCATCGTCCGTCGATCCCAGGTATAGAGATTTCAAAGGACCTTTTCGATCCGGCAAAACGGCGTTGACTACGGCATCGCGAGGCCTTGGACGCGCGCTTGCCGAGGGGAGTAGCCACTGGGGTGTACCGTCGTCCTAAACGGCATCGATCGGAGCCGCTTGGCCGGAACCGCGGTCGGGAGACTGATGCCGAGTTGGGGGAGATCGTGCTCCATTTCTTCGGCACCGTTCTGGCGACCCTCAAATCGGATACCTCGGCTGAGGCCGTCGGCGCGGCGGCCGAGGCGAAAAAAGCCCCGCTTTGGCTCTCAATAGGCCCGTCGGGGACTTTTTCACTCGATCTTGGCGACGGCAATGGCGATCGGCGGAGTCAGCATCTTTGGGGAAGCGGAATGACGATCATTGCGTTGCTCAGCACCATCGTCGTCGGCGTAGGAGGACTGGCTGAGCCCCGCTTTGCGGGCTCCTTCACCGAAAAGCGGGGCCGAAGGCGGGCACGTTTCGGCTGCCTTCATACATCTGCGGGCAGCAGCGATAGTGTGGATACACCTGAACGTCTCCAAAGGGTCATTCTCGACCGAAGCTGCCGACTCTACCTGCCAGCACATTTCGGCTTCGCCCCGAAAGCGACCGAACTACGCGCAGCAAGCAAAATGACGCGATGCGCCATGTGTGGACGTATATGGACCCCGCCCGATTGCAACAGTTCGGCTGGATCTGGTTCATCGGTCACAACTGCTGACGTATATCCGGCTTCTTTGCGCGGCTTGAACTTGTCTTGCCGCGAGCCCCGATGGGTTTTCGCCCGCTTCCACCTCAATGCCCCCAAGACATCGGCTAAAGCCGTGCCGGTCCACACACCAGGTTCGGGAAGCGACGGAGTGACCGTTTCGCCATCTCTTGCCATTCTGCTGCAATTGTCAGGTGAGACCTCCTTGTCTTCCTCGACGGCTACCCGACCGTGTCAGGCTGCCTTCACCGACAGCGTCGGTTCGTAAACTGTTTTGCCCGCCAGCATCGCCCACACGATCCTGGCGTTTTTGTTTGCGAGCGCTACAGCCGCGGTATTGGGATTGCGCCGTTGCCGCAGCTTTTGGAGCCACACACTTCTGGCATCGAGCTTGCCGCCTGCGCGCGCCAGAGCAGCTCGAGCACCATGGATCATCAACGTGCGCAAATAGCGATCGCCACGTTTGCTGATGCCGA
The DNA here is from genome assembly GCA_963732845.1 of uncultured Alphaproteobacteria bacterium. Lineage (GTDB taxonomy): Bacteria > Pseudomonadota > Alphaproteobacteria > Rhizobiales > Kaistiaceae > CAVSRC01. The sequence continues at coordinate 11,539 of CAVTBE010000012.1, read as the reverse complement.
GCAGCTGGGTTCTGCCCCCGCTCGATCGCTGCTTTGGCACAAGTCCGAGCCAGGCTGCGAACTGGCGACCGTTCTTGAAGCAGGTCCTGTCGCCGACGGCGGCGACCAATGCCGTTGCCGTCACCGGGCCAACGCCCTCTATGCGGCCAAGGCGCTGGCATGCCTCGCTGCTACGGAAGATCTCGCGGACCCGACGATCGTAGGATGCGATCCGCCGGTCGAGCTCAACCATCTCTTCCTGCAACTCCCTCATAAGAGACAGCACCAGAGGATTAAGGCGGCCGTCATCGGCCGCAGCCACCTCCGCAAGGCCGCGTCTCAGCCGGGTGATATCGCGAGGAATGACGATGCCGTGCTCGGCCAGGAGGCCACGAACCTGGTTCACGAGCCGCACGCGGTCCGACACAAGGCGACGACGGATGCGATGGACGGCTTGTATCGCCAAATGCTCCGTGGACTTGGGTGGGACGAAGCGCATCGACGGGCGCCCGACCGCCTCGCAAATGGCCTCAGCATCGTTCCTGTCGTTCTTGTTCGACTTGACGTATGGCGTCACGAACTGAGGGCTAATCAGCCGCACTTGATGGCCGAGATCGATCAGCACGCGCGCCCAGTAGTGGGCGCCATTCGATGCCTCCATTCCCACCAGGCATGGTGGCAGATTGGCGAAGAAGCGCGAGACCGTATCTCGCCGAAGCGTCTTCTGCAGGACGACGTTCCCGCGCGCATCGACGCCATGAACCTGAAAGACGTACTTCGCCAAATCCAGACCTATCCGAACGACCTGCATGACACTTCTCCCTGGCTGCAGTTGACGTTCGAGATTCCACCTGCCGCTAGGGCGGGGTCCATACCATTGCCCTCCGTTGGCAAGGGTTTTCTTGATGCACTGCGCGTCGGTCGGTGCGGCCATGTGTTCGACCTATTGATGCGGCGCACATTGGCCGCTGGCCATAATGCCTTCCGCGAAGACGGGTCCCGACCAACAACACGCGCTTTTATGCGCTATGGCGCAAATGGGTTTTCCCATCTCCTCGAGTCGACCGTTGTCGGCATTACATCGCGTCTGCCCTTCCCAAACTCAGAATCGTCTTCCCACCTTCGGCCTCACACTGAGGCAACCTGGGGCTCCCTGTAGCGTTCGCCGTTGGTCATGATGGCCCAGATCATCCGCGCCGTTTTGTTGGCGCGGGCAACCGCAGCGATCTTGGTGGTGCGACGGGCAAGCAACTGAACCAGCCAGGGGCGCCGCGTTCCGTGTCGTTGTGCGTAGCGGATAACGGCGAGCGCACCGACCACGAGCAGCTGGCGCAAGTATCGATCGCCTTGCTTGGTGATGCCGCCGAGCCGCTCCTTGCCGCCGCTCGAGTTCTGACGTGGTACCAAGCCGATCCAGGCTGCCAGGCTCCTGCCGTTCTTGAAGGCTTGAGCGTCGGGAACCGAGGCAGCGATCGCGCTGGCGAGTACCGGCCCAACACCGGGAACCTCCATCAGGCGCCGGCCGACGTCGGTCGATCGCGCGCTTGTTCTGACGCGCCGATCGGTCTCAAGGATCTGCTCGTTGACCAGGTTCAGCTGTGAAACCAACAAAGCCAGCGAAGCGCGCACCTCGGCCGGAATGCGATCATCGTCAGGATCGCCGATCACGGCGATGAGCCGAGCGAGGCCGTTGCGGCCTACCGGCGCGACCAAGCCGTACTCGCTCAGGTGGCCGCGGATGACATTCGACAGTTGAATGCGCTCCGCATGAGCATCTGACGGACCCGATGAAGCCCCATGACGCTCTGCTGCTCAGGGCTCTTGATCTTGACGAAGCGCATCGTCGGTCGGGTCACCGCCTCGCAGATCGCCTCGGCGTCCGCCGCGTCGTTCTTCTGCCGCTTGACGTACGGCTTTACATAGGCCGGAGGCATCAAGCGAACGTCGTGACCGAGCTTGCGAAGCTCTCTCCCCCAATAGTGTGCTGATGCGCAGGCTTCGACGCCGAAAAGGCATGCTGGCAGCCCTGCGAAGAACTCCAGAACCTTCCTCCGCGTCAGCCGCCGCCGAATGACAACCTCGCTAGCCGCGTCAACCCCGTGTACCTGAAAGATCGATTTGGCGATGTCCAATCCGATTGTGACCACTGCTCCCATGGCTCTCCTCCATTCGATCAGCCGCAAACAGGCTGATCCGTTGTCGGAGAGCCGTCCACAGCATCAACAGCGGAAGTCCAGCGCTAGCCAGATGTGTCCCGGTCCCGGGTCGCCAAGCCGCTCAGCCCGGGGTCAAGCCGAAATGAGCAATGACAAAGTCACCAATCGCCGCGACTTCGCCGACTTCGAATCCCGGAACGGCCGATGAACCAACCGGGCGGTCGCTGGCCACGGCGATAATATTGGGATCGCGCGGCGCCATCGGGTCGGTTTGCACGGCTTCCTGACGTCTCACCTCGATCTTCGCGATCGCTTCCCGCTCGTAGCCTTCGACAAGGGCCGGCGACCTCTGCCCATTCATCTCTGGCGGGGCCCGCTGATCCCCGTCCACTGCGAGCGCCGTTCTTGAATTGGAAGCCGCGCCGCCCCATTCAGGTCCTGTTTGACAAAATCAATATTCCAATATATTGGTATTTTGTCGCATCGAGGAGGGCGCGCTTATGAGGAGGAAATTCCGGATCGCCGGCAAGCCTGCCTCGGGAATACGCCCATCGTCGAAACGGCAACCAACAGCGCACTGACTGTTACGGCGCGCCAGCCGCAACCACCTCTCGCTTCCCACTTCCGACCGGTTTCCTCCGCCGGCTGCTGGCGGCTCGCAGACGCCGGTCGCCAGACCAGCTCGATCGTTCGCAACGTTCACGCGGCCAGTTTCCGCGGCTCCGCGACAGCACTTCGGTTTCTAGAAAAATGCCCAAGCTCAATTCATTCGGTACCTACAAAGGCCAGGACGTCAGCGCGGTTGCGCTTTCGACCGCATCCGGGATGGAAGCCCGGATCATCGGCTATGGTGCCGCTCTTCAGAGCCTGAAGATCCCTGCCAAAGATGGATTGCGCTCCGTTGTCCTTGGCTTCGAGCACCTCGATGCCTATGTCGCCAATGCGCATTGGCATCTGGGCGCGGTGCCGGGACGGGTCGCCAACAGGATCGGCGGCGGGCGATTCCATGTCGACGGGATCGAATACCGGCTTCCGCGCAATCAGGACGACCGGCATACGCTGCATGGCGGGCCCGACGGTTTTGGGACGCGGGTGTGGAGCCTTGCGCAGTGCGAGCGCAACTCGGTGACGCTGACCCTGGTTTCCGAGGATGGCGATCAGGGGTTTCCAGGGCGCGTCATCGCGGCGGTGACCTATGACCTTCTCGAGCCGGCCACGCTGCGCATTCGCTACCCGGCCACGACCGACAAGCCGACACCGATCAATCTGACCAACCACGCCTATTTCAACCTCGACGGTTCCGGCGACATTCTTGGCCATACCCTCGTTCTCGAGAGCGATTTCTACACGCCGACGGATGCGGAGCTGATCCCGACCGGAGCGATTGCGCCGGTCAAGGGAACGCCCTGGGACTTCACCACGGAACGTCCCATCGCATTCGAAACCGGCAATGGCCTGTTCCACTACGACGCCAATGTCGTTCTGCGCGGGTCCGGCGGACTCGAGAAGGCGGCGCGCGTGGTGTCCTCGAAACGCGATCTCGCCATGGAGACATGGACCACCGAACCCGGCCTGCAGTTCTTCGATTCCGCCACGCTCGCCGTATCAGCTCCAGGGCTCGGTGGCACGATCTACAAACCGCGCGCCGGCTTCTGCCTTGAGCCGCAGATCTATCCGGATGCGATCAACAAGCCGCATTTCCCCAACTGCGTTCTGCGGCCGGGCGCCGCCTACACCCACACAACCGAGTATCGCTTCGAGCAGCTGTAGCGAACCAAAACCAAGAAAAAGGAGCGACAAATGAGCACAAAAATCGTCCTGGTCGGCGCGGGAAGCGCAATGTTCGGCCTGGGCGCCGTCGGTGACGTTCTCAAAAGCAAACCTCTGGCCGGCTGCACCGTCACGCTCAACGACATCAATCCCAAGGCGCTGGACTTCGTCGCCACGACCGCGCGGAACTATGTCGAAGAACGCGGGCTTCCCTACACCATCGAAGCGACGACCGATCTCGACGCGGCGCTTGTCGGCGCCGACTACTGCATCATCTCGATCGAGGTCGGCGATCGCCACGAATTGTGGGACCAGGATTGGCGGATTCCGCTGCAATACGGCATTCGCCAAGTCTATGGCGAGAATGGCGGCCCCGGCGGGCTGTTTCACGCCCTGCGCATCACGCCGCCCATCCTCGCCATCGTCGAAAAGGTCACCCGGATCTGCCCGGACGCGACGGTGATCAATCTCTCCAATCCGATGATGCGGATCTCTCAGGCGATCACGACGAAATTTCCCGGGATGAAATATTTCGGCTACTGCCACGAGATCTATTCGCTCGTCGAGCATCTGCCGCAACTCCTCGGCACCCCGTTCGAGAACCTTTCCATCAAGGCCGGCGGTCTCAACCATTTCAGCGTTCTGCTCGAAGCGTCCTACAAGGACAGCGGCAAGGACGCCTATCCGGACATCCGCGAAAAAGGCCCTGCCTATTTTGCCAAGGCCCCGGCCGTTTTCGGCAATATCGGCGAGCGCAAGCTCTTCCTCGAAGTGCTCAAGCGTTTCGGATATCTGCCGATCACCACCGACAGCCATTTCGGCGAATATATCCACTGGGCGGCGAGCGTCGCCGACCATGACGGCATTCTCGAATTCTACTGGCGCTACAAGAAGTCGACGCTCGGCAATCTCGACAAGGCGCCCGAGCTGATCGCGACCGGCACGCCGGCGTCGGAATATTGGCGCGTCATCCCGATCATCGAAGGCATCGAGACCGATTCCGGCCAGACCGAGCTGGCCGTCAACGTCGTCAACGACGGTCTCATCGATCTGCTGCCATCCAACCAGGTCGTCGAGGTTCCAGGCACCATCGACAAGGGCGGCGTGCACGGCGTCCGGATCGAAAACTACCCCAAGGGCTTCGGCGGTCTGCTGCTGAACCAGGTGGCCGTCAACAACCTGACGGTCGAGGCGATCCTCACCGGCTCGAAAGACGTCGCCATGCAGGCGCTGCTTGCTGACCCCGTGGTCGACAATTTGCACGCCGCCGAAGGCGTGATGAACACCATACTTCGGGTCCAGAGCAAGTATCTCGGATATCTGAAGTAATAACTGGAGATATCCTTCTCGATCAAAGCACAGCCAAGAAATATACGAGGAGCGTCAATAGAATTGTTGCGGGTAGAAACGTAACCCATCAAATGGAGGAGAAAACCATGAGACTGAACAACGTACGAACTGCAGCCTGCCTGCTTGCCACTGCCCTGCTCACCAGCACGGCGCTGCCGGCGATGGCGGCTGAAAAGGCGGAAGTCATCCACTGGTGGACGTCCGGCGGCGAAGCCGCGGCCGTGAAGGTGTTGGCCAACGCGTTCGACGCTGCCGGCGGCGAATGGGTGGACAATGCGATCGCGGGCGGCGGTGGCAACAATGCCCGGTCGGTCGGCATCAATCGCATGGTCGGCGGCAACCCGCCTGCTGCCATGCAGTTCAACTATGGCAAGCAGCTCGATGAGATCGTCGCCAACGGCTATGTCAGGGATATTTCCGACCTCGCCGCGGCCGGGAACTGGAAGGCGGTCATGCCGTCGCTCATTTGGGATTCGATCTCGCGTGACGGCAAGGTCTACGGCGTTCCGGTCGACATTCACGGCCAGACCTGGTCCTGGTGGTCGATTCCGGCCCTTGAGAAGGCCGGAGCGGAAGTGCCCAAGAGCTGGGACGAGTTCTTCCCGACGCTCGACAAGCTCAAGGCTGCCGGCATCATCCCCGTCGCCGTCTCCCGCGATGCCTGGACGATCGACTCGATGTGGCGTTTCCTGGTGGCCTCCAAGGGCGGCTCGGATCTCTTCCGCAAGGTCTATGTCGATCACGACATCGACGCGGTGAAGAGCCCGCAATTCAGGGACGTCGTCGAGACTTTCTTCAAGTTGCGGAACTATTCGGATCCAGGCGCACCCGCGCGCAACTGGAACGATTCCACCGCGTTGATCATCAACAACACCGCCGGCGTTCAGTTCATGGGAGATTGGGCCAAGGGCGAGTTCACCAACGCCGGCAAGACACCCATGGTCGATTATGCCTGCACGCCGACCATTGGCGCCAATGAGGGCTACGTGTACGGCGGCGACCTGTTCATCACGTCCGCGACCAAAGATCCCGAAATGCTCAAGGCTCAGGATCTTCTGGTCAATACGATGATGAGCCCGGACGTCCAGGTCGCCTTCAACCTGGTGAAGGGTGGCATTCCGGTCCGCAGTGACGTCGATACGTCCAAGGTCGACCCCTGCGGCCAGATCGGTCTCAAGCTGATGGCCAATCCCGACAATCAGCTCGGCGACCAGCCGTTCTACAACAGCAACGACGCCATTGGCGCCATCCGCGATCTGCAAGCCACGTCCTGGGCCAATCCGGATACGACGGTCGACGATTTCGTGGCGAAATTCGCCAAGGCGATCTCGATGCAGTGACAACACCTCCCATCAACGACCGGCGGACCGCCAGCGCGGCCCGCCGGTCGGGGTGATCAAGGCGGGGGAGCAATCAGCATGGCCAAAAAAAAACAAAGGCGAAACTGGGCAGCGACGCTGGCAATCATTCCCTTTTGGGTACTCGTGCTCGGCGCCTATGTCGGCACCATGCTGTGGACGGTCTTCATTTCGTTGACCAGCTCGAAAATGCTGCCGAACACGCAGTTCGTCGGCATGGCCCAGTACAGCAGGCTGTTTTCGACCGAACGCTGGGGCATCTCGGTACACAATATCGTCGTGTTCGGCCTTCTCATGATGACGCTTTGCCTGGTGATCGGCTTCATCCTGGCCGCGATGCTCGACAGCAAGATCCGCGCCGAGGATTCCGTACGCACGATCATTCTGTATCCGCACGCGATTTCGTTCATCGTCACGGGCCTGGTCTGGCAGTGGATGATGAATCCGACGGTGGGCATCGAAAAGGCGATGCACGATTTCGGCTGGTCGGGCTTTTCGTTCGACTGGCTGGTGGTGCCCGACAAGGCAATCTATGCACTGGTCCTTGCCGGCGTCTGGCAGGGATCGGGACTGATCATGGCCCTGATGCTGGCCGGATTGCGCGGCATCGACCAGGAAATCTGGAAAGCGGCGCGCATCGACGGCATTCCAACCTGGCGCGTCTATGTCTCCGTCGTTTTGCCGATGCTGCGGCCGACCATCATCACCGCCGTGGTGTTGATGTCGCTCGCCGTCATCAAGGCCTACGACCTTGTTGTCGCGCTGACCAATGGCGGGCCAGGTCTTTCGACCGATGTGCCGGCGAAGTTCATCATGGATTTCCTGTTCGAGCGCTCGAATATCGGACTGGCAACCGCTGCCTGCACGGTCATGCTCGTCTTCGTGCTCGTGATCTTCACGCCTTGGTTCTACTTCGAATATTTTCGTGACAAGGGGCGCGGCCAATCATGACACTCGCGGTTTCAAACACGCCCAGGCCGCATGGCGCCAAGCCCAAGCGCTTGACCGCCGACCGCCTCGGAATCTACGCCTTCGTCGTCGTCAGCTGCCTGTTCTTCCTGCTGCCGCTCTACATCATGATCGTGACGAGCTTCAAAACGCTCGACGAAATCCGGCAAAGTCAGATCTTCGCCTTCCCCCGGACCTTCACCATCGAACCGTGGATCACGGCCTGGTCGAGCGCGTGCACAGGCGCGTCCTGCGACGGGCTCAAAGTCGGTTTCACCAATTCCGTCCTGATCACCTTGCCCGCCGTGACGCTCTCGATTCTGGCGGGCGCCCTGCTCGGCTATTGCATTTCGATGTGGCGCACGAAGGGCGCGAACCTGCTGTTCGGGCTTCTTCTGGCCGGAGCCTTTCTGCCCTATCAGGTCTTCATCTACCCGCTGGTGCGGATCTTCGCCTATCTCTCGCTCTACGGGTCGCTGGTCAACATCATCGCCGTCCACGTCATCTTCGGGCTTCCCGTGATGACGCTCCTGTTCCGCAATTATTTCGCTTCGGTGCCGAACGAGCTTTTCAAGGCGGCGCGGGTCGACGGCGCGGGATTCTGGCGCATCTTCCTGTCGATCATGCTTCCGCTTTCGACGCCGATGATCATCGTCGCCGTCATCCTGCAGGTCACCGGCATCTGGAACGACTTCCTGCTGGGCACCGTCTTTGCCGGTCAGGCCAACTGGCCGATGACCGTGCAGCTGAACAACATCGTCAACACCACGCAAGGCACGCGCGCCTACAATGTGGACATGGCCGCCACCATTCTCACGGCCGCCGTTCCGCTCGTCATCTACTTCGTTTCCGGTCGCTGGTTCGTTCGCGGCATCGCTGCCGGCGCAGTTAAGGGTTGAAGCCATGAGCAACGCCACACCACAAGCCAATGACGCAGTCGCCATCGCGAACCACCCGCTGAACCCCAACGAAATCAGCGTTTCGGTGCGGGATATCACCCTTCGCTACGGAAGCCTGACGATCCTCGACCGCATGTCGCTGGATATCTGCACGGGAGAGTTTCTCGTGCTGCTCGGCCCGTCCGGCTGCGGAAAGTCGACCCTGCTCAACGCCATTGCCGGGCTGCAGGACATTTCCGATGGCGAGATCTGGATTTCGGACAAGAACGTGACTTGGGAAGAGCCCAAGGATCGCGGCATCGCCATGGTATTCCAGTCCTATGCGCTCTACCCGCAGATGAACGTGGAACGGAACCTGTCATTCGGCCTGCGCGTGGCGCGCCTGCCCAAGGATGAGGTCGACCGCCGCGTGGCGCGCGCGGCCGAGATCCTGCAGATCGAACCGCTTCTGAAGCGCAAGCCCGGACAATTGTCCGGCGGGCAGCGCCAGCGCGTCGCCATCGGCCGGGCGCTGGTGCGCAATGTCGATGTTTTCCTGTTCGACGAGCCGCTCTCCAATCTCGATGCCAAGCTCAGGTCCGAGCTGCGTGTTGAGATCAAACGGCTGCACCAGGATCTCGGCAACACGATGATCTATGTCACCCACGACCAGATCGAGGCGATGACGCTGGCCGATCGCATTGCCATCATGAAAGACGGCATCATCCAGCAATTCGCGCCGCCGCACGAGGTCTACAACAAGCCGAGTAACCTGTTCGTCGCCGGTTTCATCGGATCGCCGGCGATGAACTTCCTGCCCGGCCGGCTGATCGTTTCAGGCGATGAACTCGCTGTTGACCTGCCCGAGCTCCGTGTCCCGCTCCGCGCCTATGAGCGCTCGGGCATGGCACTCGTCGACGGCGCCGATGTGATGCTGGGAGTGCGCCCCGAACACATCAGTCTTGGCAGCGCCGGCGACGGCGACAGTGACGGGCGCTGGTTGTGGACGTCAGGACAGATTGAGATGCTGGAACCGACGGGTGCGGATACCATGATCTGGAGCAAGGTGGGCGGACGACGCGTCACCGCCCGGATCAGCGAGGACGTGCCACTTCGTCTCGGCGAGCGACTCGCATTCGGGCTCGATCTTGGTCGCGCCTCCCTGTTCGACGCACAGTCTGGCGAGCGCCTGTAGGTGAATGGTTTGCTGTTTGGGCCGTTCCGCGCGGCGACTTTGAAAAATACGCCAGCCGAATTGCAGGCCGGAATCTCGAACCAAATTGTGGTGTTCGTTTCGACCGAGTGGGCACGTTCGTCCCCTCAGCCGGATGGCGGCTTTCGCACCGAGTTTCCCTGCCCGACCCCGTCGACTTTATCCCAAAGGATGCCCTTCAGATGAAAATCACCAGTATTGAGATCTTCGACTGCGAACTTGGCCGACGTCACGAGGACGTGGGCAGCTTCAACCCGATCCTCATCCGCATCAACACCGATGAAGGCATCTCGGGCATCGGCGAAGTGGGCCTGGCCTATGGCGCGGGCGCCAAGGCCGGCGCGGGCATGATCCGTGACCTCGCCCCCTTCGTGCTCGGCAAGGACCCGATGAAGACCGAAGCCATCTGGGAAAATCTCTTCCGGGCGACGTTCTGGGGCATGGGCGGCGGACCGGTGATCTATGGCGGCATCAGCGCCATCGACATCGCCCTTTGGGACATCAAGGGCAAGGTGCTCAACGCGCCGATCTATCAACTCCTGGGCGGCAAAACCAACGACAATCTCCGCACCTATGCCAGTCAGTTGCAGTTCGGGTGGGGCGAGAAGAACGGCATGCTGTACGCGGCCGAGGACTATGCCGAGGCGGCGCGATATGCCGTCTCGCTCGGCTTCGACGCGATCAAGGTAGATCCGCTCGTTGCCGGCCGCGACAGCTGCCCGGACCTCAATCGCGACGTGCATCGCAGTTATTTCGGCCTGCTCCTCCGCGACCAGTTGCGCACGGGCGAAGAGCGCATTGCCCTGATGCGCGAGGCTGTCGGGCCGGATGTCGACATCATCTGCGAAATACACTCATTCCTGGGCACGAACGCCGCCATCCAGTTCGCGCGGGCCATCGAGAAATACAACATCTTCTTTTACGAAGAGCCCGTTCATCCGATGAACTCGGACAACATGGCCAAGGTTGCGCGCAACACCTCAATACCGGTGGCGACCGGCGAGCGCTCCTACACGCGGTGGGGCTATCGCGAGATGTTCGAGAAGCAGGCGCTCGGCGTCATCCAGCCCGATCTGTGCCTGGCCGGCGGCATCACCGAAGGCAAGAAGATCTGCGATTACGCCAACCTTTATGATGCGACCGTGCAGATTCATGTCTGCGGCAGCCCCGTTTCGACGGCTGCGGCACTTCAGGTCGAGGCAGCGATCCCCAACTTCATCATCCACGAGCACCACACCATTGCTCTGAACAAAGCCATACGGGAGCTGTGCGTGAACGATTATCAGCCGGAGAACGGCAAGTACAAGGTTCCCGACTTGCCGGGGCTTGGCCAGGAACTCAATGACGCGGTCGTGAACGATTACCGCGTCATGACACTCGAATAATTGCATTTTGCCCGCCGGGATCGGGACCTGGCCAATGCCTTGGCCGGGTTTCGATTATGGAGCACAATACAATCTGACTGAGTCAGAATGCTTGTGCTCCGGGTCCGGTGTCCCTATCCCTCACCAAGAGCGCATATTGTGAACGTTCGGGAGTGAAGCGAATGGAATCCAGGGTGCTGGAAAGATCGGGAAGCCCGCGCCCGGACAAATCGGAGCCGTCGGCCAGGGCTTCATCACCGGGCAGCTCGACAACAAACTGCCGAAATCCACTCAGGTCTACGAACTGCTTCGCGCGGCCATCATCGAGATGAAGCTGCTGCCGGGCGCGCCCATCGTCGAAAAGGAAATCTGCAACTCCCTGAACATCTCCCGCACGCCCCTGCAGGGAGGCGATCATTCAGCTTGAATCGGAAGGGCTGATCGTCGTCAAGCCGAGCGGCGGAACCTATGTGAACCTCATCGACCTCAAGGCCGTTCTCAACGGCCAACTGACAAGGGACAG
>CAVTBE010000011.1:0-369236 GCA_963732845.1 uncultured Alphaproteobacteria bacterium | reverse complement strand
AGTTAGGCTTCTCCCAGGAGTCCCTGAGGAATGAAGCAATCCCTTCACGTTCGATCGTCAGCAGCACCTCGTCCAGGGCGGCTTGGTCAGTGGGAAAAAGATGGTCCCAGACGGTTGAGCCGTTCTCGTGGTCGACGACCTCCAGCGACCAGCCGTCGTCGTCCGAACCGCGGTAAATCAGAACCTCGATCGTCATTCCGTCGCGAGTAATTTTCTGGCTCAGCGTCGAGTCGACCAATTCATATTCGTCCATATGGTTGCCTCATCGCTCCGTGGCCGAAGCCAGCAGGAACGATAGCACCAAACGGACGAGAGCTCATTGCCTCCAAGGTCACTTTTGGGGCGAACCGGACGTCAGCCCGCCGAGCAAAGACCCGCTCATCGGTCGAGAATGACTCCAAGCGGTCATGCGCCTGTCGCGGGAACGGTTGGGCTTTCCGGCGCCAAATTGGCCCTGCGCAACGTACATTCGTGCGGAATCGGTATATAACTTTGAAAATCCTGATCGGCCCAGATTTGAGGGTGAGGGGTGCGCGTTTGCGGTGTTGGCCCGGCCCGGGTCTTGTTGATCGCTGCGCTTTTGACGTTGTCGAGCGGCGCTGTCGCGCAGGAGCAGCGCGACATCGTGGGCCGCTGGCTCGGCGCCACCGATGCGGCGATACAGAGCTTCGCCAAGGTCGGCGGCCCGCTGACCGACATCGTCACCGGCAAATTTGACGGCCTTTCAAAGACCATCGCGATTGCCGATGCAGCATCCACGCTCGGCGCGGCGAGTGCTGGCGATGTGCGCGGCGCGGTGAGTGGCGCGGCTGCCATCGCCGTCGGCGGCAAGGTCACCGCGGGCGGTGCGGCCTTGTTCGGCGAGATCGGCAGCGTAGCGGGCGGTGCGGTCGGCTCGTTCTTCCCGGTGATCGGCAACATCGCCGGCAGCATCGTCGGCGGGGCGGTCGGCACGGCGGCCGGCGGCTTCATCTGCGCCTTCGGCTACGACAAATACGTCAAGGACTATGTCGCCCAGGGTATCACCGGCATTGTCTCGGTGTTCGACACGGCGCCGTTGACGCAGGCGATGCAGGCCAAGCGCGCCTTTCTGTGGGAGACGATGGCGCCGGAGGAGCGGGCGCAGTTGCAGGGCTTCAACCCCGAAGAGGTGCAACTACTCGACTTTGCGACACTGCCCTACGTCCTGGTGCCCAAACAACCGACGCCATCAGCCGCAACGCCTTCGCCACAAGACCAAGCCGCGCTCACCACCGGCAACGTGCTCGCAGGCGTGCGCAAGTTCAGCATTGGGAAGATGGAGTGGGAGATCAACGGAGGGGTTGCGACCTATCGGCAAGTTTACCCTGGCGTCACAACCAGCGTCGTCACAGCGCAGGGGACCGTCTCTCCCAATCGCATCGAGGGAACGATGGTGTGGATGTTTCCCGGCGACCCCAATTGCGATGTCCGAGAAAGCGAACATTTCGTGTACCTGTTCGATGCTGAAAACGTCTCCGGACAAAATCAGCCTGGCCCTGTCGAGCTGCGAGGGCCCTGCAAGGGCACTTGGGACAAGATGACTCGCGGCTCAAGTTTCACCGCGCCGTGGCGTAAAACGGAATAGTCGCGATGCAGACGACGCAACATGCACGAACGGCATGGCTCCGCGTCGCCACCGCGTCGGCAGCGTTACGCGGCTTGATCCTTCCCAGACGCGCCCTCGACCGTGTGTTGGCGGGTGCTCGCGCGAGGCACCACGGCTTTGCTCTCATTATACTGATCATGCTCGCCATTTTGTTCGCCTCGGCTTCTGTCGGCTCTGCGCAGGAACCGCCGTCGTTGCGGGCGGCGCCGCCACCGGAGTCGGACGTGCTGCGCGCAGCTCCCGATCCGGGCGCTGTCGCGCAGGAGCAGCGCGACATCGTGGGCCGCTGGCTCGGCGCCACCGATGCGGCGATACAGAGCTTCGCCAAGGTCGGCGGCCCGCTGACCGACATCGTCACCGGCAAATTTGACGGCCTTTCAAAGACCATCGCGATTGCCGATGCAGCATCCACGCTCGGCGCGGCGAGTGCTGGCGATGTGCGCGGCGCGGTGAGTGGCGCGGCTGCCATCGCCGTCGGCGGCAAGGTCACCGCGGGCGGTGCGGCCTTGTTCGGCGAGATCGGCAGCGTAGCGGGCGGTGCGGTCGGCTCGTTCTTCCCGGTGATCGGCAACATCGCCGGCAGCATCGTCGGCGGGGCGGTCGGCACGGCGGCCGGCGGCTTCATCTGCGCCTTCGGCTACGACAAATACGTCAAGGACTATGTCGCCCAGGGTATCACCGGCATTGTCTCGGTGTTCGACACGGCGCCGTTGACGCAGGCGATGCAGGCCAAGCGCGCCTTTCTGTGGGAGACGATGGCGCCGGAGGAGCGGGCGCAGTTGCAGGGCTTCAACCCCGAAGAGGTGCAACTACTCGACTTTGCGACGCTGCCCTACGTCCTGGTGCCTAAACAACCGATGCCCGACGCCGCGGCAACCGATGCGCAGGATCAGGCGGCGCTGCCGCCTCCCAGCGGCCCGCTCTCTGGTGTACGCAAGATCAAGGTCAGTATTGGGAGCGGTGTCATCTGGGAAATCGACGGCAACGTCGCGACCAGCCGTCAAGACGCTTCTGGGCCGTACACCGACGCCGTGTTGATCGGGCGAGGTGCCGTGTCGGGTGTGCGGATTGACGGCTTCATCACATCTGATTCCCACGACCGGCCGAACTCGCCTGGCTGCCATTACGTCACACGAGAGGAATGGCCGGTCACAATGATCTTCAATGCCGAGGGCGGGGTGTCTGTGGAATGGGGAGCTGGCCAACACCGAGTAATCTCACGCACAGGCACCTGTAGCCCACCACCTGGCTTTACTGCCCCAATCGCAGCGCGAAAATTCCAAGCGCGATGGGAGGTGGTCCGATGAGGTGGCATCTTGCCCCGCTCACCATGACCGTGCTCGCGATCTTGCTAGCAATGATCGCGGTCGCCTCTGCGCAGGAACCGCCGTCGTTGCGGGCGGCGCCGCCACCGGAGTCGGACGTGCTGCGCGCGGCTCCCGATCCGGATGCCGTAGCGCAGGAGAACCGCGACATCGTGGGTCGCTGGCTCGGCGCCACCGATGCGGCGATACAGAGCTTCGCCAAGGTTGGCGGCCCGCTGACCGACATCGTCACCGGCAAGTTTACCGGCCTGTCCAAAGCCATTGCGATTGCCGATGCAGCATCCACGCTCGGCGCGGCAAGTGCCGGCGATGTGCGGGGCGCGGTGAGTGGCGCGGCTGCCATCGCCGTCGGCGGCAAGGTCACCGCGGGCGGCGCGGCCTTGTTCGGCGAGATCGGCAGCGTAGCGGGCGGTGCGGTCGGCTCGTTCTTCCCGGTGATCGGCAACATCGCCGGCAGCATCGTCGGCGGCGCGGTCGGCACGGCGGCTGGTGGCTTCATCTGCGCCTTCGGCTACGACAAATACGTCAAGGACTATGTCGCCCAGGGCGTCACCGGGATTGTGTCGGTGTTCGATGAGGCGCCGCTGGCCGGCGCGATGCAGGCCAAGCGCGCCTTTCTGTGGGAGACGATGGCGCCAGAGGAGCGGGCGAAGCTGCAGGGCTTCAATCCCGAAGAAGTGCAGTTACTCGATTTCGGGACGCTGCCCTACGTCCTGGTGCCCAAACAACCGATGCCCGACGCCGCGGCAACCGATGCGCAGCAACAGGCGGCACTGCCGCCGGCAGTGATCGGGGACCCCCTCGCTGGGGTGAAGACTTTGGAGATCAACCCGAACTCTGAAATCGACTTTCCGTTGGCCTGTATCATTGAGGGTGCGCGGTTCAAATGCACCGCTCGCGGCACCATTGGCCTAATCCGTTATGACTATTCTAGCTCCGGCACGGTCGCCGGCAATATCCTCGAAGGGGACTCCCACGATAGGACCATGTTCAAGAGCGAAGACGGCAAGTGCGGATACACCGCTGACGTAACGGGCCACGAAACGATGACCCTCGAAAGTGATGGTCGCGTCCTGTCCATCGAACTCTTTACCACCACGTTTCTCTCACAGAGCGGAGACTGCGGCTATGCGGGTTCGTTTTCCGGCAGCGGCGATAGCGTTGGCACTTGGCGCGCGGTGAACTGAATGGCCCTCCGTGCCCAACCGCAGATACGCGTTCCAGCGGCGACGACGCGGACGCTCACTGGTGCGGCTTCCTGCCCGACTGGACCGACCACATGGTCCGACACCTACAACAACAAGACCGGCAGGTGGTCGCCGAAATGAGGAAGACGAAGGCATGAACATCCGTTCCATCATTCCGGCCATCATCGCGGCTTCGTTCGTCTGCGCCGCAGCGTTGGCGCCATCTGGTTTGTGCGCCGACCCCGCCCATCCGACGGCCAAGGAGGTCAACAGCGTGGTCGACATGCTGCGCTTCCGCAGCGGCATGTTGGCTGATCCAACCACGACCATCGCGGCCTATGCAGAGAGCGCCGCCCGGCGGCAATTTGCAGCCATCGACAAGCAGATGACCAATGCCAGCGGCGGACCCGCGGGCTGGCGCTACCTGCTGGGGACATCGGTGTTCACCACGGCCGGGCTCAACGAACCGCGCGCGCTGATCGTGTTCTACAATCCCTGGATCGATACCGCTGTATTCACCGTCTGGGAGGCGCGCAAGGAAGGCCGGCGCATCGTCGACATCGACTGGGTGCCCGGCGATCTGGTGCGGCAGGCAAATGCCGCGGTCGAGCCGCGCCCGCTTTGGTTGCGCGGCGACCTCTACCGGCCCCAGGCGCTGGTGGACGAGGTGGTGGCCACCGTTAAGGCGGTCGAGGCGCGGTTCGCCGATGCCAGACGGATCGGCAGGTGGCGCGACACGCTCGGCATCAAGGACGCCAGGAGCTACAACAGCCGCATTGCTCCGATCCTGGCGGCACGTCTGTTCGAAGCGCAGTTGCGCATCAACGCGCTGGCCAATCCCGGCAATGGCGAAGATCCGCGACTGGCGCCGCTGCGCACGTCCGTCGTTGGGCTGATCAAGACGCTCGCCACCGAAGGATTCGACAAGCCGTTGGCCGAGGCCAAGGACACCTCGCCGGCGATGAACAAGCTGCTGGTCAAGATCAATCCAAAGACGATGCAGGGGCTGGCGCCCGTCGCCTTCGTTGCCGGCGACGGCTACGCCACCGTGTTCCTTGCTTCGACCATGACTGCCGACTTCGCACTGTCGGCCCGCTATGCCGAGCGAGTGACCGGCTACACGCTCCAGCAGCTGGAGTTCATGCCCTATGCCGCACTCTATCAGGCGACATACAGCCAACATTGATTGTCTGTTCTTGTGAAGGGTTTCGGATGCCGGCCATGGCGAACGTTGCCGCATGCACGGGCCGGCGCGCTGTCGGGAGAAGCTGCAAGAATGCCAGGGAACGTTGCGGCCACAAATACCCATATTTTCGGCGGTTTCTGCTATCTCGGGACATGGCGCGGACACTGAAGGAGACTAAGAACCCGAAATCACTAATCTGAGGGTCGCGCGTTCGAATCGCGCCGGGGTCACCAACAAAATCAATCACTTAGACGAAGGCGGCTCGACCTCTTCGGGATCTGGGCCAGCGCTGGGGGTAACAGCGTCCTCTTCCCGGGCAGACCCTTCATCCCCCGGCCCCCTCACCGGCCAAGGGCCAGCCAGCGGCCGGATCTTTATTCCGGCGCAGCCGGTCAATCCGACCGCTTCACTGACGGATTAGGGTTCGGCGCCTACAGATCGGACATTACTTTCGGCGGGAATGCGGCGCGCAAGGCATTGAGCACGGCGAGCACGTCAATGACTTCCTGACTGATGGCTCCGGCGACGGGACTTAAGAGACCCGCGGCTGCGAAAATCATTCCCACCAAGCTCAGGGCCATGCCACCGATGGCGCTCTGGAGAGCGATGGTTCGCATCCGCCGGCTGATGTGCATGAACTCGTCCACTTTCTTGAGGGAGTTGTCCATCACCACGACACCGGCCGCTTCTGCCGTGACGTCGCTGTTTTGGCCGATCGCCATGCCCACCGTCGCCGCCATCATGGCGGGCGCGTCGTTGATGCCGTCACCGACATAGAGGGTTTTGGCACGACTCGTTTCGGCGCGGACGATGGCGAGTTTCTCTTCGGGACTTTTCTGAGCGTGAATTTCGGTGATGCCAACTTCTTCGGCGAGGTAGCGGACTTCCGATTCACGATCACCAGAGACAATCATGAGGCGCTGGAACTGATGCTTTGGTCCCAAGTGCTGAATAAACAAATGCCCTTCGGCACGCGGTGCGTCGCGCAAGCGAAAGGCCGCCGCGAACTTGCCGTCGACCACCACCATACATTCCAAGCCGTCCGCGGCGGGGGACAAGTGCTCCGCGCCCGCGACGTTTTGGGCCATGAGCGTGCCGCGACTGGTAATTTGAACTTGATGGTTCGATACCGCGCCGCGCAATCCCTGACCGGGAGCTTCGCTGACTTGTTCCGCTTGCGGGAGCGAAAGCCCTTCCGTTTCTGCCTGGGCGAGAATGGCGCGTGCCAGCGGATGTCTTGAATAAACTTCAAGGCTGGCGGCAAGCGCGAGAACTTCTTTTTGCGCGAATCCGGGGGCTATGAGTTGCTCGGTCAACGTCGGTTCGCCATAAGTGAGCGTTCCCGTCTTGTCGAAAATCGCGGTGCGGCACTCGGCGATTTGTTCAAGCACGACGGGATTTTTGACGATGATCGCCCGGCGAGCGCAGAGGGAAATCGAGCCGATGATGGCGATGGGTATGCCGATGAGCAGTGGACAAGGCGTGGCGATCACCAGCACGGCCAGAAACCGCACGGCTTCGCCACTGATCGCCCAAGCGAGCAGCGCCACCGCAACTGCCACCGGAGTGTAAATCGCCCCCAGTCTGTCACCGAGACGTCGAAGTCGCGGGCGCGTCTGTTCGGACTCACGCATGACCTCCATTATCTTTGCGTAGCGTGAGTCAGCAGCCCGCTGGGTGGCGCGGATGGTCAGCGCGGTTTCGCCGTTGATCGCCCCGGAGATCACCGTCGAACCTGAGGTCTTGGTGATCTTGAACGGCTCACCGGTGAGGTAGGACTCATCCATCACGCCATGCCCTTCGGTGACCACGCCATCCACCGGGCAAATGTCATGCGGATAAATCGCGAGAATATCGCCCACGGCAACATCGGACAGCGTCACGTCGGCGATGCCAGAATCCATTTTCCGATGCGCGATCGACGGCATGCGCTTGGCCAGAGCGCCCAGCACGGATGACGCGCTGCGCAAGGCGTAGCTTTCCAACGCCTCGCCTCCCGAGAGCATCAGCACAATGATCGACCCGGCGAGGTATTCCCCCATGATGACGGCGGTGACGATGGCAATTCCGCCCAGCAGATCGGAACCGAAGTCCCGCTTCACGACTTTCAGGAGGAGTTCATAGACGAGCGGAACCCCGCCGATCACGAGGGTGGCGAGCAATGGAAGGTTGTAAGCGCTTGTACTCGCGTGAGTGGAAAAACGCAGAAGCACGTGCACCAAAATTGCCACGATGGCAACCAGTGCGATAATCGTGCTCCGGCGTCGCCAAACGGCAGCCCGCATGCGATCGACAGTAGCCGCTGCCGGATTGGCTGAAGCTGGTTTGGTCATGCTATTTCCCTAAAGCGTGGAGACGCCAAACGCGCACGATGCCGATTTTTCTGCCCGAGTGAGTCCGCACGAGGGACATGCGAAAGCCCGCTGCGGTCGGTTGGCGGGCCCACGAGGGCCCGTGGGGCGCTTGCCTAGGTCAACGCGTGCGGATGTTTCGAGCGTGCACCAGATGCAGCGGCTAGCGCGCGACTATCGGTTCACGCGGCGAAGCAGGTAACTACTTCTTCCCCGCTGCACGAATGGCCGCGCCCTGGAAGGGGCCGCCGAAGAGTGCCGATATCACGCACACGTCGAACAGGCCGGCAAGCAGCGGTACCAGCCCGATGACGATTAGGACAATGCCGGCGATCGACGGCAGGAGCGTATAGCCCCACGCGATGAGCACGATGCCCGCTACAACGCGCGTAACGCGCCCGGCGCTGGTGGCGAAGAACTGTCCCAATGCACTCCGGTAGAAATCCATGGCGTGATCCCCTTATCGTCGTTGGCGCGATATAGACCACCTTACCGCATTCATACGCGCAACGGTGCGTAGTTTGCGTTGGGTCCGGCGGCCTTTCGCCGCCCTCAACAGGTTGACCCTCCGCTGGCCAACCGCCTGCCGGGCAAGCCGCTCCGTCATGTCCGCCAACTTGAGAATCACCACTCTCGATTTCGGCGAGAACGGGAACGAAGAAGCCCGCGGCGGCGTCGACGGCAGCCTTGTAGTCATGGCTTCCAGTCTGCCCAGAAGGGCGGAGAGGCCCGCGCCGAGAGCCTGAGCCAGCGGTGCAGAAATATCTGTCGCTGACCAAGCACGTCTATGCACCGTTGATGGTCTCCTATTCCAAGCCGCTGTGGGACAAGCTGTCAGCGGACCAACAGCAGTTCTCGGCTTCGCCGACTTCTTGCCGAGAACGCCGGCGCGACCTGGCACCCACGCATCCTCGAAAGCCCTGGCGGCGTCGTGCTCAACGAATAGGCAGTTGAGAGCCGCCGGCCGGTCTCCCGGATGCAGCGTGGACTTCTTCACCTGAAGGACCGCCTGCACCGAGGCATCGGGCCTGGCTCAAATCTCTCGCGCCATGCCTTGGCTGAGAGGGAACAAGGCCGATTTTCCGTGGCGCAGGGGAACGGAGCACGCTATGCAGCAACCTTGACGAGCTTCGGTGTGTGCAGCCAAGCTGAGCAGGCAATCAGATACGGCGGACAGAATGCGTGGGACCTCCGGACGCAACGCAACACCAACATCCAACACAAATAACAATGGATTGGCGGTGGTCACGAAACGCGCCGCCCCGCTTCGCCGCGACGTCGTCGATGCCCTGCGCCAAGCCATCATCGACGGCCGCCTGGCACCGGGAGCGCGTCTGATCGAGCGTGAACTGATCGACATGACCGGCGTGTCGCGCACCGTGATTCGCGAGGCCTTGCGGCAGCTCGAGTCCGAATCGATCGTTGACACGATCCCCAACAAGGGCCCGATCGTCAGGCAGCTGACGCGGACCGAGGCGGAAGATCTCTATCTG
Source organism: uncultured Alphaproteobacteria bacterium (assembly GCA_963732845.1). Lineage (GTDB taxonomy): Bacteria > Pseudomonadota > Alphaproteobacteria > Rhizobiales > Kaistiaceae > CAVSRC01. The sequence goes on along the minus strand of CAVTBE010000011.1, from coordinate 360,067 downwards.
ATCCGGTCGGTTCTCGAAGGCCTGGCGGCGCGGATGTTCGTGACTCACGCAGCGCCGGACGACCTCGTCGCGCTCAAGAATGCGCTCGACCGAACGGTCGTGGCCTACGAGGCCAACATCCCGGAAGACATCCTCGCCGTTAAGAACGAGTTCTACAGCATCCTTTTCGCGGGTGCCGGCAGCGAGACGCTGTCGTCGATGATTTCGACCCTCTACGCCCGCATCTGGCGATGGCGCGCACTGGGTCTCGGACACCCGAAGCGTTCGCACGGCCGCTCGAAGCAGAGCATCGCCGCCCTCAGGGAACTTTTTCAGGCCCTCAAAAAGGGCGAGGCTGAACGCGCCGAGGCCATCGCACGCCAGGAAGCCCTGAACGCTGCTGCCGAAATCAACCGGATCTTCGGCGAAACCGGCGCCGAGATCCTGTAACCGCCAGCGTTCGAAATCCAGGCAGCCGTCGGCGATCCTTCACGGCGGCGCTTGCGGCATGCACCGTCTTGCGTCATAATACCGTAATACGGTACGACGCTGGTCGAGGGAGGAGTCGCCATCGTGTCTGATCCGGACGTTCCGATCATCCAGGGGTTCAGGTTTCTGGCAAACCATGAGTTGGGTGGCTTTGGCGGGCTCGGAGAAGGCATGGCCGTGCAGGTCGTCCCCGACGGTCGCCGGATTCTTTGGCTCGCCCACGAAAGCGCACCCAAGAATTTCACCGCGCTCGACGTGAGCGATCCGCGCGCGCCGCGGCTGGTCGTTCAGACCGATCTGCCCGAGCCGTTCATGCGCTCCAACTCGCTCGAGGTGGTCGGCAACATCATGGCGGTCGCCTACCAGACCAAGAAGGCGGGGCAGAAACCGGCGGGTATGGAGTTGTTCGACGTCTCGCTGCCCGAGGCGCCACGCTCGATTGGCTTCTTTGACGCCTCGGGGCCGCATTCGCGTGGCGTCCACCAGCTTTGGTTCTGTGACGGCGAATATGTCCACATGTCCGCGGGCGCAGAGGATTTCCAATCGCATCGCCCCGGCGACGACCAGTTCTACCGCATCGTCGATGTGCGCGACCCATCGAAGCCGACGGAAGTCGGCCGCTGGTGGCTGCCGGGCGTTCGCGTCGGCGACAGCGCGGACCCGCCGGCCCAGCCCAATCCGCAGGGCGCCGGTTTCCGTGTCCACAACACCAACGTCTATCCGCAGCGGCCGGATCGCGCCTATCTCGGCTGTGTCGACGGCGGTGTGGTCATCCTCGACATCGCCGACAAGAGCCGGCCGCAGGTCGTCTCGCGCTGGAACAACGCACCGCCCTATCTCGGCTTCACCCACACCGTATTGCCGCTCTTCCGGCGCGACCTGCTGGTGGTCACCAACGAATCGATCAAGGACGCCGCAGCCGACTGGCCGAAGCTCATGTGGATCGTCGACGCGCGCGCGGAAGACAACCTGGTGCCGATCTCGACCCTGCCGCTGCCGCCGGTCGATGCGTTCCGGCATCGCGGCGGACGCTTCGGCGCCCACAACGTTCATGAAAACATCCCTTTGCCGACGTCGTTCCAATCGGAAGAGATCGTCCTTGGCACCTTCTTCAACGGCGGCCTCAGGGCGTTTGACATCTCCAGCCAGTATCAGCCGCGCGAGATCGCATGCTTCGTGCCGGCGGCGCCAAAGGGTTCTCCCGCGGGCGCGATCCAGCTCAATGACGTCTTCGCCGACGAGCGTGGCATCGCCTACGCCGTCGATCGCTTCACCGGCGGGCTCTATGTGCTCGAAATGGATTTCTAGGCGGCGGGACAGGCCGGCCGCAGGCCGATCCTCTTTCTGCATTGACTCCCACCGTCATCCCGTCATACCGTAATACGCACTGACAGGACACGAGAAGAATGAACGCAGGCAAAGTCAAAATCGGAATTGTCGGCCTCGGTCGCTGGGCGCGCGTTCTCACCAACGCTGCCAAGCTCTCCGACAAGCTGGAAATCGTCGCCGGATTCAGCCGCTCCCAAGAGAAGCGCGACGCCTTTGCGCGGGATACCGGCGTGGAGTCGGCGGAAACCTTGCAGGCGATGCTCGCGCGCGCGGACATCAGCGGCGTCATCCTCACCGTTCCCAACGAGCAGCACCTGCCGGTGGCGACCGAAGTGGCCCGGGCCGGCAAGCACGTCTACACGGAAAAGCCGATCGCCAGCACGCTGGAAGACGGGCTGGCCATTGAGGCGCTGCAGAAGACCTACGGGGTCACGGTGACCGTCGGTCACAGTGCGCGCCTGCTCGGCGGCATTCGCGCCATGCGCCGCGCCATCGACGCCGGCGAGCTTGGCCGGGTCGGCTTCATCGAGGCAAACTTCTCCAACGAGCGCGCCCTCGAACTGACCCCGCAGACCTGGCGCTGGTACAAGGACCGCGCGCCCGGCGGTCCGCTGTCCCAGCTCGCCATCCACATGTTCGACGTCGTCCACTATCTCGGCGGCGAGGTGACCGAGGCCACCTCGATCGCCTCGAAGCTGTCTCCCGTGGGAGCCGAAGTCAACGACCAGTCGATGACGCTTCTGAAGTTCGCCGATGGCAAGGTCGCCTATGTCGGCACCTGCTGGACCTCGCCGGGCGTCTTCGCTGTTCGCGTCTTCGGCTCCAAGGGGCTCATGCACTACGAGATCGACTTCGGCACCTGGGACACGCCCGAGAAGCTGCGCGCCAGTTCGCTGCTCTATATCCAGCGCGGCAAGGATGGCTATGCCGACCGCGAAGTCCTGGAGGAGCCGGAATTCGAACATGTTCCGCGCCGAGCTGGAGCTTTTCGCGGAGAGCTGCCGGTCGGGCAAGGCCAACGAGCTCAGCGCCGCCAACGGCAACGCAGCCGTCGCCTGCGTCTATGCCGCGCTGCGCTCGATCGAGCGCAACGGTGCCCTGGTGCCCCTCGACGAGGTCCGCAAGGCGGCATCGTCGAAGATCCTCGAGAGGGCATGACATGCTGCCCTCCCACATCTTTGCCAACCTCACCCAACCGGAAATCGCCGAGCAGTTCCGGCGCAATCCGCTGGTCCTCATGCCGACCGGAAGCGTCGAACAGCACGGCGCACATCTGCCCGCCGGCACCGACTTCTTCGCCGCCGAAATGGTGGCCGAGGCAGTCGCCCAGAGGATGAACGGGCTGGTGCTGCCAACCCCCATGGTCGGCGTCACGCCAATGCACATGCCCTATGAAGGCACGGTCACCTTCACGCCGGAGACCTACATTCGCGTCATCACCGAGATCTGCGAATCCTCTGCCAAGCACGGCGCCAAGATGCTGATGATCGTCAACTGGCACGAGGGCAACATCCCCTCGCTGGCCATCGCTGCCGAGGATCTGCATCGCCGCGTCGGCATGACCGTTCTGACGGTACAGGCCTGCTACGTCGCCGAGGAGATGTTCGGCAAGCAGTGCAACGGCCTCACTCATGGCGGCGAAATCGAGGCGCTGGCGGTTCTGGCCTGCCGGCCCGAGCTGGTCCACCTCGACCGCATCGGCCATTCCTCCGATCACCAGCGCGGCCACCACATGGACAAGCTGCGTCGCACGCGCAGCTATCAGCCGGTGCTCACCGACATCCGCAATATCGCGCCGACCGGCTGGTACGGCAGCCCGGAGGGGGCGACCGAGGATCGCGGTCTCGACATGGTCGAGGCGATCGCCGACGCCATCGCATCGGAAGCGAGCGTGCTGTTCGAGCAGCTCAACCGTGTCCTCGGCGGCACCGCCGAAGTCAAGCGCCTGCGCGAGGTGACCTGATGGTGCGGGTCATTGCCCAGAAAGACGCAAGGGCAATGAGCCTGCCGGGCCGGCGGGCACTGGAAATCGTGGGACTGGGCACCGGCTCGTTCAATTCGACCGTCCGCCTGGTGGAGATCGACCCCGACCGGCCTGGCGACAAGCGCCGCGGCCCGCACGTCCACTACGGCTTCGAGGAGTGCATCCACGTTCTTGCCGGCGAAGGGGTCACGCGTACCGACAGCGGCGAATACAAGGTGACGGCCGGCGACACTGTGCTGGTTCCCCCCGGCGAACGCCACGCGACCTACAACACCGCGTCGAGCGTCCTGAGGCTGCTGTGCTTCTTCCCGATCAACGACATTCGACCGGGGACCGACGAATTTGCATCGTGGGATTCAGACGAGTTGGTTGGCTGATGTCGGACGTTCTGTGTCTTCGCCCGGAAGCCGATTTCACCCGCGTCGGGGTCACACCCCCCGAGCGGCTGAAGATCGCCTACATGGCGCCGGGCGATACGGCGATGCCGGCCGCGCTCAAGGCAGCCAGCGCCCTGGTCATCCCGGCCGTTGGCCCCAGGCTTCCGCTCGATCTGTTTGCCGATTGTGCGATCCGGCTGGTGCAGATCACCGGCGCCGGCGTCGATCGCCTCGACATGGGCGGCCTCAGGGGGCTCGGCATCCCGGTTGCCAACGTCCCCGGCGGCAGCAACGATGCACTGGCGGAATACGCCGTTTCGAGCGCTGCCGTTCTTCTCCGCCGCTTCACCCGCTCGACCGCCGCCATTCGCAACGGCGACTACGCCGCGTTCCGCGCTCAGATGCTCGGCGAAGGCGTCAACGGCCTTGAGGGGCTGCTGGTCGGCATCGTCGGCATCGGCGTGATCGGGCGGGCGGTTGCCGAACGCTTCCGGCAGGCCGGCGCGCGCATTGCCTTCTACGATCCGGCGCCCGTCAGTGCGTCCGCCGCCGCCGCCCTCGGCGCCGAGGCGCTCGATCTCGACGACCTGCTCGCCCGGGCCGACGTCATATCGCTGCACGTGCCTCTGCTGCCCTCGACGACCGACCTCATCGATGCGCGGCGGCTGGCCCTGATGAAGCCCGGTGCGGTGCTCATTCAGGCCTCACGCGGCGGCATCGTCAACGAAGCCGCACTTGCCGAAGCCCTCGAATCCGGGCACCTGGCCGGTGCCGCGGTCGACGTCTATTCGAGCGAGCCGCCGGCACCTGACAATCCGCTGCTCACCCTTTCCCAGGCCGCCACCGAGCGAACCATTCTCACGCCGCATATTGCCGGCGTCACGCGGCAGTCCTGGGCCAGCCTGTTCCGCACGGCGTGGCAGAACGTGACGCGCGTGCTGATCGACAACCAGCCGCCGGAGCACGTCGTGTGATGGAGAGCGCCGCAGCGGACCTGATTCCGCCGGCGCGGTTGGCTGGGCGCAACCCCGACGCGCGGCGTCCTTCGCGCCGGAGGTCGTGGTCAGGAGCGTGCAGAGTGGCTGGGTGAATGGCGCCTAGGGCGCCCAAGAAGAAACCGTCTGGGAGGACGAAAAACGTGAGTGTGACTGGAACGCAGCAGCGGAGCGAAACGCCCGGCCCGACGGCGCCGCAAGCACGGCCACCGAAGGTCGCCGCCACCCATATCTCGAAATGGTATGGCAATCTCGAAGTGCTGCACGATGTCAGCCTTGAGATCCACGAGCACGAGTTCGTCTGTCTGTTGGGGCCGAGCGGTTGCGGCAAGACCACGCTGCTGCGCATTCTCGATGGCCTCATCCTTCCCGACGACGGCACGGTCCAGATCGACGATGAGGTGATCACCGAGCCGCCGCGGCAGGCGGCCATGGTGTTCCAGCAGTTCGGCCTCTTCCCCTGGAAGACGGTCAGCCAGAACGTCGCTTTTCCGATGGTCATCGCCCGCATGCCGCAGGCCGAGATCGACGAGAAGACGAAGTGGGCCGTCGAGATGGTCGGCCTGAAGGGCTTCGAGGGCGCTTTTCCAGACAACCTTTCGGGTGGCATGCGCCAGCGCGTCGGCATCGCCCGCGCCCTCGCCTTCGGCCCCGAAGTGTTGCTCATGGACGAGCCCTTCGCCTCTGTCGACGCCCATACGCGCGAGTTGCTGCAGGGCGAACTGCTGTCGATCTGGCAGCGCTTCCGGCAGACCGTCGTGTTCGTCACCCACAGCATCGACGAAGCGATCACCCTTGCCGACCGGATCATCGTCATGAAGTCGAAGCCCGGCGAGGTCTTCAACGTCCTCGACGTGCCGATCGATCGCCCCCGGTCGATCGTGAGCGTCCGCCAGCACCCGGCCTACGAGCCGCTGCGCGAGATCATCTGGGACGACATGCTCAAGGGCAGCGGGAGAGAGGTGTGATGGACGCCATGAACACCGAACGACAGCTCCCACAGGCCCGCGCCGACCTGCGCCAGCACGTCCAGAATCGCCGGCGCCAGAGTGAACAGCGCAAGCGCAACCGCTTCCTGCTGATCCGAATCCTGTCCTTCGTGGTCGTGCTCGGCGCCTGGCAGATCTATGGCCTCAACTCCCTCGACATCATCTTCACGCCGTTCACCACGGTAATCGCCCACCTCTACGAGATGCTCGTCACCGGGCCGCTCTTCGACGCGCTGGTCTACAGCGTGTCGATGTTCCTCGGCGGTCTGGTCATCGGCAGCAGCATCGGAATCGTGGTCGGCGTCGCCATGGGACGCTTTGCCAATTTCGAGGCCGCGGTAGGCATGTATGTCTACGCGATCTACTCGACGCCGCTGGTGGCGCTGATTCCACTCATCTCGCTGTGGTTCGGCTTCGGCATCGAAGCACAGCTCATCATCATCTCGATGTTCGTCTTCTTCCCCGTCACCATTGCGGTCTACAACGGCGTGCGCAGCGTCGATTCCTCGCTGATCGAGGTCGCCCGCTCCTTCCGCGCCAGCGAGACGGAGATGTGGCGGCACGTCATCATCCCCAGTGTCGTCCCCTACATCGTGACGGGATTGTCCCAGGGCGTCGCCATGGGTCTGGTGGGGATGTTCATCTCCGAGATCTACACGGCGCTCTCCGGCATGGGCCAGCTGCTCGCCTACAGCGCCAACTCATACAAGACGGCCGACATGCTGGCCGTACTCCTGACGGTGATGATCCTCGGCGTCTTCTTCCGCATGGTCATCGAACAGCTCAGGAAGCGCCTCGCCCCCTGGTTCAACAAGGACACGGGACGTTGAGCGCGATGCGCTGCGCATCGCATTCAACAGGAGGAAACGGGACGGAATGGGTCCGCTCTCGCGCATGCAAAGGGAGGGAAGAAAAATGAGCAGAACGCAGTCGCAAAGAATGAAGAGCAAGGCGCTGGCATTGGCGGCAGGGTTCCTGGCCGCGGGTGTGCTGGCCGGCGCCGCCGGCGCTCAGACCGCGGACGACTGGTCCACCGTGACCGACGCGACGCCGTGGGGGGATATCGGCGCCACGGTGGCAGTGTCGCCGCCCAAGGTGGTGTTTCTGGTCCCATTCATCGCGCAGGCCGAAGGCTTCTTCGATAGGGAGCACCTGCACGTCAATCTGGTCCCCGAGGGCAGCGGCGTTCCGGCCTTCCTCAGCACCGTGGCCGGCTCCACCAAGTTCGCCTTCACCTCGGCCACCGACCCGATCATCGCCGCCTCGCATGGAGCACCGGCGCACGTGATCTGGTCCTACGGCCTCAAGCTCGACACCGTGTGCATCGGCAACGACATCCAGTCGGCCAAGGAACTGGTCGGCAAGAATGTCGGTGTGACCGACACCGGCGGCTTCGCCCAGACCCTGCTCCAGGCCTGCCTCAGCGCCGACAATGTGGACATCAAGGATGTCCACCAGATCAACATGCAGCGCTCCGGCTTTGTTCCGGCCATGGTCAGCGGCCGCATTTCCGCGGCGGTCTTCCATGCCGACGGCGCCTACACGGTGCTGAAGAAGGCCCCCAATGCCAAGGTGCTGGCCTATGAGTGGGATACGCTGCCGCAATGGTGGTACGGCGCCCTGGCCGCCAACGACAACTACGCCAAGGCCAATGCCGGCGAGGTCAAGCGTTTCTTGCGCGCCTTGGTGCTCGCCAGCCGCTGGATGTACGACCCGGCCAACAAGGCCAAGGTCATCGCCGACGGCGCCCAGGCCAGCGGTGAGGACGCCGCAGCCGTCGAGTACGCCTACAACCTCATGATCAAGGGCAAGATCTGGCCGCTCAATGCCGGCCTGCCGAGCGCCGACTCGTATCAGTTCACCGCCGGCAAGCTGAAGGACTTCGGCCAGATCGACAAGGTTCCGGCCTACGACCAGACGATCGACGCGTCCTATGTCGATGATGTCCTGAAGGACATCGGCAAGGTCGACGCCACGAACTAGTGGCCCTTCCGGCCAACAACCGGGTTGGGTGCCGCCGCGGCGGCGCCCAACCCGTGGCGGACACCCCGCCCATCCGGTGATTGGTGCCGTTTTCGAAAGGAGTGCAAATGGCAACGCCCCAGCTTCTGGTTCACGACCACAAGGACAATGTTGGCGTGGTGGTCGTCGAGGGACTGACCGCCGGCACCGACATGCTCTGCGTCGTCACCGCCGACAATTCGTCCTTCAATCTCACGGTGAACGCCGACGTGCCGATCGGCCACAAGGTGGCGCTGAAGGATCTCAAGACCGGCGACACCGCCATCAAGTATGGCGAGGACATCGGCAAGATCGTCGCCGACGTCAAAAAGGGCGGCTACGTCCATATCCACAATCTCAAGACCAAGCGCTGGTGAGGAGAAGTCGATGAGCACCTACGGCAAGCGCAAGATCCACGCCTATCGCCGCGAGAACGGCCGCGTCGGCGTGCGCAACCACGTCATCATCCTGCCCCTCGACGACATCTCCAACGCCGCCTGCGAGGCGGTGGCCAACAACATCAAGGGCACCATGGCCCTGCCCCACGCCTATGGGCGGCTGCAGTTCGGCGAGGACCTCGACCTGTTCTTCCGCACCATCATCGGCACCGGAGCCAACCCCAACGTCGCCGCGGTGGTCGTCATCGGCATCGAACCGGAATGGACCAAGGTCATCGTCGACGGGATTGCCAAGACCGGCAAGCCGGTCGCCGGCTTCTCGATCGAGCAGAGCGGCGACATCAACACGATCGCGATCGCCTCGCGCAAGGCCAAGGAATTCGTCCACTGGGCGAGCGAACTGCAGCGCGAGGCGTGCGACCTGTCGGAGCTGTGGATCTCGACCAAATGCGGCGAGTCCGACACCACCACCGGCCTCGGCTCGTGCCCGACCGTCGGCAACATGTACGACAAGCTCATCCCCGAAGGCATCTACGGCGTCTTCGGCGAGACCTCGGAGATCACCGGCGGCGAGCATATCTGCCAGGCGCGCGCGGCGACGCCCGAGATCGGCGACAAGTTCATGAAGATCTTCCAGGCCTATCAGGACGAGGTGATCGAGCCCTACAAGACATCCGACCTCTCCGACAGCCAGCCGACCAAGGGCAATATCCTCGGCGGCCTCACCACCATCGAGGAAAAGGCGCTCGGCAACCTCGAGAAGATCGGCCGCGTCTCGAAATATATCGACGCCATGGGCCCCGCCGAGACCCCGGAAAAAGGTCCGGGCCTGTACTATATGGATACCTCTTCGGCGGCCGCCGAATGCGTGACGCTGATGGCGGCAGCCGGCTATGTCATCCACACCTTCCCCACCGGTCAGGGCAACATCATCGGCAACCCAATCGTTCCGGTGATCAAGATCTCGGCCAATCCGCGCACCGTGCGCACCATGTCGGAACACATCGACGTCGATGTGACCGGCATCCTCCGCCGCGACATGACCATCGACCAGGCCGGCGACTCGCTGATCGAGATGATCGTGCGCACCGCCAACGGCCGCAACACCGCCGCGGAGGCGCTCGGTCATCGCGAATTCGTGCTGACCAAGCTCTACCGCAGCGCCTGAGCGACGGGAGCACGCTTCACCCGGACCTGCGCACCGCAGGTTCGGGTCACGCGTTTCAGCACACTGCCCGTCACCCGCTTCGCCTGCGCGTCTTTTCCGCGCCGACGGCGCGGTGCAACGGTTCCGGCCGTCCGCCCATGAAAGAAAGCACTGCGATGAGCTACATCTTCCCCCCGCCCCCGGTCACGGCCTTACCGATCCGTGGCTCGGATGCGTCCTTCCCGGTGCATCGCATCTATTGCGTCGGCCGGAACTATGCCGCCCATGCGGTCGAGATGGGCCACGATCCGGACAAGGACCCGCCCTTCTTCTTCCAGAAGAATCCGGACAATCTGGTCACCTCCGGCGCGTTTCCCTATCCGGTCGCCAGCAGCGACGTCCATCACGAGATCGAACTGGTCGTGGCGCTCGGCACGGGCGGCAAGGACATCGCGCGTGATGCCGCGCGTGCGCACGTCTATGGCTATGCGGTCGGCCTCGACATGACCCGCCGCGACCTGCAGCAGAAGGCCAGGGACATGGGCCGGCCGTGGGAGATCGGCAAGGCGTTCGAGGCCTCCGCTCCCTGTTCGCAGATCGTGCCGGCAAGTGCCATCGGCCACCCGTCGGCAGGAGCCATCTGGCTCGACGTCAACGGTGCCCGGCGCCAGACCGGCGACCTCAATCAGATGATCTGGAAGGTGCCGGAAATCATCGCATATCTCTCCGGCCTGTTCACTTTGGTGCCTGGCGACGTCATCTTCACCGGGACACCATCCGGCGTAGCCGCCGTCAATCGCGGCGATCGCCTGTCGGGTCACGTCGATACCATCGGCGGGCTTGAAGCCATCGTCGTCTAGGCCGCGGCGGCGAACCACCGCGGCGCACCGGCGATGGCCCACTGGCCTTGGCGGCGCTCGCGGTTCAGTTCGCCAAGGGATGCCGCAAACCTTCCGCAACGACACCGGTCACGACGGCACGATCCTGGCAGGGCGCGTGTCGCCGGCCTTCGGCGCGGCGGTGGAACCGCGCACGATCAGTTCGACTGGGCGGACAAGGTGGCGCGCCCGCCGCTGCTCCGGGCGCAGTTCAAGAAGGCCGACGAGAACGCCGGCCGCTTCAAAGCCGACTTGATATTGCTGGATGCGAACGGTGGTAAGCGGCGGTGACAGGCGATCGACCAGCGGCATGTCGTTGTAGCCGGTCACCGATATGTCGCGCGGCGGCTCAAGGCCATGACGCCTGAGCGCCGCGATGGCGCCGATCGCCAGACGGTCGTTTGCGCAGACAAGCGCGGTAAACATCTGGCGTCGCGCGATCAGCTCCTCCGTCCGCGCTTCGCCTTCCTCTTCATTGAAGCCGGTGGCGAAGACGACGAGGGCCGCATCGGTGTCGAGGCCGAGCCCCGCCCGATGCCGCTCGAAGGCGCGATAGCGCTCGATGCCGGTCGACATCGCCTGCGGGCCGGCAATATTGGCGACATGGTGATGCCCGAGCCCGGCCAGGTGCTGAAGCACATCGAGGATGCCGGAGTCCTCGTCGTTGATGACGGAAGACACCGCGTCGTCATCGACACGCCGGTTGACCGTGACGACCGGCAAACCATCGCCGGCAAGGCGCGATACCGTCTCGTCCTCGCGCTCGACACTCGCCAGGATCAATCCGTCCACGCCGCGTGCGCGCAAGAGATCGGTGATCTCGGCCTCCTGATCGAGACCGCCATCCGTGTTGGCGAGAATGGCCAGATAGCCGTGTTGCGCCAGGGCATCTTCGATGCCGCGGATGATGGGCGGGAACACCGGATTGGTGATGTCCGGAACGACCACCCCGATCGAGCGGGTCCGGTTCGTCTTGAGCGACAGGGCGGCGGCGTTCGGACTGTAGTTGAGCCGCTCGCTGACGCGCACGATCTCGTCGACCACCTCCGCTCTGATGAGATGGCGCGTGCCGGGATTGAGGGCGCGCGAGACCGTCGAAATATGAACGCCTGCCTGCCTTGCGACGTCTTTGAGGGTGACACGGCGTCTCATTCTAGCGTCGCTCTGGCAGGGAATCTGAATGTGCAGTCATTCTATCATTGACTCTTCGAAAACGCTCAATCACTATATGCAAACGTTTGCAAACGCAATTGCCACTTTTGCAATCGTTTGCGGAGTGCAGCAGTCGTGCTGCATGGGAGGGAAGCGGTATGGACGAAGTGCGGCTAGACCCGCGGGCGATCGCGGCCGGGGCGGCAACAGCGGATGCGCTCGCGCCGCACTGGAACTGGGGCCGCCAGATTCCGGCGCCGGGGCATACCAACGTCGATTTCGAGAACCGGGTCGATTTCCGTCGCCTGCAGCGCTATCGGCTGGCGCGCGCCCGCGCCGCCCTCGACGCCTCCGAATGCGGTGCGTTGCTCCTCTTCGACGTCAACAACATCCGCTATGTCAGCTCGACCAAGATCGGCGAATGGGAGCGCGACAAGCTCTGCCGCTTCGCCCTGTTGATGCGCGGCGCCGAACCGGTCGTCTGGGACTTCGGCTCGGCCGCCGTCCACCACCGCCTCTATTGCGACTGGCTGGCACCGGACAACGTGCGCGCCGGCATGCTCGGCATGCGCGGCACCGTGCCGCCCTCGGCCGGGCTCATGAAGCGCCATGCGCAAGAGATCATGTCGCTGTTGAAGGGCGCCGGCGTCGACCGGATGCCGGTTGGCGTCGACCTGGCCGAGACTGCCATGCTGTTCGAGCTGCAGGCGGCCGGCATGAAGGTCGTCGACGGCCAGCAAGTCATGCTCGACGCCCGCGAGATCAAGAACATCGACGAGATCGTGCTCTTGAACCAGGCGGCAGCCATGGTCGACGGCACCTATCACATGATCTACGAGGAGCTGAAGCCTGGCGTGCGCGAAAACGACATCGTCGCCAAGGCCAACGAGATGCTCTACTCGATGGGCTCCGACGACGTCGAGGCGATCAACGCCATCTCCGGCGAGCGCTGCAATCCGCACCCGCACAATTTCACCGATCGCCTCATCCGGCCCGGCGACCAGGCCTTCTTCGACATCCTGCAGTCCTACCAGGGCTACCGCACCTGCTACTACCGCACCTTCAATGTCGGCCGGGCGACGCCGGTGCAGCGTGACGCCTACAAGCAGTGCCGCGATTGGCTCGACAGGGCGATCGAACTGATCAAGCCGGGCGTTTCGACCGACAAGGTCGCCTCGATGTGGCCGGCGGCGGAAGAATTCGGCTTCCCCGACGAGATGTCCGCCTTCGGTCTGCAGTTTGGCCACGGCCTTGGCCTGGCCCTGCACGAGCGGCCGATCATCTCGCGGCTCGTCTCGCTCGACCAGCCGATGGAAATCAAGACCGGCATGGTGTTCGCGCTGGAAACCTACTGCCCGGCCAAGGACGGATACTCGGCCGCGCGCATCGAGGAAGAGGTCGTCGTCACCGACAAGGGCTGCCGCGTCATCAGCCTCTTCCCCGCAGAGGAACTGCCCATCGCGAACGCCTACTGAAGATCCACCCCGTTATGCATCGGATGAGGACTGGATGAGCGACGAGAATACCCACCGAATTGGCTGGATCGGCATCGGGCGCATGGGATTCCCGATGGCGGAACGGCTGCTCGACGCCGGCCACCAGGTGCATGTCTGGAACCGGACCCGCGCCAAGGCGGAGCCGCTTGCCGCCAAGGGCGCGGTTCTCACCGATCGGCCGGCCGACATCCGCAATGTCGATATCCTGTTCACCATGGTCTCGACGGCGGCGGACGTCGAACAGGTGCTTTTCGGCGACAGTGGCGTGATCGACGGCGCGGCGGGCGCCGGCCCACGGATCGTTGTCGATTGCTCCAGCATCGGCGCGGACGAGTCGGCGGACATCCGTCGACGCCTTGCCGATCACAACACCATCCTTCTCGCTTCCCCGGTCAGCGGCAACGGCAAGACCGTCAGGGCCGGCAAGCTGAGCATGGTCGTCTCGGGACCGCGCGACGCCTTCGATACCGCCCACCCCTACCTCGACAAGATCGCCGGCAATGGCGTGGCCTATGTCGGCGAGGGCGAGCTCGCGCGCTTCTGCAAGATTGCCCACAACGTCATGCTCGGCGTCGTCATCCAGAATCTGTCGGAGATCACCGTGCTCGCCGAGAAGGCGGGAGTTCCGCGCCACGCCTTCCTTGAGTTCATCAACAACAGCGTGCTCGGCTCGATCTTCACCCGTTACAAGTCGCCGGCGCTGGTCAACCTCGACTTCACCACGACATTCACGCCGGCCCTGCTCAGGAAGGATCTCGATCTTGGGCTTGCCGCCGCGCGCGAACTCGATGTCGCCATGCCGGTGACGGCAGCGACCCGCGAGGCGCTGCAGGCGCATTTCGGCGCAGCTCAGCTCAAGCCGGATCCGGCCGCCTATCTGGCGGAGGATTTCGCCGCCCTGATCGAGACGGTGGCGCTTGCAGCAGGACTGACGCTGAGAAGCGAAAACAAGACCGTGCCAAGCGGCCTCGAAACCAAGACGTGAAGTCGGAGGCGGCCAGATCGCCCCGGGAGGAGATAGGGAGGGAAAGGCATGACCCGTCTGTTTAAGCTGTTCACGACTGCCGCCGCTGCAACCGTGCTGATCACGGGTGCGGCTGCCGCCGCCGATGCACCGCCACTCAAGATCGGCATATCGCTGTCGCTCACCGGCGATTTCGCCGACCCCGGCAAGGCCGCACAGCGCGGCTATGAGCTGTGGGCTGACGACGTCAACAAGAAGGGCGGCATTCTCGGCCGCAAGGTCGAGGTCAAGATCGTCAACGACGCCTCCAGTCCGGACCAGGTGGTGACCAACTATCAGAACCTCATCACCCAGGATAAGGTCGATATCGTCTTCGGGCCGTTCTCGAGCCTGCTGACCATCCCCTCGGCGCGTGTCGCCAAGCGCTACGGCTACGCCTTCATCGAGCCCGCCGGCGGCGGCCCGAAGGTCTTTGCCCAGCACCTCGACAATCTGTTCTTCGTGCAGCCGGCGCCTGTCGTGAAGGGCGGCGACATTTTCGCCAAGTACATCCTGTCGCTGCCGCCCGACCAGCGTCCGAAGACCGCGGCCTATGCCAAGCTCGACGATCCCTTCGCCGCGCCGATCGCCGACTACGTCAAGAACGAGTTCGAGGCGGCCGGGATCAAGACGGTCTACGACGAGACCTATCCGGCCGAGTCGGCCGACCTCACGCCGATCGTCGCCGGCTACGCGGCGAAGAACCCCGACGTCGTCGTCGGCGGAACCCAGTCTCTCGACGCTTTCGCCCAGGTGAAGGCGATGATCCAGCTCAAGTTCAATCCGAAATGGCTCTTCCTGTCGAACGGCGCCAACTCGCCGACCGAATTCCCCGACAAGGTGGGCGCCAAGAATACCGAAGGCGTCTTCACCAGCGGCGACTGGTATCCGGATTCGCCGGTATCCGGCAGCAAGGCGTTCATCGCCGCCTACATCGCGAAGTATGGTGGTGACGCCTACGGCATCGACAGCACCTCGGCCGAGGCCTACTCCGCCGGCCTGATTCTGGAGCAGGTCGCCGAGAAGACCGGCAAGGTCGACAATGCGACGATCATCAAGACGCTGCACAGCGGCACCTGGCCGACTCTCGTCGGTGATCTGAGCTGGGATGCCGACGGCGCGCCGCAGGGCGAGTACCTGCTGACCGAGTGGATCGGCGGCAAACTGGTCACCGTGTTCCCGCCGGATCGTGCGCAACACGCGCCGGTCGCGCCGAAGCCCGCCTGGGGCGGCTGAGAAACGGCTGCGACGCATGCCCGGTCGGGGCATGCGTCGCGGCGACGTCAACAGAACCGAGCAGGAAAAAGCGCAATGCACGCTTTGATCCAGGCCGTCATCCTGGGCATGCTGACCGGCGGCGTCTATGCCCTGATGGCCAGCGGTCAGACCCTCATTTTCGGCATCATGAAGGTCGTCAATCTCGCACAGGCGGCCTTTGTCATCCTGGCCGCCTATCTGTCGTTCAGCCTGTTCACCATGACGGGTCTCGACCCGTTCCTGTCGATCCTGATCACGACACCCGTTCTGTTCCTGGTTGGCGCGGCAGCCCAATGGGGGCTGTTGCGCCCATTGCGTTCCGATGAGGCGCCGCACCTGTCGCTGCTTGTCACCTTTGCCATGGCGCTCGGCATCGAGGGCTTCCTGGCGCTGTCCTATGCCACGACGTTTCGATCGATCCAGCCCGGCTACGAGAACTTCAGCTGGACGGTGCTCGGCTATCAGGTGAACGCGGTCCGCTTCTATGCCTTCCTGCTGTCGCTTGCGATGCTCGGACTTCTCTACCTGGTCATGCACCACACCAAGTTCGGATGGGCGATCCGGGCGACGGTTCAGAACCCGATGTCGGCACAGCTGCTCGGCGTCAACGCGAAGATGGTCGCCGCATTCGGCTTCGGCCTGGGCACGGCGACGGCGGCCGCCTCGGGGGCCGTCTTCGGCATCATCTCGCCGTTCAATCCCGGCAGCCACTACGACCTGATCAGCCGCCTGCTGACGATCGTCGTGCTCGGCGGACTGGGCAGCATCGGCGGATCGATCATCGCGGCCCTGGTGATGGGCGTCGGCTCCGCGGTCATCGCCATGCTCTTTTCGCCGGTGTGGTCGGATTTTGCCTTCTTCATTGTGCTGCTGCTCGTTCTGCTGGTTCGCCCCACCGGTCTGTTCGGTGCACAGATGCGGGGCGCGATATGAAGGGCGCCGGTCTCATCCGCGCCGTCGTGTTCTTCGGCGCGTTCACGCTGCTGCCCTTCGCGGTCGGGCCGCAGTGGATCCTCAATATGATGATCTTCACGCTCATGTATGCCGCCCTGGCGAGCGCGTGGAACCTGCTCGGCGGCTATGCGGGCTACCCCTCCCTCGGCCACGCCGCCTTCTTCGGTATCGGCGCCTATGCCATTGCCATCGTCTTTGAGAACGATGTCGGCAACGGCTACTGGCCCTTCCTTCTGCTGCCGGTGATCGGCCTCGGCGCCGCTCTGGCAAGTGTGCCCATCGGATGGATCGCCATGCGAACCCGCTCCGATGTGTTTGCCATCGTCACGATCACCGTGCTCTTCATCGCCCAGACGCTGGCGTTCAACCTGAGGGGGATCACCGACGGGGCGCAGGGCAAGGCGGTCGGCATCCCGCCCTTCCCGACGGCCACTTATGACTGGCCGTTCTATTACGCGATGCTGGCGCTGCTCGCCCTGGCCATGGGCGTCTCCTTCTATTGCCGTCGCTCCAAGATCGGCCTGTCGCTGCTGGCCGTACGCGCCGACGAGGACAAGGCCGAGGGCGTTGGCGTGCATGTCACCGGCGTCAAGCTGATTGCCTTCGCCGTCAGCGTCGGCATCACGGCGATGATCGGCGGGGTTTGGGCCTATTACGTCGGCTTCGTCTATCCCCAGTTCGCCGTGGATCCGCTGGTCACCATCGGCATGGTTCTGATGACGTTCCTGGGCGGGCGGGCGACCTTGTGGGGGCCGGTCATCGGCGCGTTCATTCTGGTGCCGGCGCAGCAGACCTTCGCCTATCAGTTCGGCGCCAGCCAGGTCTATCTGCTGGCTTATGCGGCGATCTTCCTGATCATCATGCTGCTGCTGCCGCGCGGAATCCTGCCGACGATCACCGATCGCCTGCGTGGACACCGCATGCGCAAGCGTCTGTCGCTGGGAGCGGCAGCGGCGGATGCCGGGACGATCGACAAGCTGCAGGTGGCAGAGCGATGACCGCGCTCCTCGACGTCGACCGGCTGAGCAAACACTTTGGCGGCGTCCGCGCCGTCGACGATTGCAGCTTTGCGGTCGAGAAAGGCTCGATCACGGCGCTCATCGGGCCGAACGGATCGGGCAAGACCACCGCCTTCAACATCATCACCGGCTACCTCAAGAGCGATTCCGGTGCCATCCGCTTTGACGGCCACGTGGTGAGCGAGCCCGACCCCGGCCAGCTCTACCGACAGGGATTGTCGCGGACGTTTCAGCAGGCGCGCATCTTCCCGGAACTGTCGGTCGAAGAAAATCTGGTGGTTGCCGCGGGGCATTCCTGGCGGAGCCTGTTCGGCGCCCGACTGACGGGCAGCGACCGACGGCGGGCACATGAAATGCTGGAGGAGTTCCGCCTCTCCGGCCTCTCCGACCTGCCGGCCCGCGATCTCTCCTATGGCCAGCGCAAGCTTCTCGAGTTCGCCGCGGTTCTGATGAGCCGCCCGAAGCTCGTCTTGCTCGACGAGCCGACCGCCGGCGTCAACCCGGTGATGATCAACACCATGGAGCACCACATCCGGGCCCGCCACAAGGAGGGGGTGACCTTCCTCATTGTCGAGCACGACATGCAACTGGTCATGCGGCTCTGCAATCCCGTGATCGTGCTCGATCGCGGGACGACGATCGCGATGGGAACGCCGGCCGAGGTGCAGGTCGACCCGCTCGTCCTCGATGCGTATCTCGGCGACTGAGGCGCACGCAATGATGAATGACGGAATCAACCCACGGAAGCCACAAGGCGGCGCAGAGCCGATTCTCCTGCAACTCTCCGGCGTGACGGCGGGATACGGCGCCGGCCTGATCCTCAAAGGCATCGACCTGGCGGTCGAGAGCGGCAAGATCCTGTGTCTGATCGGCCCGAACGGCTCCGGCAAGTCGACCGTACTCAAGACGATCAGCGGGCTCCTCCATCCCCAGGACGGCCAGGTGGTGTTTCGCGACGAGGACATCGGTCGCCTGTCGCCTCGCCAGCGGCTGACGCGCGGCATCGTCCATGTTTCTCAGGATCGCAGCCTCTTTCCGGGGATGACGGTCTGGGAGAACGTGCTGATGGGAGCCTTCATCCTGTCCGACAAGGCACTGGTCCGCGAACGGGTGGAGCGCGTCGCCGCGCTGTTCCCGATCGTTGCCGAACGTCGGCATGCGGCAGCCGGTTCGCTCTCCGGCGGTGAGCAGAAGCAGGTCGAACTGGCGCGTTCGTTGATGCTCGATCCGTCGCTCGTCCTGCTCGACGAGCCATCGATCGGGCTCGACCAGAAAGCACGCAAGTCGGTGTTTGCGTCGATTGCGGCGCTGGCAAGGGACGGGCGGACCGTTCTTCTGGTCGAGCAGAACGCCCGCTCCGGCCTGGCCGTGGCGGATCAGGCCGCAGTCCTCGAAGCCGGCCGCATTGCGCTCAACGGAACCGGGGCCAGCTTGCTCAACGATCCCGAAGTTGCCCGGCTCTATCTCGGCGCCGGCGCCAGCAGCACCATGGGCACGGCGGTTGCGGCGTCGCATTCCGCTCCCCGCCAGACCCTGCAGTGATGATGCGGCGACGCCAGACGGCGCCCTCGGCGCGGCGAACCGGTGAGCCGATGTTCTCGCTCAAATCCTTCAGCCTGAACCGGGCGTAATTCTGACGGCGGCACGCCGCGAGGGAGCAAAACGATGAGCAAGGCGAGTGTGCAATCGAACGGTCGGCGCAAGCAGCAGCCTGCGCTCCTCGCCAATGACGATCTCGGCGAGGAGATCCGCCTCGGCCTCTATCGCACCCAGCTGGTCATCCGCCATGCGGAACAACGCGCCTATGACCTGTTCCTGCAGAACCTGGTCAAGGGCACCAGTCACCTGTCGATCGGGCAGGAGGCGATCGCCGCCGGCGTTGCCGTTGCCATGCGCCCCGGCGACCTCAGCTTCTGCACTTATCGCGGCCATGCCCACACCCTTGCCCGCGGCGTGCCGGTCGAGAAGGTGCTCGGCGAACTGATGCAGCGCGACAACGGCCTGATGCGCGGCAAGGGCGGCTCGATGCACCTCACCTCGGTCGAGCACGGTGTGATGGGATCCTACGCCATTGTCGGCGCCCATCTGCCGATCGCCTGCGGCGCGGCCTGGCGCGCCCAGTACAAGGGCGACGGCGACGTCTCGGTCTGCTTCTTCGGCGACGGCACGACCAATATCGGCGCCTTCCACGAAGCGCTCAATTTCGCCGCAGTCTGGAAGCTGCCCGTCATCTTCGTCTGCGAGAACAACCTGTACATGGAATACACGCCCATCCGCGACGTGACGGCTGTGCCGCAGCCGGCCGCGGACCGAGCCGCCTCCTACGGTCTCGAGCGCATCGTGATCGACGGCAACGATGCCGACACGGTCTATCGGACGGCAAGCGCTGCCTTCGCCCGCGCCCGCGCCGGCGAAGGGCCGTCGCTGATCGAATGCCTCACCTATCGCCACAGCGGCCATTCCCGCGCCGACCCGGCGAAGTACCGTCCGCCCGGGGAGCTGGAGGAATGGCTGAAGCGCGATCCCATCCCCTTCTATCGCGCCCGCCTTGCCCAGTTCGACATTCCCGAGGAAGCCATCGCTGCAATCGAGGCGGAGGTCGTGCGCGAGGTCGATGAGGCAACCGAGATCTGCAAGGCGGCGCCGATGCCGACCGCCGAGATCCTCACAACCGATGTTTTTGCCGATGGAGGCTGGGCATGGCGGAATTGACCTATCGTGATGCTGTCGCCCACGCCATCGCGCTGGAGATGGAGCGCGATCCCGATGTCGTGTTCCTTGGCGAGGATGTCGCCGGCGCCGGTGGCGTGTTCAAGGCAACCGTCGGCCTGCTCGAGCGGTTCGGGCCGCGCCGCGTGCGCGATACGCCGATCTCGGAACAGGCGATTCTCGGCGCCGCGATGGGCGCGGCGATGACCGGCCTCAAGCCGATCGCCGAAATCATGTTCTCGGATTTCCTGGCGGTCTGCTTCGATTTCATCGCCAACCAGTTTCCGAAGAGCCGCTACATGTCGAACGGCCAGCTCAAATGCCCCCTGGTCGTGCGCACCGGCAATGGCGCCGGTTCGCGCTTCGGCGCCCAGCACAGCCAGAGCGTCGAGAACTGGTGCATGATGATCCCGGGCCTGAAGGTCGTCGCGCCATCGACGCCGCGCGACGTCATCGGCCTCTTCAGCGCGGCGGTTCGCGATCCGGATCCGGTGATCTTCTTCGAGCACAAGTCGCTCTATCCGACCAAGGGCGAGGTACCCGACGGCGACATCATCGATTCCCTCGGCACCGCCCGCATCGTGCGGCCTGGCAAGGATGCCACCATCCTGGCGCTTGCCCTGATGGTGCCGCGTGCGCTTGCCGCTGCCGAGCGGCTCCAGGCGGAACAGGGCATCGATTGCGAGGTGATCGACGTCCGCTCCCTGGTTCCCCTCGACACCCAGACAATTCTCGGATCGGTCGCCCGCACCAACCGTCTTTTTACGGTCGAGGAGAACCCGCGCCTTTGCGGCTGGGGAGCGGAGATCGTTTCCATCGTCGCCGATGAGGCGTTCTACGACCTCGATGGCCCGCCGGTGCGCATCACCACGCCGCACGTTCCGCTCCCGGCCGCCGACGTGCTCGAAGACATGATCCTGCCGACCGTCGACCGGATCGCGGAAAAGGTGGGCCGCTCGCTGCAGAGTTGATCGGCGCCGTCCCGCACGACCAAGGACACCGTCATGTACGACAATCTCATCGCCAATGTTCCGACCGATCTCTGGATCGGCGGTGAATGGCGCAAGGCGTCGGACAATGGCCGCTTCGACGTAATCGATCCGGCCACCGAAGGCATCATCACCTCGGTCGCCAGTGCCACCGTCGAGGACGCTTACGCCGCGCTCGACGCCGCCGAAGCGGCCTTCGCCGACTGGGCCGCCCGCACGCCGCGCGAGCGCGCCGAGGTCCTGCGCAAGGCCTATGAGCTGATGATGCGCGACGCCGACCGCTTCGCGCGCCTGATCACGCTCGAGAATGGCAAGGCGCTGCCCGATTCGCGCGGCGAGGTCGCCTACGCCGCCGAGTTCTTCCGCTGGTACGCGGAAGAGGCCGTGCGCAATATCGGCACGGTGTCGCGCGCACCCGCTTCCGGCGCCCGCATCCTGGTTCATCACCGGCCGGCGGGCATTGCGGTGCTGGTAACGCCGTGGAACTTCCCGGCGGCGATGGCCACCCGCAAGATCGGTCCGGCCCTTGCCGCCGGCTGCCCGGTGATCCTCAAGCCCGCCTCCGACACGCCGCTCACCATGCTGGCGCTGATGCCGGTGCTGGCGGAGGCCGGCGTGCCTGCCGGCGTCGTCAATGTCATTCCCTCGCGCGCCTCCGGCAAGGTCGTCGGCGCCATGCTGCACGACAGCCGCGTGCGCGTCGTGTCGTTCACCGGCTCGACCGAGGTCGGCCGCAAGCTGCTGCACGAGGCTGCCGACTCGATCGTCAAACCGGCCATGGAACTCGGCGGCAATGCGCCCTTCATCGTCTTTGAGGATGCCGACATCGATGCCGCCATCGACGGCGCCATGGTCGCCAAGATGCGCAACATGGGCGAGGCGTGCACCGCGGCCAACCGCTTCTTTGTCCACGAGACGGTGCAGGACGCGTTTGCCGAGAAGCTGACCGCCAGAATGGCCGGGCTGAAGATGGGCAACGGCCTTGACGAGGGCGTCACCCTCGGGCCGCTGGTCAACCGGCAAGGCCGCGACAAGGTCATCGCGCTGGTCGACGACGCGCTGTCGAAGGGCGCCAGGCTGCTCACCGGCGGCACGCTGCCCGATGGGCCCGGCTTCTTCTACCCGGCCACCGTTCTGACCGGTGTCTCCGACGACTCGAAGATGCTCAACGATGAGATCTTCGGCCCGGTCGCCGCGATCCAGAGCTTCGCGACCGAGGACGAGGTGATCCGGCGCGCCAACGACACCGAATATGGCCTGGTCGCCTATCTCTATACCAGGGACCTCAGCCGCGGCCTGCGCGTCTCCGAGAAGCTCGACTTCGGCATGGTGGGCTTGAATCGCGGACTCGTCTCCGATCCGGCGGCGCCCTTCGGCGGCGTCAAGCAGTCGGGCCTCGGCCGCGAAGGCGCGCATGAGGGCATGATGGAATTTCTCGAGACGCAATACGTCTCGGTGAACTGGTAGCGGCGGTAATCGTGCGCATGCGGCCTCACCGCCGCAGGGCACCGGAAGGGAGCGTAACGGTCATGGATGTTCTCATGCCGCAACTCGGCGAGACCGTGTCGGAAGGCAAGATCATCAAGTGGCTCAAGGCGGTCGGCGACAGCGTCGCAGCCGGTGACAATCTGTGCGAGATCGAGACCGACAAGGTGACCGTGGAAGTGCCTGCAATTGCCGCGGGCGTCGTCCGGGCGATCAATGTCGATGCGGGCGCGGTCGCCCCGGTCGGCGCCGTCATCGCCGTGCTTGGCGGGTCGGACAGTGCAGCTGAGGCCTACGGTTCAGCAGGTGCCGCGCATTTCTCGGCCCCATCACCGGCGTTGGCGATCGACGTCCGTCCCGCAGCGGCTCCCACACGCCCCCACCGCGATCCGTTCGAGGAAGTCGTCACGCCGCCGCGCAATTTCGGGCCGGCGCGCCTGCCGGGAGGGGTGCGCGTGACGCCGCTCGCCCGCCGGCTGGCGGCCAATGCGGCGATCGATCTGACGCAGATTGTCGGCTCCGGCGGCCGTGGCCGGATCACCGGCAAGGACGTCCACCAGGCGGTGGCGAGCCGGCCGGCAGTTTCTCCGTCGCTGGCGCGCACCGAAACGTTCGAGGAATTGATCGGCGAGGTCCACCTGAGCCGCCCACACGACGTCGTGCCGGTCGACACCATGCGACGCACGATTGCCCGGCGCCTGACCGAAGCCAAGGTCGCCATCCCGCATTTCTACATGTCGGTCGTCGCGACGATCGACCGCCTGGCGCACATGCGCGAGGAAGTGAACAGGGACGCGCCGCGCGACGCCTCCGGCAATCCGGCCTACAGGCTGTCGCTCAACGACTTCATGATCAAGGCGATGGCGCTCGCCCTGCAGGCGGTTCCGCGCGCCAACGCGATCTGGTCCGGCGACGGCATTCTCGCCTTCCGGCATTCCGACATCGGCGTTGCCGTTGCCGTCGAGGGCGGGCTGCTGACGCCTGTCATCACGGCCGCCGAACAGAAATCGCTCTCATCCATCTCGAACGAGATGAAGGCGCTTGCCGCCCGGGCCCGCGCACGCGCCCTTCAGCCGCATGAATACCAGGGCGGCGTCACGACAATTTCCAATCTCGGCATGCATGGCATCCGCGCGTTCTCGGCGATCATCAACCCGCCGCAGTCGACCATTCTCGCCATCGGTGCTTCGCGCCGCGAGGCCATCGAGACGGAGGATGGCGGCGTTGCCTTCGTCGGACGCATTTCGGCGACGCTGTCCTGCGATCATCGCGTCGTTGACGGCATTCTCGGAGCGGAGCTGATCGAAAGCTTCCGCGAATACGTCGAGAACCCGCTTCGGTTGTTCGTCTGACCGGCCGGGCCGGAAGCACCTCCAAACTCCCCGCTTGACTCCGGCCCTCATCTCCGGAATCAATGAGAACAAATCAGGAACAAATTCCTCTCCGAGGATGGAGCCATGCGCGCGGGCGTTTTCATGGCAGGGGGCGATCTTGCCCGGTTGCGCCGCCGGATCGCCGAGATCGAGGGGCGGCCGGTGATCCACGACCCGGCCGGCGCGGAGCGGCAATCTCCGCCCTCCCCCCTTGCGGGGGAGGGTTGGGGATATGCCGCGGACGCCCGCTCCCTCGGCGTACGCCACGGCTCCCTCCCCCTCGCCGTTCCCCCGCTCGACCGGCTGCTCGCCGGCGGGCTGCGCCGCAACGCCCTGCATGAAGTGCGCAGCGACACCACACGCGACGCCGCCTCCGCCACCGGCTTCGCCGCCGCCCTTCTCGCCTGCCTTGCTGCCCATGACCGGCGGCCGGTGCTGTGGGTGGCGGAGGCTTCCGCGCTGCGCGAGGCGGGCCTGCCCTATGGCGCCGGGCTCGACCGTTTCGGAACCGATTCGAGCCGCCTCATTCTGGTGCGTGTGGCCAAGCCCGCCGAGGCTCTCTGGGTCTTCGAGGAGGGGCTGTCCTGCCGCGGCCTCGCCGCCGTGCTCACCGAGATCCGGGGCAATCCGCGGCCGCTCGACCTCACCGCCACCCGCCGCCTGGCACTGCGCGCCGAGGCCGGCGGCGTGATGGGCCTGCTCTTGCGCCAAAGCGGCGAAGCGCAAGCCACCGCGGCCGAAACCCGCTGGGGCGTGGCACCGCTGCCGGCGGCGATGAGCGACGATTTTGCGGCCGGTATCGGCCGGCCCGCCTGGCGGCTGACCCTGGAGCGCAACCGCCGCGGGCCGACCGGCACGGCCGATGTGGAGTGGGACCATGAACGACGCACCTTCGCAGAGGCCGGCCTCCCGGCGCATTCTCGCTCTGTCGCTGCCGCGTCTTTCGACCGACCGGATCCTGCGCCGGCTCAACGGTCCCTCGTGGCGTAGCGGTTCGCCCGCCGCCCCCCTCGCCGTCGTCGCCAGGGTAAAGAACGCGCTGCACCTCGTTGCCCTCGACGAGACGGCCGAGCGTCTCGGCCTCACCCGCGGCATGGCGCTCGCCGATGCCCGCGCCATGATCCCTGCCCTCGGCATCGCCGATGACGACCCCGCCGCCGACGCCGCGCTCATCGAGACAATCGCCGACTGGGCCGAGCACTACACACCGCTGGTCGCGCTCCACGACCATTCCGGCTTGTTTCTGGATGTCACCGGCTGCGCCCATCTTTTCGGCGACGAATCGAAGCTGGTCGCCGATTGCGTCGCCCGTCTCGCGCGCCAGGGCTTCTCGGCCCGCGCGGCGATCGCCGATACGCCAGGCGCGGCCTCGGCGCTGGCTCGTTTCGGACCCGATTCGGTTTGCGTGGTCCCGCCCGGCAGCACCGCGGCCGCGCTGAAATCCCTGCCGCTGGCCGCACTCCGCCTCGCGCCCGAGACCGTCGCCGCGCTCGACCGTGTCGGTCTGAAGCGCATCGGCCAGATCATGGGGGCGCCTGCATGTTCCGGAAAAGTCGCCACCACTTTTCCGAAAAGAACATGCTCGGATCAAAAAGATGGGAGCGAAATTCCATTTCGCTCCCGGGCGCCGCTTGCCGCCCGCTTCGGCCGGCTGCTCGTCCAGCGTCTCGACCAGGCGCTCGGCCACGACGAGGAAGCGATCAACCCGCGCCGGCCGGCGCCCGTCCTGCTCGCCGAGCGCCGCTTCGCCGAGCCCATCGGGCTGGAGGAGGATATCGCCGCCGCGCTGGATTCGCTCGCCACCACGATCTGCCAGACCATGGAGACGCAGGGCGTCGGCGCCCGCCTGATCGAGTTGGCTCTTTTCCGCGTCGACGGCGTCGTGTCCCGTGTCGCCGTCGGCACCGGCCGGCCCTTGCGCGCCCCCAAGCGCATCGGCGCCCTCTTCAGGGAGAAGTTCACCCGCCTTGGCGATGCGCTCGATGCCGGTTTCGGCTTCGACATGGTGCGGCTGGCGGTGGCCGAGGCCGCACCGCTCTCCTTGACCCAGATCGACCTCGACGGCGGCGGCGACGCCGCCAGCGACCTCGACGGGCTCATCGACCGCATCGGCGCCCGGCTGGGATCCCATACCGTTGGCCGCCTGGCCCCCTGCGACAGCCACATTCCGGAACGGGCAGAGACTTTCGTCGACTATGGCGAATCCTCGGACATACCCCCCTCCCTGTCCCTCCCCCACAAGGGGAGAGGGGACGCAAGACAATCGCGGTCGGCATCTGGCGCCGACCGCGATTTGTCGTCTCCGCCAACACCTATCCTCATGACGCAGCCGCAGCCTTCCCCTCCCCCACCAAAGTCGGATGTTTCCGACTTTGGTTCTCATGAATCCAAACACGGGCAAGCCCGTGTTTGGTGGGGGAGGGCTTCCGGCCTTGGCGGCGCAGGCGGCCTCGCCGCCGAGACGCTTAGGCCGGAAGGGAGAGGGGTAGTGCTCGGCGAACATGACTCTTCCGAACCCATCTCCCGTCCGCTGCGCCTCTTCGCCCGGCCCGAACCGGTGGAAGCCATCGCCGAAGTGCCCGACGGCCCACCCGCCCGCTTCCGCTGGCGGCGCACGCTCTATCGCGTCGCCCGCGCCGAAGGGCCGGAGCGCATCGCCGCCGAATGGTGGCGCGACGACGACCTCACCCGCGACTATTTCCGCGTCGAAGACTTGGCCGGCCACCGCTTCTGGCTGTTCCGCGAAGGGCTCTACGGCCGCGAGACCACCGCCCCGCGCTGGTACCTGCACGGGGTGTTTGCGTGAAACCCATCAAGCACTTTGGGATATTAGCCCGCGATCTTCTCGCGTGCCGCCTGGGCGAGGAACCCCGAACGGGTAAGGCCGCGCGCCTCGGCCGCCTCGTCGATCTGACTGAGCAGCCCGCGCTCCACCGTCACGTTGACGCGCACCGTGCGTCCGGGGTCGGCGAGCAGCGGCACCAGCATGGTCGTTGCGTCAGCCTTGAGCGCCCGGCGGACGTCCCGGTCGTTCATCGCCTCCACCAAGGGGCGCGGCACCGGCACGGTCCGCCCGTTGCTTTCGAGCGCCTCGACATGCTGGCGCAGAACCTCGGCGGCGACGCGCGGCAGGTCGTCGAATTCGTCGGCAGCCGGAAAGCAGCCCGGCATGTCGGGAAACCACATGCCCCAGGCGCTGTCCGCATCCTTTTCAACGATGCCGAGATAATATTTCGTGGCCATCTCGCCTCACCCCTTCCAGCCGGCGATCCGGTAGATGCTGCGCACCTGCCCGATTGGCAGGTCCTTCTTGGGATGCGTCAGCGTGATCAGCTCGACCTTATCCGGATGCTTGAAGGTGTGGTGGTCGCCCTTCACACGATCAAGCTCCCATCCGTCGCGCTTCAGCATCTGCATCAGCTTCCGGCTGTTGGCTTCCATGACCGAATGTCCTTGCACACATGGTTGTGCACTCCATCTCTTCGGTCGCCCAAGATCGGGCCAGTGCAAGTGTGTATATATACCCACATCTTTCGTGCAGCAACATGACCTTTTTCGCCGAGCTCGCCGTCACCACGAATTTCTCCTTTCTGCGCGGTGCCTCGCACCCGGAGGAGCTGGCCTTCGCCGCCGCCGCGCTCGGCCTTGCCGGCATCGCGGTGACCGACCGCAATACGCTCGCCGGTGTCGTGCGCGGCCATCTCGCGGCAAAAGAGGCAGGCCTCCACTACGCCGTCGGCTGCCGGCTGGTTTTTCGTGACAACACCCCCGACATCCTCGCCTGGCCGACCGACCGTGCCGCCTATGGCCGCCTGTGCCGCCTGCTGACCGAGGGCAACCGCCGCGCCCCCAAGGGCGACTGCTTCCTCGATCTTGCCGATCTCCTCGCTTGGGGCGAGGGCCTGATGCTGGGTGTCGTGCCCGGCCGCATCGACGCCGCCCTCGACACGACCCTTGCGGCGCTCAGCGACGCCTTCCCCGGCGCCGTCCGCCTGATGCTCCGCCGCGATTACGGGTCGGGCGACCGGCGCCGCATAACCCTGCTGGCACGCCGTGCCGCCCGCTTCGCCGTGCCACTGATGGCCACCAACGACGTGCTCTATCACGTGCCCGAGCGCCGCCGTCTGCAGGACATCGTCACCTGCATCCGTGAGCACCGGACGCTTGCCAATGCCGGCCGGCTGCTCGCCCCCCATGCCGAGCGCGCCCTGAAGCCGGCCGACGAAATGGCCCGCCTCTTCCGCGACTTCCCGCAAGCCATCGCCGAGACGAATGCCGTCCTCGAACGCCTCGCCTTCTCCCTCGACGAACTCAGCTACCAGTATCCCGACGAGCCGACCGGCGATGCCGCCAGCTCCCAGGAGGCGCTGGAACGGCTGACCGAGGAAGGCGCCCGCCGGCGCTTCCCCGCCGGGATACCGGAGAAGATCCGCGCCATCCTCGACCACGAGCTTGCCCTCATCGCCCGGCTGCGCTTCGCCGCCTATTTCCTCACCGTCCACGACATCATCCGTTTCGCCCGCTCGCACGGCATCCTCTGTCAGGGCCGTGGCTCGGCCGCCAATTCGGTCGTCTGCTATTGCCTTGGCATTACCGAGGTCAGCCCCGAGACCTGCGGCCTGCTCTTCGAGCGCTTCATCTCGGAAGAGCGCGGCGAACCGCCCGACATCGACGTCGATTTCGAGCACGAGCGGCGTGAAGAGGTGATGCAGTACATCTACGAGAAATACGGGCGCGAGCGCGCTGGCCTCGCCGCTGCCGTCATCACCTATCGCTCGCGCTCGGCCGTGCGCGAGGTCGGCAAGGTCTTCGGCCTGTCGGAGGACGCCGTCGGCGCCTTGTCCGGCACCGTCTGGGGCTGGTCCTCAGGCGGTGTGCGCAAGGAGGACGTCAAGCGTATCGGCATGGACCCGGAAGAGAGGACCATGGCCGAGGTCATGGCCTATGCCAGGGAGATCGGCGGCTTCCCGCGCCACCTCTCCCAGCATGTCGGCGGCTTCGTCATCACCCGCGACCGGCTCGACGAGGTCTGCCCGATCATGAATGCGGCGATGGAGGAGCGCACCACCGTCGAATGGGACAAGGACGACCTCGATGCGCTCGGCATCCTCAAGGTCGATATCCTGGCCCTCGGCATGCTCTCCTGCATCCGCCGCGCCTTCTCGCTTCTGCACGCGCATTACGACGGCGCGCCGACGCTGGCCTCCATCCAGGACGAGGATCCGGCCGTCTATGGCATGCTGCAGAAGGCGGATTCGGTCGGCGTCTTCCAGGTGGAAAGCCGCGCCCAGATGTCCATGCTGCCGCGGCTGAAACCTGCAAAATTCTACGACCTCGTCATCGAGGTGGCGATCGTCCGCCCCGGCCCCATCCAGGGCGACATGGTGCATCCCTATCTCCGCCGGCGCTCGGGGATCGAGACAGTGGTCTATCCGGCGCCGTCGCCCGCCTTCGGACCACCCGACGAACTGGAGCAGGTGCTCGGCAAGACTCTCGGCGTGCCCCTCTTCCAGGAACAGGCGATGAAGATCGCCATCGTCGCCGCCGGCTTCACCCCCGGCGAGGCCGACAAGCTGCGCCGCGCCATGGCCACCTTCAAGCGTGTCGGCACCATCGGCACCTTCCAGACGAAGATGGTCGAGGGCATGGTCGCCCGCGGCTACGCGCGCGACTTCGCCGAGCGTTGCTTCCACCAGATCGAGGGCTTCGGCGAATACGGCTTCCCCGAAAGCCATGCGGCGAGCTTCGCGCTGCTCGTCTACGCCTCGGCCTGGCTCAAGTGCCACTACCCGGATGTCTTCTGCGCCGCGCTCCTCAACGCCCAGCCCATGGGCTTTTACGCGCCGGCACAGATCGTGCGCGATGCCGAGCGCCACGGCGTCATCGTGCTGCCGCCGGACGTCAACGCCTCCGACTGGGATTCGACCCTGGAGCCGCTGGGCGAGGCCATCGATGGATCATCCCCTCCCTCCTTGTGGGGGAGGGCTTCCGGCCCTGGCGACGCAGGCGGCCGGGCCGCCGAGACGCTTAGGCCGGAGGGGAGAGGGGTATCGCTCGGCGAAAATCATGAGCGAGAAGCCCGGGGGCGTGGTACGGCCCCGGAGGTACCCCCCTCTCTGTCTCTCCCCCGCAAGGGGGGAGAGGACGCAAGCCTCATCCGCACCACCCATGCCGTCCGCCTGGGGCTTCGCCAGATCAAGGGCTTCCGCGAGGACGACGCCGAGGCGCTGATGGCGGCGCGCGGGCCGGGCTACGATTCGGTGCGCGACCTGTGGCTGCGTGCCGGCCTCAACCGGGCGGCGATCGAGCGGCTCGCCGATGGCGATGCCTTCCGCTCGCTGGGCCTCGACCGGCGCGATGCGCTGTGGGCGGCGCGCGGTCTCGGCGCGGGCAACGCGCGCGACCGCCTGCCGCTCTTCGATGTCGCCGCCCATGGCGATATCGCCCGGGAGCCGGACTTCCCCCTGCCGCCCATGCCGATCGGCGAGCATGTGGTCAACGACTACCGCTATCTGCACCTGTCGCTGAAGGCGCACCCGCTCGTCTTTCTGCGTGAAGAGCTCACCGCGCGGCGCATCATCAGCAACAGAGTGCTGCGCGACATCGCCGACAATCAAACAAGAGGCGTGGAGGGCCGCAGGCCCGACGGGGAAACAACAAGAGGCGTGGAGCGCCGCAGGCGCGACGGGGAAACAACAAGAGGCGTGGAGCGCCGCAGGCGCGACAGGGAAATAAAAAACGGCGATCGCGTAACGGTCGCCGGTCTGGTGATCATCCGCCAGCGGCCGGGCACGGCCAAGGGCGTCATCTTCATGACCCTGGAGGACGAGACCGACATCGCCAACGCCATCGTCTGGCCGAAGACCTTCGAGCGCTTCCGGCCGATCGTTCTCGGCGCGCGGCTGATCGCCGTCACCGGCAGGGTGCAGAGCGAGAGCGGCGTCATCCATGTGGTCGCCGACCGGCTGGAGGACCTCACCCCGATGCTCGCCGCTTTGTCGGAGGATGCCGGCGACCTGTCGGCGCTGGCGCGCGGCGACGAGGTCAGGCGTCCCGGTGTTGACCAGCGCGAGAAGATCGGTCCGCGCTCGCGCCTGGTGAAACTGGCACGGGAGCAGCCGGGCATCGCCGAGGATCTGGCGCGGCTGTCGGCCGCCGCCGG
The DNA here is from genome assembly GCA_963732845.1 of uncultured Alphaproteobacteria bacterium. Taxonomy (GTDB): domain Bacteria; phylum Pseudomonadota; class Alphaproteobacteria; order Rhizobiales; family Kaistiaceae; genus CAVSRC01. Next base: position 328,902 of record CAVTBE010000011.1, on the reverse strand, counting down.
CAAGGCCATGCCCAAGGGGCGCAATTTCCACTAGCCCCGCCCTCGCCGCCCTCGCAGACCTTGCCGGCCGCGTCAAACTCGACGCCCGCACTCTCACCCCCGAATGACCCGGTGCCGCCGGATTAGCCCCTGCTCGCCCTGCCCAACGTCACGCTGACGCCCCATATTGCCGGCGCTTCGCTGACCACCGTCGACCGTTCGGCCGCCATGGTTGCCGAGGAAATCCGCCGCTATGTCGACGGGGAGCCGCTGCTCAATCCGGTCTGATACGACGATTGGATTGATATGACTCGATAATCTTCATACAATTGCCGGCGAGGTTTCTGGCTTTGGGAGAGAAGCGGGGAACGTCTGCAATTGTGCGGGCATAGACCTGCAAAACAGGAGGGAGATTAGGAATGAAGAAATGGCTGATTGCGGCCGGCGTCGTCGCCTTTTTGGCGAGCCCGAGCGCTTATGCCGCGGCTGACCTGAGCTGCGCCGGCAAGAACTTCGTGTTCTTCCCCGGCGGGCCCGAAGGCGGTCCCTTTGCTTCGATCGTCTATGCCGGCGCCAAGGCGGCGGCCGATCTGACGGGCTGCCAGGTGGACTACGTGTGGTCGGACTGGAACCCGCAGAAGATGGTCCAGCAGTTCAGCGAGGCGATCGCCCGCAAGCCGACGGGCATCTCGATCATGGGTCACCCGGGTGAAGAGGCGCTTGGACCGCTGATTGATCAGGCAGAGAAGGCCGGCATCATCGTCGTCGATTCAAACGTGCCGCTGCCCAACAAACTGGCCGAATACCAGGCCGAGGGCTTCGGCTATGCCGGTGCCGCCGATCTGCTCGCAGCCGGCAAGACGCTCGGAAACGGCGCCGTGAAGGCCTGCGGCCTTAAATCCGGCGACACCGCTTTCGTGTGGGGTCTGCTCGGTCAGGCCGGCCGCGGCCAGCGCACCCAGGGCGTGCTGGACGCCTTGAAGGCAGCCGGCGTGAAGGTCGTGTATCAGGAGATTTCCGACGCGATCAACGCCGATTCAACGCAGGGCATCCCGGTGTTCGCGAGCGTCGCGGCGTCCAATCCCGACCTCAAGGCGATCATCACCGATCACGGCGCGCTGACGGCGACCATTCCGGCCTATCTGCAGGCGGCCAACAAGAAGCCTGGCGAGATCTGCGGCGCAGGCTTTGACCTCTCCGCCCCGATCGTCAAGGGCATTGAGGACGGCTACATCGCGGTGGTCGAGGATCAGCAGCCCTTCCTCGAGGGCTTCCTGCCGATCATCCAGATGTACCTCACCTCAAAGTGGGGCTTCGCCGGCATGAACATCGACACCGCCTCGTCGCTGATCACCAAGGACAACATCGCGGCGGTGGCGGCTCTCGCCAAGGAAGGCGTCCGCTAGGCATCCTGGCGACCGACAGCAAGAACCCCGAGACGGAGCGTCACGCGACGCTCCGTCTCTTCCTGCCTCCAACACGAATGTGTGTTGTTCCATGACATCCAATGGTCCCCTTTTGGAAATGAAGGGCATCCAGAAGTCCTTCGGACACGTTCAGGTCCTCAGAGACATCAACCTGGAAATCAACAGCGGCGAGATCGTCGCCCTGATCGGCGACAATGGTGCCGGCAAGTCGACGCTGATCAAGCTCATCACCGGCGTGCATACGCCCAGTGGCGGCGAGATCTATTTCAAGGGCAAGAGCATCGGCGCCCGCGACGCGCGCGCCTCTCGTGCTCTGGGCATCGAGTGCGTCTATCAGGAGCGCGCGCTGGCCGAGCAGCAGGAGCTGTGGCGCAACGTCTTCGCCGGCCACGAGCGCACCACCTTCCTCGGCTTCCTCGACCTCGCCGGGCAGCGGCGCGAGACCGAAAAGCTCATGCGCACGCGCATGGGTCTGACCTCGTCGGCGATCACCGTCGACAGCGAGGTCGGCGGCCTCTCCGGCGGCGAGCGCCAGGGCGTCGCCATCGCCCGTGCGCTCTATTTCGACGCCGATCTCATCATTCTCGATGAGCCGACCATGGGCCTGTCGATCACCGAGACCGAGCGCGTTCTCAATTTCACGCGCTCCATCCGCGATCAGGGCAAGTCGGCGATCTTCATCGATCACAACATCTTCCACGTCTACGACGTGGCCGATCGCTTCGTCATCCTCGACCGCGGCCGCATTGCCGAACGCTTCCTCAAATCCGAGGTGACGCGCGACAAGCTGGTCGAAACCATGGTGGCCCTGCACCACGCCGGCAAGGTGAGCTGAAACCCGTGACCACGACAACACAAAGCCAACCCCACTCCTCAGGCCTCTTCAGCCGGGCGTTCTTCTACACCTACCGGTTCCAGATCAGCATCATCGGGCTGTTGGTGGTGCTCTACGCGGTCTTCATCATCGCGGCTCCCGGGACCTATCTCAGCTTCAACATCTACCGCTCGTTCATGATCTCGATCCCGTTCTTCGGGCTCATGGCGATGTCGGCAACCTTCATCGTCACCCTCGGTGAAATCGATCTGAGCTTCCCTTCGGCAGCCGGCTTCTCCGGCTGGGTGTTCGCCGCGTCCTATCTCGCTACCGACAGCTTCCTCGTCGCGCTTTTCCTCTGCCTGGCGACCGGCGCCGTGATCGGCCTGATCAACGGGCTGCTCGTAACCAAGATCGGCATTCCGTCGATCGTGGCGACCATCGGCACCATGTTCCTGTGGCGCGGCCTGACGAACGTCGTGACCCAGGGTCACGGAATCCCGATCTCGCAGATCACCGCAAACCCGATCCATCCGTTCTTCACCGGCGAGCTCTTCGGCATCATTCCCGCCCAGTTCATCTGGTTCGTCGTCGGTTCAATTTTCCTTGGCCTGATCTACAAGCGCCACAGTTTCGGCAGCCATGTCCTGTTCATCGGCGACAACGAGGCGAGCGCCCGCATGATGGGCATCCGCGTCGACTTCGTGAAGACCATGTGCTTTGTGATCGTCGGCGTGTCGGCGTCGTTGTCGGTGGTGTTCATCCTCAACCAGCTCACCTTCTTCTGGGCGAGCACCGGCGACGGCTACCTGTTGACCACGCTCGCCGCCGTCTTCATCGGCGGCACCTCGGTGTTCGGCGGCAAGGGCACCATGATCGGCACCTTCGTCGGCGTGCTGATCATCGCCTCTCTGGAGCCCGGTATCATCGCCGTCCATCTGACCGGCTTCTGGACTCAGTTCATCTACGGCCTGCTGATCACCATCTCGGTGAGCGTCTATGCCGTGATGCTGCGCCAGCGAGCGTAGGGCGCTACCCCGGAACGTCCTTTTCCTTCGCGGGAAGGGGCTTTCCGGCCGACCAAGCCTTTCAGCGTCGGTCGCGATAATGCGTGGCGGGCAGTTCGCGCAGGCGCGCCGCCGCCGCCTCCGGCGTGATGTCGCGCTGAGGCGTGCCGAGCAGCTCGAACCCGACCATGAACTTGCGCACCGTCGCCGAGCGCAGGAGCGGCGGCAGGAAATGCGCGTGCAGCTGCCACTCCGGGTGCCGTTCGCCGTCGGTCGGATGCTGATGGAAGCCCATCGAATAGGGAAACGAGGTCTCGAACAAATTGTCGTAGCGCGTGGTGAGCGTGCGCAGCGCCGCGGCGAGCGCGGTCACCTCGTACGACCTCAGCTCGTCGAGCGAGCCGACATGCCGGTGCGGCAGCACCATCGTCTCGAACGGCCAAGTCGCCCAGAAGGGCACCAGCACCGTAAAATGCTCGTTCTCGAAGACGATGCGCTCGCCCGTCTCCCGCTCCAGCCGGAGATAGTCGACCAGCAGCGACGACCCGTGCTCCTGCCAGTATTCGGCCTGCGACGCCAGTTCCTTGGCCATTTCGTTGGGCAGTGTCCGGGTTGCCCATACCTGGCAATGCGGGTGGGGATTGCTCGCCCCCATCATCTCGCCGCGGTTCTCGAAGATCTGCACCGCATTGATGCCGTCCATGGCGCCGAGTTCGCGATACTGCTCGCGCCACACGGCGATGACCCGCTCGATATCGGGGATATCCATGCGCGCCAGCGTCAGGTCGTGACGCGGCGAGAAACAGATCACCCGGCAGATGCCGGTCTCCTCCTCGGCCACGATCAGCCCGCGGCGGTCGACGACGCCCTCGCCGCCCGCGAGCAGCGCCGGAAAGTCGTTGTCGAAGACGAAGGTATGGTCGTAGGCCGGATTGACCGCGCCATGGGCGCGATGGTTTCCCGGGCAGAGATAGCACTTCGGATCGTATTCCACCGCCTGGGGCGGGGCGCTCTTCTCGGTCTGGCCCTGCCACGGCCGCTGCATGCGGTGAGGCGAGACCAGGACCCATTCCCCGGTCAGCGGATTGAAGCGGCGGTGCGACGAAGTCTCCAGGAAGGACATGCGCATCGCCCTCAGGTCATCTCGCCGACGCCGGCGCCGGCCGTCGAGGTGAAGATCTGTGGCTTGAGTCCGGTGGCCGCCTCGTAGCCCTTTGCCACGCTGTGCCGGAACGCCTCCACGGCCTCCGTCGCGACCAGGCTGATCGTGCAGCCGCCGAAGCCGCCGCCGGTCATCCGCGCGCCATGAACCCCGTCGACCGCCTGGTTCAGCGCCACCATCTGATCGACTTCGCGGCACGAAATCTCGAAGTCGTCGCGCATCGACACATGCGACTGGTTCATCAGCTCGCCGAACCGAACGACATCGCCGGAAGCGAGCGCATCCGCCGCGCTGAGCGTGCGCTCGTTCTCGCTCACCACGTGGCGGCAGCGCCGATAGATCACCGGCGTCAGCAGGTCCCGGTGGCGCTCCAGTTCGTCCAGCGACACGTCGCGCAACGCCTTGATGCCGGGCAGCGCCGCCGACAGGCGCCTGACCCCTTCCTCGCAGTCGTGCCGGCGCAGATTGTATTCGCCGGCGGCATGCTCGTGATGCACCATCGTGTTGGAGATCACCAGCCGCACGGCGGGATCGATCGGCACCAGCCTGCGGTCGAGGCTGCGGCAGTCGATGAGCAGCGCATGGTCGGCAGCACCGTGGCAGGCGATGAACTGGTCCATGATGCCGCAGCGCATGCCGACGAATTCGTTCTCGGCCTTCTGGGCTGCCAGCGCCAGCCGGGTCAGGTCGACGGCGAGCCCGCTGTTGCCGAGCAGCGCATAGCCGGTCGCCACCTCAAGCGCCGCCGAGGACGACAGGCCGGCGCCGAGCGGCACCGTGCTGTCGATCATCAGGTCGGCGCCGGTCAGCCGGTGACCACCGGCCCCCTCCAGCACCCAGGCGACGCCGCGCACATAGTCACTCCAGTGCTTGCGCGCCTTGGGCTCGGCCTCGTCGAGATCGAAGCTGACGGTCTCACCCATCATCAGCGAGTGGATATTGAGCGTCCGGTCGCTGCGCGGCGCGATCGCCGCCACGGTCGCCAGGTCGAGCGCCGCCGGCAGCACGAAGCCGTCATTGTAGTCGGTGTGCTCGCCGATCAGGTTGACCCGCCCGGGCGCCCGGTAGATCCGCGGCTCGACGCCGAACCTGCTGCGGAATTCCTCGCCGATGCGCCCCACCCCGGCCATGGCATGCCTCCCCGGTTGTCGTCGTTCCCGCCCTGCCCGCGGGCGAGTCTGATCAGGGTCGGTAGCACATCCGGGAATTTGCCGTAACCAGTCGGATTGACGAAATCGAAGTAGATGCGGCTGAACAGCGCATGGAGCGTAACGCAGGTTTCGTGCGCCGCGGGGTCCGCCGCGTACCTCACCTTGAGCCGCTCACGCGCCCCGTCACACGGGTCGTCGTCCGGTGGGGGCCCGCCGGTTAGCTGATTGCCTCCGTCGCCGCCTTCTCGATCGCGAGACCCGCCGAGTACTGCTCGAGCCACTTTGCGTAGCCCTCGACATCGGCGGGGTCCGGCTCCGCCACGTCGAGCTCGGCGCCCGCGAACACGCGGCCGGCGAGGTAGTCGCCCAGGCCCACGCCGGCGCCTGTGCGCAGGTACTCGGCGAGCACGGCAATGCCCCACGCGCCGCCCTCGCTCGCAGTATCCCCCACGGTCACAGGCGCGCCGATGGCCGCCGCCAGAAGACGCTGCGCGACACCCGCGGTCCTGAACATGCCGCCATGCGCAAACATCGAATCCAGCTTCACGCCTTCGCCGTGCAGCACGTTCATGCCAAGGCTCAGCGTGCCGAAGGCGGCGTAGAGCTGGGTGCGCATGAAGTTGGCAAGGGTAAGACGGCTGCCGGGGGTGCGCACGACAAGCGGACGTCCCTCGGCCAGACCCGTGATCGGCTCGCCCGCGAGGTAGTTGTAGGCGAGTAGTCCACCGCCGTCCGCCTCGCCTTCAAGCGCCGCGGCGAAGAGCGCGCCGAAGACGGCATTCGCATCGGCCTTGGCCCCGATGGCGGCGGCGAACTGGGTAAAGACGCCCGCCCAGGCCCCGAGCTCGCTCGCGCCGTTATTGCAGTGGACCATCGCGACCAGGTCGCCCGCCGGCGTGGTGACGATGTCGAGCTCCTCGTGCACCGCGGTCAGCGGCTTCTCGAGCACCACCATCGCGAAGATCGACGTGCCCGCGCTGATGTTGCCGGTACGCTGGGCGACAGCGTTGGTCGCCACCATGCCCGTGCCGGCATCGCCTTCGGGCGGGCACACCGGCGCGCCCGGCTGCAGCGTGCCGGTCGGGTCGAGCAGCGCGGCGCCCTCCGCTGTGAGCGTTCCGGCGTCCTCGCCGGCGACGAGCACCTTGGGGAAGACCGCGGTGGCGTCAAAGCCCGGTTGACGGGCGGCGACCATCTCGCCGAACCGCGCCAACATCGGCGCATCGAAGTCGTGGGTGGCCGCGTCGATCGGGAACATGCCCGACGCGTCGCCCACGCCGAGCACCTTGCGGCCGGTCAAGCGCCAATGCACATAGCCGGACAGGGTCGTAATGTAGTCGACATCGGCGACATGCGGCTCCTCGTCGATGACCGCCTGATACAGGTGCGAAGCCGACCATCTGTGCGGGAAGTTGAAGCCGAGCGTCCTGGTCAGCTCAGCTGCGGCGCGCTCAGTATTGGTGTTGCGCCAGGTGCGGAATGGAACGAGAAGCGTGCCGTTCGCGTCGAACGCCAGGTACCCGTGCATCATCGCCGAGAATCCCAGCGCGCCGATGCGAGTGAGAGGCACGCCGTGGCGTCGTTCGACATCGGCCATCAGGCTAGCAACGGCGGCCTGGAGGCCGGTCCAGATCGCGTCTTCGGAGTAGGTCCACAGGCGGTCGACGAATTGGTTCTCCCAGCCGTGACTGCCCGTGGCGAGGACCTTGTGGTCCGGCCCGATGAGGCACGCCTTGATGTTGGTGGACCCGAGCTCAACTCCCAGCGATGTGCGGCCCTCGGCGATTGCCGCGGCCGCGCCGGTGCCCTGCTGCGTCATCGGTCATCAACTCCTTTTTCCTGATGTCCGCGCCCGCATGTGATCGGCATGCGACTGCGTGGCAAAATCCGAGTCCCCGCGCTTGCGATGCAGCGGATACTCGGCGACCGCCGATGCCAGCATCCCGCGCTCGCTGTCGACGATCGAGGTGCGCACGCTGAGCGTGCCAAATCGACTCCCGCCACAATCGTCATGGCTGTCGTTCCTCCGGTTTGTCCTTAATTCGGTAGCAGCTTCTTCTCCGGTAGCAGTTTCTTTCCAGAGAGCGAAGGCGAAGCGGTGTCGCGGGCGGCCGTCCTGCCCGTTCAGCCCTTCGGCTGGCCGTAATAGGCGCCAGCACCGTGCTTGCGGAGGAAGTGCTTGTCGTGCAGTTCATGCGCCAGCGCCTGCGCCTCGGGGTTGACGGCGAAGGTGTGAGTCGCCAAGCGCGCGATGTATTCCAGACTGGCCGCGTGATGCACTGCGTCGTCGGCGTCCGTGCCCCAGGCGAAGGGGCCGTGGCCGGCGACCAGCACGGCTGCAACCGCATCCGGATCGAGACCGAGATCGCGGAACTTGCGCACGATCACCAACCCCGTCTCCTTCTCGTACTCTCCGGCGATCTCCGTCGGCGTCATGTCGTCGGTCACCGGCACCGGGCCGTGGAAGTAGTCGGCATGGGTGGTGCCCAGGCATGGCACCGGCCGCCGCGCCTGTGCCCAGGCGGTGGCAAATTCCGAATGGGTGTGGGCGACGCCGCCGATATTGGGAAACGCCTTGTACAACTCCAGATGTGTCGGCAGGTCGGACGAAGGCCTGAGATTGCTGTCGACCACGCGCCCGTCGAGGTCGGTGACGACGATCATCGCCGGCGTCAGCTCGTCATAAGGCACGCCGCTCGGCTTGATGGCGACCAGCCCCTCTTCGCGGGCAATGCCGCTGACATTGCCAAAGGTGAATTTGACGACGCCTTCGCGAACCAGATCCTGGTTCGCCTTCATCACGTCTTCGCGCAGTTTTGCAAGCAGCATGGCAGGATATCGGTCTTTGTTGGGTGAATGGTGGTTGGTGGGTATTTGCTGGTCAAACCCTTTAGGCTTATTATATCATGAATAGGCCACAAGGCATGCTTTTCAACGCATCGCAAACAAACAGCGAGCCTATGCCTACTCAACCGAAAAAGACACCCGCCTCCCCCCGCCAGGCGAAAGCCTCCGCGGCGACACCGTCTGCCGCAACTATCGATTTCGCGCCGCTCGAGGCGTGGTTCGTGACCGGCAGTCAGCACCTCTACGGGCCGGAAACGCTTGCCGCGGTCGAAGCGGACGCGCGCCAGATCGTGGCCGGCCTGAACGAAGCAGGCCTGCCCGTCCGGCTTGTCTTCAAGCCGGTGGTCAAGACCCCGGACGAGATCAGGGACACCCTCGTCCAGGCCAGCGCCGAGCCCAACTGCATCGGCGTAGTGACATGGATGCACACTTTCAGCCCGGCCAAGATGTGGATCGGCGGCCTGACCCGGCTGACCAAGCCGCTCTGTCACCTGCACACCCAGTTCGGTCGCGACATTCCGTGGTCGTCGATCGACATGGATTTCATGAACCTCAACCAGTCGGCCCACGGCGACCGCGAGTTCGGCCACATCTGCGCGCGCCTGCGCCTCCCCCGTAAGGTGATCGTCGGTCACTGGAAGGAGAAGGGCGTCACCGATTCGCTCTCCGTCTGGCTGCGCGCCGCCGCCGGCTTTGCCGAGCTGCGGCGGCTGAAGGTCGCCCGCCTCGGCGACAACATGCGTCAGGTGGCCGTCACCGAGGGTGACAAGGTCGAGGCCGAGGTCGTCTTCGGCGTCTCGGTCAACGGCTACGGCATGGGCGATCTGGTCAGGTTCCAGGACCAGGTGTCGGACGCCGAGATCAACCGGCTGTGTGCCGAATACGACGACAGCTACAGCATGATGCCGGTGCTGCGGAAGAACGGCGCGCGCCGGGAATCGCTGCGCGATGCGGCGCGCATCGAACTGGCGCTCAGGGCCTTCCTCACCGACGGCGGCTTCCACGCCTTTACCGATAGCTTCGAGAACCTGACCGGGATCAAACAGCTTCCCGGCATCGGCGCCCAGAGGCTGATGGCCGACGGTTACGGCTTCGGCGGCGAAGGCGACTGGAAGCATTCGGCGCTGGTCCGCGCCATGAAGGTCATGGCGCACGGCCTGAAAGGCGGCACCTCCTTCATGGAGGACTACACCTACCACTTCGATCCGGCCGGCCCGGCGGTGCTCGGCGCCCACATGCTCGAAATTTGTCCGACAATCGCCAAGGGCAAGCCGTCTTGCGAGGTGCACCCTCTCGGCATCGGCGGCAAGGAGGATCCGGTGCGGCTGGTCTTCGATTCAGTTACCGGCGATGCCGTCAACGCTTCGATCGTCGACTTGGGCAACCGCTTCCGCATGATCGTCAACACGGTGAAAGCCGTGCCGCCGCTGCAGAAGCTGCCCAGGCTGCCGGTGGCCCGGGTGCTATGGAAACCCGAGCCCAGCCTTGCGGTCGGCGCCGCCGCCTGGATCTACGCCGGCGGCGCCCACCACACCGGGTTCTCGCTCGCGCTGACCCCGGAACACCTCGAGGATTTCGCGGAAATGGCGGGAATCGAATACCTGCTGATCGACCGCGAAACCAGGCTGCGCGAATTCCGCAACGAGATCAGGCTCAACGATTCCGCTTGGGGCTAAGCATAGCGACGGAACGGGGTTGTCTGGCTGATTAGTAAGATGATATGAGAAATGCGGTGGTCGGGGCCGGCGGTGAGAAATCCGCCGGCCTGACCCCAAGGGCCGGCCACCGAGAACACGGTCCATATCGGAACGGGAGGGTTACTTAATGCAGACTGCTAAGTGGATTGGCGGCGCTGTTGCCGCGACAGCGATGATGCTCATGGGGTCGTCGGCGTTCGCCGTCACCATCGGCTTCTCGCAGGTGGGCGATGAGGGCGACTGGCGCCCCGCGTTCTCCAAGGACATGCAGGATTCGGCGAAGGAATATGGGATTGATCTCAAGTTCGCCGACGCCCAGGGCAAGCAGGAAGAGCAGCTCAAAGCTGTTCGCGCCTTCATCGCCCAGCATGTCGACGCTATCCTCATCGCCCCGGTGGTCGTCACCGGTTGGGATCAGGTGCTGAAAGAAGCCAAGGCCGCCAAGATTCCGGTGTTCCTGGCTGACCGCGACGTCGATGTAACCGACAAGTCGCTCTACGTGACCCGCATCTCGGCCGACTTCAACCTCGAAGGCAAGCTGGCGGGTGCGTGGCTGGCTCAGGCCAGCAAGGGCCAGTGCAACATCGTCGAAGAGCAGGGCACCGTTGGTTCGGCTCCGGCGATCGAGCGCAAGAAGGGCTTCGAGGCCGTTATCTCGCAGTTCCCCGGCATGAAGATCGTCAAGACCCAGAGCGGCGACTTCACCACTGAGGGCGGCAAGAAGGTCATGGAAGCCTTCATCAAGTCGACCGACAACCTGAAGGACATCTGCGCGTCGTTTGCTCATAACGACAACATGCAGCTCGGCGCCATTCAGGCCATGAAGGAAGCCGGCTTGAAGCCCGGTAAGGACGTTCTGATGGTTTCGGTTGACTACGTGCCGGCCATGAAGAAGGCCCTGGCCGCGGGCGACGCCAATGCGTCGGTCGAGCTTCGTTCGGCGATCGGCAAGTACATCTACCCGGTCATGCTCGACTACCTGAAGGCTCCTTCGGATCTGCCGAAGTGGATCGTGATTCCGTCCGATCTGCACAACGCGGCTGTCCCGGCCTACTAGGGTCGAACCGAACCTAGAGTAGCGACACGGAAAGCGGTGCCTGGCCTCGGAATCTTGGCGAGGCGCCGCTTTCTTCGCGAACCGGCTAGTGTGGTAAGCTGGCACGGGACAACTGAACGGGACGGGCGGTTGTGACTGAGAACGGTACTGCGCGGGTCGAGATGCTCAGCATCTCGAAGGCTTTTCCGGGTGTCCGGGCACTTGAGAAAGTCGACCTGAAGCTGAACGCTGGCGAGGTGCATGCCCTGCTCGGCGAAAACGGCGCCGGCAAATCCACCCTGATCAAGGTTCTGACCGGCGCGCTCAACGCTGACGAAGGCGAGATTCGCCTCGACGGCAAGCCGGTTCACATCCACACCACGGCCGATGCGCAGGCGCTCGGCATCAGCACCGTCTATCAGGAAGTCAACCTGATCCCGACCTTGTCGGTCACCAAGAACCTGACGCTCGAGCGCCAGTCGCGCAGCATGGGCGTCATTTCCTGGCGCAGGTCGCGCGAAGTGGCCCGCCAGCGCCTGAAGCGCCTCAATCTCGACATCGATGTCGAAAAGCCTCTCGGCTCCTATTCGGTGGCCGTCCAGCAACTGATCGCCATCGCGCGCGCCCTCGAGGCGGATACGCGCGTGCTCGTGCTCGACGAGCCCACGGCCAGCCTCGACGCGGCCGAGACCAAACTGCTTTTCCAGATCGTGCGTGACCTGAAGTCGCAGGGCATGGCCATCGTCTTCATCACCCACTTTATCGACCAGGTCTACGAGATCTCCGACCGCATATCGGTGCTACGCAACGGCCGACTGGTCGGCGAGGCGCTGACGGCCGAACTGCCCCAGGTGAAGCTGATCTCGATGATGATCGGCCGCGAGCTCGAAGAGGTCGAGGCGCGGCGCGAAGGCGGCGCGGGCACGGCATCGGCAGAACCGGTTCTGGTGGCCGAGGGCCTCGGACGCCGGCGGACCATGGAACCTTTCGACATGACCTTGCGTCCCGGTGAGGTTGTTGGCCTAGCCGGCCTGCTGGGTTCCGGCCGCACGGAAACCACCAAGCTCATATTCGGAGCGATCCGCGCCGATTCGGGGACCTTGACGATCCGCGGTCATCACGTCGCCCACAACTCGACACGCCAGGCGTTGCACAATGGCGTCGCTTTCTGTCCCGAGGACCGCAAGGCCGAGGGCTTGGTCGGCGAGCTCAGTGTGCGTGAGAACATCATGCTCGGCCTGCAGCTCAAGCGCGGCTGGTTCAACCTGCTGTCGCAGGAGCAGCAGCGCAAGCTGGCCGACGACATGATCAAGGCGCTCAATATCGCCACGCCGGACGCGGAAAAGCCGGTCAACCAGCTTTCCGGCGGCAATCAACAGAAAGTGGTGCTGGCGCGCTCTCTGGCATCGCAGCCGACGATCCTGATCCTCGACGAGCCGACGCGCGGCATCGATGTCGGCGCCCACGCCGAAATCGTCGCGCTGATTTGCCGGCTGTGCAACGAAGGCTTGGCGCTACTGGTCGCCTCGTCCGAATTCGATGAACTGGTGGCCGTCAGCGACCGTGTCGCGGTGCTGCGCGACCGTAAGAAGATTGGTGAGATGGTCGGTGACGACATCACCCGCGAAAACATCATTCACACGATTGCAGCCGGATGATTACTGAACAGTCCACCGCTGTGGCGGGCACAAAAACCTTTGGCGTGCGCCTGCGCACCGTCCTCGGTCACCGCGCCGTCTGGCCGCTGGCCGCTCTCTTGGTGATCCTGATCATCGACGGCATCATCTCGCCGGACTTCTTCTCAATCCGCATTGTCCAGGGCCGCCTGTTCGGCAGCCTCATCGACGTCGTCTATCGCGGCATGCCGCCGGCGATGCTCGCGCTCGGCATGGCCGTCGTGATCGGCACCAAGGGCATCGATCTGTCGGTCGGCTCGATCATCGCGGTGGTGGGTGCCACCATCGCCTGGCGCATGCACGAAGGCGATCCTCACATCGTCATCCTGCTGATCGCGATCGGCGTCGGCCTGTTGTGCGGCCTGTGGAACGGCTTCCTGGTGGCGGTGCTCGACATCCAGCCAATCATCGCGACGTTGATCCTCATGGTTTCCGGCCGCGGCATCGGCCTGATGATCAACCTCATCTATGGCGGCACCGATCCGAGCTTCCAGAGCCCGCTGCTTCAGGGACTGAGCACCGGCAGCATCGGCCTCATCCCCACCCGGCTCTATGTCGGTGTGGTGATCTTCATCCTCCTGTGGCTGCTGATCCGCCGCACGGCGCTCGGCCTGCTCCTGGAGACAGTGGGCGCCAATTCCGCTGCCGCCGATCTCGCCGGCATCAATTCGCGCATGGTCAAATTCTCCGCCTATCTGATCTCTGGCTTCTGTGCGGCCATCGCCGGCGTCATCATGACGGCCGACACCCACACTTCGGACCCTGTCAGCGTCGCCCTGTTCAGCGAGCTGGACGCCATCCTGGCGGTGGTCATCGGCGGCGGATCGCTGGCCGGCGGCCGCATCTATCTCGGCATGACGCTGATCGGCGTCCTCATCATCCAGGCGCTAGTCACTTCGATCCTGATGAGTGGCCTTCCGCCCGAATACAACTTGCTGGTCAAGGCGGTCGTCGTCCTGTTCGTTCTACTGCTGCAGTCGAACAACTTCCGCACCGCCGTGATCCTGCTGTTCCGCCGGAGGAAATCATGAAGGAGCGCTATCTGCCGCTGGCTGCGACGATCGTCGTCTTCGCCGCGCTGTTCATCATCGGCGGTATCCTCTATCCGTACTTCTTCTCGTTTCTGGTGATCGGCCACATCCTCGCCGACAACGCCTTCATCATCACCGCGGCGATCGGCACCACCTTCGTCATCATTTCCGGCGGCATCGACCTGTCGATCGGATCGATGATCGGCTTCGTCGGCGTTGTCATGGCGAGCCTCGACACCATGGGCTGGCACCCGCTCGCATCCGCCTTGCTGCTCTTGGCCTTCGGCATCATGTTCGGCGCCTTCCAGGGCTTCATCATCGATTTCTGCGAGATTCAGCCCTTCATCATCACGCTCGCCGGCCTGTTCATGCTGCGTGGCGCCTGCTTCATGGTGACGCTCGATTCGATTCCGATCCGGAACCCCTTCGTCAGCCAGTTCGCCGGTTGGAACATCCCCCTGCCGGACGGCGGCTTTCTCGCCAGTTCGGCCATCGTGATGCTCGTGGTCCTCGTCGCGGCAATCGTGATCGCCCACTTCACGCGCTTCGGCACCAACGTCTATGCCATCGGCGGCGACCGCACCTCCGCGATCCTCATGGGCGTGCCGATCCGCAAGACAACGGTCATGATCTACGCGCTCGGCGGCTTCTACAGCGCGCTCGGCGGCGTCATCTACGCCCTCTACACCTCCTCTGGCTATCCGCTGGCCGGCACCGGCAACGAGCTCAATGCCATCGCCTCCGTCGTGCTCGGCGGAACCTTGCTGACCGGTGGCGTAGGCATGGTTGCCGGCACACTGTTCGGCGGCATGATCCTCGGGCTGATCGCGACATTGATCGTGTTCAATGGCTCGCTCAACGGCGCGTGGATCATGATCACCAGCGGCGTGCTGCTGTTCCTGTTCATCGTCATGCAGCGTTCGCTCGTTGGTTCGTTCAGCTTGCAGAGGACGACCTGAGAGGATAGGAGGCGCCATGCCGCAGTCGAGCCGCCATGCCCGCCTCATTTCGAAGCTGAAGCCCCTGCGGGCCGACGCACCGTCCGAACGCGACAAGGGGGGTGCCTTCATCGAGCGCAACGTCTACGCCTACATCGCCCACAAGGTTGGCTGCGAGATCGTCGCCGGCGTCTTTCCGCCGGGCACCCTGCTGCCCAACGAGGCTGAGATGCGCTCGCGCTTCGCGGTGTCGCGCACGGCGCTGCGCGAGGCCTACAGCGTACTCGCCGCCAAGGGACTCATCCTGCCGCGCCCCAAGATCGGCACCCGCGTTCGCCCCAAAGCCGACTGGAACATGCTCGACCCGGAGGTGCTCACCTGGCACCTGGAGGCAGTGCCCAACGAGGAGTTCATCTCCGAGCTCTATACCCTGCGCCACATGGTCGAGCCGGAAGCGGCGGCGCTCGCCGCCATGGCTCGCTCGCAGGCGACCATCGAGCAGATCGGCACGGCCTTCGCAGAGATGGAGCGCTGCAAGGACGGCAGCGGCGACCTGATCAGCGCCGATCTGCGCTTCCACCTCGGCATCCTCAATGCCACCAACAATCATTTCATCGGCGCGCTTGGCAGCCTCATCTATGCCGCGTTGACCAGCACCTTCAAGCTGAGCTGGGAAGGCGCCGCCCGCATCCGCGACAATCGCCTGGCGCAGCACGGCGCCGTGTTCCACGCGATCCGCGACGGTGAGCCGGAGCTGGCGCGCGAACGGATGCGCGCGCTCCTCACCGATTCGCTGGGCGACGTGCGCGAGTTCCTTCATCAGCGCGATCAGCGCGAGCGCCGCGCCGCACGGCGCACGAAGACCGCAACATCTCAACCCGCAACGTCCTAGAGTCCGAGGCCGCGCCGCGGACCCCGGCCCTCACTGCACCTTCCCGCGCGCCGACACCGCGTAGAAAGTCTCCACCCTGCCCTCGCGAACGGCGGTGATCCTGTCGGTGAGGTTGGTCACCATGCAGACGTGGTTGGGGATGATGGTAACGCGCTCGCCGACCTTCGGCGCCGCCGTACCGGGAGGCACGTGGACCTGACCGTGTTCCTCGCTCAGGCTCCGGATCTCCCAGTCCGGGTGTCCGACGATGTGGCCGTAGTGCCGCAGCCCGAGGAGATCGGAGGACAGGCTTTTTGACCCGGCATCGATGACGCAGCGATCGGCTGCCGTGTGCGACACGACCGTGGCGTGGACGCGCAGCGCGCAATCGTCCCACGTGCCCAGTTGGTTGATCTCGACCTGAAAGCGGTCGCTGTAGATGTAGGTTCCCGGCCGGTGTTCGGTGGCAGCGCTCACTTCGTGGGCATGATAGAGGTCGGGCGTGCCGCCATTACTGACCACGGCAACGTCGAACCCGGCGCGGCGGGCGAGATCCACGGCCTCCGCCAGCCAGACCTGAATTTTTGCGGTTGCGCTCCGCGGCGGGAAGGTCATCAACCCGCGGAATGCGAGCCCCGGGGCGTGGTCGATCGCCTCGGCCAGCGTCAGAGCCGCCGCCGGCGTCGCCACCCCGCAACGCTCGGCTCCCGTGTCGCACTCGACCAGCACCGGCAGAATCAATCCGGCATGAGACATGGTGGCGGACAGCCCGTCCACCACCTCGGCCGAATCTGCCACCACCTTGATGTCGGCGCGGCGAGCCAGGGCCACCAGCCGGTCGAGCTTGGCCTGGCCGACGATGTTGTAGGTCACCAGGATGTCGGTGATGCCGGCATCGACCATCACCTCCGCTTCGCCGAGCTTCTGGCAGGTGATGCCTTTGGCTCCGAGCCTGAGCTGGAGATGCGCGAACTCTGGGATCTTGTGGGTCTTGATGTGGGGACGCAGCGCCAGGCCGTGGGCGTCGAGATAGGTCTGACAGCGCCTGAGATTGGCCTCCATAACGTCGAGATCGACCACCGCCGCCGGCGTATCCAGATCCTCAACCAACATCGTGCCTGCTCCTTCTTTCCCGCACCAATGCCTGCCTGCCGACGAACAGTGGGCGCATTTCCGTGTTGTTCGCGTATGGTGCGCTACCTCAAGGACGGATCGACCGCAAGCGGAGCCGAGACATGCACATTGCCGTCTTCAGCACCAAGCCCTACGACCGCGTCTTCCTGGGTATGGCCGCCGCCAAGGCCGGCCATACCCTCGATTTCCTGGAGCCGCGCCTCGACCGCGCGACCGCACGCCTGGCCGAGGGGTTCTCGGCTGTCTGCGTCTTCGTCAACGACACGCTCGACGCCCCGGTGCTGGAGACACTGGCCGCCGGCGGCACCCGCCTCATCGCGCTGCGCGCCGCCGGTTTCAACAATGTCGATCTCGAGGCGGCGGAGCGACTCGGCCTGACGGTGGTGCGCGTGCCGGCCTATTCGCCGCATGCCGTCGCCGAGTTCACCGTCGGCCTGCTGCTGGCGCTCGACCGGCGCATCCACCGCGCCTGGGTCAGGGTACGCGACAACAACTTCGCCCTCGAAGGCCTGATTGGCCACGACATTCACGACAAGACCGTCGGCATCGTCGGCACCGGGCGCATCGGCGCCCTGGTTGCCCGCATCTTCCGCCTCGGCTTCGGCTGCCAAGTGCTGGCCACCGATCGCAGCGAAGCCGCGGACCTGAAGGAGGCCGGCGTCGTCTACACCGATATCGACGACCTCATCGCCCGCTCCGACATCATCTCACTGCACTGCCCGCTGACGCCTCAGACGCACCATCTCATCAGCGAGGCAGCGGTCAACAAGCTCAAGCACGGCGTCATCCTGATCAACACCAGCCGCGGTGCGCTGATCGACGCCGAGGCGGTGATCGCCGGTCTCAAATCCGGCCAGATCGGCGGCGTCGCGCTGGACGTCTATGAGCAGGAGGCCGACCTCTTCTTCGAGGATCTCTCCAACGAGATCATCCAGGACGACGTCTTCCAGCGCCTGCTCACCTTCCCCAACGTGCTCATCACCGGCCATCAGGCCTTCTTCACCGAAGAGGCGCTGACGGCGATCGCCGAGACCACCATGGCCAATGTCGCCGAGGAGGAGGCCGGCCGCGCCTCGCCCAACCGGGTGCTCTACGAGGAGGTCGCCGCCCGGCCGTGACCGGCGGTATCATTGCGACAATCGAAGATTACGGGCCCCTCCCATGACATCCTCCCCCACCAACCAGTATCGAATTGCCGCCATCGGCGGCGACGGCATCGGCCCGGAAGTGGTCGCCGCGGCGATGGAAGTGCTCGACCGGCTGGCAGCAAGCACGGGTGCCTTCGGCCTCGCCTGGACGTCGCTCGACTGGAACTCGGCGCGCTATCTTGAGGAAGGCAGCTATCTGCCCGACGACGCCCTCGACCAACTCCGCGCCCACGACGCCATCCTCTTCGGCGCCGTCGGCAGCCAGGACGTGCCTGATCACGTCTCGCTCTGGGGTCTCAGGCTCGCCATCTGCCAGGGCCTCGATCAATACGCCAATGTCCGCCCGACCCGCGTTCTACCCGGCATTGTCAGCCCCTTGCGCGATTCCGCCGGCCTCGACTGGGTGATAGTGCGCGAGAATTCGGAGGGCGAATATTCCGGCCAGGGCGGGCGCAGCCATCGCGGGGCACCGCACGAAATCGCCACCGAGGTCTCGATCTTCACGCGCGCCGGGGTCGAACGCATCCATCGCTTCGCCTTCGATCTCGCCCGCTCGCGCCCGGACAAGCACCTGACTCTGGTCACCAAGTCCAATGCCCAGCGCTTCGGCATGGTGCTGTGGGACGAGGTCTTTTTCGCGGTCGCCCGCGACTATCCGGACGTGGCCATCGACCGCGAGTTGGTCGACGCCATGACCATGCGCATGGTCAACCGGCCGGAGAGCCTCGACACCATCGTCGCCACCAACCTCCATGCCGATATCCTCTCCGATCTCGCCGCCGCCCTTGCCGGCAGCGTCGGCATCGCCCCCACCGCCAACCTCAACCCCGAGCGCAAGTTCCCCTCCATGTTCGAGCCGATCCACGGCTCAGCCTTCGACCTCGTCGGCAGGGGCACCGCCAACCCGGTCGCCACCTACTGGTCGAGCGTCATGATGCTCGAACACCTCGGCGAGACCAGCGCCGCCCGCCGCCTGATGGCGGCCATCGAGGCGGTCACCCGCACCGGCCCGAGAACGCCCGATCTCGGCGGAACGGCAACCACGGCGGAGGTCACCGCCGCCGTCTGCCGGGCAATCGAGGAGGGTCAGGGCTGATCGCTGCAGGCAGCTCGGTGCCCTTCCCTCATTCTGAGGTGCTCCCCCGGACCTATGTCGGGGGAGCCTCGAAGGATCGACGGCAGCCCCTGCCCGACCGCCCGTCAGGCCCAAATCTGTCAGCAGCGAACAACCCGAACGCGCGCGGTTTTTGACATTGATCGCCCGATCCCTATGCTGGGCCCGCCGTCGCTTGTTCGGGGCCCGGTTCTTGTCGCTTGGTTCGACGGCCGTTCGTGCCGGGAATGAGCCCGAAAAGTTGCTTCCCGCGAGGCCCCGGCGGGCGTCACAGGCGGGATTCGCCCCTCACGCGCTGTCGAGCGCGCAGTGGAGGACCCAGGAGCAACATCCAAAGACAGGGAACGCCCGATGGAGTCGGTGGACCGGCGCCGGCATGGATATCAACGCGTTTGTGTTTTTGACTTCATCAAGACCGAACCTATCTTCCGCGCGCGTCGCCGGTTTTTCCGGCGGCTAGCATACCGTCGTTCAGACCGGCGGGTTGCCGCGGAAACGGATTGTGACGATTGCTGCGGCTTGCGTAGGGGCATTTCCGCCCGCTTCGGCCGCGCCGCCAACGGAGGACATGTCTCATGAAATTTGCATTGAAGATCGCCACCGCCGCGCTCGGCCTCAGCCTGCTCGCCGGCCCGGCACTCGCCGCCGGCGGCACCGTCGTGGTTGCCTCCAAGATCGACACCGAGGGCGGGCTCCTCGGCAACATGATCCTGCAGGTGCTCGATCACGCCGGCATCCCGACCGAGAACAAGGTCCAGCTCGGGCCGACCAAGATCGTGCGCACCGCGCTCATCTCCGGCGAGGTCGACATCTATCCGGAATACACTGGCAATGCCGGCTTCTTCTTCAGCGTGCCGGACGATCCGGCGTGGAAGAATGCGGCAAAGGCCTATGAAAAGGCCAAGGAGCTCGACAAGGCCAACAATATCGTCTGGCTGCAGCCGGCCCCGGCCAACAACACCTGGGCCATTGCCGTGCGCAAGGACGTGGCCGAGAAGAACAACCTCAAGACCATGGACGACTTCGGCAAGTGGGTTGCCGGTGGCGGCAAGGTGAAGCTCGCCGGCTCCGCCGAGTTCGTCGAGAGCCCGGCCGCCCTCCCCGGCTTCCAGGAGGCCTATGGCTTCAAGCTGACCGCCGACCAGCTCCTCGTCTTCTCCGGCGGCGACACCGCTGCCACCGAGAAGGCGGCCGCCGAGCAGACCTCCGGCGTCAATGCCGCCATGGCCTACGGCACCGACGGGCAGCTCGCCGCGCTCGGTCTGGTCGTGATGACCGACACCAAGGGCGTGCAGGCGGTCTATGAGCCGGCGCCCACCGTGCGCCAGGAAACCCTCGACAAGTATCCGCAGATCAAGGACCTGCTCGATCCGGTCTTCACGTCGCTGTCGCTGGAAACCCTGCAGACCCTCAATGCCAAGATCGCGGTCGATGGCGAGGACGCCAAGAAGGTCGCGGCGGACTACCTGACCGAGAAGGGATTCCTCAAATAACCGCGACCGAAAACGGCCGGGCGCGTCCGGCCAACGGAGCGAATGCAGATGATGCAAGGGGAGAGGTGGCCTTCAACAAGGTCACCTTTTTCCTTGTCGCGGTCGCCCTGTCGGGCGTTCTCGGACTCGGTTTCGTCGGCTTCTCGCCGAACCGCATCCTGACGCCGAAGGCAATCGCCCTGTGGAATGCCGACGCGCCGCTGTCGGCGGCGGCGATGGCCGCCGGTTTCATGGCTCTCATCGCCGGTGCGCTGTGGCGCTCGCGCTGGCTCGGCGAAGCGATCACACTCGTCGGCGCCGTGCTGCTGCTGCTGGCCGATTTCATCGCGGCCGGCGCCGCCGCGACTCATCTCATTGCGGCCGCGACGAGCAGCGCGGCGCGCGTGTCGCTGGGCGGTGCCTTCTGGCTCGTCCTGGTCGCCTCGGCCCTCGCGATCGCCGAGAGCCTCAGGCGCTTTCGCAGTGCCATCTGGCTCCACAGCCTCGTCGGCCTGGGCATCTTCGTCGTTCTGGCGGGGCTCGCCGCGCGCGGATGGTTCAACGACCTGTCGCTGGTCCACGAATGGTCGATCCGCCGGGACGAATACAATCTCGCGCTCGTCCGCCACATCGTTCTGGTGCTCGTCTCCCTGGCGCTGGCGCTCGCCATCGGCGTGCCGCTCGGCGTTCTGGCGAGCACCCGGCCGGAACGTTCGGGCCGCATCTTCTCGGTCCTGAACCTCATCCAGACCGTCCCCTCCATCGCCCTTTTCGGCCTGCTCATCGGACCGCTCACCATGCTCTCCGACTGGCTGCCGCTGTTGCGCACCCTCGGCGTGCGCGGCATCGGCTTCACGCCGGCCTTGATCGCGCTCACCCTCTACGGACTGCTGCCGGTCGCCCGCAACACCGAGGCCGGCCTGAAGAGCGTGCCGCCGTCGGCCATCGATACCGCTCGCGGCATGGGCATGACGCCGTTCCAGATCATGGCCTGGGTGTCGATCCCGCTTGGCCTGCCGGTTCTACTGGCGGGCCTGCGCATCGTCACCGTCCAGCTCGTCGGGCTGGCGGTCGTCGCTGCTCTCATCGGCGCCGGCGGCTTCGGCAGCTTCGTCTTCATCGGCCTCGGCCAGACCGCGACCGACCTGGTGCTTCTCGGCGCGCTCTCCGCCATCCTTCTGGCGCTCGCCGCCGACATCCTTCTCCGCCTCCTGACTCTCGCCGCGACCCGGGCCATAAACCCATGATTTCATTCGAAAACATCACCAAGACCTTCCACGGCCACGGCGCTCTCGACGACGCCTCCTTCACCGTCGCGAGCCACGAATTCTGCATGCTGGTCGGCCCCTCCGGCGCCGGCAAGTCGACCGCGTTGCGTCTCGTCAACCGGCTCATTGCACCGGACAGCGGCACGATCCGTATCGACGACGACGACATCGCCACTCTCGACCCGGTCGTGCTGCGCCGCCGCCTCGGCTATGTCATCCAGTCGATCGGCCTGTTCCCCCATTGGAGCGTCGGCGACAACATCGCCACCGTGCCGCGCCTGCTCGGCTGGCCGAAGAAGCGCATCGATGCGCGCATCGACGAGCTGATGACGCTGGTCGAGCTCGACCCGGCGACCTTCCGCGACCGCCACCCGCATCAGCTCTCCGGCGGTCAGCAGCAGCGCATCGGCCTGGCCCGCGCGCTCGCCGCCGATCCCAACATCCTGCTCATGGACGAGCCCTTCGGCGCCCTTGATGCCGTCACCCGCGACACGCTGCAGACCGAGATGATCCGCGTCCACGCGGCGACCGGCAAGACCATCCTGATGGTCACCCACGACATCGACGAGGCGGTCCGTCTCGGCCAGCGCATCGTCGTCTTCGACGAAGGCAAGGTGGTGCAGAACGCCACGCCGGAGGCGGTGCTCGCCAATCCCGCCAACGATTTCGTCCGCGCCCTGGTCGGCGGCGAGGCGGCCAGCCTCCGCCTTCTCAAGGTGCGCCGTGTGCGCGATTGGTTCTCGCGGGGAAAGAGTGCCGAGGGACCGCCCATCGGCGGCGACGAACACCTCGACATGGCGCTCGCCCGCATGCTCGGCACCGGCCGCGACGCCCTGCCGGTCGTCGACAAAGCGGGTCAACCGCAGGGCGCCATCGGCCTCGGCGATCTTCTGAGGAGAGAGCCTTGAACGCCACGGCGGCCTTGCCCGGCCCCGGACAGTCAGGCCGTCTGGCGCTGGCGCTCCTGCCGACGGCGCTGCTGGTGGCGCTGGTCTTCGGCATGCCGGCGCTGCAGCCGTTGTTCCACGCCTGGTTTCCGGCGCTGGAGCGCCCGGTCTATACCCGCGCTAGCTTCCTCACCCTGACCCTCTGGCACATCGGCCTGGTGCTCGCCGCCACCGTTCCGGTGGTCATCGCCGGCGTCGCCGCCGGCGTCTTCGTCACCCGCCGGGCCGGCCGCGATTTCGCCGGCATCCTCGACACCATCACTGCCATCGGCCAGACCTTTCCGCCGGCGGCCGTGCTCGCCATCGCCGTACCGCTGGTCGGCTATGGTGCCGGGCCCACGGTGGTGGCACTGATCGCCTATGGCATCCTGCCCGTCGTCGACAACACCATCGCCGGCCTGCGTGGCGTATCGCCGTCGGCGCTCGGCGCCGCCGAGGGGATGGGGCTGACGCCCCGCCAGAAGCTCCTGTGGGTGGAACTGCCGCTCGCCGCACCGGTGATCCTCGCCGGCGTGCGCACCTCGGTGATCATCAATATCGGCACCGCGGCGATCGGCTCGACCGTCGGCGCCCTCAGCCTCGGCTCGCCGATCATCGAGGGCCTGTCGGGCTCGAACACGGCCTATGTGATTCAGGGCGCGATCGTGGTCGGCCTGCTGGCCATCGCCACCGACCAGCTCTTCGCACTCGCCGACGCGCGGCTCGGCCGCGCATCGGGCAGGAGCTAGAGCCTACGACCTGCGGCCGTAGAGCCGCAGCACCTCGGCGATGACGCGCTTGTGGAAGACCGGCTGTTTCTCGATGTTGAGATGGCCGATGGCCTCGTTCAGCTTGTCGATGTTGATGTTTTCGAGCTTGCCATGGAAGCCCTTGCCGCCGGCCAGCTTCTTTCCGACGCCGTCGGTCGCGCCATAGAAGTTGATCAGATGGCGCACATTGGCCGGTACCGCCTGGCGCTGGGTGGCATCGAAGATCACGACGAGATCGACCGGAATGCCCTTCTTGCCGAGATCCGCCGCCATGGCGATGGCCGCGTCGGCGCCAAAGGAATGGCCGACGATCACGATCGGCTGTGTCCGCCGCTTGTCGTTGGCCCAGTGCGCCTTGATGTCCGCGGAAGGCCCCATCCAGCCGCCGTAGTTCATGGCGGTGTTGGGGATGCCCCTGGCCTTCAGCTCGCTGGAAAGCTGGTCGAGCCCGGTGGAAAAGACGTTGAGCAGCCCGAGGAACAGATAGACGCTGCCGCGCGGCTGCGCCTTGGCGGACGCCAGTTCGACATTGCCTGCCGCAAACGATTCGACCGGCCGCGCCACGACGACGGCAAGGCCGAGCACGACAGCCAACGCAACGGCCCGGCCCCAGACGGGGCTTCTCGCTCCGACTCCCAGCATGATTCTACCCTCTCGCTGAAATACGCCCTCGCAGGATACGATACCCGGCAAGACGCAATGGGCAAGTGGCGTTGCACGCGCGCCCGCCAGATTCCCTAATAAATCCACGGGATAATGCGCGCCGTGCGTCGCATGTAGTCCCGGTACTCGTCGCCGAAGGTCTCGATCATCACGCGTTCTTCATGCGGCACGCGCATGAAGAACAGGATGCCGAAGCCGACGAGGCCGGCGGGCCCGGCAATCCAGTTCTGTATGAGCAGAAGCTGCGCCACGGCGAACAGGGCGAAGGACGAATACATCGGATGGCGGACATGGGCATAAAGCCCGTCGGTCACCAGCTTGTGCCCCTCGCGCATCTCCAGCGTGATCGACCACATGCGGCCAAGCTGCTTGTGGGTGACGCGGAAGAGCACCAGCGAGGCGACGATCGCCACGCCCCCGGCCCAGGCTTCGAGCGGGTAGAAGCCGTAATCGGCAAAGGCCGGCTGGTAGGTGGCGATGTAGAAGACTGGGATGACGAACTGGCCGAGGGTCGCGATCGTGAGCAGCACGCGGTCGCGCGTGCCTCCCGCCGAACGGGCGACGCCGAGCCTCCGCGCCCGGCGCTGGGCCGGGTAGCGGATGACGAACCAGCCGACGATGCCGAGCAGGAAGATGGTCTTGGCGATGAGCGGAGTCATGCCAGTGGCAGTAGCCCAGACGCGGGCCGGAAGAAAGAGGCACGGTGCCGGCGGGCTTGCCCTTCTGCGCGATCCGTCGCATTACCGCCGCAGTCACGGTTGACACGGATCGCCCCATGGCCCCCAAGCGTCGCGTATTGATCGTTGTCCTGTCGGCCCTGTTGCCGGTCTTCCTGGCCTCCTGCGGCGGCGGCGTTTCCGGCGCCCTCGGCAACCTGCTCGAGCACCCCGAGACCGCCCGGCCGGGCACTGTGGATGCCGAAGCCGCCGCCCGCCTGATCTCGCAATACCGGGCCGACCACGGCCTCAAGCCGCTGAGACTCGACCCGACGCTGATGACGCTTGCCGCCGAGCACGCCCAGCGCATGGCCTCCATGGACAAGATGAGCCATTCGCTGCCCGGCGAGGGCAGCTTCGCCCAGCGCATCGCCCGCGGCGGCTTCCGCGCCTCCATGGCCGCCGAGAACGTCGCCGCCGGCCAGAAGACGCTGGCCGACGTGTTCGAGGCCTGGCGCAAGTCGCCCGGTCACAACGCCAACATGCTGCTGCCCAACGTTTCGCTGATGGGCATCGCGGTGGCGGTACAGCCGGGCGGCCGCTACCACACCTACTGGTCGCTGGAACTGGGTGAGCGCTACGTCCCCTCCGCCGGCGGTCCACTGGCCGGCCCCGGCCCGGGACCGGGCATCGTCATCCAGGGTCGCTAGAAACGCCGCCTGTCAGCCGAACTGGTCGCGCAACCGGCGCACATTGGCGCGCGCCGCCAGTTCCGCCCGCGCCGCTGCCAGCGCGACCGTGTGCAGCCTGCCGCCGCCGGGCGGCCCCAGCACGAAGGTGGCGATGCCGCGCCGCTCCGGCCACAGCCGGTCGACCATCGAGTGATCGGCGATCGCACAGGAATCGACGATCAGCACCGCCGGATCACGGAACAGGCTCGCCGGCACCTCGAGCATGAGCTGCACGCCCGGCGAGTAGCGCGCATAGGTCTCGTCGAAGGTGGTTTTCCAGGTATAGGCGGCCGACCCCGCAACCAGGCTGACCACGATGGCCACTGGATGGGCACCGATCCTCAGCGAATCGATGCGCGCCTTGCCCGCCTCCGCCAGATCGAACAGGGCTTCGCGCGCGAACGCGGCGGTGATCGTCGATGAGATGAGCGCGGTTCCCTGCCGGCCCTTCCAGCCCGCCTGTTCCAGCGCCAGGAACTCCTCGAAGCGGGCGCGCACGCTGTCCGGCTCGATGTCGCTGATGAAGGTCACCGGCCCGGCGTCGTTCAGGCGGCGAAGCTGGCGGCCGAGTTCCCTACGCCTGCCGCGCGTGAGGCCGGCGCGCAGGTCGGCGACGGTCTGTCCCCGCATCAGCGCCGCCCGGCGATGTTCACCGAGGAGCGCCAGCGGCCGGCCGCTCTGCAAGGCGATGGTGCGCAGCGCATCGGCAACGGGACCGTCCACCGCCATCTCCGGCAGGATCAGGCTCGCCCCGGAGTCTTCCGGCGCCAGCCCCTCCACCAGGCGCACCAACGTCCCGTCGATGTCGTCGGCATCCACCAACGGTTCGCCGAAGGGCGCATATTTGTGGGTCCACAGGCGCACGGCAGGGGCGATCCGGCCGAGGCGGGTCCGCTTGAACGGCGCCAGCCCCGTCGGCGCACCCGACGCGGAGCGGACCAGCGCCACAGCGACAGCGCCGCCGCCGAAATGCCTGACCGCGGGGATCGCGAATTCCGGGTGCAGGAACGGATTGACGCTTCCCGGACGCCCGGCCAATGCCGCCCACGCCGCCGCAATCGACGCGACGTCGCCTGCCGGCACGATGCTGATCCCCGCATCGCTGCCCTTGCTCCGCGGCAACCCGGCGTGGGCAAGACCGGTCGCGGCCATCTTTAGCGCGCCTCGAAGGCGCCCGGCGGAGCCTTGTGCACCGTCAGGATGGAGCAGTTGATCGACAGGCGGCCGAGCACCACCACCCACAGCACCAGCGTTTCGGCGGCCAGCGCAATCGCCGTCGCGGTCGCCGCGCCGTTGATGCCGAGATGGGGGATCAGCAGGAAGTTCAGCGAAACGTTGAGGAAGAAGGCCGCCGCATAGACGACGGCCGTGATCCCCTGCTGACCCGCCATGATGAGCAGCGTCTCGGCCGGTCCGATCGAGGCACGCAGCAGCAGGCCGACCGACAGGATAAAGAGGACCGGGTAGCCCTCGACGAAGCTCGGGCCGAACAGCGCCAGCAGAAAGCGGCCGACGACGATCAGCAAGGCGACCATCGCCAGCGACGGCCAGAAGGTCCAGTGCAGCGTGTCGCGCACGAAGGCGGAAAGCCGCGCGGTGTCGCCGGCGGCATAGTACTGGGAGAAGCGCTGGGCGCTGCCCGCCCGGACCGAGAAATAGACGAAATGGACCAGCGCCATCGTCTTCACCGCAGCGAAGTAGATCGCCACCTGCTCGGGCTGCATCAGCCGGCCGACGATGAGAATGTCGACGTTGGTGAGCAGATTGAAGAAGCCCTCGACCACGAAGATCGGCAGCGCGACGGTGATCCACAGCAGCGGCAGATAGCGCCGCGGCCCGGGCGGCACCGCCTTGCCCATGGCGTCGTGCAACCGGAAGAACTGGCCGACGGCGGTGACATAGGTCGCCGCGACCACGGCCGCCATTGCCGTCACCGCGTTGGCCGGAGCGCCCAGCCACAGGGCACCGCCCATGAACAGGAGGATCAGAACCGGCCGCACGATATAGGTCGGCCACAGCGCCAGGTTCGCCCAGTTGAAGGAGCGTGCCAGCCCCTCCTGGATCTCGCCGAGCGCCAGCATGGGCAGCGTCACCGCAGCAAGATAGAGCGGCACGAGGAAGTGGCCGGAGATGTGGTCGCCGAAGGTATAGAGGCCGCCCAGGCCGACGAGCATGAAGAGCGTCGAGGTGACCAGGCCCTGGACGCGGCTGCCGACGATGACGCCGCGCAAGAGGTCGGTTTCGCCCCGCGCGCTATATTCCGGCACGAAGCGCAGCACCGCGATCTGTACGCCGAGGCAGGCGAGCCCGCCCATGATGACTGCGCCGACCCAGACGACGACGAAGACGCCGTACTGGAACTCGGCCATCCAGCGGGCCATGATCACCTGGCTGAGATAGGCGATCGCCGCGCTGACCACGCGCGTGGCAAAGGCGATCAACGCGATGCGCTGCGAGACCGAACGATCGTCGCTGCCGGTAAGGATGGAATCGGCCGTCTTCGCCGGCAGCGCCAGCAGGCCGCGCAGGCGACCCTCCGGTATCCGCCCAACGACGTCGACGAACGAAACGTGCAACTGGCTTCTCCGCATCCTACGGCGGCGCGCTGCCGCCTGGGCTCATCTGGCGCTGTGCTTCCTATCGCTTACGACCGAAGTTATGTACCGACAATTGAAGCGAAATTGAGAATTTCGTAAAGGTTAACAATAGCTTATCGTTAATCTGCAGTGATGTCGGATTGCCCGTCGCGGGCGCCTCAGGAAAAGGGGAAGCATTTGGCGGACGCTCAGCCGGTTACCCGCACGATCGATACCAGCGGTCTCGCCTGTCCGCTGCCGGTCCTCAGGGCCCGCAAGGCGCTCATCGCCATGGCGCCCGGCGAACGGCTGGCGCTGACCGCGACCGACCCGCTGGCGGCCATCGACGTTCCACATTTCTGCGCAGAGACCGGCCACCGGCTGATCGCCAGCGAACGGCGGGACGGCGTCCTCACCTTCTTGATCGAGCGTGGCGACGAGCCCGGAGGCGCCCGGCCATGACCCTTTTCCTGTCCAAGCTGCTGCCGCCCTTCCTCTATCCGCTCGGCCTGGCGCTCCTGCTTGCCCTCGTCGCCCTGCTCTTCCGCTGCGTCCGCCGCATCGCGCTGCTCGGCACCATCGTCCTGCTCTGGCTGCCGTCCATGCCAGTGACGTCAAACTTGCTGGCGCTCGGCTGGGAAACGGCCTATCCGCCGGTCGTGGCGGCCGACCTGCCGGCAGCCGACGCCATCGTCGTGCTCGGCGGTTTCGCCGGGCAGCCCCTGCCGCCGCGCATCGCGCCCAACCTGAGCGGCGCCGCCGACCGCCTGTTCGAGACCGCCCGCCTCTTCCATGCCGGCAAGGCGGCGCACATCGTCGTCAGCGCCGGCAACCTGCCATGGCGCGAGGCGGTGGCGCCCGAGGCGCAGTGGATCGCCGGCTTCCTCGGCGAACTGGGCGTCCCCGCCGCGGCCGTCACGCTGGAAGCGAAGAGCCGCAACACCCGCGAGAACGCGCTCTTCACGGCGGCGATCCTGCACGACAAGGGGTGGCGCTCGGTTCTGCTGGTCACGTCCGCCGACCACATGCGCCGCGCCATGGCCGCCTTCAGCAAGGCCGGCGTCAGCGCGACCGCGGCGTCCGCCGACGTTCGGGCCCGCACGCCGGTCTATGACGGGGTCCTCGACTTCCTGCCGGATGCCGAAGCGCTGTTGACGACGACCACCATCGTCAGGGAGATGATCGGGCTGGTCTATTACCGCCTGCGCGGCTGGGCCTGACCGGCGGCGCCTCAGCGGCCGGGCCGGGCCGAGAAGCCGGCGATGTGCAGCGGATTGTCGGTCATCGCCGTGCGGTCGGGCGTGTCGACGCGCGCCTCGTTGAGGAAGGCGTCCAGATAGGCTTCGAAGCCCTGCCGATCGAGGCTGCTGGCGCTCACCGAGAAGCGGGTCGACGGCGCGCCGGCCGGCGAGGGCACCAGCCGCGGCGGCAGGAAGAAGGTGCCGATGCCCTCGACCACGGCGCTCTCGCCGCCTTCGACGGCGACGAGCCCGCGCAGGCGAATGAGATTGCGCCCCTGCAGGGCGGCCAGAAGATCGAGGAACTGGTCGAGGGCGGCAAGCGGCATCGGCCTCTCCCGCGCCACCGTGAAGACATTGAGCGCGTAGGCGCCGCTGGTCTCGCCGG
Organism: uncultured Alphaproteobacteria bacterium; assembly: GCA_963732845.1. GTDB lineage: Bacteria > Pseudomonadota > Alphaproteobacteria > Rhizobiales > Kaistiaceae > CAVSRC01. The sequence goes on along the minus strand of CAVTBE010000011.1, from coordinate 299,182 downwards.
GCGGTCCCAGCCAGCCGGCCACATCGGCCGATGCCGGGTCGAAGGGGCCGTGCCCGGCCAGGTCCGGCGGCGCCACCGTCCCGCCATCGACGATTTGCCCGATCGGGTTGAGGCGCTTGAGGTCCCCGGCAATGTCGGCCAGCCGGTTCTCCGCCTTCGCCACGGCAATGACGTCCGCCATCGCCAGTTGCCGCGCCGTCCAGGGGTCGAGCGCCGCCACGTCGCCGGCCGCCACCGCCACCACGATGCCGTCGGGGACAAAGCGCATGGGCAGATAGGGATGCATGCCGATGCCGGCGAGGATCGCCGCCGGATCGGCCTCGGCATTGGCTTCGATGATCACCCGGGCAAGCGCGCCGATGCGTCCGTTGTCGAGACCGCGCAGCAGGTTCTCCAACGCATCGACCAGCTCGCCGCGCACGGCGCAGCAGACGCAGCCGCCGCCGAGCGCCACGATCTCGTCCTCGGCGCGCTCGACCAGTGCGTTTTCGAGGCCGACCTCGCCGAACTCGTTGAGGATGACGGCGGTGTTGGCGAAGGCCGGATGCCTGAGCGCCCGGTTGATCAGCGTCGTCTTGCCGGCGCCGAGCGGACCGGCGACGACCGTGAGCGGGATCGGCGGCTTGCGCGCACGGACGGCCATGGCCGCGTCAGTGCATCTTGGTGAGGTCGAGCGGCGGCTTGATGACCAGCGTCGCCGGCGAGGGGGCCGTTTCCTCGGCAAAGGCCGGCGGCGCGGCGCTGCTGAGCGTCGTGCGCGGCCTCAGGCGCGGCATCGGCACCTTGCCCGCCGGGGCCGACCTGATCGTCGGGCCGGCGCCGGCCACGTCCGCCCGCCCGGTATAGACCTGCACCGGCGCCATCACCTGGACGCGCGGATCCAGCGCCGAATCCGACGCGACATCAGAGAGCAACGGGTCTTCCTCGTCGGTCGCCTTGCCGGCAAAAGTGCACACCTGATCGTGCAGATTGGCCACCGGCCCGGTCGCCGGGGTGGTTTCGAAGCTGGCGAGCGATGGGCGCGCCGACCCGCCGTAGCGGTTGTCGAAGCCGCGATTGAGCAGCACGGCCGCCGTCTCCGCCCGATTCTTGGACGAGCTTGCGCCGAGCACGACGACCACCAGCTGCCGGCCGCTGCGGCTGGCCGCCCCGACGATGTTGTAGCCGGAGGCGCAGACGAAGCCGGTCTTCATGCCGTTGGCGCCGCGATAGCGCTCAAGCAGCACGTTCTGCGACCGAAGCACCCGCTTGCCGGCGAAGATTGCCGGGATGCGGAACAGCTCACGGCGCTCGGGAAAGTCGAGCCACAGCGCCCGCGCCAGCACCGCAAGGTCGCGCGCCGTCGTGGTCTGCCCGGCGCTCGGCAGGCCGTTCGGATTGTCGTAGTGGGTCGACGCCATGCCGAGACGCCGCGCCTCGGCATTCATCATGGCGACGAAACCCGCCTCGCTGCCGCCCACGGTCTCGGCCACCGCCATGGCGATGTCGTTGGCGGACTTCACCAGCATCATCTTGAGCGCATTGTCGACATTGAGGACGGTGCCGACCTTGAAGCCCATCTTGGCCGGCGCCTGCGCCAACGCGTGTGCCGAGATCTTGACCGGCGAAGTCAGCGTCAGCGTGCCGTCCCTGAGCGCCTTGAAGGTCACGTAGGCGGTCATCAGCTTGGTCAGCGACGCCGGCTGCCACAGGCGGTCGGACGCGCGCGAGTCAAGCACGGTGCCGCTTAGCACATCGACGAGGATATAGGCCGAGCTGTCGGCGGCGCGCACCGGACCGGCGACCAGCACGACGATGAGGGCAAACAAACGGATCGTCAGACGCAACGCCCCTAGCCTCGACTGTCTTGGGCGGCCGGTGGCCGCGTTGGAAAAAATCGCATGGTCCGCCACCGTCCTAGCCGATTTCGCCGTCACTTGGCAAAGCTCTCCCATTGCCTTCTTCGCGGTCGTTTGCCGGGAAAAACGGCAAATGTCTGGCGCTGCACGACAAATCCGTGCACCCGCCGGTGCGGGAACTTGGCGTCAAGTTTGCAACAAATCCCCGCCAGAACGCCCGGCTTGGATCCCCAGGCATGAAAGTCGGGCATAAGGGACCCGGGCTTGCAACAGACCGCGCCAATCGCAAATGATCCGCCGATGACCGTCGTCCAGCCTGCCGCCGATGGAAGCCGTCTGCCCGGCCGCGCGCCAGCCGCGCCGCCGCTGGCGGCGCTCGAGCGGGCCCGCGGCATCGCGCGGCTGGCGGTCGCCGCCGCGGACGGCCGCACGCGGCTCACCGAGAACTACCAGTCCGGCTCGGCCAAGATCCGTTTCCCGCGGCCCGCGGCCGGCGAGCCGTTCGCCGCCGTGCTGGTCAATACGGCCGGCGGCATCACCGGCGGCGACCGTTTCTCCTGGTCGATCGCCGTCGGGCCGCATGCCGGCGCCACCGTCTCCGGTCAGGCCGCCGAGCGCATCTACCGGCGCAGCGCCGGCGACGCCACGGTCGCAACCGTGCTCCGCGTCGCCGAAGGCGGCGCCCTCGACTGGCTGCCGCAGGAGACCATCCTCTTCGACCGCTCGTCGCTGAAGCGCACGCTTACCGCCGACCTGGCGGCCTCGGCGCGGCTCATCGCCGTCGAATCCATCGTGCTCGGCCGCACCGCCATGGGCGAGACCGCCGGCGACGTCACCGTCCGCGATTCCTGGCGCATCCGCCGCGACGGCCGTCTCGTCTTCGCCGACGGTCTGCGTTTCGACGGCGACACCACGCGCACGCTTTCCGGCACCGCCACCGGCAACGGCGCGCGGGCGCTCGCCACCGTCGTCCTGGTCGCGCCGGAGGCGGAAGGCGCCATCGACCGCGCCCGTGCCGTCCTGCTAGACAGTGCCGGTGAGGCGGGGGTAAGCGCCTGGAACGGCATGCTCGTCGCCCGTCTGATCGCGCCCGACGGACAGGCGCTGCGCGCCGACGTCACCCGCCTGATCGAAACGCTGCGTGGCCGCGCGATGCCGCGCGTATGGAACTAATGAAGGACCGAGGGAGCCCATGAACCTGACGCCGCGTGAGAAGGACAAGCTGCTCGTTGCCATGGCCGCCAATGTGGCGCGGCGCCGCCTGGAGCGGGGCGTCAAGCTCAACCATCCGGAAGCGGTGGCGCTGATCACCGATTTCGTCGTCGAGGGCGCCCGCGACGGCCGCCCGGTCGCCGAGCTGATGGAGGCCGGCGCCCATGTCGTCGGCCGTGCCCAGGTCATGGACGGCATCGCCGAGATGATCCACGACGTTCAGGTCGAGGCGACCTTCCCCGACGGCACCAAGCTCGTCACCGTCCACAGTCCCATCCGCTGAGGTTTGCCAACATGATCCCGGGCGAAGTCATCCCTGCCGCAGGCGAGATTGAACTCAATGCCGGCCAGCCGACGGTCACCGTCGCGGTCGCCAATTCCGGCGACCGTCCGGTCCAGGTCGGCTCGCACTATCATTTCTACGAGGTCAATTCGGCGCTCGCCTTCGACCGCGAGACGACCCGCGGCTACCGGCTCGACATCCCCGCCGGCACGGCGGTGCGCTTCGAGCCCGGCCAGACGCGCACCGTCACCCTCGTCCCCTATCGCGGCGAACGGCTGGTCTTCGGCTTCAATCAGAAAGTCATGGGCAAGCTGTGAGCCGCACCGCGACCCAACCCGTGCGGACCTCAGTAGGGCGGCGGCTCATCCAGGTAGAGATAGACCGTGTTGCCCTGGATGAGCGCGGCGTAGACCGACTTCAGGTCGAAACTCCACACCCGGTGGTTGATCGCATCGACCAGCGCCCGGTTGTTCACAATCGCAACCTGCAGCGGCGTCAGCGGCAGCCGGCTTTCCTGCGCCCGCTTGGCATAGATCCAGCGGTCGTGCTGGGCCCCGACATCGACGACCACCAGCCTGTCGACATATCTGAGCGTCCTCAGATCGCGGATCGCCCGGTCGTTGCCCGAGCCCGCCTGGGCCGGCAGCACCGCCAGCAGGCTGAGGGCCCCGATCAGGCCGAAAGCCGCCAGCACCGTGCGCAATCTCGTCATGGTGCATCCCTTCGTTCGCTTCATCGTTTCACCAATCATAGCGCATCCGGAGGAAGCCTGCGTCGGGTTCGTTGCGCCCGTTCCGCGCGTTTCCCCGCCAGCCGCAGGAGAGGCTAAGCCGTGCCCTACCGGATTTCCCGCGACGCCTATTCAGATATGTTCGGTCCGACCGTCGGCGACAAGGTCCGCCTTGCCGATACCGACCTCATCATCGAGGTGGAGAAGGATTTCACCACCTATGGCGAGGAGGTGAAGTTCGGCGGCGGCAAGGTCATCCGCGACGGCATGGGCCAGTCCCAGTATTCGCGCGGTGAAGGCGCCGTCGACACGGTCATCACCAATGCGCTGATCGTCGACCACTGGGGCATCGTCAAGGCCGATGTCGGCATCAAGGACGGCAAGATCGCCGGCATCGGCAAGGCCGGCAATCCCGACGTGCAGCCGGGCGTCAACATCGTCATCGGGCCGGCGACCGAGGCGATTGCCGGCGAGGGCAAGATCCTCACCGCCGGGGCGCTCGACGCCCACATCCATTTCATCGCGCCCCAGCAGATCGACGAAGCGCTCTATTCCGGCGTCACCACCATGCTCGGCGGCGGCACCGGTCCGGCAACCGGCACCAACGCCACCACCTGCACGCCCGGTCCCTGGCATATCGGCCGCATGATCCAGGCTGCCGACGGCTTCGCCATGAATCTCGGCTTCACCGGCAAGGGCAACGCCTCGCTGCCGGCCGGCCTCGAGGAGCAGGTCACCGCCGGCGCCATGGGCCTCAAGCTGCACGAGGACTGGGGCACGACCCCCGCGGCAATCGACAACTGCCTGTCGGTCGCCGAGGCCTTCGACGTCCAGGTGATGATCCACACCGACACGCTGAACGAGTCCGGCTTCGTCGAGAACACCGTCGCCGCGTTCAAGGGCCGCACCATCCACGCCTATCACACCGAGGGTGCCGGCGGCGGCCACGCGCCGGACATCATCAAGGTGTGCGGCCAGGAGAACGTGCTGCCCTCCTCGACCAACCCGACGCGGCCCTACACCGTGAACACGCTCGACGAGCACCTCGACATGCTCATGGTCTGCCACCATCTCGACCCGTCGATCCCCGAGGACGTCGCCTTCGCCGAGAGCCGCATCCGCAAAGAGACCATCGCGGCGGAAGATATTCTCCACGACATGGGCGCCTTTTCGATGATCGCCTCGGACAGCCAGGCCATGGGCCGCGTCGGCGAGGTGGTCATCCGCACTTTCCAGACCGCCCACAAGATGAAGGTGCAGCGCGGGCGCCTGGCCGAGGAGACCGGCGACAACGACAATTTCCGCGTCAAGCGCTACCTCGCCAAGGTCACCATCAACCCGGCCATCACCCACGGCATCGACGAGTGGGTGGGCTCGATCGAGATCGGCAAGCTTGCCGATCTGGTCCTGTGGTCGCCGGCCTTCTTCGGCGTCAAGCCCGACCTCGTCATCAAGCTCGGCACCATCGCCGCCGCTCCCATGGGCGATCCCAACGCCTCGATCCCGACGCCCCAGCCGGTGCATTACCGGCCGATGTTCGGCAGCTTCGGCAAGGCGCTGACCGCGTCCTCCGTGACCTTCGTCAGCCGCGCCGCGCTGGCGCTGGACATCGGCAAGACGCTGGGCAGTGAGCGCCTGCTGCTGCCCGTCCACAACACCCGCGGCATCACCAAGCACTCGATGATCCACAACGACTACCTGCCGGTGATCGAGGTCGACCCGGAGACTTACGAGGTGCGCGCCGACGGCGAGCTGCTGACCTGCCCACCGGCCGAGACGCTGCCCATGGCACAGAGGTACTTCCTGTTCTGAGCGGCGGGATTGCGGCCGGAGCATCGCCGGCGCGCAGACTGCCGTCCGTAACCGGAGACAAACGCCCGTGACCGCACCGCGCCGCGCCTTCTGGCTCCTGTTCGCGGTCACGCTTGCGGTCTACGCCACCATGCTTGTCTGGACGCTACCGGCGATTTCCGCCGCTGCCGGCGGACTGGCGCCCTTCGACTTGCGGCCCTCGGGCTATTCCTTCGAGGAGGCGAAGGCCTTCCTGGCGGCCCTCTCGCCGGAGGGGACCGCGCTTTACCGCGATGTCCAGCACAGGCTCGACACCGCCTATCCGGCGCTCCTTGCCGCAACCCTGTTCTTTGCCATCGCCGCCCTGACGCCGACCGGATGGGGGCGCTGGCGCTGGGTGCTGGCACTCACCGCCATTCCCGGCGCCCTGTTCGACTATCTCGAGAATGCCGCCGTCGCCGTCATGCTCGACGCCGGTGCCGACCGCCTGACGCCGGAGATGGTGGCGACCGCCAGCCGCTGGACGGCATGGAAGGCGACCGCGACCACGGTCGCGATGACGCTGCTCCTGGTGCTGCTGGCCGCCTGGGGCTGGCGGAAGCTGACCGCGAAGCGCCCGGGGCACGCCCGATGACGCGCTTCCGCCGTTCAGGCGTGCGCCGCCAGCCAGTCCGGCAGGTCGCAGATCGAATCGAGGATCGCGTCGGCGAACGGCTCCAGATCGCCTCTTCCGCCGTTGCCGGAGAGCACGCCGATGGCGGCGCCGGCGCCGGCGGTACGCGCCATCACCAGATCGTGCGCATTGTCGCCGACCACCACGATCTCCGCCGGCGTCAGGCCCGCCCTGTCGGCAAAGGCCAGCACCATGTCGGGCGCCGGCTTCGGGTGGACGACCGCGTCGTAGCCCAGCACCAAGGCGAAGAAATCGGCGAGGCCGATGGCGTCCAGCGCCTCGCTGGCGATCGCCGTGCCGTCATTGGTGGCGATCCCCATGACGTGGCCCCGGTCCTTGAGTTCGCCAAGCGTCGCGGTCACGCCCGGCAGCAGGACCGAATGGTTGGGCCCGCCGGCGTTGAAGCCGTCGTCGATGCGGGCGACGATGGCGCCCAGCGCGTCGCCGTCGAGCGTCGGATACCACAGCTGCGCCAGATCGACCGAGGTGCCGGCGGCGATGGTCGAACCGGCGCGGAAACGGCCGGATTTGGGGTCGAAACCGCCTCGGATCAGCATCGTTTCGGCCGTCGCCTCGTCGCCATGGGCCAGTTCGCTGGCGAAGGCCTTGAGGACCGGCAGCCAGGTCGCCTCGAAGTCGAGCAGCGTTCCGTCCTTGTCGAAAAGAATACCGTGCATGGCCTGACCGTTTGCCGGCGGGAGGCCCCGGTGGTATCGCGGCTTGACAAGAATAGCCAGATGGCCAGCCGATGATCCGCGCGACCCAGATGCACCCCGCCGGGCAATGGTCGGGAGAACCCGCCGACCGCATTGTCCTGGATTACGACCAGCGCCACCGCCGGCGCATGGCGATGACCGCCGGCGGCGGCCTGGAATTCCTGCTCGATCTCTCTCAGGCCGTGCCGCTCAGGGACGGCGACGCCCTGGTGCTCGAGGACGGCCGCATCGTCGTCGTCGATGCCGCACCCGAACCGCTCTGCGAGATTGCGGCGGAAACGCCGGCCGGCCTGCTGCGCATCGCCTGGCACCTCGGCAACCGTCACCTGCCCACCCAGCTTCTCGGCAACCGTCTGCGCATTCGCCACGATCCGGTCATCGAGGACATGGTCGCCCATCTCGGCGCGCGGGTGACGCACGTCGAAGCCCCCTTCGACCCCGAAGGCGGCGCCTATGGTCACGCTCACCACCACCATGACCATGACCATGACCATGCTGTCACGGCGCTCGGGCACGACGACCGGCTGGATGATTGAGGGCGTGGCCACGACGCCAGACGAGCTGCCGCCCGCGGCGCTGCGCAAGCTGCTTGCCTGGCTGTCGCCGGCCTTTCCGGTCGGCGGCTACTCCTACAGCCACGGGCTCGAATGGGCGATCGAGGACGGCAGCGTACGCGATGCGGCGACGCTCACCAGCTGGCTGTCGGACATTCTGAGGAACGGCGCCGGCCACAACGATGCGATCCTGTTCCTGCAAGCGTGGCAGGCGGCAGAGGCCGGCGATGGCCCCCGCCTGCAGGCAATTGCCGAGATCGGCGCCGCCTTCCAGCCCTCGCGCGAGCGCCATCTGGAATCGACCGCACAGGGCCGCGCCTTCCTCGCCGCCGTCCAGGCGGCCTGGCCGTCCGAGCGCCTCGCCGCGCTCGCCGTGGCACTGCCCGCCGACGCGGCCCTGCCCTACCCGGTCGCCGTCGCTCTTGCCGCCGCCGCCCACGGCATCGCGGCGGCGCCGGCATTGAGCGCCATGCTCCACGGCTTCGTCGCCAACGTGGTTTCGGCCGGCGTGCGCGCCATTCCCATCGGCCAGACCGACGGTCTCCGGGTGGTCGCCGCGCTCGGCCCCGTGATCGACACGGTCACCGCCGAGGCCGCGACCGCGACCCTCGACGATCTCGGCGGCGCGGCGTTGCGCGCCGACATCGCCTCCATGAAACACGAAACCCAGTACACGAGGTTGTTCCGCTCATGACGTCTCCCAACGGACCTCTGCGCGTCGGCGTCGGCGGGCCGGTCGGCTCCGGCAAGACCGCGCTCATGGATGCGCTGTGCAAGCGCCTGCGCGACCGCTACGACATCGCCGCGATCACCAACGACATCTACACCAAGGAAGACGCCGAGTTCCTCACCCGCTCGGGCGCCTTGTCGGCGGACCGCATCCTCGGCGTCGAGACCGGCGGCTGCCCGCACACCGCTATCCGCGAGGACGCCTCGATCAACCTCGCCGCCATCGCCGATCTCAACGCGCGCTTTCCGTCCCTCGACGTGGTGCTGATCGAATCGGGCGGCGACAACCTCGCGGCGACCTTCTCGCCCGAGCTGGCCGACATCACCATCTACGTCATCGACGTCGCCGCCGGCGACAAGATCCCGCGCAAAGGCGGCCCCGGCATCACCCGCTCCGATCTCCTGGTGATCAACAAGATCGACCTCGCCCCGATGGTCGGCGCCTCGCTCGAGGTCATGGATCGCGACGCCAGAAAGATGCGCGGCAGCCGGCCCTTCGTCTTCACCAACATGCGCGACTTGACCGGGCTCGACGCCGTGCTCGCCTTCATCGAAAAGACCGGCGGCCTCGCCGCGACGGCGCCGGCCGCCTGACGGCCAAGCGCCTCGCGCTGCATCGCACAACCGGTCTATAGTCCGCACGCCCCCGAGGAGTTCCGGAATGCCGATCGTCAACCGTTTCGCCGATTTCCAGGCCGATATTGTCGCCTGGCGGCACGATCTCCACGAGCACCCGGAACTGCTCTACGACGTCCACCGCACCGCCGCGACGGTGGCCGAGAAGCTTCGCGCCTTCGGCGTCGACGAGGTGACGACCGGGATCGGGCGCACCGGCGTCGTCGGCGTCATCCGCGGCCGCAGGATGGACAGCGGCAAGGTGATCGGGCTCCGCGCCGACATGGATGCGCTGCCCATCGCCGAGAAGACCGGCAAGCCCTACGCCTCCACCGTGCCCGGCATGATGCACGCCTGCGGCCATGACGGCCACACCGCCATGCTGCTCGGTGCGGCGCGCTACCTCGCCGAGACGCGCAACTTCGACGGCACCGCGATCGTCATCTTCCAGCCAGCCGAGGAAGGCGGCGGCGGCGGCAAGGCGATGATCGAAGACGGCCTGATGGAGCGCTGGGCCATCGATGAGGTCTACGGCATGCACAATCTGCCGGGCCTTCCCGTCGGCAAGTTCGCCACGCGTCCCGGCCCGATCATGGCCTCGACCGACGAATTCACCATCACCATCACCGGCCGCGACGGCCACGCCGCCCGCCCCCATACGACCGTCGATCCGATCGTCGTCGGCGCCGGCATGGTCAACGCGCTGCAGACCATCGTCTCGCGTAATGTCGACCCGCTCGATGCCGCCGTCGTCTCGGTGACCCGCTTCCACGCCGGCACCGCCTACAACGTCATCCCCGAGACCGCCGAGATCGCCGGCACCGTCCGCTGCCTCTCGGGCGCGGTGCGCGACCTCGCCGAAAAGCGCCTCACCGAGATCGCCAACGCCATCGCCGCGGCTCACGGCGCCAGCGTCAGCCTGTTCTACGACCGCAACTACCCGGTCACCCGCAACGACCCGGCCGCCGTCGGCTTTGCCGCAACGATCGCGGCCGAGATCGCCGGCGCCGCCAGCGTTGCCACCGACGCCCCGCCAATGCTCGCCGGCGAGGACTTCTCCTACATGCTCGAGCAGCGCCCGGGAGCCTTTCTGTTCATCGGCAACGGCGACAGCGCCGGGCTGCACAATGCCGGCTACGATTTCAACGACGAGATTATCCCCTTCGGCTGCTCCTACTGGGCGCGCCTGGTGGAGACGGCAATGCCCGCCTGAGCGGGCCGGTTTTCGGGGTTGCAATGGCGACCGTCTTCAGACGAGAGTGCGCCCCGCCGATCTGCTTGAAACCTAGGACCGGATGATGGCCGTTGGCCTGAAACTGCCGAAAATCGCCCGCGACGGCTCGCTCGGCCTGATCAACCGGCTGCTCCGCGAGACGGGACGCGAATTCGCCGGGCGCTATGCCTGGGCCATCGCCCTCAGCCTGATCATCGCCGGCACCACGGCGCTCAACGCCTGGTTGATCAAGGATATCATCAACAAGGTGTTCTTCGACCGCGACGCCACCATGCTGTGGGTCCTGACGGCGGTCATCGTCACCAACGGTTTCATCCGCGGCTACAGCCTCTACGCCAGTTCGGTCACCCTCGGGCGCATCGGCAACGCGGTCGTGGCGCGTGTCCAGGGCCGCCTCTTCGACCACATGCTCAATCTCGGCGTCGACTTCTACAATCGCACGCCGGCCAGCGACCTGGTCACGCGCATGTCGCACAACGCCACGGCGGCGCGCCAGGTCCTCGACACGGTGATCAACTCCGCCGGCCGCGACTTCCTGTCGCTGGTCGGGCTGATCATCGTGATGTTCATCCAGAGCCCGACGATGTCGGTGATCATTCTGGTCGTCGGGCCGATCTCCATCTTCGCCATCAACAAGCTGATCAAGCGCGTGCGCGGCGTCGCCCGTGCCCAGTTCTGGTCGCTGACGCGGATCGTCTCCGACATGCAGGAGACCGCCACCGGCATCCGCATTGTCAAGGCGTTCAATCTCGAAGGCACCATGCGCAAGCGCATGGCAGCCTCAATTGCCGACGTCCAGGCCCGCGCCGACAAGATCGTGCAGATCAGCGCCCGCACCAGTCCCCTGATGGAAGTGCTCGGCGGCTTTGCCATCGCCATGATCGTGCTGTGGGCCGGCTACCAGACCATCTATTTCGGCGTGCAGCCGGGCGCGTTGATGTCCTTCATCGCCGCCATCGCGCTCGCCTACGAACCCGCCAAGCGGCTCGCCCGTATGCAGATTTCGCTGGAGGCGGGGCTCGTCGGCGTGCGCCTCATGTACGAGCTCCTCGACACGCCACCGACCATCAACACGAATGAGGACGGACCGGCGCTCGGCATCACCAAGGGCGAAGTCGCCTTCGACAAGGTCGATTTCGCCTATCACGGCGCCGCCAGATTGTTCCACGGCCTCGATTTCACCGCCGCCGGCGGCCAGACCACCGCGCTCGTCGGCCCCTCAGGTGCCGGCAAGAGCACGGTGATTGCACTCATCGAACGCTTCTTCGACGTCGACAGCGGCCGCGTGCTGATCGACGGGCAGAACATCGCCGAGGTGAAAATCTCCAGCCTGCGCGACCATATCGCGCTGGTCAGCCAGGACATCTCCCTCTTTCACGACACCATCCGCGAGAACATCCGCTTCGGCCGGCCCGACGCCAGCGACGCCGACGTCGAGCGCGCCGCCGGGAACGCCATGGCCCACGATTTCATCATGGCGACCGAGAACGGCTACGACACCGAACTCGGCGACAATGCCATGCAGCTCTCCGGCGGCCAGCGCCAGCGCATTGCCATTGCACGGGCCATGCTGCGCGACGCGCGCATCATCCTGCTCGACGAGGCGACCTCGGCGCTCGACACCGAATCCGAGCATCATGTCCAGCTCGCCTTCGAGCATCTGCGCCAGGGCCGCACCACCATCGTCATCGCCCACCGCCTGTCGACTGTGCTCGGCGCCGACAAGATCTGCGTCATGGTCGACGGCCACATCGTCGAACAGGGGCGCCACAGCGAGCTTCTGGCGCTCGGCAAGAACTACGCCCGCCTCTATCACCTGCAGTTTGAGCGCCACAAACAGGCCGCCGAAGTCAAGACCGGGAAGGAAGTGCCGACAGACGAAGCGACCGCCGTCCTGGCGGAATAACGGGGGGAACGCGCGATGCTCAGATCCACCGCCGCGGCAGCCGCGGCTTTTTTCTGCCTGACCGGCGGCGTGCTCGCCTTCGGCTCGGTCAATGTCGCCGGCCAGCAGGCCGAGCACGAGCGCATCACCCGTGCCGCGCTGTCGGTCTATCGTCTGGGGCCCGATACCACGGACGAGATCGCCGGAAAGCGCGGCTCCTTCGGCGCCGTGGGGGCGCCGGACCGGCCCGACCGCGGCCTGCTCAGCACGAAGGCGGCCCATTGCGACGGCGGCGACCATCTCGACGCGCCGGGCTATCCGCAGAGCGCCGCGGCGGCGCTGGAACGGCTCTCCGCCTGCCGCGCAGGCATCTTTGCCCACCTCAACGCCGCGGTGAAGGCCGCCGGCGCCACCGCCGACCGCAACGGCCACATCGATTCCGCCGAGATCCCATCCTTCGTCTCGTGCACCTACAACGGCAAGCCCGGCCGGGCGAAGTGATGGGGTGGACGCCCCTCCTGACGGCATCAGAGAGTGCCAAGATGGCGGTGTTTAGGAACCGCCGAGCGAGGAGGAAACGTCCGTGAGCAAAGTTAGCATTATCGGGATTGATCTGGCAAAGCGGAGCTTTCAGTTACACGGCGCGGGGGCGGATGGCTCGGTGATATTTCGCAAGAAGCTGTCGCGTGCGCGAATGCTGGATTTTCTGGCGCAAGTTCCGCCGAGTTTGGTGGCGATGGAAAGCTGCGCCAGCGCCCATTACTGGGGCCGCGAGATTGCCAAGCTGAGCCATGAAGTCAGGCTGATACCGCCGATCTATGTGAAGCCGTTTGTGAAGCGGCAAAAGAATGATGCGGCCGATGCTGAAGCGATTGCCGAGGCGGCGTCGCGACCGACCATGCGCTTTGCGGCGGTGAAGAGCGAAGCGCAGCAGGAGCGCAGCATGGTGTTCCGCACACGCGATCTTCTGGTGCGCCAACGCACGCAGATGATCAATGCATTGAGGGGACATTTGGCTGAATTTGGCGTCATCGCTCCGAAAGGCATCGTCCATATTGGCCGGCTCGCAGAGGCTGTTGATGATCCCGGTTCCGGCCTTCGTGAGTCGGTGCGCGCGCTCGGGCGGCTGTATCTGGAGCGGATTGAGGATTGCTCCGCGACGATCAAGACGCTGGAACGAGATATTCGTGAAGGCAGCAAGGCGGACGAAGACACCGCCCGGCTGATGACGATCCCCGGCGTCGGTCCTATCTGTGCGGCGGCCCTGCAAGCTTTCGCCCCGCCGATGCAGAACTTTCGCAACGGCCGGGATTTTGCGGCTTGGTGCGGGCTCACACCACGGCAGAAATCCACCGGCGGCAAACCGGTATTGGGCAAAACATCGAAAATGGGTCAGCGCGATATTCGACGCCTGCTGATCATCGGTGCGATGGCGGTAGTTCGCTGGGCGAGCCGCAACGGTGCACCACAAGGGTCATGGCTGGCCCGGATGCTGGCGCGCAAACCGCGCCTGCTGGTGGCAACTGCCTTGGCCAACAAGATGGCGCGGATGGCCTGGGCGATCACGACAAAGAAGGAGGGCTATTTGAGTTCGGCGGCGGCCTGATCAAGCCAAAGCCGAAATGACCGTCAGGATGTGAGAAGGGCGAAGGACGGGTAAGGAAAAAATGGTCAAAGAGACCGGATCAAGGAAACCAGTCCGTTGCACAGAGCCTTCGAGCTCGCCGAAGTGTTTGGGCTTGATCCGCGCATCTCCATACGGGCCCGCGGCATGAGAAAGGCCGCATCAATGAGGCCGGACACATGACCGCACCTGACCACATTTTCCGAAATCGACCGAAGTCCTCTTGCATTAACCGGGGCGTCCACACATGCAACGTGCTGGAGAACCTCGGCCTCGCCTTCCACGCGGCGCAGGATTTCTACGCTCATACCAACTGGGTCGATCAGCCTGCCGCCGGTCCCATCGGTCTCGCCAACCCGCCGGGTCTCGGCAACAGCGGCCCCGCGCCGTGGCTCGATCCCGGCCAGCGCACCGCGCCGCCGGCCGGACTGATGAGCGGCTGCTTCGACGGCATCCCCGAGAAGCTCCATTGCAGCGGCCATGTGCGCCACGCCGACCTCAACAAGGACACCGGCCCGATCGATCCGCGCACCGGCAGGGCCGGTGTGGGCACCTCGAAGCGCGGCGCCGTGCAAGGCAACTTCGCCCGCGCCGTTGCCGCCGCGGTCGCCGATACGCGCGCCAAGTGGGCCTGGTTCGAGGCCCGCGTCATGGTGACCTACGGAAAGACCCGCGGCGCAGCCATCGTCTGCGCGGTCCGCAATGACGATCAGGGCGTATGCGGCTGACGGACACGTCGGTCGCCGTCAGCTTGGGCGGCGGATGGATTTGGTGCCCCTGACCCGGGTCGAACGGGTACGCCCTTTCGGGCAACAGATTTTGAGTCTGTCGCGTCTGCCAGTTCCGCCACAGGGGCTTCGGGGCCCGGATATACGGAACGGCCGGGCGACGGTCAAACGCGATCGTTACCCGGACCCGCTGGACAGCCTCGTTACCGCAGACTAGAGAAACCGCCATGCTGCGCCGCCTCTACGACTGGACGATGTCGCTTGCCGAGCGCAGGAGCGCCGAAGTGTGGCTGGCGGTCATCGCCTTCATCGAAAGCTCCTTCTTTCTGGTCCCGGCCGACGTCCTGTTCCTGCCGATGGCGCTGGCCCGCCGCGACCGGGTCTGGCGCTATGCGCTGGTGGCCACGGTGGCATCGGTCGCCGGCGGCATTCTCGGCTGGGTGATCGGCCATTTCGCCTACGAGGCCATCGCGCAGCCGGTCCTCGCCTTCTACGGCAAGCTCGACACCTTCGAGGCGCTGCGCTCCTCCTCCAGCCGCGACGCCATCCTGCTGATGCTGGTCACCTCCGGCCTCGCCCATCTGCCGCCGATCAAGGTCGTCACCATCCTGTCGGGCGCGGCGGGCGTGAACATCTGGCTGTTCATCGGCTCGGCGATCCTCGCCCGCGGTGCCCGCTTCTTCGCCCTTGCCTGGTTGTTGCGCCGCTACGGCGAGCCGATCCGCACCTTCATCGAACATCGCCTTGGCGCCATTGCCGGCGGCGTTGCCGCCATCCTCATCCTGCTCTATCTGGCATTGCGAATGGCCTGAGCGCACCGGCGCTACGGCCTTGATTTCACCGTTTTCGTGATTTTCATGGTGCTGCTGCTTGCCGGTTCCGGTGGCGTCCGCTATCTGCTCTGAACAATGATGTCTGTCTCCTTCAGTCCCCCCGCTCTTGTGGCCCTGTGCCGTCGTCCGGAAATCGTCGCCGGCGGGGTTTTTGTCCTGGCGCTGGCCACCATCGCCGGCGCCTGGGGCTTTCAGCTGATCGGCGGCTATATCCCCTGCGAGCTCTGCTACCAGGAGCGCATGTCCTACTACGTCGGCATTCCGCTGGCGCTGGTGGCGCTCGCCTCTGCCTGGTACGGCGGTCCGCCCTGGCTGACGCGTGGGGCGCTGGTCCTCACCGCGCTGGTCTTCGCCTGGGGCACCTACCTCGCCGCCTATCATACCGGGGCCGAATACGGCTGGTGGCAGGGCCCGACCGATTGCAGCGGCAGCGGCGGCCCAGCGACCGCAACCACCGGCGACCTTCTCAGCCAGATCCAGAACATCCAGGTCGTCTCCTGCACCGAGGTGACATGGCGCATGTTCGGCCTGTCCTTCGCCGGGTGGAACACGGTCATCTCGGCAGGGCTGACGGTCGCCGCCCTCTTCGGCGCGTTCTTCGCGCGCCTCCGCGCTCCCACGGCGCGTACCGCCTGATTTTCTGAAGCCCTGAAGATCTGCCGCGATTACGGCCCGGGCGGGCCGGAAGCGTCGTGGCGTGCCGGATCGCCGCCATAGCGCTCCGTCTTGATCGACGGGAACGGCACGTTCATGTCGAGCAGCAGCCGGGTGACGGAATCGACGAAGCCGGTCGAGCCGCAGACATAGCTGTGGCGCGGCAGGGTGGCGAAGCCGGCGAGCGCCTCGCCGATCAACGGCGCCGCGATGCGCCCCGTGCGGAACGGCGCGGCCACCGCGCTGTCGCGCGTCAGCGTTACGAACAGCGAGAAGTTCGCCTCGCCTTCCGCCCGCCGCAGCAGCTCGTCGGCATCGACCAGCTCGTCCGATGCCCGCGCCGAATAGACCAGCGCCGCCGGCACATCGGGCGCTACGGCGGCGCGGTGGCGCAGCATCGACAGGAGCGGCACCACGCCGGAGCCGCCGCCAACCAGGAGCAGCGGCCCGCCATCCTTGCGCTCCCAGGTGAAATGACCGCCGATCGGCCCGCGCAGCTCGATCGTGTCGCCGGGCTGGACGATCTCATGGAAGAAGGGCGAGACCTCGCCATCGTCCAGCCGCTCGACGATCAGTTCGATTTCGGCGGCTTCCGGTGCCGAGCCGATCGAATAACTGCGCTCGGCCTGGTAGCCGTCCGGCGCCGTCAGGCGCACGTCGACATGCTGCCCGGCGCGGAAGCCGCGCCAGCCCGGCGCCGCCAGGCGAAAGCTCTTCATGCGCGGCGTCAGCGGGCGGATCGCCACCACCGTCGCTTCCTGCCAGGCGAGACGTCCGCCCGGCACAATCATCTGATCCATTTGACCGCCTGTCAGTCGCCCGTGAAGCGCTGCTCGCGCCACGGGTCGCCATATATATGATAGCCGCGCAGCTCCCAGAACCCCGCTTCGTCCCTTTCGGTGAACTGCAGCGCGTTCACCCATTTGGCCGACTTCCAGAAATAGAGATGCGGCACCAGAAGGCGCGCCGGGCCACCGTGGTCCGAAGTCAGCGGAGCACCGGCATAGGTAAGCGCCACCATTGCCTTGCCATCGATGAGGTCCTTCACCGGCACATTGGTCGTATAGCCGTCTTCGGAATGGGCCAGCACATAGTCGGTCGGCGGCGTCTCCAGGCCGGCGGCGGCGAGGATGTCGTCGAACAGCACGCCGCGCCATTCGGTGTCGAACTTGCTCCACTTGGTGACGCAGTGGATATCGCGCTTGAGGTCGCTCATCGGCAGGGCCAGGAACTCGTCGAAGCTCCAGCGCTTCACCGGCTTCGGCCCGACCTTCACCGTGAAGCCCCACTCCGCCGGCTTGATGATCGGCGTCGGGCCGGCTGACAGCACCGGAAAGCCTGTCTCCAGATATTGCCCCGGCGGCAGGCGCTTGGCCTCTTCCTCGCTCGGGCGGTGCCCGAAAAAGCCTCGCGTGACCATGTGATTGCCCCCTTCCGTCATTGGCTCGCGGTCGAAGGCCCATAACTGGCGTCATTGGTCGCTCGGTCAAGCGGGAATGAGGACGGCAAGGGCGCCACGGCCCGGCAAGGGCGCTCCTGTTGCGGCGCCCGACCGTTTGCCTCAGGGCCGGTTGCGCATGAACAGCGTGCGGCGCGACCAGCCGCGCAGCTGTTCCTCGCGGAAGAGCGTGAACAGACCCGAACTCACCACCAGCACCATGCCGACAAAGGCGATGCCATCGGGAAACTCGCCGAAGAAGAAGGCGCCGACAAGAATCGCCCAGATGATCTGGCTGTACTGGGTTGGCGTGATGCGGTTGGCCGGCGCCAGTCGGGTCGCCGCCAACATTGAAATCTGGCCGAAACCGCCAGCGACGCCGGCAAGGATGATCAGCCCGACATCAAGACGGGTCGGCACCCGGAACTGATGGATCATCAGGATGCCATTGACCGTGAGCGCCACCGAATAGAGGACGGCCAGCAGGCTGATGCGCTTCTCGGTCGGCCCGATACGGCGCAGCGTGATGATCGCCACCGAGGCGCAAGCGGCGGACGCCATGGCCGACAGATGACCGAGGTGGAGTTGGTGGAAGCCCGGCCGCACCACCAGCAGCACCCCAGCCAAGCCGGTCGCCACCGCCAGCCACCGCCGCCAGCCGACCCTCTCGCCCAGGACCGGAATCGCCAGCATGGTCGCGAACAGCGGCATCATGAACAGCACGGAATAGGCTTCGGCGAACGGGATGGTGGTGAAGGCATAGAAGGCGAATATCCCGCCCGCCGTCCCGCAGATGGCACGCAGAAAGACAAGGCGCGGACGATTGAGACGAAAGACATCGCGCCAGCGCTCCGATTTCGACCTGGCGAAACCGAAGGTCGAGAACGAGGCCAGCGTGACGAAAAAGGCGATCTCGAACACCGGCATCGTGCCTCCCATCGCCTTCGCGCAGGCATCGGCGCAGGAGAACAGCACGTAGGTGAGGAAACCGAAGAGGACGCCCTTGATCATGGGGAATTGGGATCCGGGTGAGCACCGCCGTTCACGGCAGGCGGGCCAGGCGCTCCGTCAAAAGGGCGTAGTAGCCGTCGGCATCGCCATCGCGCAGGAACAGCGCGTTGGCCGGCCGGTCGGTCACCCGCCACCAGTCCGCCACCGTCATGCCCATGGTCAGTTCGCTTGTCATCTCGATGCTGACATTGATCTCACGGCCCGTAAACAGCTCCGGCCTGATCAGCCAGGCGATGACGCAAGGGTCGTGCAGGGGCGCGCCGATGCCGCCGTATTTGGCCAGGTCGAAGCGCTCGGAAAACGACAGCAGGCCGGCGACGGCTTCGCCGCTGCGGTTGCCGATCGCCGCGAAGGCCTGGCGCCGCGCCTCCGTCGTCAGCATCCGGTGGGTCAGGTCGAGCGGCGCCATGGTCAGCGGAATGCCGCTGCGGAACACCACGTCGGCCGCATGCGGATCGACATAAATGTTGAACTCGGCCGCCGGCGTGATGTTGCCGACCTCGAAATAGGCGCCGCCCATCATGACGATCCGGCTGAGGCGCCCGGCGATCGCCGGCTGCTTGGTGAGCGCCATGGCGACATTGGTGAGTGGCCCCAGCGTGCACAGCGTGATCTCACCTTCTGCAGCCGCCATCACGGTGTCGACGATGAAATCGACGCCGTGCTTCTCGGCCAGCGGCATGGTCGGCTCGGGCAGGGTATAGCCGTCGAGCCCGGTGCGCCCATGGACATGTTCGGCCGTGCGCAGCGGCCGCACCATCGGCCGCACGCAGCCGGCGTGGACGGGCACGTCGGTGCGGCCGGCAAGCTCGACGATGCGCCGCGCGTTCCTCTCGGTCAACGCCAGCGGCACGTTGCCGGCGACCGCGACGATGCCGGCGACGTCGACATCCTCCGGCGAGGCGAGCGCGAGCACGATGGCGACGGCGTCGTCCTGCCCGGGATCGGTGTCGATGATGATACGGCGTGCCATGGCCTGCCCCCTGCCCGCGAACGCCTCAGCTGTGTCCGCGGACCGGTTGCGGCCGATAGGGCGCCTCCAGCGCCGCCAGCTCGCTTCCATCGAGCTTGATGTCGAGCGCTTTCGCCGCATCGTCGAGGTGGCTCATCTTGCTGGCGCCGACGATCGGCGCGGTCACCGCCGGCCGCGCCAGCATCCAGGCAAGCGCTACCTGGGCGTTGGGCACGCCACGTTTCCTGGCGATGTCCGACACCGCATCGATGATCGCCCGGTCGGGCTCGCCGCGAGCGTAGAGATCCTTGCCGAAGGAGTTGGTCTTGGAGCGCAGCGTCGCATCCATGTCCGCGTTCGACCGGGTGAGCAGCCCGCGCGCCAGCGGGCTCCACGGGATGAGGCCGATGCCCTCCTTCCGGCAGAGCGGGATCATCTCACGCTCCTCCTCGCGGTAGAGCAGGTTGTAGTGGTTCTGCATGGTGACGAAGCGGCTGAAGCCGAGGCGGTCGGAGAGCGCCAGCATCTGGGCGAACTGCCAAGCGTACATGGACGAGGCGCCGATATAGAGCGCCTTGCCCGCCTTCACCACGTCGGTAAGCGCCTCCAGCGTCTCCTCCATCGGCGTCAGCGGGTCGAAGCGGTGGATCTGGTAGAGGTCGACATAGTCCATGCCGAGGCGGGTGAGCGAGGCATCGATGGCAGCCATGATGTGCTTGCGCGACAGGCCCGCCTGGTTGGGACTGTCGCCCATGGCACCATAGACCTTGGTGGCGAGCACATAGCTGTCGCGCGCCGGGCCGAAGTCCTTGAGCGCCCGGCCAGTGATCTCCTCGCTGACGCCGTTGGAATAGACGTCGGCGGTATCGAAGAAGGTGAAGCCGAGGTCGAAGGCGCGCTTGATGAACGGCCGCGCCTCGTCCTCCTCCAGCGCCCATTCGCGGTTCGTCTTTGCGCCGTAGGTCATCATGCCGAGGCAGAGGCGCGAAATGGTGACGCCGGTCGAACCGAGTCTTGTGTATTCCATGTGCGTGATTCCCGTTGTGTCGCTGGCAGTGTCCGGCGGCCGGCGTCGGTGGTTCACACGCCCGGCCGCGAAACGGCAGGTGAGATGGGTCGGTCGGAAACGCTACCAGTAGACGACAAGGCACCGCCCGTGGCAATGCCCGGGCGGCGCTCGATGGAAGCTGCCTGAGGTAACGCCGAAGCTAGCTTGCGAGCGGCGCCTGATCGTTCGCGGCCACCGGATGGGCGTGCCCGATCTGCTGCTCGAAGCGCTCCGGATAGCCGAACAGCGCGGCCTGCTCGGCCCGCGTCGACACGAAGAAGGGATAACGCCTGGCAACCCGGTCGCGCACCTCGCCGAGATTGAGAATCATCAGGCTGAGCGGCTTGACCAGGCCCGGATAAGGCCGCGGATCGCAGACGACCTTGGCATCGAACACCTTGCGATAGAAGGCTTGGTGTTCGGCGCGCACGGTGGCAAGCACATAATCGGCGTGGAAGTATTCCGCCGCCATCGTCCCGATCCTGACGGTCAGATAGGCGAGTCCCGGAATTGCGCCAGCCGGGCCCGGATCGACCACGAAACGGGTCGGATCGACGATGACATTGCCGGCTTCGAGCAGCGGTATCACCTTGTCCGGGAACACGTCTGCCGCAACCATGTCGGGATAATCCCGCGTTGCAACATGGACCCGCATCGAGCTGACGAAGCGGTCACCCACCCGAATACCGATGGTCCACGCATTATCGAACTCATCGTACCGATCGCTGAACCGACGGCCGAAATTAGGCTCAATCGCCCCTTCGTCCAGGTAGGCCTCGTATCGGAGGCGATAGATCGCCTCCCGGTCTTCGTCCGTATCGGCGCGCCGATAGCTGGCCCGACTCAACAACTCACCGATCCGCTCCGCCAAGCTCGGCTGGAGCGGCTTTACAGCCGCATAACTCATTTTACTCGCCTCCTCAGGCTGGGAGGGAGATTAACAGTTCGCTAACCATGGGTAAATCGTTAGGCTTAATAAACGGAAATTTAAGTTAATTTTACGGATCGGGCGCGCTCCGCCCGTCGGGCAACTCGGAATTGCATCGCGAATGCAGGGGGTTAGGCCGGGCGGTGGAATGTACTCGCCCGGCGGGCAGCGGCAGGGCCGCGCAGCGCCAATATGTGCTGTGTCAAATGGCCGCCGCGGTCAGTTTCCGCGGCTTTGGGATCAGCTGGCGCTGCGCTGCAGCATTTCCGGCTGTTCTTGCGCTGCGCCGCCGAAGCTGGAGATCAGCAGTTCCATGAGCTGCGGAGCGGGGATCGGAACGCTGAACAGGAAGCCCTGTACCTCGTTGATGCTCTCTTCGGCGACGACGATGGCAAGCTGCTCCTCCGTCTCGACGCCTTCGATCGTCACCGTCAGGCCGAGGTCGGCGCTGAGCCGCGCCACGCCGCGCAGCAGGATCAGTGCCCGGCTGCCCGTTTCCAGGCCCTGCAGGAACAGACGGTCGATCTTGACCTTGTTCAGCGGCAGCCCGTGCAGGTAGCTGAGGCTCGAATAGCCGGTACCGAAGTCATCGAGCGAGATGCGCACGCCGAGTTCGCGCAGCTGGCGCAGGATCAACCGCGTGGCGCGGGTATCCTGGAACAGCACGGATTCGGTGATTTCGATTTCGAGGCGGCTCGCGGCGAGGCCGCTGGTGGCCAGCGCATCGCGGACCGTGCCGGTCACGTTGCCGCGGCGGAACTGATTGGCCGACAGGTTTACCGCGACGCGCACGTCGCCGGGCCATGTTGCGCACGTCTTGCATGCCTGATGCAGCACCCAGTCGCCGATCTCGACGATCAGCCCCATCTCCTCGGCGACCGGAATGAACTCGGCCGGCGAGATCATGCCGCGCAGGGGATGCTGCCAGCGCAGCAGCGCCTCGCAAGTGGTGACCTTCATCGTCCTCAGGTCGAAGAGCGGCTGATAGTAGATCTCGAAAGAACCGTTGTTGAGCGCGTTGCGCAGGTCGAGTTCGAGGCTGCGCCGCTCCTGCGCGCGCACATCCATCCCCGACTCGAAGAACCGCCAGGTGCCGCGCTGCTCCGCCTTCGACCAGTAGAGCGCCATGTCGGCGTTCTTGAGCAGGTGGTCGGCGCCGGTCGCGTCGCGCGGCGCCATGGCGATGCCGATGGTGGCGCCGATGACCACCTGGTGGCCGTCGATCTCATAGGTCTCGGAAAGCGCCGCGACGATGCGGCGGGCCAGCGTCGCGGCCTCTTCCGGCCCGGCGACCGGCGTCTGCACGACGACGAATTCATCGCCACCGAAGCGCGCCACCAGGTCGCTTTCGCGCACCAGGCGCTTCAGGCGGTCGGCGACGGCCCTGAGCAGCATGTCGCCGCGCGGATGGCCGAGCGTGTCGTTGACCTGCTTGAACTGGTCGAGATCGACGAAGTGGATGGCCGACGGCTTCGGGCCGGCCATCGCCAGCACCGCTTCCATGCGTTCGCGCAGGTGCATGCGATTGGGCAAGCCGGTGAGCGCATCGTAGCGGGCAAGGTGGCGGATGCGCGCTTCGGCCTCGCGCCGCTCGGTGATGTCCTCCACCAGCGCCACCGAACCGCCGTTCTCCATCGGCTGGAAAGCCAGGCTCAGCGTACGCCCGTCCTGCTTGTGGATGGTGAAGCCGGACTTTTCGGCGCCGGTCAGGCGGCGATCGAGGTTGGTGGCGAAGCGGTCGCTTTCCGAGCGCAGGATCGTGCCGGCAGCGACGCAATCGCGCACGAGGTCGCGCGAGGTTTCGCCCTTGCGGTCGATGGCCTGCAAGTCGAGCAGCTCGAGCAGGCGGTTGTTGATGACCACCACGCGCTGCTCCGAATCGAACATGCACAGGCCGGAGGGCATGTTGTTGAGGGCGGTATCGAAGCGCTTGGCGAGCAGGGTCACGTCGCGCTCCGAGACGACCGCATCGAGCAGCGTCTTGCGCAGCCTGTCGGAGATGAAGTTGAAACTGATGAAGAACATCCCCACCAGCAGCGCGCCGAACATGTAGTAGACGTCGAACTGCATGAGCAGCGCGAGGGTGGTGGGAATGCCGTCGACCAGGATCAGCACGGAGACCAGCCGCTTGCTGCCGAAGTTGCGGCCCGAGATGCCGATCATGTAGGCGATGGTGCCGGAAATGGAGATGGTCTGCGCGAACGTGTCCTGCGTCCGCGCGAACACGATCATGCACCAGATGCCGAGCAGCCCCATGAAGGCGGCGGCGCCGATGACGTAGCGCCACTCCCAGCGCGCCGCCTGTTCGGCCGTCGTGATCGACGACTTGATGCGCAGGTATTTCGCCATGTCGAAGGCGCGCGCCACGGCGATC
Organism: uncultured Alphaproteobacteria bacterium; assembly: GCA_963732845.1. GTDB lineage: Bacteria > Pseudomonadota > Alphaproteobacteria > Rhizobiales > Kaistiaceae > CAVSRC01. The sequence continues at coordinate 275,332 of CAVTBE010000011.1, read as the reverse complement.
ACCATGAGCAGCACCCACAGGCCGGCGATGATCGCGTCTTGCGTCTTCCACGCCGAAAGCAGGACGGCGAGCGAAATCGCCACCGACCCCACGAACAGCGTGCGGATTTCGGTGTAGAGCGAATCGACCAGCGGAATGTAGATTTCCGGCGGCAGCTCCTTCCCCGTTCGGTAAGCTCGGTTTGCGCTCGACATTTGCACCATCAGATTGCGCGCGGCCTGCAGCTTCCGCCGGAACCCTGAATTCTCCCCTCTGCTTATGCAGCAAATCCGTTGAGTAATCGTTGACCGGCGCACATGCGCGGATTGGTTGCACGTCGGTGGTCTCGCCATCGCAAGGGGCGACTGCCCGACAGCCGGCCGGCGCCGGCGTCTTTTGCCGAAACCCGCACGAAGCTGCGTTTCTGAGCGGTTCCGTCGGCCCGACATCGAAGCGTGCCGGATTCTGCCAAAACGCAGCGTGTCGCGCCGTCAGCGCCGCTGCAACGGCACCATCAACGAATCTTTTACATCGCCGCCAAACGATCTGTTAACGCTGATGTCGTTCGGTGCTTTTTTTGAGCGCCTGAGCCTCGCACCCGGCAAAGCCCCCGAGCCCGCATGACAAACGTTTCGCTCACTGGTCCGTGGACCCTTTTCGACGCCGCCGGCGCGGTGATCGCGCCCTGCCCCATTCCCGGCGACATCCACTCCGCCCTGATCGCCGCCGGGCGCATCCCCGACCCCATGATCGGCACCAACGAGGCCGCGGTGCAGTGGGTGCATGAGGCCGAATGGGAGATCCGCCGCTCGTTCGACCTCCCGGCCGGCGCGCTTGCCGGCAAATGGCCGGTGCTCGAGCTCGAATTCGTCGACACCGTCGCCGAGGTGACGGTCAACGGCACGCCGGTCGCCAACCTCGATTCGAGCTTCATCCGCCACCGCATCGATCTTTCCGGCGTCGTCCGCGCCGGAGAGAACGAGATCGCCATCCGCTTCCGCTCGGCGACCCGGGAGGCCGCGGCACGGGCGGCGAAGCAGCCCTTCCCGATCCCCACCACCAAGAACAACCGCGTCGCCGACCTCAATATGCTGCGCAAGGCGCAATGCCATGGCGGCTGGGACTGGGGGCCGTGCCTGATGGTCCTCGGCATCTATGCCGAGCCGAAGCTGCGTCTCTACGACGATGCGCGTATCGAGCACGCGGCCATCCGCCAGGAGCATCACGATGACGGCCGCATCACCGTGACGGCGGATGTCGAGCTGGTCGCGCGGCGCGACGCAACCGTGCCGGCGCGGTTTGACATAGCCGGCAGGACAATATCCGCCGACGTCCCGGTGACCGCCGCCGCTGGCGGCCGCGCCGCCCTGTCGCTCGACCTCGATCATCCGGCGCTGTGGTGGCCGGCGGGCTATGGCGATCAGCCACTGCACGATGCCAGCATCACGATTCCCGGCGACCGCATCGACCAGCGCATCGGCTTGCGCAGGCTTCGCCTGATCAACCAGCCGGACGAAGCCGGCGCCTCCATGACGTTCGAGGTCAACGGCCTGGCCGTCTTCGCCAAGGGCGCCAACTGGATCCCCGCCGATGCGCTGCCGAGCCGCATCACGCGGGAGCGCATCGCCCGCCTGCTCGACGAGGCGGTCGCCGCCAACATGAACATGATCCGCGTCTGGGGTGGCGGCTTCTACGAGTTCGACGCCTTCTACGAGCTGTGCGACGAACTCGGCCTGCTGGTCTGGCAGGACATGATGTTCGCCTGCTCGCAATACCCTTCGACGCCGGAATTCCTCGCCCAGGTCGATGCCGAGGTCCGCTATCAGGTCAAGCGGCTGGCCTCGCACGCCTGCATCGCCATCTGGTGCGGCGACAACGAGGTGATCGGCTCGCTCAACTGGTACGAGCTGTCGAAGACCAATCGCGACCGCTACCTGGTCAATTACGACCGGCTCAACCGCGTGATCGAACAGGCGGTGCTGGAGAGCGACGCCAGCCGCACCTTCTGGCCGTCATCACCCTGCTCCGGCAAGCTCGACTATGGCGACGCCTGGCACGACGACGGCTCGGGCGATATGCATTTCTGGTCGGTCTGGCACGAGAACAAGGACTTCGAGCACTACTACACGGTCCGCCCGCGCTTCTGCTCGGAGTTCGGCTTCCAGTCCTTCCCGACCATGCACGACATCCGCCGCTTTGCCGACGAGGCCGAGTGGAACGCCATGTCGCCGGTGATGGAATGGCACCAGCGCGATTCCGCCGGCAATGGCCGCATCGTCGAGACGATGACGCGCTATTTCCGCATGCCGACGGGCTTCGAGAACTTCCTCTATCTGAGCCAGCTCCAGCAGGCGCTGGCGATCGAAACGGCGGTGCGCTTCTGGCGCAGCCTCAAGCCGCACACGATGGGCGCCATCTACTGGCAGCTCAACGACGTGTGGCCGTCGGTATCGTGGTCGAGCCTCGACCACGCCATCGGCTGGAAGACGCTGCACTATCACGCCCGCCGCTTTTTCGCGCCGCTGGCGCTGGCCGCCCGCATCGAAGGCGAGCGCCTGCTCGTCACCGGCCTCAACGACACCCGTGCCGCGGCGTCGATCGCCGGCACCGTGCGCCGCATCGATCTCGATGGCACGGTGCTCGACGAGCACCCGATCGCCAGCGACGTCCCGCCCGACCGGGCTCATTTCCTTGCCGGCGTGCCGGTGCCGCCGGGAGGCGATTTCTTTTTCGTCATCGACGCGGCGGCGACCGCAGGCGAGGGCCGTGACCCATCGATGCGCCTCGTGATCTTCCCGCAGAAACCGAAGACCTACGACCTGCCGGCGGCCGTGCTGCGCCTCGCCGCCGTTGCCGGCAAGCCCGGCCATTTCACCCTCGGCGCCGACCGGCCGGCCTTCTTCGTCAGGCCGGAAGCGTCCGGATTCGCCGGCGCTTTCGACGATGCGAGTTTCCTGCTGCTCCCCGGCGAGACGCGCACGCTCGCCTTCCGCTCCTTCGACGGGCGCATGCCGCAGGTGGCCGACATCACGGTCAGTCACTTGGCCGCGACCTATCGCTAGGGCTTGTCCACTCAGACCGGCGCCGACCGGCGCAGCGCGATGATCGCGACCAGGACAGCGATCAGCGCGATCCAGGTCACGATGTTGACCGTCACCGCGCGCCGCGCCGCCTTCTGCTCGAACCAGGTGCGCGGCTTGATGCCCTTGGCCAGGAAGACGACCTGGGCGGCGAGGTTCACGCAGGCAATATTGGCGATGAGCAGCATGGCGGCACCGGCGGCGAGGTCCATGTGGCCGGCAGACAGCATGATGCCGAGCGTCGCGGCCGGCGGCAGCAGGGCCACGGCGACCATGACGCCGACCAGCGTGCTCGACAGGCCGGTGGTGACCGAGAGCGCCGCGGCAGCGCCGGAGGCGAGCGCCAGCGCGATCCCGGCGTAATCGACCGAGGTGCGCGCCATCAGTTCGTGGCTGGCGATGTTGGGGGCGATCAGGAAGGCGAGCACGCCGGCGATGAGCACGCTCAGCGTCACGCCGAGGACGTTGGACTTGGTGGCCGACAGCATCAGCGTGCGGTCGCCGATGGCTGCGGCGAAGGCGAAGGCGACATTGGGGCCGAGCAGCGGCGCGATGACCATGGCGCCGATCAGGATGGCGACGCTGTCCTGCTCCAGACCGACCGAGGCGACGACGGTGGAAAGAAAGACCAGCAGGACGAAGTTGCTGTCGGTGCGCACGCCGCCTTCGACAAGGTGGTAGAGCTCCTCGCGCGAGGCGCGCTCCTGCTCTTCCTGTTTCTTCGCCTCATTCTCCTCGCCGCCCGCCGCCTCTTCCTCTTTCTTGTCGCCCTCTTCCGGCTCTTCAAACGGGATCACCGTATCGGCCGGCACCATGACGATGCGCCAATTCTCCGACTCGCCGAGCGCCGCCTGCAGCCGGTCGATGAGGCCCTGCCGGTCGATCTCGCCGACCACCAGACGAATCATCCGGCGACCGTCTTCCTGCGGCGCCGGCGCGGTCTGGACGTCATTGACGCCGAGTTCCTCGGCGATCGACAGCACCGCCTGAACGCGGTCCTCCGGCGTCGCCACGTCGATCAGCTTGAACGCCATTGCCCTCTCGGGATCGTGGGGTCGCAGGGATGCGCCCCGGCAGTGTAGCAATCGCGGCCGGACGGGCACACCCCGGTGCAACAAACGCATTCATGCCCGGCGACGACGACAAGACAGCAAACGAATTCCGCAAAGGCCGGAGCCTCAGGGCTCCAGTTCGGTATCCCAGTAGAGATAGTCCATCCACGATTCGTGAAGGTAGTTCGGCGGGAAATGGCGACCGTTATTGTGGAGCTGCGCCACCGTGGGCTGGAAGGGCATCTGCGCCGGCCACATGCGCGCCTCCCTGGTACTCAGTCCGCCCTTCTTCAGATTGCATGGCGAGCAGGCGGCGACGACGTTGTCCCACGTCGTCTGGCCGCCGCGCGATCTTGGGACAAGATGGTCGAAGGTCAGATCCTCGCGCGTGCCGCAATACTGGCACGCAAAGCGGTCGCGCAGGAACACGTTGAACCGCGTGAATGCCGGGTGGCGCGCCGGCTTGACGTAGGTCTTCAGCGACACCACCGAGGGTAGCTTCATCGAGAAGGACGGGCTGCGCACCGCCGTCTCGTATTCCGAGACGATGTTCACCCGATCGAGGAACACCGCCTTGATGGCATCCTGCCAGGACCACAGCGACAATGGATAGTAGCTGAGCGGCCGGTAATCGGCATTGAGAACGAGCGCCGGATTGGACCCCGGCGAGACAGCGATATTCACTGACGCCTTCCCGATTCTATCCGTATTGCCCGGAGGTTAGCCCTCCGATGCGGCGCATAGTCTATACGGGCTGTGACACGCGTGTGAAGGGGTGGCCGATTGCGGCGGTCCTGCCGCTGTCCACGGGCTTGCCGCCCACCCCTCCACATCCTTGCCCGACTTGCCTAAATAGGGTTAGTCGCAGGAAGCAATCCGAGGAGAAGCGCCATGGCGGTTTCGTTCGACTGGAGTGTGCCCCCGGAAGTCGCGCCGCACCCCGAAGATTACGGATTCGACCTCAACACCGCGCTGAAGGCGATGGTGGCGATTCGCTCGGTCATGCCCGACGACGCCTTCACCGCCGAAATTCTCGGTACTGAGCGCAGCGGCAACGGCGTCATCATCCGCAAGGATGGCGTGATTCTGACCATCGGCTATCTGGTGACCGAGGCCCGCGAGATCTGGCTGACGCTGGCCGATGGGCGCACCTTCGCCGCCACCCCGATCGGCTACGACCAGAACACCGGCTTCGGCCTCGTCCAGGCGCTCGGCCGCCTCGACATGCCGGCACTGAGCCTCGGCGATTCGGCCGATGCCGTGCCGGGTTCGCCGGTGATCGCCGCCGGCGCCGGTGGCGCCGCCCATTCGCTCGCCGCCAAGGTGATCGCCCGCCAGGAATTCGCCGGCTACTGGGAATACCTGCTCGACGAAGCCATCTTCACCGCACCGGCCCATCCCTATTGGGGCGGCACCGGCCTGATCGGCGGCGATGGCCGCCTGGTCGGCATCGGTTCGCTGCAGCTCGAGCAGGCGGCCGACGGCAGCGAGGGCGTGCCGCTCAATATGTATGTGCCCACCGACCTGCTGAAGCCGATTCTCGACGACATGATGGCGATCGGCCAGCCCAACCGGCCACCGCGGCCATGGCTCGGCCTCTATGCCACGGAAATCGATGAACGCGTGGTGATCGCCCGCGTTTCCGGCAAAGGCCCCGCCGGCCGCGCCCTGCGCGAAGGCGACGTCGTACTCTCGGTCGGCGGCATGCGCGTCACCGGGCTGGCCGGCCTGTTCCGCAAGATCTGGTCGCTGGGCGACGCCGGCGTGAAGGTGCCGATGACCGTGCATCGCGACGGCCGTCCGCTGGACATCACCGTGCCGTCGGGCGACCACAACCGCTTCCTCAAGGGCCCGAGCCTCCACTGAGGTGGCGGGCCCAGCCGGGGAAGGGCGACAGGGGCGCCCACCGCTCTCGACGAGCCGCTGGGCGGGGCTGATCATCGGCTCCGTCCTTGCGCCTGCTATCTCGTGATCGCTGCGACAACGATCCTGGAGCCGGCCAACCGGCACCGCTTCGCCGATCTCAGGGCCCTCGCCCTTGGCTATTTCCTGCCGCTCCTGGTGCTCGGCCTCGGCGTGGCGATCTCCGCCTGGAAGCGCGGACCGGACTATCGCCCGACCGCCCGGCTGACCGACATGCGCCGCAGCATGGCGGCAATCGGCGTGATCGCGACGCTGGCTGCGCTCTTCGACATGTTCTCGCGTGGTTTCGACTACGACAGCCACCTCAATCTCGGGCCCTTCGCCACGCCGATCTTCTGCCTCGGCCTGCTCGCCTGGTGGCTGGCGGTCAGGATCCGGCGATAGACGCAGCCTCATCCCGAGGTGTCCGTCCGCCGGACGGGCCTCGAAGGATGGGGCCGCAGGTCCAGCAAGCTGCCGCTATTCGTGCCGCAACGCCTCGATGGGATCGAGGCGGGCGGCGCGACGAGCCGGGAAATAGCCAAAGATCACGCCGACGGCTGCCGAGAACAGGAAGGCGATGGCGACGATCTTCGGGTCGACGATCAGCGGCACGCTGAGGAAGTGCGCGGCGACCGCCGACAGGCTGAAGCCGACGAGGATGCCGACAAGGCCGCCGAACAACGACAGCACCACCGCCTCGACCAGGAATTGCATGAGCACCTGGCCGGCCTCGGCGCCAATCGCCAGGCGGATGCCGATCTCGCGCGTGCGCTCGGTCACCGAGACCAGCATGATGTTCATGATGCCGATGCCGCCGACCAGCAGGCTGACGCCGGCGACCGCCGCCAACAGGCCGGTGAGCACGCCGGTGATGCCGGTCAAGACGCTGGCGATCTGCGCCATGTCGAAGACGCTGAAATCGTCGCGTTCGCCGGGCGCGATATGGCGCCGCTCGCGCAACAGCACCTCGATGCCGTCGGTGACGTCGGCGGTCGTGTAGCCGTCGGCGACGGCGACATAGATCAGCGGCACATCGGTATTGCCGATGACGCGGCGCTGGACCGTCTTCAAGGGCATGACGATGAGGTCGTCCTGATCGGTCCCGAAGCCGGAGGCCCCCTTGGCCTCGAGCACGCCGATGACCTTGCACGAGACCTGCTTCAGCCGGACGGTGGCGCCGAGCGGATCGCCCTGCCCGAACAGTGTCGTCTTGGTGGTGTTGCCGAGAATGCAGGAGGCGCTGCCCGCCTGCAGTTCCGCATCGGTGAACTCGCGGCCTTCGACCACCGGCCAGTCGCGCGCATCGAAGAAGCGATCGTCGGTGCCAGTGACGCTCATGGCGTGGTTGATGTTGCCATAGACCGCCGTCATCTGCGTGCTGGCGGCGGGCGCCACGACACGCACGCCCTGCACCTGGCTGGAGATCGCCTCGGCGTCGCGCATGCTGAAGCTCTTCGGCGTCGCGCCGGCCACGTCCGGGCCCGGCCCGCCGCGGGCGGCGCGCACCATCAGCAGGTTCGAACCGAGCTTGGCAACGCTGCTGGTCACCTGCGCCGTGGTGCCCTGCCCGAGCGCCACCATGGCGATGACCGCGGCAACGCCGATGATGATGCCGAGCACGGTGAGGAACGAGCGCAGTGCATTGCGCATGATCGTCCTCAGCGACAGCTTGAGCGTCTCGATGAACATGTCAGGCGGCCTCCGCCGAGGGCCCGTCATGGGAGATCTCGCCGTCGAGGAAATGGATCACGCGATGGGCATAGGCCGCCATGTCGGACTCGTGCGTGACCATGGCGATGGTGATGCCGGCGTCGCGGTTGAGCGCGGTGAGCAAGTTCATGATGTCGCGGCTGGTCGTCGTGTCGAGGTTGCCGGTCGGCTCGTCGGCGAGGATGACCTGCGGGCTGGTAACGATCGCCCGCGCAATGGCGACGCGCTGCTGCTGGCCGCCGGAAAGCTCGTTCGGGTCGTGGCCGGCGCGGTCGGCGAGGCCGACCTTGTCGAGCGCATCGAGCGCCAGACGCCGCCGCTCGACGCCCGGCACGCCGCGATAGACCAGCGGCAGTTCGACATTCTCGATCGCCGAGGTGCGCGCCAGCAGGTTGAAACCCTGGAAGACGAAGCCGATGAAATGACGGCGGATCCGCGCCTGGTGGGGGGCGTCGAGATCGCCGACGCTGACGCCGTCGAAGGCATAGGTGCCGGACGTCGGCCGGTCGAGGCAGCCGAGGATGTTCATCGCCGTCGACTTGCCCGAGCCGCTGGGGCCCATGATGGCGACGAAATCGCCGCGTGAAATGACGAAGTCGACGCCTTTCAGCGCCCTCACGCACGCATCACCGGTCCCGTAGACCTTGGTCACCTCGCGAAATTCGATCAGCGGAGCGTCCACGGACAAGCCCTCTACGATGCCGTCCGCGACCCGACGATGACCTTGTCCTTGACCGTCAGGTCGCCGGTGACCACCGTATGGGTGCCGTCGGAGGAGCCGATCGTGACCGGCACGCCGACCGGCGCCCCATCGCGAAGGACCCACACCTTGGCGCGGCCATTGGTGCCGCTCGGCGGCTCCGGCCGCCCCGGCCGGCTGGGCATCAGCAGCCCCAGCAGCCCGACCCCGCGATTGGCAGTTCCGGCGGCAATGGCCGGCGGCGACCAGCGCAGCGCCGCATTGGGCACCTGAATGGCGTCCTTGACCGTCTCGACGGTGATGTTGGCGGTGGCCGTCATGCCGGGCCTGAGCAGAAGGTCCGCATTATCGACGGTGAGCACCGCCGTATAGGTGACCACGCCTTCCACCGTCTCCGGCGAATAGCGCACCTGCTGGATGCTCGCCGGGAAGCTGTGACCGGGATAGGCCTCGACGGTGAAGGTGGCCTTGTCGCCGTGCTTCACCTTGCCCATGTCGGCTTCGTCGATGCCGACCTCGAGCTGCATGTTCTTGAGGTCCTCGGCAAGCGTGAACAGCGTCGGCGCCGACAGCGACGAGGCAACGATCTGGCCTGGCTCGACATCGCGCGACAGCACCACGCCGTTGATCGGCGAGGTGATTTCCGCCTTGGCGAAATTGGTCTCAGCGATCGAGAGATTGGCCTCGGCGATCTTCTCGTTGGCATTCGCGCTGGCCAGTGCCGCCTTGGCGCGGTCGCTGTCGGCCGTAGCCGCATCCAGCGTCTGCTGTGACGACACCTTGCGCGCCACGAGGTCGGCGGCGCGCTGCAGCGCCAGATCGGTTTCGGCGACCGTCGCCTGCGCCTGGGATACGTCCGCCTTGCGGGCGTCGAGTGTTGCCTTAGCGAGCGCCAGATTGGCGGCCAGCGTCCCGGTATCGAGCTTGGCCAGCACCTCGCCCTTCTTCACCGTGTCGTTGAAATCGACGGAGACGGAGCGGACCGTGCCGGACAGCTCGCTGGAGATGGCGACCTGGTTGGTGGGCTCGACCGTGCCGGTCGCGGTGACGGTGACGGTCAGATCGCCCTCTGTGACCGGCTGGGTCACATAGGTCACTTGCGGCCCGCTGGAACCGGACATCATCCAGGCTCCCAGACCGGCCAGCGCCACCACAACGACGGCCGCGATGGTCCACAGGCGCCGCCGCCGGCCCGATTTCCGGCCGCCGGCAAGCACGGCCGCAACCTCGCTCTCCGGCGCGGAGGTGAGCCCGGTATCCCCCGTCTTGGGCGATTTTTGCAGCATGGTGCGTTCTACATGGTGTGAGGATCCCACGATTGACACGGGTCAACCGTCGTTTCCCTCCGCCGGTCTGGCTTAAATTTGCTTCATCTGCGGCAAGCAGCCGCAACCCCAGATCAGCACGGCGGCGCTGAACCGCGCCTGAACGGCCGGTTGGGGAGCCCGTTAACCTAGCACCCGCCGCAGGAACTCCGCACCGAGGGTGAGCCCTTCCTGGTCGATGCCGTGCTGCAGGCCGGGGCGGACATGCCATTCGAGCGGGAAGCCGGTGGCACGCAGCGCCTCGCCGGCGACCTGAAGCGCCATCACCGGGATGACCGGATCGGCATCGCCGTGGACGAGCAGCACCGGCGGCCGCTGCCTGAGCTCCGTCGCCAGGTATTCCGGTCCTGCCAGCAACCCCGAATAGCCAACGATGCCGGCGATCTGACCTGCCCGGCGGGGACCGACCTGCAGCGCCATCATGGTGCCCTGGCTGAAGCCGACCAGAGCAAGGCGGTCGTCGGAAAGGCTGTAGGCGGCGAGTTCGGCATCGAGAAAGGCGTCGAGGGCCGGTGCCGCCGACACCACCCCCTGGCGCAACAGATGCGGGTCGCCGCCGGCAAGCGGGAACCACTGGCGGCCGACCGGCGCCTCGCCGCAGGGCTCGGGCGCGTGCGGCGAGACGAAGGCGGTCTCGGGCAGCGCCGGCGTCAACATGCGGCCGATATCGATGAGGTCGTTGCCGTCGGCGCCGTAGCCGTGCAGGAAGACCACCAGGCTCGTGGCCGGCCCGCCGGAGAGCGGCGCGATGCGCGGCCCGTCAAGGAGTGTCATGCTGTTTCTGGATGCTCCGTTGTGATGGCCAGATTGCCGGATCGCGCCACCGATGCCAACCGTGGCGGCCGGTCACAGCGGAAGCTTCATGGTTCTCTTGCGCGCACCGTAATAGCCCCAGAAGAGGGTGGCCGCGACGCTCCGCCACGGCGACCAGCGGCGGGCGAGCGCGGCGAGTTCCTCGGCCGCCGGCGGTGCGGTGAGCCCGAAAGCATCCGCGACTGCGATCCTCAACGCCAGATCGCCGGCCGGAAAAATGTCCGGGTGGCCGAGGCAGAAGAGCAGGTAAATGTCCGCCGTCCATGGCCCGATGCCCTTGATGGCGCATAGCCGCGCGTGGGCGTCCTCGGCCGGCAGCGCGGCAAGCCCGTCGAGATCGAGCCCGTCCCGGCAGGCGGCGGCAACCGCGCGCAAGGTGCGGATCTTGGGCGCCGACAGGCCCGCCTTGCGGAAGCGCGACTCGCGCGCCCGACCGATGGCCTCCGGCGTCATCTCGGGAAAGGCGGCCAGGCAGCGCGCCCAGATGGCATCGGCGCTGGCAACCGACACCTGCTGCCCGACGACGACGCGGGCGAGCCCGGCGAAACCCGGCGCCCGGCGGCGCAGCGGCAGCGTGCCGGCGGCCCGGATCACCGGCTTCAGCCGGCGGTCGGCCTGCGCGAGGACGGCAAGGCCCGCGGCAAGATCGTCGGTGGTCTCGATGGTGCGCATGGGCTTGGATCCCCGGGGCTGCTAAACGAGAGCGGTCAAGCGATCAAGCCGGACGCGCATTCCCATGCAACCCGTTTTCCGCTTCGCGCCCTCGCCCAACGGTGCGCTGCACCTCGGCCACGCCTTCTCCGCGCTGACCGACTTCGCACTCTGCCGCGCAGCCGGCGGCCGCTTCCTGCTGAGGATCGAGGACATCGACCGCACCCGCTGCCGGCCGCAATACGAAGCGGCGATCCATGACGACTTGCACTGGCTGGGGCTGGCCTGGGAGGAGCCGGTGCGCCGCCAGTCGGAGCACATGGCCGATTACGCCGCCGCCCTCGCCCAACTGACCGACATGGGACTGATCTATCCGGCTTTCATGAGCCGCGCCGAGATCGCGCGGGCAACCGCTGACCCGGCCTGGCCGCGCGACCCCGACGGGGCGCCGCTCTATCCGGGCACCGAGCGCGATCTTTCGACGGGAGAGGCGGAAGCCCGCATCGACCGCGGCGAGCCCTACACCCTGCGTCTCAGGATCGCCGAAGCGGTGGCCGCGGCGGGGCCGCTGTCATGGCATGAGGACAGCGAGGGGCAGACCATCGCCGCCGAACCGGCCGCCTGGGGCGATGTGGTGATTGCCCGCAAGGAGGTGCCGACCTCCTATCACCTGTCGGTCACCGTCGACGACGCGCGCCAGGGGATCACCCATGTGGTGCGTGGCCGCGACCTCTTTTCCGCCACCTCGGTGCATGTGCTCCTGCAGCGCCTCCTCGGCCTCCCCACCCCGCGCTACGTCCATCACCGCCTCGTCACCGACGCCTCGGGGCGCAAGCTCTCCAAGTCCGACCGCGACACGGCGCTGTCCGCCCTCCGGGCTACCGGCCGCACCCCGGACGACATCAGGCGGATGGTGGGGCTGTAGGGATGCGGCCATCGGCCCGGTGCGCCCGCCGGGTCTTGCCGATAGGCTCGCGCAACCGGCGTTCTGAGGAACCGGAAAGGGAGATCCAGTGATGGCCCAACGTGCCAACGTCTACCGCCACGTCGTCCTGTTCAAATTCAAGGACGCCACCTCCGCCGCGACGGTGGCCGGCATCGAAGATGCATTCCGGGCGTTCTGTGCCAGCCTGCCTTTCGTCACCGATTTCGAGTGGGGGGTGAACTCCAGTCCGGAGGGCCTCGACGACGGCTTCACCCATTGCTTCATCGTCACCTTTGCCGGCCCGGAAGGACGCGACGCCTATCTGCCGCATCCCGCCCATCGGGCCTTCATCGAGCGCTGGCTCGACCCCAACCTGGAAAAGGCCTGCGTGGTCGACTTCGCCGCCCAGGACTGACGCAGCAGGGGACGCGCCGCCGCGCGCGGGAGCGCCCTACAGCCACTCCACCACGTGCAGCCATACCGCAACGGTGACCGCCGCCGCGGCGGTGTTGAGCGTAATGGCGTTGGAGGCGACCGCCTCGCCGGTGCGGAAGCGGGCCGCCACCAGCCAGGCATTGACGCCGGTCGGGCACGCGGCGGTGATGACCAGCGTCTTCGCCCAGACTGGCGGCAGATGGATCACCGTCGCCAGGACCGCGAAAATGATGGCCGGCATGACGACGAGCTTGAGGCCGGCGATGATCAGCGCCGGCCGAAGATTGCCGGAAAGGCCGTACCGGCGCAGCGTCATGCCGACCGTAAACAGCGCCAGCGTGCCGGCAACGCCGGAGAGCCGGTCTACCACCATGCCCGCCGGCCCACCCAGCGGCAGCCCCAGCAGGCGCCACGCGACGCCGGCGGCTATCCCGATGATGATCGGGTTCTTCGCCAGCGCCAGGGCGGCCACCTTCAGGGCAGCCCGTGAATCCGTGCGCGTCGACACCCCATCGACGACCAGCGCCCGCTCGTTGAGGAAGACGCTGACCGACATCATCACCGGCAGATTGATGGTGACGAGCACCGCCAGCGCCGCAGCGCCCTCGTCGCCGTAAGCGGTGATGACCAGCGGAAGGGCGAGAAGCAGCGTATTGGGGAAGGCCGCCGACACGCCGGCGACCACCCCGGTGCGCGCGTCGCGTCCAAACAGGCGGCGCACGGTGAGCGTGCCGAGGACCCACACGGAAGCGAAGCCGACGTAATAAGCAAGCCATAGGTTGATGGGCGAGCCGCCGGAGAAATCGGCCGTCGCGATGATGCGGAAGATGAGCAGCGGAATGGCGACGACGAAGCAGAAATCGGCCAGCGCCCGGTCGCTGCCCTCGGGCAGCAGCCTGAACCAGGCAACGACATAGCCGGTGCCGATCAGTCCGAAGACCGGAAGGATGATGGTGACGATCTGGCTCATGCGTTTAGGCGCTCGTTAAGCAAAGCCGGCGATACTTGCGCTGTGTTGTTGCGTATCGCGAGGGGTGGCATGGCGGAAGAAGCCGAGGAACCGATCGTCCATCTGACGGTCAACGGCCACCGGCCACGCGTCGCCATCGTCGGCGGCAGCCCGGCCAGTACCATGATTGCCACGATTCTCGTGCAGCAATTCGGCTGCGACCCGTTTTGCGCCGCCGGCGGCGAGACCGGCCTGGCGCTTATCCGTCGCGAACCGGCGTTCGACCTCATCCTGCTCGATCCGGCCATTCCCGACATGGACGGAATCGTCGCAGCCCAGCTGATCCGGTCGCTTGACGGCCGCGGCGCGCTGCCCATCATTGCCCTCACCGACGACCGCGAAGGCCTGGCCGCACCGCGCGCCCGCGCCGCCGGCTTTGCCGGCGCCGTGGTCAAACCATACAGCCCGCGCGAACTCTACGCCGCCATGGAGATGGCGCTCGCCCGCGCCGCAGCCGCGCTGCCGGTGGCCGGCCACGCCTGACGGCGGCATCAGCCAATCGTGCCGTCGCGCAGGCGGCTCAAGGCGGCATTGAACTCCGCCCCGAACAGCAGCAGCACTGCCACCATGTAGAGGAAGAAGATGGCGGTGAACACGCCGGCGAGCCCGGCATAGGTCGCCGCCATGTTCGAGAAGGTCGCGAGGTAGATGCGGAACAGCCAGGCGGCGATGAACCAGCCGGCGAGCGTCATCGCGATGCCAGGCCACAGGCGCGGCCAGTGCGGCCGCCCGGCCGGCAGCCAGACATGGGCGAGGGCCAGTCCCACCGCCAGCACGACACCGGCGATGAGCGCACGCGCCAGCACCGAAACGGAACCGAGCGGCGCAAGCACCGGCGCGACGGCGACGAGATCGTTGAGCGCCGTGGAGCCCAGCGCCACCATCAGCACCAGCGCCAGGCTCGCCACCGCGCCGGTCAGCACCAGCACGATGCTCTGCCCCCGCCGGAAGAAGATCGACCGGCGGTCGACCACACGGTAGGCCCGGTTGAGGCCGTTGCGCACCGCCTCGATGCCGTTGGAGGCGAGATAGACTGTGATCACCGCGGAGACGGTGACCAGGCCGCGATGCTCGGTAACCAGCACCCGCCTGACCTCGTCGGCGATGGGGCCGGCGACATCCTGCGGCCACACCGCGAAGAGGATTTCGGCGACCCTGACCGACAGCCCCTCGGCCCCGACGAAGCCCGCCAGCGACGCCACGAAGATCAGGAAGGGGAACAGCGCCATCAGGCCCGACAGGGCGACGTGGCTGGCCATCGCCCAGCCGTCGTCCCACAGGAAATGGCCGAAGGCGTCGCCGACGACCACCCATGCCGTGCGCAGGAGACCGCGTTCAGCATTGGCCATGGGCGTGACGTGCTCCTGCCCTGCTCGCTCAAGTTGCGGCGGCGGGACATCTCTCACCTGCCGGTGCCCCCGGCGTCGAAGGGGTTCTGTCCAACCTGGTTAATCGCCCCGGATACCGCGCAAATGGCCGGAACCCCGGTTCGCGCCCGAATCAAGGTGAGACCAAACTGCCGCAGGTAACCACCTTCCGAGATGTCGGTGTCCTTGCCCCTTGCATCATATCTGAAATCTCGGCCATCTTCCTCAAGCGGCGGGAGGATTGGGGGACTGAGAATGGTGGATACGACCCGCCACGATGCCATCGTCACCGACGCATTGCATCCGGGCGAGACTGCAGCCGCGACAACCGGGCCCAAATTGCAGGCGCCGGAACGGACCATCCTGATCACAGGTTGCTCGTCCGGCATCGGCTATCACTGCGCCCGCGCCCTTAAGCAGCACGGCGGCTGGCGCGTTTTCGCCACCTGCCGCCGTCAGGAGGACGCCGATCGCCTTGCCGGCGAAGGGCTGGAGACGCTGCGCCTCGACCTCGCCGACACCGATTCCATTGCCGCCGCCGTCGACGAAATCCTCCGCCGCACCGGCGGCAAGCTCGACGCCCTGTTCAACAACGGCGCCTACAGCCAGCCTGGCGCCTTCGAGGACGTGCCGACCGAGAACGTCCGCCGGCTTTTCGAGACGAACTTCTTCGGCTGGTACGAGCTGACCCGGCGCGTGCTGCCGGTCATGCGCAAGCAGGGGCACGGCCGCATCGTCAACTGCTCCTCGGTACTGGGATTCGTCTCCCTGCGCTTTATGGGAGCCTATGCCGCCACCAAGCACGCCGTCGAGGGCTGGACCGACACGCTGCGCCTGGAGCTCAAGGGGACGGGAATCGAGGCGATCATCCTCCAGCCCGGGCCCATCCACACCCGCATGCTCGACAACGCCCGCGGCCATTTCATCGAAACCGTCGACGTGCGCAATTCCCTCTACCGTGGCGACTACAGCCGCGAATTATCGAAATACGCCAGCGGCAACCGAGTGAACTCGTTCAAGCGCGGCCCGGAGGCGGTTGCCGAAAAGCTGTTCCATGCGCTGGAAGACCCGCGGCCGCGGGCTCGCTACCGCGTCACCATCCCCACTCTGGTCGGCGCCTGGCTGAAGCGGCTCCTGCCCACCCGCATCATGGACCGGGTCCTGCTCCAGCAGCGCTGAGCCGTGGTGAATGGTTGAATAGTGAATGGTGAATGGCTGGGATGGCACCATCCCAGCCATTCACCATTGACCGTTGACCATCCACTACGACGGCCGGGCGATCATCAGGCCGCCGTCGACGAACCAGGTCTGCCCGGTGACGTAGGACGCATCGTCGGAGGCGAGGAAGACGATCACCCCGGCGATTTCCTCCGGCCGCGCCACGCGACCGATGGGGATCTGCGTCTCGACCCGCCTCAGCGCCGCCGGATCGACCTCGAGATCGGGGTTCATCGGCGTCATCACCGCCCCCGGGCCGACGGCCACCACGCGGATGCCGTCGCGGGCATAGCGCAGCGCCAGCGTGGTCGTCATGCCGCCGAGCGCCGCCTCGGACATCTGATAGGCGATCGCCTCGGGCAGCGGCACCGCCTGGTGGATCGACGAGGTTGAAATGATCACGCCGGGCTGGCCGACATCGAGAAAGTGCTGGATCGCCGCCTGCGAGCACAGGAACGCGCCACGCATGTTGACCTCCATCACCCGGTCGAAATCGGCGATGTGGGTTTCGTGCGGTTCGCTGTCGATCTTGATGCCGGCATTGTTGACCAGCACATCGAGGCCGCCGACGAGTTCGACCACGCGGGCGAAAAGCGCGTCGACGGCGTCCTCGTCGGCGACATTGGCCGGCGCCAGGATATGGACGCCCTCCGGATTGATCTCGGTCAGTTCGTCGACCAGCGTCTCGGCCTGTTCCCGGTTGCCGACGAAGTTCACCGCAACGCTGGCCCCCTCCTCGGCGAAACGCAGTGCCGTCGCGCGCCCGATACCCGTCGCCGCCCCGGTGACCAGAACCCGCTTGCCGTCGAGCCCGTGCATGTGCCGCCCTCCTTCCGATTCCCGCGACGATGCGCCCTCCCCCGACCGCCGACAAGATGGGCGAGAACCAGCGCCCATCAGCGCCTCCGTGGCCGGCAAGGCTGGAATATGTCTATATGACAGCGAGCCTCATGACAGTGAATCTCGGGGGGCTTCGTACAGGGCCCGCATCCTATGGCAATCTTCCTCCACTACCTCGCCCCGGTCGCCGTCGGCATCGTCGCTCTGGTGCTGCTCGCCGGGCTTTTCAACATGGCGCGCGGCGGCTCGCCCAAGACCTCGCAGACCATCATGCGCTGGCGTGTCATCCTGCAATTCGCCGCCATCATCATCATGATGGGCGCCCTCTACCTCGCTTCGCGGTGACAGAAAGATGGTCGTACTCAACCGCATCTACACGCGCACCGGCGACGATGGCACCTCGGCGCTGGCCACTGGTGAGCGGCGGCCGAAATCCGACCTGCGTTTCGAGACGATCGGCACCATCGACGAGCTCAACGCCCATGTCGGCCTGACACGCCAGGAAGCGGCCACCCTGCCCGACGGCCTCGACGCCATGCTCGGTCGCATCCAGAACGATCTCTTCGATCTCGGCGCCGACCTCGCCACGCCGGAGAAGCCAGGCCGCGAGCGGCTGCGCCTCGTCGCCACCCAGGTTGCGCGGCTGGAAGCCGAGATCGACACGCTCAATGCCGGTCTGGCGCCACTCACCTCCTTCGTTCTCCCCGGCGGCACACCGGCCGCCGCGACGCTGCATCTCTGCCGCACGGTGGCGCGGCGGGCGGAACGGCTGGCGGTGGCGCTTGCGGCGCGCGAGCCGCTCAACCCGGAGGCGACGCGCTATATCAACCGCCTGTCCGACTTCTTCTTCGTCGCCGCCCGCCTTGCCAATGACGGCGGTGCCGGCGACGTCCTGTGGGTGCCCGGCGAGAACCGCTGACGGTGAGAGCCTAGCGCCATGGCCTTCATTCCGATCTACGACACCAACCCGTTGCGCAACATCAGGCGGCCGTGGGTGGCGTGGGGCCTGATCGTCGTCAACATCCTGGTCTATTTTCTCGTCGAATCGGGCACCGCCGGCGAGGCCAGCGACGCCTCGGTGATTGCCTTCGGGCTGTTTCCTGCCGTCTTCAGCGGCATCGACGTCTCGCGCGCCGCGGTGCCGGACGTCGCGACGCTGATCACCTATTCGTTCCTGCACGCCGATTTCTGGCATCTCGCCGGCAACATGATCTTCTTGTGGGTGCTGGCCGACAATGTCGAGGACGCGCTCGGCCACGTCCGTTTTCTCATCTTCTATCTGCTGTGCGCCGCCGGTGCCGGCTATGTCTTCGTTCTTTCCGACCCCTCCACGACCGGCCCGGTGATCGGCGCTTCGGGCGCCATCGCCGGCATCATTGTCGCCTATCTGATCCTGCATCCGCGCGCCAAGATGTGGGTGCTCGCCTTCGGCCGCATTCCGCTGCGGCTGAGCGCCGTCTACGTGCTCGGCTTCTGGGTCGTCTTCCAGGTCATCGCCGTCTTCACCGGCAGCCAGAGCAACGTCGCCTGGTGGACGCATCTCGGCGGCCTCGCCTGTGGCGCCGCACTGGTGCTGGTGATGCGCCGGCGCAACACGCCGCTCTTCGACCAGCGGTCGGTTGACGACGCTGCCGGGCGACCCATAGGGTCGCCGCCCACACAGGAACCGAGAGACCCCTGGGAATGAAGATTCTGGTACCCGTCAAACGCGTCGTCGACGCCAACATCAAGGTGCGGGTCAAGGCCGATGGCAGCGGCGTCGAACTCGCCGGCGTCAAGATGGCCATGAACCCCTTCGACGAGGTCGCCCTGGAAGAAGCGCTCAGGCTGAAGGAGGCCGGCAAGGCCGACGAGGTGGTGGTGGTCTCCGTCGGCCCGGCGGCCGCGGCCGAGACGATCCGCTCGGGGCTGGCCATGGGTGCCGACCGCGGCATCCTGGTCAAGGCCGGTGAGGAGCGGGTCGAGCCGCTGGCCGTCGCCAAGGCGCTGAAGGCGGTCGCCATGCAGGAGAGCCCCGGCCTGGTGATCATGGGCAAGCAGGCCATCGACGACGACGCCAACCAGACCGGCCAGATGCTGGCGGCGCTGACCGGCTGGCCGCAGGCGACCTTCGTCTCCAGGATCGCGCTCGACGGCGACCGCGCCACCGTCACCCGTGAGGTGGACGGCGGCCTCGAGACCCTGTCGCTTCCCCTGCCGGCGGTGGTCACCGTCGACCTGCGCCTGAACGAGCCGCGCTATGCCTCGCTCCCCAACATCATGAGGGCCAAGAAGAAGCCGGTCGCCGAGGTCAGCGCGGCCGAACTCGGCGTCGACCTGACGCCGCGACTGACCGTGCTCTCGGTCACCGAACCGCCGCCACGGCACAGCGGCGTCAGGCTCGCCGATGTTGCCGAACTGGTTGACAAGCTGAAGAACGAGGCGGGCGTCCTGTGACCACACTGCTGATTGCCGATCACGACAACGAGACGCTGGGTGAAGCCACCGCCCGCGCCCTCTCCGCCGCGACTGCCCTTGGCGGCGCGGTCCACATTCTGGTCGCCGGCTCCGACTGCGCCGCGGTCGCGGCTGCCGCGGCGAAGCTATCCGGCGTCGCCAAGGTCCTCCACGCCGACGCTGACAGCCTCGCCCACCACCTCGCCGAGCCGCTGGCCGCGTTGATCGTGTCGCTTGCCGGCCCCTATGACGCGCTGGTCGCGCCGGCCACCGCCGCCGGCAAGAACGTCATGCCGCGCCTGGCCGCGTTGCTCGACATGATGCAGATCTCCGACATCACCAAAGTGGTGGCGCCCGACACCTTCGAGCGGCCGATCTATGCCGGCAACGCCATCGAGACCGTGAAGACCGCCGATGCCAAGCGGGTGATCACCGTGCGCGCCTCCGCCTTCTCCGCCGTGGCGGCCGCCGACGGCGATCCTGCGCCGGTCGAGAGCCTCGCCGTGCCCACCGATCTGCCGACGCCGGCGGCCTTTGTCAGTGCCGAGCTGACCCGCTCCGGCCGGCCGGAGCTGACCGCCGCCCGCGTCATCGTCGCCGGCGGTCGCGCCTTCCAGACGGCCGACAAGTTCCGTGAGATTCTCGAGCCGCTCGCCGACAAGCTGGGCGCCGCCATCGGCGCCTCGCGCGCCGCGGTCGACGCCGGCTTCGCGCCCAACGACCTGCAGATCGGCCAGACCGGCAAGGTGGTGGCGCCCGACCTCTACATCGCCTGCGGCATCTCCGGCGCCATCCAGCACCTTGCCGGCATGAAGGATGCGCGGGTGATCGTCGCCATCAACAAGGACCCGGAGGCGCCCATCTTCGCCGTCGCCGACTATGGCCTCGTCGGCGACGTGTTCCAGATACTCCCGGAACTCGCCAAGGCCTTGTGATAGGCTCGCCGGCGAGGGCCGCGACGGAGGTGCTTCGACCATGACGATCGCGCTCAAGAAGATCGGCATCATCGGCGCCGGACAGATGGGCAGCGGCATTGCCCATGTCTGCGCGCTGGCCGGCTACAAGGTGGTTCTCAACGACGTATCGGCCGACCGCATCAAGTCCGGCCTTGCCACCATCAACGGCAACATGGCCCGCCAGGTGAGCTCCGAGAAGATCACCGAGAGCGACCGCCAGGCGGCACTCAAGCGCATCATCCCGGCGGAGGATTACGACGGCCTCGCCGACAGCGATCTGGTGATCGAGGCGGCGACCGAGAACGAGGCGGTGAAGAGCGAGATCTTCGGCCATCTCAAAGGCACGCTGAAACCGGACGCGCTGCTCGCCACCAACACCTCGTCGATCTCGATCACCCGCCTGGCTTCCACCACCGACCGCCCCGAGCAGTTCATCGGCGTCCACTTCATGAACCCGGTGCCGGTCATGGAAGTGGTCGAGCTGATCCGCGGCATCGCCACCGCCGACGCAACCTTCGCCGCCACCCAGACCTTCGTGAACCAGATCGGCAAGGTCTCCGTCCTGTCGGAGGATTTCCCCGCCTTCATCGTCAATCGCGTCCTGCTGCCGATGATCAACGAGGCGATCTATATCCTGCATGAGGGGGTCGGCACGATCGAGGCGATCGATACCGCCATGCGGCTCGGCGCCCACCACCCGATGGGCCCGCTGCAGCTTGCCGATTTCATCGGCCTCGACACCTGTCTGTCGATCATGCAGGTGCTGCACGAGGGGCTGGCGGACTCGAAATACCGGCCCTGCCCATTGCTGGTGAAATACGTCGAGGCGGGCTGGCTCGGCCGCAAGACCCGCCGCGGCTTCTACGATTATCGCGGCGAGACGCCGGTGCCGACGCGCTGACTGGCCTACGGTTAACGAAGCGTAACCGCTACCCCTGGCACTTTCGACAGGGGATTTCAGGGCTTCGTAAAGGTTGTCTGCCACAGTGGCGGCTGACCGCGGGAGCACGGGGAATGCCATTGCGTGCGTCCCCAAACGGAACCCGACGCCGCGATGCATTTCGACACGCCCACCCTGATGATCGCCGGGAGCATCACCACCGCGCTCGCCGGCTTGCTGCTGCTCGGCATGTGGACGCAGCTGCGCAATGCAACGGCGCTTCTGTGGTGGTTCGCCGCCGACATCACCACCGCGGCCGCCATTGCCCTGCTAGCGGCCGGACCGCCCACTAACCTCACCCATCTGACCGTTGTCGGGACCGTTCTCGCCAACATTGCCCCGCCGCTGCTGTGGATCGGCGTTCGCATCTTCGATCGGCGGCCGACGCCGCCCCTGCTCGGCCTGCTCGCCACAGGCGGCTGGTTGGCGGCTGATTTTTCCGCTGGCGTGATGCAGAACGGCCCGGCCTTCAGCTTCGCCGGTTGGGCTGTCTGGCTGTGCCTCTCGGCCTTCGAGCTGTGGCGTGGCCGCGCCGAACACATCCCGGCGCGCTGGCCCCTGATCGCGATCTTTCTGCTCCACGCCTCGATCTATGTCGGTGGCGTCTGCGATACCCTCATCGGCAAGCTGCCGGTCGAGCATTTCGCCCCGGTCGATAGCTGGTTCGGCGCGATCTATTTCGAGGGCATCATTTTCGCCATGGCTTCCGCCATCCTCATGGCGATGCTGTGCAAGGAGCGCGAGACGCTGCAGTACATGCGCGCCGCCCGTAGCGATTCGCTCACCGGCATCGCCAACCACGGCGCCCTGCTGGAGAGCGCCCGGCGCATCTACGACCGAAGCCGCAAGGACAAGACGCCGTTCTCGCTGATCATGTTCGATCTCGATCACTTCAAGTCGATCAATGACCGCTTCGGCCATCGCACCGGTGACGACATCCTGCGTGCCTTCACCGAAACGGTGCACGGCCTGTTGCGTCCCACCGACCTCTTCGGCCGTTACGGCGGCGAGGAATTCGCCGTCGCCCTTCCCGGCGCCACGCTCGAAACGGCTCACGTAATTGCCGAACGTGTGCGCCACACCTTCGCTGAACGGAATCGTTTCCTGGACGGCCAGCCGCTCAATGCGACCGTCAGCGCCGGCGTCGCCCAGGCCGATGCCGACATGGCCTTCGAGGACATTTTCGACGCCGCCGACGAGGCCATGTATCGGGCAAAGGATCTCGGGCGAAACCGGGTCGAGCAAGCGAAACGCCAGCACCCGGCGGACGGACGCGATACCATCGCTCGCATCGCCTGACGGTGGCGCCACGACCGCCCGACCACGTTAACAATCCGTTTTCGTCGACCCGCCAATTGCCTCGGTCGAACTAACCGGACGTCAGCGCAGAGCCGTTATCATCGCCGGTGGATTGGGGAGATGCGTGGGGCGCGCGCGCGTACGTGCCGGCTGCCGCCGCATCCGCTGCAGTGAGGGTTCTGCAATGCATTTGGATCTGCCGACATTGATGGTCGCGGGGAGTTTCGTCTCGGCCGTCAGTGGCGTCTTTCTGATTTTCGCGGCGATGCAGACCAAGGACTCCAAGCCGATGCTGTGGTGGGCCAGCGCCAACCTGACGCTTGCCGCGGCGATCCCCCTGATCGCAACGCACAACCTCAGCCTGCCGTCGATCCTGGTGGCGGTCACGCTGCTCAACATCTCCCCGGCACTGGTCTGGGCCTCCGCACGGGCATGCAACGGCCACAGGGTCGATGCCGGCGTCGTCGGTGCCGGCGCCGGCGTGTGGCTGGTCGCCTTCACGATTCCCGTTGTCCGCGACACGGTGGATGTTTACGTCACCCTCAACTTCGCCATCGTCGCGACATTCCTCTTCGCCGCCGCCCATGAGTTCTGGCGCGGCCGCAACGACCGGCTGACCGCCCGCGGGCCGCTGATCGTCCTCCTGGTCCTGCACGGCATGTTTTCTGCCGGCGCCACCATCGCCGCCGCTATCGGCGCGCTTACCCCGGCCGGCGGCACGGCCCTCCTCAACTGGCTCGGCTTCGTGCATTTCGAGACGCTCGCCTTCGTCGTCGGCACCTCGATCTTCGCCGTGGCGATGGCGCGCGAACGGCAGGAGCTTCTGCAGAAGATCAACGCCAACACGGATTCCCTCACCGGGCTCGCCACCCGCCGCTCCTTCTATGAGGACGCCACGCGCATCCTCGCCACCAGCCGCGATACCGGCATGTCCGTCAGCGTCATCCTCTTCGACCTCGATTCCTTCAAGGCGATCAACGACACCTACGGCCACGGTCCCGGCGACGACGTGCTGCGCGCCTTCGGCCAGACCTCGCGCGCGATGCTGCGCGCCAGCGACCTGATCGGCCGTATCGGCGGTGAGGAGTTCGCGGTCATGCTGCCCGGCGCCGGCCTGGAGGCCGCCTATCTGGTGGCCGAGCGCACGCGCGTTGCCTTCACCTCCGCCTGCGCCGGCATCGGCGATTTCACCGTGACGCTTTCCGCCGGCGTCGCCAGGGCAGAGACCGAATCGACCATCGATGGCCTGCTGAAGGTCGCCGACGAGGCGCTCTACCGGGCCAAGTCCAACGGCCGCAATCGCGTCGAGGTCTCCGGCCGAGACACGCACATCGAGACGGCCGCACCCGCCGCGACCGCGGTTTATGCCCGGCAACAGGTCGCCTGAAACTCTAGCTGGTCGGCGCCGTCGCCGCTGCGATCAGCGCCTTGGCGTCGTCCGAATCCCATTCGGCCGGTCCCTCGACGCCGCCAACGCGGCACCCCTTGCCGTCCACCAGGATTGTCGTCGGCAGGCCGAGCGCGAGTCCGCGCTTCTTGAGGTCCTTGACGATGGCGAAGGAGGGGTCGGCATAGAAGGCCAGATGCTTGACGCCGATCTCGTCGAGAAAGGCGCGGGCCCGCTCTGGCTTGCCCTGATCCACATTGACCGCCACCACCGCAAACCTGTCGCTGCCGAGCGCCCCTTCCAGCCGGTCGAGCGCCGGCATCTCCGCCCGGCAGGGCACGCACCAGGTCGCCCACACGTTGACCAGCAGCGTTTTGCCGGCGAAGGCCTTGAGGCTGGTGTCGCTGCCGTCCGGCGCCTGGAAGGCAAGATCGCGCACCAGATCGGGCTGGTCGGCCGGGCGGAAGGCCGCCACCTCGCCCTTTGCCAGCGGCGCCAGTCGGGCGGCCGTCGCCACCGCGCCGCTGCAGTCGACGCCGGCTTCGCCACCTGCGCCGTTGCCATGGGTCGATTCCCTGACATATACCGCGACCGCGCCGACCAGGATGCCGGCGATGGCGGCAATACCCAGCAGTAGAGCGCCACGTCGCCGTCCCGTCCGTCCGTCCGTCATCGAGTTTCCCGGAGTTTGATCATGAAGAACCGCATGTGGGGTGGCCGTTTCGCCGAAGGCCCCGATGCCGTCATGGAAGAGATCAACGCCTCGATCGACTTCGACCGCAACCTCTTCCGCCAGGACATTCGGGGCTCGCAGGCCCATGCCCGCATGCTCGCCGAACAGGGCATCATCGCGGCGGACGATGCCGAAAAGATTGTAACCGGTCTAGACACGATCCTGCGAGAAATCGAAGCAGGGGAGTTCGCCTTTTCCCGGGCGCTGGAGGACATCCACCTCAATATCGAGGCGCGGCTCGCCGAGCTGATCGGCCCGGCCGCCGGCCGGCTGCATACGGCACGCTCGCGCAACGACCAGGTGGCAACCGACCTCCGCCTCTGGGTGCGCGACGCCATCGACCGCATCGACGCGGCGCTGGCCGCCCTGCAGCAGGCCCTGGCCGAAAAGGCGCTGGCCCACGCCGCCACCGTCATGCCCGGCTTCACCCACCTGCAATCGGCGCAGCCGGTGACCTTCGGCCATCATCTGATGGCCTATGTCGAGATGCTGGGACGCGACCGCGGCCGCTTCGCCGACGCCCGCAACCGGCTCAACGAATCGCCGCTGGGGGCCGCCGCGCTCGCTGGCACCTCCTTCCCCATCGACCGGCAGGCGACAGCCGCCGCGCTCGGCTTCGACCGGCCGGCGGCCAATTCGCTCGACGCCGTCTCCGACCGCGACTTCGCCGTCGAGGTGCTCGCCGCCGCCAGCCTCTGCGCCGTCCACCTCTCCCGCTTCGCCGAGGAGATCGTCATCTGGTCGTCGGGCGGCTTCCGCTTCGTGCGCCTGTCGGACAGGTTCACCACCGGCTCCTCGATCATGCCGCAGAAGCGCAATCCCGACGCAGCCGAGCTGGTGCGCGCCAAAACGGGGCGCATCGTCGGCGCGCTCACCGGCCTCATCGTCGTGCTCAAGGGGCTGCCGCTCGCCTACGCCAAGGACATGCAGGAGGACAAGGAGCCGGTCTTTGACGCCTGCGAATCGCTCGAACTGTCGCTTGCGGTAATGACGGGCATGGTCGCCGACATGGAGCCGGACATTCGGGCCATGCGCGCGGCGGCCGGAGCCGGCTTTTCCACCGCCACCGACCTTGCCGACTGGCTGGTGCGCACCCTCGGCCTGCCCTTCCGCGAGGCCCATCACGTCACCGGACGGATCGTCGCGGAAGCCGAACGCCGCGGGGCGGCGCTCGAGCGGCTGCCGCTCGACGCCCTCCAGGCGATTGAGCCGCGCATCAGCGACGCCGTCTTTTCGGTGCTTTCGGTGCGCCAGTCGGTGAAAAGCCGCCGCAGTTTCGGCGGCACGGCGCCGGAGAACGTCCGCCGTGAGGCCCGCCGCTGGCTGAGGCGGCTGGCGAAGGAAAAGGGGCATTTGCGGCAAACTTGACGGTGGCGCCCGCTGTCGGATTGACTATGATGCAACTGGTTCCGGGTCGCTCCAGGCGGCTCGGGCGTTCTATGAAGCTGGGGGTGGCCGTGGCGCCTGCCGACCGCAGAATTCTTTCCCGCGTGCTCGTTGCCAGCATTGTCGTGCTGTCCATCGGGCTAACCGGTTGCGGCCGCAAGGCGACGCTCGACCCGCCGCCGAGCCCGGCGGTGACCGACGACACCGGCGCACCGGCGCCCGCACCCGCCCCGAAAAAACCCGGCAAGCCGTTCTTCCTCGACTGGCTTCTCTAGAACTCTACGGGTTTTTCCGTGAATCACTTCGACTACCGCGCCGGCGTGCTCCACGCCGAGGACGTGCCCTTGCCGGCGATCGCCGCGCAAGTGGGGACGCCTTTCTACTGCTATGCGACGGCGACGCTGACCCGCCACATCCGCGTCTTCCGCGAGGCCTTTGCCTATCTCGACACGCTCATCTGCTACGCCATGAAGGCGAACTCCAACCAGTCGGTGATCCGCACCTTCGTGGCGGAGGGGGCGGGGCTCGACGTGGTGTCGGAGGGAGAGTTGCGCCGGGCGCTGGCCGCCGGCGCCAGCCCTGACACAATCGTCTTTTCCGGCGTCGCCAAGTCGGCCCGCGAGATCGCGCTTGCCATCGACACCGGCATCCTCTGCTTCAACGTCGAATCGGAGCCGGAGCTGGAGCGCATCTCAGGCATCGCCGCATCGAAGGGCGCCACCGTCACCATCGCCATCCGGGTCAACCCGGACGTTGACGCCCGCACACACGCCAAGATCACCACCGGCAAGGCGGAGAACAAGTTCGGCGTACCCTATGCCGAGGCCCGCGCCGTCTATGCCCGTGCCGCCGCCCTGCCCGGCATCAGGGTGAGCGGCGTCGACATGCATATCGGCAGCCAGATCATCGACATGGAGCCCTACGACACCGCCTACGGGCGGCTGGCCGACCTGGTACGCGACCTGCGCGCCGAGGGCCACACGATCGACCATGTCGATGGCGGCGGCGGCCTCGGCATCCCCTACCGCCTCGACGATCCCGCCCCGCCGCCGCCGTCCGCCTATGCCGAGATCATCCGCCGCCGGCTCGGCAATCTCGGCGTCCGCATCCTGCTCGAGCCCGGCCGCGTCTTCGTCGGCAATGCCGGCATCCTGGTCGCCAGAGTCGAGTACATCAAGCAGGGCACCGCCAAGACCTTCGTCATTCTCGACGCCGGCATGAACGATCTCATCCGCCCGACGCTTTACGACGCCCATCACGACATCCGCCCGGTGGTGCAGCCCGCCCCCGGCGCCGAGCCGATCGTCGCCGACGTGGTCGGCGGCATCTGCGAGACCGGCGATTACCTAGCCCTCGGCCGGCGCCTGCCGCCGCTCAAGGAAGGCGATCTGGTGGCGGTCATGACCGCCGGCGCCTATGGCGCCGTCCAGGGCTCGACCTACAACACCCACCCGCTGGCTGCCGAAGTCATGGTCAAGGGCGCCGACTGGGCGGTCGTCCGCCCGCGCCAGACCTATGACGATCTGATCGGCATGGATCGCCTGGCGCCCTGGCTGACGTGACGTGCCCAAGGCAGCCAAGGTCGGACCTTAGCGCCGTCGGACGTATCGGAAGGAATGCCCATGGATAATGCCCGCAAGAAAGAACTCGCACGCAGCTACAAGGAGCAGAAGGTCCGGGCGGGCATTTTTGCGATACGCTGTTCGGCCAGCGGCGAGAGCTGGGTCGCGCAAGCACCCGATCTCGACAAACGGCAGAACGGGCTGTGGTTTCAGCTGCGCATGGGCGGCTTTCCGGGCCGGAGCCTGCAACAGGCCTGGAACACCCATGGGGAGTCGGCCTTCGCCTTCGAAATTCTCGAAGAAATCCGCCACGAAAACGAGACGATGATCCCGCTTCTCCTCAAGGAGCGTGAGGCACACTGGCGCAAGGAACTCGGTGCGGCGGCGCTCGTCTAGCCCGCAGCATGGAGGAGGCGCACCGGGCCTCTGACACTGATCGGCAGGAACCGCATCGGCCTCTGGCTCTGAGGAGCGTCGTGCCAGTGCCGCAGTTGTGAAGGCGGGGGGACGTCCCCTGCCTCGCTTTGGGCACAGTTTATGCTACGATTTTCGCCGGCGTGGGGGGCTCTAGACGGAGGCGCATGACCGATTCCACAGCGAACCGGCGGCCCGGCGACGATCTGGAGAAGACCGCAACGGTGCGCATTGCCCGCGCCGTCGCTCGTGCGCGCCTCGCTTTGGTCTGGGAGCGGCTGTGGCCGCTGATCGCACCCTTCCTGGTGCTGGCCGCCCTGTATGCGGCGCTTTCCTGGTTCGGCCTGTGGCGCATTGCGGCGATGCCGGTGCGCCTCGCCGTCCTCGCCCTGTTCCTCGCCGCCATCGTCTGGTTCGCCTGGCGGGCGCTCGGCTTCGCCTGGCCGTCGCGCGCCGCCGCCTTCGCCCGCGTCGAGCAGGCGACCGGGGCGCTCCACCGGCCGGCCACCGCCTTTACCGATCGCTTGGCCTCGCGCCCCGACGATCCTGTCGGCCGGGCGCTGTGGGAGGCCCATCGCCGGCGCGTGCTGACCGCGCTCGACCGCCTGCATGCCGGCCTGCCGGCGCCGCGTCTGGCGGCCCGCGACCCCTACGCGCTGCGCTTCCTCGTCCTGCTGCTCTTCGTCGTCGGCTTTGTCGTGGCCGGGCCGGAACGCATCGCCCGCCTCGGCGAAGCCTTCCGCGGCGGCGAGACCACCGCCGCGGCCATCGCCCGCATCGACGCCTGGGTGACGCCGCCGGCCTATACCGGCCGGGCGCCGATCTTCCTCACCGGTGAAGCCGCCAAGCCGCCGGGAACCCGGTATTCCGTGCCCGTCGGCAGCGTCGTCACCGTGCGCACCGGCGGCAGCCACGATCTCGCCGTGATGGCCTCCGACGGCGGCAAGCCGGCGCCGGTCGCACCGGCCGCGCCGCGCCAGGCGGCCGCCAACGATCCCGCGGCGCCGCTCGAGCACAGCGTTACGCTGGCGCGCGCCGGCAGCGTCACCGTCGAGAAGTCCGGCCACGAGATCACCGGCTGGGACTTCGCCGTGGAGCCCGACAGGCCGCCGAAGATTGCCCTGGTCGGCGAGCCCCATGCGGAAGCCAGCGGCGCCCTGGCGCTCTCCTATTCGCTTGAGGACGACTACGGCGTCGTCGCCGCCCGCGGCGAGATCACACCGCTCGCCGATCCCGCGACCGGTGATGCGCGGCCGCTTTATGACGCCCCGGCCCTGCCCCTGTCGCTGCCCCAGCTCAGGGTGCGCAACGGCACCGGCAACACCATCCGCGACCTTACTGCCCATCCCTGGGCCGGCGCCAAGGTCAAGCTGACGCTGGTCGCCGCCGACGAGGCCAAGCAGGAAGGCAGGAGTGCCCCGATCGAATTCACCCTGCCCGCCCGCAATTTCACCAACCCGCTCGCCCGCGCCGTGGTCGAGCAGCGTGCCAGGCTGGCGCTCGATGCCAACGCCGCCGACCGCGTCGCCGACGCGCTCGACGCGCTCACCGTGGCGCCCGACAAGATCGACGGTCTCGGCAATTTCCTGGCCCTGCGCTCCGCCTATTTCCGGCTGATCCATGCCCGTGGCGACGACGAGCTCAGGGGCGTCGTCGACTATCTGTGGACGATCGCGCTCGGCATCGAGGACGGCAACCTGTCGCTCGCCGCCCAGTCGCTGCGCGACGCCCAGGAGGCCTTGCGGAAGGCGCTGGAGAACGGCGCCTCCGATGAGGAGATCAAGAAGCTCACCGAGAACCTGCGCCAGGCCATGCAGCAGTTCCTGCAGGCGCTGGCCAACGAAGCGCAGAAGAACCCGCAGGCGAACAACATTCCGCCCAACGCCAACGTCCAGACGCTGCGCCAGCAGGACCTCGAACGCATGCTCGACCGCATCGAGAACCTGGCGCGCACCGGCGCTCGCGACGCCGCCCGCCAGATGCTCTCCGAGTTGCAGAACATGCTGGAAAGCCTGCAGGCCGGCCGGCCGCAGCAGGGCGGCCAGCAGAACAGCCAGGCGATGCAGAGCCTCAACCAGCTTGGTGACATGATCCGCAAGCAGGAAGAGCTGATGAACCGCACCTACCGCGCCGATCAGGGCCAGAACCCGGACGGCAGCGGACAGCCGATGACCAAGGAAGAGTTGCAGCAGGCGCTCAAGGACCTGCAACAGCAGCAGCAGGCGCTGCAGCAGGGCCTCGGCAAGCTGATGCAGCAGTTGCAGGGCATGGGCCTCGACCCGACCGGCAAGCTCGACCAGGCCGGTCAGGCCATGGGCCGCGCCGAAGGGCAGATCGGCCAGGGCCAGACCGGCGACGCCGTCGGCAGCCAGGGCGAGGCGCTCGACGCGCTGCGCCAGGGCGCACAGGGTCTCAGCCAGCAGCTCGCCAACCGTCAGGGACAGGGCCGCGGCCAGGGCCTCGGCATGCGCCGCGGCGGCAATTTCCCCAATCAGGATCCGCTCGGCCGGCCGCAGCAGACGCTCGGGCCGGACCTCGGCACCACCGTCAAGGTTCCCGACGAGATCGATACGCAGCGCGCCCGCGAGATCCTCGACGCGATCCGGAAGCGGCTCGGCGAATCCTACCGGCCGGCGCTGGAGCGCGACTACCTCGAACGCCTGCTCGAGCAATTCTAGGCTTGCGCTCCTCGACCACGCCGACAAAGGGCAGTTCACGGAAGGCGTGGGCCGCATCCATGCCGTAGCCGACGACGAACAGGTCGGGACAGACGAAGCCGACGTGCTCGGCCTTGAGCGGCTGTACCAGCTTGCCGGGCTTCTCCAGGAGAACCGCCACCGCTGCCCGCGCCGCGCCGCGCTTGACCATCAGCGCGCGCGCAAACGCGAGCGTGCGCCCCGATTCCAGGATGTCGTCGATGAGCAGCACGTCGCGGCCGGCCACGTCGCTTTCGATGTCGCGCACCAGCCGCACCTCGCCCGACGACGCGGTGCCCGCGCCGTAGCTCGACAGCGACAGAAACTCCACCTCGGGCGACAGACCGGCGTCGTGCAGCGCGCGCAGAAGGTCGGCGGCGAAAACGAAGCTGCCCTTGAGAATGGCGACGACCAGCAGATTGCGGTAGCCCTCCTCGGCAATCTCGCTGGCGATCTCACGGTTACGCGCCGCGATCGTTTCCGCGTCGAAAAGAACACGGATCGTCCGCCCTCTGACACGCGGCATTCAACGCATCCCGATGATCTGGTTCTGCCGCTGAGCGAGCTTGATGGTGACCTGGCTGGCATCGTCCGGCGGCCCCGACACGGCGCTGCGGAACCCGATCGAGGCACCCGGCGCCAGTCCCGCCTTGGTCGGCTCGACCAGCCAGGAATAGACCTCCTTGCCCGCCGCCGAGCGCAGCGAGACCAGGATGGCGGGAACCGCGACGTCGCCGGCCGATGTGTTGAGCAGTTCGCCTTCGACCACCAGCGTCTTGACGCCGTTCTTCACCGTCGTCTCGCTGTGCACCCGCTGGAAGGCGAGCTGCTGCGTCTCGGCCGACAGCTGGTCCTGCGGCAGCGCGGCGACCAGTGGCACGCGCAGCGCGAAGAAGACCGCGATCACGGCAAGCGCCACGCCCACTCCCTTGAACCACGCGCGATCGGTCAGCAGGAAGGGCGGCTTGCGCTCGCGACGCGAAGAACCGGGGCGATGGCGGCCGCCGGGTGCGCTATGCTCGATCACAATGGCGTCGGAGATGTCGTCGGGCTCGGCTGCGAATGCGACGTGCCGGAACGGGTTCTCCGCAAAGGGGCGGGCGATCCAGCGGGTGCCGCACCAGTCGCAATGGAGCATGCGGCCATGGCCGATATCGGCTTCGCTGATCGCCTGGCGGGCAGCGCAGGAGGGACACAGAATTGCCATGAAACGACCCAAGCCCAATGGTTTGTCATGGCGAAGCCTAGGCCGATTTGGTTAACGCCTCGGAAACCATCCTGAGTTGTCGGCCCGCATTCGACACCTGCGAGCCGACCACTTGTTCGTTAACAGAACCTTAACAACGGCCCTGCAAGAGTGAGATAAACCAGCGGCTGCGGGGATTGACGGGACAGCGACGTGATCCGTTTCGAGAATGTCGGACTGCGCTACGGCATGGGACCGGAAGTGCTGCGCGATCTGACCTTCCAGATCGAGCCGAAGTCGTTCCAGTTCCTCACCGGCCCGTCGGGCGCCGGCAAGACGACGCTCATCCGCCTGTTCTTCCTGGCGCTCAGGCCGACCCGCGGCCTGCTCTCCTTCTTCGGCCGCGATACCTCGTCGATCGGCCGCGCCGAGCTGCCCTCGGTACGCCGGCGCATCGGCGTGGTCTTCCAGGATTTCCGCCTGCTCGACCACCTCACCACCTTCGAGAACGTGGCGCTGCCGCTGCGCGTTCTCGGCCGCGAGGAATCGGCCTATCGCGGCGACGTGGTCGAACTGCTGCGCTGGGTCGGCCTTGGCGACCGCATGCACGCCCTTCCGCCGATCCTCTCCGGCGGCGAGAAGCAGCGCGCCGCCATCGCCCGCGCCCTCATCACGCGGCCCGAGATCCTGCTGGCCGACGAGCCGACCGGCAATGTCGATCCGCCGCTGGCGGCGCGCCTGATGCGCCTGTTCGTCGAGCTCAACCGGCTCGGCACCTCGGTGGTCATCGCCACCCACGACATCGCCCTGATGAACCAGTTCGATTCGCGCCGGCTTGTGCTCGAGGAAGGGCGGCTCACCATCTATGACTGACGTCGCCACCGACGCCGAGCGCCTGCAAAAGCTGCACGCCGCCGCCCAGCGCCGCCAGGCGCGGCTCGCCACGCAGAAGCCCAACCAGCTCGTGCCCGAGAACACCGTCTCGGCCAATGCGCTGACCGTCGTCATCGCCATCATGAGCTTCCTCGCCTGCCTGACGCTGGGCGCCGTGACCCTGGTGCGCGACGCCTCGCGCGACTGGCAGGCCGACGTCGAGCGCGAGGTCACCATCCAGGTGCTCCCCATCGACGGCGTCGATACCGCCGCCGAGACCGCCCGCGCCGCCGCGATCGCCCGCAAGATGCCGGGCATCACCTCGGTCCAGGTGCTCGACAACGACGCCACCGCCCGCCTGCTCGAACCCTGGCTCGGCTCCGGCCTCGATCTCTCGGCGCTGCCCATTCCGCGCCTCATCGTCATCAAGCTGGCAAGCCCGGGGGCGGCCGACCTGGCCGCGCTCGATGCCCGCCTCAAGGTGGAGGTCCGCGGCGCCAGCCTTGACAACCACTCCGGCTGGGTCTCGCGCCTGCAATCCATGGCCAACGTCACCGTCTTCGCCGGGCTGACCATTCTCGCCCTGGTCTTCGTCGCAACCGTGCTCTCGGTCGTCTTCGCCACCCGCGGCGCCATGGCCGTCAACAGCGGCGTGGTGTCGGTGCTGCACATCGTCGGCGCCGAAGACGGCTTCATCGCCCGCGAGTTCCAGCGCCATTTCCTGCTGCTGGGCCTGCGCGGCGGGCTCATCGGTGCTGCCGCCGCGGCGTTTCTCTTCGCCACGCTGACCTTCGTCGTGGTGCCGGCGATCGGCGGCGCCGACGGCCAGCAGGTCTCCGCCCTCTTCGGGCGCTTCGCCGTCGGCCCGATCGGCTATCTGGGAGCGCTGGGCATCGCCTTTCTGGTTGCGGTCATGACCGCGCTGACCTCGCGGTTGACGGTCTATCGCTACCTCGCCGAAGCCGAGTGATCCCGCCCGCCGCTCGCCTTTTTTCGCTGCAAGGCTCGGACAAATGAGCCATGTTCTGCCGAATCATGCCGGCGAACCGGGCGACACCATCGGTTCGTCCGGGGTGCGGCCTTTGCGGACGCGGAGACTGATGAGACTGGCACGTGCGGCCATCCTGCTTGCCGGACTGGGCGGCTTTGCCCTTGCCGCCGGGTTCATAGCGTTCGCCTCGTCGATTGCCGGCGCGCGGCCGCCGGCCGACGTGCGCGCCGAGGGGATCGTCGTGCTCACCGGCGGTGGTGGCCGCATCGACAGCGCCCTGCACCTGCTTGCCGAGGGGCGCGCCCAGCGGCTGCTGATCTCCGGCGTCAACCCGTCGGTCGACTTGCACATGCTCGCCGACACCGTCGACAAGGACCTCGAGGTGGCGCTCGCATGCTGCGTCGATCTCGGCCGCCACGCCCGCGACACCATCGGCAACGCCGCCGAAGCACGCGACTGGGTGAAGAAGCGCGGCTACACATCGCTGATCGTCGTCACCAGCGACTATCACATGCCGCGCTCGATGGCCGAACTGGCCGAGGCCTTGCCCAAGGTCAAGCTGATCCCTTATCCGGTCAGCAATCCCGATCTGCATCTCGGCGAGTGGTGGAGCAATGCCTCCGCCTTCGCGCTGCTGGTCCGTGAATACGGCAAATACCTTCTGGCCACGGCCCGCGTCAGGATTGCCGGGGCCACCGCCGGTCCGGCAAGCGGCTAGGAGCCTTTGACGGTCAGATGCTGCAGCTCCGCTCCCTCGCCTTCAACGTCGCCTTCTACGGGTGGACCGTCGTGCTCACACTGGCGACCCTGCCCTTCTTCTTCTTCGTCAGCCAGGACAAGGCGATGGGCGTGGCGCGCCTGTGGGCACGCGGCATGAGCTGGCTCCTGCGTGTCATTGCCGGCACCAGCCACGCCGTGCGCGGCCTCGACAACCTCCCCCCCGGCGGCGCGCTCATCGCCTGCAAGCACCAGTCCGCCTGGGAGACGATGGCGCTGCTGCCGATCCTGCCGAACCCGACCTACGTGATGAAGGACGAGCTGCACCGCATCCCGGTCTTCGGGGCCTATACGGACAAGGCCGGCATGATCCACGTCGACCGGCACGGCAGGACCGCCGCACTCAGGGGGCTGGCCGAGCGTGCCGCCCAGGAGATCGCCAAGGGCCGCCAGGTCATCATGTTCCCCGAGGGCACCCGCCGGGCGCCGGGTGCCGCACCCGATTACCAGCCCGGGATTGCGCTGCTCTACAAGACGCTGGGCGTGCCGGTGATCCCCGCGGCGCTCAATTCCGGCCTCTACTGGCCGCGGCGCAAGATGGCCCACCACCCCGGCACCATCGTGCTGGAATTTCTGCCGGCGATTCCCGCTGGCCTCGATTCGCGCAGCTTCCTCGCCCGCCTCGAAACCACCGTCGAGGCCGCCACCGACCGCCTGATGGCCGAGGCCGCCGCGGCCACGCCGGCCCCGCCGCTCCCCGCCGAAGCCGCGGCGCGACTGGCGAAAAACGCCGGATGACGACTCTTTTTTGTCGGAATTGGATGACAAGGATTGTATCCGAATCAATAGTGTTCTACTTTTGTTCCCATGGTCGCCGTCGCTCCGCCACTCCTCTCGGATCGCCCGCCGGAGATCCCGCAAAAGGCGGGCCTCGGCGGCCGCTTCCATTATTTCCGCGGCCGCTCGGGCCGGCGCTACCTGTTCACCGCCGTCACCGGCGAGACGCTGGGGGACTTCCGCAGCGTTGTGGCGATCATGGCCGAGCCGACGCCGTCGGGCCGGCTGGCGGCCCATGCCGTGATGACCCTGGACGCCCATGGCCGCATCGGCCCGCTGGCCGACCGCACCGCGCCGCCGCCTCAGGGTGGCGAGACGCTCTGCCTAGTGCATCTGCTGGCCGCGAGCGAAGCGGAGCGCTGCGCCGTCGTTGCCGACCTCGCCGCCGCGCTGCCGATGCAGCTTGCCGCCTGAGGCGTGCGCCTTCACGTCTGCGGCGTCTGCAGTTCGGCCGCCAGCCAGTCGAGCAGCCGGTCGCCAAGCCCAAGAGCCTTCAGATGCGCTGCCGTGTTGATGACGTAGTCGCGGTTGGCGCCGGATTGCCCGGCACCGTCGCGCACCATCGCCAGCAGCGTCTCGCGCGGCAGGCGTCCGGCATATTGCACATGGCCGCGCTCGGCGAGGTAGGTCAGCGCTTTCGCCGGCGGACGGGGACCGCCGGCGAAATGGACCGTCCGCCACACCTCGCGATAGACCCCCGTCACCAGCTCGCGTTCGCGCAGATAGGCGAGCACCGTGTCGCGATTGGCACCGGCGACGCGATAGGCGACCCCGCGGCACGAGCCGCCGCGGTCGAGGCCGAGCACCAGTCCCGGCTTCTCGCGCGTGCCGCGATGAACCCAGGAATAGACGCACAGCGCGCGATGCGCGCCGTCAAGCCGCGCCGGCACCTGCTCGACGAAGGCGAAGCCCGGTCGCCACATCAGCGAGCCATAGCCAAAAACCCAGAAATCCGACATGAGAGGACCGCGCCCGACCCGACAGGAGGGCGCCGCCCTAGCAAGACGGCATCGTTCATGCAAATGCGTTTCGTGCAAATGCGTTTCGTATAAATGCGCTTCGAGCAAATGCGGGATCATCGATGAGGAACGGGAAACGACGCAGCGGCTGGCGCGGCTGGCTGATCGGCATCCTGGTGCTGATCCCGGTGCTGTGGGTCGGCTACTGGTTTGCCGCCCAGACGATCGCCCGGGCGGCGATCGACCGCGTCACCGAGCGGCCGGTGGCCGGCGGCCGCTTTGCCTGCGCCGGCGAAAACCTCGGCGGCTTTCCGTTGCGGCTCGATTTCGGCTGCACGCATGCCCGATTTGGAGACGGTTCGCAGGGAGCCGGCGAACGCCTCTCCGCCGCCCTCGGCGGCGTGCAGGCCAGCGCCCCGCTCTACCTGCCGGGCCATGTCGAGGCTACGCTCACCAGCCCCTTCGTCGTCAATGCGCCGCTGTCCGGCATCGCCATCACCACCGCCTGGGCGGACGCCAATACCTCGGCCACCGCCGGCCTCGACGGCCTGAAGAGCGCCGCCGCCACCTTCCACAGCCTCGATTTCTCCACCGCCGGCGGTCCCGTTCTGCCGGTGAAGGCGCTGACCGCCGACCTCGCCGAAGCATCCGTCACGCCGACCGGCGGCAATGCCTATCGTTTCTCCGCCACCGCCCATGGCCTGAAGGTGGTGCGCCGGGACGGCCGCGAATTCCCCGTCATCGATGGCGACGCGGTGATCACCGTGCTCGATTTCGGCGGCTCGCTCGGCACCGACCCGCGCGCCAAGTTGCGCGCCTGGGCGAGAGCCGGCGGCACCGCCCACATCGACCGCCTGCGCTTTGCCGCCGGCGGTGCCGTCGCCGATGCCGACGGGCAACTGACCATCGCCTCCGACGGCCTCATCTCCGGCACGCTCAATGTGCGCCTCAGCAATCCGGATGCCTTCGTCGCGCTGGCCGAGGCGATCAAGCCCGGCGCGGCCAAGGAGGCCGGCAAGATCCTGGCCGTGGTGTCGGCGCTGACCGTCCCGGTCGACACGCCCGACGGACCCGCCCGCCAGACGACGCTGGTCATCCGCAACGGGCTGGTCGCGATCGGCATCCTGCCCGTCGGCATGATCCCGCCGATCCGCTTCTGAGGCCCCCGGGGCCTAATCCGCCTTGTCGCCACCCTTGCCGTGCGGGCGGCCGAAGTCGGGCGCGGCGGTCTCCTGGCCGGCGGCGATGATGCCGCGGCGGATGGCGCGCGTGCGGGTGAACAGGTCGAACAGCTTGTCGCCCTCGCCGTAGCGGATGAGCCGCTGCACCGCGGTGAGGTCCTCCATGAAGCGGCCGAGCATCTCCAGCACCGCCTCGCGATTGTGCAGGAAGACGTCGCGCCACAT
This sequence comes from uncultured Alphaproteobacteria bacterium, assembly GCA_963732845.1. Taxonomy (GTDB): domain Bacteria; phylum Pseudomonadota; class Alphaproteobacteria; order Rhizobiales; family Kaistiaceae; genus CAVSRC01. Next base: position 237,545 of record CAVTBE010000011.1, on the reverse strand, counting down.
GGTCGGGTCGGAGGCGGCGATGCGCGTGAAGTCGCGGAAGCCGCCGGCCGAGAACTTCATCACCTCCGACTGGGTGACCGTCTCCAGATCGGCGGCGGTGCCGACGATGTTGTAGGCGATGAGATGCGGCACATGGCTGGTGATGGCGAGCACCAGGTCGTGGTGCTCGGCGCCCATCACCTCGACATTGGAGCCCATCCGCCGCCAGAAATCGGAGAGCGTCTCGACTGCCTGCGCGTCGGCCCCCGGCGGCGGCGTCAGGATGCACCAGCGGTTCTCGAAGAGCTCGGCGAAGCCGGCATCGGGCCCGGAATATTCCGTGCCGGCAACCGGATGCGCCGGCACGAAATGCACGCCGTCGGGAAGATGCGGCTGCACCTGGGCGATGACCGAGGCCTTGACCGAACCGACGTCGGAGACAATGGCGCCGGGCTTGAGCGCGCCGGCAATGGCCCGGATGACGGCGCCATAGGCGCCGACGGGAATGCACAGGATGACGCAGTCGGCGCCACGCGCGGCTGCGGCCGGGTCGGCGTGATAGCTGTCGCCGAGCCCCAGTTCTTCGGCACGCTTGAGCGTCTCGGCGCGGCGCGTCGAGATGGCGATATGGGACGCGAGGTTGCCGCGCCGCGCGGCTTGCGCGATCGACGAGCCGATCAGGCCGACGCCAATCAAAGCGAGGCGCTGGAAGACGGGGTCGCTCATCAGGCCGGCTTCTTTTCAAGGAAAGCGCCGAGCGCCGCGATCACCGCCTCGTTGGCCTCGGCGGAACCAATGGTCATGCGCAGCGCATTGGGCAGGCCATAAGCTTCCACGCGGCGGAGCACGATGCCACGGGCAAGCAGATAGGCATCGGCATCGGGCGCCGTCCGGCCCGCCGCTTCAGGGAAATGGATGAGAATGAAATTGCCGACGCTCGGCGTCACCCTCAGGCCGAGGTCGGCGAGCGCCGCGCTTACTTTGGGCAGCCACACCGCATTGTGTTCGGCCGCGCGGGCGGCATGGGCAGCATCGCCGATTGCCGCCGCACCGGCCGCGATCGCCGCCGCCGACACGTTGAACGGTCCGCGGACGCGATTGAGCGCATCGATTACCGGCGCCGGCCCGTAGCACCAGCCGAGGCGCAGGCCGGCGAGCCCGTAGATCTTGGAGAAGGTGCGCGCCATCAGCACGTTCGGCGCGCTGCCGGCAAGCTCGATGCCGCTCTCGTAGTCGTTGCGGCGGACATATTCGGCGTAGGCCGCGTCGAGCACCAGGAGCACGCGGGGCGGGAGGCCCGCATGCAGCCGGCGGATCTCGCTGAACGGCAGATAGGTTCCGGTCGGATTGTTGGGATTGGCGAGGAACACCACCCGCGTCCGCTCGCTGACCAGCGCCAGGATGGCATCGACATCGGTCGTATAGTCGGTTTCCGGCGCCACCACCGGCGTGCCACCCATCGACCGGATGGCGATGGGATAGACCAGGAAGCCGTATTCGGTGTGGATCGCCTCATCCCCCGGGGTGATGTAGGCGTTGGCGACCATGTGCAGGATCTCGTCGGAACCGGCGCCGCAGACGATCCGCTCGGGGTTGAGGCCATGCACCGCCGCAATGGCGTCGCGCAGCGCCGTCGCCGCGCCGTCCGGATAGTGCTCCAGCCGCTCGGCGGCCGACTTGTAGGCAGCAATCGCCGCCGGGCTCGCGCCCAGCGGGGTCTCGTTCGACGACAGCTTGTGGAGCTTGGCACCGCCGGTCGCCGTGGATTTGCCGGGGATATAGGGCGCGATGCCCAGCACGCCCTGGTGCGGCATCGGCGCGGTCGGCGCGCTCATTGGAAAGGCTCCCGAATGACGGTTTGTTGCCCGCCGGCCGGGGGTGGCCGGCGCGGCAAACTCATAGGCAAGGAAGCCGCTGAAATCAAAGAAAACATTGACAGTCCGGGGGGCGCCTCCTAGCAAAACAGCCACTTCCGGCAAAGCACGAAGACATCCAGGGGCAGCCAATGGCGACGACCCGACTTCCCGATACCGACAAGGCCCGCGCCGAGGGCCGGGAGGGGGCTGCGCGCAATGAGGTGGAGAATCCGTCGAGCCTCGTCGCCCGCTTCGGCGCCGACCAGCCGCTGGCGCTCGATTCCGGCGGCAGCCTCACCAACCTGCAGATCGCCTACCAGACCTACGGCACGCTCAATGGAACGCGCTCGAACGCCATCCTCGTCTGCCACGCGCTGACCGGCGACCAGCACGTCGCCAGTGACAACCCGGTGACCGGCAAGCCCGGCTGGTGGAGCCTGATGGTCGGCCCCGGCAAGCCGATCGATACCGACCGCTATTTCGTCATCTGCGCCAACGTGGTCGGCGGCTGCATGGGCACCACCGGCCCGGCCTCGACCAATCCGGCGACCGGCCGTGCCTACGGTCTCGACCTGCCGGTGATCACCGTGCCCGACATGGTGCGCGCCCAGGCCATGCTCGTCGACCGGCTGGGCATCGACACGCTGTTCTCCGTCGCCGGCGGCTCGCTCGGCGGCATGCAGGTGCTGCAATGGGCGGCGGCATACCCCGAGCGCGTCTTCTCGGCCCTGCCGATCGCCACCGGCGCCCGCCACTCCTCGCAGAACATCGCCTTCGACGAGGTCGGCCGCCAGGCGGTGATGGCCGATCCCGACTGGCGCGGCGGCCGCTACATCGAGGCTGGCGTCAGCCCGCGCAAGGGGCTGGCCGTGGCCCGCATGGCGGCGCACATCACCTACCTGTCGGAGGAGGCGCTGCACCGCAAGTTCGGCCGCAACCTGCAGGACCGCGAAAAGCCGACCTTCGGCTTCGACGCCGACTTCCAGATCGAATCCTACCTGCGCCATCAGGGCTCGACCTTCGTCGACCGCTTCGACGCCAACGCCTATCTCTACATGACGCGGGCGATGGACTATTTCGACCTCGCCGCCGAGCATGGCGGGCGGCTCGCCAACGCCTTCCTCGGCACCCGGACGCGCTTCTGCGTCATCTCCTTCACCTCCGACTGGCTGTTCCCGACGGTGGAGAACAAGGCGGTCGTGCGCGCGCTCAACGCCGCCGGCGCCAGCGTCTCCTTTGTCGAGATCGAGACCGACCGCGGCCACGACGCCTTCCTGCTCGACGAGCCCGAGCTGTTCTCGACCGTGCGCGGCTTCCTGTCGGCGGCGGCAACCGCGCGGGGCATCGCCCCATGAACGCCATGTCCAGCGGCTTCTCCAACGGCACCAGCCGCGTCGACCTGCTCGCCATCGCCGATTTCGTGACGCCGGGCAGCCGGGTGCTCGACATCGGCTGCGGCGACGGGCAGCTGCTCAAGCTGCTCGAAGTCACCCGCAACGTCGACGGCCGCGGCATCGAGATCAGCCAGAAGGGCGTCAACGAAAGCGTCGCCCGCGGCCTCTCGGTCGTGCAGGGCGACGCCGACACCGATCTCGTCGATTATCCCGACGACGGCTTCGATTTTGTCATCCTGTCGCAGACGCTGCAGGCGACCCACCGGCCGCGCCACGTCATCGAGCAGATGCTGCGGATCGGCGAGAAGGCGATCGTCACCTTCCCCAATTTCGGTCACTGGCGGGTGCGCACCATCCTCGGTTTCACCGGACGCATGCCGGTAACCCGCCACCTGCCGAAAAGCTGGTACGAGACGCCCAACATCCATTTCTGCACGATCCGCGATTTCGTCGGCCTGTGCCGCGAGATCAACGCCAAGATCGAGCAGTCGATGGTCCTCAATCGCCAGGGCGGGCGCATCGGCGCCAATGCGCCGTTATGGTTCGTGAACCTCTACGGCCAGCAGGCCCTCTTCCTGCTCAGCCGCTAGATCTCTTTTCGGCCTCACCGCCCGAAAAGTCAGACGGGCCGCCGTTGCCGGCGGCCCGTCCGATAGCGCCCGACATTAAAAACGGTGTCAGCCGCGCTTGCGCAGCGTGACCGCGACCCGCTGGAACAGCTTCTGCGTCCCCTGGCCGGGTGTCACGACCACCGACTGGGTTGATCCCTGGGTTACCAGATTCAGCGTCGCCGAGAAGCCCGAGCCGTTCAGCATGCACGCGCACGCGATTGCCATTGGCGGTGCCGGCGACGGTGCCCCTGACATTGTTCCGCAGCTCCTCCCAATAGCCCGACAGGGCGCCGGCCGAATGCGAGACATAGGTATTGACCTTGAGGTCGTAGCTCGGACTGGAGCAGGACAGGCTCTGCTGCAGGTTGTTGTCGTTGTCCTTGACCAGATATTGCGCCGAGCAGCGCATGCGCTCTTTGGTGCCGGAGTCCATGGCGACGGTGCCCGAGCCGGCCCAGGACCCGCCCATGCCGGTGAAGGGCCCGGCCGCAAAAGCCGCTTCTCCCCCGGTCATTCCCACCATGCCGACGAGCGACAGCGCCAGCGCCGCGCCCGCCAGCCGCTTCAACAAGCCGCTCGCCCGCGGAGCCACTGCCGCATCAAAAGTGCCGATCATCCTGTCATCCTCGGAAATACGACTGACTGGGTGCATCGCGGCTGTGCCGGCTCCGCGACACTGTTCCTTAGCATCGGGGCGGCTGCATTTCAGCCGCCCGGCAACTGAATTCCACGATCTGTGTCCTGCAAGACGCAGCCCGGTAAACAGATCGCAAATATGGCCCGAAAAAACGGGAAAAAACACCCATGCCGACCGGTTCGAGTGAACCAGGACACACCAGTGCCGTCACTATCGCGCCGGCGCCGAGGCGCCCGGCGGAATCCAGGCCGGACGCAACGCCGACTTGAGCCGACTGCGCCGCTGGCGCACGCCGACGCCCTGATAGACCTGCTTGGTCGCCTCGACGATGATGACGCCGGCAAAGGCCGGCCACAGGGTGCGGCCAACCCGCTCCCAGGTCGTGCCGCTGCGCACCCACGGCCCCCGCAAGGGCGGCACCGCCAGCGCCTCCGACCAGCCAAGCGGCGACAGTTGCGCATCGCGCAAGAGGCCGGTGAGCTGGCCGCTGCCATAGGGCTGGCCGTGGCCGAAGGGCGTCTTCTCGCTACGCGCCCAGATGCCGCTGCGGTTGGGCACCACCAGCACGACCCGCCCGCCCGGCGCCAGCACGCGCCAGATCTCGCGCAGATGGTCGCGCGGATTGGCCGCCATTTCGAGGCAATGGACGAGCAGCGCCCGGTCGACCGAGGCATCCGGCAGCGGCAGCGCGTCGTCTTCGACCAGCGTCGTCCGGTTCGGCCCCTCCAGCGGCCAGGTGACCACCCCCTGGGCCGCCGGCATCAGCGCCAGCACGCGCTCCGCATCGCCGGCGAGGTCTTCCAGATAGGGCGTGGCATAACCCATGCCGAGCACGCATTCGCCGGCCAGCGACGGCCACCGCTTCGCCAGTCGCCGGCTGATCAGCCGGCGCGCGACCACGCCGAGGTGGCTGGCATAGAAGGCGCGGAGGTCGACCACGTCGAGATACATGGCCGCCATGGTATCAGAGGCGGGTGGCCCTATGCGATGCCCGGTGCTACGCCTTTAATTGACCGTCACCACAGCAAAGCAGGTCCGCCATGGCTCTCACGATCGAGCAATTCACCTGCCGTTCCGACAATTTCGGCGTTCTCGTCCACGATCCGGTCTCCGGCCTCACCGCCGCCATCGACGCGCCCGAGGAGGCGCCGATCCGCGCCCATCTGGCGCAGAAGGGCTGGCGCCTCACCGATATCTTCACCACCCACCACCACGGCGATCACGTCGAGGGCAATCTCGGCCTCAAGGCCGATTTCGGCTGCACGATCACCGGCCCGGCAGCGGAAGCCGACCGCATCCCCGGCATCGACAAGCGTGTGGCCGGCGGCGACATCTTCATGTTTGGCGGCGTCGACGTGCATGTCATCGACACCCCCGGCCACACGCTCGGCCACGTCTGCTACTGGCTGCCGAGCGAGGGCGTCGCGTTTGTCGCCGACACGCTGTTTGCCATGGGCTGCGGCCGCGTCTTCGAGGGGACGCCCGAGACGATGTTCGCCTCGCTGGAGAAGCTGCGTGCGCTCCCCGCTGAGACGATCATCTATTGCGGCCACGAGTACACCGAGACCAATGCGCGCTTCGCGCTCACCGTCGATCCCCACAACGCCGACCTCCTCGCCCGCTACGAGGCGGTGAAGACCGCACGCGCTGCCGGTCACGCAACGCTACCCACGACCATCGCGCTGGAGATGAAGACCAATCCCTATTTCCGCGCCGACGACCCCGCCATCCGCAAGCTGCTCGGCATGGAACAGGCGAGCGCGGCGGCAGTCTTCGCCGAGATCCGCGCCCGCAAGGACGCCTTCAAGTGAGCCTTGCCGAGCTGACGGCCGCCGAAGTCGCCCGCCGGCTCGACCTTCAGCCCCACCCGGAGGGCGGCTGGTACCGCGAGACCTTCCGCGACGCGGCGCCGGGCGACGGCCGCGGCCATTCGACGGCGATCTATTATCTGCTCGGCCGCGGCGACCGCTCCCACTGGCACCGCGTCGATGCGGTCGAGGTCTGGCACCACTATGCCGGTGCCCCGCTGCAGCTCAGCCTCTCCGCCGATGGCCGCTCGGTTGTGCACCATCGGCTCGGCGGCGACATCCTCGCGGGCGAGGCGCCACAGCTCGTCGTGCCGCGCGGCCACTGGCAAAGCGCCGTCAGCCTCGGCGCCTGGACGCTGGTCGGCTGCACGGTGGCGCCCGGCTTCGTCTTCTCCGGCTTCGAGATGGCGCCGGCGGATTTTTCTCCGGGCGGGTAGCTCAGCCTGCGGCCAGTTCCTTGCGGTGCGCCTCGGCAAATTCGCCCATGCTGGTGAAGCGAAAGTCCGTATGCGGCATGTCGGCCGGCTGCATGGTGGCGCCGAAGCCGCCGTCGGCATGGCGGCGATGGATCCAGCACGACTTCAGCCCGATGCGGTTGGCCGGCCCGTGGTCGTGGAACAGGCTCTCGGCCGTATGCAGCACGTCGTCCATGTCGATGCCCATGATGCCGAGCCGGGCGATCATGTATTCGAAATTGGCCAGCGACGGCTTGTAGGTGCCGATGTCCTCGGCGGTCATGACCGCATCGAAGGTGACGCCGAGTTTCTCATTGCTGCGCGCGAAGCTCTCATTGTCGACATTGGAAAGAATGACGAGCTTGTAGTGCTGCTTGAGATAGCGGAGCGCCTCGACCGTATCGGGGAAGGCCGGCCAGTTGCCGATCGACCGGCCATAGGCGACGCACTCCTCCCACGTCGGGGGCACGCCCCACTCCTCGCCGAGCCGTTTGTAGACGACGGCGAGCAGGTCCCGGTAGAGCTTGGCCGGGGTCTGCGCCTGATGGGCCGATTTGTGCCGGGCATGGGCGGCGAGAATCTCGTCCCGGCCGAGCGGCTCGGCAACCCGGTCGGTCAGCGGCCTGAGTGCCGCAATCATGCCGCTCTCCCAGTCGATCAAGGTTCCGTAACAGTCGAATGTTAGTGTTTTGAAGGTACTAAGGCGCATAGTGGAATATCCGGGGTGGTTAGGGGCCGCGCAAGTCCGCGGTCGGCGGACACCCCGCGAGCATAAGCAAATCTGGACTGGACGAAACCGCTGTCGGCGGGTAGCGATGGCACCGTCAGAGGGGAAGCATGGTTGAGCCGGTAAAGAGCATTTTGCTCGTCGATCTCGACGGCTTGGGCCGTAGTCTTGCCGCGTCCGGCGGCGAGGGAATGAACCAGCGACTTGCCGGGCGCATCGAAGACTGGACTGGCGCCATCGAGAGCGGCGAACTGATTGAGCCGGCGGGGACGCTGCGCACCATCAGCGAGCGCCGTTGCTATGTCGGCTCGACGAGCGCCGACGAGGCCCGCACGGCGTTCCTGAGCGCCGGCTTCGACATGGTCGAATGTGACGGTCAGGCCCAGGTCGAGCTCAGCCTCGCCGTCGACGCGATGGAGATCGCGGCCGGCACGGACGACCCGCTGGATTTCATCCTGCTGACGGCAGCACCCGATCTCACGCCGCTGGTCGAGCGCATGCGCGCCCGCGGTCACCATGTCGCCATCTATGTCAGCCAGGTGACCGCCGCCGCCTACGACGCGGCCGCCGACGAGAGCGTCCCGGCCAACGAATTCGTCGCCTTTCTTTCCGAGAACAAGGTGCCGCAGGCGGCCGCCATCTCGCCCACCGACCGCGCAAGGATCGAAGGCTTTGCCCGCGAGGTTCATGCGGCCACCAACATCCCGATGTTCTCGCCCAGGACCTTCGCCGAGCTCTTCCGGATTCTGGCGGCTGAGGTCGCTGAGAACGGCTACCACTTCAACGACACGGCTAAGGCCGTCGCCGAGCGGCTGAATGAGGCCGGACGCAACGTCACGTCTCGCCAGGTAGTGTTTGTCGTGAAGGGGCTGGCGCTGAAGGGCCACGTCTTTTCGACCAGCGACACGGCCGAGCGCCTCGCCGAGGTTTTTCGCGAGCAGGCCCGCTATCTGATCGGCGGTGCCGGAATCGCGCTCGACGGCTATCGCCAGGCTTTGCTCGACGCGTGGATCGCTGCGCCGCGGGCAAAGCCCGCGCCTCAGTCCGCCCCACCCGTGGTCGACGAGCCGGCCGCCACGCGCCGCCCCGACAAGCCAGCTGCGACCAAGCCGGCACCGGCGCGCCGCCCCGAAAGGCCCGCGGCCGCCAAGCCGGCGGCGCCGCCGCGGGTGCCGGAGCGCCCCAAATCGGCAGCGCTGTCTGCAAAAGCGCAGCCTCCGCCGCAGGAGCCGCCAACGCCCACCAGGCCGGCGGCCGATCTCAAGGCGACGATTGCCGCGCGCATCGCCGCCTCGGCGAAAATGAAGCCGGCAGCGCAACCGCTTCAAAGGACCGACACCGCTCCTCCGGTGGCGCCACGCAAGCCCGCCGCCCCCGCTGCCACCCCCCAGGAAGGCAGCGATGCCATCGAATTGTCGATCCTGGCGGCAATTGCCGAAGCGGTGGACGTTTTGGTCGAGGACGGCGGCACCGACGCGGCGGACATTCGGCCGCCGGCGCCGAAGCGCGATACGCGGCAGACCGCCCCGCGCCGCGAGCCGGCCGAGCGCCCGCCGGCGCGGGAGCCACCACCGCCGAAGGAGGCGGATGTGGAGGCCGAGGCAGAGGAAGGCGGCGACATCGGCGACGAAATCCAGCGGATCGTCGCCTCCTACAACCGCAACCGCAACGACGACGATCGGCGCTGAAGCCTTCGCCAGAAAGCTCTGGCGGCGTCTGTCGCCGGCTCAACCGTTGGCGATGTACTGCCCACCATTGGCGCTGAACACCGCGCCGGTGATGAAAGCCGCCTGGTCGGAAGCGAGATAGGCAACCAGCGAGGCGATCTCCTCCGCCTTGCCCAGCCGGCCGACCGGGATCTGCGACACGATCCCCTCCAGCACCTTCTCCGACACGCCGGCAACCATGTCGGTATCGACATAGCCGGGGCAGACGGCGTTGACGGTGATCCCCTTGCGCGCGTTCTCCTGGGCCAGTGCCTTGGTAAAGCCGATCACACCCGCCTTGGAGGCCGAGTAGTTGGCCTGGCCGATCTGGCCCTTCTGCCCGTTGATCGAGGAGATGGAGATGATCCGCCCGGCATTGCGCTCGCGCATGCCTTCGATGAGCGGGCGGGTCATGGCGAACATCGAATCGAGGTTGGTACGCAGGACCACTGACCACTGTTCCCAGCTCATGCGGTGGAACATGGCATCGCGGGTGATGCCGGCATTGTTGACCAGCACCGCGACCGGCCCGAGGTCCGCCTCGACCTCTCTCACGCCCGCCGCCGAGGCGTCGACGTCGGCGACGTCCCACTGGTAGATGGCGATGCCGGTCGCTTCCCTGAAGCGCTCGGCCGCATCCCTGTTGCCGTGATAGACGGCGGCGACCGTATGGCCGGCGTCCTTCAGGTTCCTGGCGATCGCCGCGCCGATACCGCGCGTTCCTCCCGTGACGACGGCGACCTTCGCCATGATCCTTCCTCCCCGTTTTTCTTGTTTCGCACGCGCCTAGCGCTCGACACACATGGCGATGCCCATGCCACCGCCGATGCACAGCGTCGCCAATCCCTTCCTGGCGCCGCGCTTCTGCATCTCGTGGAGCAGCGTCACGAAGATGCGCGCGCCCGACGCCCCGACCGGATGGCCGATGGCGATGGCGCCGCCATTGACGTTCACCTTCGCCGTGTCCCAGCCCATGTCCTTGTTGACCGCGCAGGCCTGCGCCGCGAAGGCTTCGTTGGCCTCGATCAGGTCGAGATCGTCGATGCGCCACCCGGCCTTCTTGAGCGCCTTGCGCGAGGCCGGGATCGGTCCGGTCCCCATGACGGCCGGATCGACCCCGGCGGTCGCCCAGGAGACGATCCGGGCGAGCGGAGTCACCCCGCGCCTGGCCGCATCCTCGGCGGTCATCAGCACCACCGCCGCGGCACCGTCATTGATGCCCGACGCATTACCGGCGGTCACCGTGCCGTCCTTCTGGAAGGCCGGCTTCAGCTTGGCGACGCCATCCAGCGTCGCGCCGGCACGGATGAACTCGTCGCGATCCACCACCACGTCACCTTTGCGGGTGTGAAGCGTGACGGGCACGATCTCGTCCTTGAAGCGGCCGGATGTCTGCGCCGCCTCGGCCTTGTTCTGCGAGGCGACGGCGAAGCTGTCCTGGGTGTCCCGCCCGATCTGGAATTCGCGGGCAACATTCTCGGCGGTGACGCCCATGTGGTAGCCGTTGAAGGCGTCCCACAGGCCGTCCCTGATCATGGTGTCGATCATCTCGAAGTCGCTCATCTTGACGCCACCGCGCAGATGCGCGCAGTGCGGCGCCATCGACATCGATTCCTGCCCGCCGGCAACGATGACGCCTGCGTCGCCACTGGCAATCTGCTGCATGCCGAGCGCCACCGCCCTGAGCCCCGAGCCGCACAGTTGATTGACGCCCCAGGCGGTGGTCGCGTGGGGCAGACCGGCGCCGATCGAGGCCTGGCGGGCGGGATTCTGCCCCTGCCCAGCCGTCAGGATCTGGCCGAGAATGACCTCGTCGACCTCCTCCGGCGCGACGCTGGCGCGTTTCAGCGCCTCGGCGATCGCGGTCTGGCCGAGGACATGCGCCGGTACGGTGGCAAAGGCGCCGTTGAAGGACCCGACCGCGGTACGCGCAGCACCGGCGATGACAATGTCTTTGGCTGGCATGGAAAAGTGAGCTCCTGGCAGGCTTGTGGCCCTCGGGCCAAACCGCAAAAGCGGTACTGAGCGCAAGACCCCGGCCGTTGCGTTGTGCAAACGACTACAAACTGCCGGTATGGCGGCTGTCAATCTGGACAGGGCGCCGCGGTTGCGCTGCAACACATTTTTGGGGCGTTGCACAATATATTGGCGGCGCTGCAAAAAAGCCCCTATCGTGGACGGGGCTGACGATGATCGCCGCCTATGCGGCCGTTTCAGGGAGCGGGGGCGAGATCGTCCCGACGAGAGGGAATGGCGAAGGACAAGGCTCCGACGACGATCAAGAAATACGCGAACCGGCGTCTCTACAACACCGGCACGTCAACCTATGTGACGCTCGAAGACCTCGCCAACATGCTGAAGAAGGATGAGGACTTCGTCGTCGTCGACGCCAAGACGGGCGAGGACATCACCCGCTCGGTTCTCACCCAGATCATCTTCGAACAGGAAAACAAGGGCCAGAACCTGCTGCCCATCACCTTCCTGCGCCAGCTCATCCGCTTCTACGGCGACTCGATCCAGAACCTGGTTCCCACCTATCTCGACTTCTCGATCGACTCGCTGGTGCGCGACCAGGACAAGCTGCGCAAGCAGATGGCCGGTGCCTTCGGACCGAATCCGGCGCTCGATGCCCTTGGCGATCAGGTGCGCCGCAATACCGAGATGTTCGAACAGGCGATGCGCATGTTCCTGCCCTTCGGCGGCGAACGGCCGGCGGCGGCACGCTCCGGAGAAGAGAAGGCCAAGCCGGCGGCGGCCACGGAGGCCGGCGACATCGATGCGCTGCGTCGCCAGCTCGACGAGATGCAGAAGCGCCTCGACAAGCTCACCGACAAATAGGGTTGGTTCTTAGCCGGCCGCGCGCATCTCGCGCGCGGTGCGCCGCGGGCCCCACGGCCACTGCGACGATGCCGCGCCGATCAGGTTGCCCTGCACCATGTCGACCCCGAACTCGGCGAGCAGCGCCATCGTCGGCTCATCCTCGACCCACTCGGCGACGATCTTCATGTCGAAATGGCGCGCGATGCCGATCAGCGCCTTGATGAACACCTGATCGTCGGGGCTGTTCTGCAGATCCCGGAGGAACACGCCGGCAATCTTGATGATGTCGGCCTTCAGCGAACGCAGGCTGCGGAACGACGAGAAGCCGGCACCGAAATCGTCGAGTGCCAGCGGACAGCCGAGATCGTGGAGCGTGGCAACGAAGCTCGCCGCCTCGTCGAGATTGCGGATCGCGGCCGTCTCGGTGATCTCGACGATCAGGCGGCCGGCCAGATCCGGCCGGCGGGCAGCGGCAGCGGCGATCCGCGACAGCCATTCCGCATCGCCCACCGTCTCGGCCGATATGTTGACCGAAATGCGCGCCTCCGGCGCCGACTCCAGCGCTTCCAGCGTGCGCGCCAGCACATAGTGGTCGATGAGGCGGATGAGACCGAGGCTCTCGCACAGCTCGATGAAGTCGTTGGCGAGCGCGATCGTCCCATCCGGCCGCTCGAGACGCAGCAGGCCCTCGTGGAAGACCACCGCGCGCGAGACCGTATCGACCACCGGCTGGAACGAAAGCTTGAGCCGCTTGTCGTTCAGCGCCGCCACCAGTTCGCTCGACAGCGCCGCATTGCTGCGCTGGTGCTCTTCCCGGACCGCCGACGGCGCATAGGCGACGAAATGGCCGTAGCCGCGCTTGCGCGCCTGGTGCAACCCCTCCTGCGCCCGCGCCATGGCTTCGCGCATCGTGCGCCCGTGACGGGGCAGGTTGACGCCGCCGATCGAAATCGTCACCGCCACCGCGCTCGTCTCGGTGGTGATGATGTCGTGGCGGACCACCGCATGGAAGCGCTCGGCGGCGGCGTGCATGTCGCTTTCGCTGCAGTTCATCAGCAGGATGCCGAGCTTGTTGCCGGAATAGCGGCCGATGGCGTCGCCTTCGCGCAACTCCGCGCGAATGCGCCGGCCGACGGCGGCAAACACCTGATCCGCCGTATCGAAATCATAGGCCTCATTGATCGCCCGGAAATTGTCGATCGCCACGATCAGAAAGGCGATCGAGGTTCTCAGCCGCTTGGCTTCAGTCATCGCCTCGCCGAGCACGGTCAGCAGATGGCTGCGGTTGAAGAAGCCGGTGAGCTCGTCGTAGCGCGTCAGGAAGGCTAGGCGCTCCTCGCGTTCGGCCCGCTCGTTGATGACCCGCACGACGCCGCGCGCCCGTTTGACCTGCCCGTTTTCGCCGGCATGCCAGCGGCCGGCATCTTCGATGATCAGGCGCTTCTTGGCGTGCCCGCGATCCGGCAGCAGCGTGTACTGGACCTCATAGGCGACGCCGTCGCCGGCATCCCTACCGTTGGAATTGAGCACCGCGTCGTGACGGCTGGTGGTGCTGGCCGGGTCGAGCAGACTGGCGAAATCGTGTCCGGTCGCGATCGCCTCGATCGAGGGCACGCCGAGCACCTCAGCCGCCCCCGCGTCCCAGCGGATGCGGTCGTCGGCGATGGTCCATTCGTAGGCCGCCCCGCCGACCGCGGCGAGAATCGCGCTCGTCTCGAGCGGCGCGACGCTGGCGCGGCTGGCCGCTTCCGGTGCGGCCAATTCGACCGCTCTCGCCTTTCCGTCAGCCTGCGGCACGGATTGTCCTCTGAACGCCAGCGCGAATGCCCCGCCATCCGACTGGACCGGGTCAAGGCCGGTACAATGCCAGAGCGGGCCTTAAGGAAGCGCCAAGAACCTAGCCGCTGGCGCCCGCCTGTTGCCGCCCATTTCCGCCGATCGGTTAGCGGAAGGTTAACCTCACAGGCTGTCGCTATGGCCGACGGCGAGATCGCGCCGCGCCGCCTTGATCGAGATGGTGAGGCCGGCCAGGACGTCGAACAGCGCCAGGATCGTCAGGATGAAGAAGACCGACTGGGCGGCGAACCCGACCACGATGAACTCGATCAGATAGGCGATGAACACCAGCGTCGAAAGGATGTGATTGACGATCGCCCGCGAGCTGGTGTTGGTCGATTTGAGCACTTCGCCGAACAGGCACACGACGCCAAAGACGACCATCAGATCGCGCCAGGTGAACTCCCACACCTGGCCCGACACCATGGTGAGGTCGAAGATGGCGCTGTCATAGGCCGCCGTTCCATTGAGCGCACCGACGGCGTTGAACACCAGCCACGGAAGAATGGTGAGCGGAACGACGAAGACGGTCCAGGCCATGATCGGCTACCCCCCGCTGAACGGATCTCACGAGATCATACACTACGGGCGCGGGACGGCATGACGAAAAAGGCCGGCAGACGCCGGCCTTTCCGTGATGCCTGCGACGGAAGCCAACGCGGCCTTCAGGCCTCGCTCTTCGGCTCCAGCACCTGACGGCCGCGATACATGCCCGACTTCAGGTCGATATGGTGCGGCCGGCGGAGCTCGCCGGAATCCTTGTCCTCGACATAGGCCGGCTTCTTGAGCGCGTCGGCCGAGCGCCGCATGCCGCGCTTCGAGGGCGACGTTTTTCGCTTAGGAACTGCCATGGGAAATCCTCGCAACAACTCGGAAATTCGGGAAGTTGGGCCGCTATATAGCGGGGCTCACGGATAGAGGCAATCGATATAGGGCCCGGCGATGCGGGCACGGGCGGCAACCGTGCGCGCCAGCGCCTGAAGCAGCCGTGAGGGACGGGCCGGATCGCGGGCGGCAGGATTGGGCAGCGTGGCGGCCAGAAGCGCCGCCTGGTCCAGGCTCAAGCCCTTGGCGGAACGGCCGAAATAGTGCCGGGCCGCCGCTTCCACCCCGAAAATGCCGGGGCCGAATTCGGCGATATTGAGGTAGATCTCGATCAGCCGGCGCTTGCCCAGCACGAGATCGGCATAGAGCGCCAGCGGGATTTCCAGCGCCTTGCGGACATAGGAGCGCGAGGTCCACAGGAACAGGTTCCTGGCCGTCTGCATGGCAATGGTCGAGGCGCCGCGCGGCCGGTCGGTCTCCCCCGCCGTGTCGATGACGCTGCCGAGCGCCTGCCAGTCGACCCCGTGATGGGCGCAATAGCGGCTGTCCTCCGAGACCACGGCCGCGGTGACCATCCATTTCGACATGGCGTCGAAGGACACCCAGTCGCGCGCGATCGGCCCGGCGGTGACACGCTCCCAGATCATCAGCGTCGAGACCGGGTTGACGAGCCGGTAGAGCGGGGTGAGCACCACCGGCACCAGCACCAGGGCAAGCAGGACGGCTGCGATCGGCCGCCACGGCACGCGCAGGCGCAGGGCGCGCTTGCCGCCCGGCTTCTTTGCTCGCTTCTTGCGCTTCGTCGCCACCCGTCCCGAATAGCCCGAGCGCCAAGCCGCGTGCAATCGGCTGCACCGCCATTGGCGATACTGAGCCTTGACCCACCGCCGCTTTCGGACCAATTCGGGGGCCATCATGGGCGACGAATTCACAAATCGGCTGAAGGCGGCGCAGGACGCGACCGAGGCGGTGCTGGAAAAGCTGCTCTCCGACGAGCCGCTTGCCGGCGAGATCGCGCGGCCCCCGCGGCTGCTTTCCGCCATGCGCCATGCCGCGCTCGGCGGGGGCAAGCGGCTCCGCCCCTTCATCGTCATCGAGGCGGCCCGCCTCTTCGGCCGCGCCGCCAGCGACGCGCTGGGTGCGGCGGCGGCGCTCGAATGCGTGCACTGCTATTCGCTCGTCCATGACGACCTGCCGGCCATGGACGACGACGACCTGCGCCGCGGGCGGCCGACGGTGCACAAGGCCTTCGACGAGGCGACCGCGATCCTGGCCGGCGACGCGCTGCTGACCCTGGCCTTCGCCGTCCTCTCCGACCCGGCCACCGACCCGGACCCGGCGGTGCGCGCCGAACTGACCGCGAGCCTTGCGGCAGCGGCCGGCCTCGGCGGCATGGCCGGCGGCCAGATGCTCGACCTGGCCGGCGGCGGCGCCGCCCGCGGCGAGGCCGACATCCGCCTGATGCAGGCGATGAAGACCGGCGCGCTCTTCCGCCACGCGGCGGAGGCCGGCGCCATCCTCGGCCGCGCGAACCCAAGCGAGCGCCAGGGGCTTGCCGCATTCGGCAGCGCGCTCGGCCTCGCCTTCCAGCTTGCCGACGACCTCATCGACGCCACGGCGAGCGCCGAGGCGGCCGGCAAGGCCACTGCCAAGGACGCCGCCCGCGGCAAGGCGACGCTGGTCGCCGTCCACGGCGTCGACGGCGCCATGCGGCTCCTCGACGAGGCGGTCAACCAGGCGCTGACCATCCTGCGCCCGTTCGGCTCGCGCGCCGACATGCTGCGCCACGCCGCCCGCTTCGTCGCGGCACGGGGATAGCTAAACGCAGGCGCCGGCAGCTGAGCCGGCGCGCGTCAACGGCTCCTGGGTCGCCACTTTCGTGGGGACGACAATCAAGCAGACCGCTCCGTTCTCGCGAGCGATTGGCTCCGAGCTATGAACACTTCTTTCGTCCCTGTCCGGCCTTCGGCCGTCCTCGCCTCTTGTCGGAGACGAGGGGATGGCGGGCGCCCGGCGAATGCCGTGCGGTTACTCCGCGAAAAAGGGGGCGCTCACCGAACGCCCGCCGCGGCGATTTTTCTCCGTCTCCCGGCGAGCTCTGCACCCTTTCCTCGGGAGAAAAGAGCTTAGGCCCTGAGGGCAGCCGGTCGTAGTGCCGACGGTCCCGCCGGGAACGCCCCGAGGGCCGGACTGCGAATCCGGAGCGCGGGGGCACCGCACCCCGCTCCACCTAAGGTCGCCACCGGTCGGCGCCCCTCTTGAGCGAGGATGCCAACCAATATGAGGGCGGTTCAGGCACCGGGGATAACTTTCTTTTTGCCCCCACCCGGCACGGCCTTCGGCCTCGCCACCCTCCCCACGCTGCGCGGGGGAGGGAGGGAAGCAAGTGGCAAGTGGCATGACCTCGCAACAAACGCCGTTCATGCCCGGCTCCGATCGGGCATCCAGGCAGGATATGCCACTCGGTGATTCCACCCTGGGTTCCCGCCGTCGCGGGAACGAACGAAAGTCAGGCGCTTAGGACCTTCCCCCCACCCGGCCGGCTACGCCGGCCGCCCTCCCCGCTTCGGGGGAGGGAAGGCGTATGCGGCGCCGCTCGCACCCAACCTCCACCTTGCGGGGAGGTCGAAATTTGCGAAGCGCCAGCGAAGCAAATTTCGGGTGGGGGTGAGGCCCCCTGCCTCCCCGGTCGCGCCTGCGGCGCTCCTCGCCTCTTGCTCACCCGCGCGGGGGCGCGTCGTTGATCTCGATCCAGAAGCCGTCGGGGTCTTCAACGAAGCACTGGCGCACGCCATCCGGCCGCGTGGTGACCTTGCCGGGCGGACGGCCGGGCATGGAGCCGAAGGTGACGCCCGCCGCCTCAAGCCGCGCGACCAGACGATCGAAATCGGCGGCGGACAGCGCCAGATGGGTGCCGATGCCGCGCTCGGCTTGTCGGCTCGTGTTGCCACCGACCAGATGCAGGTTGACGCCGGGGGAGAGCGCGAACCAGCGGATCGGCCGGTTGCCCATCGGGTTCTCGACCTCGTTGAGGCCGAGGATCTCGTTGTAGAAGCGCACGCTCGCGTCCAGATCGCGAACGTGAATGGCTTGGTGGTCGAGGTGGAAAGGAGTTTTGGGCCAAGCTTCCGCGCACATCTGCAACGCTATCTTTCTAACACCAACTCTAATCGAGCCGCTTCTTCACCTCGCGCAAATAGCCTCTGGCTCTCCGCTTTGCGAACGGATTCGCCAATTCCTCTTCTAACCAGCTTTCCGCCTGCTTAAGATAGTCTCGAGCCTCAGAGCTCCCGTAAGCATCAAAATATTTGCACGCCTCTTCGGCGAACTTAAACGCGTGATAGGCCTTCCTCCTATCGTACCGCCGGCATTCCTCAAGGATCTTTAGACTACGCCTTAGCTCGTCGCGCGCCCCCTTTCCTGAATGAGCCAAATTAATGTTTGCATCAAAAAGTATCTCTGCGTGCGTATGTCTAATAGTTGGAATTCGTCCGCCACTTAAAGTCAGCGCATCATCTATAGTCACAAAGGCTTCTTTATATCTTTTGAGCTTCGAAAGATAAATTGCCTTTTGCTGTAGCAAATAGTAGCTCCCATCTCTTTCAAAAAATCGTCGTAAAATTTTATTCCGTCCTCCCACTCCGGAAACGCCCGTTTTGCGAAGCTTGCATCATAGCCAAAACGTCTAAATACCTCGAATTGTGCTATTCGGTAGCTCGATACGTTCCTATGAAATCTACTAAACACCCGCCTAAACGCCCGCGAACTGCAAGAAGCAAGCACGGCCTCAGCGACATAAACAGATCTGGGATTGTAATAATCTTGAGCGTCATCCAAAATAGCTGCCCCACCTGGACCGTACTCAGATAGCAACGCACCCAGCTTTTCTATCTGGCCATATACTTCTGTATAGTGCCCGACTTCTTGGAAAGCCCATGCCATATCAAACGACACAGGAGTACGACAGCTGTGAACATAACACATCATGACAAATAGATCATGAGCTTCTTCATCTCTCTCCTCCATTTGGTGCACGCCCTGCGCAAAACGTTCTGCCAGTTTCAATTCATGGGTGTTTGCAGAATTCAATTCATATAGAGAAGGGCTTCGTCCTCCTACCATTTTAGGAATAGACAATTGCCTTTGCCTTATATGTTGCGGTATTGAATTATAAATTTCTCGAACATCATCGTCAGATAGGTCACTAATATCTTGAATATCAAATTTCGATCGGTCGAATAAATGTGTAGCGGTCTCGATATTAAAGTGACGGTCCGCTGCAACAACGATAACGTTTGCCTGCTCTGTAAATATATTCAGAACATCAGCAGAATTAGAAGCATCATCAAGGAACAGAATAGCACGCGCGCCGTGCAATCTGGAAATAAGCGATCTAGCCTTGCCTGCATCCACAGCTTCGAGCACCAGCTTCTCTCCACTGACGTTCGCGAACGCGTTGCATCAATAGTGTTGTTTTTCCTGATTGAGGGATACCTGTAATAAATACGTGCTGATCGCCATTTATCAAATCTTCGCAATTTCTAAACGCGGCTAATCGAGGTATACGATTAGTCAAAACGTCGTGCCACACAGGCGGGGCCCCGAGGTAAAAATCAGGCAGCGGTCGTGACTTGACATCGGCTAATTGAGGAACCCGTTCAAATTTATAGATAGATGAATGAGTAGCACGGGCTACTGAACCGACAACCGTGTTGAGATAAACAAGCAATTCGTCAGTTTCTGAAATTATTAGCGAAAAGCCTAGTTCGGAAAAATACTCGAATTCCGGTGGCGTGGGATTACGCAATTGGATCCATTTTTGCTGATGCTCTCGATTTTGAATTGTCCGCCGGTCAAGCGATTGGAGAGCCCCAGCATCCTCCATTGCGTATCCCCAGAATAGAGTTGGCAGCTTTTGTAGTCGCTCGGTAAGAAAATGAAAGCGATCCGGATCTCGAGCGAATGCTGACGCAAGGTCCATCGCCCCGAACGTAAAATTTCCGTCGCCATGTGTTATACATCCGTGCAAGGGAATATAATCAACGGCATCAGTCGTCTTAAACGACGACCCTCCTATGACCATGTCGTTCACATATTTTATTGAGTGATGACTATATATACGGTGGACTAGATTATCGATATTTGTGGTAATAATAGAAGTGAACGGCAATGAACTAATAGCGTCGTATCTCGGATCATATTCCGCAACGTCGAGGCGAGAATTTAAGAATTGAACAACCTCCTGCGGATGATGCCTAGACAATACATCGTATGTACGGGGTAGGCTAAGGCTTTCTAAATCAGGTCGAAGGAAATTTCGACATAACTCGATCTTAAGAGCCTCACCTAGCGGAAGCGCTCCTCCGTGATTCGAGCGCGCCAAGATAGGAAAGCCCGCCCCCACGAAGAAATTCATCCCATTTCCGAGCGCTGCGCGGAACGTCGGTTCATGTTCGATTTTCATCCCGTACCCCCCGACCGTTAGCTACACCGGAAACGCTAGGCGTACGCGTGGGCCTTTGCAAACGCTAGTTGCGCCCGCCGCGGCCCGTTGCGCCTTCTATTTTGGCGCGAGCGGAGAGGCCCAGCATCTAGGCGAGAGATGCCACTCGGTGATTCCGCCTTGGGTTCCCGCCGTCGCGGGAACGAACGGAAAGTCAGGTGCTTGGCCCCCACCCGGCTCGGCCTTTGGCCGCGCCACCCTCCCCGCGCTTCGCGGGGGAGGGAGGGAGCAAGTGGCACGACCTCGCAACAAACACCGTTCATGCCCGGCTCCGACCGGGCATCCAGACAGGACATACCACTCGGTGATTCCACCCTGGGTTCCCGCCGTCGCGGGAACGAACGGAAAGTCAGGTGCTTGGCCCCCCACCCGGCCGGCTATCGCCGGCCACCCTCCCCGCTGCGGGGGAGGGAGGGAGCAAGGGGCGCCGCCCTGCCCTGCTCCACGGCCTTTGACCCGTAACGGGCGCTGACCAACGACCCCCCACCCGGCTCGGCCTTTGGCCTCGCCACCCTCCCCGCTGCGGGGGAGGGAGGGAGGGGCAAGCGGCATGACCTCGCAACAAACGCCGTTCATGCCCGGCTCCGACCGGGCATCCAGGCAGGACATGCCGCTCGGTGATTCCGCCCTGGGTTCCCGCCTCCGCGGGAACGAACGGAAAGTCGGGCGCTTGGGGCCTTCCCCCACCCGGCTCGGCCCTTGGCCGAGCCACCCTCCCCGCACTTCGTGGGGGAGGGAGGGTGCCTGTGGCAATGCCCTGCCCTTCGCCGGCTCCATGCCCCCCCTCGCCGCGCTTGCCAGGCGCCGGACAAAGGAACACTCTCGCCAAGCCGGCAATCGAGGCAACGCGCGAGCGAGCGCGTCCTCGGCGTCACCGGCACTCCAGGGGCGACACAAAGATTTCGGCTGCGCCGGCGGCCGCACTCCTCTGCGGCCGGCAGCGGCGCGCGCCTCAAGGAGAATCGCCATGCGCAAATCCAACGCCCTGCCGACACTGATCTTCCTGGTTATTCTCGTCGTCGGCCTCTTCATCGCCTGGTCGGCCTACGCGCCCGAACGCACCGGCGGCAGCGTCGCCATCGTCATCGTCACCGTCCTCCTCGCCTATACCGCCTCCTATGCCACCAAGGTGGCCAACCAGTGGGAGCGGGTGGTGGTGCTGAGGCTCGGCCGCTTCCGCGCGCTGGAAGGACCGGGGCTGTTCTTCATCATCCCGATCATCGAGGCCGTCGCCTACTGGATCGACACCCGCGTCATCACCAGCGCCTTCAAGGCGGAAAAGACGCTGACCAAGGACACCGTGCCGGTCGACGTCGACGCCGTGCTGTTCTGGAAGGTGATCGACCCGAAGAAGGCGGCGCTCGACGTCGCCGATTACACCAGCGCCATCAACTGGGCGGCGCAGACGGCGCTGCGCGACGTCATCGGCAAGACCATGCTCTCCGACATGCTGGAGGGCCGCGAGAAGATCAGCGCGGAACTGCAGAAGATCATCGACGTGCGCACCGAGCCGTGGGGGATCACCGTCCAGTCCGTCGAGGTCAAGGACGTGCTCATCCCGGCAGGGCTGGAGGACGCCATGTCGATGCAGGCGCAGGCCGAGCGCGAGCGCCAGGCGCGCGTCATCCTGGGCGATTCGGAGCGCCAGGTGGCGGAGAAATTCGGCGAGGCAGCGAAGACCTACGCCGGCAATCCGACCGCGTTCCACCTGCGCGCCATGAACATGCTCTACGAAGGGCTGAAGCGCGACAACGCCACGATCGTCATCGTGCCGAGCACGGCGGTCGAATCGATGCAACTGGGCGGCATTGCCGGGCTGACGGCGCTGACCACGAACCTGACCCAGGGGCAGGCGCCGGGCGCCAGCGGGGAGAAGCCATAGGCGGGCGGCTATTTCGTTTTCGCCTCGGGCTTGCCGGCGGCCTTCTTCGCCGCCCTGGCCGCCTTGGCCTCACCCTTGGCCGCCCTGGCGGAAACCTTCGCCGCCTTGGCGACGGCCTTGGCTTCGACCGCGGCAGCCTTGTCCTCGGCGACGACGGCCGCCTCTTCCGCCAGAACCGCGTCGCGCGCCAGGCGCAGCGCCTTCAGCCGCGCGGTGTTGTCGTCGACCCGCTTGGCCTCCCTTTCGGCGTCGCTCATCGCCTTGGCCGCATCGCGCTGCCGCGCCTGGGTCTTGGCGAAGCGCGCCTCGGCATCACTTTTCGAACTGCTCGCCATATCGGCTCCTTGTGTGCAGCTCCCCCACCCGGCCGGCTGTCGCCGGCCACCCTCGCCGCACCGCGGGAGGAAGGGAGCAGATTGCGGCGCTTCGGCGCCTCGTCCTTATTCCGCCGCCTCTGACGGCGTACGGGAGGCGTCGCCCATGGAGGCACCGCCTCCGAAGCGCTTCTCCACATAATCGTCCAGAAGCTTGCGGAAGTCTTCCGCCAGCGTCGGACCGCGCAGCGTCACCGCCTTCTTGCCGTCGATGAAGACCGGGG
Source organism: uncultured Alphaproteobacteria bacterium (assembly GCA_963732845.1). GTDB lineage: Bacteria > Pseudomonadota > Alphaproteobacteria > Rhizobiales > Kaistiaceae > CAVSRC01. Next base: position 214,908 of record CAVTBE010000011.1, on the reverse strand, counting down.
CGGCGGGCTGCTCGCCGGTGCCGGGCAGCGAGATGCCGATATCGGCGTGCTTCGATTCGCCGGGGCCGTTGACGATGCAGCCCATGACGGCGACCTTGAGCTGCTCGATGCCGGGATATTTCTCGCGCCACGCCGGCATGGCGGCGCGAAGATCGTCTTCGATGCGCTTGGCCAGCTCCTGGAAGACGGTGGAGGTGGTGCGCCCGCACCCCGGGCAGGCCGCCACCACCGGCACGAAGGCGCGGAAGCCCATGGTCTGCAGGAGCTCCTGCGCCACGGTGACTTCCTTGGTGCGGTCGCCGCCGGGCTCGGGCGTCAGCGAGACGCGGATGGTGTCGCCAATGCCCTGTTGCAGCAGCAGCGCCATGGCAGCCGCCGAGGCGACGATGCCCTTGGAGCCCATGCCGGCCTCGGTCAAGCCGAGATGGAGGGCGTATTTCGAACGCGCCGCCAGCGCCGTGTAGACGGCGACCAGATCCTGCACCTGGCTGACCTTGGCCGAGAGGATGATCCTGTCCGCCTTGAGGCCGATCGCCTCCGCCGCTTCCGCCGAGATCAGCGCCGAGGCGACGATCGCCCGGCGGGTGACCTCGACCGCCGACAGCGGTTTCTCGGATTGCGCGTTCTTGTCCATCATGCGGGTCAGCAACGACTGGTCGAGCGAGCCCCAGTTGACGCCGATGCGGACCGGCTTGTCGTTCTTCAGTGCCACCTCGACCATGGTGGCGAACTGGCGGTCGCGCTTCTCGCCGAAGCCGACATTGCCGGGATTGATACGGTATTTCGCCAGCGCTTCGGCGCAGGCGGGATGGTCGATCAACAGCTTGTGGCCGATATAGTGGAAGTCGCCGATGAGCGGCACGTGGACGTTCTGCGCCGTCAGCCGGTCGCGGATGCGCGGCACGGCAGCAGCCGCCTCGTCGCGGTCGACGGTGAGGCGTACCAGCTCCGAGCCGGCACGGGCGAGCGCCGCCACCTGGCTCACCGTCGAATTGATGTCGGCGGTGTCGGTGTTGGTCATCGACTGGACGACGATCGGCGCGCCGCCGCCGACCTGAACGTCGCCGACCATGACCGGCACGGTCTCATGGCGCGCGAGAGGAGCGGAAAGATAGTCGGTCATTCTTGCATTCCCTGTCGCGCGTTCCGCGCTCCACGCCTCTTGGTTTGCTTTCCCTGTCGCGCCTGCGGCGCTCCACGCACGCTAATCAGCCCGGCAGCGGGCGCACAGGCCGCGCACTTCCAGCACCTGCTGGCGCGGCAGGAAGCCACGGCTCACGGTCTCGGCATTGACCAGGGCCCCAAGCGCCTCGGACGAAGCCTCCGCCGCCGCGCCGCACTTGTCGCAGATGAGGAAGAGCGTGGCGCCCGGCGTGCAGTCCTCGCCACGGTCGCAGGCGACATAGGCGTTCTTCGATTCGATGCGGTGGGCGAGGTTGTGCTCGACCAGGAAATCGAGCGCCCGGTAGACCGAGATCGGCGCCGGGCGATGGCCGGAGACGCCGATACGGTCGATCACGTCATAGGCCGACGCCGGCACATGGCTCTCGAGCAGCGCCTCCAGCACCTGCCGGCGCTGCGGCGTGAAGCGCAGGCCCTGGCGCGCGCAGATCGTCTCGGCATAGCCGAGCGCCGCGGCCGCGCAGCGCGCGTGGTCGTGCTCGCGATGTTCCAGAACGGGGCTGATCGCTGTCATCCTTGCTCGACCTTACCACCGGGCCCGCGAGAAGACGAACCAGGCCGGGGCTTCCTTTCGTGCCCTGCATATAGGCCGCCGGACTTTGCCGCGCATCCTTTCCCCCATGTTGCAATGCAATATATAAGGGAGCGGCTTGACCCGCCGCCGGTATGACGAGGAGCGGGCCGACAACTCCTGGGGAAGGAACCTGATGCTCAAGGGCAAGACTGCGCTCATCACCGGATCGACCTCCGGCATCGGCCTGGCGCTTGCCCGGGCTTTTGCGGCCGAAGGCGCCAATATCGTGCTGAACGGCTTCGGCGAGCCGCACGCGATCGAGACGCTGCGCAACGAGATCGCCAATGCCATGGGGGTCGCGGTGACCTATTCGCCCGCCGACATGACCCGACCCGACGAGATCGCCGCCATGGTCGCCGACGCCGAGAGGGAATTCGGCGCGCTCGACGTGCTCTGCCCCAATGCCGGCATCCAGCACGTGGCGCCGGTTGACGAGTTCCCCATCGACAGGTGGGACGCGATCATCGCTATCAACCTGTCCTCGGCCTTCCACCTGATCCGCGCGGCGCTGCCCAAGATGCGCGACACGGGCTGGGGCCGCATCATCATGATGGCGAGCGCCCATGCGCTCACCGCCTCGCCCTACAAGGCGGCCTATGTCGCCGCCAAGCACGGCATCGCCGGGCTGACCAAGGTGGTGGCGCTGGAGACGGCGGAGAAGGGCATCACGGTCAACGCCATCTGCCCCGGCTATGTGTGGACGCCGCTGGTCGAGAAGCAGATCCCCGACACCATGAAGGCGCGCAACATGACGGCGGAACAGGTGAAGCGCGACGTCATCCTCCACGCCCAGCCGACCAAGCAGTTCGTCACCGTGGAGGAGATCGCCGGGCTGGCGGTGTTCCTGTGCTCGGACGCGGCGAGGAACATGACCGGCTCGCTCATCGCCATGGACGGCGGCTGGACGGCGGCCTGAAGCAGGTCTGCGGCGCGGGCGCTGTCCCCCGCGCTTGCCGGAATGGCGCCGGCCGTCGACCCATGACGCGCCGCGCATCGCCGGGACGCCAGGGCGTCATCGCCGCCTTGTCGATTTGACGCAGCGGCAATGCCGGCACCGTCATCAAGGCGAAAAACAGCCGGGTCTAGATCGAGACCGACGATGGATCGCTCGCGCTGCGACGCGCGTTCCATCGGTCGCTTCGGATCTGCCCGACGCGGGACGCCGCCCGGCGGGGTGCATTTCCGACTTCCAGAGAAAGGCGATGCAACCTCACGCATTGATAGTCCCCGCGGCCCTGGCGATTTTTGCCGCGACTCTGTTCATCTCACTTCAGTTCACCGGCGAGAGCGTGGGCGGGCCGACGCTCAATGCGCGGGCGACGGCCGGCAAGTACCTCTTCGATGAATTGGCCGGCGATCTCGGCTGTGCGGCGTGCCACGGCATGGATGCGCGCGGCGACGGCACGGCGCCGGATATCCGCAAGGCCGACGAAGCCCAGATCATCGACGCCCTGCACCATACCGGCGACATGCGCAACATGGGGTTGACCGACAGGGACATCCGGAACGTGGCGGCCTATCTCGCTTATGTCCGCAGGAAGGCGGGAATTTAGAGGCAAGCCGCACCGAGAAGACAGAGCCGGCGCGGCGGTGATACCGCCACCCGGCCCCGGCGGCGGTCCCGTCGTAACGGAAGCTTAACCTTAAGTTTTTATTGTTCCACGATACCTATCTCCGCGGGAAGGAAGGTTTTGCTCATGACCCTCGGACAAATCAGCCTGCTCATCGGCTGCCTGTTTGCAGCCATCGCCTTGATCACGCTCTATCCACCGCGCATGCGGCGGCTGAGCATCATCGGCGTGCTCTGCGCCGTCATCAGCCCGATCGCCTTCACCGTCGCCTTCGCATCGTAGCGGCGACGATCGGCGTCCGTGCTCCGGGTCGAAACGCGGCTCCCCCAGAAGGGCACCGAACGCAGGCGCTATCCGCGAACGACCGCCTGCGCTGCGCCCGTTTTGTCGTGATGAGGCGCTCCGCACGCGCGGCGGAGCATTGCGCAACGGTTCAGGAGAAAAGGTGGGTGCGGTCAGTGACCGGCATCACGCCGGCCCGCGCCAGCTATATCCCTCCCCCGTCCATCTCGTCGGGCGTGTCGGAGGCCGGCGGCGGATCGCCGGCGGCCAGCCGCGTCGAGCGCAGCGGCGGAAGCTGGGTGGGCAGCGGCGACCAGCCGGCCAGTTCGCCTTCACCATAGGCGACACGGGCGAAGGGATCGGAATTGTTGGCAACCCAGCCTTCCTCGCCGGAGCGGGCGGAGACCGCCCAGCGCACCGCATCGATCTCGGCCGGTCCCTGCTCGCTGGCGCGCACGCGCACCAGGACGAGGCTGCCGTCACGCGGTGCGCTGCTCATGCTCGCCCATTTCGGCGATGCCATGCTGAAGCCCCCACCGGTTCGGATCTGACGGACGCTGCGGCGACGGCGGCGAAACGCCGCCGCCGTGCTGCTGTGCAGGCGTGCCTATTTCAATCCGACGGCCATGCCGGAGAGATCGGCATTGACCATCAGGCCGGTCTGCTGACCGGAGAGTTGGAGCAGCGCGCCCTTCTCGTTCTTCAGCACGATCGCGCGCGGACCCTTGACGCCCGCCGCGCCCGCACCGGCCGCCACATAGACGCCGGCGATATCCGACGGACGGCGGATGTTGCTGACCGTGCCGTAGAGGTTGGCCTTGGCGGCGCCGAAGACCAGGCCGCCGCTGATCCCGCCGATATCGAGCGGATAGTGCCGGCCGTGGAAGGTCAGCGTTCCGCTGCCGGCCGAGGCGCCGACGAAGAAGCCACCCTTGATGATGGTGATGCTGACCGAGCCGCTATCGGCCCAGGCCGCCGAAGCAACCAGGCTGGCGCCGACGACGGCGATGAGCGCAATCAGACCCGACCGGAAACGACTAAAAAACCGCATAGAGGATTCCTCCTATTGGATGCCCCCATCCCGTGAACGTCCGCCACGAGATTTAGGGCTTTTGCGGCGATTGAGGAAGCCCACCGATGAAAACCGGCCACACGTGCCGCTGCCGCCGGCCCGCCGGCGCGGTGCATGCGGCTCTTCACGCCTTGCCGCGCGCCCGCTCGCGCAGCGTCGTGGTGAGGCGGATGAGCGCCGGCGAATGGTCGTCGCGGTCGAGCATCACCTGGATGATCGACACGCCGCCGGTATTGGCCAGCGCCTGCTTCAGCGCCGCGTCCATCTCGGTCTCGGTGGTGACGCGGATGCCGAGGCCGGTCCCCATCACCTCCGGAATCTTCCAGAAGTGCCACGTCGCCACGTCGTTGAAGGCGCCATCGAGCATCGGCCGCTCGGTGCCGTAACCGCCATTGTCGAACACGATGATGATCGGGTTCTGGCCGTAGCGGGCAAGCGTCGCCACCTCCATGCCGGTCATCTGGAAGGCGCCGTCGCCGACCAGCACCAGCGGCCTGAGGTCGGGCCTGGCGGCCTTGACGCCGAGCGCCGCCGGTACGGCGAAGCCGAGCGAACAGTAGTAGGCGGGCGCCAGGAAATGCACGCTGTTGTGGATATAGAGGTCCTCGGCGCCGAACAGCGCATCGCCGGTATCGGCGATCACCACCATGTCGTCCTCGAGGAAGGCGTTGATCTGGCGGAACAGCGCCTCGACCGTCATCGCCCGCTCCGACGGGTTGAACAGGCCGGGATGCTCGGGATGCTCGAAGGGCGGCACGTCGCGCGGCAGCCAGGGATGGGCGGCAAGCCCCGTGACGAAATCGGCCATGCCGACGCCGTCGAAGGTATGGTGACCGATGGCGATGCGGTCGCTGGCCGCATAGATGGCGTAGCGCATGTCGATGCGCGCCGTGTAGACGCCGAGATTCATGTCGGTGAGCTGGGCGCCGAGCAGCACCACGCAATCGCTCTTCTCGACATAGTCGCGCACCGAGTCGCGGCCCATGGCACCCTCGTAGATGCCGAGATAGGCGGGGTCGGATTCGGGAAAGACCGACTTGCCGGTGATGGTGGCGGCGACCGGCACGCCGGTCTTGTGGACTATTGTCGCAAGCGCCGCCTGCAGGCCGAAGCGGTGCAGCTCCTCGCCGGCGAGGATCACCGGGCGCTCGGCCTTGGACATGCGCTCGACCGCTTCGGAGACGGCGACGGCCAGCACTTCCGCGTCGCCCGGCTGCGCCGCCGGCAGTTGCCGGTGGAGCGGCCCGATCTCGGTCACGGCCATGTCGCGCGGGATCTCGATATAGACCGGGCGGCTGTGGTGGCGCGCCGCCGCCAGAACGCGCGCGATCTCGTAAGCCGCAGTCGCCGGATCGTCGAGCACCGCCTGGGCGACGGTGAGCTGCTCGAAGACGCGCAACTGGGTATCGAAGCCGCGCACCGTGTGGTGCAAGAGCGGACTGCGCCGCTGCTCGTGCGTGCCCGGCGCGCCGCTGATGAACACCACGGGCGAGCGCTCGGCAAAGGCCTGCGCCGCGGAATTGGCGATCTTCAGGCCGCCGACGCAATAGGTGACGCATGCCGCACCCAGCCCCTTGACCCGCGCATAGGCGTCCGCGGCGAAGCCGGCACCCTGCTCGTCGGCGGTATTGACGATCTCGAGCCGGCTGTCTTCCATCTGTTTGAAGAAGGTGAGCACGTAGTCGCCCGGAACACCGAAGACGTGACTGACGTTGTTCTCGGCAAGCCGCTCGATGAGGTAGTTGCCGATGGTCTGTGCCATGCTCGTTCCCCGTTTCGGACGCGCCGTCCGGCGCATTTGTCGCTGGACTATGCCCGAAAGCGGTGACAAACGGCAGAGCCGGAGAGACGCTCCATGACCGATCCCATGCCGATGGTTTCGCTCGAAGCGCTGCGCGCCGACATCACGACGCTTTACGTCGACGCCATCGTCAACGCCGCCAACAAATCGCTGCTCGGCGGCGGCGGCGTCGACGGCGCCATCCACCGCGCCGCCGGGCCCGGTCTTGTCGCCGAATGCCGCACGCTCGGCGGCTGCGACACCGGCGACGCCAAGATCACCGGCGGCTACCGGCTGCCGGCGCGCTGCGTCATCCACGCGGTCGGTCCGATCTGGCGCGACGGCCGCTCGGACGAGGATGCGCTGCTTGCCTCCTGCTACCGCCGTTCGCTGGAGATCGCGCGCGACCATGCGCTGACCTCGATCGCCTTTCCGTCGATCTCCACGGGCATCTATGGCTTCCCCGCCGACCGCGCCGCGGTCATCGCGGTCGACACGGTTGCCGATTTCGTCGAGGACGAGCCCGGACTGCTGAGGCGGGTCATCTTCTGCTGTTTCGACGACCACGGGCTGGCGCTGCACCGCGAGGCGCTGGCGGCGCGCCGGGCTTGAAAAAGCCCACAATCTATTGCTTGGTTGGGAAGCGCCGCGGCGGCGCGAGACGACAGGGCGAAATCCGTTGCGACGCGCGTTTCCGGTTCTGCTGACCCTTGCCTGCCTCGCCGCAGCGGCGGGCAGCGCGCACGCCGACAATGCGCTCGACGATCCGCTCAGGCTCCTCGAGCGGCTGATCAATCCGCCGGCCAAGGCGGTGAAAAAGGCACTGCGCCCGTCTCCGGCGGCGCCGGCGCAAAAGGCCGCCCGGACGAAGCGGCCAGCGACCCCTGACCTCCTTTCCGTGCCTATGCCGCATCTCAGGCCCAGCCAGGCGGGCGACGCCGCCCTCGGCTACGCTCCGGCCTCCGGCCTCGAGGCGGCGCCGCTCCTCCCCTCGACCCTGATGCCGCCGGCGCCGGCCGCCCGCCCCGCCCCGCCGCTGAAGGCCCCGCCGCCGGCGGCGCGCTCGACCTGCGGCGCGATGATCGCCCAGCTCGGCGTCGAAGCGACGCCGGTGGCGCCCGTGCATGACGGTGCCTGCGTCATTCCCGCGCCCGTCTCGGTCGCCGGGCTCGATGGCGGCGCCGTCGCCTTCACGGCCGATGCGCTGCTCAATTGCGACCTCGCCGAGACGCTGGCCACCTGGATGGGCGACACCGTGCAGCCGATCGCCATGGAGACGCTCGGCGCCCGGGTGACGGGGCTCCGCATCGCCGCCTCCTATGCCTGCCGCAACCGCGACAGCCTTGCCGACGCCAAGCTCAGCGAGCACGCCCGCGGCAACGCCATCGACGTCTCGGCCTTCAAGGTGGACGGCATCGGCTGGGTCGACGTGGAGACCGGCTGGACCGGCGGCGGCGCCCGCGCCGCCTTCCTGCAGGCCGTGCGCAAGTCGGCCTGCGGACCCTTCACCACGGTGCTCGGGCCCGGCTCCGACTCCTACCACGCCAACCACTTCCATCTCGACCGCGCCAAGCGGCGCACCGCCGGCCCGAGCCGCGGGCTCTACTGCCACTAGGCAGGCGCAGCCCGCCGAATGCCGTGCTCGACGAGGCGGGCGACCACCCTGTCCGGCGCCATCAGGCAGGGCAGGTCGATCACCTGCCGGTCGAGGACGAGCCTCAGCGTCCGGAAGCCCACCCTGCCCTCTGGCGGCGGCGGCGGAAGCCTGAATGCGGTCAGCCGCGCATAGGGGATATAGATCAGGCCTGCGGCATAGGTCGGATGGAAGAAGCGCCGGGCCGGCGCGCCGCGATCGACGATGACGAGCTCGTCGGCGGCATCGAGGATCATGAGGCCGGTCGACAGCCGGCGGTGATTCTCGGCGTCGCGGCAGAGCCGGTCGCGCGGCTCGAAATGGAGCAGCATCACCGGCCGCGGCAGGCTGTGGCGCACCGCGAACAGCATCGACTGGAAGAAGTAGTCGGCAACCTCGACCGACGCGCCCTCCTCCGCCACGTTGGGCCGTTCGGCGTCGGGGGTGAGCCGGCTACGGATGAAATCGGTCACCGCGTCGAGGCGCCGCGACGACACCGAGTTGTAGTCGACGGCGATCGACCCGCCATCGCGGAGCAGCAGCGTCCAGCGCGCCAGCAGAAGATTGGTGTAGCTGCGGATGGCCGCCACGTCGTCCCAGGAAATCGTGCGCGTGACGATGGCGCCGCCGACGAGCCCCAACACGCTGATGTGATCGTCGTGGACGGCGATGACCTGCCGGTAGAGGTTCATCCCCGGCCGCATCTGCAGCCGGTCGGCGGCGACCGGCACTTTCAGCAAGAAGCGGGCGTTGCGGTGGGTGCCATAGGCGGCACGGAAGCGCGGCGGCATGTCGGCCGCGCTGCGCACATTGTCGACCCACGGGCCGAAGGCGTCGTATTCCTTGCGGTCCTCGGGGCTCGCCGCCCAATACCAGTCAGACTCGGGTTGCCGTTTCCTCGCTTTGGCGAACATGGCTCTCCCCCACGTTCTTGAGTTCTGCGGACAGGAAATTGACAGACGGAATCCTCCGCCCGCGCCGGTTCGCCGTCAAGCACCGCACCGCCGCAGGGGGCGCGCGGGCACGGCCAAATCGACCGCCTCCGGAAAGGGGGCGGTCAGCGGGCGGGCGGCGGGTCCGCCGGCGGCCTCAGGTGACGAAGCGCCTGACGAAGGCGAGTGCCGTTTCGGCGACTTCCCGCCAGCCGCTGTCGATGATCAGCGAGTGGCCGCGCCCCTTCATCTCCACCAGCTCGGTAACGCTTTCGTTCTGCTCCTGGTGGCGGAATTCGGAGCTGGTCAGCGACCACGGCACCGTGTGGTCCAGCTCGCCGGACATGATGAGCAGCGGCCCGCGCCGCGGATTGTGCGCATCGACCTGGGCCTCGGTCCACGGGTCGAGATTGGCGGTCGCCGCCTGGAAGAGCGGCGCGCCCGAGGCCGGCACCACGAACGCTGCGTAGAGCTGGTGCGCCTCCTCCTCGCCGATCGCATTGGCGAAGGCATAGCGGAACTGCTCGAAGGTCAGCGGCACGGCGCGGTGGCGGTTGGCCAGATTGCTGAGCACCGGCAGGGCCGTCATCACCGATGTCAGGGGCAGCGACAGCACGCCGCGGAAGGGCGCCGGATCGATCGCCACCGTCACCGCAGCCAGGCCGCGCCCGGCGAGAATCTGCGCCAGCAGGCCGCCGAAGGAATGGCCGATCACCGCCGGCTTCTTCTCGAGCCCGCGGATGCACGCATCGAAATGATCGGCAACCTCGCCGATGGTCTTGTCGGCAAAGACCTCCGGATGGGCCGCCGCCTCCTCGACCGTCTCCGGATCGTCCGGCCAGCCCGGCGTCAGCGCCGCGAACCCGGCCTCTTCGAACAGCTTCACCCAGCGATCCCAGCTCGACGGCAGGAGCCACAGGCCATGCACGAACACCACCGGCGTCAGGCCGGTTGCATTGGCGTGCGCGCACTGATGGCGTTCATGCTCGGTGATCGTGACCGGTTTGTTCGTCATTTCGCCCTCTCCCTCGCGGCGGCCATCCCGGCCAGCCACGCGACCGAACGGCCAGAAGCATCGCGCCCCCGTCCAATACATCTAATTTTTCGAATATATGGTAGCCGGACGGCCCGTTGCAATCACCGGGGAAAGCCAGGCGGCGTGCAGCGCCCGGTCGCCCCGGTCGCATCGCGGCCCGCTCCCCCGCCCGGGATATCGTCCGGCCAACCGCGCCCCCGCACCGCGAAGCCGAGAGGATCGGCAAAGCGGTGCCCAGCAGGCGCCTACGCCCCGAAGACCACCAGCAGGTCCTTGGCGTCGATCTGGCCGCCGACCTTGACCAGCACTTCGGCGATGGTGCCGTCGCGCTCGGCATGCAGCGCCGTCTCCATCTTCATCGCCTCGATGGAAAGCAGCACGTCGCCGGCTTTCACCGCCTGGCCGGACTGCACGGCCAGCATCGAGACCACGCCGGGCATCGGCGCGGCGACATGGAGCGGGTTGCCCTCCTCGGCCTTGCGCCGCGCGGTACTGGCCGTCGCGCCGTGGCTGCGGTCGGGCACCTTGGCCATACGCGGCTGGCCGTTGAGCTCGAAGAAGACGCGGACATTGCCGTCGTCGTCGGGATCGCCGATGGCCTGGGTGCGCACGATCAGCGTCTTGCCGCGTTCGAGCTCGACCGGGACCTCTTCGCCCGCCGGCAGACCGTAGAAGAAGACCGGCGTCGGCAGCACGCTGACCGGACCGTAGAGCTCGGCGGCATGGGCGAAATCGGTGAAGACCTTGGCGTACATCAGGTAGGAGGCCAGCGCCTGATCGTTGACCTCCACGCCGACCTTTTCCTCGGCCGCCTTGCGCTCGGCGTCGAGATCGGCGGCCGGCAGCAGCGAGCCGGGCCTGACCGTGATCGGCGCCTCGCCCTTCAGCACCTTCTTCTGCAGCGCCGCCGGCCATCCGCCCGGCGGCTGGCCGAGATCGCCGCGCATCATCTGCACGACCGAAGCCGGGAAGGCGATATCGCGGTTCGGATCGACCACATCTTCCGGGGTCAGGTCGCCGGCCACCATCATCAGCGCCAGATCGCCGACCACCTTGGAGGACGGCGTCACCTTGACGATGTCGCCGAACATCATGTTGACGTCGGCATAGGCGCGCGCCACTTCGTGCCAGCGCGCCTCCAACCCCAGCGAGCGCGCCTGCTCCTTGAGATTGGTGAACTGGCCGCCCGGCATCTCGTGCAGATAGACCTCCGAAGCGCCGAAGCGCAGGTCGGATTCGAAGGCGAGGTACTGGCCACGCACCTTCTCGAAATAGAACGAGATCTTGCGGATGGCCTCCGGGTCGAGGCCGGTGTCGTACGTCGTGCCCTTGAGCGCCTCGACCAGCGAGCCGAGGCAGGGCTGCGAGGTGAGCCCCGACATGGAATCGATCGCCGCATCGAAGGCATCGACCCCGGCCTCCACCGCCGCCAGCACCGAGGCCGCCGATATGCCGGAAGTATCGTGGGTGTGGAGATGGATCGGCAGGTCGGTCTCCTGGCGCAGCGTCTCGACCAGCTTGCGCGCCGCGGCCGGCTTGAGCAGGCCCGCCATGTCCTTGATGCCGATGATATGCGCGCCCGCCTTCTCCAGTTCGTGGGCGAGATTGACGTAGTACTTCAGGTCGTACTTGGCGCGCGCCGGATCGAGGACATCGCCGGTGTAGCACATGGCGCCTTCGCACAGCTTGCCGGCCTCGACCACCGCCTCCATGGAGACGCGCATGTTGTCCACCCAGTTGAGGCAGTCGAACACACGGAAGAGGTCGACGCCGGCATCGGCCGCCTGGCGCACGAAGAACTTGACCACATTGTCGGGATAATTGGCGTAGCCGACCGCGTTGGAGCCGCGCAGCAGCATCTGCAGCAGGATGTTCGGCGTCTTCTCGCGGATATCGGCGAGCCGCTCCCACGGGTCCTCGGCGAGGAAGCGCATGGCGACGTCGAAGGTGGCACCGCCCCAGCATTCCAGCGACAACAGCCCGGGCAGCGCCCGCGCATAGGCCGGCGCGATCTGGACGAGATCGTGCGCGCGCATGCGCGTGGCGAGCAGCGACTGGTGTGCGTCGCGCATCGTCGTATCGGTGACCAGTGCCCGCTTCTCGGCGCGCATCCACCTGGCGAAGGCATCGGGACCGTCGCGGTCGAGCCGCTGCTTGGTGCCCGGCGCCGGATCGACATCGAAGCGCGGCGGCGGCACCACCAGTGCCTCCTTGGACGGCGCCGGCCGGTTCTTGGTGTCCGGATGGCCGTTGACGGTGACATCGGCGATGTAGGTCAGAAGCTTGGTGGCGCGGTCGCGGCGGCGCACCGAATGGAACAGTTCCGGCGTCTCGTCGATGAAGCGGGTGGTGTAGCTGGCGTCGCGGAACTGGGGATGGCCGATGACGTTTTCCAGAAACGTCAGATTGGTGGCGACACCGCGGATGCGGAACTCGCGCAACGCCCGGTTCATGCGCGCGATCGCCTCGGACGGGGTCGGCGCCCAGGCGGTGACCTTCTCCAGGAGCGGGTCATAGAAGCGCGTGATGACCGCGCCGGAATAGGCGGTGCCGCCGTCCAGCCTGATACCGAAGCCGGTGGCGCCCCGATAGGCGGTGATGCGGCCGTAATCGGGGATGAAGTTCTGCTCCGGGTCCTCGGTCGTGATGCGGCACTGGAGGGCGTGGCCGTTGAGGTGGATGTCGCCCTGGCGCGGCACGCAGCCCGGCTCCATATCGCCGATGGCGGCGCCCTCCGCAAAGCGGATCTGCGCCTTGACGATATCGATCCCGGTCACCTCCTCGGTGACCGTGTGCTCGACCTGGATGCGCGGATTAACCTCGATGAAGTAGATCGCGCCGGTATCGGCATCCATGAGGAACTCGACCGTGCCGGCGCCCTGATACTTGGCGGCATGGGCGATCCGGATGGCGTAGGTGCACAGCTCGGCGCGCTTCTCGTCGCTGAGATAGGGCGCCGGGGCACGCTCCACGACCTTCTGGTGGCGGCGCTGGACGGTGCAGTCGCGCTCGAACAGGTGGACGATGGAACCGTGGGAATCGCCGAGGACCTGTACCTCGACGTGGCGGGCGCGCTCGACCAGCTTTTCCAGATAGACGTCGTCCTTGCCGAAGGCGGCCATGGCCTCGCGCCGCGCCGCGGTGAGGTCGCGGGCAAGCGTCGCCTCGTCGGGAATGACGCGCATGCCGCGCCCGCCGCCGCCCCACGAGGCCTTCAGCATCAGCGGATAGCCGATGCCCGCGGCGATCTTCCTGGCCTCGTCGAGATTGTCGGGCAGCGGATCGCTGGCCGGCATGACCGGCACACCGACCGAGACGGCGAGGTGGCGCGCCGACACCTTGTCGCCGAGCAGGCGCATGGTGTCGCCGTTCGGGCCGATGAAGGTGATCCCGGCGGCGGCGCAGGCATCGGCGAATTCCGGGCTCTCCGAGAGCAGGCCGTAGCCCGGATGGATGGCGTCGGCGCCTGAACTCCTTCGCCACCCGGATGATCTCGGGGATTGACAGATAGGCGGCGATCGGCCCCAGCATCTTGCCGTCGGGCAGCCGGCCGATCTGATAGGCCTCGTCCGCCTTGAAGCGGTGGAGGGCGAGCTTGTCCTCCTCGGCGAAGACCGCAACGGTGCGGCGGCCGAGTTCGTTGGCCGCGCGCATCACGCGGATGGCGATCTCCGAGCGGTTGGCGACGAGGATCTTCTTGATTGGCACACACGCCCCCTTCATGAAACACGGCCCCTGCACTTGTTTAGCCGGATTGTGCACCTGCGAAAAGGGCGGGTGCGGATGCGAAGAAGCCGCAACAATGCAGGATTGCCGCCATCCGGCCCGATGGGGCAAAGTGGCGCCCACCGCAACCGGAGAATCCAGATATGCCTGAAGTCCACGTCTTTTGCCTCGAAGGGCGCACACCGGAACAGAAGAAGAAGCTGATGAAGGGCCTGACCGACGCGGTGGTGGAGCATTTCGGTGCGCCGGCAGAGGCGGTGACGGTGCAGATCTTCGAAACACCCAAGACCGACAAGGCCAAGGGCGGCATCCCCTTCACCGAACGCTAGGCAGCGGATTCTTGGGCGACACGCCATGATCACGGTCTTCGGCTCGATCAACGTCGATCAGGTCACCCGCGTCAAACGGCTGCCGGGGCCGGGAGAAACGGTGCATGGCGCCGATTACGCGCTGATTCCCGGCGGCAAGGGTGCCAACCAGGCGCTGGCCGCGCGCCGCGCCGGCGCTTCGGTGCGGCTGGTCGGCGCCATCGGCGACGACGTCCTGTCGCGCGTGGCACTCTCCGAACTGGAGGCCGACGGCGTCGATCTGATGTCGGTCGCCCGCCGCGCCGGAACCACCGGCCTTGCCATCATCACCGTCGACGACAATGGCGAGAACACCATCGTGCTTTCGGCCGGCGCCAATGCCCACGCCGATGCCGCTTCCATTCCGGACGGCACCTTCGGCTCCGGCGATACGCTGCTGCTGCAGATGGAAGTGCCGCTCGCCCAGAACTATGCCGCTGCCGCCCGGGCCCGCGCCGACGGCGCCCGCGTCATCCTGTCTCTGGCGCCCTACGCGCCGCTCTTCCCGGACGAACTGGCCGCATTCGACATGGTGATCGTCAACCAGCACGAGGCGGCGGACCTCGCCCGTCATCTGGCGATTGCCGGCGGCACGCCCGAGGAGACCGTCGCCGCCCTTGCCGGTGCGCTTGGCCGCACGGTCGTCGCCACGCTCGGGGGCGACGGCGCCGTGGCCGCCGACGGCCGCGACGCGATCCGCGTGCCGGCGCTTCAGGTGACGCCGGTCGATACCACCGGCGCCGGCGACACCTTCTGCGGCGTGCTCGCCGCCTGGCTCGACGAGGGCGCCAGCTTCCGCACGGCACTCGCGCGGGCGGCGGTCGCCGGCTCGCTCGCCGTGACCAAGGCCGGCGCCCAGCCGAGCTTCCCGACGCGGGCGGAGATCGTGGCGGCGGCCGGTTAGGCGGCCAGGCGGAACATCAGCCTGAGGGCGCGGTCGAACAGCCGGTCGGGAAGCAGCTTGCGCAGCAGAAGGATCGGCATGGCGCCGCCGGCGGCGGGATAGCGCGTGCGCGGCCGCCGCGCTTTCAGCACGCGCGACACGATCCTGGCCACCGCCTCCGGGGGCGAGACGATCGACGAGGTGTCCGCGCCGCCCAGAATGCGCGCATGGGCCTCCGCATAGGGCTTGTAGGGACCGGCGCCCGAATGCTGCAGCAGATTATCGTGCGCGATGCCGCTCCATTCGCTGCGGATGCCGCCCGGCTCGACGACGATCACGTGAATACCGAACGGCTGCAGCTCCAGCCTGAGGGAATCGCTCATGCCTTCCACGGCGAATTTCGTCGCGTGATACCAGGCGCCGAAGGGCTCGTAGATCTTGCCGCCGATCGAGCTGATGTTGACGATGGCGCCGCTGCGCGCGGCCCGCATCGCCGGCAGGACGAGCTGGGTCAGGCGTGCCAGGCCGAAGACGTTCACCTCGAACTGGCGGCGGCCTTCGGCGAGCGGCACTTCCTCTAGCGAACCGTAGGAGCCGTAGCCGGCATTGTTGACCAGCACGTCGATGCGCCCCGCATCCGCCAGGATCGCCTCGACGGCGGCCACCATCGATGCGTCGTCGGTGACGTCGAGGGCAAGCGCCGTGGCGCCGGCGGCGGCAAGCTCCGCCATGCGCTCCACCCGCCGCGCCCCGGCGAAGACCCGGTAGCCGTCCGCCAGCAGCTGTCGGGCGATGGCCGCCCCGATGCCTGCCGAAGCACCGGTCACGAAAGCCGTCTTCATGGTCTGCCTCTTTCAACGATTGACTGGCGCTGGTATAACCCTGGAGTAAACTCCACGGTCAAGGGCCAGTCCGGGTCCAGGCCCGACACGATGTCATGCTGATCTCCGAATTCGCCCGCGCCGCCGACCTCTCGCCGGACACCGTCCGCTTCTACGTCAAGCGCGGGCTGCTGCAGCCGCAGGCGGGGCGCCGCGGCGGCACCAACCCCTATCAGGAATTCTCGGAGGCGGACGTGGCGACGGCGCAGCTGGTGCGCATCGCCCAGTCGCTCGGCTTCACGCTCGGCGAGATCGGGCGGATCATCGAGGAGCTGCGCCGGACGGGGCAGGATCGGCCGCGCCACGTCGCCATCCTCGAGGAGCGGCTGCAGGAGCTCGACGAGAAGGCAGCGCGGATCGACGGCATGAGGAGCTATCTGAGGGCCAAGATCGACTGGCTGAAGGACGGCGAGACCGGTCCGGAACCGCCGCTCACCATTCTCACCGATGCCCCGCTTGCGCCCTGCGCCGCCGCGGAGCTGGCCCTCGCCGGCCCCCGCCCCGCCCGCAACCGGCGGAGACAGGCCAACTGACCGGAAGCGTCCGGGCAGTTTCGCCCCCTCCCTTAACCCGATAACATCCCATCCTCTCTCGCACCCGAAAGCCGACATGCCATGAGCCCTTCCGACACGATCGCCGCGCCCGCCATGGGCCTCTCCGAGCGCGCCACAGCCCCGCGCGTTCTGCGCCTCAACCCGGCGGACAACCTGCTGGTGGCCATCGATCCGATCCTCGCCGGCGCGGTCGCCGAGGGGATCACGGCGCTGTCGCGCGTGCCCAAGGGCCACAAGATGGCGACGGTGGCGATCGCCCCGGGCGAGCCGGTGCGCAAGTTCGGCCAGATCATCGGCTTCGCCACCGCCCCGATAAAGCCGGGCGAGCACATCCACACCCATAATTGCGGCGTCAGCGAATTCGCGCGCGACTACCACTTCGCCGAGGACGCCAGGCCGGAGCACGTGCTGCCGCTGGCCCAGCGCCGTACCTTTCAGGGCTTCCGCCGCAAGAACGGCAAGGTCGGCACCCGCAACTATATCGGCGTGCTGACCAGCGTGAACTGCTCGGCGACCGTCGCCCGCATCATCGCCGACGCCTTCAACCGCACCGACATCCTCGAGGACTTTCCCAATATCGACGGCGTCGTGCCCTTCGTCATGGGCTGGGGCTGCGGCATGGCCGGGCGCGGCTCGGAGGGCTACGACGTGCTGCAGCGCACCCAATGGGGCTATGCCAGCCACCCCAACCTTGCCGGCGCGCTGATGGTCGGCCTCGGCTGCGAGGTGATGCAGATCTCGGATCTGGTCGACGACTACGGCCTGAAGGAAGACGCCGCCTTCCGGACGATGACCATCCAGGCCAGCGGCGGCACCCGCAAGACGGTCGAGCACGGCGTGGCGATGATCAAGGAGATGCTGGCCGAGGCCAATGCGGCGACGCGCGAGGAGGTGCCGGTATCGGAGATCATGCTGGCGCTGCAGTGCGGCGGCTCCGACGGCTATTCCGGCATCACCGCCAACCCGGCGCTGGGCTACGCCGCCGACCTGCTGGTCGAACAGGGCGCCACGGCGGTGCTCGCCGAAACGCCGGAGATCTACGGCGCCGAGCACCTGCTCACCCGCCGCGCCGCGACCAAAGAGATCGGCGAGAAGCTGATCGACATCATCCACTGGTGGGAGGACTACGCCGCCCGTAATCACGGTGAGATGAACAACAACCCATCGCCGGGCAACAAGGCCGGCGGGCTGACCACCATCCTCGAGAAGTCGCTGGGCGCCGCCGCCAAGGGCGGCACCACCACCATGCGCGGCGTCTACCGCTATGCCGAGCCGATCGACACGCGCGGCTTCGTCTTCATGGATTCGCCCGGCTACGACCCGGTCGGCGTCACCGGCCAAGTGGCCTCCGGCTGCAACATGATCGCGTTCACCACCGGCCGCGGCTCCGCCTTCGGCTTCAAGCCGACGCCGTCGATCAAGCTGGCGACCAATTCCGACACCTACAACCGCCAGACCGAGGACATGGACATCAACTGCGGCGACATCCTCGACGGCGTCACCATCGAGGAGAAGGGCCGCGAGATCTTCGAGGAGATCATCGCCGTGGCCTCCGGCAAGAAGTCGAAGTCGGAAGAGTTCGGCTATGGCGACAACGAGTTCGTGCCCTGGCAGATCGGCGCGGTGATGTGAGGGCCGCGCCGGCCGTTCACCCACCAAAGCGCCCCTCGACGCCGACGCACGTCTAGCGGCCATCCTCCTGCGCCGACGTCACGACGATCGTGCGCATGGCGGCAATGAAGGCTTGCTGCGCGGGCTCCGGCAGGCCGGCGAGCAGCATCTGGTTGACCTCGGTGGCGGCGGCGGTCGCCGGCCCCTCGAGAGCGCGGACGTGCGGCGTCAGCCGCACAATCTGGGCACGACGATCCTCCGGGTGCGGCGTACGCACGATCAGGCCGTCGCGTTCCATGCGGGCGAGCGTATTTGCCATCGTCGGTTGCTCGACGTCGAGCCGCTCGACCAGTTCGCGCTGGGTCAGCCCATCTTCTTCCCATAGGGCCAGAAGCACCGGGAACTGCCCCGGAACGAGCCCGAGTGGCTTGATCCGCTTGGCCAGCGCCTGCTCGAAGATGCGGGCAAGGTGGTTGATGAGATAGCCGGCGGACTGACTGCGGTCGAAGGACATGGGCTCTTTCTGCCATTGAATAGCTCGCTATGCAACATCATATAGCGAGCTATCTAACCAGGAGATCGCCATGTCCCGCTCCGCCGTGAGCGCGATCCACCGGATCGCCGCCATTATCGCCTTCCTTGCCATTCTGGTTTTCTGGTCGACGACGGCAATCGCCGAACTCTTGGGCGACAAGGCCATCATCGTCCTGGTCAAGCAGGGCATCCTCGCAGGCATGGTCATCCTGATCCCGGCCATCATCACGGCCGCGGTCACGGGCAACCGCCTTGGCGGCAAGAGCCGCGCACCGGCGGCGGTCGCCAAGCGCCGCCGCATGCCGGTGATCGCGCTGAACGGCGTGCTGGTTCTCGTGCCCGCGGCAACCTTCCTCGCCTTTCGCGCGGCCGAAGGCTCATTCGATGCCTGGTTCGTCGCGGTGCAGGCCGCCGAGCTTGCCGCCGGCGCGCTCAATTTCGCCCTCATGGGCCTCAACATCCGCGACGGCATGATCCTATCGGGTCGGATGCGGCGCGCGGCGAGGCAACCGAAACACTCCACCGGCATGGCGCGCTAGAGCGGATCAGCCCATCATCCGCCGCGGCTTGGGCTGATAGAGCGCCGGGCCGTAGGCGGTGACCACGATGGCCGCCGCCGCCACCCACAGCCCCGCCCAGATCCACCACAGACGGATCCCGTCGCCGCCGTCGAACCAGCCGAACGGAAAGGCGACAGTGTTGACCGCAGCATGGAGCAGCGCCGGCAGCAATAGGTTGCCGCGCGTCGCCAGCCACATCCACGCCGTCACCACCGACACCGAGAGCACCGAGGCCAGCCATGGCCACAGATTGCCGAAGTCGTAATCCAGCCCGAACAGCGGCAGGTGCCAGAGCACATGCAGCAGGCCCAGGACGAGCGCGCCGGCAAGCGCGGTGCGCCCCTCGATCAGGCGTGGCAGCGCATAGCCGCGCCAGGCCGGCTCCTCGCCGAGCCCGATCAGAACGAAGATGACGAGGAAGCGGACGGCGAGGTCTCCCCAGTCCGGCAGCTCGGCGTTGGGCGGCAGTTCGGCGCCGAGAAACAGGTTGACCCCGACCGCCATCGCCGTGACCGCCGCCGGCAGGAGGAGAACCAGCGCGTACCATAGGAAGCCGACGCGCCAGTCCGCGATCTTGCCGAGCCAGGCCCGCACCGCCGGCCATCCGCCGATCAGCGCCAGCATGATCGCCGCCGCCAGCAACGGCCCGAACGGCAGGATGGGGCCGTCCATCGCCTGCGGGTCGAGCCGGTACCAGAGCCACGGCCACCACGACAGCGCATAGGCCAATACAAAGAAACCAACCAGCGGGTGGCGCCTGGCCAACCCGATCAGCGTCGTCATCGCCCCGTGCCCCCTTCGACGCATCACTGCCGCACAGTACGACGACTGGGCGCCCGTGTCCCATAGGGCATCCGTCGCAGCGCCGCCGCCAAATGAAACGGCGGCCGCACCCGGGATGCGGCCGCCGCTCATTGATTGGCTTGCGGCTAGTTGCTCGGGTTCACCGCGGAAGCGGCCAGATTTCCGTCGGCATCCTTGGTGAATTCGACCGTCACCTTGTCGCCAACCTTGAGAGACGTCGGATCGACGTCGGCTGGCAACGTGTAGGTGTTGCCGTCATCGAGGGTGACGGTCATGGCCGTTTCGTCGATGTTCGTGATCGACCCCGACGCTTCGTCGGCCAACGCCGCAAGCGACGACATGGCCAGAAGCACCGCCGCACCCGCGGCGATCACCAACTTCTTCATTCATTCTTCTCCTGAGAAGGAAACACGACGTATCCGACCTCGCGCGTTGCCCGGATCGGGCGCCGCAGAATCCACGCCCGATTCCGGGCGTTTGGTGGACCGAACCGTGGCGCCACAATGGCTGGACGGCGGCGCACGGACACAATCGCCCCGCCAAAACGCTCACTCTGCCCAAAAGAGATGCGGCCGCGCCCGGGCCCTGGACGCGGCCGCCGTTCGGTTCAGAAGACTGCGATCAGGACTGCGGCGTCACCGCCGTGGCGGCCATCTTGCCGTCGGGGTCCTTGCTGAACTGGATGGTCACCTTCTCGCCGATCTGCAGCGAGGCTGCATCGACGCTGGCAGGCAAGTTGTATGTGTTGCCGTCGTCGAGGGTGACGGTCATCGCCGACGGATCGACGGAGGTGATCGAACCCTGCGCCTCGTCGGCAAGGGCCGCCAGAGACGACATCGCGAGCAGGCTGGCTGCGCCGGCAGCAATCATCAGCTTCTTCATGATTTCCCTCTTCTGGTTGGATCGCAGCGCCACAACGCTGCGTTCGCCCCCAACCGCGAGGGACTACGCCACCCGAAACCGGCGAACGGTGGGCCGAGTTGCGGCCTTTCCATGGAAAAATTCCAGACTGCTTGCCACACTCGGCAAAAGGCCCATGCGTGCAGTGCGCAAGGACAATTTCCTCAACGCACCCGCAAGCCAACCAGCCGATCTGTCGAGCCGGCTTAGTGTTCCGCCGGCAGCCCGCCTTCGACCAGGAAGGCGTTCGCCCAATGTCCGGCGATGTTCACCGCCGCACTGAAGACCTGGGCGTTGTCGTCGGCCGTCGAGGCGTAGAGCGATTCGTGGAGGACGACCGTGAGCTGCGAGAACTGGCCGCAGGATTTCGCCGTCTTGAGGTCGTCATAGGCAACCAGCGCCGCCTCGACCCCCGCGGCACGCGCCTTGGCCAGCAACTCGGCGAAGGCCTGCGACACGCACAAGACCCAATCGCGCACGACCATCTCCGTGCCCATCCGGTATTCCAGCGGTGCGATCAGACCCGGCGCCACCTTTGGTGCGGCGGCACCCGGTCGAGAGTGTCCGGCGCGGCGGCGAAGGCCGCCAACGGCAGGCAGATGGCCCCGGCCAGCGCGGCTGTACCAAGCTTGGTGAAATGTCTCATGCGTTCAACCCCTTTCCGACAAACCGGCCGACGCCCCATCGACCGTGCCTCGTTTCGGCGGACGCGACCGCAGCCCCCGTGGCGATTCGGGGACCGCATCGCCTCGGCGATTCTATCAGGGGTGAACGAAAGGTCTGCCGACGGGTTGACGTGGAGAGAATTTCGCCGCCCATCTGTGGAGAAACGGCAACAGAAGAAGAGGAGGGGAAACTCCGATGAAACTCAATGCCAGCGCCTCGTTCGCACTGCCCGACGATGCCAGCCAGGCAATCCTGGTCGGCCGGGTGTGGCGCCCGGACCTTGACGGCCCCTCGGTGGTGTCGGTGCGTGGCGTCGAGGTGGTCGATATCTCCGCGGCGGCGCCGACCATGCGCGACCTGTGCGAAGCACCGGAGCCGGCGGGGCTGGCCCATGACGCCAGCGGCGAGCCCATCGGCTCGATCGACGACATCCTCGCCAACACGCCGCGGGCGGCGCGCGACCCGGCCAAACCCTGGCTGCTGGCGCCGGTCGACCTGCAGGCAATCAAGGCGGCCGGCGTCACCTTCGCCGTATCCATGCTGGAGCGCGTCATCGAGGAGCGCGCCCACGGCGCGCCCGAGAACGCGGCGGAAGTGCGCGCCGAGATCGGCGGGTTGATCGGCCACGACCTCGCCCGGCTCAAGCCCGGCTCGCCGGAGGCAATGGCGCTCAAGGACCTGCTCGTCGACAAGGGCATGTGGTCGCAATATCTCGAGGTCGGCATCGGGCCGGACGCCGAGATCTTCACCAAGGCGCCGCCCATGGCCGCCGTCGGCCACCTGGCCGAGGTCGGCATCCATCCCATGTCGTCATGGAACAATCCGGAGCCCGAGGTGGTGCTGGTCGCTTCCTCGACCGGCGCCATCGTCGGCGCCGCGCTCGGCAACGACGTCAACCTGCGCGACATCGAAGGGCGCTCCGCCCTGCTCCTCGGCAAGGCCAAGGACAACAATGCCAGCGGCTCGATCGGGCCCTTCATCCGCCTCTTCAGCCACGGCTTCTCGCTCGACGACATCCGCCACGCCGAAGTCGAGCTGACGGTGACCGGCGAGGACGGTTTCCGTCTGGAAGGGGCCAGCGCCATGAGCCGGATCAGCCGCGACCCGGCCGATCTGATGGCCTCCGCCATCGGCAAGCATCACCAGTATCCCGATGGCGTCGTGCTCTATCTCGGCACCATGTTCGCGCCGGTTGAGGACCGCGACGAGCCCGGCCAGGGCTTCACCCACAAAATTGGCGACATCGTCACCATCGCCACCGAGAAGCTCGGCCGCCTGTCGAACCGGGTGGTGCACACCGATGAAGCGGAGCCGTGGACCTTCGGCGCGGCCGCGCTGATGCGCAACCTGGCCAAGCGCGGACTGATTTAGGACCGATCGACATTGAGCGATGAAGCCGCCCCATTCTCCCCTCCCCCCTTGTGGGGGAGGGCTGTTTTTCTTGGCGAGCGCAAGCGAGCTTAGAAAAACAGGGAGAGGGGTAAGTCGCGGATGGAAGGCACGCCGCGGATGGCGCGGGCCGCGTCCGCGGGAGTCTCGGCCGTGCACGCGCCGGCGCGGCCGGCTCCACCATCGCTTCATCATGACCGCAGCGGGGCACCCCTCTCCCGGATTTCCAAGGCCGGTTTGCCGATGCAAACCGGGGAAATCCGACCTCCCACAAGGCAGGGCTATCGCATGTCGGCGAGGAGAGAGAGGAGTAGGCATCGTCCCAGGCGGCGCGTTTAACCTTGCGTCGGATGGAAGCTGTGTCGGGGTGGGAGCGCAGCAGGTTGAGGGCAAGCTTTCTGAGGATGGCGATGTTCTCGGGCCCGTGATCTTTGCGGTTCCTGGCGCGATCCTCGTTGAGGATGACGTCGAGCACCCAGTGCAGTTGGTTCTCGATGCCCCAGTGCTGGCGCACGATGGTGAGCAGGCGCTTGGCGGAGAAGCGGCGGGAGAGCAGGAAGTAGCGGACCGTCTCCTCGCTTTGGCCGCCGTCGAGCGTGCGCCGCGCGGTGAGACGGGCCACGGCACGCAGGGCGGGGAAGCCATGCTTGCGGCCGAGGCCGAGGGTCCCCACCACGACGATCTGGCGCCATTCGTGACGGCCATGGCTGATCGGCTGTTCGGTGCAGGCTTGGTCGGACCGCTTGGCGCCTACGATCGTCTGACAGGCATCTGCCCACAGCTTGGGATGGTTCTCCTTGAGGGCGAGCACGTAGTCGGCCTCGGCGTCGCGGATGGCCTGGGCGGTGTCGGCGCGGCAATGCAGGGCATCAGCCGTGACGATGCAGCCCTTGAGCGACAACAGCCCGAGGGCCTCGAGGACGCCGGCCGTCTCGTTGCGGCCGGGAGCGGTGTGTTGCGCCAGAGCCAGCCGGGCCTCGGCCGCCCACACGTTGACCAGATGCAGCGGTGTCGTCTTGCGGCCGCGGCCGTAGGCGCCCTTGACCGCCTTGCCGTCGATCGCCACCACTCCGCGGACGCGGCTGGCCCGCCCGAAGGCGGCCATGAAGCGGCGGAAGGCGGCCTCGAAGGCCTCCGGCCGCAGTACCCGGAACACCCGGCTGAAGGTGTCGTGGCTGGGGATGCCGTGCTCCAGGCGCAATACCTGCCGCAACAGCCCCTCCTTGGCGCGGCCGAAGTCGGCCATGTCGACGCAGCCTTCTGCCCCGCACAACAGCGCCGCCAGCGCGACGAACAGCACCTCGGTGAGATCGTGCATCGCGTTGGCCGCGCGCGGATCAGGCAAATCCGCGAAGCAGTCCTTGAACCTCTCCATGGCTCTCTCCCCGAAAACGCGGAGAGACCCTCAAAATCCTGTTCGCCGAAATTGGCAACAGCCCTCCCAACCCCACATGCGATTCCCCTCCCCCACAAGGGGGGAAGTGCCAATTTTGGATGCCCGGAACGGAACGAGCGTCGATTCGTGCTGCAGACGTCGGGGCCGCCGGCGGCCCCTTTCGTCACGCCGCGTGGACGCGGCGGAAGCGGTTGAGGAGCGCGGTCGCGGTGCCCGACAGCAGCACCTCGAGGAAGCGCAGCTGCTGGAACTCGCCATTGACCGAGATGCGTGGCAGCGCCGTCAGATGCCGCGCGTGGTCGGCGAAGATGACGCCCGGGCGCGTCGTCACGCCGGTACGGTAGCCGACTTGCATCGCCATGGTGAACTCGCGCGGACCGGCGGCATCGGGGGCGCCGACCGGATAGGCGAAATGCTCCGGCCTGACGCCGAGCTTCTCCTCGATCATGGAGCGCGATTCGGTCATTTCGGCGCGCACGGTGTCGGCATCGCATTTGGTCAGGAACGGGTGGCTCACCGTGTGCGAGCCGATGGTGATCAGCGGATCGGCGGCAAGCCCGGCAAGCTCCTCCCAGCCCATGCACAATGCGCGGCACTGGGCGGCGGTATCGATGCCGGCCCGCGCGGCGATCGCGCCCGTCGCCGCCTGCACGCCGGCTTCGTCCGGCTTGCCGCGCAGCCTGCCGTAGAGCACCTCGTAGGTTTCGTTCTTGGCCTGCGGCGTGCTGCAATCGAAGGCGCGTTCTTCGCCGTCCATATCGATGGCGAGCGTCTGGTTCCGCGCCACCGCCTGGCCGAGCACCTCCCACCACAGGACGCCGGTCCCTTCGGCAAAGGCCGAGGCGATGAAGAGCGTCGCCGGCACCTCGTGCTGCTTGAGGATCGGCCAGGCGTGTTCGAGCGTATCGCGATAGCCGTCGTCGAAGGTGATGGCAACGAAGCGGCGCTCGCCCGGGTCACCGGTCAGCCGCCGCCATGCCTCGTCCATCGAGACGATATCGACATCCGCCCGGCGCAGCGCCACCAGCACCGCGTCGAGAAAGGACGGCGTGATCTCCAGGCCGCGGTGCGGCTGGAACGGCTCGTCGTGGAACGGCAGGACCCGATGAAAGGTGAGGATGGCGCCGCGCCCGCCAAGGAACGACTGCGCCAGCCGGTGCGTGCCGGTGAAATAAAGGGTCTCGAGGCCGGCTCGGATGGCCCTCTTTCTCAGATCCGGCACGACATGCTCCTCATGCTGCTACCCGCCGCACCGGCGGTCGTGTTTACCCCTGGAAAACGGGCGTTGCGCCCGCCAGTCCCGCGTCGCGCAGCGTCGCAACACCGTGCGCCGCTTCGCGCCGCGATATATCGGCAGTGCGTCGTTCGACTGCCGCCGCGTGCACGAAGCGCGAGCGCACCATCATGGCACTGCCAGTATCGATCGCCGCCACCAGACGGCTGAAGCCGGCGCGTTCGGCGATTGACGACAGCACGATGGCTTCGCCGGCGAGCGCCGCCCCAGCCGCATCCTCGGCCAGTTGCCGATGGCTGAACCGCGCTTGCCCACCGAAGACGGCGGCAGGATCGGCATCGCTGCCGGCCACCGCCACAGAGGGCACGCGCCCGACGCGTTCGACCGCTTCCTCGAAGGAGATGCAGGTGCTGCCGGCCCGTGCCCGATCGCCGCCGGCCAGCACCACCAGCCTGACCGACAACGCCGAGGGGAGCGCCGTGGCAACCAGGGCGGCCAGGCGCGACTGCGTGGCGACGGCAATCGGCTGCGTCTCCTGTAGCGTCGTGCCGAGCGTCCCGGCGGTCGCATCCGCAGCGACCGGCACCACCACGCCACCCGCCTTGAGCACGGCGAAGACCGACACCACGGCCTCCCAGCCGTCGTCCATGAACAGCACGACCCGGTCGCCATGCGCGACGCCGCCGTTCCTGAGGGCGGCCGCCAGGCGCTCCGATTTCAGGTCGAGTTCGGTATAGCTATGGCTGACACGCCCGGCGATGACCGCCGGATAGGCACCGTGCCGGGCGACGCCCTCTTTCAGCCGTTCCTCAATGCGCATCCGATTTCTGTCCCCTGTCCCGCACTTTCGCAATGGCCGCGTTCCGCCAGGTTGATCGTCCTGGCCCCGCTCGCCTGACGCGCCTGTTGCACCATAAGACGCGCCGCGGACTGTCTGAAGACCGAAAACAAATCCAAGGTAAACATCCACACAGAAACCTTATGCATTAGGGTTAAGAAACAGGAAATACTTACAAATCGACCGGCGTTAAGGTTAAGCCTTGATAAGTATTCCCAAGCTCCCCATAAAAAGCTCACTTACCACCGGACGCCTTTACGCGCCGTTATCGTTTTCTAGGCCAGATCGATACGCCGGAGCGAAGAGGTCAAAACGTGCGGCATACCGACATTGCCATCATCGGAGGCGGGCTCGCCGGTTCGGCGGCTGCCGCCATACTCGGACGGGCCGGGATCGACACCGTGCTGGTCGACCCGCATGAGGTCTATCCGCCGGATTTCCGCTGCGAGAAGCTCGACGAGGAGCAGCTCGGCCTGCTCGCCAGGACCGGGCTCGGCGACATCGTTGCCGCGGCGGCAAGCCCGTATGGGGAAAACTGGATCGTCCGCGGCGGCCGGCTGACCGACCGCAAGCCGAGCGGCCAGGTCGGCATCCTCTACGACCGGCTGGTCAATACGGTGCGCACCGCGATCCCCCCCGAGGTGACCGTGATCGTCGGCAAGGCCGCGGAAATCGCCACCAGCGACGATCGCCAGAGCCTGACGCTTGCGAGCGGCGAACGGATTTCCGCCCGGCTGATCGTTCTGGCCAACGGCCTCAACGCGGCGCTGCGCCAGAACTTCGGCATGGACCGGCATGTCGTCTCGCCGAACCATTCGATCTCGATCGGCTTCGACATGGCGCCGCTCGGCCGCCCGGCCTTCGATTTCCCGGCGCTGACCTATGTGCCTCAGGATGCCGGCAACCGCGCCGCCTACCTCACCCTCTTCCCGGTCACCACGGCGACCCGGGCGAACCTCTTCGTCTATCGCGACGTGAACGACCCGTGGCTCTCGGCCATGCGCAAGACACCGGTCGAGACGCTGTTCGCGACGCTGCCGGGGCTCAAGGCCTTCACCGGCGATGTCGCCATCACCGGCCCGGTGCGTATCCGTCCCGTCGACCTCTATGTCACCACCGGCTACATGAAGCCGGGCATCGTGCTCATCGGCGACGCCTATTCGACCTCATGTCCGGCGGCCGGCACCGGCACCGGCAAGGTGTTCACCGACGTCGAGCGCCTGTGCCGCCACCACATCCCCGAATGGCTGGCAAGCCCCGGCATGGCCGCTGTCAAGATCGCCGCCTTCTACACCGACGAGGCCAAGGTGGCCTATGAGGTGCAGTGCCGCCAGCGCGCTTTCCGCGTCCGCGACCTGGCCATCAATACCGGCATCACCTGGGAGGCGCGCCGGCGCCTGCGCTTCGCCGCCCATGTCGGCCGCGGCATGGCGCGCCGCGCCCACGCCTTCGTCACCGGCCGCGCCACCAGCCCCGCACCGGCGACGGTCGGCAATTCACGAGCATGAAGCATATGTCGCAGATCAGTCTCACACCCAACGACTCCGTGCTCGATCTGGGAACCCCTTTCACCGCGCTTGCCGAGGCGCTGCCACCGTCGGCCGGAGCCGACGACGGCGCCGTCGAGAGCCGCGGCGCGCCCCTCGCAGACTGGCCGCCGCGGATCGCAGTCCATGACGATCTCGCCGCCGTTGCCGACACGTGGCGGGCGCTCGAGGCCCAGTCCGATTGCACCGCCTTCCAGTCCTACGACTGGGTTGCCGCCTGGCAGACCCATGTCGGCGCCTTGACCGGAACGGTGCCCGCCATCGTCAGCGGCGAGACCGACGACGGCCGGCCGCTGTTTCTGTTCGCCTTCGCCATCGAGCCCCGCCGCCACATCCGGCGGCTGACCTGGCTCGCATCGGACGTGTGCGACTACAACGCCCCGCTGCTTGCCCGCGACTTTGCCGCGACGCTCGACGACGATCGTTTCAGCGCCCTCTGGCGCAGCGTGCTGGCCCGCCTGTCCGGCGATCCGCGTTTCCGCTTCGACTACATCGACCTGCAGCGCATGCCGGAGAAGGTCGGCGCGCTCCGCGACCCCTTCCTGGCGCTCAAGCCGGCCTTGCACCCGAGCGGGGCGCACGCCTGCGCGCTTACCGGCGACTGGCAGACCTTCTATGCCGCCAAGCGCTCGTCCTCGACCCGCAAGACCGCGCGCAAGCAGCTCAAGCAGATCGAGAAGCACGGCCCCGTCACCTTCGACGACGTCGCCGACATCGCCGAACGCCAGCGCACGCTTGCCGTGCTGATGACCCAGAAGGCGCAATCGCTGGCGCGCATGGGCGCCGAGAATTTCTTCGACCGGCCCGGCTATCGCGATTTCTATTGCGCCGTCGTCGCCAACCCGGCGATGCGCGACCTGGTCCACATCACCCGTCTGAACGCCGGCCCGGCAATCGTCGCCACCAGCGTCGGCCTGAAGTTTGGCGGCACCTTCTACCTCATCCTCGCCAGCTATGACGGCGGCCCGATCTCCGCCCATGGCCCCGGCCGCGCGCAGCTTCACGAGCTGCTGCGCTACACGCTCGAACACGGCTATCGCCGCTTCGATTTCACCGTCGGCGACGAGCACTACAAGCTCGACTGGGGCGACGAGACCATCCGGCTGTTCGACTATCTTTCGGGGCGCACGCTCAAGGGCTGGGCGCTGGTGCTGACGGCACGCGCCTACCGCCGGCTGAAGCGGCTGATCAAGCAGACGCCGGTGCTGTGGAAGCTGTTCATCCTCCTGCGCACGCATTTCGGCGGCCGCGACGCCGTCGCCGGCCACCGTGACGACGATTGCTGAGCCGGCCGAACGCGCCGTGTAGCCCGATGGAGCGCCAGCGTAATCCGGGACGAGCGTCCGCCCCGCATTCCGCTTCGCTGCATGCGGGCTACGGCCGGCCGGACGCCGCCTACACCGTCTTCAGCATGCCGCCATCGACGAAGTAGGTCGAGCCGACGCTGTAGGTCGCCTTGTCGGAGCACAGGAACACGAAGAAGTGGGCCAGCTCCTCGGCGGAAGCGAAGCGCTTGATCGTCGCATGCTCCTCGGCAACGCCTTGCAGGTAGCCTCGCCAGTCGCCGCCGCTGTCGGCGGTCAGCTCCTTCGCCGTGTTCACCCAGTCGGGCGTCTGGATCAGCCCGGGATTGATGCAGTTGACGCGGATATTGTCCTTGATCACCTCGCTGGCCAGCGTCTTGGAGAACATCATCAGCGCTGCCTTGGTGGTGTTGTAGATCGGCTCGTACCACAGCGGCTGCACCGCGCAGATCGAGGCATTGTTGAGCACCACGCCGCCGCCGCGCGCCTTCATCAGCGGGCACAGGCCGCGCGCCAGACGCACCGCCGCCATGACGTGCAGGTCCCAGTAGGACTGCCACTTCTCGTCCGGCGCCTCCATGATGGTTTCGTTGGAGCCGGTGCCGGCATTGTTGATGAGGATGTCGGCACCCTTGAATTTCCTGCGCGTGGCGGCGACCAGTGCGTCGGCACCGTCGGCAGTGGCAACGTCGCAGGGAACCGCCAGCGTCTTGACGCCGTATTCCTTGGCGATGCGCCGCGCTTCCTTCTTCAGGCGGTCGCCCTGGCGCGCCGCCATCACGACATGCGCGCCCTCCGCCGCCAGCCCGCGCGCCACCGCCAGGCCGATTCCGATACTGGCGCCCGTGATGACCGCCACCTTGTCCTTGAGGCCGAGATCCATCCCACCGCTCCCTGCTTCTAATTTGACGCCGCCCATTCTTCGGGGGCGGCTCCCTGGCGCCGGCGCGCGCGTGCCGCGGTCTTGCGGCCCCACTCCACGACGACGGGGAAATCCTGCCAGAGATCGGCGGGACCGTGGAGAGACAGGCCGTCGCGGCAGCGACGGGCATCGCCTTTGCGGGTCCGATCATGGACTTTCCCGCCGCGATTCGTCGATGGCGCTTTCCCCGCCCGTGTCCGCCGACGTATATGGTGGAGCGGGCTAGCGCCCGGCGGGAGGAATTCGGCGGCGATCGCGGTCCCGTTCAGGGATGCCCTGCCGGCCGGCCGAACATATTGGGTTCGAATCGATGATCATTTCCTGTTGCGAAGCCCTGATCGATTTTCTGCCGCGCACCGGCGCGGACGGCAGCGCGGTGTACCAGCCGGTGGCCGGTGGCTCGCCCTTCAACGTGGCGATCGCCATCAGCCGCCTCGGCGCCAAGGCCGGCTATTTCGGCTGCCTGTCCACCGATTTCTTCGGTGACATCCTGCGCCAGGCGCTCAAGGACAGCGGCGTCGACCTGTCCTTCGTGATCAACGTCGCGCGGCCAAGCACGCTGGCCTTCGTCAAACTGGAGAACGGCAACGCCCGCTACGCCTTCTTCGACGAGAACTCGGCCGGCCGCATGCTCACCGAGGCCGACCTGCCGGCCTTCCCCAAGACCGTCGCGGCGCTGCATTTCGGCTCCTTCAGCCTAGCCACCGAGCCGGTCGGCTCGGCCCTGGAAGCCATGATGCAGCGCGAGCAGAACGACCGGGTGATTTCGCTCGATCCCAACATCCGCCCGACCCTGGTGCACAACCGCGACGGCTACCTCGCCCGCCTCGACCGGCTGGTGGCCATGGCCGACATTGCCCGGCTGAGCGAGGAGGACCTGACCTGGATCGCACCGGGCACCGACTTCGAGTCGCTCGGCCGCCGCTGGCTGGAACTCGGCGCCAGGGTGGTGATCCTCACCCGCGGTGCCGAAGGCGCCACCGCCATCACCGCCCACCACGCCGTATCGGTGCCCGGCATCGCCGCCGAGGTCGTCGACACCGTCGGCGCCGGCGATACCTTCACCGCCGGCCTCCTCGCCCGCCTCGACGCCCTCAACCTGCTGACCAAGTCGGCCATCGCCAAGCTCGACCGCCAGCGCCTGACGGACGTGCTGACCTTCGCCACCAAGGCCGCTGCCGTGACCGTGTCGCGCGCCGGTGCCAATCCGCCGTGGTTGAAGGAAATCGCCTGAATCGATGCAGAGATACCGGAGACATCCATGACGCCGGGCACGGAACGGGAATTCCTGCGCGCCCTGTTCGCCGCCGCAATCGCCGCCGCCGACCCGGCAGAGATCGTGCCGCCATACCTGCCGCCGCCGCCCAGAGGCCGCACCATCGTGCTCGGCGCCGGCAAGGCATCCGCCGCCATGGCCAGGGCCGTGGAAGACAACTGGCCGGGGCCGCTGTCCGGCCTCGTGGTGACCCGCTACGGCCACGGCGTTCCCTGTGAGCGCATCGAGATCGTCGAGGCAGCCCACCCGGTCCCCGACGAACGCGGGCGCGATGCCGCCCGCCGCATCCTCGATCTCGCGGCGAGCGCCGGCCCCGACGACCTGGTGCTCTGCCTCATCTCCGGCGGCGGCTCGGCGCTGCTGGCGCTGCCCGCCGAAGGGATCACGCTCGCCGACAAGCAGGCGGTCAACCGGGCGCTGCTCACCTCCGGCGCCGACATCGGCGAGATGAACGTGGTGCGCAAGCACCTGTCGGCGATCAAGGGCGGACGGCTTGCCGCCGCCGCCTGGCCGGCGCCGCTCACGGCGCTGGCCATCTCCGACGTGCCCGGCGACGACCTCGCCGTCATCGCCTCGGGGCCGACGGTCGCCGACCCGTCCACCTTCGCCGACGCCCGTGAAATCCTCGCGCGCTACGCCATCGACCCGCCGCCGGCTGTTGCCCAGCGCCTGGCTGCGGCCGCCGACGAGACCCCCAAGCCCGGCGACGAACGGCTGAGCCACGCCCGCACCGTCATCGTCGCCTCGCCGCTGGCGAGCCTCGAAGCGGCGGCGACCGTCGCCCGCGCCGCCGGCGTGACGCCGCTCATCCTCGGCGACGCACTGGAGGGCGAGGCACGCGAGATGGGCCGCACCATGGCCGGCATCGCACTCTCGGTGCGCCTGCATGGCGAGCCTCTGGCGCCGCCGGCCGTGCTGCTCTCCGGCGGCGAGACCACGGTGACCGTGCGCGGCAAGGGCGGCAAGGGCGGCCGCAATACCGAGTTCCTCGCCGGCCTCGCCGTCACCCTCAACGGCGCGCCGGGCATCTTCGCGCTTGCCGGCGACACCGACGGCATCGACGGCAGTGAGGACAATGCCGGCGCCGTCGTCACGCCCGACACGCTTGCCCGCGCCCGCACCGCGAACGTCGATGCGCGCGCCAGCCTCGCCACCAACGATTGCTGGTCGCTGTTCGACGCAATCGGCGACCTGGTGGTGACCGGCCCGACGCTGACCAACGTCAACGACTTCCGCGCCGTGCTGATACGCTGATCCCGCCCGCGACTCCCTGTCATTTGTGCACATAGCCGGAACCCGATACGAATGGTTCCAGCTTGCGCACAGGTGACTCGCGCGCCACACGATTCGCAATGATGCGTGCAGCCCGTGGACTTGCGTGAGCCCAAGAATGATGGCGAATGCCACGACGCAGTTTCGACTTGCCTTTCCTGCCCTCCTCCTGGCGCTGATGGTCGGTCTTTTCGCTGCGCCGGCAGCGCTTGCCGGCGGCAATCGGCCCACCCAGCAATTGCCCGTCTATGTCCTGCGCGGGGCACTCGGCATCTTCTCCAGCGGCATGGACGCGCTCGCCGACGAGATGAACGCCAACGGCATCGCCGCCGTCTCCAGGCCCTTCGAGGACTGGCGCGACTACACCGCCACGATCGTCGCCGCCTACCGGGCGCACAGCTATCCGATCGTCCTGGTCGGCCATTCCTGGGGCGCCAACACGATCCTGCTGATGGCCCACGAGCTGGAGAAGCGCGGCATCCCGGTCACGCTGCTGGTCTTCTACGACGTGACCACCTCGTCGCGGATCCCCCCCAACGTCCATTGGGTCATCAATTACCGGTCGACCTCCGCCATCGGCGGAGATGTCACGGTCGTCGGCGAGCGCGGCTTCTCCGGCGTCATCGATGATGTCACCCGGCCCGACCTCAATCACGTGCAGATCGACAAGGCGGAAGACCTGCACCGGCAGACCATCGACGCGATCCGCAACATCTTCGGCTTGAACCGGTGAATCGCGTCTAGTCTAGCCCGGCACGCGGCCCATGACCGCGAACTGGGTGACGGAGAAGAAGAAGCGGCTGGCGGCGAACGCCGCCTCGAGGCCGGCGCTCCAGGCGTCTTCCTCCGCCGCGTCGATCACCCCGTCGGCGCGGGCGATTGCCGCCCGTTCGATGAGATAGTCGAGCCAGATGCGATCGCCCGTCCCATCGTCGACGTTGACGATCGGCTCCACGACGATGTCACGCAGGCCGGTCGCGCGGAACAGCGGTGACAGGCGCCGGCCGGACCAGGCGTCGACCTGGCGGCTCTGCGAATGGTGCAGGATGCGGCGGGCGAGTGCGACCGGCGCCGGATGGACGGTCATCGTCTCGAAGTCCATCTCGACGCATAGCACGCGGCCACCGCGCCGCGTCACCCGTCGCATCTCGGCGACCATGGCGCCCGGCTCGTCCACATGCAGCAGCACCCAGTGCGCGCAGGCGGCATCGAAGGCGGCCCGACCGAAGGGCAGGTCGCAGCCATCGGCGACGCGGCAATCGACCATGTGACCGAACCCGGCGGCGTGCGCCGCGGCGCGGGCGTGGGCGAGCAGCGGCGCCGAAGGGTCGACGGCGAAGACCCGCCCGCCCGGCGCCACGCGCGCCGCGATGTCGAGCGTCATCACGCCGCTGCCGGCACCGACGTCGACGATGACCTCGCCCGGGCGCGGCCTGAGGAGATCGAGGGCGCGCCGCCGCGCCGCCACTTCCGACGGCGCGCTGGCGCGCAGCGCCAACCGCCGGGCGGCATCGGCAGCGACGTCCGCGTCGGACATGTCCGACCAGCGGTCGCCTGCGCGCTGCTTCGTCCGATCCTCGTCCATACCCACCGAGCCCCTGCCGGCCACTCTGCCGCAAAGCCGCGCGCGAGGCGAGCCGGAGCCTTCGCTGCGGCAGTCGGCGCCTTTGCCTTGCACGGCCGAAAAGGGTAAGTCGGAAGCATTCCGCAACGAATTGAAAAAGAAGGAAGCTGACGATGATCATCGTCACCGGAGGCAGCGGCAAGCTTGGGCACGTGGTCGTGCACCACCTCATGGACCACGGCTACGATGTGACCTCGATCGACATGGTGCCGCCGCCCGATCGTCACAATCCGCCGCTGCCCACCGACGTGCGCTATTCACGCGCCGACATCACCAATTTCGGCGACGCGATGGCCGCCCTTTCGATGATCGACGGACGCGTTGCGAAGGTGACCGGCCTCGTCCATCTCGCCGCCGTCCCGGCGCCGGGACAGGCGACCAATCACGTCACCTTCGCCACCAACATGCTGTCGACCTACAACATGTTCGAGGCGGCGCGCCAGCTCGGCATCCGCAACGTGGTGTGGGCGTCGAGCGAGACGGTCTATGGCCTGCCCTATGCGAATGGCCCCGTCTATGTGCCCATCGACGAGGAGGTCGGGCACCCGGAGAGCGCCTATTCGCTCTCCAAGCTGCTCAGCGAGAAGATGGCCGAGCAGTTCTGCCGCTGGGACGCCGAGGCCAAGATCGTCGGCCTGCGCTTCTCCAACGTGATGGAGCCGCAGGATTACGCCCGCTTCCCGGAATTCGACGCCGACCCGCGCAGCCGCCACTGGAACCTGTGGACCTATATCGACGCCCGCGACGGCGCCCAGGCGGTGCGGCTCGCCCTCGAAGCCAAGCTCACCGGCGCCCATGTCTTCGGCATCGCCAATGCCGAACTCGGTGATGAGCCGCTCCAACGACGACCTGCTCGACGAGGTCTTCCCCGGTACGCCGCGCAAGCGCCCGATCACTGCCGAGGAGTCGCTGATTTCCATCGACAAGGCGCGCGCGGTTCTCGGCTACGAGCCGCAATATCCGTGGCGCGAGCAGGTCGAGAAGGCCAAGGCGCTGAAGGCGAAGGGGTAGGAGCCACCGCACGCCTGTTCGTTTGTCGAAATCGGGTGGCTGTCGCAACTATGGCACGTACGACAGACTCTAGGAGACTGAGCTATGTCCGCCCAAACCCAAGCCGGTGGAGGATGACTTCCAATGATCACTCCAATAAGAATTGGCCACCAAGAATCGAACGAATAGGAGATCACAGCCGCGAGACCGAAGACGGCAACGCCAACCAAACCGTCAAGATCGCGTCTGTGGCGCCATTCGACAAATATCGCGATTGCGATGACCGCAAAAATGATCTGTACGACCGTCAGGATCCAGTGCGGCATTTCCTAGGCCTTCCTTACCCCGGCACGATGCCGCCATGGGCCTTCGACCATTCCGCCGGGCCGTGGAGGAATTTCTCCACCTCGTCGAGCGTGGCGTCGTCGAAGGTCTTCTCGGCGCGGGCTATTCTGAGCACGTCCCACCAGGTGGCGAGATAGTGCAGCGTGATGCCGGCCTCGCCGAGGAGGGGCCGCGTGTTGGGGAAGATGTCGTAGAAGAAGACGACGAAGGCGTGGTCGACCACCATGCCCGCCTGGCGCATGCCTTCGACGAATTTCAGCTTGCTGCCGCCGTCGGTGGCCAGGTCCTCGACCAGGAGCGTGCGCGCCCCCTCGCGGAAGTCGCCCTCGATGAGGGCGTTGCGGCCAAAACCTTTCGGCTTCTTGCGGACATATTGCATGGGCAGCGCCATGCGCTCGGCGATCCAGGCGGCGAAGGGGATGCCCGCCGTCTCACCGCCGGCAACCGAATCGATCGCCGCGAAGCCGATCTCGCGGAGGATCGTTGCCACGGCGAAATCCATCAGCGTCGCGCGCACATGCGGGAAGGAGATGAGCTTGCGGCAGTCGGTATAGACCGGGCTCGCCAGCCCGGAGGTGAACTTGTAGGGCTCGTCGGCGCGGAAGTGTACCGCCTTCACCTCGAGCAGCATGCGCGCGGTCAGTTCCGCGATCGTCGCCTTGTCCGCAAAACTCGTCATGTCGTCTCCCGCGTTCCCGCAACCACCGCCCAGCCGATGGGCGTCTCCGGCTGGAATACCCGTATCTCGGTTTCCGCCGCAGCGACCGCGACGAAGCCGGGATCCGCCGGTTTCACCCGCGCCAGCGCGACACGATCGCCATTCGGCGGCAGATGATAGAAGGCGGCGCCGTTGAGCGACGCGAAAGCCTCCAGCCGGTCGAGCGCGCCCTCCTCGTCGAAGACCTGAGTCACCGCCGGCAGTGCCACCGGCGCCGAGAAGATGCCGGCGGCGCCGCAGGCGCATTCCTTGGCCGAAACCGGATGGGGCGCCGAATCGGTGCCGAGGAAGAAGCGGCGGTCGCCCGAGGTCGCCGCCCGGCGCAGCGCCGCCCGGTCGCCGGCGCGCTTGGCGATCGGCAGGCAGTAGAAATGCGGGCGGATGCCGCCACGCAGGATCGCGTTGCGGTCGATCATCAGGTGGTGCGGCGTGATTGTGGCGCCGAGATTGGCCGGCGTCGAGAGCACCACGTCGACCGCCTCCCTGGTCGTGGCGTGCTCCAGAACGATGCGGAGATCCGGCAGCCGCGCACGGAGCGGGATCAGCACCCGCTCGATAAACACCGCCTCGCGGTCGAAGATGTCGATGTCCGGGTCGGTCACCTCGCCATGGACAAGGAGCGGCACGTCGGCCGCCTGCATGGCCTCCAGCACACGTCCGACCTTGGCGATGTCGGTGACGCCGCTGGCGGAATTGGTGGTGGCGCCGGCCGGATAGAGCTTGACCGCGGCCAGATCGCCCGACGCCGCGCCCTCGGCGATGACGCCCACATCGGTGTCGTCGGTGAGATAGAGGGTCATCAGCGGCCGGAACGGGTGGCCGTCCGGCAGCGCCGCCACGACGCGGCTGCGATAGGCGCGGAGATCGGCCAGCGTCCGCACCGGCGGGACGAGGTTCGGCATGATGATGGCACGGCCGAAGACGGCGGCGCTCGCCGGCAGCGTCGCCTTGAGCATGGCGCCGTCGCGCACATGCAGGTGCCAGTCGTCCGGCCGGATGATCTCGATTCGGTCCATCGCCGGTGAGATACACACCAGCCGGCCTTCCGCCGCAACCGCAATTGATCGCACCGCAGCAACGTGCAACATGCGGCAAACGGGGAGTCGGTCATGAGCACCACTGAAATGACCGCCGGCAGCGGAGCACCCGGCCTTGCGCCCGGCTTCCATTTCGCCGACGCGGTCATCACCCGCAGCCGCGCGCTTGGCCACTGCTTCTGCCTCGGCCTCGACCCGCACCTCGCCATGATCCCGGCGGCCTTCCGCCGCGGCAGCATGGACGCCCGCGATCCCGAAACCATCATGGGCGTCGAGGACTTCCTGACCGCCGTCATCGACATCGCCGGACCGGAAGTCGCCGCGGTCAAGCCGCAGAGCGCCATGTATGAGCGCCTCGGCGCCGCCGGCATCGCCCTGCTCGAGCGCGTCGTCGCCTACGCCCACGACCGCGGCGTCATCGTCCTCCTCGATGCCAAGCGCGGCGACATCGGCTCGACGGCGGAGGCCTATGCCGAGGCCTATCTCGCGCCTGACAGCCCCAACCCGGTCGAGTGCCTGACGGTCAACCCCTATATGGGCGTCGACACGCTGGAGCCCTATCTCAAGCTCTGCCGCGCCCACGGTCGCGGCATCCTCGTCCTGGTCAAGACCAGCAATCCCGGCTCGGGCGATTTCCAGAACCTGAAGGTCGGCAACAGCACGGTCTATGGCAGCGTGGCGCTGGCGCTGAAGCCGGTCTCCGACACGCTCCTCGGCCCCGAGACCGGCTGGTCGTCGCTGGGCGTGGTGATCGGCGCCACCTATCCGGAGGAGGCGGCCGACATCCGCGCGCTGCTGCCCAGGGCCCTCTTCCTGATTCCCGGCTTCGGCTATCAGGGCGGCGATCCGAAGCAGCTCATTGCCGCGCTGCCGCCCGGACCGGCCGGCCGCGAAGGCGGGCTGATCTCCTCGTCGCGCGCCACGCTGTTTCCGCCCGAGGCGGCCGACGGCAATTTCGAGATGTGGAAATCCGCCTTCACCGAGACGCTCGCCCGCCATATCGCGGCGGTCGCCGACAGCCTCAAGGTCTAGCGGCGATGACCGCCCTCGCCATCCGCCCAATGCGCCGCGCCGACCTCGACCGCGCCATCGACTGGGCCGCGGCCGAGGGCTGGAACCCCGGCCTCGACGACGCCGAGGCCTTCCTCGCCGCCGACCCTGAGGGCTTTCTGATGGGCTTCCTCGGCGACGAACCGGTCGCCTGCATCTCGGTGGTCGCCTATGGCGCCGCCTACGGCTTCCTCGGCCTCTTTATCTGCCGGCCGGAATTCCGCGGCCAGGGTCACGGCCGCGCCCTGTGGCAGGCGGGCATGGCCTATCTCGGCGACCGCGTGGTCGGTCTCGACGGCGTCGTCGAGCAGCAGGCGAACTACGCCAAGTCCGGTTTCGCCTACGCCCACCGCAACATCCGCTTTGGCGGCACCGCCAGCACCGACGAGATCGCCGACATGCGCATCGTCGAGCTGCAGCCAAGCCGCCGGACGGGACTGGCCGGCTCGGTCGTCGCGTATGATCGCTGCCTGCAGCCGGGGCCGCGCGAGAGCTTCCTGCGCGCCTGGCTGACGCCGCCGGGCCGGCGCACGCTGGCCTATGTCGAGGCCGATGCGATCTGCGGCTATGGCTGCGTGCGCGCCTGCCGCGCGGGCTACAAGATCGGACCGCTGTTTGCCGACACGGCCGACATCGCCGAGCGCCTCTTCTCCGCGCTCGCCGGCCGGCTCTCCGGCGCGCCTGTCTATCTCGACGTGCCGGAACCCAACGCCGAGGCGGTGGCGTTGGCGAAGCGGCACGGGCTGTCGCCCGTCTTCGAGACGGCACGCATGTATCGCGGCGCCGCGCCGGTGCTTCCGCTGGAGCGCATCTTCGGCATCACGACGTTCGAACTCGGATGAGGCCTCAAGGACCGCCTTTCGGCGGGTTCCTCAGGACGAGGTATCTCCGCCGAAGGCCAGATGATGCAGCACGATGCCGCTGGCGGTGGCGACGTTGAGCGAATCCATGCCGGGCACCATGGCGATGCGCACGGGCGTCGCGCGGTCGATCACCGCCTGATCGAGGCCCGGCCCTTCCGCCCCGAAGAGCGCGGCGACACGATCCGGCCGCTGCACATCGCCGAGCGCAATCGTGCCGGCTGGCGACAAGGCGAGCGTCGCGAAGCCGTGGGCGGTAAGCAGGTCGAGCGCCGCATCGGCGCTGGCCACCCGCGCGAAGGGCAGCACCAGCGCCGCGCCGACCGAGACGCGGATCGCCTTGCGATAGAAGGGGTCGCAGCAATCGCCGTCGAGGATGACCGCATCGGCGCCGAAGGCGGCGGCGTTGCGGCAGATGCCGCCCATATTGTCGTGATTGGCGATCGCCGACAGCACCACCACCAGCGCCCGGCGGCCGAGCCCGGCGATGAGCGTATCGGCGTCCGCCATCGGTGCCCGTTCGCCGATGGCCAGAATGCCGCGATGGATGTGGAAGCCGGTGATCGCGTCGATGACCGGCTGCGTCGCCGCGTAGACCGCCGTCTCGGCCGGCACGCGCGCCAGAAGATCGCCGAGGCGGTGGATGCGCTTGGCGGCAATGAGCAGCGACAGCGTCCGGTGGCGGGCGCCCGGCCCGAGCAGCACGTTGAGCACCACCGCACCCTCGGCGACGAAGCGGCCCTTGCGCCCGACGAGGTCGCGCTCGCGCACATCGCGATAAGCCGCGACACGCGGATCGTCCGGATCGTCAATGACGATGATGTCGGCCATGGCCCCAGCCCTGCCCGTCGGTCGCGGGCCAGCCGTCAGCCTAGCAGGGAAGAAGGGTCAGCGCGCGAAACGCGGCAGGCGGCGCTTCCAGCGTTCGGCGCGGGCAAGACCGCTCTCGTCCCGCGGACGGCGGTGAATGCGCGGGGCAGGCGTCGGCGCCGGTTTGGCCTCCTGACGCGCCACCGGCTCGATCACCGTGACCGGCAGCGGCTTCGGCTTCGGGATGCGCGGCGCCTTGCTTTTGACGGCGCGCGGCCGCCGCTGCTCCGGCGCTTCTTCTTCCACCTTCGCCACCGGCGGTTTTGCCGTCAGATCGGGCAGGATGCGGTTCGCCGGGCGCTGTCCTTCGCTGGCACCGAAGACGCGGGCGATATCGGCTTCGACATCGGCATGGCCGTTGGCGCCGTTATGGCCGCCATTGTGCCCGTTGCCGGTGTGCCCGTTGCCGTTATGCCGGTTACCGGTGTGCCCGTTGCTCGCCGGGCGCTCGAAAAGCCGGGATTCCGGCACTTCCATCGCACGTGCCGCCGCCTCTTCGAGAAAACCGAAGAGCGGCTGATGTTCTGTGGCGGTTTTGCGGCTTTTCTTTATTTCGACTGTAAAAGGTCTCGCCTGCTGGCGCATTGCGAACTCTCGATAACGATAGCGGAAAAGACGGCCGAATCAGTGCCCCGAAGGCCGACACTCATGACTTAGGGATTGAATCGGCGAATGTCGAGTGTTGAACTTGCCGATAGGTCTTCACAGAATGTCGCAACCGGGCAAGAAGAACGGCTTTCAAAGGCGTTCGAAGAGGATGTCCTGCGCACCTTCCCACAGACAGAGCTTCCCCAGTGCCAATAGATTCTCCCGGCCCTTGGTGATGGTAAGGAAATGATTACCGGCAAGCTGCCCGACCTTGCTGGCGAAATGCACCCCGCCATAGGCGAGCAGGATCTCGGTCTCGCTGATGCCGCCGGGGTAGAGGATGATCTCGCCCGGCGCCGGGTAGCTGGTGTTGTTCTCGAAGCCAAGGCCGAGATCGAGGTCGCCGAGCGGTATCCAGCAGCCCTCGCCGCTCCAGCGCACATGGATGATGCGCTCCTTGTAGGGCAGCAGGCTCTGGAACTTGGCGCAGGTCTTCGGCGCCGCCGCCTCCTCGAAACGCGCCTCGAAGCTGAAAGGGCCGGCCTGGATGCGGATGTTCGTCACGTCTCGGTGTCTCCGGGGTGGCGGGTGCCAGGGTCACGGCAGCAATAAAGGGATTCCCCGCCCGACGGAAGGCAGAGCCTTGTCGGACAAGGCTCTACGGGCACGACCGCAAGGAGACGGCCGTGCCCGCGCGCACCATCTTCGCCCCGAATGATCAGGCTGCGGTCTTCTTTGCCTGTTTCTCGGCAATGAAACAGTCGTAGGCCCTCAGCGCCTCGCCACCATAGACCATCGACGGCCCGCCGCCCATCTGGACGCAGACGCCGAGGGTCTCGAGAACCTCTTCACGGGTGGCGCCGAGATCGGCCACCTTCTTGGCATGGTAGGCGACGCAGCCGTCGCAGCGCGCCGCCACGCCGAGCGCCAGCGCGATCAGTTCCTTGAACTTGCGGCTCAGAACCTTGTCGGCGTATGCACCCTTGCCGAGCTCGGCAAAGCCGGCCATCGCCTCCGGGATGCCCTTGGTCAGGGCCACCGAGGACTGGACGACGTCGTCCGCGGCCTGTGCACAATCCATACTCATCTTCGTCTCCATTCGCTTATCGATCGCAGCACGTCATCGCCGCAAACCACGCGCCGCGCCTTGACTCCCATCAACCCTGGCCGGTTTCGTCGGGCCGCGGCGCGACCGAGACGCCGTCCTTCACCTGGTCGCTGGGGTGGAGGGCGATCGTATCGCCCGCCGACAGCCCGCCCACGACCTCGGCGTAATGGGTGTTGCGGTGGCCGATCAGGAGCGTGGTGAGCACGGCCTTGCCGTCGACGACGCGGAAGACGTTCCAGTCGGCGCCGCGCCGGAAGAGCGCCCCGACCGGCACCTTGACCACGTCGCCGCCCTTCCATGTGCGGATATGGGCCATCACCCGGTATTCGTGGCCGAGCCCCTTCCAGGTGTCGTGGGGGTCGTCGATGTCGAGCGTGGCGTCGACCCGCTGTTCCTCGACGCCGAGCGCCGACACCTTGGTGTAGGCGGCCGGATCGATGCGGCGGACATGAGCATTGAGCGCGCCGGCGCCGCCCCAGTCGGTCAGCGTCGCCGGCGCCCCCGGCGCGATCTCGACCGCATCGGACGACAGCAGGTGGACCACCACCTCCATGTTCTTGGGATCGCCGATCTCGACCAGCGGCGTGCCGGCGGCGACCACCTGCTCGCTCTCGACCAGGAGTTTGAGCACGACGCCGTCGATCGGCGACATCACCGGCACGCAGCAGTCGGCCTTGCCGCTGTCGGCGACGGATGCGCCCGGCTGGATCAGATGCGCCTCGGCGCTGGCCAGCTCGCTCTGGCGCAGCGCCAGATTGGCCTTGGCCTGCGCGACGGCGGCATGGGCGGTGTCGAGGTCGGTGACCGCCTTTTCCAGCGCCCGCGTCGAAATCGCCCCCTTCTCGGCAAGCTGCTGGGCGCGATCGAGGTCGGAACTCGCCAGCCGCTCGCTCGCCTCGGCGCTGGTCACCTGTGCCTCGGCCAATCCCACCGCCGCCCGGGCCGCATCCGCCGCCGCCTGCAGCTCGCGCTGGGTGCGCACGTCGAGCAGCGACGGCTCCGCCGGCTGGATGGCGGCGACCGCCTCCCCGTCCTTGCTGACCCTGTCGCCGACATGCACCGGGATGCGGTTGAGCTTGCCGGCGATCGGTGCCGACACCCGGAAGACATCGCGGATCTCGGCGACACCCTCCTCGTCCACCGTCACCTCCAGCGGTCCGCGCTCGATC
Source organism: uncultured Alphaproteobacteria bacterium (assembly GCA_963732845.1). Lineage (GTDB taxonomy): Bacteria > Pseudomonadota > Alphaproteobacteria > Rhizobiales > Kaistiaceae > CAVSRC01. The sequence continues at coordinate 171,843 of CAVTBE010000011.1, read as the reverse complement.
ACCGCGATATCGATGCCGACCGGCGCCGGCATGAGCGCATAGACGACCACCCCGACGACGACGACGACGACGAAGATCGTCAGGATGCGCTTGATCCAGGTGGCAAGCATGTTTCATTCACTCCCGCGTCTTGAGGACCCGGATGAGGTCGAGCCGGTCGACGCGGCGGCGGACGATGGCAGCCGAGACCAGCGCGGCTGCGGCGACCACCAGGCTGCCGACGGCATAGGTCCTGAGTTCGATGACGAACGGCACCCGAAAGATGTCGGTTGCCAGGCTCTGGGTGATCAGCCAGCCGAAGCCGGTGCCCACCAGCCAGCCGATCGGCTGGGCCAGCGCGACGACGACCCCGACCTCGATGAACAGGATGTTGGAGACTTCCGCCCGCCGGAAGCCGAGCACGCGCAGCGAGGCAAGCTCGCGCGCCCTTTCGGACAGCTGGATGCGGGCGCTGTTGTAGACGACGCCGAAGGCGATGATCACGGCCAGGGCGAAATAGACGAACAGCGAGATGTTCATGTTCTGCTGCATGGTCTCCTGCATGCGCTGGCGCGATACGGTCTGCAGCGCCACGGCACTGATCTGCGGCGTTTTCTTCACGGCGGCGTAGAGGTCGTCGAGCCTGGCCGAATCGAGCGCGATATGGACGCCGGAGACGCGCGGGCCGGTGCCCGCCAGCCGCGCCAGCGCGTCGATGTCCATGTAGACCACCAGCCCGATATAGCTCTGGATGATCTGCGTCACCGGCGCCTCGACGGTGCGCCGGTCGCCGTCGAGCAGCGTCACCCGCACCATGTCGCCGACGTGGACGTGAAGGATCTGGGCGACGCGGTCGCCGAGCGCCAGGCCGTCGGGCGGCAGGATCACCGGCTTCAGGTTGAGATCGAGCACGCGGCTCAAGTCGGTCCCCGGCGGTTTGCCGGTGATGCCGAGCTTGCGCGAATAGTGGCCGTTGGAGAGGCGCACGGGATGATCGAGATAAGGCTCCGCGGTCATCACGCCGGGGAGGTTCAGGGCCGCCTGCACCACCGCGGGCGGCCGCGGCGTGTTGAAGGCGAGCGTCGCGTCCTGGCGGTCGGTTCGATAGTAGACCGCGTCGAGCATCGCCTCGACCGAATCCATCGTGCCCAGCGCCACCTCGACCAGCGCCACCGAGAAGGCGATGCCGACGGCGGTCAGCGTCGAGCGTACCGGGTGGCGCACGACATGGCGCAGCGCCATGGTGGTGAGCTGCGAGAAGAGGCGCCGGCCGCCGAACATCCCGCCGAGTGCCCGGTGATAGACCGGCGGCGCCGGCGGCCGCATGGCAACCGCCGCGGGCAGTGCGAAGGCCGTCGACACCGCCCGCAGCGCGCCGAGGATGGCCGCGGCGAAGCTGATGCCGATGGCGATCAGGTAGACGATGGCGGTCTCGCGGAAGATCAGGAAGGGGAAGCTGTAGAACTCGGCATAGAGCCGCGTCAGGCCGCGGCCGAGCCAGGTGCCGAGGCCGATGCCGAGGGCCGTGCCGATGGCTGCGATCGCCAGCACCAGCTTGAGATAGTGCCAGACGACGGCGAAGCGACTATAGCCCAGCGCCTTCAAGAGGCCGATCAGTTCGCGCTCCAGCGAGATCAGCCGCGACAGGGTCATGTTGATGAGGAAGGCGGAGACCGCCAGGAAGATCGGCGGGATGATCTCCGCCATGCCCTTGAGCTGAACCAGTTCGCTGTCGAGGAAGGCGTTGGAGAGCTGGTCCTTGCGGCCATAGGCGCCGGTGCCGCCATAGGGCTCGAGCAGACTGTCGAGCGCCTCGATGACGCTGCTCTCGCTGGCGCCGGGCAGCAGGCGCAGGCTGACCGAATTGAACGCCCCGTCGAGATTGAACAGCGGCGCCAGCACCTTGTCCTGCATCCACAGCACGCCGAAGCGGCGGTTGTCGGGCATCATGTCGCCGGGGCCCAGCGCGTAGATGTATTCCGGCGACAGCACGATGCCGACGACGGTGAGCCGGATCTTCGAGCCGTTGACGATCGCCTCGAAGTCGGAACCGACGGTGAAGTGATGCGCCTGGGCGAAGTTCCAGTTGATCGCGACCTCGTTGCCGCGGGCGCTGCCGGGCAGCCGCCCCTGGCGCAGGAAGACGTCGTTGACGGCGATGTCGCCGCTCTCGGGGATCGAGATCACCAGCCCCGTGGCCGGCTCGCGCAGGCCGGGAATGTCGAGGATGACGGGGCTCGCAACCCGCGTTTCGACCGCCGCCACGCCGTCGATCGCGGCGATCTGGCGGCCGAGCAAATTGGGCGCCCGCGTCGCCGAGGCGAAAATGTCGCCGAAGCGGTAACGCTCGTAATAGGCCGAGCGCGTCTCGTCGAGCGACTGGTAGGTGCCGATGGCCAGGATCAGCGTGGCGACGCCGCAGGCCATGACCAGCGCGATGGCAAGCGACTGCGCCCACAGGCGCTTCAGATCGCGGATGAGCTTGCGGTCGAGCGCGCGCATGCCGGCTACCATGCGACTTCGTTGGCCGCGAGCCGGTGCTCGTTGACGTCGATCCCGGCGATCTGTCCGTCGCTGAAGCGGAACACGCGGTCGCCGATGGCGCCGATCGAGACGTTGTGGGTGATGATCGCGGTGGTGGTGCCGAGTTCGCGGTTGGTCGAGGCGAGCGCCTCCAGCACCAGGATGCCGGTCTTCGAATCGAGCGCCCCGGTCGGCTCGTCGCACAGCATGATCTCGGGGCGCTTGGCGACCGCGCGGGCGATGGCGACCCGCTGCTGCTCGCCGCCGGAAAGCTGCGCCGGGAAGTGGTCCAGACGGTTGCCCAGGCCGACCAGTTCCAGCGCCTCCTCCGGCTTCATCGGATGGGGCGCAATCTCGCTCACCAGCGCCACGTTCTCGCGCGCCGTCAGGCTGGGGATGAGGTTGTAGAACTGGAAGATGAAGCCGACGTGATTGCGCCGGTAGAGGGTGAGATCGCGGTCGGAGAAGTGCGTCAGGTCGCGCCCGCGGAAGGTGACCGAGCCGGCGGTCGCCGTATCCAGCCCGCCGAGGATGTTGAGGAGCGTGGACTTGCCGCTGCCCGAGGGGCCGAGCATGATCGCCAGCTCGCCGGCAAACAGCATCAGATCGATGCCGCGCAGCGCCCGCACCTCGACATCGCCCGTGTGGTAGACCTTGGTCAGGCCGGCGACTTCGAAGACCGGTTCTTGCGTCCTTTTGCTGGCCGCCTGCATGGTCATCGCCGATCGTCCCCCGACCGTGGGCCTTTTCACTGGCGGTGTCAGCCGCTCAGCTGTTTCTCGATCCGGTCGACCGGCATGCCGGCATAGTCCTTGGCGACCTCGCCGTGCACCAGCTTCGCCACCGCGGCCGAAAGTTGCGGGCGGATCATACCCAATGCGCGCGGCGAGGCCACCAGCACGATGCCGCGGACTTCGCCGGCCTGCACCGCCTTGTCGAGGCGCTGGGCGAGCGCGGCAAGGAAATCCTGCTCGGCCTGATCGTGCCAGTCGGTCTGGCCAACGGCACTGCGGCCGCTGCCCACCGACTGATGCGAGCGCCCAGGCCGGTCGGTGCCCTGCTCGCGCGTCGGCGGATTCACGTCCGTGCGCTCCTCAAGAGTCACCAGATTGGGGTGGTCCGCATCCCCTTTGTTTTGGAAAATCAACCACTTGCGGCCGTCGCAAACGACCACCCAGCTGTCCGGAGCTATGGCGACCTTGGGCATGGCATCCTCGGCTCGTGTTGAAGACGACTGACCTTTATATGGTCTGCCGCTCGACCGGTTTCACCGGCCGGCACAAGCCGCTTTCCAGCCCCTGTCCCCCGCCCCGGGACGCCGCTGCCTCAGGCGTTGAGACGGCGCAGCGCGGCCGGGTCGCGCAGGAGGATGCGGCGGGACGTCGGCAGCTCGATCGCCGCCTCGTTCTCGAGCAGGGTCAGCGTGCGCGACACCGTCTCGATGGTCAGGCCGAGATAATCGGCGATATCCTGGCGCGACATCGGCAGCTCGACGCTCTGCGGGCCGGCACTGCGCTCCGACATTTCGAGCAGGAAGCTGGCGACGCGCTCATGCGCGTTCTTGCGCCCGAGCAGCAGCATGTGGTCCTGCGCCCTGAGCAGGTCGCCGGTCGCCTGCGCCCACAGGCCGCTGGCGATGTCGCTGTCGCGGCTGGCCAGCGCCATCAGGGTGGTGCGCTTGATAACCAGGACGGTCGAATCAGCGATGGCATCGGCGGTGAAACGGTGCTCGTTGCCGGCCTCGATCCCGAAGATGTCGCCGGCGAGGTGGAAGGCGCTGATCTGGCGGCGGCCGTCGTTGAGAAGCTTGTAGGTCCGCACCGCGCCACGGACGACCCTGTAGAAGTAGTCGGCCGGCTCGCCTTCGCCGAAAATCTCTGAATTGTGCTCGAATCGCATGGCCGCGCCCATGACGGCGAAGGTATCAGCCAGTACGTTGACCTCCGGCATGCCCGCAGGAATCGGCAGCACCGGCTTGTTGGTGGCAATATCGCCCGACTTCTGCATCAGCATGACCCGCTCCATTCGTTCGTTTTGTCGCAGGGATTAGCTAACAGCGGGCGGGACTCCGCAAAATTCGGGTAATGTCCCTACGGGCTACTACGTAGGCATTCTGTAACGATCCTTAACAGGCTCAATCCATGGGAATAACCGCCGAAAACCGGGCGAATCTTCGGCCAGAGGGGGCCGTTCGCGTGCTCAGCCCGGGACCAGCCCGCGACTATGTCATCGCCGCCGCCGCCGTGGCGCTGACGGTCGCCGTCCGTCTGCTGCTGTATACCCCGCTGCACGGCAACCTCCAGTTGGTGCTGTTCGTTCCGGCGGTTCTGGTCGCCGGCGGCATCGGCGGATTCGGCCCGGGGATTGCCGCCACCCTTCTCAGCCTCGTGGCCGCGATCGCTTTTTCCGGCGGCGCCCCGCTCGCCGTCGCCACCAGCGTTGTCGACATCGTCGCCTTCGGCTTCGTCGGCATCGCCATGTCGTGGTTCGGCGCGCGGCTGAAGCGCAGCCGGGCGCAATCGGCCAATCGCCAGCGCGAACTGGAGATCCGCGAGGCGCATCTCCAGTCGATCCTCGACACCGTTCCCGACGCCATGATCGTCATCGACGAGAACGGCATCATGCAGTCGTTCTCGAGCGCCGCCGAGCAGCTGTTCGGCTATCGCGCGCAGGAAGCCATCGGCAGCAATGTGAACATGCTGATGCCCTCGCCCTATCGCGAGGCCCATGACGGCTACCTCACCCGTTACCGGCAGACCGGCGAGCGCCACATCATCGGCATCGGCCGCATCGTCGTCGGCGAGCGCAAGGACGGCTCGACCTTCCCGATGGAGCTCGCCGTCGGCGAGATGCGCCCCGGCGATGGCCGCTTCTTCACCGGTTTCGTGCGCGACCTGTCCCAGCGCCAGGAGACCGAGGCCCGCCTGCAGGAGCTCCAGTCGGAGCTGATCCACATCTCGCGCCTGACCGCCATGGGCGAGATGGCCTCGACGCTCGCCCACGAGCTGAACCAGCCGCTGTCGGCCATCGCCAACTACATCAAGGGCTCGCGCCGGCTGATGGAGCACGAGGCCGACGCGCGCTGGGGCCGCCTGCGCGATGCCCTGGAGAAGGCGGCCGAACAGGCGCTGCGCGCCGGCGACATCATCCGCCGCATGCGCGATTTCGTCAGCCGCGGCGAGAGCGAGCGGCGGGTTGAGAGCATTGCCAAGCTGATCGAGGAGGCCAGCGCCCTTGCCCTGGTTGGCGCCAAGGAGCATGGCGTGCGCGTCCGCTTCCAGTTCGACCGCAGCCACGACCTGGTGCTTGCCGACAAGGTGCAGGTTCAACAGGTGTTGCTCAACCTCGTGCGCAACGCTATCGAAGCGATGGTCGAGGTCGACGGGGAAGAGCGCGAATTGGTGCTGTCCACGGCGCCGGCGGGGGATGACATGGTTGAGGTCAGCGTTACCGACACGGGTCCGGGCCTTGCCGAGGAAGTGACCCGGCAGCTTTTCCAGCCGTTTGTCACGACCAAGCGTCATGGCATGGGCGTCGGCCTGTCGATTTCGCGCACCATCATCCAGTCTCACGGCGGCGAGATCTGGGCGGAACCCAACCCCTCGGGCGGCACGGTGTTCCGTTTCACGCTCGCCAGCGGCAAGATCGCGGAGATTGCCGATGGCGAGTGAGGATGTCGTACACATCATCGACGACGACGACGACGCGCGCGAATCCCTGGCCTTCCTGCTGGGGACCGCCAACGTCGAGGTCGAGGTCTACGATTCGGCGGTCGCCTTCCTGAAGGCGCTGCCGCAGATAACCGGCGGCTGCATCATCACCGACGTGCGCATGCCCGAGATCGACGGGATGGAACTGCTGCGCCGCCTCACCGCAGACGGTGTGGCACTGCCGGTGATCATGATGACCGGGCACGGCGACGTGCCGCTCGCCGTCGAGGCGATGAAGCTCGGCGCCGTCGATTTCCTCGAAAAGCCGTTCGACGACGATGCGCTGCTGGCCTCGGTGCGCATGGCGCTCTCCCGCAACCGGGCCGACAGCGAGCAGGAACTGCTCAAGACCGAGATCAAGGAGCGCCTCGCATCGCTGTCGCCGCGCGAGCAGCAGGTGCTCGACGGGCTGGTTGCCGGCCACCCCAACAAGACCATCGCCTTCGACCTCGGCATCAGCGCCCGCACCGTCGAGGTGTACCGGGCCAATGTGATGACCAAGATGCAGGCCCGCAGCCTGTCGGAGCTGGTCCGCATGGCGCTGCTTAACAACGCCTGAGGCGATCCGTCGCCCCGTTGACATGCGTCAAGGCGAAACCGCTGTTTCCAATGTCTTTATTTGGGATGACTTCGGATCACCATCCCGAACCTGTGTCCTTTTCGCAGCCGGTGCTGGCAGCGGAGCGTCCGGTCTTCGTGATCGACGACGACCCGGCGATTCTGGCCTCGCTCAAGTTCTCCCTCGAGATCGAGGGCTATTCGGTGCGCACCTATTCCTCGGCCAAGGCGCTGATTGCCGACGCCACGCGCCAGCGGCGGGGCTGCCTGGTCATCGACTACAACCTGACCGACGACAACGGGCTGCAGGTGCTGGGCGCGCTGCGCCAGCGCGGCGTCACCATGCCGGCGATCCTGATCACCACCAATCCCGGCCCGCACCTGCGCGTGCGCGCCGCCGCCGCCTCGGTGTCGATCGTCGAGAAGCCGCTGATCGGCAACACGCTCGCCGACGCGATCCGCCGGGCCTTTTTGGCCTAGAGCCTCGGTCGGACAGGGATCTCGACTAGTAGGCGGTACCGATGAGCGCCCGGATGCGCGCCACGACCGCATCCACGTGGCCCGCGGCGGAGACCGGAGTCCACGTCATCGGCCCGCGGAAACGGGCAATCTGATCGCGCACCACGTCGCCGGTCGCGTCCGACACGTCGTTGCCGCGCCGCTCCACCCGCTCGATCAGGACGTCGGGCGGCAGCTCCAGCCAGATGCCGGTGAACGGCACCTCGACGGCGGCGGCCATCGCCGCCACGCGGGCGCGCTGCTCGGGCCGGTTGAAGGTCGCATCGAGGACGACGCCGTGACCCAGCGCCAGCAGGTATTCCGCTTCGCGCAAGAGCGTGTCGTAGACCGCCCGCGACACCTCCGGGCGATAGGCCGACGCCGGCAGGCGCGTGCCTGGCGCGACGCCCCCCATGCGTTTGCGGATGCGGTCGCTGGACAGCACCCGGGCACCCGGCGGTGCGCCGACCACCGCGGCGATCACCCCCGCCACCTGCGACTTTCCCGCTCCGCTGAAGCCGCCGATCGCCACCAGCCGCGGCGGCAGCGGGCGCAGCAGTTCACGCGCCAGATCGAAATAGGAGATTGCCGCCGCGCGCAGTGTCCCGACCTGGGCCGCCTCGGCCGGGTCTTCCGCCCGCGCCGCGCTGACATGGGCGCGCACGGCGGCACGGATCGCCATCAGCAGCGGCACCAGCGTCAGCCCGTCGCTTTCGTCGGCGACGTCGAGATAGCGGTTGAGCACGAGGTTGGCGCCCGGCCTGAGACCGCGGTGCCACAGGTCCATCATCAGGAAGGCGAGGTCGTAGAGCACGTCGACCGTCGCCATGGCGTCGTTGAATTCCAGGCAGTCGAACGGCGCCGGGCAACCTCCGAACAGGCAGATATTGCCGAGGTGCAGGTCGCCGTGGCAGTGGCGGACCTTGCCGAGGCCCTGCCGCCGGTCGAACAGCGGCGCGGCCGACGCCAGGGCCTCGCGGAAGGCCTGGTTGACGCGGTCGACGGTATCGAGGGGAAACAGGGAGCTGGCTTCCAGCGCCCGCTCGTTGATTGCCAGGACGCTGGCGATATTGGCAGCCCCGCCACCGGCAAGCTCGGCCGGCGCCGTCTCGTGCAGGCGGGCAACCGCGACGGCCAGCTCGGCCAGAAGCGTCGGCGTCAGCCGGCCCTGAACCGCCATGCGGTCGAACAGGCCGTCCTGGTCGAAGCGCACCATTTCGACCACCGAATCGACCAGCGGCCCGTCGCCGTCGAAGACGAGGTGGCCGTCATCCGCCCGCGTGATGCGCTTCACCCCGAGATAGAGGTCGGGCACGGCACGCCGGTTGAGCTCCACTTCGCGCTCGCACAGGGCCAGGCGCCGTTCGACCGTCGATAGATCGACATAGTCGAGCTTGACCGCGCGCTTGAGCTTGTAGGCCCGGCTGCCGGCCAGCACCACCACCGAGATATGCGTCTCGATCACCTCCACGGCCCCGGCGTCCGGCCCCAGATCGTGGGTCAGCGGGTCGGTGAGAAAGGCGATGGCCTCGGTCTGGGGGTCGACCTGCATTCTCTCATTCCGGTCGGGACGCCGCCGCGACGCCGCGCGATGAGGTGAAAGCGCTGTGCGATGTGTTGCACCGTGTCGGCGCTTCGGGCGTTGCGCTGAATCAAGCCGACCCCACGGGCACGCCCCCGCGGGGGCGAGCGGCCGCGACAGCAGCCCTCGGGAATGGAGCGCCGCTGCCCGTCTACAGGCGGCCGATCTCGTATTCCTCGCAACCGCGGCCGAGGAGGGCGAGGCCCTCCTCGAGATAGTCGCCGAGCTGCGGCATGCCGAGCAGATAGCGCGCCGTGCGGCCGTTGCGGGCCTCGGCCGCTTCCGCCTTGAGCGATTCCCAGTCGCCCGCCGTCCCGTCGCCCCGCCCGAGCCAGGCGATGGCCACCAGCTCGGTCTGCTCGTCCTCGCTGAGGGCGTAGATGGCGGAAATGATCTCCTCGGTCACCGGATCGTCCTGGTGATCTTCCAGCACCGAGGCGTCCATGTCGTCGGACGGGTTGGACCCCGGATCGGGATCGGCCACCTCGTCCTTGGCATCGAACTCGCGGGCCTTGACGATCAGATAGCAGACCTTTTCCGGCGAGATCGTCAGATCGACCGCCGGACCGTCCTCATCCACGATGCGGCGGCGTCTGGTCATCGCGCCTGCTCGCCTCCTCAACCCGGTTCGCGTTGCAGCTGATGCGCCTTGACGTCGCCACGCATGCGGCCGACCTCGTCCTGCAGACGGCGGCGCGCCCGCTTGAAGGCATCGTTGACGGCGAAGGTCGCGTCGGCGAAGCGCTCGTCGGCCGTTGCCGTCCGATCGACATTGACCTCGCGGCCGTCAGGCAAAGTGAGGTGAACGGCCACCTCATACTGGCCGCCGCTGCGGTGGTGCGCCGACGGCGCACTGACCACAACCCGGCAGGCGATGATCCCGCCGAACCGCTTCTCGAGCGCAGCAATATGCGCAAGCACCGACTGCTGGACATGCTGGTTCAAGGTCGCGCCCTGAAAATCGACTTTTGCCGGGGTTTCCATCCTGCCCATCCATTTGTTTTCCCGGCAAAACGCGCCGGGCATCACCATATTGTCGGTGGAGGACCCCGCCCGGACAACTCCGAACCCCTTTCCCCAGGCTCCGCCGAGCGGCGCACCCCATGGCCATAGCGGCTCATTTGAACATGGTGACGGATTTGAGGGTGGACAATGGACATAAAGACCATCCTGCACCCGACCGACGGATCGGAAAGCGCCCACAAGGCGCTCGAATTCGCCTGTGACCTGGCCGCCGAGAGGAAGGCGCAGCTGTTGATTCTCCACGTGCAGCGGCGCCGCGGCAGCGAAACGATCCCGCCGGGCCTGGAGCAGTTCTCGCAGATCGAACACGTCCGCGCGACCGAGGCACGGCTGTTGCGCACCGCCGCCGAACACATCGTCGACGCGGCCCGGGCGGCGGCGCACAGCCGCGGGATTGCCAACGTCGACGCTGCGGTCACCGAGGGCGACCCGGCACGGCAGATCGTCGACATGGCGCGCAACCGCAAGGTCGACGCCATCGTCATGGGCAGCCGCGGCCTTGGCGACCTGGAGAGCCTGCTGCTCGGCAGCGTCTCGCACAAGGTCGCCCATTCGGCCCCGTGCAGCTGCGTGATCGTGCGCTGACCGGACGGCCTCGTGGTTGGCGGTGCGGCTCACACGCGCACCGCGCCATGTATCGCGCGGGCGACACCCGGCGCTGACAGGGAATTGATCCCGTCCGACGACGAAAGATTCTAGATTTCGCCGTCCGGCTGCCCGCCGGTGCGCCGCCCCAATGCTGCCGAATTCGGAGCGGCCAGTCGCATCAACCATCGGCCACAAGGATTCGCCAGTCCCATGCGCAAGCTCTCGCCGGGCGACATTCTCATCCCGCTCGCCATCATCGTCGCCGGTGGAATGATCTCCGGCTCGATCGTGTGGACCAGCCAACAGGCGGCCCTGCAGCAGGCCGCGGCGGTGGCACCTGGCGATTCGGCCGCGCCCGCCGAGCCGCCGGCGCCGCCGGCCGACATCGCCGACGTCAACCTCAAGGACGCCGCCTATATCGGCCAGGCCGATGCGCCGGTGGTCATGGCCTACTGGTTCGACTACCAGTGCCCCTACTGCAAGCAGGAGGAAGAGAGCATCTTCCCGCAGCTCATCAAGGACTATGTCGATCCCGGCAAGCTGAAGATCGTCTTCAAGGACTTCGCCTTCCTCGGACCCGATTCGGACGTCGCCAGCCGCGCCGCGCGCGCCGTCTGGCAGGTGGCGCCCGACAAGTTCCGCGACTGGCACAAGGCCATGTTCGACCATCAGGACCAGGAGAATGCCGGCTGGGGCAGTGAGGACGACATCCTGGCGCTGACCGGCACGATTCCCGGCATCGACGTGGCCAAGGTCAAGGCGGTGATGGCCGACAAGGAGAGCGACTTCACCACTGCCATGCAGGCCGATGCCAATGAAGGCTATTCCATGGGCGTCGGCGGCACGCCCTCCTTCCTCATCGGCAAGCAGATGATGGTCGGCGCCCAGCCCTACGAGAAGCTGAAGGCGGCGATCGACGCCGAACTCAAGGCAGCCAACGGCTGAACCGGAGGCCTCATCCGGACGTGGCCGCCGGAAGGCGGCCCGCGAAGGATGGCCTCATGGTTCGAGGCCCGGCGCACCGGGCACCTCACGGGGGGGAAACAGAGGCCGGGAGAATGGCAGGGCTCCCCTCCCAAGGAGCCCTGCCGGGGACGGGTCACCGCCGGGCGGCAGTGACCACGACCGAGAAGCGGGTGGTGGCTTCGGCGCGCGACCGCTCGCTCCGCCGGTTCCATGAGCTGAGCGCCTCGTCATAGCTGACGAAGGGTCCGTAGAGCTCAGCGGTTCCATCCCTGAGAGCGGCAAAGCTGGCATCGCGATAGCTGCCGCCGACGACCCAGTATTCCTGATCATGTCCGACCTCCATCCTCGCGACGCGGGCGCCTCACGCCGCCTGCGCCGCCGACGGTTCGACGAACTGCTCCTCTTCGGTCGAACCGGCCATCGCCACCGTCGACGCGGTGCCGCCCGACACGGCCATCGCCACCGCGTCGAAATAGCTGGTGCCGACCTCATGCTGGTGGCGCACGGCGGTGAAGCCGCGCTCCGCAGCCGCGAACTCGCGCTGCTGCAGCTCCGAATAGGCCGCCATGCCGCGCTTCGCGTAGCCGCTTGCCAGCTCGAACATGCTGAGATTGAGCGCATGGAAACCGGCCAGCGTGACGAACTGGAAGCGGTAGCCCATCGCCGCCAGCTCTTCCTGGAAGCTGGCGATGGTCTTCTCGTCGAGCCTGGCCCGCCAGTTGAACGAGGGCGAGCAGTTATAGGCAAGCAGCTTGCCCGCATGATGCCGATGGATTTCGGTGGCGAACTCGCGCGCTTCGCCGAGATCGGGCGTCGAGGTTTCCCACCACAGGACGTCGGCATAAGGGGCATAGCTGAGGCTGCGCACGATGGCGTGCGCGACCGAGTGATCGCCGCCCTGCTTCAGGCGGAAGAAGCCATCGCAGGTGCGCTCCCCCGAAAGCCACGGCATGTCGCGCTCGTCGAAATCGCTGGTGATCAGCGTCGCCGAATGAGCATCGGTGCGGGCGATCAGGACCGTCGGCACGTTGCAGACATCCGCCGCCAGGCGCGCCGCATTGAGCGTGCGGATGAAGGTCTGGGTCGGCACCAGAACCTTGCCGCCGAGATGGCCGCACTTCTTTTCGGAGGCGAGCTGGTCCTCGAAGTGGACGCCCGCCGCGCCGGCCTCGATCATCGCCTTCATCAGCTCGAAGGCGTTGAGCGACCCGCCGAATCCGGCTTCCGCATCGGCGATGATCGGCGCGAACCAGTTGGTCGAGGTATCCCCCTCCAGCCTGGCGATCTGGTCGGCGCGGGTGAAGGTCTTGTTGATGCGGCGCACGACATCGGGCACCGACGAGGCCGGATAGAGCGACTGGTCGGGATACATCTCGCCGGCATTGTTGGCATCGGCGGCGACCTGCCAGCCGGACAGATAGATGGCCTCGAGCCCGGCCTTGACCTGCTGCAGCGCCTGGTTGCCGGTGAGCGCACCGAGCGTGCGCACGACCGGCCGCTCCTGCAGCAGGCGCCACAGGCGCTCCGCACCGAGGCGCGCCAGCGTGTGCTCGACGACGACGGAGCCCTGCAGCTTCCGAACGTCCTCCGGCGTGTAGTCGCGGCGGATGCCGGCGAAGCGCTCCGTAAGGCTTGTCATGGGTCTTCCCTCCCTTTGCGATATCGCGCAATTTTCATTGACAAGGCCGACTGGTCAATAAATATCTGAAATCACGAGGAAATTCTGAATTCTGTAAACAAGTACACAAACCAGCTTTGTAACATTGTAAGATTTTGTAAGGAGCGTCAGGGAGAGCGCCATGAAGGCGATGCGCATCGGCGGCCGGCTGCGCCGGCTGAGACAGGAGAAGCGTCTTACCCAGGCGCAGATGGCCCGCGAACTGGGGCTATCCGCCAGCTACCTGACGCTTCTGGAGAGCAACCAGCGGCCGGTGACGGTGCGCGTGCTGCTGAAGCTGGTCGAGAAGTTCCACGTCGATCTCAAGGACTTCACCGCCGACACCGACCAGAGCCTGGCGCTGCAGCTGATGGAGGCCTTTTCCGACCCCGTCTTCGAGCATGCCGAGGTGAAGGCAAGCGACGTGCAGGAACTGGTCGCCACCCTGCCGGCGATCGGCCGCGCGGTGCTCGACATCTACGATGCCTGGCGCCGCCACCGCCCGCTCGACGAGCCGGGTGGCGCCGGCGAGGACACCACCGACGGGCCGTCGCCGGTCGCCATCCCGTCCGAGGAGGTGACCGACTTCATCCAGCGGCGCATGAACTACTTCCCCGATCTGGAAGGCGCCGCCGAACGGTTGTGGACGGAGAACGGCCTGTCCACCCCGACGCTCTATCAGGACCTGGTCGGCCTGCTGCGCGACCGCCATGCCGTCGCCGTCGAGATCCGGCGCGCCGACGGCATGCCCGGCCGCTTCCGCCATTTCGACCGTCAGGCGCGCCGGCTGGAGATTTCCGAGATGTTGGCGCCGTCGAGCCGCGTCTTCCAGATCGCCCACCAGATCGCCTATCTCGGCTGTCACGACGTGCTCGACCGCATCGTCGCCGAAGGCGGATTTTCGAGCGAACCGGCGGCGGCGCTGATGCGCACGGCACTCGCCAACTACTTCGCCGCCGCCGTGCTGATGCCCTACCGGCTGTTCCTCGATGCCGCCCGCACGACGCGCTACGACATCGAGATCCTCAAGAGCCGCTTCGGCGTTTCCTTCGAGCAGGCCTGCCACCGGCTGTCGACGCTGCGCCGGCCGGGCGCGGAAGGCATTCCCTTCCACTTCGTCCGGGTGGACATCGCCGGCAACATCTCCAAGCGCTTTTCGGCCTCCGGCATCCACATCGCCCGTTTCGGCGCCGCCTGCCCGCGCTGGAACGTCTATGACGCCTTTTCGACGCCCGGCATGCTGCGCATCCAGGTCTCGCGCATGCCCGATGGTGGCACCTTCTTCTGCGTCGCCCGCACCACCGGCCGCGCCGCCGGCTTCGCCGCCGCCGGCGGTCTGCCACAGCGCATCGGCCAGCGCGCCGTGGGGCTCGGCTGCGACATCCGCCACGCTTCAGAGATCGTCTATGCCGACGGGCTCAACGTCGCCGATCCGCAGGTGGTCACCCCCATCGGCGTGTCGTGCCGCACCTGCCCGCGCACCGATTGCGCCGAGCGGGCGATGCCCTCGCTCAGCCAGAAGCTGCACATCGACGAGAACGTGCGCGGCGCCTCGACCTATGTGAACACGTGAGGTCGCCGGGACCCCGGCATCCTCAGGAGACGCGCGCCTTGAGATCGCCGGCAAAGGCTTCCAGCGTGGCGCGCGGCGCCTTGCCGATCAGCATGTAGCCGAGGCCGCTGCGGTTCCAGAAGACGATGTTGAAACCTTCACGCTCCTCGAAGGCGACCGCTCCATCCGGCTTGCCGTTGGCGATGATGCAGAAGGCGAAGGCGCCCTCGCCCGGCGACAGATAGGCGAGCTGCACCAGCGGCTTGCCATGAAAGTCATAGAGCGCGGCGCGCTTGAGGGCGGCGTCGGGCAGGGCCAGCCGCGTCGGCGCGAGATCGACCGAGAGCTTCTCGCCGACCTTCGCCAATTCGCCGGCCAGCGCCGGCGGATTGTCGGCGATGATCGCCAGCGTCTCCGGCGTGATGAAGCTCATGTATTCGGCCACCGCCTGCCGCCAGTTCGGCGTCTCCGCCACCTGCGTCGGCTGCACCAGGCCGGCGGCCAGCGGCACCAGATAGCCGGCCGCCGCGCCCAGAACGAAGATCGCGACCGAGGCGGCGATGGCGACCGCGCGCCAGTTGCGCCGCGGCGCTGCGCGAACCTCGGCCTCGGCCTCGGCTTCGGCGAGCAGCGCCGAAAGCCGCGCCTCGGGTGCGGCAGAAAGCAGCAGGTCGAAGGCACCGGCGAAATCCCTTCCGCCGCGCTTCAGCGCCTCCAGCCGCGCCGCCAGCGCCGCCTCGCCGGCGAGCCGCTGCTCCAGCGCGGCGCGCGCGCCGGCGGGGAGCTCGCCGTCGATATAGGCGGTCAACAGAGCGTCGTCGCTCGGCGGGTTATCGACCAGATCGGCCATGCGTCTCGCTGCTTTCCTCACACATTCGCCGAAAGGCCGGCGAGCTTCGCCCGGGCGCCGGCCAGACGCGACATCACCGTCCCGATCGGGACGCCGAGCGCATCGGCAGCTTCGCGGTAGCTGAGCCCTTCGACATAGACCAGATAGACGGTTTCGCGCTGCACCTCGGGCAGGTCCTGAACCTGCCTTAACACCTGGGCGGCTAGAATATTCGCCTCGATCTCGCGGATTCCGTCGAAGACGAGCGCCGTCTCGGCATCGACCAGCCCCTGCCCCTGGCGCACCTTGCGGGCGCGAATCTCGTTGAGCCAGATCGAATGGAGGATGGCGATCAACCAGCGGTCGAGTCGGGTGCCGGGGGTGAACTGACGGCTGCGCTCCAGCGCGCGCACGCAGGTCGCCTGAACCAGCTCCTCCGCCGTGTCGCGGTTTCCCGACAGCACCAGCCCATAGCGCCACAGCCGCGGCAACAGCGCGGCGAGGCCATCCATCACGGCTTTGTGGGCGTCGGTTGCCATGGTCCCCCGGGGGGTGATCGGGAACGGACTGTAGCCGAGTTGGCCCCGCTTGCGGAACAGGCCGTATCCTTCGAGGCTCGCCTTCGGCGAGCATCTCAGGACAAGGCTTTGCAGCGCTTGATTTGAGCCCGCAAAAAACGATCGGCCCGGAGCAGCCGCCGCGCCGCTCCGGGCCCATCGCTTAAGATCCTGCGCACGACCGGACGGCCTCGCGCGGAGAGATGACCGGGACGGGAGAGAGCTTGCCGGGGGTCGACGGCCTCCGCCCTCCCCCGCCCAGTCTGTTCGCTGACTACGCACAACCAGAAAATCAGCGTGCCTCCCTATTGGCAAAGGGCTTGCCAATCGGCGCCCGGCAAGGGCTTGTGGTCCGCACCGATTTGAATCGCAATTTATTGATTGTCTTAAGGTTTTGGTAACCGGCCGCGCCTCGCAAATTGCGAGCGGGCGTTGCAGATTGCAACAACAGGGCTGTCGGCTACTCCGCCGCTTCCGCCGCCGTCGCCGTCTGACGCCGGTCGCGCTTCAGCCACAGCTCGAGGAAGGCGTCGAGAAAGGCCTTCGTCTTCCAGTCGTGCAATGCGCGGCCCTGGAAGTGCTTGGCGGCGGCCTGGCCGCCGGGCAGCTTGGCGCGGTCGCCGATGCGCCCCGTCCAGCGACCGACCATCGCCGTGGTCAGCTCGATGTGGAACTGGATGGCGAAGGCCGCCTCGCCGTAGGAGAAGGCCTGGTTGGGGAAGGTATCGGCCGACCCTTCCGCCAGCAGCGTCGCGCCCGCCGGAAGGCCGAAGCCTTCCCGGTGGAACTGATGGACGCAATCCGGCCAGGACGCGATGAGCTGCCGCCCGGGCTCGGTCGGCGTCAGTCCGAACCAGCCGACCTCGATGTGGCCGTCGGCATGCGGCCCGACCGCCGCGCCGAGATGCAAAGCGAGCAATTGCGCCCCCAGGCAGAGGCCAAGGAAGGGCGCGCCCTCGCCGAGCGGCACCTTGATCCAGTCGGCCTCGGTCTTCAGGTAGTTGTCGGGATCGTTGACGCTCATCGGCCCGCCGAAAATGATCGCGCCGGCGTGTTCGTTGAGCGTCTCCGGCAGCGGGTCGCCAAAACGCGGCCGGCGGATATCCAGCGCATGGCCGCGTTCCATCAGCCGATGACCGACCCGGCCGGGGGTCGAGTGTTCCTGATGAAGGACGATCAGCACTGGCCGCATGGGCATCTACTCGGTTCCGTCGCGCACGGCGTGCTTGAGGCGGATGCGCACCTGTGAGGGCACCGCCAGCAGCTCGGCGACGCGCCACACCAGATTATCCTCAAACTCGTGCATGGTGCCATCGGCATAGACCAGGCGCCACATCATCTCGATGATGCGCTCGCGGTCGGCGACGTCCAGGCGCTGCTTGAGCAGGCTGGTGAAGCGGTAGAGATCGACCGCCTCGTCGTCGGCGGTCTCGGCCGCATCGATCAGCGACCGCGCCGCCTGCGCATCGAGGCCGAAGCGGCGCTCGAGGAGTTCGGTCAGCATCGCCTGCTCGGCCGGCGACACCACGCCGTCCACGGTGACCAGATGGTAGAGCAGCGCGGCCACCGCCAGCCGCACCTCTTCTTCTCCCAGATCGACGGCATCGCCGTCGTCGGTCAGGCGGTCGAAAAACTGTTTAATTGCTGCAATCATGCCGATACGCACCCTGGGCCGCCACCGAGTGGTAACATAGGTCGGGACCGGTAAAATCGCACCCGGCGCGGAAGAGCCCCGGCTTGCCTATAAACGACCAAAGCCGCCGGCGCGACCCGGCGGCTTTGTCAGAACCGAAACCCCTTCATCCAAACGGACGTTGCGTTGCCAAAGCGGCGACGCCAAAAAACCTCGGTGAAAAAACTAGTACCAACTACGTCGTCATCAAAACAAAGCAGGCATTACAAATTCAAACTGCATAAAACTGTCGTTCTTCCAGCGACGAACCCGGAACCGGCAAAAACGCCAGACGTGCCGACTCGCCACGCCCCAATGCTAACGATACAGGATGATATTTCAACCCCGAACCCGGGCGGTCTGTGGACAGGGAAATTGGCGGATTTCCGCAGGTTTTTCGGTAAAATTGTAAGCGTGCGCCACGATTTCGCCACATCGCGACGTGCCGCCGCACCCCGCCACCGCCTAGACCGGCGTCGTGATCTCCTCCTCGGAACAAAACACCCCGCCCTGGTTGAGATCCGCCCGCGGATCGCCGCTGGCCTCGTCGGAAACCGCACCGGTTTGGTAGTCCTCGGCGCTGTCTTCCGGCCGGTAGTCGAGCCGGAAGGCGTTGGAATTGTCCCACCAGCACGCCTTGTTGGCCGAGGCGCCATAGACGATCTCGTGGCGGAGCCCAAGCGTTTCCAGGCCGATGCGGATGAGCTGGCAGAGGTCGCGCGGACTGATCCAGATCGCCCGCAGCCGGTGCTCGTCGGCCGGCCTCTCCGAGACGGTGCCGATGCGGATCGACAGCACCTCCGCCCCGTATTTGTAGGCGTAGAGGCTGGCCGCCGCCTCGCCGAAGGCCTTGCTCAGGCCGTAGCGCGAATCGGGCCGCACGGTCACGTCGGCGGGAATCGTCTGGGTCTTGGGATAGAAGCCCATGGCATGGCCGCTCGAGGCGAAGACCACGCGCCTGACGCCTTCCAGCCGCGCCGCCTCGAACAGGTTGTAGGTGCCGACGATGTTGGCGGCGTGGATGGTCTGCCAGTCGGTCTCCAGCGCGAAGGCGCCGAGATGGACGATGCCGTCGACGCCTGCGATCGCCGCACGCAGGGCGGCCATGTCGCCGAGGTCGGCCGTCACCACCTCTTCCGCCGCGGCCGCGTCGGCCACCGGCCGCACATCCGACAGGCGCAGCCGGTAGGCGGCGCCGAGGAGCGGCCGGATCAGCCGCGCCGCACTGCCCGCCGCCCCGGTGATCAGGATCCGCTTCATCATCTGTGGCCCGGTCCTAGCGCACCAGCTTCTCGCGTCCGTAGAGCAGAAGCATCGCGATGATGACGGCGCCGTAGATCACCTGGCGGCCCGCCTCGGGCATCTGCATGACCGACAGAATCGACTGCAGGAGCGTGATCAGGATGACGCCGGCGACGGTGCCGAGATAGCTGCCGCGCCCGCCGAGGATCGACGTGCCGCCGAGGACCACGGCGGCGATCGACGGCAACAGATAGACATCGCCCATCGACTGCGCCGCCTTTGAAGCATAGCCGGCGAGCAGCACGCCACCGAAGGCGGCGAGCCCGCCGGAGATGGCAAACCCGATCATCACCACCCGGCGCGTGTTGACGCCGGAGAGATAGGCGGCCCGCTCGCGGTTGCCGATGCCGTAGACCGACCGGCCGAAGGTCGTGCGACCGAGCACGAAGACGGCGCCGATGCCGACCACCGCCCACACGATCACCGAATTCGGTACCGTCGGGATGGCAAAGCCGGTGGCCAGATAGCGCATCGGCGGCGAGGCGACGTCGCGCGGTGAGAAGCCGCCCGAATAGACCACCATCAGCCCCTGCGCGACGGCGTTGGTGGCCAGCGTGATGATCATCGAAGGAATGCGCAGATAGGCCACGCCAAAGCCGTTGACGAGGCCGAGCGCAACCCCGCACAGGATGCCGAAGGGCACCGACAGGAGGTCGCCGGCCGCGCCCCAGGACGCCATGGCACAGGCCATCATGGCGCCGGTGGTGACCACCCAGGGCACCGACAGGTCGATCTGGCCGAGCAGGATGACCACCATCATGCCGGTGGCGATGACGCCGAGGAAGGATGCCACCTTGAGCTGCTGCAGCAGGTACTCAGGCGACAGGAAATTCTCCGAATAGAGGCTGCCGATGAGCAGCAGAGCGATGATGCAGGCAAAGGCCGTGGCCACCGCCGGATCGCGACGGATGAAGCCCGGCAGATGGGAGACGAGCCCCCCGCCCGTGGTTGTCGCGCTCATAGGAACCAATCCAGCCGGTTGCGGACCCGGAAGAGGCCGAAGGCCGTCAGGCTGACGGCGAGCATCAGCACCACGCCCTGGAAGAGCGGCTGCCACAGCGGGTCGAAGTCGAAGACGAAGAGAAGGTCGCCGATGGTGCGGAAGGCGAGCGCCCCGAAGATCGCACCGATGGCGCTGCCGGTGCCGCCGAAGAGCGACACGCCGCCGAGCACCACCGCGGCGATCGAGAACAGCGTGTAGGTGCTGCCCGAGGCATAGGCGGCCTCGCCGGTATAGGTGAAGAAGGTGAGGAACAGGCCGCCGAGGGAGGCAAGCACGCCGGCCAGCGTATAGGCGGCGAACTTCGCCCGCTTGACCGGGACGCCCGACATGTAGGCGGCGACCTCGGACGAGCCGACGGCATAGGCGGCGCGGCCGGTGAGCGAGCGGCTGAATGGCACCCAGATGATCACCACGACCGCGGCGAGAACCACCAGGCTGGCCGGGAACACATCGAACACCTTGCCGGTCATCAGGTCGGCGAGATCGCCGTTGACGCTGCCGCCCGGGAACGGCCTGAGCAGCAGCGCGATGCCGTAGTAGATGGCGCCGGTGGCGATCGTCGTCACGATCGGCTGCAGCCGGCCGAAGATGACGATGACGCCGTTGATGGCGCCGCACAGCGCGCCGACGGCGAGAACGCCGGCGACGCCGAGCGCCGTCTGCAGGGGCGTACCGTCGACGATCCACGAGGCCAGGCAGTTGGTGAGCGTGAACACCATGCCCACCGACAGGTCGATGCCGGCGGTGATGACCACCAGCGCCTGCGCCATCGCCACGAAGGCGAGCAGCACGCCCTTGTTGGCCGCCGTCTGCACGACGTTGGAGACCGTGGTTTCGGTGAAGCCGTTGTTCGCGATCGCCGGGTGATTGACCAGGTAGATCGTGAACATCACCACGAAGATGCCGAACGCCAGCAGGGTGCCGCGCTGTTCAGCCAGCCAGAAACGCCATTCCTTCACGCCTCGACAGCCGGTCTAGCGCCGGCCTCCTCCCCGGTTGCAATGTTGAGAGCGCTGGCAAGCAGCGCACGTTCGGTAATCTCGTCGCCGACCAGCTCGCGCTGCACGGCGCCGTCATAGAGGACGAGCACGCGGTCGCAGCAGCCGATCAGTTCGTCGTAGTCGGTCGAGTAGAACAGGATCGCGGCGCCGGCATCGGCGAGTTTGCGCAGGAGCTGGTAGATCTCCTGCTTGGTGCCGACATCGATGCCGCGCGTCGGATCGTTGAGCAGGATGATGCGCGGCTCGCGCATCAGCCACTTGGCGATGACCACCTTCTGCTGGTTGCCGCCGGACAGCGCGCCGACCGGGATGCCGGTGCCGGCGGTGCGGATGGCGAGCAGCTTGATGACGTCGTCGATCAGCCGCGCCTCCTTGGCGCGGTCGATGATGCCGCCCTTGGCGACACGGTCGAGCACGGCGAAGGACAGATTGTCGCGCACCGACATGGGCAGCATGAGGCCCTCGGTCTTGCGGTCCTCGGGGATCAGCGCCATGCCGATGCCCTCGGCGCGGGCGTCCATCGGGCTGTTGACCGAGACCGCCTTGCCGTCGATCAGCAGGCTGCCGCTGAGGCCGCGCAGCACGCCGAAGAGCGCCAGCAGCAGCTCACGCTGGCCCTGGCCGTCGAGACCGCCGAGGCCGACCACCTCGCCGGGGCGCACGGCCAGCGACACGTTGCGCAGGCGGTTCGTCCACGACAGGTCGCGCGCTTCCAGCGCCGGCGTCTTCTCGGCATTGGCGCCGGCCGGCGGCTTGGGCGGGAAGACATGGCTGTATTCGCGCCCGATCATCATTTCGATGACTTCGTTGTCGGTCTTGGTTCCCGCCTCATAGGTGGCGACGTTCTGGCCGTTACGGAACACCGTGCACTCGTCGGCGAGTTCGGCGATCTCGTGCATGCGGTGCGAGATGTAGAGCAGCGCCAGCCCTTCCTCGCGCAGGCGCTTGAGCACCGCGAACACCCGCGCCACATCGGCCGAGGTCAGCGCCGAGGTTGCCTCGTCGAGGATGAGCACACGCGGATTGAGGGCCAGCGCCTTGGCGATCTCGACCATCTGCCGCCGCGACAGCGGCAGGTCCCTGACCAGGGCGCGCGGATGGATGTCGGGCGCCCCGGCGCGGGCCAGCGCCTCTTCCGCCATGCGCCTCTGCGCCGCCCGGTCGATCATGCCGTAGCGCTTCGGCGGCCGCGAAATGGCGATGTTGTCGGCGACCGACAGCTCCGGGATCAGCGACAGCTCCTGGAAGATGCACACGATGCCGGCGTGGTTGGCCGCCGCCGGATCGGCGAAGCTGACCTCGCGGCCATCCATCGTCATGCGCCCTTCGTCGGGCACGACGGCGCCGGACATGATCTTGATGAGCGTCGATTTGCCGGCACCGTTTTCGCCGAGAATGGCGTGGATGCGGCCGGCGGTAACGGTCAGTTCGGCATGGTCGAGCGCCACAACGCCGCCATACCGCTTGGTGACCCCCTCCATCCGAAAGAGCGGCTGAGCGCTCTCCATCGGCTCCTCCCCAGGCACCGTGGATTTCGTCTTGTCGTGCAAAGCGCCGCGGGCGATGCCCGCGGCGCCCGGCACCTGTGCGAACGAGCTTACTGGTTTTCCTTCGACTGGCCCATGATTTCCTGCGCCGTGAAGTTGATGCCGCAGGTGGGGAAGGCGTTGCCGACGAAGAAGTTGTCGGACTCGGTCGGGAAGTAGTCGACGCCTTCCTTCATGTTGGGATCGGAGGCAAGCGCCAGCGGCAGCTTGATGGCCTGGGGCACCACATTGCCTTCGAGCGCCGTGATGGCCGTCTTGATGGCGACCGCGACCTGGGCCGGGCCGGTGCCGGCCGAGGTGCACTTCAGCCCGTCGGCCGAATACTGCGCACAGAGCTTACGGAAGCCGTTCTCGGTCTCGCCGGCGAAAGGCACCATCGGGTGCTTGGCGTCGAGCATCGCCCGGACGACGCCGGTGTCGCCGCCCTGCGCGGTGATGCCGGCGAACGGGCCATTGGTGGCGATGGCGTCAGCCGCCGCCTTCTGGGCGACGCCGTCGTCCCACTTGCCCATCACCTCGGTGACTTCCCACTTCTTGCCCGAGGCATCGAGCGTCTGGTGGATGCCGTTGTGGCGGTCGGTGTCGACCGACGTGCCGGCGACGCCGCGCACCTCGAGGACCTTGCCGCCGTCGGGCACATGGTCAATCAGCCAGTTCGCCCACACCACACCCATGCCGACCTGATCGACGTTCACGTTGATGTCGTCTTCGGTGTCGAGAATGTTGTCGAAGGCGACGAGAATCACGCCGGCCTGCTTGGCGCGCTTGATGACCGGGGCAAAGGCAGTCGGGTTCTGCGCGTCGACGACGATCGCGTCATAGCCGGAATCGATGAAGTTGTTGATCGCCGAGATCTGCGCCGGCACGTCTTCGCCGGTGGAGACGACCTTGAATTCCTTGAGCTTGGCGGCGACGTCCGGCTGCGCGGCATAGGCCTTCGCCGTCTGGATCATCTGGATGCGCCAGGTGTTGGCGATATAGCCGTTGGCCAGCGCGATGCGGAACGGCCCCTTCTTCGCCGGGTACTTGAGGAACTTGGTGTCGGCCGACCAGGGCACGAAGCACTCCGGCTCGGCCGACGGACCGGCAACGACCTCGGGGCCCGCGGCCGTGGCGACCGTCTGGAACGCCAACAGGGCACCGACGGCGGCGCCGGTCCCCAGCAATACACGCAGATATGACGCAGACTTCATGGATTTCCCTCCCATTAGCGATGCTTGATTAGGCGTCGTACCGTTTGCGGATCGCGCCACCGCTTCTGCGGTTCTGATGCGCCAATCCGCCCACGCGCTCTTCCCCCCACGCGCAACCGACGTATAGGTGGACATGAAAGCGCTGTCAACTAGACTGCTTCAAGACTGGCGCCGCGTCTGGCATGCTGTACAAAAGGTTACGAGACGCCATGGACGAGCTGTCGAGACTCTCCAACGGACCCCGGCCGCGCCGTGCAACTTTGAGCGATGTCGCCGCTCGGGCGGGCGTCAGCGCCGTCACGGTCTCGCGCGCCCTGCGCCGGCCGGAAATGGTCTCGGCCGACCTGCGCGAGCGCGTGGCAAGCGCCGTCGAGGCGTTGGGCTATATCCCCAACCAGCTTGCCAGCGCCCTTGCCTCCGCGCACACCGGCACCATCGGCGTGCTCATCCCCTCGCTCACCAACGGAGTCTTTGCCGACTATCTGAAGGCCCTGCACGACGCCTTCCTGCCGGCCGGCTTCCAGGTTCTGGTGCTCAACTGGCGCTATGAGCCGGCGGAGGAGGAGAAGGCCGTCGCCACCATGCTCGGCCAGCACCCCGAGGCGATGATTCTCGCCGGCATCGATCAGAGCGCCCAGGTCCGCCGCATGCTCGAACTGGCCGACATTCCCGTCGTCCAGACGATGGAGCTGACCGACGATCCGATCGACATCAATATCGGATTCTCGCAGCACGACGCGGCCTACGCCGCCACCCGCCACCTCCTCGACCTCGGCCACCGCCGTGTCGGGCATATCTCGGCCCGGCTCGACGCCCGCGCCCGGCGCCGCATCGAAGGCTACCGCCATGCCATGAAGGATGCCGGTCTCGACCCGAGCGGCCTGATTGCCGCATCAAAGCAACCTTCGGCCTTCGCCCTCGGCGCACAGCTTTTCACCGAACTCACGGCCCAGACGCCGGACATCGAAGCGGTGTTCGCTTCCAACGACGACATCGCGTTCGGGGCACTGTTCGAGTGTCACCGGCGCGGGCTGCGCGTGCCCGACGACATCTCGATCATCGGCTTCAACGACATGGAACTGTGCGCCTCGAGCTTCCCGTCGCTGTCGTCGGTAGCGACCCCGCGCTATGAAATGGCGCGTCAGGCGGCCGCAATCGTCACGCGCATCGTCCGCGGCGACGGCGAACGGCCGGACGACCCGATCATCGACCTCGGCTTTGCGGTGCGCGCGCGCGGCAGCACGCGCCGACGCTGAGCCGGCGCCCGCCCGCATGGCGATGCCGGGCCGCCGAAAACCACTCGATCGTCTTCCGGCGCTGATCCCGGGCAGCGCCGGGCGTGTCAGACCACGCCGGCGAGCAGCGCCGCGATCGCCACATAGGTGAGCTGATGGGCGAGCTGGTCGACCCCGTAGATCCGCCAATACCAGGCGTCGGTCGTGGTCAGCTTCATCCGCCGGAGCGACTGCTCCTTCGACCAGTCGACATGATAGTGGACGACGAATTCGCCGACGATGATCGCCACCCCCATCGGCCAGCTCGCCGGCAGGATGAAGAAGGCGGGGATCGTGCCCACCGCCTGCAGCCCCGAATGCAGGATGCCGCCGGGGTGGCCGTAGGTGCCCTTGTTGCGGAACTGGAAGGGCGTCTGCACGACGTAGTCGAAGATGAAATGCTTGATTTGCAGCCACAGGAAGACCGCAACGATTGTGCCTGCCCCGATCGGGTCCATGTATCCCCTACCCCACCTTCCGGCGTCCGAGTTCCGGCCTCCTGCCTAACCTTAAGGCCGGGCGTCATATCAATTCTGTGATCGGCGTCACAAGCCGGTAGTTTTACCGGCTGGCTATTGGCATTTGCCGGCTGGCTATTTCGAGGTCGCGGTGAAGGTGCCGTCCCAATCCGGCGGCGGCGGCGTCTCGCGCCATTCCGCGATGCGGCCGCGATAGAGGGCATAGAGCGCCGTGAGCCGGTGGACGCCCACCGCCTCGCAGCGCGCGATCGCCGCTTCGGCGCCGTCCCAGTCGCGCCCGCGATAGGCTTCCAGCATGGCGGCGTGGCGAGGCACCAGCCGCTCGAAGCCGTCCTCGGGACCGTCGAGCGCCTGGTAGAGGGTGTAGATCCTGGCCGGATGCAGCTTGCCTTTCACCCGCATCAGGTCGAGCTCGATCGCCTGCACCTCGGGCAGCTGGTTGTGCGACGATTCACCGATGACGATCGGCACGCCATAGGTCTTCGACTGGCCTTCCAGCCGCGAGGCGACGTTGACGTCGTCGCCGATGGCCGAATAGTCGAAGCGCTGCACCGAGCCGAGATTGCCGACGCAGCAATCGCCGGAATTGATGCCGATGCCGATGGCGACGTCCTTGTAGGGCTTGCCGGCGGCTTCGGCCGCCGCCCGCCACTCCTCGTTGAGAGCCCTCATCCGACCGATCATGGCGATCGCCGACCGGCAGGCATTCGCCGCGTGGTCGGGATCGTCGAGCGGCGCGTTCCAGAACGCCATGATGGCGTCGCCCATGTATTTGTCGATGGTGCCGCGGTTGGTGAGGATGATCTCCGACAGGGGCGTCAGCAGGTTGTTGATGAAGGTGGTCAGCTCGTGCGCCGTCATCGTCTCCGAGATCGAGGTGAAGTTGCGCACGTCGCAGAAGAGCAGCGTCAGCTCGCGCACGGCGCCGCCCAGTTCGAGCTTCTCCGGATGGGCGATGATCTCGCTCACCACCGTCGGCGACACGTAATAGCTGAAGGCGCGGCGCACCTCGCCGCGCTGCTTCTCGGTCTGGCGGAAGACATAGGTCGACGCTCCGGCGACCAGCAGGAACACGGTCGCCGCCGGATAGGTCGGATCGAACAGCAGGCCGAGCTTGTCGAAGGCAAGCCAGCCGCCGAGGAGCAGCGAGCCCATCACCGCCACGCCGACGACGCCCGAGGTGAGTGCTCTGACCCGCATGATGACGAAGCTGAGGATGAGGCCCAAGGCCAGCGTCAGCACGATCTCGACGGCAAGCGCATAGTCCGGCCGGCTGAGCGAGGCGCCGCCCTGCGAGCCGAGCAGGATCTGCTCAATGGCCTGGGCATGGATCTCGACGCCGGGGATGGCGGCATCGAGCGGCGTCGCGCGCAGGTCGATGAGGCCGGGCGCGCTGGTGCCGATGAGCACGATGCGCCCGGCGAAGGTATCGGGATCGGCCTCGCCGGCAAGCACCTTCCACGCCGGCACATAGGCGCGCGGGTCGTGCGGCCGGAAGTGAATCCAGATGCCGCCGTCGGCGTCGGTGGGAATCTCGATCGCCCCGACGCGGATGTGGTTGAGGCCGGTCTGCTGGCCGAAGGCAGTCTCGCCGCTGGCGTTCGATCCCTTGAGCACATAGGAGCCGGCCTGCTGGACCACGCGCAGCAGCTCGGTGGTCAGCGTCGGCACATACTGGTCGCCGACCCGGTAGATCAGCGGAATCCGCCGCACCACCTGATCGCGGTCGGGAATCCAGTTGATCGAGCCGATGCCGGCCGCCGCCGTGTCGAGAATGGGCAGGTTGACGTTGGCGCCGGCAAAGGCGGGAACGAAGTTCTTCGGATCGTCGCCGACCGTGGCGAAGCCGGCCTTGAGCGGCGGTGGCGGCGACGGCCGCGCGACCAGCGCCGCCGCCAGGACCGTCGGGTTCTTGGCGATGACATCGGCGAAGATCTGATCGTGACTTTCCTTGCCGGCGACCAGCGGCGCCAGCGCCGCGGCCTCCTCCGGCGTCATCTGCTTCAGCGCCTGCTCCGGCGAGGTGCGGTCGGACTCCGAGAACAGGATGTCGAAACCGACCACCGCCGCCCCGTCGGCGCCGAGCGTATCGAGCAGCTTGGCCATGGTGGTGCGCGGCCACGGCCACTGGCCGATGCGCGACAGCGACTCCTCGTCGACGTCCACGATCCTGATCGGCAGATCCGGATCGTAGCTCGCCGGTGCGAGCTTCTGATAGGAATCGAAGGCGATCAGGCGCAGCGCCTGGACGAAGAAGGGATCGGCGACGCGGATCAGCGTGGCGCCGGCAAGAATCGCCAGCACCAGCGCCGCGTAGACAGACCTGGCGCGCAAAAAGGAAAACATCGCCTTCCCCACCCTGCAGCCGCCAGTATCGCGGGCGCGGGGCGGCGCATCAAGCGGTGCAGGTGAGCGAATAGCGAATAGGGAGTAGCGAGTAGAGGACTCTATTCGCTACTCCCTGTTTGCTCCACCTTCAGGCGAAGCCGGGGAAGAAGTCGGTCTTGATGCGCGTGCGGTGGACGCCCATGCCGGTCAGCGTATGGCGCACCGCCGTCACCATCGCCTGCGGCCCGGAGACGTAGAAGATGCGCTCGCGCCAGTCGGGGATCACCGACTTGATCAGACGGGCGTCGATATAGCCTGGATACTGGCCGCGCCGGGCGCCGCGGGCGACCGCATAATAGGTGCGGATGCCGAGCTTCTCTTCCGCCGCATCGAGCACGTCGCCATAGGCGATGTCCTCCTGGCTCTCGCTGCCGTAGAGCATGGTGATCGGCCGCGCCTCGCCGCGGTCGATGAGGTACTGCAGCATGCTGCGGAAGGGCGTCACGCCGATGCCCCCGGCCAGGAAGGCGAGCTTCTTTTTGGGATCGGACGGCAGCGTGAAATTGCCGGCGATCTGGGCGGCATGGATCTGGTCGCCGGGGGCCATGTCACCGAGCGCCCGCTTGAACGCGCTCGGCTGGCGATAGAACTTGACGCCGAGGCGCACCTCGTTCTCGGTCGGCGCCGAGGCGACGGTGAAATAGCGGCGGTTGCCGCGGCTGTCGCCGTAGTCGAGACCCAGCGTCCACTCCAGATACTGGCCCGCCTGGAACGCCACCCGGTTGGGCGACGAGAAGACGAAGTCGTAAGTGTCGGCCGCCGCCCGCTCGATGCGCTCCAGCGTCAGCACGAAACGGCCCTTGGGGCTGACCGCCCAGGCGAAGGCGTTGCCGATGACCAGCGCCAGTTCGGGCGTGAAGTAGAACGAGCCGACATGGACGTTGGGCACGAACAGGAAGCCGACCAGCGCGGCGAAGACGAGCCGCGGCAGACGCGTCGTCGGCTGGGTCAGCGGCTCGGTCAGCATGATGAAGGCGAAGAAGAAGAGCGGCGAGGATTTCAACGTCTCCGAGATCGCCATGGCGTAGTGCGACGGAGCGGTGGTGGCCAGCAGCGTGGCGAAGACCACCGTCATGAAGACCGCAATCAGGTCGAGGCGCCGCAGCTTGCGCACGATGAGCACGCCGCCGACCAGCACCACCGGCAGCAGCGGCAGGTTGCCGCCGACCCACCAGGTGGCCGGCTGGTTGAGCAGCAGCGCCGGCAGCAGGACGCCGAAGGCCGCCGGATTGAAGACGTGCTTGCGACCGACGGCAAAGATGTATTTCGACGCCATCGCCCACACCGAGGCGAAGACGAGCGCGCCGATGCCGCGGAAGTCGGTCAGGCCAACCGGGCTCATGATGAGCGCCACGATGAGCGCCGTGATGTAGATCGAACTCGCTGTTGGCCGGCACCCGGAAGACGCGTGCGAAGGTGAAATTCGTCACCCAGCTCACCGCCAGGATCACCGCGGTGGAGAAGACGATGCTCACCGGTGCATAGGGCACCAGGCCGAAGATGCTGAGCGCCAGCGCCGCCACCAGCAGGACGATGAGGTGCCACAGCACCAGCCGATACATGGTGGTGTGGTCGAGGAACCGGTCGACGATCTTTATCATGATGCGCAATAGCCTTCAAAACCGCTGGTGAACGTGGCGCGACCGGTGCGGTCGACGACATAGCCTTCCAGGCCGGGCGTCTGCTCGATGAAACCGATGCCGTCGCGGCGCATGGCGAAGGCGGCGGTGGCGAACCGATCGGCCTCGAGCACGTCGGGTCCGATCACGGTGAGCGAGACGATCTCGTCGATGGTCGTGCCGCGGGCATACGGGTCGTAGATGTGCTGGCCGCGGATGCTGGTACCCGAGGTGGCGATGCCCTTGCCGCGCGGTTCGACCACCTTGATGATCTCCGCCATGTCGAAGGGGTTGCGGATGCCGACGCGCCACGCCTTGCCGTCCGCATTCACGCCGGCCGCCTGGATGTCGCCGCCGGCATCGACGAAGTAGTTGGGGGCGCCGGAGCGGGCGACCAGCGCCGCCGCATTGCGGATCGCCCAGCCCTTGACGATGCCGGACGGATCGAGCGTGCCGGCGGACGTGCGGATGTCGAAATAGCCGTGGGTCTCGCGCCGGGTCTTTTCGGCCAGCGCCAGCACCTCGCGCATCTCGGCGCTGCAGTCCTTGGCGTCGAGACGACCCTGGTTGATCGCCGAGATCTCGCTGTCGTCCTTGTAGGTGCTGAAGCGCCGGTCGACCGCGTCGAAATAGGCGAAGACGGCTTCGACCGTGGCGCCGTCGTTGGCGCTGCCGACGACGTCGACCGTGATCGGCATGCCCATCAGTAGGCGCGTGACGCGCATCACCGGCCCCGCCTACGCCCGTGCCTTGGCCAGTGCCGCACCCAGCGACTGGATGAAGGCATGGCTCGACAGCGTCGCGCCGGAGACGATGTCGACATGGGCGCTCTGCGCGCTGATCACCTCGTCGCGCAGCATGGGCAGCGCCTGCCGGTTGATGAAGATCGAGGTGCGCCGATCGTTCGGCCAGCGCAGCACGTGGATGGTGGCCAGTCGCCCGTTGCTGACCACCGCCTCGATCTGCATGAGGCCGTAGTAGGCATTGACCACCGGGCCGGCATAGGTGCCGTCGTTGAGGCCCGAGGTGCGGGCGGAGACGCGCACCAGAGGCGCGGCCGGCGAGGAAGGCACGGCCGGCGAGGAAGGCACGGCCGGGGCCGGGGAAGAAGGCGCCGACGCGGGGGCAGGCGTCGGCGCGCCAGCCGCGACCTGGCGATAGGGCGGACGCAGGCGCGGCATGGGAACAGTGACGGCGGTGGCCGTCTCAGCCGGGGCGGGCGGCGGGTCCGCCGGCAGCTGGGCTTCGGCCACCGCGACGGCACCGGTCGGGGCGGGTGGGTTGGTCGGTGTATTGTCGGCCGGCGGCGGGGCCGCAGGCGTCGTGTCGGTGGTGCTCGGGGCAAAACCGTCCGGCGCCGGCAGGGGCGGCAGCGCCTGCGCAACGTCGGGCGTCTGAGCCGGCGCCGCGGCGGGCGCGGGCGCCGAAGCGGCCGTGCCGCCGGTCACGAACGGCACCTCGCGCGGCGTCACGTCCATGCCGCCGGTGGCGGTCACCGGCTGCGGCGCGATGCTGCCGGTCTGGATATCGGCACCGGCCATGCCGCTGAGGAGTGGATCGGGCGTGCCGGCCTGGCTCCACACATAGGCGCCGGACGCGGCAATGACGAGAGCGGAAAGGGCGAACTTCTTCATGGGGTTACGGCTCATGCGGACTCACTCGCTGACGGCGACGGCCATTCTTCCCGACCGTTGAGCCGCAGTCTCGCAGCAGCCAGCTTTCAGCCGGCTGTCAGCCGTCGTTACAAATCGTTCATTCTTGGGGCGTTTCTGCGGCACGGCGGCGCCCGAGGAGCGCCATGCGCACCTGCTTTTCGACTTCGACCACGAGAAGCAGGGCAACGCCAATGCCGATCACGATCGCCCCTTCGAGGAGGGAGAGCGGCCGCGCCTCGAACAGGACCTGGGAGACCGGCAGATAGGTGAAGGCGAGCTGGGCGACGGCGACCGTGCCGACGCCGATCAGCACCGCCGGCGTGCCGACCACGCCCGCCCAGGTGAGCGAGGTGCCGTGGACATAGCGCACGCTGAACAGATAGGCGATCTCCATCACCACCAGCACGTTGACCACCATGGTGCGCGCCACCTCCAGCGAGCCGCCGGCCGAGCGCGCCCAGAAGAAGACGCCGAAGGTCGCCGTCAGGAACATGACGGAGACAAAGAAGATGCGCCACAGAAGGTCGAGGGTGAGGATCGGCTGCAGCGCCGCCCGTGGCGGCCGGCGCATGGTGCCCGGCTCCATCGGCTCGAAGGCGAGCGTCAGGCCGAGCGCCACGGCGGTGATCGTGTTGATCCACAGGATCTGCACCGGGGTCAGCGGCAGCGCCAGACCGGCGGCGAGCGCCGCCATGATCGTCAGCCCCTCGCCGCCATTGGTCGGCAGCGTCCAGGCGATGACCTTCATGACGTTGTCGTAGACTGTGCGGCCCTCGCGCACCGCCGCCACGATCGAGGCGAAGTTGTCGTCGGCGAGCACCACCTCCGATGCCTCCTTGGCGACTTCGGTGCCCTTCTCGCCCATCGCCACGCCGACATCGGCGCGCTTCAGCGCCGGCGCGTCGTTGACCCCGTCGCCGGTCATCGCCACGATCAGGCCCTCGGCCTGCAGAGCCTGCACCAGGCGCAGCTTGTGCTCCGGCGTGGTGCGCGCGAAGACCGCGGTCTCCTTCGCCGCCTCGCGCAGGCCCGCCTCGTCGAGCCCGTCGATCTCCTGGCCGGTCAGCACCTTGGGGTCTTCGGCGATGCCGAGCTGGCGGGCGATCTCGCGGGCCGTGGTGGCATGGTCGCCGGTGATCATCACCACGCGGATGCCGGCCGTGCGGCAATCCCTGATCGCTTCCACAGCCTCCTCGCGCGGCGGATCGAGGAAACCGACGAAGCCGATAAGGATGGCGTCCCGTTCGACATCGTCGAAGGTGAGGTCGTGCTTGTCGGCCGCCACCGGCTTGACGGCAAAGCCGAGCACGCGCTGGCCGCGCCCGGCAAGCTCCATCGCCGTACGGTACCAGCGTTCGCTGTTGAGCGGCACGTCGCCGGCGGCCGTGCGCTCGGCCGAGCACATGGCCAGCACTCGCTCCGGCGCCCCCTTGATCAGCACGAACGCCTCACCCGCGTGGCTGTGGTGCAGCGTCGCCATGAAGCGGTGCAGCGCGTCGAAGGGGATTTCGTCGGAGCGCGGCAGCTGCTTGCGCCGCAGGGGCGGAACGAGGCCCCCCTTCATGGCCAGCGCCACCAGCGCCGCCTCCATCGGGTCGCCGTCGGAATGCCATACGCCGTCGACCTGGCGGAGTTCGGCGTCGTTGCACAACATGCCGGCGCCGAGCAGCTCCATCAGCACGCCGTCGCCCGCCGGATCGATGTCGGCGCCGCCGAAGCGGAAGCCACCGTCGGGCGTGCGGCCGCCGCCGGTCACCTCGTATTCGCCGGCCGCGGTCACGATGCTCCGTGCCGTCATCTCGTTGCGGGTCAGCGTGCCGGTCTTGTCGGAGCAGATGACCGACACCGAGCCCAGCGTTTCGGCCGCCGGCAGGCGCCGGATGATGGCGTGCCGCGCCGCCATGCGCTGCACGCCGATGGCCAGCGTGATCGTCATGATCGCCGGCAGGCCCTCGGGGATCGCCGAGACCGCCAGGCCGACCACCACCATGAAGGCATCGCCCAGCGAATAGCCGCGGAAGAAACGCGCGAACAGAAGGATCAGCGCCGAGGCGACCAGGATGGCGGCGGTGAGCTGCCCGGCGAAACGATCCATCTGGCGGACCAGCGGCGTCTGCAGCGATTCGACCGCGCCGATGAGCGTGCTGATGCGGCCAAGCTCCGTCTTCTGCCCGGTGGCGACCGCGATGCCGACCGCCTGGCCGGCGGTGACGAAGGTACCGGAGAAGGCCATCGACCGGCGGTCGCCGAGATCGGCCTGGGGCTCGACCGGCAGCGCCACCTTGTCGGCGGGCACCGATTCGCCGGTCAGCATCGCCTCGTCGATGCGCAGGCCGCGCGCCCGCATCAGGCGGATATCGGCCGGCACCCGCGCCCCGGCCTCGATGATCACGATATCGCCCGGCACGATCGTATCGGCGCCGACGGTGATGCGGTGGCCGTCGCGCAGCACCGTCGCCTTGGGGTCGATCATGCCGCGGATGGCTTCCAGCGCTTGCGTCGCCTTGCCCTCCTGGATGAAGCCGATGAGGGCATTGGCGAGCGTCACCGCCAGCACCACGCCGGCATCGACCCAATGGGCGAGAGCCGCCGACAGCACCGCCGCCGCCAGCAGCGCGTAGATGAGGACGTTGTGAAACTGCAGGAGGAAGCGCATCAGCGGGCCGCGCCGGGCCGCCTGCGGCAGCCGGTTCGCCCCGAAGGCCGTCAGCCGCGCGGTTGCTTCGTCCGTGTCGAGCCCATGCGCGCTGCTGGCGAACGCCGCCAGCGCCTCATCGGCGTCCAGCGCATGCCATGGCCGCTCCGCCACGGCAGTGACCGCCGGATGGATCGCCGATGGCGGCACGCTGCGTGTCGTTGTGTCCATCGCTCACGAACCGGTGCGGGCGCACTCCACGATTGATGCCGTCCGATTCGATGTGGGGTGCCGGACGCCGGATTGCACCGGTCGGTGCGCGCCTGTGCCGCGGTTTTCCGGGTCGCTCAGCCGGCTGATCGAGAGCCCAGACTAGCCGCGCGGCGCATAGGCCGCCGGATCGACCGTCGCCGGCCGCCCGGTAACGTTGAGCGCAGCAATCCCGGCCGGCGTCTCGGCGATGACCTTGCCGCGGCGCACGACCGCCAGTCGCCGCGCCTTGAGGCGGATCGCCTCGATCGAATCGGCCGCCTGCAGCACCACCATGTCGGCATTGCAGCCGACATCGAGGCCATAGCCGTCGAGCTGCATCACGCGGGCCGCATTGACTGTCACCGTGTCGAAGCAGAAGCGCATCGCCTCGCGGCTGGAGAGCTGGCCGACATGCAGGCCCATATGGGCGACTTCGAGCATGTCGCCCGAGCCCAGCGAGTACCATGGGTCCATGCAGCAATCCTGGCCGAAGGCGACGTTGATGCCGTATTGGCGCATCTCCGCCACGCGCGTCTGGCCGCGCCGCTTCGGGTAGGTGTCGTGGCGGCCCTGCAGCATGATGTTGATGAGCGGATTGGCGATGGCGTGGACCCCGGCCTCGGCCATCAGCGGCAAGAGCTTGGAGACGTAGTAGTTGTCCATGGAATGCATGGAGGTGAGGTGCGAGCCGGTCACCCGGCCGGCAAGGCCGAGCCGCTTGGTCTCGGCGGTCAGCATCTCGATGTGGCGCGACAGCGGGTCGTCGCTCTCGTCGCAATGCATGTCGACCAGGAGGCCGCGCTTTGCGGCGATCTCGCAGAGCGCGGTGACGCTGGCCGCCCCGTCGGCCATGGTGCGCTCGAAATGCGGGATGCCGCCGACCACGTCGACGCCCTTGTCCAGGGCGCGATCGAGGTTCTTCACCGCATTGGCCGAGCGGTAGTAGCCATCCTGCGGAAAGGCGACGAGCTGCAGGTCGATATAGGGGGCTATTCTCTTCTTCACCTCGAGCAGCGCATCGACCGCCAGCAGCCGGTCGTCGCAGACATCGACATGGGTGCGGATGGCAAGCAGGCCCTGGGCGACGGCGAGGTCGCAATATTTGAGCGCCCGCTCGATCACCGCCTCGACCGTCAGCAGCGGCTTCAGCTCGCCCCACAGCGCGATGCCTTCGAGCAGCGTGCCCGACTGGTTGAGCCGCGGATGCCCTAGCGACAGCGTCGCGTCCATGTGGAAGTGGCAATCGATGAGCGGCGGCGACACCAGCCGGCCGCTGGCATCGATGGTCCGACCGGCCTCGCCGGAGATGCCGGCTTCGACGGCGACGATCCTGCCGTCGACGCAGGCTATGTCCATACCCGTACGTCCATCCGGCAGGGTGGCACCCTTGACGAGAAGATCGAACGGTCCGGCCATCAGCGCTCCTCCTTGCGGAACGGGATCAGCAGGCTGGCGGGCGCCAGCGCGCTGCGCGAGACGAATGCCATCGCAACGATGGTGAAGACGAAAGGCAGCATCAGGAACACCTGATAGGGCAAGTGCAGGATGTTGGTCGCCTGCAGGCGGAGCTGCAGCGCCTCCAGCGCGGCGAAGAGCAGCGCGCCACCGGCACAGCGCCACGGGCTCCACAGGCCGAAGACGACCAGCGCGATCGACACCCAGCCGCGCCCGGAAATGACGCCGAAGGTGAAGGAGTTGAACTGGGCCATGGTGAGATAGGCGCCGGCCAGTCCCATCAGGCCGCCGCCGATCATGAGTGCCTGGGTGCGCACGCTCCACACGCTGATGCCGGCGGCGTCCGCCGCGCGCGGATTCTCGCCGACCGTCCTGAGATCGAGGCCCCATGCCGTGCGGTAGAGCAGGAAGGCGGTCGCCGGCACGCCGAGGAAGGCGACATAGGTCAGGATGGTCTGGCTGAAAAGCACCGGTCCGACCAGGGGGATCGCCGAAAGCCAAGGAATTTCAATCGGCTGGAAAGGCACGATGTTGGGCGGCACCGCCGGCTGGCCGAAGATCAGGCGATAGAAATAGAAAGCCAGTCCCGTCGCCAGCATGGTCATGCCGATGCCGGAGACATGCTGGCTGACGCCGAAGACCACGGCGAGCAGCGCCATGACCAGCCCGGCGAGCGCGCCGACGGCAATCGCCGCCAGCAGGCCCAGCCACAGATTGCCGGTGAAATAGGCGGCGGAGAAGCCGACCATGGCGCCGAGCAGCATGATGCCCTCGATGCCGAGATTGAGGACGCCGGCGCGCTCGTTGATGAGTTCGCCGAGGGTGGCGAGCAGCAGCGGCGTCGAGATGCGGATGATCGCTGCAAAAAAGCTGACCTGCAGCACCTGGGTGAGGGTCTCAAGCATGGCGCACCACCCTCAGCCGGTAGGTGGCGAAGAGGCGCATGGCGACCATGGTCATCAGCGCCGTGCCCTGGATGACGTCGGCGAGATAGATCGGCACGCCGAGGCTGCGCGACATGGTGCCGGCGCCGTTGAACACCATGGCGAAGAACAGGGCGGCCGGCACCGCGCCGAGCGGATTGAGCTCGGCCAGCGTGGCGATGACGATGCCGGCATAACCGTAGCCCGAGGTCAGGTCGGCGGTGACCTGATAGCGCACGCCGCCGACCTCGCCGGCGCCGGCCAGCCCGGCAAGCGCACCGGAGATGAGCGCCGCGACGATGATGACGCGGCCGACCGGGATGCCCGCATAGTTGGCGGCAGCGGGGTTGTGGCCGACGGCGCGGATGCGGAAGCCGAGGGTGGTGTGGTTGAGCACCCACCAGATGACGATTGCCGCGATCGCCGCGAGCAGGATGCCGAGATGGACCGTGTCGCCATAGATGATCGGGAACTCGGCCGCCGAGCGGATGCTCGGCGCATTGGGATAGCCGCTCTTCGGATCGCGCCACGGGCCTTCGAGCAGCGCCGTGGTGCCGTAGAGCATGATGAAGTTGAGAAGCAGGGTCGAGACCACGTCGTCGACCTTGAGCTTGACCTTGAGGAGCGCCGGCAACAGCGCCCACAGCCCCCCGAAGAGCGCCGCGCCGACGACCATCAGTGGCACCAGGCTGAAAGCCGGCAACCAGGTGCGCTCACCGACCCAGCAGGCGGCGATGGCACCGGCCATCAGCTGGCCCTCGGCGCCGATGTTCCAGAATTTCGCCTGGAAGGCGACGGCCACCGCCAGTCCGGTGAAGAGCAGCGGCGAGGCCTTCACCAGCATGTCCTGGATGTCGTAGGTCGATTCGAAATTGGACAAGAGAAGCTGGGCGTAAGCCTCGGGGATGCTGGCCCCGGCGAGCCACACCAGAACGCTGCACAGGATCAGCGCCACCGCGACGGCGGCGAGCGGCAGCAGGATCTGGATGGAGAGCGGCGTTTCGTGCCGGCGTTCGAGCCTGAGGCGCATCACGCCGCCTGCTCCACGCCGGCCATGAACAGGCCGATGCGCTCGACGGTCGCCTCCTCCACCGGCACGTCGGCGACGATGCGCCCGCCATACATGACGGCGATGCGGTCGGAGAGCTGGAACAGCTCCTCCAGATCCTCGCTGATCAGCAGCACGCCGCCACCCCTGGCACGCAGGTCGAGGAACTGGCCGTGGATGAACTCGGTGGCGCCGACGTCGATGCCCCGCGTCGGCTGCGCGGCGAGCAGGATCTTCGGCTCGTGCGCGATCTCGCGGGCGAGCAGCGCCTTCTGCAGGTTGCCGCCGGACAACGTGCCGGTGCGCGCATCAGGACCGGAGGTGCGGATATCGAAGCGGTCGATCTGGTCGCTGGCGAACTTGCGGATCGCCTTGCGGTCGAGGATGCCCCGCCTGGAGAACGGCGGCCCGCCGACCCACGGCAGCGCCATGCTCTCCGACAACGGCAGCGCGCCGATCATGCCGATGGTCAGCCGGTCCTCGGGCACGCGCCCGATGCCCTGCGCCTGCACGAAACGCGGGGTGAGGCCGGTCACCACCTCGCCGTGGATCTCTATCGCGCCGCCGGTCGGCGCCAGGATACCGGCGACCACATCGGCGAGCGACCGTTGGCCGTTGCCGGAGACGCCGGCAATGCCGACGATCTCGCCGGCGTGAAGCGTCAGCGAAACGCCCCTGAGGCCGGGGGCAGAGACGCCTGAGAGCTTGAGCAGCGGCGCTCCGGCAGCCTGCGGCGGGCGCTCCGGCGGGCTCAACTCGCGGCCGCACATCAGCCGCGCCAGCTCGCCCTTGGACAGGCCCGCTTCATTGTCGCGCTCGGCCACCACCCGTCCCTGGCGCATGACGGTGATGCGATTGGTGATCTCGATCACCTCGGTGAGCTTGTGCGAGATGAAGATGACACCCATGCCGCGCGCCGTCATGGCGCGCAACGCCGCGAACAGCCCCTCGGTTTCCTGCGGCGTCAGTGTCGCCGTCGGCTCGTCGAGCACCAGGATGCGGGCGCCGCGGACCAGCGACTTGGCGATCTCGACGCGCTGCTGCTCACCGATGGAAAGCTCGCTCACCAGCCGGTCGGGATCGAGATGAATGTGATAGTCGCGCCCGATCGCCGCCAGCCGCTCGACCACGACACGCCGGCTCAGCCGCCCGTCCGGTCCGGCCTTGCCGACCAGCAGGTTTTCCAGAACCGTGTGGCGCGGCACCAGATGGAAGTGCTGGTGCACCATGCCGATGCCGAGCCCCAGCGCATCGTGCGAGCTGCGGATCGTGACCGGTTTGCCGTCGACCGCGATGGTGCCCTCGTCGGCGGCATAGGAGCCGAAGAGGATGTTCATCAGCGTCGTCTTGCCGGCGCCGTTCTCGCCGAGAAGACCGAGAATATCGCCGGCATGCACGGTGAGATCGACCGCCGCGCAGGCCTGCACAGGACCGAAGCTCTTCGCGATGCCGCGCATGCTGACCAGCGGCAGCGGGTTCATGCCTCGTCTCCGAAACGTCGCAGGGAGGTTGCGAGGAAGGCGGCTTAGCCGCCTTCCCTTTTTCATGTCGGGCTATTCGGAGACCGGGGTCGCCTCGTTGACGGAGACCCGGAAGTCGCCGGCCAGAATCGCCTGCTGCTTCTCCATGACCAGCTTCATGACGTCGGCCGGCAGCTTCTTCTCCCATTCGTGGAAGGGCGCCAGCGAGGCACCGCCCTTGGCCATATAGGAGAAGGTGCCGAAATCCTGCGCCGTGTAGACGCCAGCCTGAACCTGCTTGATCGCCGCCTGGACCGTCGGCCACATGTCCCATACCGGGCCGGTGACAACCGTATCGGGGGCCAGCGATGACTGATCGGACATGTTGGAGAAGGCGATGATGCCCTTCTCCTTGGCCGCCTCGATCACGCCAAACCGCTCGGCAAAGATGGCATCGACGCCGGCCGCGATCTGCGCCAGCGCCGCTTCCTTGGCCTTGGGCGGATCGAAGAACGAACCGATGAAGGTCACCTTGCACTTCACCGCCGGGTTGACGTCCTTGGCGCCCTGGCAGAAGGCATTGACCAGACGGTCGACCTCGGGAATGTCCATCGCCGCGACCGAGCCGATGACATTCGACTTGGTCAGCTTGCCGGCGATCATGCCGGAGAGATAGGCCGGCTCATGAATCCAGTTGTCGAAGACGGAGAAATTCGGATCCGTCGGTCCCTGGCCGGAGCCGAAGACGAAGGCCACCTTGGGGAATTCCCTGGCAACCCGCCGGGTGATGTCCTCGGCCGAAAAGGCGTCGCCGGTGATCAGTTGGTAGCCGTCGCGCGCGAATTCGCGCAGCACACGGGCATAGTCGGCCGAGGGGACGTTTTCGGCCCATTTGTATTCGATGCCCATCTCCTTCTGCGCCTTGAGCAGCGCCACGTGAATCTGGTTGTCCCAAGGC
The DNA here is from genome assembly GCA_963732845.1 of uncultured Alphaproteobacteria bacterium. Lineage (GTDB taxonomy): Bacteria > Pseudomonadota > Alphaproteobacteria > Rhizobiales > Kaistiaceae > CAVSRC01. The sequence goes on along the minus strand of CAVTBE010000011.1, from coordinate 131,957 downwards.
TCTTCGATGGGCGTCGCGAAGACGGCGGCGACCTTCATCGCGTCCGCGGCCAGCGCGGCATGGGAGCCGAGACCGGCAGCCGCCACGACGCCGACCGCAACCAGACCGAGGAAGCCCCGCCGGACGATCCCGCGGCGATCGTAAGTTTCAGTCGCTGCTAGAAGATTGCGCATTTATCCCTCCAAAAAGGCACGGTTGCCGTTTTTCTGCACACCGATGGCACCCGCCTCTCGCCCCCAACAGGCAGAGCCCGGGAATCAAGCAAGAGTGGCGCCAATTACGGCCGGAGGAAGCTCAGCCGCCCCCACCGCGCGACGTTGCGCGCTGGCAGGCGGCCGGTCAACGCACCTTGGCGCGTGATGCACCGGGAATTGCGCCACGCGCCCGGATGGAAAGGCCGCCAGGAAGGCGATCCTGGCGCTCAGGACAGCTTCACCGGCCGGTCGGAAAAGCGCGCCTCGCGCGGCGACACGGTGTAGGCCCGCGGTTCGGTGAGGATCCCGTAGAGCTCCGGTCGTCGCCCGCGAATCCATCGCCGCCCCGTCGACAGCGGCAACAGATCGAGGTCGAGGTCCGCCACCACCATTTTGTCGCGGGCGGCCCAGGTCTCGCGGATGATCCGGCCGTAGGGGTCGATGATCATGGCATTGCCGGTACGCACCTCGCCGTTGTCCTCGCCAACGCCGTTGCTGAACACGATGAAAAGGCCGTTGTCGTGCGCCCGGGCGGGCAGCCAGCGCATCAGCCAGGCTCGGCCCTTCGGACCGCGGAATTCGCGTTCGATCGCCTTCGGGTCCTCGTGACGATTGCGCCAGATCGCAACGTCGATCGGTTTCATCGCATGGGGGCTGCGCGAGGCGCAGCCGCCGGTCTGGTGCGGCGCAATCAGCACGTCGGCGCCGAGCAGCGCCGTCGCCCGCACGTTCTCCACCAGGTTGTTGTCCCAGCAGATGAGGACGCCAACGCGAACGCCCCAGGGCGTGTCGAAGACCGTGTAGCGATCGCCGCTCAGGATTTCGTCGTGCTCGAAGGCATGCAGCTTGCGATGGACATGGGTGGCACCGTCAGGCAGCGCCACCAGATAGCTGTTGTAGAGCTTTCCATCGGCGGTGCGCTCGAGCAGCCCGGCCCCAATGCCGATGCCGAGATCGCTGGCCAGCTGGCGGACCTGGCTGGCGGACGGCCCGTCCGGCACGCGCTCGGCGAGGTCATCCAGCTCGGCCCGGCTGAGCCCGGGCACGTGCCAGTATCCGCTGATGCACATTTCGGGCGTTGCCACCAGTGCGGCACCCTGTCGGGCGGCCTGCTTGGCAAAGGCCGCCACCCGTCCCAGGTTGTAGGCCTTGTCGCTCGCCCGATGCTGAAACTGGACGCTGGCGACGCGCAACGTGTTCGCCATTCGATGCCTCCCCGCCCGTCGAAACGCGTGCCGGTACGGCCGGCAACGCCGACATTGCCGAAGGGAGTAGCCCACTCCCGCCGCCAACCGGGATCACGATTGGGTTCGTCGCGAAAGCGGCGTTTACCGACCCGCCGGCAGGATTGCTTCCAGCGCCTTCTTCAGTTCGGCCTCTGTCCACGACTCCGGCTGGAAAGCCAGGCTGAACCGCGCGCTCATCGCCTGCGTCGACGGCGGCGGGACGGGCGCGGCGGCAGCGCGTTTGCCGGCCGGCTCAACCGCGTCACCCGCGGCGCCGTCCGCCGCACCGTTCTGCCCATTGTCGGTCGTCGCAGTTTCGCTCGGCTGGCAGGCGCCCGGCAGCTTCACGTCGACATCGCCGAGAACGGTCACCTCGACACGCGCCACGCCGTTGTGGACGAAATCGAGGGCCTCTGCCGCGGCACGGCTGACATCGATGATGCGGTTACCCGCGAAGCTGCCGCGATCGTTGATGCGCAAGACCACGGACTTGCCATTGGCAAGATTGAGCACGCTGACCTTGGTGCCGAAGGGCAGGTTCGGATGGGCCGCCGTCAGGGCGCCGGCCGCGTTGGGCTCGCCGCTCGCCGTTATCCCCCCGGGGGCGTACCACGCGGCCTTGCCGCATTGCGTGACCGCCCACGCACTGCCCGTCGTCGCAAGCGCTGCGACGATAGACAACCCGAGCACGATGGCTGGCGCGTTTCCAGCCGGGAACCGCACGAGACGCCCTCCCGTCCCGCTGCATGGCAGCGATTGGTGCTGCTCTTCCCCCAGCCGCTGCGCCCCATGCCACCGCCCGAATCAGGCGGGAATGCGGCGCGGCGAAACCCAAGCCTAGCGCCGCCCGCCGACCTCATCGATGTGCTTCAGCAGATCGGCCGGATCTTCGTAGACACGATAGGCGCTGGACCGCACCAGTTCGTCTTCGCCATAGCCGCCCGACAGCAGTCCGACGCCGAGCGCTCCGGCGCGCCGCGCCGCCAGCATGTCCCAGACGCTGTCGCCGACGACGCAGGCCTGTGCGATCGGCTGGTTGATCGCGTGCGCCGCGGCGAGGAACAGGTCCGGATCGGGCTTGGCATGCTTGACCATGTCGCGGGTGATGACGGCCGTCTTCTTGAGATCGATGCCGAGGCTCTCGATGATCGGTCCGGCGGTCTCCATGCGGCCGCTGGTGGCGATCGCCCAGGGAATCCCGGCCTCCGTCAGATAGGCCAGAAGTTCCATCGTGCCGGGCAGCGGCTGCACGCGGGCCGACCGGCGCTTGTAGGCTTCGGCGTGGCCTTTTCGCAGCCGGTCGATGCGTGCCGGCTCGATTGCCAGGCCGGTTTCGCGCAGCAGCATGTTGGTGAAGAGGCCGCCAGACATGCCGATCCGGCGATGGATGCGCCAGACCGAAAGCTCGATGCCCTCCTCGCTCAGCGCATCGTGCCAGGCCAATACGTGCTCGTAGACGCTGTCGACCAGCGTGCCGTCGAGATCGAAAAGGAAAGAAACGTCGCCTTCCGCCATGGGGCTGCCCTCGTCGTCGGGATGTCCCGCGACCTTAGCACGCGGGACGACGCCGCAGGGACGCGCGATGTCGCGTCAGCGCCCCTCGATCTCCTCGCGCAGGAGCTCGGCCCTCATCCAGGCTTCTTCCGCCGCCGCCGCCGCTGCCCGCGCCGTCTCCAGCGCGACGCCGGCATCGGCAAAGGCCTGCGGGTTGCGGCGATAGAGAGTCGTGTCGGCGAGCACGCCCTCGAGACGGCCGATCTCGGCATGCAGTGCGTCGATCTTCGCGGGCAGCGTCTTCAGGGCGTGCTGGTCGACAAAGCTGAGCTTCCGCCGCAAGGACGCCCGCGGTTCCGCCGGCGGCTTTGCCGGCCGTTGCGGCGCCGGCGCCGGCGCGGCAGCAGCCCGCTTGCCGATGCCGCGGCCGCGCTGCGCCACCATGTCGGTATAGCCGCCGGCATATTCGACCCAGGTGCCGTCGCCGTCCGAGGCGACGACCGAGGTCACCACGCGATCGAGGAAATCGCGGTCGTGGCTGACCAAGAGCAGCGTGCCGGGATATGCGGCGAGCGTCTCCTGCAGGAGGTCGAGGGTTTCGAGGTCGAGGTCGTTGGTCGGCTCGTCGAGGACGAGCAGGTTGGCGGGCCGGGCGAGCGCCCGGGCGAGCATCAGCCGGCCGCGTTCGCCCCCCGAAAGCGCCTTCAACGGAGCGCGCGCCTGTTCGGGACGAAACAGGAAGTCCTTCATGTAGCCGACCACGTGGCGCGCCTCGCCATTGATGAGCACGGTGTCGCCGCGCCCCTCGGTGAGGACGGAGGCGACCGTCGCTTCCGGGTCGAGGCTCTCGCGTGTCTGGTCGAGGCTGGCGACGGCGAGGTTGACGCCGAGGCGCACGGTGCCCGCGTCCGGCGCCAGCGCGCCGGTCAACAGATTGATCAGCGTCGTCTTGCCGGCGCCGTTCGGACCGACGATGCCGACCCGGTCGCCACGCTCGATCCTCAGCGACAGGTCGCGCACGATCGACCGGCCGGCGAAGCTCTTGCCGACACGGTCCGTTTCGATCACCAGCTTGCCGGACTGGCCGGTGTCCTGAACCGTGAGGGTCACCGCCCCCTGCGGCGCATTCGCCCGCCGCTCACGGCGCTCGCTGCGGAGATCGAACAGCGCCGCCAGGCGCCGCTGGTTGCGCGTGCGCCGCGCGCTGACGCCGTAGCGCAGCCAGTCCTCCTCGCGCACGATCTGGCGGTCGAGCTTGTGGCGGTCACGCTCCTCCTCTTCCAGGATCGTGTCCCGCCACGCCTCGAAATCGGCGAAGCCGCGCTCCAGCCGGCGGGTGATGCCGCGGTCGAGCCAGACCGTGGCGCGGCCGAGATCGGTGAGAAAGCGGCGGTCGTGGCTGATCATCACGATGGCCGAGCGGGCCGAGCCAAGCGTCTCTTCCAGCGCCTCGATGGCGACGATGTCGAGATGGTTGGTCGGCTCGTCGAGGAGCAGGATGTCAGGGTCGGGCGCCAGCGCCCGGGCGAGTGCCGCGCGGCGGCTTTCGCCGCCGGAGAGACGCGCGGGATTCTCCGCGCCCGTCAGGTCGAGCTGCTCGAGCAGGAGCCGCGCCCGGTGCGGATCGTCGCCGGGGCCGAGCCCCGCCGCGACATAGGCCTCGGTGCTGGCGAAGCCGGAGAGGTCCGGCTCCTGCGCCAGATAGCGCACCGTCGTGCCCGGCTGCAGGAAGCGCGTGCCGGAATCCGGCTCGACCAGCCCCGCCGCGATCCTGAGCAGTGTCGACTTGCCGGTGCCGTTGCGGCCGACCAGCGACAGCCGCTCGCCGGCGCCGACGGCAAGCTCCGCCCCCATCAGCAGCGGCGTGCCGCCGAAGGTCAGATGAATGTCCTGAAGAAGGAGAAGGGGCGCTGGCATGGCTTGAAGGCGGCTTGTCTAGCCGAAGCCCATGCCGCTGAACAGCCCGACCGTCTGCGTGCCGCAGAACATAAAACGGACCCCGCCGCACGCGATCGTGTCAGGCGGGGCCGTCCCTCATGCGAGGCTTTGTCGGTTTACAACCGATCAATCGGACGTTTGTCGTCCGCATGTCAGCGATTTGATTGTCGGATTTGGGCCCCGTCTAGCGGGGCCGGTGGCAGCCCGGCGGAGACATGCTGCGGCATCCTCCTGTCTGACGTTCGACGACGAGCGCGATTGCTCGTCTGTTTCTAATCTGGGCGCCTCAGCGATTCAGTCAAGCGCTAATTGCACGGCCCCGTAACATCATCGCGATTGGCCCGCTGCCCGGAGCGCACGAAAACCTTTTCGGGCTTGCGGGTCCCGGGCAATTGAGCATGGTTGAAGCCCATCGCGATCGGGAGGGAAGCGCGACATGCAGATCGGCGAAACCGCAGCATTGGTGACCGGCGGCGCATCGGGTCTCGGCGCGGCGACCGCCCGCCTGCTGGCGCGCGACGGCGCCAGGGTTGCCGTGCTCGACCGCAATGCGGCGGCCGGAGAGAGCCTGGCGCAGGAGATCGGCGGCGTCTTCTGTGCATGCGACGTCACCGAGCCGGCAAGCGTCGCGGCGGCAATCGCCAGGGCGGCGGCGGCGCATGGGGTCGCGCGCATCCTCGTCAATTGCGCCGGCATCGGCAGCGCGGCGCGCATCGTCGGGCGCGACGGCCCCATGCCGCTCGACGCCTTCGAGCGCGTCGTACGGGTCAACCTCATCGGCACGTTCAACGTCATGCGCCTGGCCGCCGCCGCCATGAGCGAATTGCCGGAGACCGCCAGCGGCGAGCGCGGCGTCGTCATCTCTGCCGCCTCGGTCGCCGCCTATGACGGCCAGGTCGGCCAGGCGGCCTATGCCGCCTCGAAGGGCGGCATCGTCGCGCTGACGCTGCCGGCGGCGCGCGAACTCGCCCGTTTCGGCATCCGCGTTCTCGCCATCGCGCCCGGCCTCTTTCGCACGCCGCTGCTGGACGAGCTGCCGGAGGAAACCCAGGCCGCGCTCGCGGCATCGATCCCCTTCCCCGCCCGCTTCGGCGCACCGGACGAATTCGCCGCCCTGGTCGCGGCGATGATCGCCAACCCCTATCTCAACGGCGAGGTGGTGCGCCTCGACGGGGCGCTGCGCATGGCGCCGAAATAGAGTGAACAGTGAATAGCGAATAGGGAATGGAGCGCCGGTCACGGCCTGCTATTCGCTCGTTGCTGCCCACTTCAGCCGCCGGGCCTGCAGGCGATGACCCGCGGCGAGCCGGCATAGATCTCCTCGACCAGATCGGGGTGGTTGGCGATCACCGCGCGCTGGTTGAGCGAGCCCTTGTCGGTGACCTCGCCCTTGTCGATGGACAGCGTCCCGCCGAACAGCACGATCCGCCGGACGAGCGTCGAGGAGCCGGTACTCTCGCGCGCCAGCGCCGCCAGCCGCACGCCGAAATCGGCGCGCACGCGGTCGTCGTCGAGGATGTCAGCGACCGGCGTGGCGTCCGTCGTACCGGCCGCGAGCACGCGGCAGGCCGCCATGTCGGGGATGACGATGGCGCCGATGAAGTCGCGGTCGAGCCCGGTGATCACCGCATCGCGGGCGAGACCGCCGAGCGCGTCGACGAGCCTGGCGCGCAGCGCCCCGGCATTCACCCAGGTCCCGGTGTTGAGCTTGAAGTTCTCGGCGATGCGCCCGTCGAAATAGAAGCCCTTGGCGGCGTCGTCCGGATCGACGAAGCGGAAGGCGTCGCCGAGGCGATAGAAACCCTCCTCGTCGAAGGCTTCCGCCGTGCGCCTGGGATCGCGCCAGTAGCCGGGCGTGACGTTGGGCCCCTTGAGCCGGGCCTCGAGCTTGCCGTCGACCGGCACCAGCTTCAGTTCGATCCCCAGCGCCGGCACGCCGATATTGCCGGCGATACGCTGATCGACCGTGCACATCATCGAGAACGGCGCCGTCTCGGTCGAGCCGAGGCCGGTCACCAGCAGCACGCGCGCCCCCGTCGCCTGCACGGCCAGCCGCTCCAGTGCGTCCCAGGTATGTTGGCCGAGGCCGGCGCCGGCATACATCATCATCTTCAGGCGGCTGAAGAAGCGCTGGCGAAGCTCCGCATCCTCTTCGAGATAGGGGATCAGCTCCTCATAGCCCTTGGGCACGTTGAAATACCAGGTCGGCGCCACCTCGCCGAGGTTGCGCACGGTCTTGCCGATGGCGACCGGCGTCGGGCGGCCGTCGTCGATGTAGAGGGTGCCCCCGTTGTAGAGCACCATGTTGAAGACCTTGTTGCCGCCGGCAGTGTGGTTCCACGGCGCCCAGTCGAGCACGATCGGCGGCTCGTCGGCCATGTAGGCGAAGCAGTGGCGCACCATCTCCTGATTGGCGGTCATCATGCGCTGGGTGTTGATGACCGCCTTGGGCGAGCCGGTCGAACCGGAGGTGAAGAGGAACTTGGCGACGGTGTCCGGCCCGACCGTCGCGTGCGCCGCGTCGGCAGCGCCGGTGGGCGCACGCACTTCCAGATCGCCGAAGGGAACGTTGGCGCGCGATGGCAGCGGATTGCCGACGGTCACGATCGGCGTCGCCGCCGGCACCGCCGCCTGGATCGCCGGGCCAAAGGCCTTGCCATCGGCGGCGAAGACCAGCCCCGGCAGCAGCGTGTCGACGATGCCGCGCAGCTTGCCGTGGTCGGTGGACACCAGCGAATAGGCCGGCGACACCGCGGCATAGGGAACGCCGACATATTGTGCGGCAAGCCCCAGCAGCGCGTGCTCGATGTCGTTACCCGACAGGATCAGCAGCGGATGGTCGAGCGACAGATCGAAGCCGAGCAGAGCCTCGCCGATGCGCCGCACCCGGTCGAAGGCTTGCGCATAGGTGACCCGGCGCCAGTCAGCGCCGCCGTTGCGGTCGGCCAGGAACAGCGTGTCCGGCGTCGCCTGCGCGTAATGCACCAGCCGGTCGGTGAGCCGCGGCGGAAACGGCGGCAACTCGCCCGCCTGGCGCACCAGGACCGTCCCGTCGGGCCGTCGCTCGACGCGGATCTCCGGCTCCCAGAAACGAACCTTGCGCAGCGGCGCCGCCTCGACACCGGCGACGTCGGAAACCAATGCGGTCAAAGGGCGTGTCCTCCCACGCGGCCGGGCGCGCTCAAGCTAACCTCCCGCCGGCCTCCCCTCCAGCCGGCCAGGCCACACACCCGACGCCTTCATTTTTGCACGCCGGGCCGCATTTCGTCCACTAGGAAACAAAATCGGCCCGCCCGACCCGACCGCCGATTGCACCCCCGGCCCGCACAATGATACCCCGTGCAGGAAAGGTCGCGCCGGCAGGGCGCAGCAGGACAGGGCAATTGAAATCCGCCTTCCGCCGTCATCCCGTTCTTGTCTCGGCGTTCGTCCTGTTCACGGCGCTCGCGCTGTTCTTCGCCGGCCGCTTCGCCACCCGGGCGGTCTACTGGTCGACCCACCAGAACCAGCCGGTCGCCGCCTGGATGACGGTCGGCTACATCGCCCACAGCTGGAATCTCGATCCCCGCGACCTTGAGACCGCGGCGGGATTGCCGCCGCCCGCCGGCCGCCCCCTGACGCTGGGCGAAATCGCGCAGCAGCGCGGCGTGCCCGTCGGACAGATCGTGGCCACCGTCGAAGCCGCCATCGCCAGGCTCCAGGCCGACAAGCACGGACACAAGCCGCCGTGACCGACTGGCTTCTCGGGCTCGTGCCGCAATACGGGATCTACCTTCTTGCGGCCGCAACGTTCTTTTCGTGCCTGGCTCTACCGATCCCCGCCTCGATCCTGATGATCGCCGCCGGCGGCTTCGTCGCCTCCGGCGACCTGTCGCTTGGCGCAAGCACCGGCGCCGCCTTTGCCGGGGCGGTGATCGGCGACCAGGCCGGCTATTTCGGTGGCCGCTGGGGCGGCTCCCGCCTCATCGAGCGGCTGAGCGCGCGGGCCGCGCCGCTCGCCAGGGCGACCGCCTTCCTCGCCACCCGCGGCGGCATCGCCGTGTTCCTGTCGCGCTGGCTTGCCGCCGCCCTCGGCCCCTATGTCAACCTCGCCGCGGGCGCCGCCGGGCTTTCCTGGCTGCGCTTCACCCTGTGGGGCGCACTCGGCGAGATCGTCTGGGTCGCGGTCTATGTCGGCGCCGGTTTCACGTTCTCCGGAAACCTCGCCGCCGCCTCCGGCATGGCCTTCGACGTGCTCGGCCTGCTGGCGGCCGGCGCCGTGGCCGTCGGGCTCGGCGCCTGGCTGTTTGCGACACTGCGCTCCGAGCGGTGAGCGTCGCACCGGCGCCGCCATGCGACGCGGCAAAGCTGCCCCGTGCGGCCGCCCGCCCGCGCCGCCGATTCAGCTTGACAGGCCAGTGCGCATTTCGTCCACTAGGAAACAATTTTGGCCGGCGCAACGGCGCCTGACAGTCGGCCTGAACAACGCCAGAGCCCCGGGAAACGGGCCAAAAGGCGGGCATGGGAGGAAGCCGGACTGAGCATGTCCACCGAGCTGGTCACCTTCGCCATGGACGGCGAGATCGCACTCATCGGCCTCAACCGGCCGGAGAAGCGCAACGCCATTTCCGACGCCGTGGTCGAGGCGCTGGCCGTGGCCGTCGAGCGCGCCTCCGAAGAAGCCAAGGCCGCCGTCATCCATGGTGTCGGCGCGCATTTCTGCGCCGGGCTCGACCTCGCCGAGCACGTCAACAAGACCCCGATCGAAGGCATCCACGGCTCGCGCCGCTGGCACGCCGTCTTCGACCGCATCCAGCGCGGCACCATTCCCTTCGTCGCCGCGCTCACCGGTGCCGTCGTCGGCGGCGGGCTGGAGCTCGCCGCCTCGACCCATATCCGCGTCGCCGATACGACCGCCTTCTTCGCCCTGCCGGAAGGCCAGCGCGGCATCTTCGTCGGCGGCAGCGGCTCAGTGAAGGTGGCGCGCCTGATGACGGTGGCGCGCATGACCGACCTGATGCTGACCGGCCGCGTGCTCGACGCTGAAGAGGGCGAGCGCTGCAACCTGGTGCAATATGTCGTCGAAGCCGGCGCCGCACTCACCAAGGCGAAGGCGCTGGCCCGCGTCGCCGCCGGCAATGCACCGCTGTCCAACTACGCCATCATCAATGCGCTGCCGCGCATCCAGGACATGGCCCAGGATGACGGCCTCTTCGTCGAATCCCTGGTCGCCTCCTTCACCCAGACCAGCCCCGAGGCGACCGAGCGCCTCAAGGCATTCCTCGACAAGCGCGCGGCCAGGGTCGCCGCGCCGCAGAAGCCGTGAGGCACCGTTGACGCGCCACGAGAAGATCGCCCTGCCCGCGCCGGCCACGGCGGATGAGGTGGCGTTCGGTCCGCTGACCGGGCTTGCCGGCTTCATGCTGCGCCTGGCGCAGCTTCAGCTTTTCGAATCGTTCTTCCACGATTTCGGCGAGCGCGGCATCACCCCCGGCCAGATGGGCATCCTCATCGCCATCGGCGAGAATCCCGGCGTGCGCCAGGGGGTGCTCGCCGATGCGCTGCACATCAAATGGTCGAACATGGCCAAGATCGTCCGCCTGTTCGAAGGCCAGGGCCTGATCGAACGGCGGGTGCCGGCGAGCGACCGCCGCGCCGTCGAACTCAGCCTGACCGACAAGGGCCGCGCCACCGTGGACGCGACCGTGCCGCAGCTCACCGTGAGCGACCGCGCCGCCACCACGACGCTGACGGCGCGTGAGCGCGACACGCTGCTCCGGCTCCTGGCCAAGCTGGCGCAACGCTCGGGGGCACCATGACCATCGACCTCGACACGATCGTCGCCATCGACATCCACACCCACGCCGAGGAACCCTGCGGCACCCACGCCGACGACGGCTACGACAACTTCCAGGCGGCGATGACCGCCTACTTCAGGTCGCCGCACAAGCATCCGCCGACCGTGCCGGAGACCGCCGCCTATTACCGCGAGCACCGGATCGCCTGCGTCATCTTCCCCGTCGATGCCGAGCGCGAGACCGGCTTCCGCCGCTACGCCAACGAGGAGATGGCGGAGCTTGCCGCCCAGTTCTCCGACATCATGATTCCCTTCGCCTCCATCGATCCGGCCAAGGGCAAGGCCGGCGCCCGCGAGGCGCGGCGGCTCACTGCCGCGTTCGGCATCCGCGGCTTCAAGTTCCACCCCACCATGCAGGGCTTCTACCCGAACGACCGCAGCGCCTATCCCCTCTACGAGGCGATTGCCGAAGCCGGCGTCCCGGCGCTCTTCCACACCGGCCAGACCGGCGTCGGCTCTGGCATGCGCGGCGGCATGGGGATGCGCCTGAAATATTCCAACCCGCTCTATCTCGACGACGTGGCCGCCGATTTTCCGGACATGCCGATCATCCTGGCGCATCCCTCCTTCCCCTGGCAGGAGGAGGCGCTCGCCGTCGCCCAGCACAAGCCGAACGTCTATATCGACCTCTCCGGCTGGTCGCCGAAGTACTTTCCGCCGATCCTGGTGAAATACGCCAACTCGATTCTGAAGCACAAAGTGCTGTTCGGTTCCGACTGGCCGGCGATCGCGCCCGATCGCTGGCTGGCGGACTTCGAAGGGCTCGACATCAAGCCCGATGTCCGCCCGCTGATACTGAAGGAAAATGCAAGAAGCCTGCTCGGGCTTTGAAAGGGAGGGAAATGACATGAGCCGCAAGTCGCAGTCCTGGACCGGCAGTGCCGGTCCGCGCATGACCCGCCGCACCTTCGCCGCGGGCGTCGGTGCTCTTGGCCTGGTTGCCGGCACGGCACCGTTCAGCATCGTGCGGGCCGCCGGCGGTCCGCTCAAGGTCGGCGTCATCCTGCCGCGCTCCGGCTACATGGCCGGCATCGGCCAGGATTGCCAGCGCGGCGTCGATGTTGCCGTGCCGATCCTCAAGGATCTCGGCTATCCCGATCTCGAGATCATGGGCGGCGACACCGAATCGAGCGTCGATACCGCCCGCTCGCGCGCCGAGCAGCTGATCGGCGAAGGCGCCCAGCTTCTCGTCGGCGCCTTCGATTCCGGCGAGAGCTCGGCCATCGCCCAGGTCGCCGAACAGAAGGGCATCCCCTTCGTCATCAACATCGCCGCCGCTCCGGACATCACCGAGCAGGGCTACAAGTTCGTCTTCCGCAACTTCCCCACCGCGCCGACCATTCTGGGCGATGCCTTCGCCAACCAGATGGAGCTCTTCGCCACCACCGGCGCCTCGCCGAAGACAGCCGTTTTCCTGCACGTCAACGACACCTTCGGCACCGCCATGGCCAAGGGCGTCGGCGCCGTGTCGGCCAAGTTCCCGCTGCCCTACAAGATCGTCGAGGAGATCGCCTACGACCCGGCGTCGAAGGACCTTTCGGTCGAGGTCGCCAAGGCCAAGGCCGCCAAGGCCGACGTCCTGCTCGTCGTCAGCCGCCTCAACGACGCCATGCTGCTCACCCGCGAGCTGGTCAAGCAGCGCTGGACCCCCGAGGCCGTGCTCAGCATGGGCCCGGGCTGGTACGAGGACCAGTACCTGAAGACGCTGGGCAAGCTCTCCGACGGCCCGATCAGCTTCGTGCCCTGGTACGATCCCAACAAGAAGCTGTCGCCGGTGCTCGAGGCGGGACTGGCCAAGGCCTATCCGGACGTCAACCTCAACACCAACCACGTCTTCACCTTCGAGGCGCTGATGGTCGCCGCCGACGCCTACAAGCGCGCCGGCTCGACCGATCCCGGCGCCCTCGTCGAGGCCATCCGCGCCACCGATATCACCGACAATGTCAGCATCGGACCGGGCATCAAGTTCGACGCCAAGGGCCAGAATGCCGGCGTCAAGGACGGTGCCATCCAGAACCGCGCCGGCAAGCTGGTCACCATCGCGCCCAAGGAAGCGGCCAATGCCAAGCCGGAATGGCCGATGAAGCCGTATAATCAGCGCTGAGCGCGGGAAGAGCGAACCCATGCTCCGGCCGCCGCGGCGGCCGGAGCGGCTTTATTGGGGGGCGGGGTGCCGGCCGAAGTCTATCTCAACGTTGCCGTCAGCGGCGTCCTCACCGGCCTGGTCTATGGCCTGATGGCGCTCGGCCTGTCGGTAATCTTCGGGGTGGTGCGCGTCGTCAACTTCGCCCATGGCGAGATGATGACGGTCGCCATGTACATCGCCGTCACCCTGTTCTCGACCCTCGGGCTCGATCCGCTGGTCATGCTGGTGCCGATCGCCGCCGTCCTCTTCGCGCTCGGCTACGGGCTCCAGGCCGGCCTCATCAACCGCTTCGTCACCCGGCCCGAATTCGACGCAGTTCCTGCTGATGATCGCCGTCGCGATCATTCTGGTGAACGTGCTCCTGATCATCTTCGGGCCCGACGCCCGCGGCGTGCAGACCGCCTATTCCTATGACAGCTTCGCCTTCGGCGATGTGATCGTCGACGCCACCAAGCTCTACGCCGCCGGCGTCTCGCTCGTCGTCGCCGCGGGGCTTTACGCCTTCTTCCGCTTCACCCGCATCGGCACGGCGATCCGCGCCTGCGCCGACAACCACACCGGGGCGCTGGTCGTCGGCCTCAATGTCCAGCACTACTACGCGCTGACCTTCGGCCTCGGCGCGGCCTGCGTCGGCGCCGCCGGATCGATGCTGGTGCTCCTCATCGACGTGACGCCGGCACTGGGCCCCGCCTACACCCTGCTCGCCTTCATCATCGTCATCACCGGGGGCCTGGGCTCCATGCCCGGCGCTCTGCTCGGCGGCGTCCTCATCGGCCTCACCGAGGCGATGGCCGGCCTCCTCTTCACGCCCTCGGCCAAGAGCATGTTCGGCTTCGCCATCCTGGTGCTGGTGCTGCTCTTCCGCCCGCAGGGCATCCTCGGCAGAAAGGCCTGAGACGATGGGACGCCTCGCCGCCGGCCTGTCGCCGCTGAGCCTCTCCCTGCTCGGGCTCCTCCTCGCCGTACTGGTCGCCGCACCCTGGTTCGTCGGCGACTATCTGGTCACCATCCTCATCCTCATCTTCTATTTCGCCTATGTCGGCCAGGCGTGGAACGTTATGATGGGCTTCGCCGGCCAGCTCTCCCTTGGCCATGCCCTCTATGTCGGGCTCGCCGGCTACCTAGCCGCGTTCCTGTTCAAGGACTTCGGCGTCGGCCCCTGGCTTGGCTTCGTCGCCTCGGTGCCGGTGACCATGCTGGCCGGCGCCATCATCGGCTTCCTGGCGCTGCGCTTCGGCGTCACCGGCGTCTACTTCGCCATCCTCACCATCGCCTTCGCCGAATTCGCGCGCATCGGCTTCGACCATCTGACCATCGTCAACGGCTCCGGCGGTTTCTTCCTGCCGGTCGCCTCGCAGGACAGCATCGATCTGTGGTCGCTGCGCGGCGCGCCGGTCATGTTCTACTACGTCATGCTCGTCGCCGCGGTCGCCGCGCTGGTCTTCTGCCGCCTGCTGCTCAAGAGCCGCATCGGCTATTACTGGCTGGCGATCCGCGAGGACGAGCAGGCGGCGCGCGCCTCCGGCATCGACACCTTCCGCTACAAGATGGCGGCGGTGGTCATCTCCGCCGGCATGACTGCCTTCGGCGGCGTCTTCTACGCCTTCTATTACAACAACCTGTTCCCCGAGCAGGTCTTCCACATCTCGCGCTCCATCGAGATGATCGTCGGGCCGATCATCGGCGGGCTCGGCACGCTGCTCGGTCCCATCGTCGGCGCCTTCCTGCTCACCGGGCTGGCCGAAGGCCTGAACGCGGTGCTCGCCGCCATCGGCATCGACATTCCCGGCGCCAGGCAGGTGCTCTACGGCATCTGCCTGCTGCTGGTGATCGCCGCACTGCCCGGCGGCGTCTGGCCGTGGCTGGCGCGCCGTCTCGGCCTCATGGAGAACCGCCGGTGAGCGCGCTGCTTGTCCTCGACGACGTGACCAAGCGCTTCCGCGGCCTGGTCGCGGTGGACGAGGTGTCGCTCGAAGTCGCGGCCGGCGAGATCTGCGGCGTCATCGGGCCGAACGGCGCCGGCAAGACGACGCTCTTCAACATGATCGCCGGCGTGCTCACACCCGACGCCGGCACCATCACCTTCACGGAGGAGCGCATCGACGGGCTCTCCGCCGACAAGGTGTGCCGGCGCGGCATCGGGCGGACGTTCCAGCTCGTCCGTCCCTTCCCCGGCCTCTCCGTCGAGGACAACGTCGTCGTCGGCGCGCTTCTGCACCGGTCCAGCGTCCCGGTGGCGCGCGGGCACGCCCACGAATTCCTCCGCCGCCTCGACCTCTACGACAAGCGCCACCAGCAGGCCTCCTCCCTGACGCTGCCCGACCGCAAGCGGCTGGAGGTCGCCCGGGCGCTGGCCACCGACCCGAAGCTCCTGCTGCTCGACGAGGTGATGGCCGGCCTCAGGCCCACCGAGACCGACCGCATGGTGGCGGCGCTGAAGGCACTCAATCACGACACCGGCCTCACCATCGTTCTCATCGAGCACGTCATGCGCGCGGTGATGGCGCTCGCCTCCCATATCGTCGTGCTCCATCACGGCGCGCTGATCGCCGACGGCCCGCCCGAATTGGTCGTCCGCGATGCCGCCGTCATCGAATCCTATCTCGGCGCGGAGACGCCGGCATGATTCTCGGCATCGAAACCCTCGACCTCTTCTACGGCGACGCCCAGGCACTCGACGACGTGTCGCTGACCATCGCGGAAGGCACCATCGTCGCCATCGTCGGCGCCAACGGCGCCGGCAAGACCTCGCTCATCCGCACCATCGCCGGCATGCATCGCCCGGCGCGCGGCCGCATCCTCTATCGCGGCAAGGACATCGCCGGCTGGCCCAGCCACCGCGTCTGCGATCTCGGCATCGGCCAGGTCGCCGAGGGCCGCCAGGTCTTCCCCACCCTGTCGGTTGCCGAGAACCTCGCCATGGGCGCCATGCTGCCGCGCGCCCGGCACGACCGCCATCGCAACCTCGACCGGGTAATGACCATGTTCCCGCGGCTGGCCGAGCGCCGCCGCCAGGCGGCCGGCACGCTGTCCGGCGGCGAACAGCAGATGCTCGCCATCGGCCGCTGCCTGATGGGCTCGCCCGATCTCATCATGTTCGACGAGCCCTCGCTCGGCCTCGCCCCGCTGGCGGTGCAGGGCGTGCTCAAAACAATCGGCGACCTCAACGCGACCGGCATCACCTGCGTGCTGGTCGAACAGAACGTCGCCGCCTCGCTCAAGCTGGCCAGCCACGCCTATGTCATCGAGAACGGCCGCGTCGCCTTGTCGGGCACCGGGGAGGCCCTGCTGCACGACGATCGCGTTCGCCAGGCCTATCTCGGCGCGTGAGCGGCGCGCTGACAGGAGGAACGGTTGACTTGCCATCCCGGCCGTGTCGTGCTCAACGAGCTGAACTGGAATCGCATGCGGGCGGGGCAGTGAAAGGGACTCGGCAACCGGCCGCGGCCAAGCCGCGGACAAGAAACAACGCACCGACGGGCACCCGCAATCCCGTACGGACCAAGGCCGCGATTCTTGCGGCAGCCACCGACATATTCGCCGAGAAGGGATTCGGCGGCGCCCGCGTCGACGACATCGCCACCCGCGCCTGCATCAACAAGCGCATGCTCTACCACTATTTCGGGGGCAAGGAGGCGCTCTACAAGGCCGTTCTCGAAAGCGCCTATTCGGGCATCCGCTCTGCCGAGGCGGAACTCAGGCTGGCCGACCGCGACCCTGAGGAGGCCATGCGCCAGCTGACCGCGTTCACCTGGAACTACTTCCTCGCCCATCCGGAATTCCTCAGCCTGCTCAACACCGAGAACCTGATGCGGGGCAAGTATGTGCGCGCCTCGAAGCGCATCATCGCCCTGCATTCGCCGATGATCGCGCTTCTGCGCGAGACGCTGCACCAGGGGGTGGAAGAGGGTAAATTCCGTCCGGGGGTCGACCCGGTGGAGCTCTATATCAGCATCGCCTCGCTGAGCTGGTTCTACCTGTCGAACCGCTGGACGCTCTCGGCGATCTTCCGCCGCGACCTCGCCAAGCCGGCGCGGATCGCCCGCCACGGCAGGCATATCGTCGATGTCATCATCGCCTATCTGCGCCCGACCGATGGCGCCGGCACTCAACAGGCGGTCCGGTAGCGCTCGATCGCGATTGCCATCACCTCGTCCATCGGCCGCTCCCCCCAGGCGGTGGACAGCACCTCCACCTCGACCGGGATGTCGGGCTTGAGCGCCTCGATGCTCTCGCGCAGCTTCGGTATCTCGATGATGCCGTCGCCCATCATGCCGCGGCCGAGCAGTTTGTCGGTCGTCGGCACCAGCCAGTCGCAGACATGAAAGGCAAGCAGACGGTCGGCCCCGATGCGCCGGATCTGCTCGTGGACTTCGTAGTCCCACCACACGTGGTAGACATCGACCGCCACGCCGAGGCCGCGCCTGCGGCCGGGATCAAGCTCGTCACAGAGATCGAGCGTCTGTCTGAGCGTGTTCACGGCACAGCGCTCCGCCGCCATCATCGGATGCAGCGGTTCCAGCGCCAGCCTCATGCCGGCGGCTTCAGCATAGTCGAGCATCTCGCCCAGGCCGTCGCGGATGGCGGCACGCGACGCGGCGATGTCCTTCGACGGCGTCGAGCCTTCCCGCGTGAACTGCGGCAGGCCACCGGCAACGATCACCAGGCACGGCGCGCCGAGCGCCACCGCCTCGTCGACGGCGCGGCGATTGTCGTCGCGCACCGCCTGCCGGTTGCGCGCATCGGTCGGGAACAGGCCACCGCGGCAATAACCCGACAGCCGGAAGCCGCCATCGCGGAGCGCCTTGACCGCCGTTTCCAGCCCGACGCCCGCGATCTGCTCGCGCCACGGCGACAGCATCGAGATGCCGTGGCGCTTCGCCGCCTCCAGGATGGCGAGGAAATCGCCCTGGAAGCGGACCGTCCCGGTGTTGAGCGAGAAGTCCTTGAGATCGCGGTCGGCGGACAGGTCGCGCATGTCAGGGAACTCCGTGGGGCGCGCCGGCCGCATAGGCTCAGCCGCTTGTACCCAGGTCGATCCAGCGGCGTTCGCGCGCGCTTTGCTGGGCCGCTTCGACCAGTTCCAGCCCCTTGGCCCCCTCGCTGAGCGTGTAGGGGAACGGCGCGTCCTCGACCACGTGGCGGATGAACATCTCCCACTGGCTGCGGAAGCCGTTGGGATAGGCTCTCGTCTCCGGCACCTTCTGCCAGTCGGCGCGGAAGTCGTGCGTCACCTTCTCGTCCGGGTTCCACACCGGCCGCGGCGTCGCCACGCGCGGCTGGACCTTGCAGGAATGCAGGCCGGCCGTGGCCGAACCGTGGGTGCCGTCGACGTGGAAGACCACCAGATCGTCGCGATAGACGCGGGTCACCCAGGAGAAATTGATGGTGGCGATGACGCCCCCCTCGAGCACGAAGGTGGCGAAGGCGGCGTCGTCGGCGGTCGCCTTGTACGGCTTGCCTGCCTCGTCCCAGCGCTCGGGGATATGCGTCACCGCGAGGCACGAGACGCTTTCGACCTTGCCGAACACGTGATCGAGCACGTAGCGCCAGTGACACATCATGTCGAGGACGATGCCGCCGCCGTCCTCGGCCCGGTAGTTCCACGAGGGTCGCTGGATCGGCTGCAGGTCGCCTTCGAAGACCCAGTAGCCGAACTCGCTGCGCATCGCCAGCATGCGCCCGAAGAAGCCCGACTTCTTCAGCATGGCGAGCTTCATCAGGCCGGGCAGGAACAGCTTGTCCATGACGACGCCGTTCTTGGCGCCGCGCTTTTCGGCGAACTCGGCAACCCTGATCGCCTCGGCGAAGCTCGTCGCCGTCGGCTTCTCGCAATAGACGTGCTTGCCGGCATCGATCGCCCGCTCCAGCAGGGCGGGACGCATCTGCGTCGTTCCGGCGTCGAAGAAGACGGCGTCGTCGCCGTTGCCGAGCGCGGCGTCGAGGTCGGTGGTCCAGCGCTCGACGCCATGGGCGCGCGCCAGCGCCTCGACCTTCTCGGCATTGCGCCCGACCAGGATCGGATCGGGCATCACCCGGTCGCCATTGGCAAGCTCGACGCCGCCTTCGGCGCGGATTGCCAGGATCGAGCGGATCAGGTGCTGGTTAGTCCCCATGCGCCCGGTGACACCATGCATGATGACACCGAGCCGTCGGCCGGCCATTCGCGCCTCCCTGCGTCTGAACGAGCCCGTGGCATCGCCGGATAAGTAACAGGACAGTTACTATTGCCGCAGCCGCGCTGTCAATCGCATGACCAATCGGGTCGCACCCGCCCCCGTCCACCGGCTGCACACTTTGATATCATGCCGGTTTCGCGAGCATGCGGCGACGACTTGTGTCCGCACAATTGCGACCTTGCTCGCCTATAACCGGCGGGTTACTTTTTCGCACGGCTCGCTTGTGGGAGGGCGGCCCGGCGAATTCGACGCAACAGGTTTCATGGGAGGAATGACATGACCAACCGCATCACGCGGCGCACGTTTGGCGGGCTGATGGCCTCGGGCGCATCGCTCGCCGTGCTCGCTTCGACCGGCAGGCTGGCGTTCGCCGATACGCGCCTGCGCTACATCTGGTGGGGCAACCCCGACCGCGATAAGCGCACCCGCGCCATGGTCGACCTGTACCAGAAGAAGAACTCCGGCATCACCGTCGATGCCGAGACCTACGGCTGGAACGACTACTGGACCAAGCTCGCGACCCAGGCAGCCGGCGGCAACCTGCCGGACGTGATCCAGATGGACTACCGCTACATCTTCGAATGGGCGCGCCGCGGCCAGCTCGAGGATCTGACACCGTTCCTGGGCGTTGACCTGCACATGGAGAATTTTGACAAGAACGTTCTCGATGCCGGCAAGGTCGACGGCAAGCTCTACGGCATCTCGATGGGTGCCAACTCCGTCGCCACCATCTACAGCGTCGACAAGCTGAAGGCGGCCGGAGGCGAGCTTCCCGATAGTACCAAGTGGACCTGGGACGACTATCGCAAGATCGGCATGGACCTGAAGTCCAAGCTGCCCGATGGCGTCTACTTCAGCTCCAACATGGGTGCCTGGGAGCCGCTTCTGCAGTGCTTCCTGCGCCAGCGCTCGAAGGACCTCTACACCGAGGACGGGCAGCTCGGTTTCGACGCCACCGATCTCGGCGATTTCTGGAACTATTGGATGCAAATGCAGAGCGACGGCCTGACGCCGCCGCCCGATGTCCAGGCGCAGGACAAGAACGGCCCAATCGAGACCCAGATGATCTCGACCGGCCGCGCCATCTTCGACTACACCAACTCCAACCAGCTTGTCGGCATGCAGAAGCTCAACAAGGACAAGCTCGACCTGGCCATGTTCCCCAACCAGTCCGGCCTCAAGGCTGGCCAGTACCTGAAGCCGTCGATGTTCATGTCGCAGCGGGCGAACAGCAGCGTGCCGCACGATGCAGCGAAGTTCATCAACTTCGCCATCACCGACCTCGATGCCGCCGACATCCTGCAGATCGAGCGCGGCGTGTCGAGCAATTCCAAGGTGATCGAACACATCGCACCCGGCCTGTCGCCGACCGAGCAGCAGATCATCAAGTATCTGAAGATGGCCGCGACCCACGTCAGCCCGCTGCCGCCCGCCCCGCCCAAGGGCGCCGGCGAGGTGGATGTGAAGATCATCCCGGCCTGGCAGGCGGTGTCCTTTGGCAAGGTCAGCGTCGCTGACGGCGCCAAGGACTTCGTCAGCAAGGCGGTCGACATCCTGAAGCGCAGCTAACGGCGGCCTGATACGGTACGGCCGGCGCGCGCCCGACAGGTGTGCGCCGGCCAGCTGGGGTGGGACATGGTGGCATCGACCGTGGCGAATCGCGATGACGTCCGCCGCGCGGCGGCGGGCGGCTTCTGGGCGCGTGTCGCGCAGGCTATCAGGCGCAACGGCCCCGGTTACCTCTTCCTGACGCCCTGGCTGATCGGCTTCTTCGGACTGACCCTCGGTCCGACGATCGCGTCGCTGGTCCTCTCCTTCACCAACTACTCGCTGCTCGAGCCGCCCGTCTGGGCCGGGCTCGACAACTATCACTACGCCTTCTTCGAGGACGACCAACTCCGCGACGCGGTCGGCGTGACGTTCCACTACGTCCTGTGGTCGGTTCCGCTGAAGCTGATCCTCGCCCTGGCGCTGGCGATGCTGCTCGACCGCGGCATCCGCGGTGTGGCCTTTTTCCGTGCCGTCTTCTACCTGCCGTCGCTGCTCGGCGCCTCGGTCGCCATCGCGGTCCTGTGGCGCCAGATCTTCGGCGACCAGGGCCTAGTCAACCACGGCCTGGCGCTGTTCGGAATCAGCGGCCCCTCGTGGGTGACCCATCCGAGCTACGCGCTGTGGACCCTGGTGGCGCTGGCGCTCTGGCAGTTCGGTTCGCCGATGATCATCTTCCTGGCCGGCCTCCGCCAGATCCCGACCGACCTCTACGAAGCGGCCGCCATGGATGGCGCCGGCCCGGCGCGGCAGTTCTTCAAGATCACCCTGCCGCTGCTCACCCCGGTGATCTTCTTCAACCTGATCCTGCAGTCGATCGACGCCTTCAAGGCCTTCACGCCGGCCTTCATCGTGTCGGGCGGCACCGGCGGCCCGATCAATTCGACGCTGTTCTATACGCTCTATCTCTACCAGCAGGCTTTCGCCTATTTCCGCATGGGCTACGCCTCGGCGCTCGCCTGGCTGCTGCTGGTCATCATCGCCGTTTTCACGGCGATCGCCTTCCTGACCTCGCGCAGCTGGGTCTACTACCAGGACGAGGGACGCTAATGCCGGGCGGCGGATGGAAGAGAGTCGTCGGCGGCCTGCTGCGCTATGTGCTGATGGGCCTGGCCGGCATCGTCATGCTCTATCCGCTGCTGTGGATGCTCTCGAGCTCCTTCAAGCCGGAAGACGAGATCTTCACGGATGTCGGCCTTATCCCGAAACACTGGATCTTCAACAGCTTCACCGAGGGGTGGACGGCGCTCGGCGTCAGCTTCACCACGTTTTTCGAGAACTCGCTGATCATCGCGGGCTTCTGCGTGCTCGGCAACGTGCTGGCCTGCTCGGTCACGGCCTATGCCTTCGCCCGACTCGAATTCCGCCTCAAGGGCTTCTGGTTCGCGTTGATGCTCGGCACCTTGATGCTGCCCTATCACGTCACCCTGGTGCCGCAGTACATCCTCTTCCTGCACCTCGGCTGGGTGAATACCTTCCTGCCGCTGATCGTGCCCAAGTACCTGGCGGTCGACGCCTTCTTCATCTTCCTGATGGTCCAGTTCTTCCGCGGCCTGCCGCGCGAGATCGACGAGGCGGCGATCATGGATGGCTGCGGCCCTTGGCGCATCTACTGGCGGATCGTGCTGCCGCTGTCGGCCCCGGTGCTGGCCACCGCTGCGATTTTCTCCTTCATCTTCACCTACGACGACTTCCTCGGGCCGCTCATCTACCTCAACGACATGCGCGACTACACGGTGCCCCTGGCGCTGCGCTCCTTCGTCGATGCCACCGGCGAATCGCGCTTCGGCCAGCTCTTCGCCATGTCGACTCTGTCGCTCATCCCGCTCTTCTTTGTCTTCCTCTCTTTCCAGCGTTTGATCATCCGCGGCATCACGCTCGGAGCGCTGAAAGCCTGATTTCCAACTCGTTCAAGGTCCCCCGAAATGGCATCTCCCGGTTTCGCGTTCGCCGTCATCGGCATCAATCACGGTCACATCTACGGTCAGGTTCAGGTGATGCTGGACGCCGGCTGTCGCCTGAAGGCGTTCTTCGCGCCCGAAGACGATCTCGCCGCCCAGTTCTCCAAGGCATTTCCCGGCGCCACCCGCGTCGCCGACGAGCGCGTCATCCTCGACGATCCCGAGGTCAAGCTCGTCGTCGGTGCCGGCATCCTCAGCGAGCGCGCGCCGATGGCAGTGCGCGCCATGCGCGCCGGCAAGGACGTCATGCTCGACAAGCCAGGCGCCACCTCGCTCGACCAGCTTGCCGAGTTGCGCAAGGTGCAAGCGGAGACCGGCCGCATCTTCTCGATCTGCTATTCCGAGCACTACACCCAGCCCGCCACCGTCGCCGCCGGCGACCTGGTCAAGTCCGGCGCCATTGGCCGCGTCATCTCGACCGTCGGCCTCGGGCCCCATCGCCTCGGCAACTACCCGCGGCCCGACTGGTTCTACCAGCGCGCCCGCTATGGCGGCATCCTGTGCGACATCGGCTCGCACCAGGTCGAGCAGTTCCTGTTCTTCACCGGCGCTACCCACGCGGAAGTCCTGTCGAGCCAGGTCGCCAATTTCGATCATCCCGACACGCCCGAGCTTGAGGATTTCGGCCAGATGGTGCTGGCCTCCGACAATGCCGCCGGCTACATCCGTGTCGACTGGTTCACCCCCGACACGCTGCCCACCTGGGGCGACGGCCGCCTGTTCCTGGTCGGCACCGAGGGCACCATCGAACTGCGCAAATACCTCGATATCGCTGGCCAGCCGGGCACCGATCACCTGTTCCTCGTCAATCGCGACGGCATGCGCCGCATCGACTGCTCCCAGACGAAGATCGTCTATGGCGAGCAGTTGCGCGACGACGTGAACAACCGCACCGAGACCGCCATGCCGCAGACGCACTGCTTCTACGCCACCGAACTGACCCTGCAGGCGCAGGCCAGCGCCAGGCGTCTCGGCGGCAGCCGTCCGGAGACCACGCGATGAGCCGGCGTCTCAAGGTCGGTGTCGTCGGCGGCGGTGTCGGCGCGGGACATATCGAGGCTTACCAGGAGCTGCCCGAGCTCTACGAGGTTGCCGCCTTCTGCGACATCGATCCCGACAAGGCCGAGAAGGTCGGCTCCGAATACGGCATTGCCGACAGGATGACGTCGTTCGAGGAACTGCTCGGCCGTGATCTCGACCTCATCGACATCGCCACGCCCTCGAACCTGCATTTCGAACAGGCGATGCAGGTGCTCGCCGCCGGCCGCCATGTCGTCCTCGAAAAGCCGTTCGCGAGTTCGCTGGCCGAAGCCGATCGGCTGGCTGAGGCGGAGAAGAAGTCGGGCAAGCGAGTCTCGCCCATCTTCCAGTACCGCTTCGGTAACGGCATCCGCCAGTTCCTGCACCTCCGCGAGAAGGGCTTCGTCGGCAAGAGCTATGCGGCGACGGTGGAGACCCACTGGACGCGCGGCCCGGTCTATTATGACAATCCCTGGCGCGGGCGCTGGGCAAGTGAGCTCGGCGGCACGCTGACCACCCACGCCATCCACAACCACGACATGCTGAGCTACCTGCTGGCGCCGCCGAAGTCGGTCTTCGCCCGCATGTCGACGCGGGTGAACCCGATCGAAACGGAGGACTGCGCCGCGCTGTCGCTCGAGCTGAAGGACGGAACGCTGGCCACCCTGTCGGTGACCATGGGCGCCACGACCGAGATGTCGCGCCTGCGCTTCTATTTCGAGGGGCTGACGATCGAGAGCAACCACAGCCCCTACAATGCCGGCACCGCACCGTGGACCTTCATCGCGGCAGATGCCGACCGACAGAAAGCGGTCGACGCGGCGGTGGCGGAGGTCGCCCTCCTGCCCGAGCGCTACACCGGCCAGTTCCTCGTCCTCCACAAGGCGCTGACCGAGGGCGGACCGATGCCGGTGTCGATCGCCGACGCGCGGCCGTCGATCGAGCTTCTCACCGCCGCCTACTATTCCGTCCACACCGACAGCGACGTTAAGCTGCCGATCGGACGCGACCATCCGTTCTACGACGGCTGGCTGTCGACAATGGCGGAGAGGAAAGGCTGATGGCCGGCCTCGAACTGCAGCAGGTGGTCAAGCGCTTCGGCGCCGTCGAGGTGATCCACGGTATCGATCTCAAGATCGATTCCGGCGAGTTCGTCGTCTTCGTCGGCCCCTCCGGCTGCGGCAAGTCCACGCTGCTCCGGATGATCGCCGGCCTCGAAAGCGTCACCCAGGGTGACGTCGTCATCGACGGCGACGCGGTCAACGAGGTGCCGGCGGCCAAGCGCGGGCTGGCCATGGTCTTCCAGTCCTATGCGCTCTATCCGCACATGTCGGTGCGCAAGAACCTGTCCTTCGGCCTCGAGACCATGCGCGCGCCCAAGGCGGAGATCGCCCAGCGCGTCGCCGAGGCGGCCGAGATCCTCCAGATCGGCGAGCTGCTCGACCGCAAGCCCGGCCAGCTCTCCGGCGGTCAGCGCCAGCGCGTCGCCATCGGCCGCGCCATCGTCCGCGAGCCGAAGATCTTCCTCTTCGACGAACCGCTGTCGAACCTCGACGCCGAGCTGCGCATGCAGATGCGCGTCGAGATCAACAAGCTGCATCGCCGGCTCGGCTCGACCATGATCTTCGTCACCCACGACCAGGTCGAGGCGATGACACTGGCTGACCGCATCGTCGTGCTGCGTGCTGGCGTCGTCGAACAGGTCGGCACGCCGCTCGAGCTTTACAACGAGCCGGCCAACCTGTTCGTCGCCGGCTTCATCGGCAGCCCGCGCATGAACTTCCTGTCGGGCGCGGTTGCCGGCGGCAGCGACGGCAGGATCGACGTCCGCCTCGACAGCGGCCTCACCGTCTCCACCGCGGTCGCCGGCGCGGCGCCCGCCGCCGGAGCGAAGATCACCCTCGGTGTCCGCCCCGAGAACATCGCCGTGGCCGGGCCCGACGGCGCCATGCTGGCCGGCGAGGTGCAGATTGCCGAGCATCTCGGCGGCGAGACCTTCGTCTACGTCAACCTGGCGGGCGGCCAGTCGATC
This sequence comes from uncultured Alphaproteobacteria bacterium, assembly GCA_963732845.1. Taxonomy (GTDB): domain Bacteria; phylum Pseudomonadota; class Alphaproteobacteria; order Rhizobiales; family Kaistiaceae; genus CAVSRC01. The sequence goes on along the minus strand of CAVTBE010000011.1, from coordinate 106,383 downwards.
ACCGTCGAGATCCAGGGCCAGGCGCCGGTCGAGGCCGGCGAGCGCATCGGCCTCGATTTCGCCGACACCGCCTACCACCTGTTCGATTCAAACGAGCGCGTCATTCGCCGCCAGCCCGCCGGCGCCGAAGCCGCTGCCGCATCCACCGGAACCTGAAGCAAAGTGAAATACGCCATCGTCGGTACCGGCTCGCGCCATCTGATGTTTCGCGACGCCGTCATTTCCACCTTCGCCGACTCCAACGAGCTGGTCGGCCTGTGCGATTCCAACCCGCATCGCCTCGAGCTATCGGCCGGCCAGACCCGCCAGATCACCGGCCGGCCGATCGCCGCCTATGCGGCGCAGGACTTCGACCGCATGGTCGAGGTCGAGAAGCCCGACGTGGTGGTGATCACCGTGCCGGATTATCTCCACGACCGCTACATTGCCCGGGCGATGGAGCTCGGCGCCGATGTCATCACCGAGAAGCCGATGACCATCGATATCGGCCGGCTGCGCGCCGTGCTCGATGCAAAGAAGAAGACCGGCAAGTCGATCACCGTCAGCTTCAACTACCGCTACGCGCCGCACCGCACCCAGGTGAAGGACATCCTGATGTCCGGCGCCATCGGCGAGATCACCGCGGTCGATTTCCGCTGGTATCTCGACCGCGTCCACGGCGCCGACTATTTCCGCCGCTGGCACCGCTACAAGGACAGGTCGGGCGGTCTCCTCGTTCACAAGGCGACCCACCATTTCGACCTCGTCAACTGGTGGATCGGTTCGACCCCGAAGACGGTCCATGCCTTCGGCAAGCGCGCCTTCTACCGCCCGGAGATGGCCGACAGCTTCGGCCTCACCGACCGCGGCGAACGCTGCCACGACTGTCCGGCGGCGCCGCGCTGCGACTACAAGCTCGACATGGCCGAGCACGAGGGCTTGAAGGAGCTCTATCTCGATGGCGAGAGCTTCGACGGCTATTTTCGCGACCGCTGCGTCTTCGCCGACGACATCACCATCGAAGACACCATGCAGGTGCAGGCGCGCTATGCCAGCGGCGCCACGCTCAACTACACGCTGGTCGCCTATTCCCCGTGGGAGGGGCTTGAGATCAAGTTCCACGGCACCAAGGGCGAACTCACCCACCGCCATGTCGAAGTGCACGGCATCTTCGGCGGCAAGCGCACGCCGGGCGGCAGGGAATCCATCGCCACCGAGCTGCACCTTTCCGGCGGCGACCCGCAGGAGATCGCGGTGTGGCGCGGCGAAGGCGCCCATGGCGGCGGCGACCGCGTCATGCTCGGCCATATCTTCGACAAGGCCAACACGCCGCCCGACAAATACGGCCGCGCCGCCAGCGAGGTCATGGGCGCGTGGTCGATCCTCACCGGCATCGCCGCTAACGCTTCCATCGCCACCGGCGCGGTCATCGACGTCGACCGGCTGCTGGCGGAGAACGGCATCGCGCTTGCCCGGCCGTCCTAGGCCGCAGCGACGTTCGAACCGGACCGGGCATCGGAGCGCCCGTGTGGGAAGAGCCCATCCCACCCACCGTTCGTGCCCGCGCCGGCGGGCACCCAGGCCGGAGTCACCCGAGTGGTGAGTCTCGCCTGGATGCCCGCACGGGGGCGGGCATGAGCGGCGTTGTGTTCCGGTTGTGTATGCACACCGTCGAATTCACGCCTGCTCCGGGATTCAGACCTCCAATCAGCCCGCCTGCGACCTTCTAGCACGCCCGTTTGCTTGCTTTCTGATCGATTTTGATCGATATCGATCAAAACAACAAAGAAAGCCGAACGATCATGCCCCCCGCAAGCACCGCCAAATCCTGGTTCGTGACCGACATGGTCAAGATCACCAGCGACGCATGGCTCAAGGGCTGGGACGAGCGCAATGGCGGCAACGTCTCCATCCGCCTGCTCGACCGGGATGTGCAGCCCTATCAGGCCGGCTGGCACGAATCGCGCGTCCTGCCGCTCGAGGAACCGCTGCCCGATCTCGTCGGCGAGTATTTCCTGGTCACCGGCTCGGGACGCTACTTCCGCAACGTCCAGATCAACCCCGAGGCCAATCTCGGTGTCATCCGCGTGTCTCCGGGCGGCCACGCGGTGACGGTCTGCTGGGGCTACAGCGACGGCGCGGTACCTACCTCGGAGCTCTCCGCCCACCTGAAATCCCATGCCGTGCGCCAGCAGGCCGCGCCAGGAAAACGGGCCGCAATCGTGCATTGCCACGCCACCAACCTGATTGCGCTCTCCTATGTGCTGAAGTTCGACAGTGACAACATCACCCGCGCCCTGTGGGAGGGCAGCACCGAATGCGTGGTCGTCTTTCCGGAGGGCGTCGGCGCCATCCAATGGATGGTGCCGGGCACCGAGAAGATCGGCGACGCAACCGCGCAGGCGATGAAGGATCACGCGCTCGTGCTCTGGCAGTTCCACGGCATCTTCGGCGCCGGCGAGACCCCCGACGAAGCCTTCGGCCTGATCGATACTGCGGAGAAATCCGCCGACATCCTGATGCGGGTGATTGCCATGGGCGGCCCGCGGCAGACGATATCGAAGCAGAATCTGGTCGACCTCGCGGCGCGCTTCAACGTCACGCCGCTGGCCTCGGCCATGGCGCTGGACGGCTGGAAGCTGGCCGATATGCCGCCTCCGCCGCCGCTCAGCCTGCGCCGCAGCGCCTGAAATCGGCGCCGCCGGCCACTCATCATGAGCGATTTTGCCCGATTTTGAGCGGAAGCCGGCGGGCCTCGTAAATCGCCATTCGTCCCCTCAGACGATGCCGCCGCCGGCGCCGCTGACCGCCGGGCGTTCGGTCGCCACCTTCTGGCGGTACTTCGCCGCGCGATAGACCGCGACCGGATCGATGGCGCCGCCCTTGTCGGCACGCACCTTGGCCAGGATCGGCGCGACGTCGGTGGTGAAGGCCTGCTTCAGCGTCTGGTTGGCCATCAGCACGTCGTTGGCATCCTGATGAGCCGCCAGCGCCGCGCGGTCGACGATCAGCGCCTGGGCATAGGCGCGCACGATCTCGACGGCGCTGGTGATCAGGCTCTCGATCGGATCGGTGACGTTGTGCGACTGGTCGATCATGTAGGCCGGCTTGAAGCCCTTGGCCTTGCGCGCCGCCGCACCGACCAACTCGTTGAAGACGAGGAACAGCTGATAGGGATTGATCGACGCGGCATCGAGATCGTCGTCGCCGTACTTCGAATCGTTGAAGTGGAAGCCGGCGAGCTTGCCGAACTGGATCAGCCGGGCGACGATCATCTCGATATTGACGGTGGGCGCATGGTGGCCGAGGTCGACCAGGCAGAACGCCTTGGGGCCGAGCTCGCTGGCCGCCAGATAGCTCGAGCCCCAGTCCTGGATGACGGTCGAATAGAAAGCCGGTTCGTAGATCTTGTGCTCGACGAACACCCGCCAGCCGGACGGTAGCGCCTTATAGATCGCCTTCATCGAATCGAGATAGCGCTCGAAGGCCGCCGTGAAATCGCTCTGGCCGGGAAAGTTTGAGCCGTCGCCGATCCATACCGTCAGCGCCGTCGAGCCGAGCTTCTCGCCGATCTCGATGCATTCGATGTTGTGGGCGATCGCCTGGTCGCGCACCGCCTTGTCGGTGTGCGTCAGGCTGCCGAACCTGTAGCTCCGCTTCTGCCCCGGCAAATCCTGGAACGTGTTGGAATTCATGGCGTCGAAGCCGAGGCCCAGCTTGTCGGCCTTCTGCTTCAGCCCCTTGACGTTCTTCACCTTGTCCCACGGGATATGCAGCGAGACGGTCGGCGTCGCCTGGGCCAGCTGGTTGATGACGGCGCAATCGTCGAGCTTGTCGAAGATGTCGCGCGGCTCGCCCGGACCAGGGAAGCGCGCGAAGCGCGTGCCGCCGGTGCCCACGCCCCATGACGGGATCGCCACGGCGAACGCCGCCACCTGCCTGGCGATCTTGTCGATGTCGACGCCGCGCCGGGCGAGCTGGGCGCCGAGCGCCGCGTAGTCCGCCTCCAGCCCCGCCGCGATTTTCTTGTTCTGTCTGGCGATCAGATCCTGATCGATCGGTCCTTTGGACATGCCTCCCCTCGTGTTTTTCTATCGCGTGAAGCTCACCGCATTGCCGGCGTCCACGTTGATGATGTTGCCGGTCGATTTAGCCGACAGGTCCGAGGCGAGGAAGTATATCGCCTCGGCGACGTCCTCGGGTAGGACACTTCGCTTGAGCATGCTGCGCTTGCGATAGTGCTCTTCCAACTCGTCCGGCTTGATCTGATAGGCGGCGGCGCGCTGTTCGCGCCACTCGCCGGTCCAGATCGTCGAGCCGCGCAGCACAGCATCCGGATTGACCACATTGGCGCGGATGCCGAGCGGCGCCCCCTCCAGCGCCAGCCCGCGGGCGAGGTGGATCTCGGCCGCCTTGGCGGTCGAATAGGCCGAGGCATTGACCGAAGCGGCAAGCCCGTTCTTCGAGGCGACGAAGACGATCGACCCGCCGAGCCCCTGCCGCTTCATCACCCGGAAGGCCTCGCGCGAGACGAGGAAATAGCCCTTCGCCAGGATGTCCATGTTGCGGTTCCACATGGCCAGCGACGTGTCCTCGATCGGCGCGGCCGACGAGATGCCGGCATTGGAGACCAGGATGTCGAGGCCGCCATAGGCGGTCACCGCATCGGCGAAAGCTTTGACCACCGCCTGTTCGTCGGTGACGTCCATGGTGGCGCCGCGCACATTGTCCTTGCCGTAGAGCTGGCCGAAGGCGGCCGTCGTCTCGCCGAGCGCCGCCTGGTCGATGTCCGCCAGCACCACGGCGGCCCCCTCGGCGAGAAGCTTGGCCGCCGCTGCCCGGCCGATGCCGTTGGCGCCGCCGGTCACCAGCGCCACCCGCCCGGCGAGGCTCTTCGGTTTCGGCATGCGCTTCAGCTTGGCTTCTTCCAGAAGCCAGTATTCGATGTCGAACGCCTCCTGCTCGGGCAGCCCGACATAGGTGTCGACCGACGAGGCGCCGCGCATGACATTGATGGCGTTGCGGTAGAATTCGCCGGCGATGCGCGCCGTCGCCTTGTCGCGGGCAAAGGTGATCATGCCCACCCGCGGCACCAGATAGACCACCGGATTGGGATCGCGCATCGCCGGGCTGTCGGCGTGCCTGCAGCGGTCGTAATAGCCGGCATAGTCTTCGCGGAAGCCAGCGATCGCCACGCCGAGGCCGGCCAGCGTCGCCTCGGCATCGCCGGCATAGTCGACCACCAGCGGGCGGATCTTGGTCCTGAGAAAATGATCGGGACAGGAGGTGCCGAGCGCCGCAAGTTTGGCGAGGCGCTTCGAATTGACGAATTCGAGCACGGCCGCGTGGTCGTCGAAGTGGCCGACCTTGCTTCCGCTCTTGCCGATCTCGCCGCGGATCGCGACCATCAGCCTGGCCGCCGTTGCCCGGCGCGTCGCCGGCTCTTCGGCAACGGTCTGGGCGCCGCCGAAAGCCGGCTTGCCCAGCGCGGCTTCCTGCTCGGCCAGCCAGCCGATCGCCTTGTTGATGGTGGCGATCGTGGTCTCGTAGCAGGCGCGCTCGTCGTCGCCCCAGGTGAACAGGCCGTGGCTTTCGAGAACCACGCCGACCGCTTCGGGATGCGCACGGGCGAACTTCTCCAGCATCAGCCCAAGCTCGAATCCCGGCCGCCGCCAGGGCAGCCAGCCGATGCTGTCGCCGTAGATCGCCCGCGTCAGCGCACGCAAGTCTTTCGACGCGGCAATCGCGATCACCGCATCGGGATGCATGTGATCGACGTGTTTGTAGGGCAGGAAGCCGTGCAGCGGCGTGTCGATCGATGCTGCGCGCGGGTTCAGGTCGAACGTGCAGTGGGACAGATAGCCGACCATCTCGTCTTCGTGTTCGGGCCCGCGATAGAGCGCCTTCAGCCCGTCGAGCTTCGCCTGATAAAGGGTGGCGAAGCCGTCGAGCTTGATCGACCCGAGGTCGCCGCCGGAGCCCTTGACCCAGAGGACCTCGACTGCCTCGCCGGTGAGCGGATCGCGCTCGGTCAGTTTCGCCGAGGTGTTGCCCCCGCCGAAATTGGTGATGCGCAGGTCGGCGCCGAGGAGGTTCGACCGGTAGAGAAGACGTTCCGCCGGCGTCAGTTTGGCCGCGAGCGGCTCGTCCCAGCGGCTGGCGAGAAGAGGCGTGTCGGTTGGCGCGATCATCTGTTTGCTGACATTGGTGGGTTGGCCGCCGGCTGCGGCGGGAGACCCGCATGGTTTCGCGAAAGACGCCGGGAAGTCAATCAAAACTACGCACAATCAAGCATATTGCGGTGCAAATCTGACTGTGTGCAGCGCAGTATTATCGAAAATGACGGTTTATGATTGACACTGTCGAAGAACCTTGATGATGTTCTGCTCGGGAGGAGCAATGCACGAAATCGAACGCCACCGGATCATCCTCGGCGAAGTCACCGAAAAACCGGTCGTCACCGTTTCCGAGCTGGTCGAGCTGACCGGCGCTTCGGAAGCGACGATCCGTCGCGACATCGGCGCGCTGCATGTCGCCGGTCAGTTGCGCCGCGTGCGCGGCGGCGCCGAGGCGCTGCATCCGCCGCAGATGCGCGGCATTGCCGGCCGCCCCTTCTCGGTCAATGAGGGCGTCAATATCGACAGCAAGCGCGCCGTCGCGCGCGCCGCGGTCGAGCTTTGCGAGGACGGTGAATCGATCATCATCAACGGCGGCACGACCACCTTTCAGATGGTCCATCATCTCGCCCGCCGGCGCATGCAGATCCTGACCAACTCGTTCCCGATCGCCGAGCATCTGCTGCGCAATTCCAAGAATACGATCACCCTGCCGGGCGGCGCCATCTATCGCGAGCAGAACATCATCCTCAGCCCCTTCGAGAATGACGTCACGCGCAACTTCTATGCGCGCCGCATGTTCACCAGCGCCCGCGGCATCAGCCCCATCGGTGTGATGGAGGGCGACCCGCTGCTCATCCAGGCCGAGCAGAAGCTCATCAACCAGGCCGAAGAACTGGTTCTGCTGGTCGATTCCTCCAAGTTCGCAAACCGTTCGAGCCTGATCCTGTGCCCGCTCGAGCGCGTGCACACGGTCATCACCGATGACGGCGTCGCCACCCGCGACGCCAAGACCATCGAACAGGCCGGAATACGTCTCATCGTTGCCGCACGGGAGGCCGGCGAGGGCGAGGCGTCATCGTCGGCGGCATGAGGCGCGCCGATCCACCTCAGGCAAGTGCAACCAAAACCCAATGGGAGGAACTGAAGTCATGAAGCTTCTGAAGACATTGGCGATCGGCACCGCGATGGCGCTTGCCTTCGCCGCCGGCCCGGCTTCGGCCGACACCGTGAAAATCGCCCTTCTGGTCAAGAACCTCGGCAACGGCTTCTTCGACGCCGCCAACAAGGGTGCCCAGGAAGCGGCCAAGGAACTGGGCAATGTCGAGGTGATCTACACCGGCCCGACCCAGGCGACCCCGGAAGGCCAGATCGACATCGTCAACTCGCTGATCGCCCAGGGCGTCAACGCCATCGCCATCTCGGCCAACGACGCCGACGCGCTGGTGCCGGTGCTCAAGAAGGCGATGGACCGCGGCATCGCCGTCGTCTCGTTCGATTCCGGCGTCGCCAAGGCCGGCCGCCAGATGAACCTGCTGGCTTCGGCCACCGACCTCATCGGCGACCAGTGCCTGAAGATGGCCGACGACCTGCTCGGCGGCCAGAAGGGCAACGTCGCCATCCTGTCGGCCACCTCCACCGCGACCAACCAGAACGCCTGGATCGAGGTGATGAAGAAGGACGCCGCCAAGTTTCCGAATATCAACCTGACCAAGGTCGTCTATGGCGACGACAAGCAGGACAAGAGCTACACCGAGGCCAAGGGCCTGATCGAGAGCGATCCCGCCCTCAAGGTCATCATCGCGCCCACCACGGTCGGCATCGCCGCCGCCGCGCAGTATGTCGAGGACAACAAGCTGGTCGGCAAGGTGCTGGTCACCGGTCTCGGCCTGCCCTCGGAGATGATCAACCACGTCAAGTCGGGCGCCGCGCCCGAGTTCGCCCTGTGGAACCCGATCGACCTCGGCTATGCCGCCACGACGATCGCCTACAACCTTGCCACCGGCAAGGAGAAGGCGGTGGCCGGCGGTGAGCTGTCGATGGGCAAGCTCGGCAAGGTCAAGCTCGACGACGACCTGTCCGGCCCGATGGCGCCGCCCTTCGTGTTCGACGCCAAGAACATCGACGAGTTCTCGAAGGTCTACTGAGACACCTCCCGAGCCGGCGGGGGGCGGCCTCAGGCCGCCTCCCGTTGCTCGCCCGCCGGTGCGATGATCCCGCCGTCCATGTCCGCTCGCGCCGACTGCCGAGCTTTGCTGAGGCCCCGACAAGACCGTTCGCCATGACCGAGCCTGTCGCCACGCCCGTTCTCGAAACACTCGGCATCTGCAAGGCTTTCCCGGGCGTGCAGGCGCTCGAGGACGTGCACCTGCAGCTCTTCCCCGGCGTGGTGACGGCGCTCGTCGGCGAGAATGGCGCCGGCAAGTCGACGCTGGTCAAGATCCTCACCGGCGTCTATGCGCCCGACACCGGCCGCATCCTGCTCGACGGCGCCCTCGTCCACATTCCCGATGCCGAAGCCGCCTTCCATCGCGGCATCACCGCCACCCATCAGGAGACGGTGCTCTTCGACGAGCTGACGGTCACCGAGAACGTCTTCCTCGGCCATCCGATCACCGGCCGCTTCGGCATGCTCGACTGGAAGGCCATGCGCGCCCGCACCGGCGCGATTCTTCGCGAGCTCGAAGTCGACCTCGACCCCGACATACGCCTGCGCGACCTCGCCATCGCGCGCAAGCACCTGGTCGCCATCGCCCGCGCGCTCTCCGTCGACGCCAAGATCGTCATCATGGACGAGCCCACCGCCTCGCTCTCCCACAAAGAGGTCGAGGAGCTCTACACGATCATCGCCAAGCTCAAGCGCGAGGGGAAGGCGATCCTCTTCATCAGCCACAAGTTCGAGGAGATCTTCCGCATCGCCGACCGCTACGCCGTCTTCCGCGACGGCCGCTCGGTCGGCGAGGGCCTGGTCGCCGATGCGACGCCCGCCCACCTGATCTCGCTCATGGTCGGCCGCACCGTCGACAACATCTTCCCCAAGGCCAAGGCGCCGCCCGGCGAGACGGTGCTGACGGTTGCCGGCTACTGCCACCCGACCGAGTTCGCCGACATCACCTTCAACCTCGCCAAGGGCGAGATCCTCGGCTTCTACGGCCTCGTCGGCTCCGGCCGCAGCGAGCTGATGCAGGCGCTCTTCGGCCTCACCCGGCCGTCGAAGGGGGCGCTGCGCCTCGACGGCGAGATCGTCGTCATCCGCTCGCCGGCCGATGCCATCGCCCGCGGTATCGTCTATGTGCCGGAAGAGCGCGGCCGCCAGGGAACCGTCGGTGCGCTGCCGATCTTCCAGAACATCACGCTGCCCTCGCTGGCGCGCCTGTCGCGCAAGGGCTTCCTCGATCTTGCCCGCGAATTCGCGCTGGCGCGCGAATACGCCACGCTCCTCGACCTGCGCGCCGCCAGCCTCAGCCAGGAGGTCAACACACTCTCCGGCGGCAATCAGCAGAAGGTGGTCATCGGCAAGTGGCTCGCCACCGGCCCGCGCGTCATCATCCTCGACGAGCCGACGAAAGGCATCGACGTCGGCTCCAAGGCTGCCGTCCACGCCTTCATGCGCGAACTGACCGCGGCAGGCACCGCGGTCATCATGGTCTCTTCCGAACTGCCCGAAATCCTCGGCATGTCCGACCGCGTCATCGTCCTGCGCCAGGGCCGCATCGTCGGCCGCTACCAGGGCGACGACCTCACCGCCGAACAACTGGTCGCCACCGCCACCGGCAACGTCATCGGCGAGGCCGCCTGATGCGCCTGAACCGCGATATCCTGCTCGCCGCCATCGTCGTGGTCATGACGATCGGCATCAGCTTCATCACGCCGTCCTTCGTGACGCCGCACAACCTCGTCAGCCTGTTCAACGACCATGCCATGCTGGTCATGGTCGTGCTCGGCCAGATGGCCGTCATCCTCACCAAGTGCATCGACCTGTCGGTCGGCGCCAACATCGCGCTCACCGGCGTGCTCGTCGCCCTCGTCAATGCGGCCTATCCGGGCGTCCCCATTCCGCTCATCATGCTGCTCGCCGCCACCATCGGTCTCGCCCTCGGCGCCTTCAACGGCGCCATGGTGTGGCTGGTCGGCATCCCGCCGATCGTCGTCACGCTGGGCACGCTGTCGATCTATCGCGGCCTCGCCTTCGTCGCCTCCGGCGGCACCTCGATCGTCGCCCGCCAGATGAGCCCCGCCTTCATCGCCGTACCGCGCACCGAGATCCTCTGGATTCCGATGATGTCGTGGTTCGCCATCGCGGCGATTGTCGTCTTCTTCGTCGCGATGCGGCTGACGCGCATCGGCCGTGCCTTCTACGCCACCGGCGGCAATCCCGTCGCCGCCGTCTATACCGGCATCAATGTCGGCCTGACGCAGTTCATCGCCTTCTGCATCTCCGGCACCATCGCCGGCTTCTGCGGCTATCTGTGGGCGTCGCGCTACACCATCGCCTATGTCGACATCGCCGGCGGCTTCGAGCTCGAAGTCATCGCCTCCTGCGTCATCGGCGGCGTGTCGATCGCCGGCGGCGTCGGCACCGTGCCCGGCGCCGTCCTCGGCGCGCTCTTCCTCGGCATCGTCAAGAACGCGCTGCCGGTGATCCACGTCTCGCCGTTCTGGCAGCTGGCCATCTCCGGCGCCGCCATCCTCGGCGCGGTCATCATCAATTCCGGGCGCGAGCGCAGCAGCGGCCGCCTAATCCTCAAGGAAGCGGTGGCGACATGATGAGCCAGACCGCCGTCGCCCAGGGCATCCCCGACCGCATCGCCGGCGCCGGGCGCTGGTGGAAGCGCTGGGAGGTGATCCTGCTCGCCGTGGCGATCGCCGTGTTCATCGCCAACGCGATGGCCTCGCCCTATTTCCTCAACGCCTACAATCTCTCCGACGCCACCTTCAATTTCACCGAGAAGGCGATGATCGCCTTCGCCATGGCGCTGCTCATCATCGCCGCCGAGATCGACCTGTCGGTCGCCTCGATCATCGCGCTGTCCTCCACCGCCATGGGCGCGGCGGCGACGGCCGGCGCCGGAACGGAGGTTCTCGTCGTCATCGGCATCGCCGTCGGCGTCGCCGCCGGCGCCTTCAACGGCTTCGTCGTCACCTGGTTCCGTATCCCCTCGATCGTCGTCACCATCGGCACCATGAGCCTCTTCCGCGGCATCGCCTATGTCGTGCTCGGCGATCAGGTCTACCGCCACTATCCCGATGGTTTCGCCTTCTTCGGCCAAGGCTATGTCTGGTGGGTGATCTCCTTCGAGTTCGTCCTCTTCGTCGTCTTCGCCGTCATCTTCGGCGTCGTTCTGCATCTCACCGATTTCGGCCGGCGCATCTACGCCATCGGCAACAATCCGGTCGCCGCCCTCTTCTCCGGCGTGCGCGTCGACCGCATCCGCTTCCTGCTGTTCGTGCTCACCGGCGCGATGAGCGGCGTCGCCGCGATCCTGCTCACCTCGCGCATCGGCTCGACCCGCCCGACGATTGCCACCGGCTGGGAGCTGGAGGTCATCACCATGGTCGTCCTCGGCGGGGTCAACATCCTCGGCGGCTCGGGCACTATCCCCGGCGTCGTCATCGCCGCCTTCCTCATGGGGCTGGTCACCTTCGGATTCGGCCTGCTCAACGTTCCCGGCATCGTCCAGTCGATCTTCATCGGCACCCTGCTGATCAGCGTCATCGCGCTGCCCATCGTGGCCGGCAGGATCGCCCGGCGGAGGAAAGCCTGATGCAGAAACATGCCTTCAAGATGCGCCTGAATCCCGGCATGGAGGCCGAGTACAGGCGCCGCCATGACGAGATCTGGCCGGAACTGGTCGCCCTGCTCAAGGGGGCGGGCGTCTCCGACTATTCGATCCATCTCGACCGCGACACCAACACGCTGTTCGGCGTGCTCTGGCGCACCGACGACCACCGCATGGACGACCTGGCGCACCATCCGGTCATGCAGCGCTGGTGGGCCCACATGGCCGACATCATGGAGACCGCACCGGACAACGAGCCGGTGTCGATCCCGCTCACCACCGTCTTCCACATGGAATGACGGGAGATGGCCAAGCCCGGCGTCATCGTCGTCATCGATATCGGCAAGTCGAACGCCAAGCTGGTTCTGGTCGATCCGGCCACCCACAGCGTGATCGCCGTGCGCACGGTGGCCAATACGGTGCGCACCGACGGCCCCTACCCGCATTTCGACGCGGACGCTCTCTGGCAGTGGATCCTCGACGGGCTCGCCGCCTTCGCCAGCACCCACGATGTCGCGACCATCTCGGTCACCACCCATGGCGCCTGCTTCGCCCTCATTGCCGGCGAGACGCTCGCCCTGCCCATCCTCGATTACGAGCATGACGGCCCGGAAGAGCTGCGCGCCGCCTATACGGAAGCGCGCGGCGCCTTTTCCGAGACCCTGTCGCCGGACCTTCCCGACGGCCTCAATGCCGGCCGCCAGCTCTTCTGGCTGAGCCGCAGGTTCCCCAGCGAATTCGCCAGGACGGACGCGATCCTGCCCTATCCGCAATACTGGGTCTGGCGGTTGACCGGCAACAAGGCCGCCGAGGTGACCTCGCTCGGCTGCCACACCGACCTGTGGGCGCCCGGGGCGGGAACCTATTCGCGCTTCGCGGTCAAAGAAGGCTGGGACCGCCTGTTCCCGCCGCTCGCCAAGGCCTGGGACACCGTCGGCACCATTGCGCCGGAGATCGCCACGCGCACCGGCATCGCCGCGACAGCCCGAGTCGTTGCCGGCATCCACGACAGTAATGCCAGCCTTCTGCCCCATGTGCTCGCCCGTCCGGCACCCTTCGCGGTACTTTCCACCGGCACATGGGCCATTGCGCTTGCCCCCGGCGGCAGCATCGACCGGCTCGATCCGGCCCGCGACAGTCTCGCCAATGTCGATGCCTTCGGCCGGCCGGTGCCCTCGGCGCGCTTCATGGCGGGCCGCGAATTCGCGCTCATCGCCGGCGATACCGCGGCGGAACCGGGCGAAGCCGATCTGTCGCGCGTGCTGGCCGAAAAGATCATGACGCTGCCCACCTTCGCGCCCGGCACCGGGCCTTTCGGCACGGGAGAGGGGCGCTGGACGGTCGACCCGGCCGGCCTCACGCCGGGCGCCCGCGTCGCCGTCGCCAGCCTCTATGCCGCGCTCGTCACCGAGGCATGCCTGTCGCTGGCCGGCGCCGACGGGCCGGTCATCGTCGAGGGGCCGTTCGCCCGCAACCGGCTGTTCCTCGCCGCCCTTGCCCAACGCGTTCCCCGCCCGGTGCTGGCCGAGCCGGACGCCACCGGCACCGTCGACGGCGCCGCCCTGCTGGCCGACGGGCCAGCCGCCGCGCCCAAGCTGAAGGACGCGCCGCCGGTCGCCCCGCTGGCTGCCGACCTTGCCGCCTATGCCGGCGCCTGGCAGCGTCTGACGGCAAACTGAATGTGTCGCCGGTCACTGCCAAAGCTTGCCGCCGACCTAGATAAGCCGTGCAATCCCGCGCACAGCGCAGCAACCGGCAGGACCGACCCGTGACCCAGGCCACCCAGAACTATATCGCCGACGGGCTGATCACGACGATCAGCCGCCACAACGTCCAGGATACGATCAGCCATCTCGCGGACGTCGTGACCGCCAAGGGCCTGGTGGTCTTTGCCCGCATCGATCACGGCGCCAAGGCGGCCGAGGTCGGCGTCACGCTCAGGCCGACAGAGCTTCTGATCTTCGGCGAGCCATCGTGCTGGGCCTGGCTGATGCAGGACCGCCCGGCGGTCGGTATCAACCTGCCGATGAAGGCGCTCGCCTGGGAGGACGAGAACGGCGAGGTCTGGCTGACCTATTACGACATCCACTGGCTGGCCCAGCGCCACGGTCTCGGACCCGAGGCGGAAGTGCACGTGCGGTCGATCGCCAGCACCATGGCCTCGGTCGCCATCGCCGCCACCAGCACGTAGCCTAATCGCAGACGACCGCCACCACGGCGGCGCAGTCGCCGCACTTGACCAGCCCCGGAAAGTGGCGGGCGGTGAGAATGCCGTCCATGCGGGCTGAGAGCTCGACCGGCGCGACGCCGGTGCGCTCGACCGAATAGATGCGTGCCAGAGGCTGGCCGCGCTTCACCGTTTGCCCAAGTTCGACCAGCAATTCGATGACGCCGTCATGTTCGGAGAAGACGAAACAGTCGCCCGACGGCATGTCGAGCCACACGGTCTCGGCCGGCGACACGTCGCCGGCGAGGATGCCGCTGTGGACCAGGACGTTGTGGAGACCGCGGCGGGCGATGCCGACGGTGCCGGGCGTGCTGGTGCCGCCGCCGGCAAGCTCGGTGGTGACGAAGACGCGGCCGAGGCTTTCGGCGGCGGTGTCGTACATGCCCACCGCATCGATCTCCAGCATGCGCATGGAATAGGGCGCGCCGAACGCCTTCACCGCGGCAAAGCAGCGGTCCTCCTGCATCTTGTCGTCGAGCACATGGGCAGCGGCGAAAGGCAAGAACTCGAGCGTGCGCCCGCCGGAATGGAAGTCGAGCACGACGTCGGCGAGCGGCAGCAGGACGCGCTGGAAATAGTCGGCGATCTTCTCGGTGACCGTGCCGTCGGGCCGCCCCGGGAAGATGCGGTTCATGTTGCCGCCGTCGATCGGCGAGGTGCGCGTGCCGGCGCGGAAGGCCGGATAATTCATCGCCGGGACGATGATGACGCGCCCGCTCACCTCACCCGGCTTCAGCGTGTTGGCGAGGTCGAAGAGCGCCAGCGGTCCCTCGTATTCGTCGCCGTGATTGGCGCCGGTGAGCAGCGCCGTCGGCCCGTCGCCGTTGCGGATCACGGTGATCGGGATCATCACCGAGCCCCAGGCGGAATCGTTGCGGCTGTGGGGCAAACGCAAGAAGCCGTGCTGCACCCCGTCGGCGGCGTAGTCGACGGTGGCGGCGATCGGCGAGTCCTTCATGCCATCCATGAGATCGGCCCTACGGCTTGACGAAGAGCCGGCGCGGAACGTCGGCGAGAAGCTCCGGCGCGCCGTCGCCGATGACGATCGATTCGGTGATCTCGAAGCCCCAGTCCTCCATCCACAGGCCGGTCATGAAATGGAAGGTCATGTTGGGTTTCAGCTCGGTGCGGTCGCCGGGGCGCAGGCTCATGGTGCGCTCGCCCCAGT
This sequence comes from uncultured Alphaproteobacteria bacterium, assembly GCA_963732845.1. GTDB lineage: Bacteria > Pseudomonadota > Alphaproteobacteria > Rhizobiales > Kaistiaceae > CAVSRC01. The sequence goes on along the minus strand of CAVTBE010000011.1, from coordinate 91,113 downwards.
CGGGCGGATAGGATAGGCCGATCGGATAGCCGGTGCGGTTGTCCTTGACGATGCCGTAGCGCTTGAGCACCGCGAAGAAGGCGTTGGCGACGTCCTCGCAGAGATTGCCGGCCCGCGCCTTTTCCAGCCCCGCTGCCATGCCTTCCAGGATCGCCTTTTCGGCATCGAGGAAGGTCTGCGTCGGTTGCCCGAGAAAGACGGTGCGCGACAGCGGACAGTGGTAGCGCTTGTAGCAGCCGGCGACCTCGAAGAAGGTCCCCTCGCCTTTCCTGAACGGCTTGTCGTCCCAGGTGAGGTGCGGCGCCGCGGCGTCCGACCCCGATGGGATCAGCGGCACGATCGCCGGATAGTCGCCGCCATGGCCGTCGACGCCGCGCGTACCGACGCTGGTGATGCCGGCGACGAGGTCGCATTTGCGCAATCCCGGCTCGACCGTCTCGACGATGTAGTCGTGCATGGCCGAGACGATGCGGCCGGCGATGCGCATATAGGCGAGTTCCTGCTCGCTCTTCACCGCGCGCTGCCAGTTGACCAGCGCGGTGGCATCGACAAAGCGGGCATTGGGCAGGTCGTGCGTGAGCGTGGCGAAGGCGGCGGCCGAGAACCAGTAATTGTCCATCTCGACGCCGATGGTGCCCTTGCCCCAGCCGCGATCGGCAAGCTGTCCGGCGAGCACCTGCATGGGATGGCGCTCGCTCGACTGCACGTAGATGTCCGGATAGCCGAGGATGTCCGCCTCGCCCATCCACACCGTGCGCAGCGCCCCCTGCACGTCCTGCGACCGGCCCCACCACACGGGATCGCCGTCCGCCGGCACCACCACGCCCTGATGGACGTAGAACGACCAGCCGTCATAGCCGGTCAGCCAGGCCATGTTGGACGGATCGGAGACGATCAGCGTGTCGATGCCGCGCGCCGCCATCGCAGCTCGCGTGCGCCGCAGACGATCGGCATATTCTTGCACGGTGAAGTTCAGCGGAATGTCGGGCATGCGGCGCGCCTCAGCTATGGAACAGGGTGCCGGCCTTCGCCTGCCTGGCGCGGGCGACGGCAAGGGTGGCAATCGCAGTATCCTGGGCGCCGGTGCCGGTCAGGTCGGCGAGCGTAATCTCGCCGGGCGCGCGGCGCCCGGGGACCGTGCCGGCAATGACCTGGCCGAGCTCGGCGAAGACCGCGTCGGCGGCGACCACCTCCGCCACCAGCGCATGGTGCAGTTCGCCGAGGCGCCGGGTCTGGGCAAGGCTGTCGGCAACATAGACGGCGCGGGCGAAGGTCAGCGGGTCGATCTCGTTCTTAAGCTCGGCGTCGGAGCCCATGGCGGTGACGTGCTGGCCGGGCGCCAGCCATGTCGCGCGCAGGATCGGCTCGGCTGCCGGCGTCGTGGTGACGACGATATCGGCATCGGCGACGGCATCCGCCGCATCGGCGACGGCCGTGACCGGAATCCCCAGTTTCTCCGTCATCTCCGCGGCGGCCGCGACGGCCTGCTCCGCTTCGGCGGGCCTGGTCCACATGCGCGCTTCTCTGATGGGACGCACCAGCGTCAGCGCCTCGAGCTGCAGGCGGCCCTGGGCGCCCGCCCCGAGGATCGCGGCGATCGAAGCGTCCTCCCGCGACAGATGCTTCGCCGCCACCGCCCCGGCCGCGGCGGTGCGCACATTGGTGAGATAGCCGTTGTCGAGCAGCATGGCCTCGACGATTCCCGTCCTGGCGCTGAGATAGACCATCAGCCCGTTGACGCTGGGCAGCCCCAGCTTGGGATTGTCGAAGAAGCCGGGGCTGATCTTGATGGCGAAGCCGTCGAAGCCGGGCACATAGGCGGTCTTCACGTCGACCTCGCCGCGCGCCTCGGCAATGTCGAGGCGCAGGACCGGCGGCATGACCACCGCCCCGCCGGCGAGCGCACGGAAGGCCTCCTCGACGGTCGCCACCGCATCCGCATCGAGCGGCACCAGCTGCCTCAGCTCCGCTTCCGTGAGGATGGTGATATCGGTCATGATTCCCCCCTCATCGTTCGCCGTCTCCGCCGCACACGATGCCGCGGTGCAGGTCGGCCCCGATATTCTTGCCGGAGAGCACGATCGCCGTAACCCCCCGGGGCTTCACCTTGCCGGCGAGCACCGCGGCGATGCCGACGGCGGCGCCGCCTTCGATCACCTCGCCCTCCTCCTCATAGGCGAGACGGATGCCGGCGGCGATCTCCTCCTCGCTGACCAGCACCGTCCCGTCGACCAGCGCCTTCACCATCGCGAAGGTGTGGCGGTTGGCAAGTCCGATGCCGCCGCCCAGCGAATCCGCCAGCGTGCGTTCCTCCGCCACCTCGACCGGGTGGCCGGCGGCAAGGCTCTGCACCATCGCCGCGCCGCGCTCCATGGTGATGCCGATGATGTGGGCATCGGGCTTCAGCGTCTTCACCGCCAGCGCCACGCCCGAGATCAGCCCGCCGCCGGAGAGCGGCACCAGCAGCGTCTCGAGCGCCGGCAGGTCCTCGACGATCTCCAACCCGAGGGTGCCCTGGCCGGCGATCACCGCCTCATGATCGAAGGGCGGGATCTCGGCCATGCCCGCCTCGCCGACCAGCCGGTCGACTTCGCCCTGGGCGTCGTCCTGGCTCGTCCCGACGATGCGCACCTCGGCGCCGAGCGCTTCGATGGCGCGCACCTTGTTGTCGGGAACCAAGCTCGACAGGCAGATGACCGCGCGCACGCCGGCCGCCTTGCCGGCATGGGCGACGGCACGGCCGTGATTGCCGGTGGAGGCGGCGACAACGCCGGCCCGGCGCGCCTCCTCCGATAGCGACAGCACGGCGTTGGTGGCGCCGCGCAGCTTGAAGCTGCCGGTGGTCTGCTGGTGCTCGCACTTGATGAGGACCGGCACGCCCGCCCGGCGCGCGAGGCCATCGGCCGGCCTGAGCGGCGTGTGCAGCACCCGCCCGCTAATGCGGTTCCGCGCCTCCAGGACACGCGAAAACGGAATCATGCCTCAGCCCCCATGGCGACGCCGTTCGGCCCGAACCGCGAGAGAGCCAGCGTGTTCCCCTGCGGACATCGCGCAACACTATGTCCACGCCGGCACAGTCGATCTCTCCAATCTGTCCCGGACCGACAGCCGATCCTCCTGTCCCGGGCATTAAAAACAGTCATATTCTCCCTCGACACCGAAACCGCTCTCCGCAACGCTGGAGTCACAGGACAATACGGGGACATCCAGGAAAACAGACGTCGTACCAGTCCGCGTGCCGCGGAACGCTCCATCGATGTTCTCGACCAACTTGCCGTGGCCGGCAACACCAGCTCCAGCAACCCACCGGAAGGACCAGGAACATGGCACGACGCATACGCTCCCGATACTTCGTTACCGCCCTCGCCGCGCTTGCCGCCACAGCCATGACGGCGGCCGCCGCCAATGCGGTCACCCTCAAGGAAATCAAGGATCGCGGCTATATCCGCATCGCGGTCGCCAACGAGATCCCCTATGGCTATGTCGATCCGAACGGCGATGCCAAGGGCGCCGGTCCCGACGTCGCCAAGGCGGTGGTCAAGGCGCTCGGCATCGAGCCCGACAATATCCAGTGGGTGGTCACCAACTTCTCGTCGCTGATCCCCGGCCTGCAGGCCAACCGCTTCGACATGACCGCCGCCGAGATGGCCATCCGTCCCGAGCGCTGCCTGAAGGTGGTCTACTCCGAGCCCAACAGCTCCTATGGCGAAGGTCTTCTGGTGAAGGCCGGCGACCCGATGGGCCTCCACACCTACACCGATTTCAAGAAGGATGGGGTGAAGGTCGCCATCATGGCCGGCGCCGACCAGCTCAACATGATGCAGGCGCTGGGCGTGCCGGAGGGCAACATCGTCACCATCGCGGCCAATGCCGACGCCATCTCGACGGTCGCCACCGGCCGCGCCGACGCCTATGCCGCCACCGGCCTCACCGCCAGCGAGCTCGCCAAGAAGAGCGACAAGGTCGAGCTCGCCCCCGATTTCGTCGATCCGGTGGTCGACGGCAAGGAAGTGCGCAGCTGGGGCGGCTTCAACTTCAACAGCGACTCGGCAGATCTGCGCGACGCCTTCAACGCCGAGCTGGTGAAGTTCAAGAAGACCGACGCCTGGAAGGAGATCCTCTCCGGCTACGGCTTCACGCCGGCCGACATCGCCGGCTCGACGGCCAAGACCACCGAGCAGCTGTGCAAGGGCTAACTGCCTGACACCTGCTGCGGGCCGGGGAGAGTAAACGGCCCGAAACCTGCAAGACTACAGCCGGGCGTCGCGGGGGCGCCCGGCTTCCCCCGCGGACGGTGAAAAGGGGGTGCTTCGCCGGTGCACTGGGCTGAGTATCTTCGACCGCTCCTTCAGGGAGCCTGGATCACCATCGAGCTGGCGGTCTTGTCCACCATCCTCGGCGCGCTCTGCGCCTTCGCCTTCGGCATCGGCAAGACCTCCCGCAACTGGGCGATCAAGGGCTTCTCGATCGTCTATATCGAGATCTTCCGCGGCACCTCGCTGCTCGTCCAGCTCTTCTGGCTCTATTTCGCCCTGCCGATCGCCGGCGACGCCATCGGCATCAATCTGAGACTTCCCCCGGTGACCGCCGGCGTTGTCGCGCTTGGCCTCAACATCGGCGCCTACGGCGCCGAGGTCGTGCGCGGCGCCATCCAGGCGGTGCCGTGGAGCCAGTACGAGGCCGCCAAGGCGCTCGACTTTACCCAGCGCCAGACGCTGTGGCGCATCGCCCTGCCCCAGGCCATCCCCGAGATGATGCCCTCCTTCGGCAATCTCGCCGTGCAGAACCTCAAGGACACCGCGCTGGCCTCGCTGATCAGCCTCGGTGACCTCGCCTTCCGCGCCGAGCAGATCCGCAACTTCACACAGGATTCGACCACGATCTACAGCATGATCCTGCTGATGTATTTCGGCATGGCACTGGTGCTGACCGCCATCATGCGCGTGCTCGAGCACTCCGTCGGCCGCTGGCGCGGGAGCTAGGCAGATGTTGTTCGGCTTCCACTGGGACACCGCGCACGGCGAACTGGCCTTCGCCTGGTCGATTCTGCCCATGCTGCTGGTCGGCATGTGGGTAACCATCGAAGCCTCGATCGCCGGCTTTGCCATCGCGCTCGGCCTCGGCCTGGTCTTCGCCGTCCTCAAGCGCGTGCCGCTCAAGATCGTCTCCTATCCGGCGCTCATCCTCACCGAGTTCTTCCGCGATACGCCGCTTCTGGTGCAGCTCTTCTTTCTCTATTACGTCCTGCCCGATTACGGCATCGTGCTGCCCGCCTTCCTCACCGGCGCTCTGGCGCTCGGCGTCCAGTACTCAGCCTATACGGCGGAGGTCTACCGCGCCGGCATCGAGGCGATACCGCCCGGCCAGCACGACGCCGCCAAGGCGCTCGACTTCTCCCATGTGCGCACCTTCACCCATGTCGTCCTGCCACAGGCGGTGCCGCGCATCGTTCCGGCGCTCGGCAACTACCTAGTGTCGATCATGAAGGACGTGCCGGTGCTCTCGGTGGTCACCGTTCTGGAGATGCTCAACGTCGCCAAGATCATCGGCGACCAGACCTTCGACTATCTCGTGCCGTTGTCCATGGTCGGTGGGCTCTACCTCATCCTGACGCTGCTCGCCTCGGCGTTCGTGCGCTGGATCGACGTCAGCCTCCCCAAGACAGGATTGCCCCTCAGATGAGCGAGCCGATCATCACCTTCGACAAGGTCGTGAAGAGCTTCGGCGATCACGTCGTGCTCGACGAACTCGATTTCACCGTGGCGCCCGGCGAGAAGGTCTCGATCATCGGGCCGTCGGGCTCGGGCAAGTCGACGGTTCTGCGCATCCTGATGACGCTGGAGACGATCAACGGCGGCGTCATCACCGTCGACGGCCAGCCGCTGTGGCATGAGCTGAAGAACGGCAAGCTGGTGCCGGCCTCGGAAGCGCATCTGCGCCAGATGCGCACGCAGCTCGGCATGGTCTTCCAGCAGTTCAACCTGTTCCCGCACATGACGGTGATGCGCAACATCACCGAGGCGCCGACCGCCGTTCTCAAGATGTCGAAGGCGGAGGCGCGCGAGCGCGCCGAACAGTTGCTGGCGCTGGTCGGGTTGCAGGACCAGGCGCACAAATTTCCGGCACAGCTTTCCGGCGGCCAGCAGCAGCGCGTCGGCATCGCCCGGGCGCTGGCCATGCGCCCGAAGATCATGCTGTTCGACGAGCCCACCTCGGCACTCGACCCGGAACTGGTCGGCGAAGTCCTCAACGTCATCCGCCAGCTCGCCGAGGAGCACGACCTGACGATGCTGCTGGTCACCCACGAGATGCGCTTCGCCCGCGAAGTGTCCGACCGCGTCTGCTTCTTCGACCGCGGGCAGATCCGCGAACAGGGCGCTCCGGACCAGTTGTTCACCGACCCGAAGGAAGAGCGCACGCGCGCCTTCCTGCGCTCCATCCTCGGCACCTAGAAACCTAGGCTCCGCCCGTCGGCGGAACCGGAAACGGCCTGGTCTTTGCATGACTTCCGCTCTGGACGCCGCGGCCCCGGCCGCATTAGGCTTCTCCCGTCGATGGACAGGACGGACGACTGGTGTGAGCGCAGTCAAGAACGGCACGCCGAGGCTGGATGCGCGGGACATCAAGATCCTCAGTATCCTGCAGCGTGAGGGTCGGCTGTCGAAGGCGGCCCTGGCCGAGCGCGTCAACCTGTCCTCGACGCCGTGCTGGGAGCGGCTGAACCGGCTGGAGCAGGCCGGCATCATCGAGAGCTACGGCGCCCACATCTCGCTCAAGGCCTTCGGGCCGGTGACCATCGTCTTCGTCGAGGTCAGCATCGAGAACCACCGCAGCGAGGACTTCCAGCGCTTCGAGCAGGCGATCGCCGAGGTGCCCGAGATCATCGAGTGCTGGGCAGTGGGCGGCGGCATCGACTATCTGTGCAAGGTGGTGGTGCGGCACCTGGCCGACTACCAGGAACTGATCGAACGCCTGCTCGCCCGCAAGATCGGCGTCCAGCGCTATTTCACCTACGTCGTCACCGCGCCGGTGAAGAACGAACCGATCCCGGTGCAGCTGCTCGCCCAACCCCCGGCATAGGCAATCTTCCGCCCCGGGCCGCGGCCGGGCAGGACATTCCTCCGAATTCGCACGCCAGTTTGGCGAATGCCTCTGCCGCACGGCCTCTATTGTCGCAACGCCCGACAGGAGGCGATGAATGGTCAACGCTGCTGCCGCGCCACGCCCGTCCGCGGATCCGAATTCGGGGGGTGCTGGCGGACCCTGAACTGTTTCCCGCCGCCGCGATCGTCGGCGGCCGGCAGATCGGGCTCGACCACCGCGCAAGCCTCGCCGTCACCGACCCGGCCAGCGGCGCCATTATCGGCCGTGTCCCCGCGCTTGACCGGACCGATGCGACCGGCGCCGTCGATGCCGCGGCGGCCGCCTTTCCCGCCTGGTCGGCCCTGCTGCCCCAGGAGCGCTCGCATCTGCTGCGCCGATGGTTCGATCTGGTTATGGCGGCACGCGACGACCTTGCCGTCATCATGACCATGGAGCAGGGCAAGCCGCTCAGCGAGGCCCGCGGCGAGATCGACTACGCCGCCTCCTTCATCGAGTTCTATGCCGAGGAGGCCAAGCGGCCGAACATCGAGAGCGACACCTCGCACCTCCACGGCGCCGAGGTCGAGGTCTGGCGCGAACCGGCGGGCGTCGCCGCGCTGGTGACACCGTGGAACTTCCCCGCCGCCATGCTCACCCGCAAGGCGGCGGCAGCGCTCGCCGCCGGCTGCACGGCGGTTGCCCATCCCTCGCACGAGACGCCGTTCACGGCGATCGCGCTGGCCGTGCTCGCCGGGCGCGCCGGCATCCCCGCTGGCGTCTTCAACATCGTCACCGGCCGCGCATCTGAAATCGTCCCGGCCTGGACGGAGGACGCCCGCGTGCGCGTGCTCTCCTTCACCGGCTCCACCGAGGTCGGCCGGCTGCTCTTTCGCCAGTCGGCCGAGACCGTCAAGCATCTGGTCCTCGAGCTCGGCGGTCACGCCCCCTTCATCGTCTTCGCCGATGCCGATCTCGACCGCGCCGTCGAGGAAGCCATCAAGGCCAAGTTCGTCACCTCCGGCCAGGACTGCCTGGCCGCCAACCGCTTCTTCATCGAGCGGCCGCTCTATGACGAATTCTGCCGGCGCTTTGCCGCAGCCGCCGCAGCGCTCACCGTCGGGCCCGGGATGCAGGATCCCGACATCGGCCCGCTGATGAATGCCGGCGCTGTCGCCAAGCAGAAGGCCCATGTCGCCGATGCACTGAAAAGAGGCGCCCGCTGCCTCGCCGGCGGCGACGGCCATCCGGTCGGGCCGCTCTTCTTCGCCCCGACCGTACTTGCCGACGTGCCCGACGACGCCCTCATCATGCGCGAGGAGACCTTCGGACCGGTGGCCCCGCTCACCCCCTTCGACAGCGAGGACGAAGTGGTGGCACGGGCCAATGCCAGCCAATACGGTCTTGTCGCCTATCTCCACACCAACGAGCCGCGCCGCATCTACCGGACAAGCCGGGCGCTGCAATACGGCATGGTCGCGGTCAACCGCACCAAGGTCACCGGCGCGCCGATCCCCTTCGGCGGCGTCAAGCAATCCGGAATCGGGCGCGAGGGCGCCCGTCTCGGCATGGAAGCCTTCACCGAGGTCAAATACGTCTGCCGCAACTGGCTCTAGGGCAGCGGCGCAAAATCAAAATAGAGAAAGGAGCAGCCATGCTCGCCAACGATCAACTCGACAAGTGGGACCGGGAGAACTTCTTCCATCCCTCGACCCACCTCGCCCAGCACGCCCGCGGCGAGAGCCCGAACCGCATCGTCACCGGCGGTTCCGGCGTCTATATCGAGGATCGCGACGGCACGCGGCTGCTCGATGCCTTCGCCGGCCTCTACTGCGTCAATGTCGGCTACGGCCGTCAGGAGATCGCCGAGGCGATCGCCGCCCAGGCGCGCGAACTCGCCTATTACCACGCTTATGTCGGCCACGGCACCGAGGCTTCGATCACGCTGGCCCGGATGGTGCTGGAGCGCGCGCCGGCCAACATGTCCAAGGTCTATTTCGGCCTCTCCGGCTCCGACGCCAACGAGACCAACGTGAAGCTCGTCTGGTACTACAACAACATCCTCGGCCGGCCGGAGAAGAAGAAGATCATCTCGCGCTGGCGCGGCTATCACGGCTCCGGCCTGATGACCGGCTCGCTCACCGGGCTGGAAGCCTTCCACAAGAAGTTCGACCTGCCGCTGCCCTATGTGCTGCACACCGAGGCGCCCTACTACTTCCGCCGGCCGAAGCTCGACATGAGCGAAGCCGACTTCGTCGCCCATTGCGTCGCCGAGCTGGAGGCGCTGATTGAGCGCGAGGGCGCCGACACCATCGCCGCCTTCATCGGCGAGCCGGTGCTCGGCACCGGCGGCATCGTGCCGCCGCCCGAGGGCTACTGGCCAGCCATCCAGGCGGTACTCAGGAAGCACGACATCCTCATCATCGCCGACGAGGTGGTGACCGGCTTCGGGCGGCTCGGCACCATGTTCGGCTCCGACAAATACGGCATCGAGCCCGACATCATCACCATCGCCAAGGGGCTGACCTCGGCCTATGCGCCATTGTCCGGCTCGATCGTTGGCGACCGCATGTGGCAGGTGCTGATGCAGGGCACCGACGAATACGGCCCCATCGGCCATGGCTGGACCTATTCCGCCCATCCGATCGGCGCCGCTGCCGGCGTCGCCAATCTCAAGCTCATCGATGCGTTGGGCATCGTCGCCAATGCCGGTGACGTCGGCGCCTATTTCACGGAAGCGATGCGTGACGCCGTCGGCGGCCACAGGAACGTCGGCGAGGTGCGTGGCGTGGGCATGCTGTGTGCCGTCGAATTCGTCGAGGACCGGGACAGCCGCACCTTCTTCGCCCCTGGTGAGAAGGTCGGCCCGCGCGTCGTCGCCGCCCTCCTCAAGCGCGGGGTCATCGCCCGCGCCATGCCGCAGGGCGATATCGTCGGCTTCGCGCCGCCGCTCTGCCTGACGCGCGCGGAGGCCGACATCGTCGTCGGCGCCTTCGCCGAGGCGGTCAAGGAGGTCCTCGGCTAACCCGGGCCTCCCCGCCAGCCGCTCGGGTCGCGCCGTGGCGGGCCCGAGCGAAGCGGGACGTCTCGATCCCGGATGCCCTGGTCGTGGCCCAGAAGAGCTGCGAGCCATGGGCAGCGCAGCTGCCGCGCACGGCCAACGAACCGGACGCGACGACGATCATCGCCATGATCACCGAGTGCGGCTTCGCCTGCGACCGCCGGCAATCCTCCGCCTGCCGGGCCAGCGGGCGCAACCGCCGGCAGACCGCCGCCTGCCTAGACTAGAGGCCTGCCACTGGCGGCGGGGAACCTCGTGCGCAGGCTGATCGATCCGGCGATGCACGGCCGCGGCGTACTTCAACTGGCGACGAATTGGGCCATGAACGGGGTGAATCACAGAGCCGATGGCGGTACGGTCAGGCTGATCATCTGATCCGATGGTTGCCAGTCGCCACCATTCGCTTTTCGCCGCGAATGGAGTACGGCGGGGCTTTCGACGCGCGGCCGCGGGAACGGCGGATTCGATGTCCTGCTCCCGCCAGACGGCTCCCGGCCCCAGGCCGTCCACTTCCGGCGATGGCATAGCGCAACCGGTCCACGCCCGGAAAGCCGCGCCGCGAAACGAAAATTGACAGGACACACGGAGGGCCATATTCTCACATATGTGATCTATGGTCACATATGTGAGGGGCAAGGAAAAATGAGGTCGATTGTTCTGCATGCTCCCGGCGATATCCGGCTCGAGGACAGCCCGAAGCCGGAAGCCGGGCCAAATGAAGTTGTGGTAAGGGTCGCCTCGGTCGGCGTGTGTGGATCGGATTGGGCCCGCATGCTGGTCAAGGGCGCGCACAAGATGCCGCTTATCACGGGCCATGAGTTTTCCGGCAAGATTGCCGAGCTCGGTGCGGGCGTCGCGGGCTGGGAGATCGGCGAACTGGTCGCCATCCCGCCGCTGCTGCCCTGCTACGAGTGCGACCAGTGCAAGACGGGCAATTTTTCGCGCTGCCGCAACTACGACTATTTCGGCAGTCGGCGCGACGGTGCTTATGCCGAGTTCGTGGCGGTGCCGGTCGGCAACCTGCTCAAAGTGCCGCAGAATTCCGACCCGCGCGCAATCGCCATGGTTGATCCCGCCTCGATCGCGCTGCATTCGCTGTGGAAGGCCGGCGGCATGACTGTCGGGCAGACCGGCGCGGTGGTCGGCTGCGGCCCGATCGGCCTCTACGTCATCCAGTGGATGCGTCTGATGGGCGCGACCGACGTCATCGCCGTCGACGTCAGCCAGGACAAGCTCGACCTCGCCACCGAGGCCGGCGCGACGATGGGCCTTTACACGCAGAAGGTATCCGAGACCAAGAAGCGCGCCGACGTCGTGGTCGAGGCGGTCGGCATCGACGCCACCATCAATGCCGCGGTGCTCCTCGGCGGTCCGGGTGCCCACGTCTCGTTCATCGGCATTCCGGTGCCGGCAGTGACCTTCGACAACGCCACCTTCCAGACCTTCCTGCGCCAGGAACTGAGCCTGCACGGCTCATGGAACAGCTTCGGCGCGCCCTTCCCGGGCAAGCAGTGGACCGAAACGGTGGCGGCGCTCTCCGACGGCCGGCTGAAGTGGGAGTTCCTGATCAGCCACGATCTCGACCTCGCCGAGCTGCCGCGGATTTTCGAAGAATACAGAGCAGGCAAGCTTGCCTATTCCAAGGTAATGTTCCGGCCGTAGGAGATCCCAACAAGGTCGGGAACCATGAACAAGCCGAGCCATCGCGATCTTGTCCGTCTGCCGCTCGACGAGACCCGCGAGCATCTCATGGTGCATGTCGCCCGCATGACGTACCAGCAGAACAAGACCCTGACTGAGATCGCCAGCGAAACCGGCATGAACCGCTGGCGGGTGGCCAAGCTTCTGCAGGAAGCGCTGGAGGTCGGCATTGTGCGCATCGAAATCGTGCCGCGCTTCGCGCGGCAGCCGGAGCTCGAGGCGCGACTGATCGACCGGTTCGGCTTGCGCGATGCAATCGTGGTGACCCGGTCGCCGGACAGCGAGCACGAGCTGGAACGCGTGGCCCAGGCGGCCGGGCAATATCTGGCCGCCATGCAGCCCCGGCCGGCGGTCGTCGGCGTCTCGTGGGGGCGCACCATGTCGGCGGTGGCGCACTGGTTGGCCCCGCAATGGAACGACGGCGTCACCGTCGTCCAGATCAACGGCACTGTGGCCCTGAAAGCGAGCGGGCCGCGCACGAACGATGTCGCCGACACCTTTGCGCGCAAGGGCCACGGCCGCTACCTGCCCCTGCCGGTGCCCTCGATCGTCGGCGAAAAGGCGACCCGCGAAGTTCTCGAGAAAGACCGCATCGTCGCAGATGTTCTGGCGGCTGGCCGCGACGCGGATGTCTTGTGCTTTTCGCTCGGCAAGCTCGACCTGCAGTCGGTGCTAGTGACCTCGGGCAACGTGACCGAGAAGGAAATGACCAATCTGATCGCGGCCGGCGCCGTGGGCGACGTGCTCGGCCGTTTCTTCGACGCCGACGGCACGATCGTCGATCGTTCGCTCGACGAACGCACCGTCGGGCTGTCCCTGACCAACTTGAGCAGCCACAGCCACTCGGTCGGAGTGGTCACCGGCTCCGTCAAGCACCGCGCCGTGCTCAGCGCGCTGCGGGCCGGCTTTCTGAAGGTGTTGATCACTGATCAGGACACCGCTGAATTTGCCCTGGAGAACGCAAATGAACACTAATGTCGCTCCGCTGGTTCAAGACTCCGGAAGCAGCGCCTCCGGAGCAGCCCGTCCTGTCCAACCAGGAACGCAATCCCGGCACGGCGCTGAAGCCCGAGTTCTTCGAGGGACACGCGGTCAACCGCTCCGCCGCCCAGCGGCGCGCGCAGACGCTTGTCACGCGGCGCTCGGTCAAGAAGGCCAACCAGGCCGCGTGGCTGGTCAACGCCATCCGCTGCATGGATCTCACCACGCTTTCGGGCGACGACACCGAAGGCCGCGTGCACCGGCTGTGCGCCAAAGCCCGCCAGCCGCTGGCGCCGCACATCGTATCCGCTCTCGGAATCGAGAGCCTGAACGTGACCACCGGGGCCGTATGCGTCTATCCGACGATGGTCCCCCATGCGGTCAAGGCCCTGCGCGGCACGGACATCCCGGTGGCCTCGGTTGCAACCGGTTTCCCGGCCGGCCTCATGCCGCTGCATCTGCGTCTCGAGGAAATCCGCTGGGCGATCGGCGAAGGCGCCGACGAGATCGACATCGTCATCACCCGCGAGCACGTTCTGAACCGCAACTGGCAGGCGCTCTACGACGAGATCGGGCAGATGCGCGAGGCCTGCGGCCGGACGCGCCTGAAGGTGATCCTGGGCACCGGAGATCTGCAGACCCTGCGCAACGTCTATGCCGCCTCGATGATCGCCATGCAGGCCGGCGCCGACTTCATCAAGACATCGACCGGCAAGGAAGCGGTGAATGCCACGCTGCCCGTCAGCCTGATCATGACGCGCGCCATCCGCGACTACGAAATGGAGACCGGCTACAAAATCGGCTTCAAGCCCGCCGGCGGCATGAAGACGGCGAAGGACGCCCTCGCCTTGCAGATACTGATGAAGGAGGAACTGGGCAACGAGTGGCTGCGCCCGTCCCGGTTCCGGCTGGGGGCTTCCTCGATGCTGGGCGACATCGAACGCCAGCTCGAACACCACGTCACCGGGCGCTATGCCGCCTCCTACCGCCACTCCGTTGCCTAGAGGTCGTTACCATGAGCTCGATTGCTAGCCTGATTGACACCATGGAATACGGTCCGGCACCTGAAAGTGCAGACATCGTTCAAGCCTGGCTGGACAAACACCGGGACGGCTTCGGCCTCTACATCAACGGCCGCATGCAGCCGCCCGGCAAGGACCTGCTGGAGGTCACCAATCCCGCCACCGGCAAGACCATCGCCAAGGTCACGCGGGCCACGACCGCCGACGTCGACGAGGCCGTGAAGGCGGCGCGCGCCGCCTTTCCCAAGTGGTCGTCGCTGCCCGGCCATGAACGCGCCCAATGGCTCTATGCCCTGGCGCGTCACATTCAGCAGCACGCGCGTTTCCTTGCGGTGCTCGAAGCGATGGACAACGGCAAGCCCATCCGCGAGGCCCGCGACATCGACGTGCCCCTGGTGGCGCGCCACTTCTACCACCACGCCGGCTGGGCGGAGCTGGTCGAAACCCAATTTCCCGGCGCCAGGCCTCTGGGCGTGTGCGGCCAGATCATCCCGTGGAATTTCCCGTTCCTGATGCTGGCCTGGAAGATCGCGCCGGCTCTGGCCGCGGGCAACACGGTGGTGCTCAAGCCGGCCAGGTTCACGCCGTTGACGGCGCTCGCCTTCACCCGGATCTGCGACGAAGTCGGCCTGCCGGAAGGCGTCGTCAACATCGTTACCGGCAACAGCAAGACCGGTGAGGATATCGTCGGACATCCCGACATCAACAAGATCGCCTTCACCGGATCGACCGAGGTCGGCCAGCATATCCGCAAGCGGACGGCCGGATCCGGCAAGAAGCTCACGCTCGAACTCGGCGGCAAGTCGCCGTTCATCGTCTTCGCCGACGCCGATCTCGACGCCGCCGTCGAAGGCGTGGTGGATGCGATCTGGTTCAACCAGGGTCAGGTGTGTTGCGCGGGGTCGCGCATTCTCGTCGCCGAAGGCGTCGCCGATCGCTTCACGAAGCTGTTGAAGGCCCGCATGGCGCATCTGCATGTGGGATCGCCACTCGACAAGTGCACCGACGTCGGGACGATCGTGCACCCCTCGCAGCTCGAAAGCATCAAGGCGCTGGTCGCCCAGGGTGTCGCGCAGGGCGCCGAGCTGTACCAGAGCGCCGCGCCCGAGGGCTGCTACTATCCGCCGACGCTGGCCACCAATGTCGAGCCGGCCTCCGTTCTTGCCACCGAGGAGATCTTCGGCCCGGTTGCGACGCTGACCACGTTCCGGACGCCCGAGGACGCCGTCCTGCTGGCCAACAACACCCGCTACGGGCTGGCCGCCTCGATCTGGTCGGAAAGCATCAACCAGGCGCTGGGCATCGCCGCGGAAATCAAGGCGGGCGTCGTCTGGATCAACAGCACCAACGTGTTCGACGCCGGCGCCGGTTTCGGCGGCTACCGCGAGAGCGGATACGGTCGCGAAGGCGGCCGCGAGGGCATGCTCGCCTATCTTGAGCTGCCCGGGCCGGGCCCGCGCAAGAACGAGGACGATACGCCTCTGGCCATCGCACCGGACCCGGACGTCGGTGGCAACCTGGTCGGCATCGACCGGACCGCCAAGCTCTATATCGGCGGCAAGCAGAAGCGTCCCGACGGCGGCTACGCCTATCCTGTCGCCCATCCCAAGAACGGCAAGCTCATCGGTCTCGCCGCCCAAGGCAACCGCAAGGACATCCGAGACGCCGTCGAAGCGGCCAACAACGCGCGCGGCTGGGGCGCGTCGACCGGCCACAACCGAGCCCAGATTCTCTACTATTTGGCGGAGAACGTGGCCGCGCGCGCCGCGGAGTTCGCTGACCGGCTGCAGAGCTTCGGCTACACCGCGGCGAATGCCAAACAGGAAGTGCGGACCAGCATCCAGCGGTGCTTCTGGTATGCCGCACAGGCCGACAAGTTCGACGGCATGGTGCATTCGACCCAGTCATCGTTCGTGACCCTGGCCATGCACGAGCCGGTCGGCGTGATGGGCCTTGTGTGTCCGACGACCTACCCGCTGCTCGGCATGATTTCGCTGGTCCTGCCGGCACTTGCCATGGGCAACCGGGTCGTCGCGATCCCGTCTCAGGCCTATCCGCTCTCGGCGACCGATCTCTATCAGGTTCTCGAGACCTCCGACATTCCCGCCGGCGTCGTCAACATTGTCACCGGCGACCGCGAAGAGCTGGTCAAGACGCTGGCCGGCCACGACGGGGTGGACGGCATCTGGTACTTCGGCTCCGTCGCCGGCATCAAGACGGTCGAGGAGCTGTCGATCGGCAACGTCAAGCAGACCTGGACCGAACCCGGCGGCCGGCGCAACTGGCTTGGCCAGGACGGCTACGGTCGCGCGTTCCTCTACCGGGCAACGCAGGTCAAGAACATCTGGGTGCCCTATGGCGAGTAGGATGGACACGGCATAGGCGGGTCGCCGCCCGCAGAGAGCCGATCACGCGAAGCGCCACTGGCGACTTCGTGCCTGGGCCGCCGCGAGACCGAAGGACATCCTCCCTTTTCGGATCTCGCGTCGGCCCAATTCGCTGATCCCCCCGCATGAGACAGAGGCGCTCGTCAATGCGTCCGGTCTGCAGGGCTATCCGTTGCTCGCCGGCCGCTTCGCGCTCGCCGAGCGCTCGGCACGCACCGCCTGCAGGAACGGCCGGGCCCAACGCGAATCCGGCGAGACGTCGGAATTCTCGCGTGCGAGTTCCGCCAAGATCTTGCGGTATTCGACGGTCATCCGGTCGGCGCGGGTGTGCATCTCGGTCTGGATTTCGAGCGGGAATTCCGGCCGGATCGCTTTGAGCAATTCGCGGTCCTCGCTCTGGATCTTGCGGTCCAGCGCGATGATGCCGGCACGCTTGACCTCATCAGGATCGTCATTGCGCGCGATGAACTGGCAGAACAGCGTGTGCTGGTCGTCAACAGGCGTGGCCGTCTTGAACAGCACGTGGCGCAGGCCGTTTTCGTATTCCATCACGTCCTTGTAGACGCACGGCTGCACAAGCTCGGCATTGGTGACGCGGATCGTGTATTCGCCGGTGAGCCCGGTGTTGGCGCGCAGCGCGTCGGTGAGGCGCGCGCGATAGCTGACGCGCGAGGTCAGCTTGTGGCCGTCGCGGGCGATCTCGTAGCTTTCGAAGCGCGGCGCCGAGGAATCGCCGATGGTGTTGCGGTGCGTCCAGGCGACATGGGCGATGTCGAGAGCATTGTCGATGACACGGAAGGCCGACGTCGACCACACCTCCATGAGCTCGTGGATCAGCACGAAATCCGGCGATTCGGCTTCCGGCAGGTCGGGGATATCGGCCCGCGGCATGCCCGGGCAGAGCCAGACGAGGCCATAGCGTTCATCGACCAGCACCGCCAGCAGGCGCGCCCGCGGCGACACCGGTCTGCCCTCGCCGTTCTGCGGGATGCGCATGCAGGCACCGTCGGTGTGAAACGACCAGCCGTGATAGGGGCAGACCAGATGGCCGCCTTCGAGCCAGCCCTGCGACAGGCGCGCGGCGCGATGCGGACATTCGTCGACCGCGGCGCCGACCTTGCCGTCGGTGCCGCGCCAGATCACGTAGTCGTCGCTGAGCAGCCGAACCGCCTTGGGCTTGTCGCCGAGATCCGCCGAGTAGGCGACCGGATACCAGTATTCCTTGAGGGCGGGAATTTCGCTCACCAGCATTGGGGTCTCCTGTGTAGGTCGCGGTCTCCGCGTCAGGCACGTTCGAAGGGCTTGCCGACGGACGCCGGTCCGGCGGCCCGTCCGACAAAGGTCGCCAGGGCGATCAGCGCCAGCACATAAGGCAAGGCGAAGAACAGTTCGTGCGGGATGTCGCGCGTCACGATCTGGGCGCGCAGCGAGGTCGCGTCGGCAAAGCCGAAGGCAAGGCAGGCGATCGACGCCGGACCGACCCGCCACTTGCCGAAAACCATCGCCGCCAGGGCCAGGAATCCGCGCCCCTGCGTCATCGACGCCTGGAACATGTCAAGCGTCACTACGGACAGATAGGCACCGCCGAGCGCCGCGAAGACGCCGGAGGTGACAACGGCAAAGAAACGCGTCTTGACGACGGAGATGCCGGCTACGTCGGCGGCCTCCGCCGATTCTCCGCATGCCCGGATGCTGAGGCCGGCATCGGTGCGGAACAGCATCCACCACACCAGGAAGGCGATCGCGAAGATGGCGTAGTCCACCGGGGTGAGCGAGGAGAAGAGCCGGCCGACGCCCGGCAGGCTCATCAGCCCGGGTATGCGCACCACGGCAATCTTGGCAACGCTCGGCGTGGTGCCGTCGACGCCCCAGATGATCGGCACCAGTGCGGCGGTCAGCCCCGCACCGACCAGATTGACAGCCGTCGCTGCCACGACCTGGTTGCCGCGCAGCGTCACCGACATGACGGCCAGCGCCGTTCCGGACATGACGCCCGACACGGCGGCGCCGACGAGGCCCAGCCACGGATTGCCGGTGTAGTAGGTAACCAGCACGGCAGCGAAGGCGCCGACCAGCATCATGCCTTCGAGCCCGATGTTCATGACGCCGCTGCGCTCGCTGATCAGCCCGCCCAGCATCGGCAACAGGATGGGCATGGCCAGATGCAGCCCGCTGATGACCAGCGATATGGTCAGGATATCGGTCACGACGTGCCCTCCGCGCTCGCCGCATCGGCGGAGAATTGTGCCGGGCCGTCGATGTCCATCTCATCCGACACCGGACGCGCCTGGCTGCCAGCAGAACGCGGCGCGCGCCATCGCGACAGCAGCCGCAGCGCCGCCGGCTGTGCGACGACGAAGGCAACCACCAGCCCCGAGACGACGCCGACAAACTCGCGGCTGATCCCGGCGACCGCCTGCATCGGCACGGCACCCGAATGCAGCATGGCGAAGAAGAAGGCGGCCGCCGCTATGCCGATCGGCGACAGCGAGCCGAGCAACGCGACGGCGATCGCATCGAAGCCGTAGCCGGGCGAGAAAGACGCAAAGAAGCGGCCGTAGACGCCGAGCACTTGCACCGCCCCGGCCAGACCGCCAAGCGCTCCCGAGCCGAGCAGAGCGAGGATGGTGACCATCCGTATGTTGATGCCGCTGGCCCGCGCAGCGCCTGGATTGGCCCCCATCAGACGCAAGCGGAAGCCGGCCGGGGTGCGATAGAGAAGCCAGAGCGTGACCACGACCGCGGCGACGGCGACAAGCAGCCCGGCATGCAGCCGCGTGCCCTCCCAGATGATCGGCAGTTGCGCGCCATCGGGAACGTGCTCGGTTGCCGAGGGTTGCCCCACCGACACGAACGGTCCGTTCGGAGCGACGGCGAACTCGGCGATGCTGGTCGCAACGAAATTCATCATGATGGTGGTGACCACCTCATGGACACCGCGAAACGCCTTGAGCAGCGCCGGGATCAGCGCCCAGACGGCACCGCCGGCCATTCCCGCCAGCAGGCAGACGACCATGAGCACCGGCGGCGGAAGGGGAACCGTTGCACCGACGACACCGGCAACCAGTCCGCCGAAGACGAGTTGCCCCTCGACGCCGATGTTGAACAGGCCGGCGTGGAAGGCGAGCGCCACCGCCAGTCCGGAGATGAGCAGCGGGATCATCTGCACCAGGGTCTCGGCGATCGCTGGGCCGCTGCCGATGCTGCCGCCGAAGAACGCATCCGCGGTGAGCCAGAGATCGGACCCGGCGATCCAGACGATCGGCAAGGATGCGATGAGGGCTGCTGCGATGGTCAATGCGAAGGCCAGGACGCGGCCGCCGACGTGACCCGAGACGTGCTGAAAATGCGTCAGCAGCTTGGGGCTGAGGCGGCCGGATTTCCAGTCCGCCGGACCCTCGCGCGGTCCGATCGTCTCGGCCAGCAGTTCCGGATCCATGCGCACCTGCCGGCCCTGGCGTTGCGCCTGCATCGCTCCCCTCGTCATTGCAGCGTGTCCTGGCCAGTGCCCGACATCCATCGGCCGATCTGCTCGACATCGGCGTCGGACGTGCTGGTCTCGCCCACCACCCTGCCCCGCCGAAACACCACGATCCGGTCAGCAATGGTGAGGACTTCGGTCAGATCGAGGCTGAGCAGGAGCACGGCGCCACCGCGCTCGCGCAGCGCGACCAAGGCGTGATGAACCGCGGCGGTCGAGCCGACATCGAGCCCGCGCGTCGGCTGAGCGGCGATCATGATCCGTGGATCGCGCGCCAGCTCGCGCCCGACGACCAGTTTCTGCTGATTGCCGCCGGACAGACTGCTGACCGGCGCGTCGATGGATGCAACCCGGACGGCGTGGCGGCGGACAATCTGCTCCGCAAAGCGGGCCCGCCGGCCCGACAACAGCCAGAACGGGCTCGGGGCAAGCGGTGCTCCGTCCGTGAAGCCGATGGTCGCGTTGTTCGCAACGCTCATCGAATCCGCAACCGCCAGGTCGTGCCGGTCCTCGGGGATATGGGCGATGCCCTGCTGGAAGCGCTGGCGCGTCGGCAGGTGCGTGATATCCCGTCCGTCGAGGATGATCTCGCCGGCGCTTGCCCGGCCAGCCCCCACAAGCAGATCGACGAATTGCGCCTGGCCATTTCCTTCCACCCCGACGACGGCGAGGATCTCTCCGCCGCGCACGTCGAGATCGACCGGCCCGAGGCGATCGCCGTCGCAAAGCTGCCGCACCGAAAGCACCGTCGGTCTGATGCCGGTGCTGCGCGACGGCGTTTCCGGGCGGTGCCGGCCGATCATCAGGCGCACGAGATGAGTCTCGAGTTGATACCTCTCATGCTCTCCGGCGAAACCCTTCGGAATCGTGGCAGAACCGACGACCTCTCCGTCGCGCAGCACGGTCACGCGGTCGCAGAGCCGCATGATTTCGGGCATCTTGTGGCTGATCAGGATGATCGTCGTGCCATCCCGCCTGAGATTTTCGAGCAGGCCGTAAAGCTCGTCGGCATCGGGTGGGGCAAGAGCCGCGGTCGGCTCGTCGAGCACCAGCGTCGTCGCACCGCCCCAGATCGCCTTCAGGATTTCCACCTTCTGCCTTGCGCTGACAGACAGGCGCTCGCAGCGCGCCATGGGATCGATACCGAAGCCCAGCCGGCGCGAGAGTTCCGTGGCGCGCCGCTCGATTGCGGCCAGGTCGAGCGGCCGCAGCCAGCGTGACACAAAGCCCCCTCGACCGCGTCCCAGGACCAGGTTTTCGGCGACGGTCAGCTTTCCGATCAGGCTGAAGTGCTGCTGCACCATGCCAATGCCGGCGGCAAGGGCATCGGCCGACGAATGGAACGCGACCGGCCGGCCATCGATTTCGATCCGCCCGCCATCCGGCCGGATCATGCCGAACAGGATCTTCATCAAGGTCGACTTGCCGGCGCCATTCTCGCCGAGCAGCCCATGGATCGATCCCTGCGCAACCTCGAGATCGATCCGCCTGTTGGCCCAGACCGGACCGAAATGTTTCGAGACGCCGCACAGCCGGATAGCCGGCGGCGCGGCGCCTGGCGGCTGCAAGGCGCCGTTGCTCACGGCAGTCACGCCTTGCGCCAGATCGTTCATTTCGCCATCGGCTTGAAGGTTTCGAGTTCGGCCTCGGTCGCCGGAACGACCAGCGAGCCGTCATCGATCGCGGCCGTGGCCGCCTTGACCTTGTCGAGGATGGCCGGCGACAGCGTATCAAGGTTGTCCTTGCACAGGCCGACGGCGCCCTGCTTGAGCCCGAGGACGATCGCACCGCCCTTGAAGGTGCCGTTTGCCGCTTCCTGGTTCTCCCGATAGACGGCACCGGCGACGTCCTTGACGGCCGAGGTCAGGACGTTGTCAGGGGCAAGATGCTCCTTGCATGTGTCCACGCCGATCACCCAATGGTCCGCGCCGAGCCCCTTGGCCGCATCGTAGATGCCGCGGCCGCCGCCACCGGCAACATCCATGATGACATCGGCATCGAGATCGAACATTCCGAGCGCCAGCTCTTTTGCCTTGGCCGGGTCCTTGAAGCTGCCGACATAGGCGACGCTCACCTTGATGTCGGGATTCACCTGGCGGATACCGGCTTCATAGCCGGCAAGAAACCGCACGACGGGCGGCGTTTCCATGCCGCCGACAAAGCCGAGACGATTGGTCTTGGTCGTCATGGCGGCAGCAATACCTGCAAGAAATGCGCCTTCGTTTTCGCGGAAGGTGACGCTGGCGACGTTGTCGAGCGGCTTGCCGCTCTTGTCGGCCGAGACGGCATCGATGAGCGTGAAGTAGGCCTTGGGATTGGCAAGAGCGACTTCGGTCAGCGCGTCCTTGATCAGGAAGCCGACGCCGACTGTCACCGTCGAGCCCGTGGTCACCGCCTGCTGCAGGTTGGGCACGAACTGCGACTGGTCCGAGGACTGGATGACCTGGACCCGCCCGCCGACCTGCTTGGCGCTCATGTCGAGACCGAGCTTGGCCAGGTCGTTGAAGCCCTGGTCGCCGAGGCCGGCCTGGTCGGTGACCATCGTCCACACATAGTCTGCCGCGCTGGCCGGGCCGGCATTGCCCAGTGCGATCAGGGCGACCGACGCCATCAGGATACCGGCGCCGGTCGCGCGCCGATGCTTGCGAATCTCACCTTTGGACGTGCGAGGACTGGACATCTGAACTCCTTCTGGGTTGCGAGGGATTCGGCAGGTCAGAGGCTCTCTTCTTGCGAACTTCTTGCGAAAAGTCGGGCCGGGCACCGGTGCACGCGCCGTTGCCGGGCAATCGCCCAGAGCATCTCGATTGTCCCGGGTCATTGTCCGCCCCACCCGGTGTGGGCCTCGAGCCGTGTACCGGTCCGTGGCTCGCTGGCACGCGCGACCGCATCGGCGACGGCAGCTTCCGCGGTGCCCGCGAAGGTCATCCGGACGATGCGGCGCTCGTCGAGCCAGCATCCGTCGACAAGCGCCTGCCGGATCCGGTCGGCCCACCCGGCCGAGCCTTCCAGCACGACCACCGGCACGCCGGAATCGTAGGCGATGGTGACTTCGTTCAGCGTCCCCACGCCGCCGCCGATCATGATCAGGCTGTCACATCCGCGCGCCGTCAAAATGTTGCGGACCGTGCCGAGACCGGTCGGAAAGACGAGATCGACATAGGCGTTGGCCTTGGCCTTGTCGGCGTAGGGCAGAAAGCCGATGGTCAACCCGCCGGCCTCCTTGGCGCCGCGGGATGCCGCCTCCATCACGCCGCCCGTGCCCCCGGTGACCAACGCGGCCCCTGCCTCGGCGATGCCACGGCCAACGCGCACGGCGGAGTCGATGACGGTTTCGGGGAGCGTCTCTCCCGGTTTCCAGCTGCGGCCGATCACCCCGATCGTCATCATGGCGAGCTATCCGTTCTGCGGGTTCATGGCCGGCGGACGTGCCGACGCCGGCGGCGGCAGCGCGTCTTCGCGCGGCAGCGGAAACGCATCGCGCTCTTCGGATTGGGCGAGCAGGGCTTCCGCCCGCGCGAAGGTCAGCGCCGGATCGATATCGGCCAGGGTCAGCGGATCTTCCGTCGCAACCGCAAAGGAGGCGGTCGCTGCGCCAAGACTGGCGGCCTCGACGAGACTGCCGCCGAGTGCAATGCCCGCGAGGAACCCGCCGCAGAATGCGTCGCCGGCGCCGGTCGGGTCGACGGGAACCTTGGCGAAGGCCGGCACGTGCGTGATGCAGCCGTCGTCATAGACGTAGGCACCATCGCCACCGGCCTTGATGACGAGCGTGCGCGCTCCGATCCGCCGCAGTTCGTCGACGACATCGGCAAGCGACATGCGCGGAGCAATGACATCGAAATCCGACGTGCTCGGCAGGAACACATCGAGAGACGGCAGCGTCCGCGCCAGCCGGCCGAAGGGATCGCCAAGCAGATCGGAGCGCGCCGGACAATCCGTATGCAGCCGGCCGCGAGCGCCGCCGAGCCTGGCAACCACGGACCGGTGCCGGTGCAGCGGCAGCAGCGGCAGATGCCAGGCGTCAACCGCGTTCAGCCAGCTTTCGGGGACATCTTCGCCGCTGGGCGCACCCTGTTCGAGGATATCCGGCGCCACCGTCGTATCCACGAACGAGGCCCGCACCGCCTCCGGCAGCGCGGCGATCATCTTCTTCGGCACGGGCTGGATGCGAGCACCGTCCGGCAGGTGCGCGAAGGTCACCCGCACCGGGTGGGTCCGGTCGATGCGCACGATGGCGCTGGTGTCGATTCCCGCCCGCGACAGCGTGTCAAGCACATGGGCCGGATAGTCGCGCCCCACCACCGCGAGAACCCGGGGCGCGAAGCCGCACATACGGGCGCCGAGCGCCGACCAGAGCGCATTGCCGCCGACTTTGTCGACCGCCCAGCGGCCGTCGGGCATCAGCACGCTGTCGATGCTGAACGAACCGACGAAGGCAATGGTCTTGGCGTTGGCTTGGGACGGCGTCATGGCCCTTTGCGCGCTGCGGCTTCAACAAGTGCCTATTGCATAGGCAGATTGAAATCTGCACAATCGTGGCACAAACAAGTCCATTGTTCAACAATGAAATTGATGCCGGTGCGGCCGTGCAACGCCACGGCCCGCGGTGGCCCGAAGGCCGTCGAAATGGAGTGAGGGAGAGGGACACCCGAACAGGATCAGCTTGCGCAGCGGTCGGGCACGTCTTGGTGTGCAAGAAGCTCGGCACCGCTTGGACCGCAGTCCTGTGGAAGGCGCCGCGGCATGCCGCCGCGATCGCTGGTCCTGCCGGCATCGGGGCATCGGCATCGCGTCGTGCCCATCAGGACCGCAGAGACCCGACCGCCACTGGCGAGCCGCGACATCCATCATTGTTCAACAATGGAATTTAGTCTAAGGCACCGCCCACCTCTGTTGAGCGGTCGCAGGCCGCCCGGTATCCTCGTCACAGAGGATTCGCGGCAACCGCGGCACGGCGACCCTGGCGGGTCTTGCGGATGCGGAAGTTGGATCGCCGGACCGACAACGATGCCGGACTGACGCGCCCGTCGCCCGACATTACCGCCGAGGCGGCAATCGAAGATGAGAAGCATGTCGGAGGAACCGCAATTGCGCATCTCGCCGGTGAGGGATCGGCGCCCGCTTTCGGTGCAGGTCTACGACCGGCTTGTCGAGGCGTTGCGCAAGCAGGCCCGTCCGGGCGATCAGGTCCCGCCCGAGCTGGAGCTTGCGGCTGAACTCGGCGTCAGCCGGACGGTGCTGCGCGAGGCGCTGCGCCTGCTCGAGGAGGACGGCGTGATCGAGCGTGGTGTCGACCCGCGTCGCCGCCAGCTTGCCCGCAGCGCGTCGCGGCCGGCCTCCTTCACCTCGCCGCTCGAGGACATGCTGAAAGGGTCCACGCCGCTCACCGTCAAGGTCATGCGCACCGAGCCGATCGCGCCGACGAGCTGGAGCCGGGGCCTGCTCGAACTGACGCCCGCCAACCAGCGGCTGCTGTGCCGCGAGAGCCTGTTCTTCGCCGGCGACGAGCCCGTTGCCTCGGCCCTTGAGATCGTGCCGGTCGATCTGGCACCGGTTCACGCCACCGCCAGCGCCAACGGCCATCGGGATGGACAGACCCTGCTGGCGGCGTTCGGCCCGCAATTCCGGTCGAAATGCGTGCCCACTCTGTTTCGCGTCGCGGCGGGATCGGCGAGCGGCGCGCGCGCCGGCTTCAGCCGCCTGCGTGGCGACAGCCACCTGACCAGCATCACCATGGTGCTCAGCCGCGCCGGCCGGCCGGTCTTCCTTGGCAAGCACCTGTTGCGGTTGGATCTTGTCGCGCTGTCCATGGGCGAGCCTCCCAACGGCTTCGACCCAAGCGACTACGAGTCGCAGTAGCCCGGTCGGAAATCCCCCGCCGCGGCTAGATTTTCGCTGGCGCCGTCGAACGGCGGATGGTGAGCTGTGCGGCGACCTTTTCGCGCTCGCGCGGCAAGGGCAGGCCCATCAGACGCGTCAGCAGCAGGTCGGTCGCCAGGCGCCCGACCTGGTCGATCGGCGAAGTCAGGGTTGTCAGCGGCGGGTTGCAGAAATCCGCGCCGAAGATGTCGTCACAACCGACCACGCTCATGTCTTCGGGCACCCTGATCCCGCGTTCGGCGAAACGCTTCAGGGCGCGGATCGCCAGCATGTCGTTGAAGAAGATGGCCGCCGTTACGCCGTGGTGGATCGCGGCATCAGCGGCGGCGGCGCCGGACTGGATGTTGCCGCTGGCCGAGCCGATGCGGATGCACTCGACGCCGTGGCGTTTCGCGGCCGCCTGCAGCGCCTCCCAGCGCCGGGCGCTCGACCATGACAAAGCCGGCCCCGCCAGGAAAGCGATGCGCGTATGGCCAAGGGAGACCAGATAGTCGAGCGCCTCCGCCACGCCCGTCGAGGTATCGACGACGACGCTCGGAATGCCCTCGATTTCGCGGTTGACGACGACGATCGGCAGGCGCCTGGCGGCTTGGGTGATCTGCTGATCGGTCAGGCGCGACCCGGCCAGCACCACGCCGTCGACCGACGCCTGGAGTTCCGCCACGGCCCGCGCCTCGATCTCGCGCGACGCCTCGGTGTCGACGAGCATGTGGCGGTAGCCCCGCGCCTTCGCCTGCGCCTGCGTGCCGCGGATGATGTCGAAGAAATAGGGGTTTGTGACGTCGGGAATGAGCAGCGCCATGCTGAGCGTGCGGCCGGACGCCAGCGAGCGGGCCTGGGTGTTCGGATAGTAGCCGAGTTCGACGGCCGCCTTGGCAACCCGCAGGCGCAATTCCTCGCTCACCCGACCGGGCTGCGTGAGTGCACGGGAAACGGTGGACGTGGCAACGCCGACGGCTCTCGCAACGTCCGAGATGGTGACCCGTCGCCCCCGCCGGGGCCGGTCCCGCTCCGAGATGGTCATCGCTCCACGCTCAGCCCGACGGCCGTTGTTGTCAGCCGGATTTGTACACCAATTCCCTAAGTACCGATCATCTGCGCTCTTGGCAACCGATTGCCAATCGGCACGGGCAAGGATAAGAATGGCGGCCCTCAGGGAGGATACCAAGGTGAAATTCGCACTTTTCAGCGGTTCTGCGCCCGTGTGGAGCCCGCGGGAGCTCGCCGCGAAGCTGTCCGGGCAAGCCTGGGACGGCGTCGAATGGCGCGTCGTCGACCAGAAGCCGGCGGCCGAACCGGGGTTCTGGGCCGGCAATCGGGCAACCTTTCCGTTCACCGGAATCGAAGGGCTGGTCGGCGAGATCACCGATGTCACGAAAGGCGCCGGCCTCGACCATGCCGGCATCGCCGGCTACGTCCAGATCGACGACCATGACGCGGTCGACCGGCTGCTTGCCGTCACGGCTGCCCTCGGCGCGCGACAGGCGCGCGTGCAGGTGCCCAAGACCGGCGGTTCCTACCGGGACGCCTTCGCCAGAGCGCGGAGGGATGCCGAGCGCACCGCCGAGAGTGCAGCACGGCACGGGGTGAAGGCGATCATCCAGATCCACCACGGCAACATCGTGTCCACGTCTTCGGCCGCTGTCAGGCTGTTGGAAGGGCTGGATTCCGCGCATATCGGCATCATCCACGATCTTGGCAACACCACCATCGAGGGCCGTGAAGGGCTCACCAGCTACACCCCGGGCATGGAAATTCTGGGCGACTATCTCGCTCACGTGCACGTCAAGAACGCAATCTGGAAGCCGGCCGCGACGCTCGCCGACGGCACCGTGGAGTGGCAATGGGAATGGGCGTCGCTGCGCACCGGCATGGGCGACGTTCCGGCCTATTTCCGGGCGCTCAAGGAGGTCGGCTACGACGGCTGGGTCACCGTGGAGGACTTCACGACCGAACTGCCGCTCGAGCAGCGCATCGCAGATGACCTCGCCTACGTAAAGGCATGCGCTGCCGCGGCTGGCTATCCAGCATAGATCGGCGGACCGCGCGTGCCGGTCTTGACAGCGCTGGCAATCGGTTGCACCGTTCTTGCGAAAAGAAGATGCCAGCCCGGCTGCGGCCGGCGCGGCGCCGGGGAAACGGCCAACTTCGTTACCGGAGGCTCAAGGAGAGGAACCCTCATGAAGCACGCAACGAGACTGAAATCCATGCTCGCCGGCATTTCGCTTACGGCAGCCATGCTGGCCGGTGCCGGCTCTGCTGACGCGGCCGGCAAGGTGACCATCTGGGTCGGCAGCTGGTGGGAGCCGCAGGTCGCCGTGCTGCAGGAGATGTGGCAGAAGGACCATGCCGACATCACGCTCGACGTCCAGCCGCTGCCCATCAACGGCTACCTCGACAAGTTCACCGCCGCCTCGCTCGGCGGCGCGCCGCCGGACATCATCGATCTCGAATTCGACCTGGGTGTCGACGGCCGCGGCCAAGGGTCTGCTCCAGCCGCTCGACGACGTGGTCGCCCAGATCAACGTCGACGACATGGCGCCGGCGGTGTGGCACGCCAGTGCCTACGAGGGCACGCAGTACGCCATCCCCAACCGCGGCGGACCGGGCGTCTGGTACTACAACAAGACCGTCTTCGATAAGGCGGGTGTGCCTTATCCGACCGAGGACTGGACCTACGCCGACTTCCTCGACATCGCCAAGAAGCTGACCATCCCGGGCGAGCAGTACGGGGTCGGCGTTCCCGCCGATGCCAGCGACCCGTCCAACGTCATGTCGATGTTCGCGCCCATACTGTGGGCCTTCGGTGGCGACTTCCTTACCGAGGATCACAGCGCCGCGGCGATAAACAGCCCGAAGTCGGTTGAGGCAATCACCTACTGGGCGGACCTCTACCTCAAGTACAAGGTCACGCCGGAAGGCACGCCGAACTTCACCACCACGCGCGACATCCAGCCGTTGTTCGAGGCGAACAAGGTCGGCATGCTGACCTCTTCGTCGAACACGTTCGACGCGCTTCTCAAGAAGCCGGAGATCAAGTGGGGCGCGGTCACCTCGCCCGACAAGGTCAACCGCGGTGGTGGCTGGACGATGGGCATTCCGGTCGGGGCGCCCAACGCGGCAGATGCCAAGACCTTCCTCGTCTGGCTCAACAAGCCGGAGAACCAGGCCAAGGTGATGAACCGTTGGCCGGCGAACAAGAAGGCGCTTCTGCTGCCGCCGTGGAACGACCCGAAATATGATGTCTTCCGCAGGGCGGAGCCGGATGCGCGCTCCGTGCCGTCGGTCGCCGCATGGTTCCAGATCCAGGATGCGGTGATCACCGACCTGCAGAAGATCCTCGTCGGTCAGATGACGGTTCAGCAGGCCGCCGACACCGCCGCGGAGAAGATCAACCAGATCATCGCCGAAAACAAATAAAGCATCAGGGACGGAGCGCCGCCGTGTTCAAGCTTGGGTTCAGCACCATCGGATGTCCTGACTACACAGTCGATCAGGTCGTCGCGCTGGCGAAGGATAATCACTATGCGGGTATCGAGATCCGCTTCCTTCGCGGCACCGTCGACCTGCTCTCGCTGCAGGAGTTTTCGCCCGAGGGGCTGCCCGATACGCGGCGGCGTTTCGACGACGCCGGTGTCGAAGTCGTCAGCATCGGCACCAGTGTCCGCATGAACTCCCTTTCTTCCGAAGCGCGTGACAAAGCGCGTGACCTGGCGCAAGCCAACCTTGCGATCGCCGAGGGCCTCGGAGCGAAATATCTCCGGGTCTTCGGCGGTCCGCTTCCCCCCGACCAGGATCGCGACAAGACGCTCGATGCCATCGCCGAGGGCCTCGGCGAGGTCGCCGACATTACGGCCGACCGCGGCGTCGCGAGCCTCATCGAGACCCATGACGATTTCTCCAGGGCCGATAGCATTCTCGAGCTCTACCGTCGCGGCGCCAGCAGCAATCTCGGCGTGCTGTGGGATACCCTGCACAGCTACCGCCACGGCGATTCCGGCGAGGAAACCTGGTCGAAGCTCGGCGACCGCGTGAAGCTCGTTCACGTCAAGGACGCCTACGAGGCGACGCCGACCCATTTCGATTTTGCGCTCACCGGCGAGGGCAACGTGCCGGTGATGTCCTTCGTCGATATCCTCAAGCACGCGAACTACGAAGGCTACGTGAACTTCGAATGGGAGAAGGGGTGGCACAAGGAAATCGCCGGACCCGAGGTGGCGATGCCCCATTTCATGCGTTACATGGCCGACCGGCTCTAGGACGACCCGGGCACGAGGGAGGCTGACGTGACGGTCACGAATCCCGAGGAGCTTTCGCGCTTTGCCGCGTGGCGCGCACGCCACCGTTCGCTCGTCGTGCAGCGCTGGGCACAGGCTTACATCCTGGTCTTCCCGGCGATGCTGATGATCGCGTTGATGATGATCTATCCGGTCATCCAGACGCTGCATTTCAGCGTCAGCCGCGTCCAGCTTCCCACCTTCAAGACAAGCTTTGTCGGCCTCGCCAATTTCGCCCGCATCCTGCAGGATCCGGAGTCCTGGCCGCTCCTCCAGCGGACGCTCATCTGGATCGTCGGTACGGTTGTGCTGCGCATGGCGCTCGGTCTCGGCGCGGCGCTCATTTTCAATGCCAATGTGCGCGGCACGGTGTGGATGCGCGTCCTTACCGTCCTGCCGTGGACAATTCCCTCGGTCGTCGGCGCCAACCTGTGGCGCTGGATCGTGCAGACCGACACCGGCCTGCTCAATCTGACGCTGCGCTCATGGGGGTTGGACGGCCTCGCCATGAACTGGCTCGGCGACCCCAAGACGGCGCTGTTCACGGTAATCGTCGCCTATTCGTGGAGCGGCTTTCCCTTCGTCATGCTGCTCATTCTGGCGCGCCTGCAGGGCGTCCCGCAGGAGCAGTACGAGGCGGCGCGCGTCGACGGCGCCAACTGGTGGCAGATCTTCCGCTTCATCACCCTGCCCTCGCTGAAGAGCGTGCTCGTCGTCGCACTGATCCTCGAGACCGTCAGCGGCATCAACTCGTTCGACACGCTGGTCATCATGACCGGCGGTGGGCCGGCCAACGCGACGCGCATTTGGGGGCTGGAGATCTACAAGCGCGGCTTCACCGACTTCAATCTCGGCGGCGCCTCCGCGCTCAGCGTCCTGATGTTCATCGGCATGCTGGTCATCTTCGTCGTCTACAGCATTGCCAACAACCGCACCGCCAAGAGCGAGGGCACGTCATGAGCGAGCTCGCCGGCCGCCAGATCGGCGTGCGCGCGCGGTCGGTGCGCAGCAGTTTCCTCAACGAGCGCGTGCTGCGTGTCGTCGGCAAATACATTCTCGTCTACACGCTCGGCATGCTGATCGTGCTGTTCAGCGTGCTGCCGCTGCTCTGGGGCGTCAGTACCTCGCTCAAGCTGCGCGAGGACGTCTACGCCTTCCCGCCGGTGTGGATCCCGAAGGTGATCACCTTCGAGAACTTCATCGCGGTCGCCCACAATCCGGCGATCTTCCACGCCTTCCTCAACACGATCATCATCGCCGGCGCCACTACGGCGGTGGCGCTGGTCGTCGGTGTACTCGGCGGATACGGCTTCGCGCGCTACCGCTTCCCCGGCCGCAACACGCTGCTCGTCTCGGTCCTCTTCACCAAGCTGTTCCCGCGCGTCGTGGTGATCGTGCCGTTCTTCGTGACGCTGCGGAACCTCAACATGATGAACACCTATCAGGGGCTAGTGCTGGTGTACCTGATGGTCACGTTCCCGGTGGCGATCTGGCTGCTCAAGGGCTTCTTCGACAAGATCCCGGTGGAGATCGAAGAGGCGGCGATCGCCGACGGCTGCTCGCTGCCACGGCTCTTGTGGGACATCATCCTTCCCCTCTCGCGGCCGGCCTTGGTCGCGGTCGCGATGTATTCCTTCATCCTGGCGTGGAACGAGTTCCTCTTCGCCCTCGTCTTCACCAACGGGCTGGAGCGGCGCCCGCTGTCCGTCGCGCTCGCCTTCTTCATCGACGAGAACGGCATCCGCTGGGGCGAGCTGATGGCTGCCTCCATCGTCATGAGTCTGCCGGCCATTCTCGTCTTCTCCTTCTCGCAGCGTCTGTTGGTGAAGGGTCTCGGCGAAGGAGCAATCAAGGGGTGAGTGCCCGTCGCGTCGCCCTCGTCACCGGCGGCAGCTTAGGCATTGGTCATGCCGCCGTCGTCGCGCTCGCCGGGCGCGGCTACAGCGTGGCCGCGCTGGCGCGCGACAAAGGGCGGCTCGATGCGGCCGTCGCCGCGCTCGATCCTGCGTTCCGGGATCGTGTCGTCGGGATCGCCGCCGACGTGACCCAGGAGGCCGACATCGAGCGGGCGGTCGCCGATGTCATCCAGCGCTTCGGCCAACTTGACGTGGTGATCAACAGTGCCGGCACCAGCATGACGGCGCGCCCCCGCTTCGTCGAGACGACCTCGGCCGAGTGGCATCGTCTCATCGACATCAATCTGACCGGCACCTACCTCGTCTGCCGCATCGCGCTGCCGCATGTCGAAAAATCGCCTGACGGCTACATCCTCAACGTCCAGTCAACCGCCTCCTATGCCGCCAAGCCCGGCGTCACCCTGTATGCCGCGTCCAAGTACGGCGTTCGTGCCCTGACCGAGGGACTGATCGAGGAGTACCGGAACTCCAACGTCCGCATAACCTCCGTCAGCCCCGGTCCGGTCGACACGAACATCTGGAGCCACAAGGTCGCGCCGCCGTCCGATGAAGAGCGCCGGCTCATGATGCGCCCATCGGACATCGCCGACATCTTCGTCTGGCTGCTCGAACGCCCGCGGCGCCTGCACATCCCCAATATCACCGTCACCCCGTGGACCGGCATCTGATGCTGCACCGGGACCGGCGAACGACATTCTGCGGCCACGCCGAAGATCCACGCCAGCTACCGGTCGGCCGAGGACGGCCGCCGCATCGAACTGCCGCCGACTGACATCCGGCGCCAAGAACAGAAAGCGAGGAAGGCTCCATGATCAAAGAACTCAACCATTTCGGTATCGTCATCCGAAACCTTGAGAAGTCGCTCGCTTTCTACGAGGGCCTTCTCGGTGCCAAGGTCGTCTATCGCGGCCTCATCCCGGCGACGCAGACCGACGTCGTCTATCTGCTGATCACCGGCGGCATGATCGAGCTCCTCCACCGCGCCAACCCGCCGGCCGAGGAGACCTTCGGCATAACCCACATCGCCTTCATGACCGACAATCTCGAAGGTGATTACGACCGGCTCATGGCCGCCGGCTATGAGGGCAAGGTGAATCCCAAGCCCGCCGGCAGCGGCGTCGGGCGGCTCGCCTTCCTCAACGACCCGAACGGCGCGCGCGTCGAGCTGATCCAGCGCGACCTGGCCATGCGCGACCACCCGGTCGAGCACGACATCATCCGTTCCTTCGATCACTATTCGCTGATCGCCAACGACCTTGACGCGGCTTTGAAGTTCTACCGCGACGATCTCGGGATGAAGATCCTGAAGAAGATGGAGGTGCCAGCGAGCCAGCTCGACATCACCTACCTGAACTATGACTACGACGTGCTGGAGCTGCTGCACCGGCCCACGCCGGACACGACAAACCCCATCTACGGCCACTTCGCCCTGCGCGTCGACAACGTTGACGAGGCGCTGAAGGCCTTCGCGAAGAAGGGCGTTCCGGCGGAGCCCGGCACGCCCAAGCCGGCCGGCACCGGCATCGGCCGCATCGGAATCATCCGCGATCCCGACGGTGTGAAGATCGAGCTGGTGGATCGTCCCGACCTTCGCGACCTCTGAAGCCTTTCAGGAGGTTACCCATCCGGTCCTGACGGCGGAAGCTGGCGTTGCGGCGCGTCAACTCTTCCCCGAAGGACCGCATGAACCGCGGCGTCGGTGACGCCGCCCGGTGCGGGCGCTCACGACACAGCCCAGCCGCCGTCCACCGGCACCACGGCACCATTGATGTACGCACCGGAACCGCTGCAGAGCAGCAACGCGGCGCCGACGCAGTCCTCCGGCGTGCCGACGCGGCCGGCGGGGATCTGGGCCTCGACGCGCGCCCGGTAGGAAGCATCCTGCAGCACCGCGCGGTTGCGATCGGTCGCGATCGCCCCCGGCGCCAGCACATTGACGGTGACCCCGCGCGCCGCCACCCGCCGCGACAGGTTGCGTGCCATGTTGGTCTGCGCCGCCTTGCTCGCGGCATAGACCAGCATTGCGGGATTCGGCTTCACTTCCTGGATCGAGCCCAAGAGCAGCACCCGCCCCCAGCCCTTCGCCTCCATGGCAGGAAGAAGCCCCTCGGCCAGGATCATCGAGGCGCGCAGGTTGACGTGCAGCATCGCGTCGAAATCGCCATCGCTGGTCTCGCCCGGCCCGAGCCGCCGCTCGAACGAGGCGTTCAGCACCAGAATGTCGACGCCCCCCGGCGCCAGCCGGTCGACAAGGGCGCGGCAGGCGGCGGCATCGGCGAGATCGGCATGGAGCGTCTCGGCCGCGCCCCCACCGGCACCGATCGCCTCCGCCGTCTGGTGCAATTCCGCCGAGTCGCTCGCACCATGCAGCAGCACCCGCGCCCCGGCGGCGGCCAGTCCCAGCGCGATGGCGCGGCCGATGCCACGGCTCGACCCCGTAACCAGCGCCCGCCGACCGGTGAGGTCGAAGAGCGCCGCAGGCGCGAATTTGCTCATCCCTTGATCGCCCCCGCCGTCAGACCTGAGATCAGGAACTTCTGTGCCAGGATCACGAACAGCACCACCGGCACCGCCTGCACGGTGACGGCGGCGAACAGCACCCCCCAGTCCACGCCGGTGATCGCCCCCATCATCTCGGAGAGGATCAGCGGCGCCGTCTTTGCCCGTGTCGTCGTGAAGATGAAGGCGAACACATATTCGTTCCACGAGAAGACCAGCACGAACACCGCCGTTGCCACCATGCCCTGCGCGGCAAGCGGGAAGATGATGCCGAACAGGTATTGCAGCTCGCTCGCCCCGTCGATGGTCGCCGCCTGGTCGAGCTCGCGCGGAACGCCGTCCATGAACGACTTCAGGATCAGCGTCGACAGCGAGACGAAGAAGGCAGCGTAGAGCACCACCAGGATCGTGTAGGTGTCGTTGAGGTGCAGCAGGTTGGCCACCGGAAACAGCGGCAGGGTCACCACGATCGGCGGCAGCAGGCGGACGCCGATCATGAAATAGGCCGAGCCGGCCAGGAAGCTGTTGCGGTAGCGCGAATAGACGTAGCCGGCCAGCACGCTTGCCAGAACGCAGACCACTGTGGCGAACACGGTGACGATCAGGCTGTTCATCAGCGTGCGCAGGAAGTCGGGCCACTGCGTCAGCAGGTCGCGGTAGTGCTCGAGCGTCGGAATGAAGATCAGCGTCGGCGGATAGCCGAAGATGTCCGCATTCGACTTGAACGACGACATCACGATGAACAGCACCGGCACCGCGGACCAGATCACCGCGAAGATGAGAACGACCGCCTTGGCGATGCGCGCTGGCAGGCTAATCATCGGCGGCGAAGCTCCGTCGGTGAAGGACGGCCACCAGCACCAGCGCGACGACTGCCGAGGACAGCACCATGACCCAGCCCATCGCCGCGCCCTTGCCGAACTCGGAATAGGTGAAGGCCTGCTTGTAGAGATAGATCGCCATCACCTCGGTCATTCGCGCCGGTCCGCCACCGGTGAGCAGCCAGACCTCGCTGAACAATCGAAATTCCAGGATGTAGCGGAAGATCAGGGCGATCAGCACCGTGGGCATGATGCCGGGGATCGTGATCAGGCGGAATTGTTGCCAGGCGCTCGCTCCATCGACCCTGGCGGCCTCGAAGGGCTCGATCGGCAGCGCTTTCAGCGCGGCATAGAGCAGCACGAAGGTGAACGGCAGGTGCAGCCAGATCGAGATGACGCAGACCAGGGCCAGCCCGGCGACCGGATTGATCGACCAGTTGACCGCCGGCAGACCCATTGCCTGGATCGTGCGCTCGACGAGGCCCGAGGCCGGGTCCATCATGAATTTCCAGATGATGACCGCGACCACTTCCGAGATCGCATAGGGCATCAGAACGACTGCCATCATCACGCGCTGGAATGGCACGCCGCTGGCGAACACCACGGCCAGGCCGAGGGCAAGCGCCAGCTCGATGTAGATCACCACATTGATGACGATGGCGGTGTTCCAGAACGCCCGCCAGAAATAGCGGTCGTTCCAGATGTCGACGTAGTTCTGCCAGCCGACGAACTGGGCATTGGAACCGTAGCTCGAGACGGTGAAGCTGAGCCACAGGACGTAGACCGAGGGCAGCGCAATGGCGAGGATCAGCAGTAGCTGGGCGGGCGCCAGCATTGCAAGCTGCGGCAGGCCAAAACGTCTCATCCCGATCTCCGGACAGATTCAGGCCTGCCGCGATCAGGCGGCAGGCCTGGCGTCATTGTTCCACAAGCCCTAGCTCGGCAGCAACGGCTTCAGCCTCTTGGTCAGGTTTTCCTGCGCCTGTTCGGGCGTGCTGAAGCCGAGGATCGCCCCCTGCATCTCCTCGACCGCGATGTCCTTGGCCTTGGCGCTCTGATCGAATGCCGGCAGCGGCACGCGGGCATATTTGAGTGCCGTCGCCTCCTGTTCGGAATAGGGCACGCCCTCGGCGATGCGCGGATCCTTGAAGGCCGAGACGCGGACCGGGCCGTTGCCGTTCATCGCCTCGCGCACCGTCGCCTCCTTGGTCGACAGCGCCTGGATCAGGCTCCACGACAGGTCCTTGTCCGACGCGTTCTTGGGGATCACCATCGCCCAGAACTCGGCGGCACTCACCGGCTCGCCGCGCGCGGCCATCTCGGCCGTGCCGGGGAACAAGGCAGTCTTGAACGCTCCCGGGTATTTCGACTGCTTGGGATCGTTGAAGAGCTCGGTGCGGCCGAACGGGAACACCTCCATCGCCACTTGGCCCTGCTGCATCGCCGAGATCAGGTCGTTCTGGGTCATCGAGGTCAGGTTAGGCGGCATCAGCTTCTCCTTGAACATGGTCTGGAGAAGCTGCAGCGCCTTCAGCATGCCTTCGCTGTCGGTCTTGAGCTGATAATCCTCGGTGATGAAGTCGCCGCCGAAGGCGCGCGCCAGCATGACCAGGGTCGAGTAGTTGTTTCCCTCGAAAGCGAAGGCATAGACATTGGTGCCGTCGTCGCGGGTGAAGGTGAGCTTCCGCGAGATATCGAGGAAGTCGTCAATGACCTTCGGCGGGCCGTCGACGCCGCGCTGCTTGAAGAACTCGGTGTTCCAGTGCACCGCGTTCGCCGCCTGGCGGTAGGGAATGCCGTAGTGCTTGCCGCCGGAGATGAAGGCGGTGACGTAGCCCTGGGCGATGTCGCCGAAATCCTCGATCGGGGCCTTCGCCATGTAGTCGTCGAGCGGCTCGAACAGGTCCAGCGCTGACGGCACGGCCCGCGTGTTGAGCACGAAGCCGAGGCCGACCGTGGTCTGGCTCAGCCCGGCCTCGCGGAACAGCCGGTCATGGATCGCGTTGAGGTCCAGCGTCACCCATTCGAGCTGGGTATCGTGCTCCTTGCGCCAGTCCGCGGTGACGTCTCCGCCCTTGCCCTCGGTCGCGGTGAGCTGATGAACGCGGTGGGCGATGATGGTCATCTTGCCCTCGGCGAGCACCTTCCTTGGCAGGCCGAGGACCAACACGCCGGCGGCGGCCGAGCCGAGCAACGTGCGGCGCGAAATCTCATTCATTCGATTTCCTCCCCAATGAGAACACTATGTAGTTTTGCTATATTATGATACCACCCGGAAGCCGAGCGCAAGAGCTTTATGCCGCCCGGGGCAGATCGGCAGAACCGTGCGTTCCCGACCCATTCAACAAGATGTAGAAGATCAGCGCGGACGGGATTGCCATTCGCCGCCGGCGCGGTATTGTAGTTTTGCACAAATTCTTGCGTGGCTGATTCAGTGAGGACGACGATGATCGACACGCCCAGGGCCCTGCGGGGCGACGTAATCGAATCGGTGCAGGACCGGCTGGACGGCCTGCGCCGGGCCGAGCGGCGGGTGGCCGATTTCGTCCTCGACAACTCGCGCCGCGTGATCACCATGAATCTGGGGATGTTCGCCCGCGAGGCCGGCGTCAGCGAGCCGACGGCGATCCGTTTCTGCCGTTCGGTCGGCTGCGACGGATTCTCCGACCTCAAGCTGCAGCTCGCCAAGGCCGTCGCCACCGGCACCTCGCTCGCACCGGCGCCGATCCGGCCGGAGGACGACCGCGCAACGCTGGCCGACAAGGTCTTTGGCCGCACGCAGGATCTCATTCGCCGCCACCGGGAGACGCTGGATCTCGACGCGGTCGCCGAGGCCGCCTCGATCCTGGCCGAGGCGCGGCGCGTCGAACTCGTTGCCGCCGGTCCGGCGGCGGCGCTGGCGCACGATGCACGCCGGCTGTTTCTGCGGCTGGGTCTCTCCTGCGGCTACGATGCCGAACCTCAAATGCAGCGCATGGCGCTCGCCACGCTGAGCCGTGGCGACGCGGCGCTGGTTCTGGATCTCGGCGACGACGGCGGCCACGCCGCTGTCGCGGCACGCGAGGCCCGCGCTGCCGGCGCCGTGGTGATCGCCATCCACCGCGCCGACAGCGGCCACCGGGCGGAGGTCGCCTTGCCGCTGCCCGAAGTGCGCGACGTCCAGCTCTACGATCCGGACTTCGCGCGCATCCCCGCACAGCTGACGCTGGACCTGCTGGCCAGCATCGTTGCGATCGAGGCCGGCCCGCAGCGCGCCGAACGCATCGCGCGGGTACGCGCCGTCACCGAAGGAGCCGAGGACGTGCAGTCATGAGCCTTTACGATGCGTTCGCCGCCGACGCCTATCGTGGCCGGCTGGTGCTGATCACCGGTGCGGCCAGCGGCATGGGGCTCGAGGCGGCGCGGGCGTTCGCGTCGAAGGGCGCCGAGGTGGTGCTCGCCGACCGCAACGCCGAGGGGCTGGCCAAGGCGACCGAGAAGGTCGCGCAGATCGGCAGGGCCCACGCGGTGCGCATCGACGTCGGCGACCCCGACAGTATCGCGGCGGGCTTCGCCGCGGTCGACAGGGTCGGGCCGCTCGACGTGCTCATCACCTGCGCCGCGATCATCACCGCCAAGCGAATCCCCGAACAGGACTGGGCGCACTGGCGTCGGGTGCTCGACGTCAACCTTCTCGGCACGTTCTTCTGCGTTCAGGCCGCGGTCGCACGCATGCTCAAGTCCGAGCGCGGCGGCACGATCGTCTGCACGGCCTCGGACGCCGGTGTCCACGGCGGCGGCGGGCTCATCGCCGACACCGCCTATGCCGCGTCCAAGGCGGGCACGCTGTCGATCGTCAAGTCGGTCGCTCGCGAGCTTGCCGGCAAGAACGTCCGCATCAACGCGCTCAATCCCGGCCCGACCGACTCGCCGATGCACGCCCATATCGACCCGGCGTTGAAGGAGCGCATTGCCGCCAACCTGCCGCGCCGCCGCATGGGGCTTCCCGCCGACATGGCCGCCGCCCTGTTGTTCCTGTGCTCCGATGCCGCCCCCTTCGTCTATGGCGCCGCCCTCGACGTCGACGGCGGTTCGATGTTCCGCTGAGAGGAGAATTCATGCCCGTCGCCGACCATCTGGACTATGCCCGCACCATCCCGGTGATGGACGAAGTCGACGTACTGGTGATCGGCGGCGGACCGTCGGGCATCTCGGCCGCGATTGCCGCCGCCCGCGCCGGCGCGCGCACGCGGCTGGTCGAGCGCTATGGCTTTCTCGGTGGGAACCTGACCGCCGGGCTGGTCGGGCCGTGCATGACCTCGTTTTCGCTCGACGGCAAGCAGCAGCTCATCCGCGGCATCTTCGAGGAATTCGTCCAGGGCATGGTCGCCATCGGCGGCGCGCTGCATCCGAGCGGCATCGACGCCTCGACCGCCTATTGCGGCTTCATCGACTACGGCCACGACAAGGTCACGCCGTTCCAGCCCGAAGCGGCCAAGATCGTGGCGCAGCGCATGTGCATCGAAGCCAAGGTGGACCTGCTCTATCACACCATGGTCGTCGACGCGCTGACCACCGAGCCCGGCCCCGGCGACAAGGGCAGGCCCCGCGTCTCCGGCGTCATCTGCGCCGCAAAAGGCGGCCTGCACGTCCAGCGCGCCAAGGTGATCGTCGACTGCTCCGCCGACGGCGATGTCGCTGCCTTCAGCGGCTCCCACGTCCGCCAGGGGCGCGACCTGGACGGCCTTACCCAGCCGCTCACACTGTTCTTCCGCGTTCAGGGCGTCGACGATGAGGTCATCGAGGACTACGTCCGGTCTCATCCCGACGACTATCGGCCGTTCGGCTCGATCGTCGCCAAGGCGACGGCGGAGGGCCGCTTTCCGGCGCCGCGCAAGGGCATCGGCATGTACAAGACGCTGGAGCCCGGTGTCTGGCGGATCAACACCGGTCGCGTCCTCCGTCGCGATGGCAAGGACGCCTTCGACCTGACACGGGCCGAGCTTGAGGGCCGCGAGCAGACCATGAAGCTGGTGGAATTCTTCCGCTCGGATCTGCCCGGCTTCGAGAAGGTCGCGCTGCTCGATACCGCCACCCACATCGGCGTGCGCGAGACCCGGCGGATCGACGGCGAGTACGAGCTGACGCTCGCGGATCTTTGCGATGGCCGCCACTTCAACGACGTCGTGGTGCTCTGCGCCTACCCGCTCGACATCCACGATCCCACCGGCGCCGGCGGCGGCACCGACGAGTCCAATCCGCATACCGCGAACATCTACGAGATCCCCTATCGGGTGCTGGTGCCCAAGGACCGCGACGGGCTGCTGGTCTCGGGCCGCGCCGTGTCGGCGACGCACGAGGCGCTGTCCGCCATCCGGGTGATGCCGCCCTGCTTCGCGCTTGGCCAGGCGGCCGGCGCCGCGGCGGCGCTCGCCGCGCTCTCCGGGATCGAGCCACGCGACCTCAGCTACAACCGGCTGCGCGACGAACTGCTGCGCGGCGGCGCCTATCTGGGCGAGGAGCCGGTTCCGGCCGAGCTGGCCTGAGGTCCGCGGGCGGCAGCCCGCCAAACCGCATCCGCGATCAACGTGCCGCACCGGCCAATGGCCGGAAGCGAACCGTGTCTTGCCGCCACTGCGACCAAAATTCCCGGGGCGCCCGCGCATTTGGGCTCGCAACCGCCTCCGCCAACTTATATGCTAAGTGGCTTAGTGGTGGACCACTTCGGGCATTTTGCGGAGGATAGAATGCAGCGTGCGGCGGCCAGCAGCTTCATCGACGGCCTGACGGCGGAATTTGCGCCGTCGCGCACGCTGGGAAACATCCTTTCGGGCCAGCTCGCCCGCGCCATCCGCGAGGGAAAGCTCGCGCCCGGTGACGAGCTTCCATCGGAAGCGCGCCTCGCCTCGGCCTTCGGCGTATCGAAGCAGGTCACCCGCGAGGCGATCCGCGACCTCGCTGCCCTTGGCGTGGTCGAGGTGCGGCAGGGTCGCGTCGCACGCGTGCGCAAGCTCGATGTCTCGCCGCTCGAGCGGTATTTCGAATTCGCCGTATCGGGCTCCGCCCGCGGGCTCGCCGAGGCCTGTGAATTTCGCCTGGTTCTGGAGCCGCCGATCGCCGGCCTCGCCGCCATCCGCCGCAGCGCCGAGGGTCTGGCACTGCTGAAAGGCTGCCTCGACCGGATGGCCGCCGCGCTCGATGACATCGACGCCTGGACCGTCGCCGATCTCGACT
Source organism: uncultured Alphaproteobacteria bacterium (assembly GCA_963732845.1). Classification (GTDB taxonomy): domain Bacteria; phylum Pseudomonadota; class Alphaproteobacteria; order Rhizobiales; family Kaistiaceae; genus CAVSRC01. Next base: position 49,791 of record CAVTBE010000011.1, on the reverse strand, counting down.
TCCACGAGACGGTCGCCAGCCTTGCCGGAAACGACATGCTGCAGATCCAGATCCAGGCGCTGAAGCCGACGATCCGCCAGGTCATGGACCAGTTCAACCACCGCGAAAGCCGCACGCCGAACGAATGGCGGAAGACGTTTGGCCGCCACGCGCGCATCTACGAAGCGATCGCCGCTGGCGACCCCGAGGCCGCGACCAAGGCCATGGCGGCGCATTTCGACGCCGCGCGCGAGGCGATGGAGGAGCTGTTCGAAGCCCGCGTGCGCCGCACGCGCGATTGACCTCGACACCGCCCCCCGGCACGAAGCCGCTGGTGCCAAATGCTGCGTCCCTAACCCTTGACGGCACCTGTGGTTAGCGAGCCGCTGATCTGGCGATACATCACCAGTCCCAGGATGGCTGGCGGCAGGGCACCGACGACCATCACCGCGGAGGCCAGCCCCCACTGCACGCCACCGCCGCTCGCCGCGAAGAAGAAGGACGCGCCGACGGTCATCGGCACGGCCTTGTTGGTGGTCAGCATCAGGCCGAACAGGAACTCGTTCCAGGCCGTGATGAAGCCGAAGATCAGCGCCGTGACGATCGCCGAGCGGATGACCGGCCAGATCACCCGGAACATGATGGTGAAGGTGCCGGCGCCGTCGATCTTGGCCGGCCTCGTCGAGCTCGATCGGCACGTCGGCAATCGCCGTCGACCAGGATGACGATGGCCAGCGGCAGGTTGACGATGGTGAGGATGAGGCCGAGGCCGAGCTGCGTGTCGAGCAGGCCCACCCACTGGAACATCATGTAGATCGGGATCGCGAAAATGATCAGCGGTACCGCGCGCAGGTTGACGATCGCCGGCATCAGCACCTTCTGCCCGAAGTCGCCGCGCGCCACGGCATAGGCCGCGGGAAAGGCGAGCAGGATGGCAAGCACCGATCCGATGGTGGCCGCCATGAAGCTGTTGGCGAGATAGGCGTAGATGTTGAGCCGGTCGGTCACGCTGAGCACGCCGAGATAGTTCTCCAGCGTCGGATTGTTGATCCACAGGCCGGGATTGATCGACAGCTCGGCGCCGCTCTTGAACGACGTGACCAGCGTCACGATTACCGGGAAATTGAGCAGCAGGACCGCCAGCACGAAGACGACCCAGCGCAGCGCCTTGATCATGTCTGGGCCTCCCGGCGGCGGGCGGCGAGCCAACTCAGGCCCGCCAGGACCAGGAACGTCGCGCAGAACAGCAGAATCGAAGCGGCGACCGCCTTGCCGATCGCATCCTGCTTGAAGAAGGCCTCGTAGATGTAGATCGACAGCGAGGCGGTCGAGCCGCCCGGTCCGCTGCCGACCAGCGTGTAGACATTGTCGAAGACGCGGAAGCCATCGATGAAGCGAATGAAGGCGGCGATCGCCAGTGTCGGCACCATCAGCGGCAGTTCGATCAGCGTCAGCAACTGCCAGCCGGAAGCGCCGTCAAGCTGCGCCGCCTGCCGTGTCTCTTCCGGAATCGCCTGGTAGGCGGCGTAGAAAAGCAGGAAGGCGAAGGGCGTCCACTGCAGCGTTTCGACGACGCAGAGCGTCCAGAAGGCGGTGTCGGCGTCGAGAAAGGACGGCGAGTTGCCGAAGAACATGTAGAGGTAGTAGGGCACCGGCCCGGCGAACTCGTGCAGCACCAGCCGATACATGAGGCCGACCATCGCCGGCGCCACCATGAGCGGCAGCATCAGCGGGGCCATGAGCACCGAACGCTTGGCGATGAGCGGCGACAGGAAGATGGCGAGGAACAGACCGATGAGGCATTCCGCCACGGCCGTCACCAGCCCGAAGCGGAGCGAGAACCACGCGGCCGACCAGAAGGCGCGGTCGCCGACAACGGCGCCATAATTGGCGAACCCGCTGAGTTGCGGGCTCCTGAGGTTGCGGAAGCTGACGGTCGACAGGCTGTAGATCACGTCGACGACGGTCGGGAACGCCCAGAAAGATCAGCAGGAAGATGACCAGCGGGCTGGCGAGCACCATCCACTCGCGCCGACGCAGCCTGTCGGCCTGCGCCATCTGCTGGCGTCGTGATGGCTTGCTCAATGAAACCTCGTTCCTCGCTGCAAGAAGAACGGGCGCGACGCGTCTACGCGCCGCGCCCGCGATCGCATCAGCTTACTTCAGAAGCTTGGCCATGCCTTCTTCAGTGTTCTTCAGGGCGTCGTCGAGCGACTCCTGACCGGACCAGTAGCCGGTGAACTCCTTGGCCTGCAGCTCGTAGATCGACAGGGCATTGGCAGAGCTCGCGCCGTTCATCACCAGACCATACTCGCCGGCATACTGGCCGAGCGTCACCAGGTCGGGGCGCTGCGCCGCGATCTTGGCCACCACGTCCGGCGCCAGGGCCGGCGATCCGCCGTTCTCGGCATAGCTGAGCGCCGCGTCCTCAGTCGACAGCCACTGCAGGAACTTGACCGCGCCCGCCTTGTTCTTGGCGTTCTTGTTGATGCCGAGGCCGAGGCTGTGGATGTGGTCGAAGCGGCCATCGGGACCAGCCGGCGGCGGCGCGATGCCGACCATGTCGGCGACGGCGGGGGCCTTGGTCTTGTCGGTCAGCTCACCGGCTGCCGCGTTCCACTGCAGCGCGGTCGCCACCTGGCCGGATTCGAAGGCCGCATTGGTCTCGGCATATTCGTAGCTCAGCGAATCCTTGGGCGAGGCGCCGGCGTCGTAGAGCGTCTTGTAGAGCTTGAGCGCCGTCTTCCAGGCATCACTGGTGATGGTGATGTTGCCCTTGTCGTCCATCCAGTTGCCGCCATAGGAGCGCGGCAGCGACTCGAACACCATCATGTTGAAGAGCAGGTTCTTCATCTGCAGCACGGTGCCGTAGCGCACCGGGCTGTTGGTGTTGACCGCCTTGGTGAAGTAGAGCGCCGTCGCCGCCCAGTCGTCCCAGGTCCAGTCCTTCGGGTCCTTGGGCTCGAGCGCCTTGCCGAGATATTTCTGGGCGATCTCGGAGTAGGTCTTCTTGCCGGCGTCGTCCTTGAGCAGCGCGTCGATCAGGTCCTTGCGGTAGTACATGAAGTGCAGGGACAGGTCGGTCGGCACGCCATACTGCTTGCCGTCATACTGCATGGTCTTGAGCACGGCGGCGCCGAACACCTTGTCGGCATTCGGATCGAGTTGGACCGGCTCCATGTAGGAGGCGTAGCGGCCGATCGAATAGGTCGCCAGCAGGTTGGCATCGAAGGCATCGGTGCCCGCCGCCATGTCCGTCTGCAGCTTGTCGAAGAAGCCGTCGCGGTTGAAGAAGATCAGGTCGACCTTGTCGTTCTCGGCGGTCGACGGCAGGGCGTTGTAGACCTTGACCGCGGCGCGCAGGGCCGTTTCCTCGGAGCCGCCGGGCCAACCGAGTACGGTGACGCCGGCCTGGGCGGCGGTCGCCAGTGCGAGCGTGGCGGCAAGCGCCGTCACGATCGTGAGTTTGCGTCTCATGAATGCGAACATGATTCCTTCCTCCTTACGTGCTGAGCGTGTTGAGGGCGAGGTCGGCAACGCCGACCAGTCCGGCCCGAACCCCGAGCAGGGCCGGAACGATCACCGGCCGGAGCCGGTCATTGAGCGCAGGCAATGCGGCACGCACGCGCTCGAGATAGCCCGCCGCGAGCCCGATGCCGCCGCCGATGACGATGCGGCCGGGGTCGAAGGCAAATTGCAGATCCTGACAGAGCAGCGCGACCTTGCGCGCCGAGGCATTGACGATGGTTTCCGCCCAGGCTTCGCCGCGGCCGGCGGCGGCGAACACGCCCTGCGCGTCGACCGGGTGCCCTTCTGCGGCGGCCTGCGACGCGATCCACAGACCGGAGACCTCGTCCTCGAACGGCGCCGCGCCGTTCGCCGAAGGCGATCGCAGCTGGCCGAAATGGCCGGAGAGACCGAGGCGCGGGCGGCCGCCGAGCACCAGCCCGCCGCCAATGCCGGTCGAGATGGTCAGGAACGCGATGTCGGCACCTTGGCCGGCGCCGAAGCGGTATTCGCCCCAGGCGGCGGCCTGCGCATCGTTGGCAATCACGGTCGGCAGGCCGAAGGCCTGCGACAGCTTCTCGGCCAGCGGATAGCCGTCGGGAACCGGAAGGATCGCCGGATTGACCGCCGACCAGCGCCCGTCGATGGCAAGGCCGGTCACCGCGGCAGCCACCGCACAGGCATCGCCGAGGCGCCCGCGAAGCCGCTCGGCAAGCGCGGCGATCCAGGCATCGGGCCCTTCCTCGCGCGCCGTTGGCACGGTGATCTCGTCGGTGGTCGCGGTGCGGGTGACCAGCGCTGCCGACATCTTGGTGCCGCCGATGTCGATGGCGACCACCGGCTTCCCCTGCCGAACGGCGTGCGCGATGGCATCGCGGAACCACGCCGTCGCATGTTCCGTGCGGGTCAGCGCCGAGCCGACGGTGACGCACCAGGCGCCGCGCCGGATGGCTTCCGCCGCCTGTTCGGGCGTGTGCAGCCGCCCCTCGGCAACCACATGAGGCGTCAGCCCGCGCATGGCGGTGATGAGGTCGAAGTCCGGCTCTTCCGGTTCCGGCCCGCCGGTGTAGCCGGACAGCGTCGTGCCGACGATGTCGGCGCCGACGGCCAGCGCCTGGCGCGCGTCCTCGAGGTCGGAGCAATCGGCCATGGCCAGCCGCCCGCGCTGCCTGATCGCGGCGGCCAGTGCTTCAACGCTGACCGGACGCGGGCGCCGGGTCGCATCGAAGGCAATGATGTCGGCGCCGGCCTCGACCAGTGCGCTCGCCTGCTCGACCAACGGTGTGATGCGCACCGCCGTGTCGGCGCGATCCTGCTTGACGATGCCGATGATCGGCGCGTCGGTCCGCGCCCGCACGGCCGCCACGTAGGCGATGGATTCGACGCGCAGGCCGCGGGCACCGCCGGCAAGCGCTGCAAGCGCGAAGCCTGCCACCATCTCGGCACTGTCCATCGGTCCGCCGGGAACCGGCTGGCAGGACACGATCAGGCCGCGGTCTAGGTCGTCGATCTGCAAGCGCGCCCCCTTTCGGAGGGCTCACGATATCCCGACAATACCAGAATGCAACCAGCAAAAAACTGGTATTATCGACGCAACTCGACCACGAAGTCGTAGACGTCGCCGCGATAACGCGTCTCGCAGAACTCGACGATCTGCTCGTCGGCGAGGAAGCAGCGCCGCTCCATCACCAGCATCGGTGTGCCCGGTTCGCACTTGAGCAGTCCGCTGTCGGACTCGGTCGCCGGACGCGAGCGCATGCGCTGGACCGCGCGGCTCGGCATAGCATCGAGACGGGCGAGCGTCTCGTAGAGCGAGTTGGCGACGAGATCGGGAGACGGCAGAAAGCGTGCCGGCACTGCCGAGGTCTCGATGGCAATCGGCTGCTCGTCGGCCGTGCGGATGCGCTTCAGGCGCACGACGTTCTGGCTGTTGGCGATGCCGAGCGCCATCATCTCGGTCGGCACCGGCCGGCCGATTTCCTTTGAAATCCAGATACATCCTGGCTGCATGCCGCGCGAGGAGATGTCCTCGCTGAAGCTCGTCAGGGCGGAGAGAGACTTCTCCACATGCGAGGCGATTTCGGTGCGCATGCCGTGGCGGCGGCGCGCCAGGCCGTCCTCTTCCAGCGCTTCAATGGCCTTACGCACGGTCACCCGCGACAGGTCGAGTTCGTCGGCCAGAACCCGCTCGCCAGGCAGGGGATCGCCGAGCTTGAGCTCGCCGGCGCTGACCAACGCGGCGATGGCGCCGCTGAGCTGCCGGTAGAGCGGCAGGGCCGGATCGTTCGCGGCCAAAACCTGTTGCAGATGTCCGATCAGCACGTGTCCGTCCATGATCCTTCTCGACTGGTTGCCGGCTCGCGAATCCCGCAATTCACTGTAGCTCCAAATCGCGTGCGGTACCATACTGGTATTATCGACGCCTCCATAGCCGGCACAGCTTTTGTGCCTGGAATTCAGCTGTCCGCGATGGGCGTCATGCTTTCCGGCGTGATGCAGCGGGCACGCTGCTCGAGCCGGATCGTGCCGACGCGGCGCGGGCCGACATCCGCTGTGTGCACGAAGGTCGTCTTTCTTCAGGCGTGTCCGCCCGCCGGGATGGCTGGGCAGCGGCGCGCGTCTTCGGCCGCAGTCCCCCGAGTCGCAACATGATTGACAATCAATACGTCTCACCTACAATCAGAACATAAGAAATTTGAGACGTTATGTCTCAAACAGAAAACAGACTGACACACAGTCGCTCACGAGGGAGGCACGCGGTGAACGCCGATCGCATTCGATCGAACGGGAACCTCGGCGCGGTATCTGACGAGAGTCTGCCGCTGATGACCCGCCTTTCGAGCGCGAATTTGAGCGCGGCGGAGCGCCGTCTCACCGAACACCTGCTGTCGCTCGCGGAATACGACCTGGCAACGCTGACGGCGGTCGATCTCGCCGACCGTGCGGGGTCGAGCCGGGCGACGATCGACCGGTTGGCGCGGAAATTCGGCTATGCCGGACAGCGCGAATTGCGCCACGCTCTGTTGCGCGGCAGCCGCGCCATGAAGGCCCGCGTCGACGAGATCAAATCGACGACGCCGACGATCACCGACGGCGACGGCCCCGCCGAGATCGCCTTCAAGGTCTTCAACAACGCCTCCGTGCGCGCCCTCAAGTTCGCCGAGCTCCTGTCGCGCTCGAGCGAGCTCGAACGGCTGGTCGATGCCGTTCTTGTGGCGCGCTCGATCGAGATCTTCGGAGCCGGCTCCTCGGCGGTCGTCGGCATGGACATGCATCAGCGCTTGCTGCGCCTCGGCCTGCCGATCGGCTTTGCCCAGGATTCGCACACCCAGATGGCGCAGGCCGCGATGATGGGGCCCGGCGATCTCGGCATCGCCATCTCTTATTCCGGCGCGACGCGCTCCACGGTGCTGGCAGCCCGGACGGCACGCGCCAAAGGCGCCCAGATAGCCGGCATCGTGGCCAAGCCGCAGTCGCTGCTCGGCGAGCTCTGCGACATCCACATTCTCACCCCTCCGGGCGTCGGCCTCTTCGGCACGGACGCGGTTATGACCCGGATCCTCCAGATGATGTTCAACGAAGTGCTCTTTCACTGCGTGGCGATGCGCGACCAGCGGCTGCTCGAAAACGTTCGCGCCGTCGATGAGGCGCTCAACGCGGAGAAGCTGCACAGCAAGCCTGTCGCCAAGGAGAAGAAGAATTGACGAGCCAAGCCGATATCAGTGCCTTGAAGGAAATGGCGCGGAACATCCGCGCCGACATCCTGCTGCAGATCTATGAGAGCGGCTCCGGCCATCCCGGCGGCAGCATGTCGTGCGTTGAGCTGCTCGCGGTTCTCTATGGCCATGTGATCAAGCCGCCACCCGACTGGATCAGGCACAACAGCCGCGATCACGTGATCCTGTCCAAGGGCCACGCGGCGCCAGCGCTCTACGCGGTGCTCGCCGAGACCGGCCTGATCCCCAAGGAAGAACTGAAGACGCTGCGCCAGCTTGGCTCGCGCCTGCAGGGCCATCCCGACCGCACGCGCCTGCCGGAAGTCGAAATGTCCACCGGCTCGCTCGGCCAGGGGCTTTCGGTTGCGCTGGGGCTGGCGCTGGCGCTGGCTTATCGCGAGGAACCGCACCACTCCTACGCCATCCTCGGCGACGGCGAGATGGATTCCGGTCAGGTGTGGGAAGCGATCCTGTACGCCGGCGCGCACAAGGTCGACCGGCTGGTCGCCATCATCGACGCCAACGGCATCCAAAACGACGGACCGGTTGAGGACATCCTCAACATCAAGCCCTACGCGCCAAAGCTGATCGCCGCCGGCTGGGCGGTCACCGAGATAGACGGCCACGATCTGGAAGCAGTTGTCGAAGCCTTCGACTGGGCGCGGTCGGATCGTCCGGGGGCCATGCCGCGGATGATCGTCGCGAATACCAAGAAAGGTGCCGGCGTGTCGTTCATGACCGGCCGGGTCGACTGGCACAGCCATGCCCTCACCGAAGACCAATTCAGACAAGCACTGAGCGAGGTTCAAGCCTAATGGCCGCCGTCCAAAAAGCGCCGCCGGGTCAAGTGTCGCAGCGCGACGTATTCGGCGAACAGATCGTTTCCCTGGGCGCGCGCAACGAGCGCCTGATGATGCTCGACGCCGATCTCGCTTCGTCGACTCGTTCGGCGAAGTTCCGCGCGACCTATCCGGGCCGCCATTTCAACGTCGGCATCGCCGAGCAGAACATGGTGGGCATCGCCGCCGGCCTCGCCATCGGCGGCTTCGTCCCCTTCGTCAACACCTTCGCGTCCTTCCTGACGCGCCGGGCATGCGACCAGATCGCGATCTCGGTCGCCTACCCCAAACTGAACGTGAAGTTCTTCGGCTTCCACGCCGGCATCAATCTCGGCGAGGACGGCGCGACGCAGCAGTCGGTGGAAGACCTGGCTATCATGCAGGGGATTCCTGGTATCCGGGTTTACGCGCCCATCGACGGCAACGACCTGGCGCGTGCCATGGCCGAGGCAGTGGAAGTCGACGGCCCGACCTATGTTCGGCTGGCGCGGTTCCCCTCCCCGCAGCTGACGCCCCCGCCTCCCGTGGGAGACGGTCGGGTCGCCGACTACCACCTGCTCCAGGACGGTTCGGACCTGACGGTGCTGACCACGGGAACGCTGGTCGCGAAGGTTCTCGAAGCCACCGACAAGCTTAAGGCGCGCGGCATCTCGGCCAAGGTCGTCGGGATCACGCGCCTGAAGCCGCTCGCCGACAGCATCGCCGATCTCGTCGCCAAGGCGGGGACCGGCCCGGTGGCGGTTGTCGAGGAGCACTCGATCCATGGCGGGCTCGCCGACATGCTGTCGAGCCTGCTCGATCGCAGACGCATACCCCATTGTTTGGCGCGCATCGGGATTGCCGACCGCTTCGGTGAGTCGGGTCCACCCGAGGCGCTTCTTGAGGCCTTTGGGCTTGCCGGCGAGCCGCTCGTGCAGGCCCTGAGCAGTCTGGTCCAACGTTCCGGGTAACCGGAAAACCAAGTGCGGCTCAACAAAAAGCGTGGAGGGAACGACCTATGAGAAAATCGCTAAAGCTCGCGGCAGCGGCGCTGATCGGTGGCGCTCTGCTCGGACAGCCGGCGGCTTATGCCGCCGGACAGGAGGTGACTGTCTGGTCGTGGTTCATCGCCAGCACCATGCAGAAGTCGATCGATGCGTTCCAGAAGGCGCATCCCGACATCACCGTGAAGTACACCTATTACAACTACTCGCCGGAATACATCACCGCCCTCAAGGCGGGCGCAGCGTCGGGCAGCCTGCCGGACGTGATCGGCCTGCAACCCGGCTCGCTGACGCAGCAGTATCGTGCGCAGCTGGCCCCCATCAACGATCTCGCCGCCAAGGAATGGGGCGCCAATTGGGAGGACTCGGTCTTCCCGGTGAACCGCAAGCAGATGCTGATGGGCAATCCGCCGGGCGACACCAACTACTACATGGTGCCGCAGGAATCCCAGGTGCTGTGCATCTGGTACAACACCAAGATCTTCGACGAACTCGGCCTGAAGCCGCCGAAGACCTATCCCGAGCTGGTCAGCACCGCCAAGACCCTGTCGGACAAGGGCTACATGCCGATGTTCCAGGGCGCCGCTGACGGCTGGCAGAACGAGAACGTCTTCCTGATGCTCGCCAACCAGCTCGCACCCGGCCTGCCCGAGAAGGCGCAGAACGGAGAAGCCGCGTGGACCTCGCCGGAACTCATCGAAGCCATGAAGGCCTGGAAGGGCCTGTTCGATGACGGCGTCTTCCAGAAGGGGGCGCTCGGTGCTCATGCCTATCCGACCGGCGCACAGCTCTTCGCCCAGGGCAAGATTGGCATGATGGCCCTCGGTTCGTGGTGGATGCAGGAGAGCAAGTTCCCGCCGCCGCTCTCGCCCCTCGTCGAGAACATGAGCGGGTTCGACTTCTTCTACTTCCCGGCCCTCAAGGAGGGCGGGAACGTGAGCCCGCCGGTCGGTGGCATCGACATCGGCTACGGTCTCACCAAGAACGGGGAAAAGAACCCCGCAGCGTGGACGTTCCTCGCGTCGCTGACCAACGGCGAGGCGCTCCAGCAGGCGCTCAACGACCTCAACGACCTGCCGGCCTTCGCCGGGCATGAGCCGCAAGGCGACGTGAGCGACCACGTGAAGGAAATGTCGAAGCGCTTCATGGCGGACCTGCCCAAGGCTGAGAACCAGCGCTTTGGCAGCCCGGCCGTCGGCGAAGCTCTCGACAACGCCCTTGCCGGTGTTGCGTCCGGCAGTCTCGATCCGGAAGCCGCCCTGAAGTCAGTTCAGGCGGCGACCGACAAGGCGCTGGGCAAGTAAGCCGGCAAAGACGGGGGGCGGGATGAACCCTTCCGGTCCCGCCCCCACGTTTCTTCAATTTGATGGCATACTCGTTTCAGTGCGCCGCTGACCATCGGAGTGGGTCCAATTCCCAGCGTCGTTAAACTGGATCGGGGGCATAGAAAGCGGTTTTCCGGGTCGGCCGCTTTCCTGTTTCTGCTGCCGGCGACCCTGCTGTTCGTGATCTTCGTCGCCTATCCGATCCTGTGGGTGATCGGAAAGAGCCTCTATGTGCATCAGCCGGACGGCAGCGACACGTTCGGCGGCCTCACCAACTACTTCGACACCTTCCGCGATCCGGTCTTCTGGATCGTCATGCGCAACATGTTCCTGTGGGGACTGATCACCATCCCCGTGCAGATGGTGATCGGCGGGACGGTCGCCTATTTCATCGAACGGCACACCTTCGCCTGGCGCGGCTTCTTCCGCACCATGTACTTCCTGCCGGTCGTCACCTCGGTGTCGGTCGTCAGCCTGGTGTGGATTCAGATTTACGCGCCCTATTACGGCATCGCGCAGGAATACCTGCAGCGCATCGGCATCACCATGACGACGTCGCCGATCGGCGATCCGACGATGGCGATCTATGCGCTGATCCTGGTCAATATCTGGCAGTGGACCGGCTTCTCGATGCTGATGTACGTCGCCGGTTTCGCCAACCTGCCGCCCGAGGTGCTCGACGCGGCGCGCGTCGACGGCGCGCATGGCCTCAAGCTCGCCGTTCTGATCATCATTCCGATGGTATCGCCGGTCACCAAATCGCTGCTGCTGCTCGGCATCATCGGTACCTTGCAGACCTTCCCGATCGTCCATCTGATGACCGGCGGCGGCCCCAACCACGCCAGCGAAATCTTCGGCACCTACATCTTCCGGCAGAGCTTCGTGCTCGGCGATACCGGCATCGGCGCCACCCTTTCGGTGGTCGTGCTCGCCCTGGCGCTGATCCTGTCCGTCGCCCAGATCATGCTCATGGGCGCCGATCTCGGGCCGACCAAACACGAGAACGCATGATGCGGACGCGAAACGCCGTACCCGTCCGTTCGATCGCCATTCACGTGGTGCTCGCCGTCGTGCTGGCGTTCTGGATGGTTCCAGAAGCCTACATGTTCTCGATTGCGCTGCGCACGCCGGCCCACGTGTTCGACTCGACGCTGTTCACCTGGCCGGTGACCTTCGGCAACTTCATCACCGTCATCCGCGACAATCCGCTGATCATCTTCTTCCTCAACAGCCTGATCATCACGGTGGCGACGGTGGTCATCGTCGTCGCGGCGGCGTCGCTCTTCGCCTTCGCCGTGGCGATCCTCAAGCTGCGCGGGTCGCTGGTCCTCTATGCGACGCTGCTCACCACGCTGATGGTGCCGATCGCCTCGCTGGTTCTGCCGCTGGCGATCCTTCTCAAGCAGTTCGGCTGGATCAACCACTATCTCGGCCTGATCGTTCCCTATTCGGCGCTCGGCGTTCCCTTCGCCATCGTCGTCCTCAAGGCCTTCATGGAGGACTCGCCGCGCGAACTCTATGAAGCGGCGCGCGTCGATGGGTGCAGTGCGTGGCAGACCTACCTCTTCGTCACGCTGCCGCTGGTGCGTCCGGCGCTCGTCTTCGTCGCGATCTGGCAGTTCATCGTCAGCTGGAACGAGTTCTTCCTCGCCCTCATCGTCATGACGCAGAGCGAGATGAAGACCCTGACCATCGTCCCGATGCAGTATTCCGGCCTCTACATGGCCAACCCCGGCGCCCTGTTCGCTGTGCTGGCGTTGATCGCCCTGCCCCTCATCATTCTCTACGTCATCGTGCAGCGCGCCTTCGTGCGCGGATTGCTCGCCGGCGCGGTCAAAGGGTGACCGGCATGCGCACCATCGGCATCGACATCGGAACGTCGTCGATCAAGGCGGTTGTTGCCGAAATCGACGGAGACGCCAGGGTCACGCGCTCCGTCTCGAAGGGCTATTCGGCAGACGGCGCGCCGACGCGCGATCCGCAGTGCTGGACGGACCTGGCGCGCGATGCCCTCATCGAACTGGCGGCGCATGGGCGACCGGATGCCATCGGTTTCACCGGGCAGATGCATGGTTTCGTCGCCGTCGACCGGCACGGCGACATTGCCGCTCCGGTCAAGCTGTGGCTCGACATGGATGGCGCGGCCGATCTCGACCGCTTCGTCGCGACCCAGGGCGGACCCGCCGCAATCGTGCGCAAGACCGGCAACCTGCCGCTGCCCGACTTCACGCTTGCCAAATGGCTGCATGCGCTCGCCGGCGACCCAACGCTGGCCGAGCGGACGCACCGGCTCTACTGCGTCAAGGACTATGTGCGCGCAGCACTCGATCCCGCCGCCGACTTCGTCGTCGATGCCAACGAGGCCTGCGGCACGCAGATGCAGGATCCGCTGACCGGCGCATGGGCCGGTGAGATCCTGTCGGCAGCACGCATTCCGCCATCTGCCCTGCCCGAGATCACGCCTGCGGCGCGCAAGGCCGGCGACGGAAGTGGGCTCGGGACCGACCTTGCCGGCGTCCCGCTCGTCCTCGGTGTCGGCGACCAGGCGACCGCCATGCGCGCCGTCGGCGTCGATCGGCCGGGCACCTTGTCGCTGTCGCTCGGCACATCGGGCGTGGCTTCGCTTGCCGCCGACCGGAAAGACATTCGGGCGAACTGGGACGGCGCCTTCCACCTGTTTCCGACCGGCTATTCGCCGATGATGGAAGTGATCGGCACGGTGCCGGCCTTCGGCGCGACGCTGCGCTGGTTGTCCAAAGTCCTGCGCATCGACATCGGCGAGGTCGATCGACTCGCTGCCGAGACGCGACCCGGCGATCCGACCCCCATCTTTCTCCCCTATCTGGCCGGGTCCGGCGCTCCCAATCCCTTCCACACGGTGGCGGCATCGCTCATCGACTTCACCGCCGACCTCACCGCTGAGCGCCTCGTGCGCGCAGTCTATGACGGGCTCGCTCAGGAACTGGCGACCGTCGTTCAGGAAGCACGGCGGCTCGGCATCGACGCCGACCGCGTCATCCTTTCCGGCCAGCCGACCAGCCTTCCGCAGCTCTCGAAGACACTCGCGGCGTTCTTCGACATGGAATGCCTGGTCGTCGATGCGCCGTCGGCAAGCGCCGTCGGCGCGGCGCTGATCGCCGCGGATCACCTGCAGGCAGGGCTGAACCCGAAGCTGCCTGCACAACGGCTCTCCACCGACAAGGTCGGGCTATCGTCGGCTTGGCTTGCGGAGCGCGAGCGCGTGCTTGCCGGTGCGCGGAAAAGAGCAGGTTAGGCAGATGGCACACCTGGAACTCAAATCGGTTCGCAAACTGTTCGGCAAGCTGGAGGTCATTCCAGACCTCGACCTCACCGTTGCCGACGGCGAATTCTGTGTCCTTGTCGGCCCGTCCGGTTGCGGCAAGTCGACCCTGCTCAGGATCATCGCGGGGCTGGAGACCGTGAGCAGCGGCAGCATCATCATCGACGGCCACGACGTGACCGAACTCGAGCCTCTTGAGCGCGGCATTGCCATGGTGTTCCAGTCCTATGCGCTCTATCCGCATATGTCGGTGGCCGGCAATATCGGCTTCGGCCTGCGCATGGCCGGTCTCAACAAGGGTATCGTCCGCGACCGCGTGCAAAACGCCGCGACGTCCTTGAACCTCGAGACGCTGCTCGAGCGACGGCCACGCGAACTTTCCGGCGGCCAGCGCCAGCGGGTGGCGATCGGGCGGGCAATCACCCGCGATCCGACGCTGTTTCTGCTCGACGAGCCGTTGTCCAACCTCGATGCCGCGCTGCGCATCGGCATGCGCTTCGAGCTGGCCAAGCTCAAGGCCCGCCTCAACGCGACGATGATCTACGTCACCCACGATCAGGTCGAAGCGATGACGCTGGCCGACAGGATTATGGTGATGAATGTCGGGCGCATCGAGCAGGTCGGCGCGCCGCTGGAGCTCTACCACCAGCCGGCCAACCGTTTTGTCGCCGGCTTCATCGGCTCTCCCGCGATGAACTTCTTCGACGCGACCGTGAGCGCGGTTGCCGGCAATGCCGCCACGGTAACGCTCGACGTCGGGGCAGCGGTGCCGCTCACCCTGCTCAGGCCGGTAGCGTCGGGGACGCGCGTCGTCCTCGGCATCCGCCCGGAGCACCTCATCTACGGGCGGCGCACCGACCTGCCGCATATCGACGGCGTTGCCGTCTTCGTCGAGTTGCTGGGCAGCGACACACACCTTCATGTGAAAGCCGGTGAGGCCAACTTCGTCGCGCGCACCGACGGAATGTCCGTCGTGCGGGCAAACAGCCAGGTGACTCTCTCTTTGCCGCTGGATCAGTGCCACCTGTTCGACGAGGCGGGCTTGTGCATCTCGGTGCCGCACCCGATTCCGGGCGATCGTTCCGTCGCCGAGCAGAAGCCGCAGACTTCGAACGCCTGATCACTTGCGCCAGGCGGCGGCGCAGCAACACATTTGGTCGCGAGAAATTCTTCAGATAGGCCCACTTCGGTGGGCCGGGATCAACCGTGCCAGCCCAGGCGCTGCGAGATGATCTCCGCGTGGCGCACGACGATCTTGGCCATGTCGGGGACCTCCGAAAGATGGATCTGCCATGACGGGCCGCTGACGCTGACGCCGGCAATAACGCGTCCCGCCTGATTGCGGATCGGCGCCCCCACACAACGCAGACCGGGCTGGTGCTCGCCGTCGTCGACGGCGTAGCCCTGTGCGCGGACCTCGCTCAAAGCCGCGCGCAATGCTTCCGGCTGCACGATCGTGCGGTCCGTATAGCGATCGAGCCCCGAGGCGATCACGCGCTCGACGGCCTCGGCCGGCTGAAACGCCAGGATTGCCTTGCCGACGCTGGTGCAGTGAACCGGCGCGTTTTCGATCAGCGCCGACGCAATCGCGTTCTCGTTAGCCGGATCGGCCCGGTGGATCACCACCGCCCGAATGCCATCGAAGACGGCCAGATGGACTGCTTGGCCCGTCATGCGTTGCAGCGCTTCCACCATTGGTCGGGCTTCGCGGTGCACATCGAGATTTGCCAGGACGATGTCGCCGAACTCGAAAAGCCTGAGGCCAAGACGGTAGCGGTCGCGCTCGTGGTCTTGGTCAAGAAAACCGACCTCACGCATCGTGGCGGCAAAACGGTGAGCGGTGCTCTTGGGAAGACCGGTCCGCCGGCAGATTTCGGCCAGCGACAGGGCTCGGTCATTCACGGAAAAACACTCGAGAATCCGGACGACCTTGGTGAGAGATTTCAGCGTATCGTCGGGCGTGCGTTTCGTCCGTTCTCTTCCGTCCGGCGGAGTATCTGCCCTATCAAGCATCGCACGACCGTTCCAACCATTTCACCCGCTTGAACATATTTCACCACGCCGCACAAGAGGCCCAGACACGCCCTCTAGCCCTCGACCGCACCTGCCAGGATTCCTCTCGGGAAGCAGCGTTGCACGGCGCCGAATGTCACGACGACAGGAACAGTGGCGAGCGCGCCCAGCGCCATAATCTCCCCCCAACGGACGTCGAAGGACGTGATGAATTCGGCCGACAGGAGACAACGCGCTTGCCGCCAGAACGAACCGGCGGATCTGTCGAAATGACGTGAGAGGCTCTCTCAGAGATATCCGCCGCATCCTCAAGTGACCTCCCGATCACCACCGAACAAGGCAGCCCGCCAGATTGCCGCCACAGCCGGCGGGCGACGGTGGCGTCTATAGGAATCGCGCCCCCAGATCGGCACCCGCCGCGATCCTGGTTTCAATCCCGGATACTGAGATATCATTCCATAGATGTCAATTGGCGGGACAGGCATGCTGTGTATTGCCGAGCCACCCGCGAAATACCGGTTTGCGGCGCATGTGGCGTCATCGTCGGAGGAGGCGGGGGTTCGTCGCATCCCTCGCCCCGCACGAAACGGCGCACGCCTCCTGCTTGTCGAACGCGGCGGATTTGTCGCCGGCTGTCCGCCGCACATGAGCTGTTCAAGCCGGGGGTCACGGAATGGACCACCGAAGCCGGCATTGACTTTCTGTTCCATTCGCGGGCCAGTCGCGATCATTCGCCCGTCCGAAGCCACTGCGGTCGACGCCACCGGTGATGCCGACCTGGCGGTGCCGGGCGGGGCCTGCTTCCTGACGGCGCCAAACGACAGGACCCGGCCGGCCAACCGGCTTGTTCAGGATCGGCGGCATCGAGCTCGACCGCCTCCTCGACTACGTCCAGGGCACAGGACCAGGACCTGTCGTGCCGGATCGCAGGAATCTCGGCTCCGCGACGGGTGGCTTGACAGATCACGTTCACACGATCAGATTGACACATCGCATGGAATTATGTTCCGAATACCGGGACATGAAGCTGTCTCAAATAATATGACACGTGCCCGTTCGGTACGTGCCACTTCGGGAGGAGAGCGGTGGGGAGCATCGAGCTGTCGGCTCAGGACGGCGGGTCTCTCGCCGCCGTCGCGCCTGCCAGCTGTGCCGAGTCGTCCTGCGCACGGCGGGATCAAATCGCGCATCAGGCAACGAAATGCGCGATGGACATCTGGCAGACGAGCGCTCCCCTCGACCTGAATCCACCACTCTCAAGCCTGTGTGATGCCGGGTTCACCGCCGCGCCGACGATGAACCTTCTCGACTCGCTCGAGCGGCAAGACGACGGCCCGCTCCTGTCGTTTGATGAAACGGCAGGATTGGCCGCGTCGGCGCTTGTTGGGAGGTCCAGCGTCAGCAAACTGCCGCTCGCTTCCCGATCGGACGACGGGAGGAACGTCCAGCCGGACCACGCCGCTCGTCACCACCTTCAACGAGAAACCGGGAAACGACCATGAATGTCCTAAAGACCATCCTGGCCACAAGCCTTCTTGTGGTGGGTTCGCTCGCCGCGGCCCACGCCGAATACCCCGATCGCCCGATCACGCTGATCGTGCCGTGGGGCGCCGGCGGCGGCACCGATGCAACCGGCCGCATCCTGGCCACGCTGATGGAAAAGCAGCTCGGCCAGCCGATCAATGTCGTCAATCGGACCGGCGGCGGCAGCGTCATCGGTCACACCGAGATCGCCCAGGCGAAGCCCGATGGCTACACGCTTGGCATCATCACCACCGAACTGTCGATGTTCCATTGGATCGGAACCTCGCCCCTCACCTATCAGGACTACACGCTGATCGGGCTTTACAACGCCGATCCTTCGGCGGTGGTGGTGCAGGCCTCCTCGTCGTACAAGACGATGGAAGACCTCGCCAAGGCGATCAAGGAGAAGGCCTCCGCACTCCGCGCCGGTGGCGCCAACCAGGGCGGCCTCAACCACCTTGCCTATGTCTCGCTGGTTAACGAGCTTGGCGGCGACCGCGCCTTCTGGGTGCCGACCGAAGGCGCCGCACCGGCGCTGCAGCTTCTCGCTTCGGGCGCCATCAACGTCGCCGTGGTCCAGCTTCCGGAAGCCAAGGGCCTGATCGACGCGGGCGAGCTGCGCGCGCTTGCGATCCTCGGCTCCGAGCGCAATCCCGACTTCCCGGACGTTCCAACCATCAACGAAACCACGGGCATCGACTTCCCGATCGCCGGCTGGCGTGGCCTCGGCACACCCAAGGGCCTGCCGGACGACGTCAAGGCGAAGCTGCTCGGCGTCATGGAGCAGGTCGTCAAGAGCGACGAATTCAAGGACTTCATGCACAAGCGCAACTATGGCGTCGTGTGGGAAGGCGGCAACGACTTCGAAGCTTACCTGGCGCGCCGTGACAAGGCCTTCGGCGAAGCCATGACCGCAGCCGGACTGGCCAAGTAGATGCCGTGCCGGCGGACCGGACGCAGTCGTCCGGTCCGCCGATACGGTCGACAACGACCGTACGTCCGCTGAGAGCTCTCTGTTCGCCCGAAAGGAGACAGCCGTGATCCGAATACCCGATTCTCTTTTGGGGGTGATCTTCGCCGTCGGCGGCGTGGCGTTGTTCATCGCGAGCTCGCAAATGGAAGGTCTCGGCGACCTCTCCGTCGGTCCGGGGCTGATGCCCATGCTCCTCGGCGCCGGCTTTGCGGTGGCCGGCAGCATACTGGCGGTGCAGGGAATGGCGGAACTGAAAGAGATCCGCGCCGGCACCTACAGCTTCGCCGAGCCGCGGCCCAATCCCTGGTTTCCGGTCATCGTGCTGGCGGCCCTGATCCTCTACGTACCGCTTCTGCCATTCGTCGGCTTCGTGCCGCTCACCTTCGTCTTCGTCGCCCTTGTTGTACGAACCGGCGGCGGTTCGCTGCTCTCCGCGGCTATCTTCTCGCTGGGGATCACCGCCTTCATCTACTACCTTTTCGCGAACGGACTGCGCGTGCCGCTCCCGATGGGCCTGTTCGGCTGAGGGGGCACGACCATGGACGTTTTCATCCAAGCCATCGATCTTGTCTTCACGCCCTATACGCTGACGGTCATCGTCGTAGCCGCCTTTTTCGGTCTCTTCGTCGGCGCCATTCCGGGCCTGACGGCGACCATGGCGACCGCACTGCTGGTCCCCTTCTCCTTCTACATGGACCCCATCCCGGCGATCGCCGCGATCGTCGCCTGCACGACCATGGCGATCACCGCCGGCGATATCCCCGGCGCGCTCATGCGCATTCCGGGCACACCTGCATCGGCGGCCTATGTCGATGAAGCCTACGCGATGACCAAGACCGGGCAGGCCGCCCGGGCGCTCGGCATCTCCATCACCGCCTCGTGCATCGGTGGGCTGATCGGTTTTGCTGCGCTGCTCTTCACCGCACCGCTGCTCGCCAAGATCGCCTTGCAGTTCTCGAGCTTCGAATATTTCTGGCTGGCAGTGCTCGGCCTCTCCTGCGCCGCGCTGATCAGTTCCGGCAGCCGGGTCAAGGGCACGCTCTCGCTGCTCCTCGGCCTGTTCATTTCCACCGTCGGACTGGATCCGTTGACGGCCCAGCCGCGCTTCTCCTTCGGCTGGACCGAACTCATGGGCGGCATCAGCTTCATACCGGCGATGATCGGCATGTTCGCGCTGTCCGAGGTGCTGCGCTACGTGCCGCACCAGCCGGGCCAGACCAAGCCGAGCGTGGTCATCGGCAACCCGTTCTCCGGCATCGTCCGCACGCTGTGGAACCACCGCCTCAACATTCTGCGCGGCAGCGCGCTGGGTACAGTCATCGGGGCGCTTCCCGGTGCCGGCGGCGATCTCGGTGCATGGATCGCCTATGCCGTGTCGAAGCGTCTGTCCAAGACGCCGGAGAAGTTCGGCACCGGACATCCCGAAGGGCTGGTCGAAGCGACCTCGACGAACAACGCCGCGCTCAGCTCCGCCTGGATCCCGGCAATGGTCTTCGGCATTCCCGGCGACGCGGTGACGGCAATCGCCGTCGGCGTGCTGGTGATGAAGGGCATGAATCCCGGGCCGACGATCTTCATCCACAATCCGCAGAACTTCTATGCGGTGATGCTCGTCTTCGTCCTCGCCAACCTTCTCATCCTGCCTTTCGGGTGGGGGGCGGTGCGCGGTTCGCGCTTCATCTTCCGCCTGCCGCGCGCTTTGCTCAACGCCGGAATCCTCGCCTTCTGCATCATCGGTTCCTATGCCGTCAACAATTCGGCCTTCGGCATCGGCGTCATGGTCGCCATGGGCGTCGTCGCCTTCATCCTTGAGGAGAAGGGCTTCCCGATTGCTCCGACCATCCTCGGCATCGTCATCGGGCCGATCGTCGAGCAGAACTTCCTGACATCGATGATCATCACCCAAGGCAATCCGCTGGGCTTTTTCGAGCGTCCGATCGCCGCCGGCCTCGGGGTCTTCACGATCGCGATCTGGACCGTCCCGCTCGTCGCAAATGGGATCCGCCACGCTCGCCGGAGAGCTGCTGGTGACAACAAGCCGTCAGAGCCGGCTTCGCGGACACCCTGATGGCGAAGGCATAGACACCGATGTCGGCTCGGATTCGACACAGAAAGACTTCTCCAAACGGCCTCCGGAAGATCGCAGGCACCTCTCAGCACACGGCGATGAACCAAGGAGACCCCAGCGCATCCCGAATGTCCCCAGCCATCGAACCGTCAGACCAAGATCGTTCAACGCAGATACCAAGAACGGAATAACCCATGTTCAATAAAGACACCTACGGCCGTATTCTGATCCCCGTCGTCACGCCCTATGCCGCCGACCAGAGCGTCGACCACGGCAAGCTCGCCGCGCTCGCCCAATATCTGGTCGAGAAGAAACGCGCCGATACCCTGATCCTGAGCGGCACCACGGGCGAATTTCACACGCAGACCTTCGAGGAGCGCGTGGCCATCTTCCGGACGGTGAAGACGGCCGTCGGCGGCAAGATCCCGATGATCGCCGGGGTCGGATGCACCGCGACGCCGGAAACAATCCGCCTGGCCAAGGAGGCCGAGGGGCTCGGCTTCGACACCGTCATGGTGGTTGCCCCCTACTACACCAAGCCCGCCCAGCAGGAGCTCTACGGCCACTACGAGGCGATCGCCAAGGCCCTGCCGAAGCTCAACATCATGCTCTACAACATCCCGATCTTCACCGGCGTCAATCTCGACCCGGCGACCGTCGGGCGCCTTTCCGCATTCGACAACATCGTCGCCATCAAGGAAGAGGCCGAGCTCAACCCGAAGCAGATGACGGCCTTCCTCAATGCCACGCCGGAGGATTTCATCGTCTATAACGGCGACGACACGATGGTGCTGGAAGCCTACACCCAGGGTGGCCGCAAGCGGATCGGCGGCGTGGTATCGGGTGCCTCGCATGTGGTCGGCGACTTCATCCGCCAGATGATCGACACCTTCCTCGCCGGCAAGATCGACGAGGCGGCCGCCATGCAGAGGAAGCTCTACCCGCTGCTCAAGATCATGGGTCAGAACGGCCGCACCAATCCGGTGTGCCTGTGGAAGGACGCCATGCGCCTGACGGGCATCGATGCCGGCATTCCGCGCCTGCCGCTGACTCCCGGCACGCCGGAAGAGGTCGAAGCGGTCCGCAAGGCCCTCGTCGACTTCGGCATCCTCTGAAGACCTTGGCCAGGGCACCGGTGCGCCGCGACGCGCCAGCCCGCACCGCCGCCGGCGACCTGGCCGACAAGCGCCCCATCTAGGGAAGGGATTTTCGAATGAAAAAGGGTGAATCGTTTCGGGGCATTACGCCGCCGGTCGTTTCCACCTTCACCAAGGACGAAAAGATCGACGTCGACCTCTACCGACGCGAAGTCCGCTACTTGCTGGACGCCGGCGTTCATTGCATCAGCCCGGGCGGCAGCACCGGCGAAGGCGCGGCGCTCTCGGATGCCGAACTCACGCAGTTGATCGGAATCGTCCGCGAGGAGAACAAGGCAGGCATTCCGGTCGTTGCCGGCGTCGCGCGCAACTCGACCCAGGCAGCGGTAACCACCGCGCTGACGGCCAAGGCCGCCGGCGCCGACGCACTGATGGTGACGCCGACATTCTACAATGTTCTCGTGCCCGACAATGAAGGCAACCGGCAGTTCTACCGGGTGATCTCCGAACAGGTCAGCCTGCCGATCATCGTCTACAACGTCATCCCCCAGAACGAGATTTCCCCGGAGCTGTTTTCGCAGCTGCTGGATATCGAGAACGTCATCGGGGTGAAGCAGAGCGTCGGCGGCATCATGGCCATGTATGACATGAAGGTGACCTGCGGCGATCGCGGCATGATCTTCGCGGCCACCGACGAGATGATCCATTCGTGCTTCGCGGTGGGAGCCGACGGTGCCATCTCGGCCATCCTGGCGCTGTTTCCACGCCTGTCGATCCGCATGTGGGACCTGACGAACGAGAAGCGCTACGACGAGGCCCTGGCCATCCAGAATCGCCTCTTCCCGCTCTGGAAGATCGTGCGCGGTCCCCAGTTTCCCGCCCGGCTGAAAGCGGCCGCCGGGCTGCTCGGTCGCAACTGCGGCTATTCGAAGAGCCCGATGACGGCGGTCTCCACCGAGACCCTGGAACGCATGGCAGCCATATTGAAGGACGTGAAGGATGAATAGGCGCTCATCTCCCACGTTCCTCGTCACGTGTTGAGCGCGCTTTGACCTGCCACTGACATTGCATCGAGCGGCGATTTGAGCCACGGCAGTGGTCGACGACCCGTCGTCTCGTCCCGGAGTGTGGGGGAATCAGCCGGACTGAACCCCTGCTCCGGGGCGGAACGTTCAGCAGCCCCCCTGCCGCTGCCGGTCGTCTCCGGTGACGCATTGACCGTCTGCGTTGCGGCCTCCGCCACCGGCATGCCCCTCCCTTCCGACTATGACGCGGCGCTCCGCATCACCAGCTTGCGGCGGATGTACTTGGGCTCCAGGTAATCCAGAATGCCGAGCGAGCCGCCTTCGCGGCCGAAGCCGCTTTCCTTGACGCCGCCGAACGGCGCCTCGGCGGTGGCCAGCAGCGTCTCGTTGATGCCGACCATGCCCGCCTGCAGTCCTTCCGCCGCCAGGTCGGCGAGGGCCGCATCGTGTGTGAACACATAGGACGCCAGTCCGTAGGGCAGGCGGTTGGCCCTGGCCAGGACGTCCTCGAGCTCGGTGAAGCCGGCGATCGGCGCGACCGGCGAGAACGGTTCATCGGACATGATGCGCGCCGTTTCCGGCACATTGGTCAGTCAGCACCGTCGGCTCGATGAAATTGCCGGTGTTGAAGGCGGCCGGTCGCCGCCCGCCCGTCAGCAGCTTCGCCCCCCGCTTCACCGCGTCCTCGACGAGGCCGAGCGCCGTCTCGACGGCCGTATCGCGGATCAGCGGCCCCATGGTGACGCCCTCGACGAGACCGTCACCGACGACGACATCCCTGGCGAAGGCGGCAAAGGCGCTCTCGAAATCGGCCTTGATCGAATTCGTGCACGTAGAAGCGCGAGGGCGAGATGCACACCTGGCCGCAATTGCGGAACTTGGTCGCAGCGAGCTTCTGCGCGGCGGCAACCGGATCAACATCCGCGTGGACGATGGCCGGCGCATGGCCGCCCAGCTCCATGGTGACCTTCTTCACGCCGGCCGCAGCCAGTTCGAGGATGCGCTTGCCGACGCGGGTCGAACCGGTGAGCGAGATCTTGCGCACCGCCGGCGAGGCGATCAGGCGCTCGACGATCGGTGCCGGATCCCCGGTGAGGATGGAAAGCGCCCCCTTGGGAAGGCCCGCCGCCTTGAGCGCGGCGCCGATCGCGAACACGGCGCCGGGCGCCTCGGAAGCCGGACGCGCGATCACCGCGCAGCCGGCGGCCAGCGCGGCGGCGATCTTGCGTGCCGGCAGCAGCGCCGGGAAGTTCCACGCCGATAGCGAAACTGCCACCCCGACCGGCTGGTAGATCACCGGCAGGCGATCGTCCGGCGTCCGCCCGGGGATGATCTGGCCGTAGGTGCGCTTGGCCTCTTCCGCATACCACTCGAACTGGTCGGCGGCGGCGTTGGTCTCGCCGAACGATTCCGCCAGCGGCTTGCCGGTCTCGGTGCTGATCATCCGGGCGATGTCGGCGATGCGCTCGCGCATGATGTCCGCCGCGCGCCGGAGGATCCTCGCCCGCTCCCAGGCCGGCACCTTGCGCCAATGTTCGAAGCCGGCGCTCGCGCTGGCGATCGCCGCATCGACATCCGCATCGCCGGCATTGGGGATCGCACCGACCGGCTCCCCGCTGACCGGGCTGATCACGTCAACGGTCGCACCGTCCCGAGCGGGGCGCCAGGCGTCGTCGATGAACAGGCCATGGTTTTCGTACATGTCGTTCGGGTCCTTCAGATCGGGGGCGTCCGGGCGCTGGCACCCGGTCCCTTGGCTCTGGTCGATATCCGGTCATGACGCGGCGGCCGCTCAACGTTCGCGAACCTCAACGCCCACCTTCCTCTCGATAACGGATAACATGCTGGTGCAATCGTCGAGCCCGTGACCATCCGCCTCGCCGTAACGGCTGATTCTGGGCGACCGGTCCACCGGCGAGGCTCGTTGTTTCGAGCCGTCATTGGTCTCAACGTCCAACAATTCCGTCTCCCTGGTCACGGGGCCAGGTCGAAGCAGGAGAGGCGCTCCAGCCCGCTTTCGGTGATCACGTAGTTCTGCTCGATGCGCACGCCGAACGCGAGCTCATCGCCATAAAGTCCCGGCTCGAGGGTGAAGACGTCGCCGACGGCGAAGACATCATCCGAATGCGCGTTGATCCTTGGAGTCTCGTGCGGATCGAGGCCGATCCCATGTCCGAGGTGATGGGGGAATCGCCATCCATGGAAGCCGTCTAGCTCGGCATGGATCAGTTCGAACAAGGCGCGGCACGAGCCGCCGACACGGATTTCGCTTTCGGCGATGGTAAGCGCGCGAATAACGCGGTCGGTCGCTGCCTGTTGCGCGGCGCTCCGCACCCCGCTGACGGCGAAGGTCCGGCATAGATCGGCGTTGTAGTGGCGGAGGACGACCCCGACATCGAGGGGAAGCAGGTCACCCGCCTTCAGCGGCTCACGCCGCGCGGCCCCGCCCATGGCGCCCCCGCGAAAATCATTGCCGAGCTCGCCAATCGGTTCACCGAGCGCGGTGACGGCGGCTTCGTGCACGCCACAGAAGACCTCGATCTCGGAGACGCCCGGACGAATAGCCGATGTCATGGCCGCATAGGCGTGTTCGGTCGCCTTAACGGCCGCAAGGATCACGGCGACTTCATCCGCCGCCTTGCGCCGCCGCATTGCGCGGAGCAGTGATCCGGCATCCAGGAACCGGGGACGCTCGACAAGCCATGGCCGTGTCAGGACATCGACTGCCAGCGTCTGCGTCTCACCGAGCTCGGCAAGGAGCGGCGCGAGGACCAACGTCTCGCGATCATTGCTCCAGGTGCTGTCGGCACTCGCTTCGTATCTGACGACGGCATCGGCGTAACCGACGGTGTCGACGTGGACCGCCTGGGAAAGCAGGGTCGATCCGTCTCGCTCGATCAGCGCCGCCGCCGGAAATATCAACCGGCCGTGGTAGTTGCAGAGGTACATGAGGTGCCGCGGGTCGGTCAGAAGGGCAACGTCCGCCCCGGCAGCCGCCAGCCGCCGCCCAAATTCTTCCCGGCGTTCGCGGCAGGTTCCGGCGTCAAGGTTCTTCGTCGCAGTGAGCGTGCTTTGTGTGGCTGGCGTCATCGCATCTGGGTCCCCAGGCTCGACAGCGCGCCGTCGAGCCACTGGTGTCGGGCGCGGACCTCGGCAAAAGCGCGGTGTGCCGCGGCGCGCGGGTGAACAATCAGGCCGGCCGGCGCTTCGATGTCGGCGATCGCGGCGACAGACCCGACCCGCTCCATAGCAACAATGGCGGCGCCGCGCAGCGTTGCCTCAGCCACGGGGGAGCATTCGATATCCTCTCCCAGGCAATCGGCGAACATCGCCAGCCAGGCACGCAAACGCAGCAGCGCCGAGCCGGTTGCCACGATCCGGCGACGCTCCGGCCATGCCGCTCCCTGAGGAGTGCAAAGCGGATGGCAACGCCCTCCATGAGGGCCCTGTAGAGGTCTATCGATGTCGTCGCGGCCGTGATGCCGGCGATTGCCGCGGTACGATCCTCGCGCCATTCGGGGCTTCGCGGGCCCGCCAGGAACGGCAGGACAGTCGGTCCTGCGGGCTGGCGGCAGAGCCAGAGAGCCGGGTCCTCGACTTCGGCGCTCCCGGCTTTCCACAATCGCCGCTTCGCCAAGCACGGCACCGTGCGCTATCCCGTGAACCATCCAGCGGCACGCCAGGCTCCCTGGAGCATGAACCGATCTGAATGACCGGGGCCCGCCGGATCGGCGCGAGCTCGACTTGCCCGAGATCTTCCCGGTCTCACCCGCCGCGCATGCCCGCGGCCAGGACCAGCCGTAGCGACGGCTTGCCCTCAATCAGCGTCCCTCGTTCATTGCGTGTCGTCTCGCTTTCGTCGCACGTCACCTCTCGCCCGACCGCGAGCAGATGCCACGGTTTGGCGCCGGATGCGGTCACGACGATTTCCCTTCCCTGGCGTCGTGCGGTGACGACGAGCGGCTCGCCCCCAACTCCAAAGACGGTGCCGGTCGCCGACTGACCGTCGCCAAGCGCATAGAGCTCAAGGGTGACGCCGTCGGCGTGGTCGTAGGCCACGGTGTCGTCGCGCGCGCCGACGGCGAGAAGGGTATTCTCGCGCACATAGAGAGGCAGGCTGAAGACGTCGTGCGTCTCATGGTGCCAGCCGCCGGTCTTCTCGACGCCCGAAAGAAGGTGGGTCCAGCGTCCGGGCGGCAGAAAGACATCGACCTCGCCTTCCTTGGTAAATACCGGAGCCACCAGCAGCGCGTCGCCGAGCATGTATTGCTGGTCGAGGCCAGCGGCGCCGGGATCCTCGGGAAACTCAAGGAACATGGCGCGCAGCATCGGAATGCCGGTCTGGCTTGCCTGTCGGGCCGTTTCGTAGAGGTAAGGCATGAGGCGGCATTTCAGCCTGGTGAAGTGCCTCAGGACGTCGACCGCCTCCTCGTCGAAGGTCCAGGGAACGCGGTAGCTTTCCATGCCATGCAGCCGGCTGTGGCTCGACAGCAGACCGAAGGCGCACCAGCGCTTGTAGAGATCGGGCGACGCGGTGCCTTCGAAGCCGGAGATATCGTGGCTCCAGAAGCCGAAGCCGCTGAGACCCAACGAGAGACCGCCGCGCAGGCTCTCCGCCATCAACTCGTAGTTGGATTCGCAGTCGCCGCCCCAATGGACGGGGAACTGCTGGCCGCCGACCGTCGCCGAACGCGCGAAGACGATTGCGTCCTCGCCCTTTTCCGCCTGTAGAAGCTCGAAGACCATCCTGTTGTAGAGGAAGGTGTAGTAGTTGTGCATGCGCTCGGGATCGGAGCCATCGTGCCAGACGACATCCGTCGGGATGCGCTCGCCGAAGTCCGTCTTGAAGCAGTCGACGCCCATGTCGAGCAGGCGCTTCAGGTGGCCGCGATACCACGCGGCGGCATCGGGATTGGTGAAATCGACGAAGGCCATGCCCGGCTGCCAGTAGTCCCATTGCCAGACGTCGCCGTTTGGGCGTTTGAGCAGGTATCCCTTGTCGCGACCTTCGGCGAAGAGCGGTGACCTCTGCGCTATATATGGATTGATCCAGACGCAGACATGCACCCCGCGCTCCTTGAGACGGGCGATCTGGCCAGCCGGGTCGGGAAACATCTCGGGGTCCCATTCGAAGTCGCACCAGTTCAGCCCGCGCATCCAGAAGCAATCGAAATGAAACACGCCGAGCGGGATGTCGCGCTCGAGCATCCCGTCTACGAAGGAATTGACGGTCGCTTCGTCGTATTGTGTGGTGAATGAGGTCGAGAGCCACAGCCCGAATGACCAGACCGGCGGCAGCGCCGGCCGGCCGGTGAGGCCGGTGTAGCGGGTCAGCACCTCTTTCGGCGTCGGGCCATCGATGACCAGGTATTCGAGCCGTTCGCCTTTCACGCTGAATTGCGCCTTCGTGACCTCTTCGGTAGCGATCTCGAACGAGACGCGGCCCGGATGATTGACCAGCAGGCCCCATCCCCGGTTGGTCACGAAGAAGGGAATGTTCTTGTAGGCCTGATCGGTCTGCGTCCCGCCGTCCTGGTTCCAGATGTCGATGTTCTGGCCGTTCTTGACGAAGGCGGTGAAGCGCTCGCCGAGGCCGTAGACGTTGGTGCCGACGGTCAGATCGAGACGCTCGAACATGTATGGGAACTGGGTGTTGCGATCGACGGCGTAGCCGCCCGCCTTGCTGCGGCTGCCGGTGATGCGCTGGCCTCCACGCGAAAAGTCGAGCGTGTATGGACCGGACGTCGGCAGGGTGGCAGCCAGGTGACCGGAATGGAGCGTGACCCAGCCGTCGCCCCGTACGACTTGCGCCGCACCCGACTGCCGGTTGAGCGCGAATTCCGGCTTCGGCGGCCGTTCGCCCTCGAAGTGGGTGATGCGGACGCCGATGATGCCTTCCGCCGGCGCGAAGAGCCGCAGGGTGAAGACGGTGGCGTTGATCTGATCGAGGCGAGACTTGAACGGGAGCGCAGCAACATCGGCAACCACCTCGCCGCCTTCCACCCGCACGTCATGGACGTGAATGGGATGCTGCAGCTTCAGGTGTTCCGGAATGTGCCAATGGCCGTCACTGAATTTCATTGGGGGTGTCCACTTGTAGTGATGACGACGAGGCCGCGCCGCCTGGCCGCACTTGGAGCACAATCTCACTGCGATCGCTCCGAAGGGGAGTTGCCGCAGGGGCTGCAGCCCGGCGATTTCGCCAAGGCTGAATGCGTATTGCCACGGTCATTGCGACCCCTCAGGCGGCATGCCGTTGACGCGGAGGCTGCGCAAGTCATCTGTCACGATGTGGTCGATCGCCGATTCGTTGAGGTCGAGATCGCCACGCGCTGCCATCAGCATGCGTCCGGCGAGCCTGTCGAAGCGGCCGCGGGCGATCTCCACGCTCAACCGGGCCGCAAGCGTCGGCGGCACGTTGATGCCTTCCGCGAAGCGGTCCTTGATACCGGACAGGTACTTCCGGCCCGCATCGCTTTGCAGCTGATACTCGGTCATGCTGGTTCGCACGAGGCCGGGATCCATCGCGAAGAGCAGCACGCCGGTTCCGGCAAGTGTGTCACCGACACATTCGGTGAAGCGCAGGATGCCCGCCTTACTGGTCGCGTAGCCGGAGCCGTGCGGGAAGGAACTCGCCGTGCCGCCGCCCGCCATGTTGATGATGCGACCGCGACCGCGCCGCATCATTCCGGCAACGGCGGCCCTGCAACAGTTGAACGTGCCGCGGACATTCGTTTCGACGTCGCGCCACCACGTTGCCGGGTCAAGGTCCCAAATCGGACCGATCCCCGCGAAAGCACCGGCATTGTTGACGAGCACCGTGAGCGGGCCGAGGTCCTCTTCGATCGCGGCGAAGGTCCTGTTCACCGCGTCGAGGTCGACGATATCGACGACATAGGCGCGCGCCACTCCGCCCTTGGCGGCGATGGCCGCCGCGACCTCTTCGATCTCGCTCGCCGTTCGTGCCAGCAGCGCGACCTTTGCCCCTTCCTGCGCATGGTACAGGGCGATTTCTCTGCCAATTCCCCGGCCCGCGCCGGTGATCGCGCTGACATCGTTCGCGAGCTTCATGCCTCCACCCTACCTGTAGCGAACCTGGTTCCAGCGGTGACCGAGCAACGAGAGGATGATGATCATGCCGTAGAAGAACTGGACGTAGAAACCGGACAATCCGGCGCCGACCACACCGGTCTGAATGAACGAGACGGTCAGGGCACCGATCGCTCCGCCCGCGACCGTCCCGATGCCGCCCCAGGTCGGCGTGCCGCCAACGAAGACCGACGCGATCACCGGCAGCAGATAGCCGTCGCCCGAGGTTGGCCACCAGGTGAAATTGATCATGGTCGAAAAGATGCCGGCGAGAGCAGCTCCGACGCCCATGAAGGCGAATACCTTCACGCGCACGAGCTGCACGTTGATCCCCATTTCGTTGGCGCTGTCGGGATTGTCTCCGACGACGTGCACCTGTGCGCCAAAACGGTGGCGGTTGTAGAGCAATGCACAGAACACGACGAAGGCGATGGCCCAGAACATCTGCACCGGCACGCCGAACACGTTGCTGGAGAACACCTTGAAGGCCAGGCTGTCCGCCAGTTGCGGCATGGCAATGGACTTCGACTGAGTCAGAATGAGGATGGCGCCACGCAGCATGAAGTTCATGCCAAGAGACGCAACCAGCGAGGACAGGCCCCCGTAGACGACAAGCGCACCAATCCCGAAGCCAAGAGCTGCCCCGGTACCAATTGCCGCGACAATGGCCAGAAACGGGTCGAATCCTGCCTGTACGACGACCGCAAAAGCGAGCGAGGAAAATCCGAAGACCGCCGGAAACGAGAGGTCGATTTCGCCTGCGGTGACGACGAAGACGAGCGGTGCCGTCATGAACAACGCCACTGGCAGCGTCGTCATCACCGATACGTAGAGCCCCCAGGTGGAGAACACCCGGGGATTGGCGACGAAGAAAATGAACAGCATGACCACGAACACGCCGAGCGAGCCCAGTGCAGCTCGGTTCGCTAGAACGATCCGGCGAAATCGACGGTCGCTCGGGTGAATGTCGGTGCGCTTGTCATCAAGCGCCCTGGCAGTGTCCGACATCACGCTGTCTCCCCCATTTGAACGTGCTCCGCCTGTGCCACGTCTTCCATGAACTTGATGAGGTCCTGAACAGAACCGACTTCGGATTTTGGCTTTTCCATTGCCACCTTGCCGCGGTCGATCACGACGAAGCGTTCGGCGATGTCGTAGACATGATGGATGTTGTGCCCGATGAAAATGATCGAGCGGCCCGCGTCCCGCACCCGACGAACAAAGTGGAAAACCTTGGCAGTCTCCGTCAGCGACAGGGCGGTGGTTGGCTCGTCGAGAACAATGAGACTGGCATCCTTCAGAATGGCACGCGCGATCGCGACGCCCTGGCGCTCGCCACCGGACAGCTGCCCGACGATCGAGCGCGGCGAAAACACCCTGGAGGTGAAGCCGATCTCGCGCATCAGACGCTCGGATTCTTCGATCTGCTTGCGCGTGTCGAGCCAGCCGAGACGACCGGCGAGTTCGCGCCCCATGAAGATATTGCGCACAATCGACTGCTGAACGGCGAGTGCGCGGTCCTGATAGACCGTCTCGATTCCCGCCGCGCGCGACCGTGCAGGGTTCCAGTTGCTGACCGCCTTACCCTGCACCAGGATTTCGCCGGAGGTCGGCTTGATCACACCGGCGAGAAATCTTGATGAGGGTCGACTTGCCGGCGCCGTTATCGCCGATCAGACCGACCACTTCGCCGGGATCGACATGCAGAGTGACACCGCCGAGCGCGTAGACGCTTCCGAACGATTTGGTGATGTTTCTGAGTTCGATGAGGTGTTCGGCCATATCGACGGGTCCCGGCAATGTGCGCCGCCCGCCGGATGGCGGACGGCGCAACAATGGTTCTAGCGCAGGCCTTCGGTGGCCAGATTCGCGACTGCCTCGTAGTTGTCGGCGTTCACGAAGCCGGCACCGGTATCGACGTTGATGGGCGCGAGACCGTAAACCACCTGTTGGCAGAGGCTCAGGATTGGCATGTAGCCCTGCAGGAACGGCTGCTGGTCGGCGGTGAGCTGGACCCAACCGTCCTTGAAGGCCTGAACGATCTGCGGGCTGGTGTCGAAGCCGATCTGGATGATATCTCCTGGCTTCTTGCCGGCCGCCTTCATGTAGGTCGGCACGTTGCCGAGCTGCTGACCGCCGGCATACGCGATGAGCTTGGTGTCAGGCTGGTTGAGGAGCGCGGCCGTGATGACCGGGATGAGGATGTTCGGGTCGGCCGCGGCTTCCGCCGGGGAGACCAGCTTGGTCACGACGAGACCTGCCTTGCTGAACGCATCGGCGGTCGAACCTTCACGCACGTAACGCTCTGGCTGCTGGTCGAACGGGCCGAAGACAATGACCTTGTCGCCGCTCTTCAGACCGAAGCGGCGAATGGCTTCCTCGCCGAGCGCCGTGCCCTGCTGGGCTTGCTGTGCGCCAACGTAGCCGCCGCCGTATTTGGCCACCACGCCCGGCAGCGGGACATTCTGGTACATCATCTTGATGCCAGCGTCATAGGCCTGTTTGGCCAGCGGCATGATCGCCGCCTCGCCGGGGTGGCCCATCATGGCGATCCCGTCGGGGTGGGCCGCAATCGCTTCGCGCAACTGCTGCACCATGGTCTCGGCCTTCCAGCCCGAGAACACGTATTCCACCTGGGCGCCAAGATCGTGCGTCGCCTGCACGGCACCGTTGTAGACGATGGAGGCAAATGCGTCGCCTTCCGCGCCACCGGCAAAGAAGCGCAGATGCACGTCACTGCACCACTTGTCACGCAGGGTCTCAGCGTTGGCGGCCGTCGCGGTCAGTGCGAGAACGCTGACCGCGGCGAGCAGCGCGCCGCTCAGTTTGGTCTTCAATCCATGTGTCATCGCCTTCTCCTCCCTTGAGCCCCGCATCGGGGCACCATCTCTTCAGCGTCCCGGCTTGCCGCCGATGTTGCTTTTGTCCGGCCCCGGGGGGCCGAAGGGCATGATCAGGTCACGGCTGGATGTACTGGCTACCCCCGCGACACTGCTTCAGATATTCAAGCGCGCGCACCTGCCCGTTCATTTCGAGCGCGTTGCGATAGACCGGGTCGTGCCAGCCTTCGATGGTGATCGAGCCCTTGAAGCCGGCCAGGCGCAGTTCGCTGATGACGCGCGTCCAGTCGCTGTCGCCGAAACCCGGCGTGCGCATCTGAACGAACGGAACCTTGCCGAAAATGCCGTGCTCGCGGATCA
Organism: uncultured Alphaproteobacteria bacterium; assembly: GCA_963732845.1. Classification (GTDB taxonomy): domain Bacteria; phylum Pseudomonadota; class Alphaproteobacteria; order Rhizobiales; family Kaistiaceae; genus CAVSRC01. Next base: position 17,152 of record CAVTBE010000011.1, on the reverse strand, counting down.
CGTCCCAGCGCACGGTCGCGTCCTTGCCATGCACATGGAATATCCGGCCGGTCCATATGCGGATCTGCGGGATCGGGTCGATCAGATAGACCAGCTGATGGCACGGCTCCCATTCGAGGCCGAGATTGTCGTTGGGCAGCTCGTTGAACATCAGCTCCCAGGCGTCGGGATTGTGAGCGATGTTCCAGTCGCCGGTCGCCCAGTTGCCGTCCATCGCGCAGTTCTCGAAGGCGATGCGCACGCCCTTGTCGGCGGCGCGCTTGGCAAGTTCGCTCCACACCTGTTTGTAGCGTGGCAGGCTGTCGGGCAACGGTTTGCCACGGATGCGGCCGGTGAAACCGGTGACGATGTCGGTGCCGAACAGATGCGCGTTGTCGATGAGCGTCTCCCAGCCCTTCAACGTTTCGCGGTCCAATTCTTGGTCTTCGAGCGGATTGCCGAACATGCCGAGCGCGCTGACCTTCACATCGCCGTCGCCGATGGCTTCCTTGATCTCACCAGCCAGACGCGGGATGTCCTTGCCGCCCATCGTCTGCCAGAAATACGGCTGAATGCTCTCAAAGCCGTATTGCAGGATCGAGCGGACATAGGCTGCCGGATCGGGCGCGTTGGCCTTCACCATGGTTCCGATGCGTACATCGAGGAGAGGGTTTGTCATGTCGGGTATTCCTAGATTTCGATTGCGACCGCCTGGCCAGTCTCGGCGCTTCTGATCGCGCCGAAGACCATCGCCAGGCTGTTCAGATTGTCGGTGCTCACCGTTTCCGGCAGCCGGCCGCCGCGCGCTGCGACGACAAACTGTTTCATGATGGCGAGGTGGCCGCCGATCGCATCGGCAGCGTCGAGGGGAGGTATCTCGACCGCGCGTGTCCGATCGAACAGGCCGTCCCGCGCGTCATCGGCGACCACCTCAGCAGTGATCGAATCGTGCCCATCCCACACAAGCGAACCGCGCTCGCCGACGATGCGCCATGCCGCCTCCCAGCTCGTCCGCGCACCATCGGCGCACCAGCTGCCGCGATAATTGAAGACGGCGCCGTTGCTCATGTCGAAGATCGCGGCGGCCGACGACCCTTGCCGGTACCACGAGCCCGCGGGGTTCCATTCGTGGCAGTAGACCCGCCGGCCCTCGAGCCCGGTCATGGCGCGGGCGGCATCGAAGGTATGGATGGCCATGTCGAGCAGCAGCACATGGTCCATCTCCTCCCGGAATCCGCCGAAATGCGGCGCCAGGAAGAAATCGCTGTGGATGCTGGTCGGCTTGCCGATGCCGCCGCTGTCGAGGAATCGGCGGATGCGGCGGATCGGAGCGAGGTAACGCCTGTTCTGGACGATTGCATGAATCCGCCCGGCGTCGCGCGCCGCGGCGATCATTGCGTGCGCGTCTTCGAGGCTCGGGGCCAGCGGCTTTTCGCTGAGCAGGTGGCAGCCGTGGTTGAAGGCGGAGAAGGCGACTGCGGGACGCGCCGCCGGCACGACCACGTCGAAGACGATGTCCGGCTTTGTTCGGCCGAGAATTTCCTCGAGGGAACCGCCGATCGCTGCGCTTTCGAGACCGAACTCGGCGGCCCGGGATCGCGCCCGATCGACGTCGATATCAACCAGGCCAACGATCGAAAGGCCTTCGATCTGGCCGGCGGCATCGAGCCACGCACGGCTCATGGCTCCGCAGCCGACGAGCACTGCTTCGAGCACGTCCTTCCCTCCTCAACGTGCCAGCCGTTCTTTTGGCAGCCGGTCAACGGTTTCCGCTCGTAAACGTTTGCGGAAACGTTTACGAGCCAACAGCAGACGTACTAGATTGTCAATGGGCTGGCGCCATGTTTGACAGCGCCAGGAATTCCAGAGGGGTCAAAGACCTTGGATATTCGCGACCTTGCCCGCCATCTGAACATCTCGATCGGAACCGTCTCGCGAGCGCTCAACGGCCGCTCCGGCGTTCACCCGGAAACACGCAAGCGCGTTCTGGAAGCAGCCGCAGAGCTCAATTATGCGCCCAATCAATCTGGGCGCAGCCTGCGCAAGGGGCGCACGCATGCGATCGCCTTCCTGCTGCAGCCGCATCCCGGCGACCATGAATACGGCGAACCGGTCTTCATGCCTTTCATGAAGGGCATGCAGACTGTCCTCGCAAAGAATGGCCTGGAACTCGTCGCGGTGATGGACGAACCCGGCGAAGATCAGGAGCGGCTTCACAGGATCGTGGAGGCGCGCTGGGCCGACGCGATCATCCTTGCATGGACACGACGCATCGATCCCCGGATCGAGTATCTGAGCCGGGTTGGGTTTCCCTTTGCGACGCTCGGCCGGAGCAACACCGGCGGAAACACCTACCCGTCGATTGATTTTGATTTCATGCGTGCCGGCAGCGAGGCGGTCGGTCGTCTCGCCGGGTTTGGCCATGAGCGCATAGCCGTCGTCAGCCCCTCGCCGAGTCTGAATTTCGCCCATCTCTTCCGACAGGGCTATCGCGCCGGCGTGAGGCGCAACGGTCTGGTTCTCGATCCCAAGCTGATCATGATAGGCGAGGTCAACGAAGCAGGCGGTTACGCGGCCACCAGGACGCTGATGGATCGCCGCGATGCGCCGAGCGCAATCGTCTTCAACAACGACGCCATGGCGCTCGGCGGCTGTCGTGCGCTTGGCGAACTGGGGCTCAAGCCCGGCAACGACATTGCCTTGATTGTCGTGGCCGGCAGCCAGTTTGCCGGCTACTTGTCGCCGGCCTTGACGAGCTTTGCCGTCAAGCTCGAGCCGTTGGGCCGTCGGCTCGCCGAGATGTTGCTCGCCGCAATGCCACGCTATGCCAGTACCGAGGGGCCGCGCATCATGCACGAGGTTTGGCCGCTCGAACTGACCCCGCGCGAGAGCGACCCACCACGCACGACCATTCTGGGTGCACCAAATGCTGCGGTCGGTGTCAGTGGAAATGGCATGCACCCGCTCGCGGTTGACGGCAACGCGCCTGCGGCACGGCGTCGGTGATTGCAGCTGGACCGGTTGAATTTGACTTCTGTTCGTCGCGCGTGACTGCCGTCGTACAATGACGCGGGAGGTCGGTTTCAGGTTGGAAACCAAACTCCGATCTCGAGCCGGCTCGACGGGAATTGTTGACCCGAGCCTCACTTGACGCGCCATTCTTCTTTTCGACAATGCGCCGGTTGCGGGTTGGCCGGCGGCGCACCATTCGCGGGTCCGCTTGCGATCAGCGTTTGTCCGAACTTGTCGACCTGTAGGGATAAGACAGCGATACCTGCGATGCATCGGCAAGGGCCCTGACGTCGTCCCGATCGAGTTCAACCGAGGCGGCGCCGAGATTGTCGGCGAGTTGCGCGGCCGTCCGTACCCCGACGACCACCGATGAGACCGTGGGCTGGGCGAGCAGCCAGCCGAGTGCTGCCTGCGACACCGTGCAGCCGCGGCGCTGCGCGACGCTCGCCAAATCATCAAGAACGGCCCAATTCTGGTCCGTCGCCCGCCGCGCCCAGGATTCCTCCCAGTCGTCGGGTGCGGTTGCGAGGCGGCCAGCGGCAGCTTCCTTCGGTCGCTCGTCACGCCGGTACCTGCCGGTCAGGAAGCCGCCGCCAAGCGGACCCCAGGGGACCAGACCGACGCCCTCGGCGGCAAAGAGCTCGGTCAACTCCTGTTCTATGCCTCGGGACACTAAGCTGTATTGATATTGCGCTGCGATGAATCGCGGCCAGCCGCGCTGATCGCTCACCGCCAGCGCCTTCATCACCTGCCACGCCTTGAAATTTGAGACCGCGACGTAGCGCACCTTGCCAGATGCAACCAGATCGGCCAGGGCGGCCATCGATTCCTGCAGGGGCGTCCACGGGTCCCAGCCGTGCAGGTAAAGGACATCGATGGCTTCGGTGCGCAAGCGGCGCAAGCTCGCTTCGACCGCGTTGAGAATATGGTAGCGCGACAGGCCGGCATCGTTCGGCCCCTGCCCCATCGGCCAGCGCACCTTGGTCGCCAGAACGATGCGATCGCGGACATCGCGGACGACCTCGCCGACGATCTCCTCGGCACGCCCACCGGCGTAGACATCGGCCACGTCGAAGTGGTTGCCACCTGCCTCGAGGAATGTCTCGATGATCCGCCGCGCCTCGGCCGGAGCGACGCCGCGCCCGCTCTCCTCGCCGAAGGTCATTGTGCCAAGACCCAATTCCGAGACCAGCAGTCCGGAGTCTCCAAGCCTTCGATATTTCATGCCGACATCAACCCCATTGTCATGCCTTGACCGAGCCGGCGATCAGGCCGCGGACGAAATAACGTTGCAGCGAGAAGAAGATCGCCAGTGGAAGGACCAGTGAAACGAAAGCACCGGCGGTCAGCAGGTGCCAGTCGCTGCCGCGCGAGCCGATGATCTCCGCAAGCCGCATGGTGAGCACCTGGACGTCGGGCTGCGAGCCGATGAAGATGAGGGCGACCAGATAGTCGTTCCACACCCAGAGGAACTGGAAGATCGCGTATGAGGCGAGCACCGGCGTCGCGAGCGGCACAACAATCATGCTGAAGATACGGGCATGCGACGCCCCATCGACCGTCGCCGCCTCCAGGATCTCCTTCGGCAGGCCGGCGATGTAGTTGTAGAGCAGATAGATGGCCAGTGGCAGACCGAAGCCTGTGTGCGCGAGCCAGATCGCCAGATAGGTGCCGTTCAGTCGCAGATGGACATAGTCGGAAAGGACCGGCACCAGCGCGATCTGGAGCGGCACGACCAGCAGAGCCACCATCGCCGCAAAGGCGATCTTCCGGCCGGGAAACCGCATCCAGGCAAATCCATACGCCGCGAAAGCGGCGATCGTCAGCGGCAGGACAACGGAGGGGACCGTCACCGCGAGGCTGTTGACGAAAGCGCCCGAAAGATTGTCTCCCTTCAGCGTGTACTTGTGCCCGCTCGCATCGACGACCTGATATTCCTTACCGGTCAGCACGTCGGCATAGTTGTTGAGCGTAAAGTGGGTATTGGCGGTCCATTTCAGCTTCTGCACGACCACCTCGCCGCGGCGCTTGTTGCCGAGCCAGACAACCCGTCGCCCGTCGGGTGTTACGACACCCTCCCGCAGTTCCAGGAACGTGCCGGTTGCGCCGGCGAAAGTCATGGATCCGTTGGTGTCCAGACCGGGTGGAATGTCGATGTGTTCGACGGTCATCCATTCCCGGTGCGGCAGCACGGTCCACCAACCGGTCGTCTGCACGTCGTCGCGGGTGCGGAACGAGGACACGAAAACGCCAACCGTCGGCAGCAGCCACAAAATGCAGAGCACCAGCAGGATCAGGTTGATGATGATCGACCGGTGGCGTGGCTGGGTATCCATCAGCGCAACTCGATCTTGCGAAGCTGGCGGAGATTGTAGACGACCACCGGCATGACCAGGATGAGCAGGACGATGGCGATGGTCGATCCGAGCCCGAAGTCTCGGCTGACGAAGTACTGGTTGTAGAACTCGGTGGCGATCACATCGGTGCCGAAATTGCCGCCGGTCATGACCAGCACGATGTCGAAGATCTTCAGGGTGAAGATGATCACCGTGGCACTGACGGTGATGATCGTTCCCATGATCGTTGGGACGATGATCTGGAAGAAGATGCGGATCTCGCCGGCACCGTCGATCCGCGCCGCTTCGAGGAACTCAGCCGGCACGCCCTTGATCGCCGCGGAAAACAGCACCATGGCGTAGCCCGTCTGCATCCACACGACGATGACGATGAGGAACAGGTTGTTCCACGGCTGGAGCTGCGCGATCCAGGCCTGCGGCTCGAAGCCCAATGCCACAACGATGGAATTCAGCAGGCCGATCTGTGGTGCGCTCGGATCTTTGACCGCATAGATGAATTTCCAGATGACGCCGGCGCCGACCAAAGAGATGGCCATCGGCATGAAGATGATTGCCTTCACCAACTTCTCGTGCCGACTGCGATCAGCGAGGATCGCGACCAGTAGCCCGAAGACCACCGTCAGGCCGGCGCCAAACACAAGCCACATCAGATTGTTGCGGAACATCACCAGCATGAACGGCCGGGTGAACACGGTGACGTAGTTGGCCAGGCCGACGAAGACGGATCCGTCGTGATTGAAGAGGCTGGCGATGAAGGTGCGAACCGTGGGCAGGGCCAGGAAATAGAAGACGAGGAGGATACCGGGACCGACGAAGATCAGCGGCTCGAGCGTACGGCTCCAGGCCAGCGGCAAGCGGCCGACCAGCCACGCAGAACCGAAGTAGAAGGCGGCAAGCCCGCTGACGCCCCAGACGACCGCGGCGGACGCGATGGCGAGCTTGGACGCGTGGCTATCGCGCAGGAAGAAGAAGCCCTGCCAAAGCAGGACGGCGACGACGAGTGCAACGGCAAGCCCGACGAGCGTGCGCACCGCAGACAGCGGTACCGCGGGCCTGGATGCACGGCCACTGAATTCAGGAAGTGCCATCTGCCTGACGTCGCCCGGTTGGAATGAGCGAGGACCGGACAGAACCTAAAGGCTGTCGGTCCGATCCTCGCATTCGATCACCGCCGCTGGAGGGTTCAAGTCGCGACGGCGGCGATCTTCCCGCTAGTTGGCTGGCCAGCTGGCGTCGATCTTGGAGAGCGCCGTGTCGCGGTCTTCAGTGCCGCTTATCCAGGCGGTCATCTCCTTCCAGAACGAGCCCGCACCGACCGCGCCCGGCATGAGGTCCGAGCCGTCGAAGCGAACGCTGGTCGCGCCGGCGAGAATCTCGGCGACGCCGCGGTCGATCTTGTTACCGTACCAGTCGAGCTGGGCATCACGCTGCGGCGCAATCGTGCCGCCGGAGGCGAGCCAGGCCTTGAGGTGTTCGGCACGCGAGAACCACTGCATCACCGCGCGCGTCTCCGGGCGGTCCTTGAACATGGCCCAGATGTCGCCACCCACCAGTGCCGGCTTGCCATAGGCGAGGTCGATCGGCGGCAGGTAGAAGAAGTCATAGTCCACACCCGGCTGCAGATTCTTGTCCTTGGGGAAGAAACTGGTGATGAAGTTGCCCTGCTTGTGCAGCCAGCACTTCGGCGGGTCATCGAACATCGGTGCCGGTGCATCGCCGAACGAGGTGGAGACGATGCCCTTGGTGCCGCCGTAGACGTATTTGTTGTTCAGGAAGATCGACGCCATGACGTCGGCGGCGTGCTTGACCTCGGGCGAACTGAACTTGAGCTGGCCCGTGGTCCACTTGTCGTAATTGTCGAGAGAGGTCGTGCGCAGCATGATCTCCTCGATCCAGTCGGTGACCGGCCAGCCGGTGGCCGCGCCCAACTCGATGCCGATGCACCAGGGCGTGTCGCCGTCGGCGACGATCTGGTCCTGCAGCTTCTGCAGTTCGTCCCAGGTCTTGGGGATCTGGTAGCCGGCTTCGTCGAAGGCTTTCTTCGGATACCAGACGAGGCTCTTCACGTTCACCCGCTCCCAGACGCCGACCATGGTCGGCTTGCCGTCGGGGCCGGCCTTGGTGGCCATGTCGAGCCACGAGTCGATGTACTGACCCTTGAGATAGTCCGGGCTCATATAGGTGGTGACGTCGACGAGCTTGCCGGTCTTGGCAAGGCTGCCCATCAGACCCGGCTGTGGGAAGTCGACGATATCCGGCACGTTGCCGGCGTCGACACGAGTCGAGATCGTCGCCTCGAACTGCTTCGAGCTCTCGTACTTGATGTCGATGCCCGTCGCCTCTTCGAACGCCTTCACGTTCTCGTTGAATTTGACCTCATCGGCATCGGCGAAGGCGCCGAAGGCCGTAACCGTCGTGCCCTTCAGCTTACCGGCCAAGGCATCGGATAGCTCCTTCGGCATATCGGCGGCAGCAGCAGCGCCAATGGCCAGAATGCTGGCGAGTGTCCCGACGGTCAGCGCTCTCAAAGCTCTCATCGCATTCCTCCCTGTTGCGGAGCCATGTCACGGCTGGCTCCATCGTGTCAGCGCAGCATCTTAACCAACCTGATAACGTTATCAATATGCTGATTGTCTTGCGCTGCAATATCGCTATTTCCTACGCACTATTCGTATGATATCGATTAACATGCCGCATGCGCCCTGGTGCAATTGCCACCGGCCGCGGGCCGTCTATGGTGGAAGGCATGGCAACGATTCGAACTGTGGCAGAAAGGGCCGGCGTCTCGGTCATGACCGTGTCGCGGGCCCTCAACCAGCCCGACACCGTCGCCGAAGAGACGCGCACCAAGATCCTGCTTGCGACGCAGGAACTCGACTTCGTTCCGGACCAGCGCGCACGTGCCATGCGCCTCGGGCGCTCCGGCGTTATCGGCCTGCTCACCGAAGTCATGGCGGCCACGCCCTGCTCAGTCGACATCATCCAGAGCGTCGAGGCGGCGTTCGCGCGACATGGGCGCTCGCTGATCATCGGCAGCAGCCAGACCCGTGCCGGCGGGTCGGCAACAATTTTGCGCAGCTTCCAGTCGAGTCGGGTCGAGGGCATCGTCTTCGCAGCGACCTTCCACCGCGAGTTGGAAGCGTTCCCCGCGATCAAGATGCCGGCTGTGCTCATCAACTGCTTTTCGCGGACGGCTCATTGGCCGATGGTCATCCCCGATGAGGAAGAAGGCGGACACGCCGTCGGCGTGCACCTGCTCAATTGCGGACATCGGCGCGTCGCCTATCTGACGCTGGCGCCTGAGATCGAGGCGACCCGGCTGCGCCAGGCTGGTCTCATCCGCGCGTTCCGCGAAGCAGGCGCGTCGTTCCCCGAGCATCTCATCGTGCCGGGGCAGACCGGCACCGGGACGTTCGATCAGGCTGAAGCCTTCGCGGCCGCGACGCGTCTGCTTGAAGAGCATCGACCGACTGCCGTCTTCTGCGGCAATGACGAGATGGCCATGCAGGTCTACAACGCGGCCGGGCGGCTCGGCTTGTCGATCCCCGACGACCTCTCTGTCATTGGTTTCGACGACCATCGGGTCTTCTCCGAAGGTCTGCGGCCGCAGCTGACGACCGTAGCGCTCGCCTATGAGCAGATGGGGCGTATTGCTGTCGACCTCCTGCTGCAGGCGATCGATGGAAAGAACGGTGCCCAGATGGTGCGCGTCCAGGGGCCGCTCATCGTGCGCGGTTCGTGCGCTTCGCCAAGGGCCGGCGGCTGATAGTCGCCCATGGTTCCCCCTTCAAGGCATTCTGCTTCCGGAGACCATTCCTTGGGCAGGATGGGGGCACGCTCGGTGAATTACACGATCAGCTGGTACGCCACCTTATAACGCAGCACGGCACGACAACCGGGAAGACCGAATTCTTTCCCGATCGCGTGTCATCAGAACCGGCCGCGCCATGTCCATGTCTACCGCGGCAGGCAGATGGTGGTTGGTGCGGTCCGGTGTGAGACCGGCAGATGCCGCCAAGCAGCACCGGTCAATCGCTCGAGCCGAACCGCTTGCCCCCCGCCCCCCGCCAGAAATGCGACTGCGAACGGTGCCGGGAGGGAGCGCCCGGCACCGCACGCACTTCAGGACAACTTCGGATCGCCGGCGTTGGGGCCGAAGTGCTTGAGCATCACCAACGGTTCGATCCGGCTGAGATTGGTGATGCGCAGACCCGCCTTCGCCGTTTGCTCGCTGACAAAGTACTCGTCCGCCGACAATGAGCCGTAACGCAGCATGATCGCCGTCTCGGCATCGAAGACACCGATTTTGCCATGTCCTTGCGTCATGATGCAGCCATAGGCAGCGGCATCGCGGATGGTCACGCTTGCCCCCGGATAGACCGTCAGCTCCTTGGCGGCGATGTAGCCGGTGCTGTAGACGACCCATTTTTCGACATGCTGCTCGCTTTCGGAGGCGACCAGCGGTGGACGGAAATAAGTCTTGCGATAGGACGGGTCGACATTCTTTTCCCAGTCCATCAGGCTCATCACGTAGTCGAGGTCCTCCTTCTTCTCCTCAGGGCAGTTTTCCACCAGGAACTCGTATGGATAGACCTCGTGGTTGACGACGTTCTCGTAGACGCTGTTGACGTCGCTGTTCCACTGCGGCTCGTAGGTGAGATAGGAGCCGGGGGCGTGGACGACGCCTGGCGGGGTGTACCAGCCGGTGCCGAGTTGAATGCGATAGGCGCGGGACAGTTCGGTGACGCGGTTATCGGTTTCGCGGTAGACGGCGAGGCGCTCCCGCACCTCCTCCCTGGTCATGTCCGGGTCCCAGCCGAAATAGGTGTGGGGGAACAGCCCCGGGTGGTTGTTGAGCTGCGGCGGGAAATAATAGGCCTCCGGCTTGCCCTTGCGGCCGACGCGGCGAGCGTCTTCCTCGCGCAGATGCAGGTGCAGGAAAAGCGGCGCGTTGTAGTCGAAGTATTTGGAATACATCGGCCAGGTGCCGAACTTCTCCTTGAGCTCCGTACCGATGATCTCGGCTCCCAATTCCTCGATCGTATCGCGGAACAGGAACTTGTCCTCCGGACGGCCGGTCGGATCGACATAGCTCATGCCCTCGTCCGCCGGCGCCAGCGGGCCGTTCATGGCGGCGATCACCGAGGAGAACCAGCGCTCCTTGATCGAGCCGCGGGCCGTACCCAGCGCGTAGTAGTCATCCGGATGCAGCCTCAGGCGCTTTCCGGCCGAAGAGAACCGCCGGGGCACGAAAACCGGGGCAAGACGCAGCACCCCTTCACCTTGTTCAAAGGCGCTTCTTATTTTGGCGGACATGGCCATAACAAACTCCCATTGGGGATGTGCCAATAACGGGGAAGTGCGGGTTTCAGCCGACACTGGTGTTTTTCGAGAGCATCTATCGATCCAGGAGATTCCGCGCAGGACCGTCTGTCGGGGAACACCGATGCCGCGTCAGGTGGTGCGCTTCCGCGATTTGGCGAACGTATCGAAGGCGACAGCGAGCACAATGATGAAACCGATGATGATCTGTTGGATGTATGAGGAGATGTTCATCAGAACCAAGCCGTTGAGCAGGATGCCGATGAGCAGCGTGCCGATCACCGTACCGAAGATCGTGCCAACGCCGCCGAACAGGCTGGTACCGCCGATGACCACCGAAGCGATCACTGTGAGCTCGTAGCCGGTACCGGCAACCGCCTCGGCGGAATTGAGCCGTGCCGACAGGACGAAAGCGCCGAGCCCGGCGAAGAATCCGATCAGCATGTAAACGCTGAGAATAATGCGGTTCACGTTGAGGCCGGAGAGCCGCGCCGCTTCCGGATTGCCGCCGACGGCATAGACCTGGCGGCCATAGCGGGTGTAGCGCAGCACGATATGGGCGGCGATGGCGCAAAAGAGGAAGAGGATAACCGGCACCGGAATAATCCCGATTTTGCCCTGCCCCCACCATACGTAGGCCTCATCGAATCCGCTGATCGGCCCGCCATTGCCGAACAGCAGCGCCGCACCACGCCACGCCGACATTCCACCGAGGGTGACGACGAAGGGCGGGACTTTCAGCCGAGTGATCGCAAGGCCCTGGAGGAAACCGCCGGCAGTGCCGATCAGGACTGCCGCGAGCACCGCCGCTCCCCAGCCATAACCGAGGATTTCTTCACCCGAGCCCACGGTGAAACGATTGGCGAGACCGCCCTTCGCGACCGCCGCAGCAACAATGCCACTAAACGCCAGCAGCGAACCAACCGACAGGTCTATACCGGCGGTCAGGATAACAAACGTCATGCCCACCGCGAGGAGCCCGACGATCGAAACCTGACGCATGACGTTGAGTAGATTGAACGGGCTGAGGAAACGTGGTTCGCCGATGGCAAAGGCGGCCATCAAGACGATCAGAAAGATCAACGGCGCGAATCGGGCAAGAAACCCGATCACGTCAAACCGCGCTGTACCCGTTGATTCCGTGTGGCCTACGTCAGCCATCCCAGCTACCCCTCATACCGCTTTCGCGCCTAATGTCATCATTGCCATCAGCTTTTCCTGGGTTGCCTCGGCGCGTCCGATCTGGCCGGTAACACGCCCTTCGCGCAGCGTGACGACCCGGTCGCTGATTGTAAGCACCTCCGGCAGTTCCGACGATATGGCGACGATCGCGATCCCCGACTGGGCCATCTGGAACAGAAGATTATGCACTTCGACCTTGGCACCGACATCAATGCCTCGGGTCGGCTCATCGACGATCAGCACTTTGGGGCGAACCGCAAGCCAGCGAGCGAGCACGACCTTCTGCTGATTGCCACCGGACAGGTTGGCGACCAGTTGGTCGGCCCCGGTCATGCGGATGTTGAGCGCGCGCTGAAACTCGTCGACCAAGTCCAGTTCAGCGCCCTCGTCGACGAAGACCCCCCATCGGCTGATCCGAGGGAGAACCGCCATGCTGAGATTCGCGCGCACCGCCAACGACAGAAAGAGCGCCTGCTGCTTGCGGTCCTCCGGGACGAGCCCGATGCCGTAACGGATCGCGTCTTGTGGCGAGCGGATATGTGCCTCGGCGCCATCGACCAGAATGCGACCGCTGTCGAAAGCGTCGGCGCCAAAGATCGCTCGCGCCATCTCGGTGCGGCCGGCCCCGACCAGCCCGGCGACGCCAAGAATCTCGCCGCGGCGAACCTCCAGATCGACATTATCGAGGACCGTCGCGTGCGGATCCTGCGCGTTTCCACGGCGGGTAAGCGCCTCGACTTTGAGCACGACGCCGCCAAGCTCGCCCGTTTCGCCGCGAGCGTAGAATTCGTTCACTTCCCGACCAACCATAAGGCGGATCAGGTCGTCGATGCTGGTGTCGCCTACCGAACCGGTGCTGACCTGGCGCCCATCGCGAAGCACGGTGTACCGGTCGCAAAGCGACATCACCTCCTCGAGACGGTGCGTCACGAAGATGATGCTGAGCCCGCTTGCCCGGAGATCACGGATAATGCCAAAGAGCTTCTCGACCTCGGTCGAACTCAACGCCGAGGTGGGCTCGTCCATCACGATCAGTCGCGACGCCATCGACAGGCCGCGCGCGATCTCGACAAGTTGCTGCTCGGCCACGCTCAGATCGTGGACGAGCGTCATCGGGTCGCGTTCAAGCCCCAGCCGTTCGGTGATCGCCCGGGTTTCGCTGGCCAGTTTGCGCCAACTGACAAAGGGTCGCGGTCCCGGTTCCCGCCCGATGAAGACGTTCTCCGCGATAGTGAGGTTCGGAGACAGCGTCAGTTCCTGGTAGATGGTTACGATGCCTAGTTTCTGAGCGTCGTGCGGCGTGTGCAGCACCGCGGGCGTTCCCGCAAAGACGATGGCACCGCTGTCTTGCTGTTGCGCGCCTGACAGGATCTTCAGGAGCGTCGACTTGCCCGCTCCGTTTTCGCCAAGGAGCGCATGGATTTCCCCAGGACCAACCGAGAAATCGACCGAATCGAGCGCAGTCACGCCGGGAAAGCGCTTGGTGATCCCGGTCATATCGAGAATTGATTCAGACATGCACGTGCTGCGGACCAGTGCGCGAGGAAAAAGGGCGCGCGCAGTACCCCCACGCGCGCCCTGCGTTGGACTACTTCACCTCGCTCAGACGTTCGGCCTGATTGAGATTGTCCTTGGTGATCGCGATCGGGGTCAGGAGCGTAACCTTCTGAGCCGGCTCCTTGCCGTCCCTGAGGTACGACACGAGCGTGTCAAGCGCCCCGGTGCTCTGACCACCCGGCATCTGCTCGATGGTGGCGGTCATGTTGCCGTCGCGGATCTGGCCGAGAGCCTCGGGCAGAGCATCAAAGCCGAGCAGAGCAACCTTGCCGATGAGATTGCGGGCCTTCAGCGCTTCGAGCGCGCCCAGCGCCATATCGTCATTGGCGCACACGATCACATCGGGCGGGGTGGTCATGCCGTCGAGCGCGGACTCGGTCATCGACATGCCCTTCGACCGGTCGAAAGCGGCCGTGTCTTCAAACACGATCTTGTACTTGTCCTTGGCAGTGTCGAGGACGTTGTGCAGGCCCTTGTTGCGGTCGATGGCCGGACTGGAGCCCGACTGCCCCTGCAGGTTCATGATGGTGGCGCCATTCGGAAACAGCTTCATGATGAGCTGACCCTGAGCTTCGCCGCCCTTCACGTTATCGGCGCCGACGTGGGCAAGGATGCCCGGCACTGATAAGACGCGACGGTCGATGGTGACGACCGGAATCTTCGCATCAACCGCTTCCTGGAGCGCGGGCGCCAGGGCATCGACCTCGTTTGGGCTGATAACGATGCCGTCAACGCCCTGGGTGATCCCCGCTTCGACGTCGGCCGTCTGCTTCGGTGACGAGCCCTGGCCATCGGCCCCCACGATCTCAATGTCGCCAAGCTTCGTGGCTTCGGCTTTGACCGCGTCGAGCATGTGCACGAAGAACGGGAAGGCCATATTCGGCATCGAAACCAGTATCTTCAATTGTTTCCCGGCCGCCTCGGCGGGTGCGCCAAAAGCCAACGCTATCGCGACGGCGCTGCCGAGCAACGCCATCTTTCCAAATCTGCGCATTTCTCTTCCTCCCTATGCCCGCATTGGGGCAATCAAATCTGGTCCATGCCGGCAGTCCTGTCAATTCACCGGGAGAGCTCCATAGCCGTGCGACTGAACCCAAAAGCTCGGGTGGGCTAGGGTCAGGACTCATTGATCAGAGCCAGAAGATGACGGTTGCTGCGATGCAGATGGCGGAGAAGAAGGTGTGTGCGCATCGGTCGTAGCGGGTGGCAACGCGGCGCCAGTCCTTGAGTGCAAAATCGCGAGCAATAGTGACCCCCTGAGGGGCGGTTTTCGCGTCCAATCCTGACCCTCTCTGACGCTGTGTGTCAGCGTCCCTTCCTTTGGCCGTGAGCGGCTGGGGAAGGGTGTTTGGGGATGATCAGCGTGGACATGATTGGCCAGATTCGGCGCGCCTATTTCGAGCAACACCGTCCGATCAAGGAGATCGTGCGCACGCTGCGGGTATCGCGCGCGACGGTGCGCAAGGTTATCCGCAGCCAGAAGACCGAGTTCAAGTACGAGCGCGGCGTGCAGCCGGCGCCGAAGCTAGGTCAGTGGCTCGAGGTTCTGAGCGAGATCCTGGAACAGGAAGCCAGGCTGCCGCGGCGGGAGCGCCGGTCGACCCAGCGTTTGTTTGAGGAGCTGCGCGGGCGCGGCTATGACGGCGCGCACGACAGCGTGCACCGGTTCGTCAAGGCGTGGCGGGACGAACGGGCTCGGGTTCCGGCACAGGCGTTTGTGCCGCTGAGCTTTGCCCCCGGTGAGGCGTACCAGTTTGACTGGAGCCACGAGACGATCACATTCCAGGGGCTGCCGCTGACGATCAAGGCGGCGCACATGAAGCTGTCGCACAGCCGCATGCCGTTTGTGCGCGCTTACTTCCGGGAGACCCAGGAGCTGGTCTTCGACGCCCACGACAAGGCGTTCCAGTTCTATGGCGGGGTCTGCCGGCGCGGCATCTACGACAACATGAAGACGGCGGTGGAGGCGATCTTCGTCGGCAAGGCGCGTCAGTACAATCGCCGCTTTCTGCAGATGTGCTCGCACCATCTGATCGAGCCAGTGGCGTGTACCCCGGCGTCAGGATGGGAGAAGGGTCAGGTCGAGAACCAGGTCGGCAATCTGCGCGACCAATTGTTCCGCCCCAAGCCGCGGGTGAACAGCCTGATTGAGCTGAACGGGTGGCTGGAAGATCAGTGCATCGCGGTGGCCAAGCGCACCAGGCATCCCGAGTTCAAGGATCGGACGATCTGGGAGGTGTTCCAGGAAGAACGTGCGAGCCTGATGGAGCTGCGGGGGCCGTTCGATGGCTTCGTCGAGAAGGCGGTCAGGGCCAGCACGACCTGCCTGATCATGGCCGATCACAACCGCTACAGCGTCGATGCGCGGGCGGCCGGCCGGATGGTGCTGGTGCGCTCCCATGCCGAGCGCATCGTCGTGCTGCTCGGCGACGAGGTCGTCGCTGACCATCCGCGCCACTTCCGGCGTGACCAGATTATCTACGATCCTTGGCATTACCTGCCGGTTCTGGTGAAGAAGCCCGGCGCGTTGCGCAATGGCGCCCCCTTCAAGGATTGGGACCTGCCGCCCGCCCTGGCCCAGGTCCGCGCCAAGCTGAAGAACCACGCCGACGTCGATCGTCAGTTCGTCAAAGTTCTGGGCGCGGTGCTCGATCATGGGCTGGCCGCGGTCGAGGCCGCCTGTGCCGAGGCCCTGGAGGCCGGCATCGCCAGCGGTGATGTCGATTCTGACCGTGCTGGCCCGGCAGCGCCAGCCCGAGCCGCCGCCCAGCATCACCACGCCCGATGCGCTGCGCCTGAAGATCGAACCCATGGCTGATTGCGGCCGCTATGACAGCATAAGGAAGGTCGCCTGATGGAACGCCATGAGATCCTGGAGGCCATGGGCGAGCTCAAGCTCTACGGCATGCGCGCCAGCTTCGACGAGATCGCCGGCAAGGGCCTGGCCCGGCGCGATGAACTCTACCCACTCATCGCCAGCCTGCTCCGGGCCGAGCGCACTCACCGCCAGGCACGATCGATCAGCTATCGGATCGCTGCCACAAAGTTCCCGGTCTTGAAAGACCTCGACCAGTTCGTCTTCGCCGACACACCGGTCGATCAGGGGCAAGTCCGCGAGCTGGCCAGCGGCGCCTTCCTCGACGCCAAACGCAATGCCATCTTCATCGGCGGAACCGGCACGGGCAAAACCCATCTGTGCATCGGCGTCGCCTCGGCGGTCATCCGCATGCGGGCCCGCGGGCGGTTCTACAATCTGGTCGATCTGGTCAACCAGCTCGAGCAGGAGAAGGCCGCAGGCCGAAGCGGTCGATTGGCCGAGAAGTTGCTGCGCTACGATCTGATCGTCATCGACGAACTCGGCTATCTGCCGTTCAGTCAGCCCGGCGGCCAGCTGCTGTTCCACCTGATCAGCAAGCTCTACGAGAACACCTCGCTGCTGATCACCACCAATCTTGCCTTCGCCGATTGGCCGCAAGTGTTCGGCGACGCCAAGATGACCACCGCCATGCTCGATCGCCTGACCCACCACTGCGACATCATCGAGACCGGCAACACCAGTTGGCGATTCAAGAACCGCAACTGATCAACTACTCCCGCAGATCACCACCCCGTCGCATCGGGTCGCGCGGCATCAACCTCCGATCCCTCCTCCTATCCACTCCATTTGAAAGGCCCAACCTGGCCCCCTCAAGGGGTCGCGATTGGAAGCGAAAAGGGGGTCGCGATTGGAAGCGAATTGACAG
>CAVTBE010000010.1:0-167034 GCA_963732845.1 uncultured Alphaproteobacteria bacterium | reverse complement strand
GTCTTGGTCGTGTCAAAACGGCTTGGGACCGACGCGAACGGTTCAACAGGCGCGCAAAGTTCCGGTAAGTCCGCTTTCGCCGCCCAATTGGGCTCCTGATCGCTCCAAGGGCGGTAGGAGACGGGTCTCGGAGCGCCGTCGAGGTCGATGAGGATGCGAATGATCCCTCATGCGGCCCTGAGGGCCGCGATCAGGCCTGGCCGACCAATGATGTTCATCACCCGGGTCAGGTTGTATGCGAGCACGTGCAATGCCATCTCGGCGGCGACGTTGGGCAGGCGCTTCATCAGGAAGTGGGTTGCCCCCATCCTCGCCTTGATGGTCCCGAAGGGATGCTCGACCGTCTCGCGCCGGACGCGCATCAGATCTGGGTTGGCATCGAGCCTGCGCTGAACCTCCTCGATCAGATGCTCATGAACCCAGCGCGTGACCCGACGTTCCTTTGCGGGCGTGCACCGCCGCTTGATCGCGCAGGTGAGGCAGGCTGCCGTCGACCAGTATCGGCGAAGCTCCATGTCGTTCTCGACGGTGCTGTAGTGGTAGGTCAAGATGGCGCCGGCCGGGCAGCGATAGGTATCCTGCTCGGGCAGGAAGGCGAAGTCCTGCTTGCCGAAGCGGCCATCAGCCTTCGCGCCTGAGGTTTGCGGCTTGGGCAAGGTGACGGTAAGACCCGCGTCCACGCACTCCTTGATCTGGTCGCTGTCGAAGTAGCCGCGGTCGGCGATCACATGAAGCTGCTCGGTATCGAGCGTCTGCCTGGCGGCCTTCCCCATCGGGGCGAGTTGGGCGCGATCGTTGCCGATGTTGGTCACCTCATGCGTCACGATCAAATGGTGCTCAGCCTCAACCACGACCTGCACGTTGTAGCCGACCACGCCAGAGCCGCGGCCGCTCGTCGCCATCGAGCGGGAGTTGGGATCGGTCAGGGAGATCTGCTGATCGGGCGTCTGTCGCATCAGCCCGTCGAGTGCAGCGAGCCTGTCCATCTCCTGCCTGAGACGACCGATCTTCTCCTTGAGCCGCACCACCTTGGTGGCGATTGCCTCACTGGGTTCCTGTAGGTCGGCGCTGTCGAGTTGATGCAGGTAGCGGGCGATGCTCTCCTCGATCTGCGCAACACGGCGCGCCATCTTGGCGTGGGTGAAGTTCCTGTCGCGGTTGTTGACCGCCTTGAACTTGCTCCCATCCACCACCACCGTGCTGCCGGCGAGCAGGCCCATCTGCCGGCAAAGCGCAACGAAGCGAGCGCAGACCCGGCGCAGGGCGCGGCCATAATCCTTGCGGAAGTCGGCGATCGTCTTGTGGTCGGGGACCAACCGGCCGAGAAGCCACATCAGCTCGACATTGCGCCCGGCCTCACGCTCGAGCCGTCGGCTCGACTGCACGCGGTTCAGGTATCCGTAGATGTAGAGCTTGAGCAGCACCGCCGGATGGTACGCCGGTCGCCCCGTGTTCGCCGGCATCGCCCCGCTGAAGCCGAGCGCCGGCAGGTCCAGTGCCTCGACGAAGGCGTCGATCACATGAACCGGGTTGTCCTCGTCCACCCAGTCCTCGAGGCATTCAGGCAGGAAGGAACACTGCGAACGATCCGCTCCTTCGACAAAACGACCCATCCGCTCCTCCCGCATCCAAGCAGGAAGACGCTACCTGACTCGTCTGTTTCCACACAGCCAGGGTCAAGAAGCGAAGTCGCGATACCTAGTCACCAAGTCCGTTAATCCCCCGAACTCAGACATCGGTTGTGCGCGCGGCGACTTCCGAGAAGCGCCAAGAGCGGGCGTCCAATCCCATGCCACCCATTAGTCGATTTGGCAGGAGCAGTCGAAGAGGTCATCTCCTACGCACGACGAATGCGATGGCGCGCAGAGGCGAGCCCGAGCCTCCTTCGATCGGCAGCGGCAACGTCGCCAGATAGCAGATGGGCGGCATGGTGCTCAGCTTGTCGAAATTTTCACCGATGAGGATGTCGGCTCCGAGCAGCGTGCGATGCGCGGGAAACTCCGTGCTGCTGAAGTTGTCGATCGACATGCAGTCGGTGGCGACCAGTCCGCACTTTGCGGCTGACCAGGAGCTCGGATGCTTCGCGCGAGAGTCCCGGCCAGTCGCTGAAGAAGCGCTCCGCTTCGCTCGGATGATCCCAGTACTTCTCCCAGCCGAAATGAAACATGACCGCATCGTCGGGCGCGACCTGCGCCATTGGCTCGTTCGAACGCCTCGATGCGGCTCGTGCCCGACCAGGCTGTCGGGCTCGACGTCGCTGACGTCGATGGTCAGCATGCGGCCGAAGAAGCGTTCGAGCGGCACGGCGTCGATGGACCGGCCGCCGGGCACGAAATGCAGGGGCGCATCGAAATGCGTGCCGCTGTGTTCGCTCAGTGAAAGGGAATGATTGCAGGCGATGTCGCCCTTGTCGAAAGATGCGATTGCCTCCTGACGAAACGGCGGATGCGTCGGCCATACGGGCATGCTGTTGCGCAGCTTGCGGGTCAGGTCGACACGTTGGTACGAATTGTCCAGCCAAAGCGTTTCCAGGTTCATCTCAGTTCTCCCGCACACGAGGAACGATGGCCACGATGAGCGTGATGAGCAACCCCATCAGTACGAACCGCACTCCGATCTGGATCTGGAAGGTGTTGAGCATCGTGGTCATCAGGTTGAAGAACAGCGCCGATCCCCAGATGCCGATCGCGTTGGCCTGACCACCGGCGACGCTGGTGCCGCCGAGAACCACTACGGCGATCGATTCCATCAGGTAGGTGTCGCCCATGTTGAGCGCGGCGCCGCCGGTAAAACCAGAAAGCAGAAAACCGGCGAATGCGGCGGTCATCCCGCACAACACATAGGCCAGCAGCCGCACGCGCGTGACGCTTATCCCGGCAAAGCGCGCGGCAGGCTCGCTCTGGCCGGTCGCAAGGAGTTGGCGGCCCCATACTCCGCGGGCGAGCACAAACGCGGCGGCAGCGGTGAGCAGCATCACCGCAAGCGGCATGATCGGGACGCCGGCGAGGCGCACGGTCGTGAAGGTGGAGAGCACTTGCGGCGGCTTCAGTGTCGCCTCGCCGCCCAGATTGAAGGCAAATGACTGGAAGACAAAGCTCCAGGCCAGAGTCGCTATGATCGGGGGCAGCCTGCAGCAGCAGGATCGCGAGGAAGTTCAGCGCTCCGGCGAGCGCGCCGACGGCCAGGGCGGCAGCCAGACCGGGGATGAGCATGACGTCGTGGCCGTTCATCACCGCCATGGAGACGTAGGCGGCGAGAGTCAGGACCGCCGGCACGGAGAGATCGATGTTGCCGGCGCCCGAGGCGATCACGAACATCTGGCCCGTGCCAACCACGACGCTTATCGCGCCGAAGACGAGCGCCGTCGTCAGCGTGGCGCCGGCGCTGCCAAGTCCCGAATAGGCGGTGGTCGTCACCCACATGGCGAACGCGACGATGAAGCCGTAGGTCCATGGTGCGAGCGGGATGCGCAATCTCGTCACGACTTCTGTTCCGACAGGAGAACACGCCCGGCAAGCACGAGAAAGAGGATCACGCCCTGCGCGCCGATCTGCCAGGTCGGCGGGACCTGCAGGAAACTGAGCAGCGATCCCGCGAGCGACAGGGTCAGTGCGCCGACGATCGTGCCGATCGGCGAGACGTCGCCGCCCGTGAACGAACCTCCGCCGAGAATGACGGCACCGATGCCGAGCAGCGTATAGGCCGGCGCAACGTTCGGGTCGCCCGAGGTGGTCAGACCGGTCAGCGTCAGCCCGGCGCAGCACAGAAGGAGCGCCGCCGCTGTGTACGTGCCGATGCGGATCGCTGCCACCGACCAGCCCGCGCGCTCGACCGCGCGCGGATTGCCGCCTGCGGCTCTCAGTATCACGCCGAGGGAGGACCGCGTGATGATGAGGTGGCCGGCAAGCGCCAGGCCGACCGCGAACCATACCGGCAGCGGCAGCAGCGGCGGCCTCCAGCTCATGAAATCGATCAGCCATTGCGGCGCCTGTCCGCCCGGCGCGGGCAGGACGACGATCGCCAGTCCGAGCCACACGAACGACATGCCCAGCGTGACGATGATCGACGGCAGCTTCTGCCACTGAATCAGCGTGCCGAAAGCAGTGTAGGCCAGTACGACGCCGACGTATCCGACGATCGCGGCAAGAGGCGCGGCCTGCAGATTAACGGCGGAGATGCAGGTCATCAGCCCGACCAGGGCGCCATTCGACAGGTCGATGTCGCCAAGCATGATGATGAGCATCTGGGCCAATGCCGCGAACAACAATGGCACCGCCAGCTTGAACAACAGCATTACGCCGAAATAGCTCATCGCCGTCGGCTGGATCCAGAATATGACGGCGAGCATGCAGGCGAGTGCGATACCTGGCAGTGCCGTGCGCAGAGCCGTGCGAACGGAGTTTGCCCGGCGAACGCGCCGGTCCATCACGACCTCAGCCATGCGCTCCTCCGAACGAAGCCTGCAGGATCCTGCCCTGCGAGATGTCTTCGCCATCGAGCTTCACCACGGCACGACCCTCGCGGAAGACGTAGATGCGAGCGCAGTTCTCAAGTTCTTCGAGCTCTGTGGTGTACCAGACGAACCCGCGGCCTTTCTCCGCTTCCAGGCTGAGAAGGCGGTAAACCTCCTGCTTAGTCCCGACGTCGACGCCGCGCATCGGGTCGTCGAGAAATACGATGCGCGCATCGGAGGCGAGCGCGCGCGCAAACAGCACCTTCTGCTGATTGCCGCCGCTGAGGCTGAGGATCGGCGTGTCGATGGACGGCGCCTTGATTCCCAGCCGCGCGAACCAGTCGGTCGCCATGCTGCGCAGGGCTGCTATCGAGACGACGCCGCGCCGGGCGAGCTTGGCGAGGCTGCGAATGGTCAGGTTGTCGGCGATCGACCAGAGCGAAAACACGCCCTCGGTCAGGCGATCGCCGGCAACGAAGGCCGGGGCGGAGCCGGAGCTGCCCGAGCGTCGCGCTCGCAGGCAGCGAACATTGCGCGCAGGCGCTCGCGCTGACCGTGGCCGTCGAGCCCTGCAAATCCGATGATTTCTCCAGCCCTGACCTCGATCGTGTGATCGTCGGCAGCGCTTCCGGCGAAGCGCACCAGCGGTTCGGCGTCGGAGTGGGTCGATGCTCTGCCTCGGCCGTCGCGCAGCTTCTCGATGCTGCCCATCGATTCGACAAGTTGGCTTCGAGTCAACCCATCGTTCTTGTGTTCGGCGGCGATCTTGCCGTCCTTCATCACCACGACGCGGTCGCAGACCGCAAGAATCTCGTTCAACCGGTGGGTGATGAAGATCGAGGCGATGCCCTTGGCGGCGGCGCGGCGCACATGTGCTATCAACTGCTGCGTCGCCTCGTGGCCAAGCGCCGAGGTCGGCTCATCGAGAATGACGCAGCGCACCTTGGTGTCGCTTTCGCTGAAAGCGCGCGCAATCTCGATCATCTGACGCTCGCCGATCGGCAGGTTGCTCACCCGGCTGTTGATCGGAATTCCATGGCCTGGAAAGATATCGTCGAGCGCTGCGCCGATGATCTTCGCTGCGCGTAGCTTCCAGCCGACTCCGCTGAGAGCGTGGTGGATGACACGGGTATTCTCGACAGCAGTCAGGTTGGCGCAGAGCGACAATTCCTGGAAGATGACGCGCAAGCCATTCTTCTGCGCGTCGTTTGGCGACCAGTGATCTACGCTCGTGCCGTCGAAGAAGAACTGGCCGGCTGGTCCGCTGGATTGTGCCGGACAAGACATTGATGAGCGTCGACTTGCCGGCTCCGTTATGGCCGACCAGCCCAACGACCTCGCCTGACATGACATGAAAGTCGACGCCGGCCAGCGCCCGCACGGCGCCGAAGTCCTTCAGTGCTCCGCGGACTTCGATCAGAGGATGCGCGGCACCTGCGAGGGGTGCCCGGTCTTCAGGTGCCGCGCCTGTCGTCATAGTAACAAAGTCCGCCTATTCTGTTTCGAACATCCGCTTATTTCGGAGCCGGGACACCCGGCAGCGGCTTGTTGTCGATATTGGCGTCGATGATCTCGCCGACGAGCTCCTGCGGGTATTCCGCGTTCACAACGCCGCCCTTCGGAACCGTCTTTAGCCAGGCGTCGAGGTCGGGCTGGTTGATAGTCAACAGGGGCACTTCGACGAACTTCGGCACCTGCTTGCCGGCGAGTATCTGCTGGGCGACCCAGAAGGCGACCTGCGAAACGCTGGGAGTGGCGCCAAGCGAGAACGTCTGGTAGCCACTCGCGGCGTTTTCGTCCTTCCACAGCTGCAGTTCGTCCTCGCGGTTGCCCATGATGATGATGGGGAGTTCGCGGCCCGCAGCCTTGAACGCCTGCGCGGCGCCCCAGCCGTCGCCGCCCTGGGTAAGGACCGCGTCCACTTTAGGCAGTGAGGGCAGAATGCCGGCGACTTCCTTCTGCGCTACCGTCGCCGTCCATTGGCCGAACACCTCGCCGACGCTCTTGTAGGTCGGGTGCTCTTTCATCATCTTCACGACGCCCGCATGCAGGCGAGTTTCGAATCCGTCGCCAGCGATACCACGGATTTCGAGGATGTTGGCCGGCTTGTCGCCGAGCTTGCTGGCGATGAAGTCGAGTTCCGCCTTGGCATAGGAGTCGAGATTGTAGTCGACGCGATAGGCGCACGGCTCGGTCACGCCGCTGGCAAACGCAACCACCGTGATGCCGGCATTGCAGGCATCCTTTACCGCGCCGTTGAGCGCCGTGTCGGAGCCGGCCAGCACGATGATCGCGTTGTAGCCCTGCAGGATCAGGTTCTCCATCTGCGAGGCTTGCTCGGTGACGTTGTTGTTGGCGCTTACGGTCGTGTAGCCGGCGATCTTGCCGTCCTTCTTGGCCTGCTCGGCCATCGACTCGAAGCTCTTGATCATCACCTGGCGGAATGAATTGCCGGCATATGAGTTGCTGAAGGCGATCTTCATCTTGCTGGTATCGCCCGTGGCGAGCCCATCGGCAGCCATCGCGGAAAGGGGAACAAGGGCGCTGAAGGCAAGCAGTGTTGCGGCAAGTGCTGCCGACTTTTTCGGAAATCCTAGTGTCATGGGTATCCTCCCGTTGGTTCACTGGTGGAATCCTGCTTCGTCGACGCCTCCTAGTTTGGGCGAAGCGAGGGGGTTGAGCTGATGGTGTGGTCAGCAAAGTCGGTGTTCGGAAGCGACGGATACCAGCCGGGCCGGCCGGGGTCGCGGTCGTAGGGATAGCCGCCAAGCGACTTGTAGAGGTCGGCGTAGAGACCGAGCTTGTCACCATCGAGCACGACACCGAGACCGGGACCTGTGGGCACCGAGATGGCGCCGCCGCGATAGGTCATCTTGCCGCCGACGATCACGTCGTCCTTCAGGTGATGGTAGTGGGCATCGGCCGCATAGGTGAGGTTGGGCAGCACGGCGCCAAGGTGCAGCATGGTCGCGAGCTGGATGCCAAGCTCGCCTGACGAATGGACGGCGACGTTGAGGCCGAAGGTCTCGCAGATCTGCGCCGCATGAATGCACGCACGGATGCCGCCCCAGAAGGTCGTGTCGAGAAGGATCACGTCCACCGCGGTGTCGCGCACGTTGGTGGCAAGTTGCTCGAAATCGATGACGATCGTGTTTGTCGCCAGCGGAATGGCGATCTTTTCCCGGAGATGCCGCATGGCGGCGAAGCCCCAGACCGGATCCTCCAGATAGTCGTTGCGCAGGGGATCGATGGCACGGGCAAAGCGCATCGCCGCCTCGATCGAGAGCGCCGCATTCGGATCGTAACGCAGCGAGTCGGCGGGAAATGCACCAGCAAGCGCACGATAGCACTCCAGTTCGTAATCCGGGTGAAACACGCCGGCCTTGAGTTTATGGGTACGGAAGCCATGCGCCGCTTTCAACGCCCGCGCATGGTCGACGAGCTGGTCGATCGTGCGAACCTCACCGGTGCCGCTCTCGGGGTCGGGATAACGAAAGAAGAGATAGCTGGCGAAATCCACGGAATCGCGGAAGCGTCCGCCGAGAAGCTGGTAAACGGGCACGTCGAGCTTCTTGCCGATGATGTCGAGACATGCGAACTCGATGGCCGCGTGAAGCTGTGTGCGGTTGTTGTAGAGCGAAGCTGTCGGGTTGCAGATCGCGTAGCGCAACCGATTGAGATCGAACGGGTCGTGGCCGACCAGGTAGGTCTTCAGAACGGCAAAGGCCTGTGCCGCGCTTTCGCCGCCGCCACCCATCTCGCCAAGGCCGGTGATGCCTTCATCCGTGTCGACCTCGACAACGGTGCGTACGAAGCGCCCCCAGTGCGCGCCGTTGCTGTGCCTGAGCGGCGCCTCCAGCGGCACGGTCACGGTGGTCGCACGAATGTCGGTGATCTTCAACGAAACACTCCACCTCCGAAAGGGGCGGCGCACAGACAGTCGCGGCCGTCCCGCGCGGGTTTTTGGCAGTCCCATGGGAACCGCTTGACCCCCCGACTTTTGACTACCATACCAATTGTGATTTAGTTTGACTAGTATCCTAGCCTGATTAGATTGGCTAATCAGCGACGATGGTTGGGCCATGAATTATCAGCAAGATTTGCGGCTGGTGCTGAATGCCGGGGCGGCAGTCGGCCCGCAGATCTATCGGATCCTGCGGGAGCGGATCATTCGCAACGATATCCTGCCCGGCGCGCGCATCGTGGAGCCGCAGATCTCCGCGGAGTTCTCGGTCAGCCGCCAGCCGGTGCGCGAGGCGCTGATCAAGCTGTCGGTCGAGGGCCTCGTCGAGGTTCGTCCGCAGCGCGGCACATTCGTTCGCAAGATCGCGGTCTCGGAAGTCCTGGACGCGCTGTTTGTGCGCGAGGCCATCGAGGCCGACATCGTCAAGGAGCTTGCCAACTCGCGCCTGCCGGAGCTCGCAGGGGAGCTACGCGGCCAATTGGCCGAGCAGCAAATTGCGGCGGCTAATAATCCCCGGCGATTCATGGAGCTGGACGAACGATTCCACCGGACGCTCGCCGAGGCCGCCGGCAAGACCTATGCCCGCAACCTCATCGAGAGCGTCAAGGCGCAGATGGACCGCGTCCGCTACTTCTTCGTCCATCGTTATCCGATGGAAGTGTTTGTGGAGCAACACGGGGCCATCGCGGACGCCATTGCTGCCGGCAATGCGGAAGGGGCCGAGAAGGCTATGCGCGCGCATCTGCGTCACAATCTTCAGAACCTGCCGGCGATTGCCGCGAGCAATCCGGAGTTCTTCGAGCCTACGGACAGGTGACCCGACGCCTGCCCATCGGCTCCGCGCCATTAAGGAATTCATGTCTGGACGGCCCCTGTCGCGCAAGGGTGATTGTGGGTAACGGACCGGCCGAGTGCAGTCATGTCTACGGCCTTTCGCGTGCGAGGCTCGCCTCGCTGGCCCAGATGAAGTCCGCGGATCGGGTCCCAATCAAAATTCCGCGCTCTGAGGCGCCTTGACCCCAAGGGGTGTCCCAACCCCCGGCTCAGCCGGTTCGTCATCTCCTCTCAGCACCCATGCACGATCACTTGTGGTGCAGATCCTGGCCGCTACCCCCTTATGCCGACGGCGCCACGTAGACCTCGTTGCGGCACAGGAGCGCCCAGGCGATCCGCGCCATCTTGTTGGCAAGCGCGACTGCGACCACCTTCGGGCGCTTCCTCTCCAGAAGACGTGACGCCCATGCCTTTGCTTCATTCGTCTGGCGAGCATACCGCAGCACAGTGGTCGCGCCGACGACGAGCAATCGGCGCAGATAGCTGTCGCCCTGCTTGCTGATCCCCATCATCCGTTCATGGCCGCCACTCGAATGCGCCCGCGGCGTCAACCCGAGCCAGGCCGCGAACTGCCGCCCCGAGCGGAACAGCGAGGCGTCAGGCACGCTTGCGGAGATTGCGCTCGCCGTGATCAGTCCGATCCCAGGGATCGTGGCCAGACGCTTGCTCGCCTCATTGCTGCGATGCCACTCGAGGATTCGTGCCTCCAAGGCTTCGACCTCGGCGGCGACGTGTTCTGCCTGGGCGATCAGACCATCGAGCGCGTCGCAGGCGAGCGGTGGCAGCTGCCCACGATGTTCGTTGAACACCTGCAAAAGTGTTGCAATCCCGCCGGGACCTTGTGCTGCTACCAAGCCGAACTCAGCAAGATGTGCCCGAAGGGCGTTGGTGAGCATCGTCTTCTGGCGAACCAGCAGCTCTCGGGCCTTGTGCAGCATGAGCACCGCCTGCTGGTCTTCTGACTTGATCGCAACGAATTGCATGGTCGGTCGCGTGACTGCCTCGCAGATCGCCTCTGCATCCGCCGCATCGGTCTTGCTGCGCTTCACGTATGGCTTGACGTAGGCCGGCGGCATCAGGCGGACCTCGTGTCCCAGCGCGGTGAGCGCCCGCGCCCAGAAATGCGATGATGCGCAGGCTTCCATTCCGATGAGGCAGTGACCGATCGAGGAAAAGAACTTGAGAACATCCGCCCGTCGCAGCTGCCGGCGCACGACCACCTGCCCATCCAAGTCGACGCCGTGGACCTGAAATACGTTCTTCGCCAGATCGACCCCGATCGTTGCAATCGTCGTCATGGTCACCTCCCTTATTGACGCCTCAAGACATCAAACACCCTCAGCCGCACGACGCGACCTCGGTTCGGGGGCCGTCCACAACTTCAAAATTGGGCGCCGATCCGGGGTCAACATTCGAGGCCGATTGACAGGCAAGGCGGTGCGCCGCGCCATCAGGGCGGCCGGGGCCAGGCTGTTCTTCCTTCCCAAGTGCTCCCCTGACCTGAACCCCTTCGAGCAGCTCTTCGCCAAGCTCAAGCACTGGCTGCGCAAGGCCGCAGAGCGAACAACCAATGCCGTCTGCGACGCCATCGGCCGCATCCTCGACAGCATCACCTCAGCCGAATGCGCCAACTACTTCGCAAACGCCGGATATGCCCCCAACCTAGATTTATCCCGCTCTAGTCCCCAATCATTGAGAACGGCGGTGCAAAAGTCTTCCACGGGTAGCGGCGGGATGATCCCGCTGCGGGCGGCGTAAAAGTCGTCCACTTTGGCCCTTTCTGGCGACAGGGAGGGCGGGGATATTTTCACCGTGGATTTGTATCGGAAGGTCCGGCTCGCCTGTCGGGACGGCATGAGCGAGCGCGCGGCAGCGCGCTATTTTGGGATTTCGCGCGACAGCGTGAAGAAGATCCTGAGCTTTTCGGTTCCGCCGGGGTATCGGCGAACGGCACCGATCAGGCGTCCGAAGCTGGACGGGTTCACCGAGATCATCGACCAGTGGCTGCGCGAGGATCAGGGTCGGAACCGCAAACAGCGTCACACGGCCAAACGGGTGCTCGAGCGGCTGCGGGAGGAGCACGGATTTACCGGCGGCTATACGATCATCAAGGATTACGTTCGCGAGCATGAGCGGCGTGGCCGGGAGATGTTCGTGCCGCTGGCCCATCAGCCCGGGCATGCCCAGGCTGACTTCGGCGAAGCGCTGGTGGTCATCGGTGGGGTCGAACAGAAGGCGCACTTCTTCGCGTTCGATCTGCCGCACAGCGATGCCTGTTACATCCGGGCCTATCCGGCAGCGACGTCGGAAGCCTGGGTCGACGGCCACGTTCACGCCTTTGCCTTCTTCGGGCGGGTGCCGGTGTCTGTTCTCTACGACAACGACAAATGCCTGGTGGCCCGCATCCTGCCGGACGGGACACGCAAACGGGTCCGGCTGTTCAGCGGGTTCCTGTCGCATTACCTGATCCGCGACCGCTATGGCCGTCCGGGCAAGGGCAATGACAAGGGCGGCGTCGAAGGGCTGGTCGGTTATGCGCGGCGCAACTTCATGGTGCCTATCCCGAGCTTCCCGACGTGGGATGCGTTCAATCTCTGGCTTGAAGAGCAATGCCGCAAGCGCCAGGCCGACATCCTGCGTGGTCATGCGGAGACGATCGGACAGCGGCTTGAGCGCGATCTCGAAGCCATGGCCGAACTTCCGGCCGCCCCCTTCGATGCCTGCGACCAGGCAACCGGGCGGGTCAGTTCCCAGGCGCTGGTGCGCTACAAGACCAACGATTACTCCGTGCCCGTTGCCTATGGTCACCGCGATGTCTGGGTGCGCGGTTATGTCGATCGGGTT
The DNA here is from genome assembly GCA_963732845.1 of uncultured Alphaproteobacteria bacterium. Classification (GTDB taxonomy): domain Bacteria; phylum Pseudomonadota; class Alphaproteobacteria; order Rhizobiales; family Kaistiaceae; genus CAVSRC01. The sequence goes on along the minus strand of CAVTBE010000010.1, from coordinate 154,939 downwards.
GTCATCGGCTGTGGCGGAGAGATCATTGCCCGCCATCCGCGCTGCTATGAGCGCGAGGACATGGTCTTCGACCCGGTGCATTACCTGTCTCTGCTGGAGAAGAAGATCAACGCGCTCGATCAAGCAGCACCGCTGGCGGAATGGGATCTGCCGCCCGAGTTCCAGACGCTGCGCCGCCTGATGGAGGCCCGGATGATCAAGGCGGGCCGCCGGGAGTATGTGCAGGTCCTTCGGCTGCTGGAGAACTTCGATCTCGACGACCTGCATGTCGCGATCAAGAATGCGCTGCGCATGGGTGCGATCGGCTTCGATGCGGTGAAGCATCTGGTCCTGTGTCAGGTTGAGAAGCGGCCACCCAGGCTTGACCTTGACGTTTATCCCTATCTGCCCCGGGCCACTGTCGCCGCCACCTCGGCGGCCAGCTACATGTGCCTGATGGCAGGTGGCGCGTCATGAGCGAGGCGCCGCAACTTCTTCTCGACCATCACCTCAAGACGCTGAAGCTGCCGACCTTCCTGAGGGAATACAGCAAGCTCGCCCGGCAATGCGCGGCCGAGGGGCTGGATCACGTGCAGTTCCTTGCCCGGCTGGTCGAGCTGGAGCTGATCGATCGCGAACGGCGGATGATCGAGCGGCGGATCAAGGCGGCCCGGTTCCCGGCGGTCAAAAGCATCGACAGCTTTGACTTCAAGGCGATCCCGTCGCTGAACAAGATGCGGGTGCTCGAGCTGGCGCGGTGTGAGTGGATCGAGCGGCGCGAGAACGTCATCGCCCTTGGTCCCTCAGGTACCGGCAAGACCCATGTCGCCCTGGGGCTCGGCCTGGCCGCTTGCCAGAAAGGGCTCGCTGTCGGCTTCACCACCGCCGCAGCCCTCGTCCACGAATTGATGGAAGCCCGCGACGAGCGGCGGCTTCTGCGGCTCCAGAAGCAACTCGTCAGGCACAAGCTGCTGATCATCGATGAACTCGGCTTCGTGCCGCTCTCAAAGACCGGCGCTGAATTGCTCTTCGAGACGATCTCGCAGCGCTATGAGCAAGGAGCGATCCTGATCACCAGCAATTTGCCATTCGACGAATGGACCGAGATCTTCGGATCCGAGCGCCTCACCGGCGCGCTCCTCGACAGGCTGACCCACCACGTCAACATCCTCGAGATGAACGGCGAAAGCTACCGGCTCAGCCAAAGCCGTTCCCGCAAAAACCCCGCCGAATAATCCAGTCATCTGTGGAATGGCCCCGACGGGTCAACCACTACTCACATCGCCAAAGTGGCCGACTTTTGCGCCGCCCAATGGCCGGATTTTGCTCTGGCGTTGACACCGGATATGCCCCCAACCTACATTCATCCCGCTCTAGTCCCCAATCATTCTGTTCCAGCTGATTCCCGAGCGATCGCGGCGATCGGCCTGCTTCGCCCGATCGTTCTTCTAGCGCGTGAACTTCCGAAGTCCCGAACGTGGCAGCCGTGGATCGCCTAGACGCGATCGAATGCGGGGCACACGTCGAGCGGCGCATCAACCTCGACGGTTGCGCCGCCGGCGAGGACTTCGCCGGTCGTCCGGTTCTTCCATGACACACCGGCCGGCAGATAGACCTTGCGCGAGCGGGCGCCGGATTCCAGCGCCGGCGCCACCAGGATGTCATCGGTGAACATGTACTGGTCCCCGATGCCCCAGCACGCTTCATCTTCCGGAAAATCGTAGAACAGCGGACGCATCACCGGATCGCCGGTACGCTTGTGCCGGTCCATCGCGGCATGCAGGGCGGGACGCAGCGCCTCGCGCTCGGCCAGATGCTTCTTGAGGATGCCGTATACCTCGTCGCCGAACGACCACAGTTCGTTGTCGCCGCCGGTCGAGGTGAAGAAATTGAACGTGTCCTGGCCATAGACCGGCTCGCCCTGCTTGGGCGGCCACGGCACGCCCTCCGGCACGCGAAAACCATGCATGCGACAGATGGGCGAATAGACCCCGAACTGAAACCACCTGACGAGTAGCTCGCGGAAGTCCGGGTCGCGGCCGTTGCCATCGTAGAAGCCGCCGATATCGGTGGTCCACCAGCCGATGCCGGCGATGCCGGCGTGCAGGCCGGCCGGGATCTGCGCCCTCAGGGCTTCCCAGTTCGACCATACATCGCCCGACCACAGAATGACGCCGTAGCGCTGACTGCCGAGCCACGCGGACCGGCAGAGCAGGACGCCGTCGCTGCCGACGCCAGCCGCGCTCATGCCTTCGCGAAAGCCGCGCGCGTGCATGGTCGGATAGGCGTTGATGACCTCGGCTCCATTGCCGGCATAGGTGCGGAGGTTCTCGGGATGGTTGGGGCGCACCTCCGGTTCGCAAGCGTCGAGCCAGAAATTGGCGATTTCGTTGTCGAGGTAGTTACGCTTCGCCTTGTCCCAGACGAAAGCGCGCGCATCCGGGTTGAAAGCATCGTAATGCGCCGAGAATCCCAGGTGCAGCGGGTTCTTATCAGGGTACTGGATGACAGCCGGCACGCCGCGCTCGGTGCGGATCATCAGACCGCGTTCGCGCATCTCGCTGTAATTCTCAGAATTGGAAGAGACGGTGGGCCAGATCGACACCATGGTCTTGACGCCCAGGGCATCGAGCTCGCGCATCATCCCCTTGGGGTCCGGCCATTCGGCGGGATCGAATCTCCAATCTCCCTGGCGCGACCAGTTGAAGAAGTCGATCACGACGCACGAAAGCGGCAGGCCACGTTCCTTGTATTCGCGGGCGACGGCGACAAGATCGTCCTGGGTGCGGTAGCGCAGCTTCGACTGCCACAAGCCCGAGGCCCATTCGGGGAAGTCTGGAGCGTGCCCGGTCGCATCGACATACTTGCGGACGATCTCCCGTGGCGTGTTGCCGGCGACGATCCAGTAGTCGAGCTGGCGCGAGGCTTCGGCGCTCCAGCGCGTGATGTTGGCCGCGAAGTCGACATAGCCCACGGCCGGATTGTGCCACAGAAAGCCGTAGCCGCGGCTCGACAAGGCAAAGGGGATCACCGCGTGCGTGTTCTGCTGCAGCAGACGGGTCTGAACGCCCTTGAGATCGATGCGCCCATGCTGGGGCTGGCCGACGCCATAGAACTTCTCGCCGTCATAGGATTTGAAGGCCGCCCCGAGCTGCCAGGCTTCCCCGGCGACTGCCTTGAAGGCACGGGCGGGCGGCCCCGAAAAGTGCGGGCGTGTCTCGGCGAGAATCTCGCTTCCGTTGCTCGTGCGCACGTAGCGGATCGAAATCTCGGTCTTTAGGTCGGCGGCGTGGCGTATAACAATCGCCAGCTCGGCGGCGATGGCGCCGTTGGTGATGCGGGCACTCTTCTCAGCGATCTCGATCGTGGGGCTCGCAGCCGCCGGCGGGAGTAGCGCCGACCAGTCATATTCCGTGATTTCCCCGCCCATACGCGAGCGGAGCCGCAGCGCGTCCGGGCCCCAGGGCTCGACGCGGATCGTCTCCCCGTTCATGGAGGCCACGACAGCGTCGCCACTGCGCTTGAAGAACTGATGCATGGTGCGCTCCTTATTTGATCGCGCCGGCGGTGAGGCCAGAGACGATCTTCTGCTGTAATGCGAGAAAAACGACGATGAGGGGAATGGTGAAGACGCTGGCAAAGGCCATCACCCGGTTCCAGTCGGAATATTCGGCGCCGATGAAGCTGTAGAGGCCGACGGTCGCCGGGTTCAGGCTTTCCTTGGAAATGAAGGCGAGTGGGTAGACGAATTCACCGAAGGCCTCGATGAAGGCAATCACGGCGACGACGATCAGGCCGTTGCGGGCCGCCGGCAGCACCACGCGCAGGAACGATCCCCACACGCCGTAGCCGTCGACCCAGGCGGCTTCCTCCAGCTCGCGGGGGATCTGCTTCATCAGCGGGCGCAGGATCACCAGCGCCAGCGCCACCGTCTTGGTGGCGGTCGCCAGGATCACGGCGGTCAGCGTGTTGAGCAGCCCGGCCACCTTGAACAAGGTGAACATCGGCGTCGCCAGCAGCGCCTCCGGGAAGGTCTGCATCATCAGGATGAAGATCAGCGCCAGGTCGACGTACCACGTCCGCAGCCGCGCCAGGCCATAGCCGCCGGCGGCACCGAGGATCACGGTGATGATCGAGACGCAGACGGCGATGATCGTCGAGTTGACCAGATAGCTGACGACGTTCTGGTTCTCGAAGATCCAGGCGAAGCTCTCCAGCGTGATTTCCCTGGGCAGCAGCGTCGGCGGATCGGCGAAGATCTCGGCCGACGTCTTGAAGCCGGAGATGATCATCCAGTAGACGGGGAACATGTAGACCGCGACGATGAGCCCGCCGATCACCGACAGGGTGCCCCGCGCGACATGCCGTCTGATCGGGGTCATGCGTTCTGCTCCCCACGGGCGATGCGGACGTAGAGCAGCCCGATCACGAACACGACGATGAAGGCGAGGTTGGCGGCGGCGGCGCCGTGGCCGAATTTGAACTGGTAGAAGGAGAGCTGGAAGCTCCACAGCGGCAGCACATTGCTGGAATTGACCGGGCCGCCCTGGGTCATCGCCCAGATCAGGTCGAAGGCGCGCATGGTGTAGATGATGGTCAGGCTAAAGACGGCGAGCAGCGTGCCGGCGATGCCGGGGAGCGTGATCGCCCTAAAGCGCAGCCACACCGATGCCCCGTCGACGCGCGCGGCTTCGTAGAGCTCCCGCGGCACGGCCACCACGGCGGTGCTGATCAGGATCATCGCGAAAGGCGTGCCGAACCAGATGTTGGCGGCGGTCACGGCGCCGAGGGCGACGTGCGGGTCGGCCAGCCAGTGGATGGCGGAGTTGGTCAGGCCGAGGCTGGAGAGGACCCAGTTCACGACGCCGTATTCGCTGGCGAACTGCCACTTCCACAGCGCGCCGACGACCAGCGGCGGCAGGATCCAGCCGGCCAGGAAAAGGCCGCGCATATAGGCTGCACCGGGAAAGCCGAGATTGAAGAAGAGCGCCAGGGCGAGCCCGAAGCCGTTTTGCAGCAGGGCGTTCACGCCGACGAAGACGGCCGTGTTGGTGATCACCTTCCAGAACAGCGGATCGCCAGTGATGGCCGCGTAGTTGGCGCCACCGACCAGCGGCCGCCAGACCTGCGCCAGGTTGCCCAGCTGGACGTCCTGGAAGCTCATGATGAAGTTGTAGACGACCGGCCAGCCGATCAGCAGGGCCAGATACGCCACCGACGGGACGAGGAACAGCGCAAACTGTCTCTCGAGCGAACGTCCCATTTCCCTGTTCTCCCCGGGGAAGGCCCGCGGACCGCCGACAGGCGGTCCGCGGGCCTTCTTTGAAGCCTGAGCGCTACTGGTTGGGGAGCGGCATCTTGGCGAGGATCGGACCGATCTTCGCCGCGGCGTCGGCAAGAGCCTTCTTGGGCTCCTCCTGGCCGGTCAGGGACAACTGGATGGCGTTCTGGATCGCCAGCGAGATATCAGGCCACTGCGGATGCGGTCCGCGCGGACGCGCGTAGGCCATTTCCGCCTGGAACGTCTTGTAGGCGGCCGGCCACTTCGGGTTGTCGATGGTGATGTCGTTGCGGCTCGGCAGCCGGCCGGCTTCCCAGGCATGCTGCAAGATCTGCTTGCTGTTCATGAAGGCGATGAACTGCACGGCCGCGTCGCGGTTTTCGGCACCCTTCGGAACCACCCAGTCGAAGCCGCCCAGAGCAGAGGCCTCAACGCCCCCTTCGTTCATCGCCGGCAGTTTGGCGACGCGCCAATCGAACTTGGCCTCCTTGTCGATGCGCGGCAGCTCCCACGGGCCGGAAATCGCCATGGCCGCGTTGCCGTTGATCATCGTGTTGGTCGCCTCGTACTGCCGCATGTTGACCACGTCCGGCGAGGCATAGCCCTTCTTGACCAGGTCGGTCAGGAACTGCAGCGCGGTGACCGCCTCCGGCGAGTCGAATCTTGGAGACGCTGCCGCCGGCCTGCTCCAGGAACGGCAGGAACTGGAAGACGCCCTCGTCCGACTGGACGGCGCAGAAGGCCAGGCCATAGACCTTGCCCGCCTTGTCGGTCAGCTTCTCGGCAGCGGATTCGAGTTCCGCCCAGGTCTTCGGCGGGTTGTCCGGGTCGAGACCAGCCTTCCTGAACATGTCGGCGTTGTAGTACAGGGCGATGGTGTTCGACGCACGCGGCGCGCCATAGACCTTGCCCTCCCACGTCACCGAGGCCCAGGGCCCTGGATAGAACTTGTCGCCGGTAAGGCCGAGCTTGGCCAGGTCGGGACCGATCTCCTCGAGCTGGCCCTGTGCGGCGAAACTGGCCACGACCGGGTTGTCGACGGTGGCGATATCGGGAACGTTACCGGTCGCCAGCGCGCGGATCAGCTCCTGCCCCATCTGCGCCAGGGGAACCAGGCGCGCCTGGACGTGAATGTCCGGGTGTGCCTTCTCGAATTGCGCGATGCCCTCATAGATCATGTCGGTCTTCAGATTGAAGAGATGCCACACGTTCAGCGTGGTATCCGCCTGGACCGGCGTCGCGAACAGACCCGCAACGAGCACGGCTGCAGTCAGAAAACGCATGCGAACCTCCCGATTTGCTGTGTTTCTTCTTCTTCGTCTCCGTCTGAACGTCCGCCCGGACGCGCGTGGGGAGGAGACCAGCAGAAGGATGCACATCGAAAGAGGGATGGCAAGCGGTATTTGAGTTGCGCACATCAAAACATGAGGTAGGTTACGTCATAAGAAACCGGGGGTCGAAGGGAGAGAATGGCTACGCACAGGCCGAAGATCGAGGACGTCGCGACACTGGCGGGGGTCAGCATCGCGACCGTGGACCGGGTGCTGAACCGGCGCTCGGGCGTTCGGGCGGAGACCCGCGAACGGGTGGAAGGGGCGGCCTCCGCCCTGGGCTACAGCCCGGACCCGGCGGCTTCGGCGCTCGCCCGGCGGGCGCTGTTGCGGTTCACGCTGCTCCTGCCCCAGCCGGTCAACTCCTTCCTCCAGTCCGTCCACGATCATGCCGCGCGGGCACTGGAGTGGCTGGCGCCGCGCGGTGTGCGGGGCACGGTGCGCACGATCGACCGGCACGATGCGGTTGCCCTGGCCGCCGCCATCCGGCAGGCAGCGGCGGAATCGCAAGGCATCATCGTCATGGCGCTCGACGATCCGCGCGTCCGCGAGGCAATCGACGCGGCCACCGACACCGGCGTGGCGGTGGTTACCCTCGTGTCCGACTGTCCGGGCGCGCAACGGCTCGGCTTCGCCGGCATCGACAACGTCGCCAGCGGGCGCACGGCGGGGGCCATCATCGGCCGCTTCGTCGGCGGGCGGACGGGCACGATCGCAGTCATGCTTGGCTCGCGGCGCTTGCGAGACCATGCCGAGCGGGTGCTCGGGCTGCATCAGGCGATGGTGCCGGAATTTCCGAACGTGACGCTTCTTCCCGAGATCGAAGGGGTCGACCGGGCCGAGAACGCGCACCGGCTCCTCGTGCAATGCCTGGCGGAGCGGCCCGACATCGTCGGCGTCTACAATGCCGGCGCCGGCAACCGCGGTCTGATCGCGGCGCTGCGCGAGAGCGGCCGGGCAGGTGACGTGGTCTTCGTCGCCCACGAACTGACGCCGATCACGCGCGAGGCGCTTCTCGACGGCACCATGCACGCGGCGATCAACCAGGACGCCAGCCACGAGCTGCGTTCGGCCGCCCGGCAGCTTCTTGCGTTCCTCGCCCACGAACCGCTGGTTCCCGAGCAGGAGCGTATCCGCATCGAGATATACATTCGCGAAAACCTGCCGTAGCCCGCCAAGGGGCCGGGGACGGAAACGCCGGCAGGGATACTGCCGCAACAAGATCGGAGAGGGACGTGGCGCAAATCGTACTGGATCGTCTGACCAAGAGGTGGGGGCCCTTCCAGGCCGTCCAGGAGTGTTCTTTCGAGGTCGCCGACGGCGAGTTCGTTGTGCTGCTCGGCCCGTCGGGCTGCGGCAAGACGACGATGATGCGCATGATTGCCGGTCTCGAGGAGCCGACCGGCGGCAAGGTCACCATCGGCGAGCGCGACGTCACCTATGCCGCTCCCAAGCACCGCGACGTGGCGATGGTCTTCCAGAACTACAGCCTCTATCCGCAGCTCAGCGTCTACGACAACATCCGCTTCCCGCTGCGCGCCCGCCGCGTTCCGGCCAACCAGCACGAGGGCCTCATCCACAAGGCCGCCAGGATGGTCGAGCTGGATCAGCTTCTCCATCGCAAGCCGCGGCAGCTGTCGGGCGGCCAGCGCCAGCGGGTCGCCCTGGCACGGGCCATCGTGCGCTCGCCGCAGGTCTTCCTGATGGACGAGCCGCTGTCCAATCTCGATGCCCAGCTCCGCGTGTCGATGCGCTCCCAGCTCAAGCATCTGCACCACGAGCTGCGCACCACCACCATCTACGTCACCCACGACCAGGTCGAGGCGATGACGCTGGCCGACCGCATCGTGGTGATGCGCAACGGCGCAATCCAGCAGATCGGGTCTCCCCGGGAGATCTACGGCCGTCCCGCCAACACGTTCGTTGCCTCTTTCATTGGATCGCCTGCCATGAACCTGGTCCCCGGCCAGACCGAAGACGGCCATTTCGTCGCCGACGGAGTCCGGCTGGCCCTGCCCGGGTCGCCCGACCATAAGGAGGTGACGGTGGGCGTCCGCCCGGAAGACCTGTCGCCGGCGGATCCGCAGACCGCACCGATCAGCGGAACGATCTACTCGGTCGAGGCGACCGGCGACGCGACCCTGGTGACGGTGCAGTGCGGCGCCGGCATGCTGATCGCCCGGCTCGACAAGTCCCTGCAGCCGGCAATCGACGAGCGCATCGGCCTGGTGCCGGCACCGAACTCCCTGCACCTATTCTCGCACGAAACCGGCCTGCGGATTTGATGTGACCTGTGCCGGCTCGTTTGCCGGCGGCACTGCTATCCGTCACCACCGGCACTCAAGGCGCTACCCGGCTTCGGATCGCCCGCGCTGTGCTTAGCCCCACGAGATGTCGTTCTGGCAAATCTTCTCGACGGTCAGGTCCGCCGGTTGGCGCGCGTCGAGGATGTCTTCGACGAGGGCAGACGGCAGGAACGCGACGTCGAGCAGGCGCTTGACGTAGCGGTCGGTCACGCCCTCACGGTCGGCGATCTGCTTGATCGAGGTCGCGCGGCCGGGCGGCGACCCGGCGGTCGAACGCAGTGCCACGGTCAATGGTCTGATCCGTCTGTTCAAGAACTCGCTCTGGCCCGGCGTGCCCGAGGCCTTCGGCCCCATGTTTGAGATGTATTTCACGCAGGCGCTGCTGCTCCTCATGGAGGTCAGGGCGATCAGGCAACGATCCTGGATTTCGAGCGGCTGTTCCAGGACGCGTCGTTCCGAAACAACCTGATTGCCAGCTGCAAGACCCGGACGGTCGTCGACTTCTGGCGGAAGACGGTCGACAACGTCACCCACGACGAGATTAGCCTCAATAACGTGGCGCCATACGTCCTGTGCAAGTTCACACCGTTCACGACCAATCAGCTGCTTGCGCCAGTACTCGGCGCTCGCACGTCGAGCCTTGATCTTCAGGCGGCGATTGCCGCGGCAAGATTGTGCTGATCAACCTTGCCAAGGGCACTGTCGGCGAGGGATCGGCTCGACTGGTCGGTGCACTGATCACCATGCGGCTCGTGGCCGCCGCACAGGCACAAATGAGGCTGCCCGTGGTGGATCGAAAGACGTTTATCGCCTATTTGGACGAGTTCCAGACCTACGCCACCGAGCATGTCGCCGAGGCGATCGAGGAGACGCGCAAATATCGCCTGTGCTTGGTGCTCGCTTGCCAGTCGCTGGGTCAAATTGACGGTCGTGCTAGCCGCCCGGCCGTGGCGGCGAGCATCATCGCCAACGTCGGCAACCTGGTCTCGTTCCGTTTGGGAGTCGACGACGCCCGGATATTGGCACCCTGGTTCGAACCCGCATTCCGATATGAGGATCTGCTCTATCTACCCAACTACACGGCGATTGCCCGGCTGCTCGTTAGCGGCCAAGCCGTCCAACCTCTGGACTTTCCGCACTGAGCCGCCGGCTCATGTGGGGTAATCGCAAATACCGAAGGCGAATGGTTGTTGCGTGCCACAACTTCCCTGCGGAGAGCGTTTCAGCTCCCTGTTTCTCATTGTTCGCTCCTTGATGTGTCGAGTAGGGAATTGGGCACTCAATTCATTGAAAACGCGAAGCGTTTCAGCTTGTGGAGCGCGGAAGACGGGCCGAAATCGCGCATTTTCGCTGCAGATACCTTGTTACCAGGGAATGCGGATTCTGAGACGAGTTCGCAGCTGACTACGTGCTCCGCCAACGTACCTCGTCGCAATTTTCTCTGCGGGTTCGGGGCGCCGTGAATCGCCCAGTTTCTGCGGGACTTTCCGGGGGACCTCCGGACGGCCAGCTGCCCAAACCGACGACCGGTGTTCTCTTGTTGGCTCCGGTTCTCCAGACCTCCGGACTTCCCTGGTTCAGTACGGAGGTCCAGAATGTAGAGATTCCGCCCCTTCTTCGGGCCGGCGGCTGCGGTCGAGTTCGAGCCGTTGTCGCACTAGCAAGGACGGAAAGGGTTTGACCGGTAACGGCGACTTCTGGGCCCCAACGCGGACATTCATGGCGCGGAATGTCGTTCCCCCCAACGTAATGATCTGCAAGACACTTTTCGCGCGGACAGAATTGGCGTCTGAGCGTATGTTTCGCATTAGCCTCGCAAGAGGCGCGTGTCGGTGCAAACCGTCATCCCGGCGGCGGATAAGGATCGTGGCCGTAGGTCCACTCAGTACGCCACTGGTTGTCTCGGCCCTGAACCAAGACCTGAGCATCGTGACCTTGCGTACCAGCCTTGTGCGCAGTGTCGACAGCCTCGCGGATGGCTTCGGCCTGTGTGCGATACGGTCCGTAGTGCGTGTCGCCGTGCTTGATCTTCCAAGCGCCCTGATGAAGGACGACGTAGTAGACAGCGCGAGCCATGCTCGCCTCCATCGTCGGTATCACTGGGCGAATTCTATACCGAGTCGGCTGCCGCGGGTCCTTCCTGGCTGGTAACCTATGCGGGGGGCAATGGCGCGGCGCATCGCCACCGACAGCCGAGAAATCTGGGTTACCAGTTACCGCCCCCGTCTTGGCCCTGCAGGCGCCAAAGGCGCGCAACGGCTGGCTTTCTGACTACGGGTGGGTGGTAACCTCACGTGGTAACCGCCCGCGCCCGGTTACCGCCCCCAAACGAGACGCGCCAGAATCGACGATGCCAGACCTCGGAGCCATCGAATGGTGGCCAATCGAGCGGCTGCTGCCGTACGCGGCGAATGCTCGGACGCACTCTGCCGAGCAGATCGCCCAGACGCCGGCTCGATCGCCGAGTTCGGGTTCAACGTGCCGCGCCTGGTCGACGAGCGCGGCGTGCTGATTGCTGGCCACGGTCGCTTGCTCGCTGCTCGAAAACTCCACCTCGCGGAAGTCCCGGTCATTCGCCTCGATCATCTGACCGATGCACAGGCACGCGCTTTCCGGATCGCCGACAACCAGATCGCGGTGAATGCGGACTGGGACGAGGCAACGCTGTCGGCCGAACTCGCCCGGCTGAAGGAAGACGGCTTCGACCTAGATCTCCTATGGCGGCACGCCGTCGGACGAACTCGGTTGTCCGCGCGGTCGGCGACCTGAAAGCCCGCGGCCTGTCGGTGGTTTTCTACCCCTTCCTGTTCATGGACATCGCCGAGGGCAATGTCCTTCCGGACCCGTGGACCGGGAATGCCGGCCAGCCGGTCTACCCCTGGCGCGGGCGGATCACCTGCGATCCGGCACCCGGACAGCCGGGAACGGTCGACAAGACCGGAACGGCAACGGGCCAGATTGGGAACTTCTTCGGTTCGGTCACGCGCAGTCAGATAAGCGTCTCGGTCAACGGCACCATCAACGCGGTCACGACCAGCTATTCCGGTCCGACCGAATGGAGCTTCCGACGCTTCATTCTGCACTACGCCAAGCTCTGCGGTGCCATCAACGCCATCGAGCCAAACGCCATTGATGGCTTCATCATCGGCTCGGAGCCCCGCCAGCACGATGCGGATCTTCTCCTCGGCAGAATGCTGCTTGCGCGTGCGCCGCCGGATATCCCTGATCGTCCGGTCGGCGGCATTCTTGGCATCAATCGGGTCCCGTCTCATCGTCTTCCTCCTGACTGGAAACGATGAGCCGCAAATCCTCCTCTACGCAATCAGCTCAATTGGGCCCGTAGGCGCTGATCCCGGACATTTCCTATTAAAGGGTCTGAAAAGGTGGAGGGTGTTTTCCCCTTTCATATCAACGACTTACGGAACCCTATCCATCACCTTTTTCGAAAAGGTGGTGAACCTTTAGAATCAATGACTTAGCCTCTCTTTCCATCTTCCGCGACCATTCAATGAAAGGTGGCGAATGTGGTGTCAGAAGGGGGCGTCATCTTCGTCCTTGGCCGCCTGCATATGGCGCTCGGCCTTTGCCATCGCTCCCTCAGCGAGCACGTATAGGGACCGGTCTTCGTGGTCGGGGTTGGGGATGGATTTGTGGGTACGGTTATGGGTAGGAGCCTGAGGGGTATACACCGGCCCGCAAAACCAAGCGTTCGCAGTTGTTTGCGATTGGGCATGGCGGAGGGCTTCTCCGCCTAACATTCCGCCGGCCGAAGGCGGGGATCGCTACTACACCACGCTGCGCTCAACCGAAGTCAGGATTGACGCTGAGCATGTCGGCTTTCGCGGGCGAAGCGGACACGTCCATTGTGTCGCCTGATCGAAGCTCATGACCCTAACCGGAAGTCAGTCTGCGCTGAGAATTGAAGAAATGAAGGCGCGCGCCACCACCACCACGAACGGACAGCACTGGGCTAGGTTCACTGTCGACCCACAACGATCATCGCTGGCCGAGCTAGGCGGCTGCCATCGGCAGCCGCCTAGTTTCATTGTCTTTCCGGCCCCAGGAACTCAGTCCATGCTCTCGGGAGTCGCACACTGGATGGCGGCGCCGAGCGCGGCATTCGCCTTGGCCTGGGTGGCATACGACCCGCCGATCTTCACCTCACCGTTGGTTGCCCCGCGGTTGGCCACGAAGCAGGTGTTGGAATTGCCGTCCATCAGGACGTCCCACGAGCCCGACTGGTGGACGGTGCGAGCGTAGGCCGCAGGAGCTGCCAGAACCGCGGCAACCGCGAGCATCGGGAGGAGGATCTTCTTCATGTGTGTCTCCATATTCCTGCACCCTTGGCGAGGCCGCAGATGCATGATGGGCTAGCGACCGCTGTTGGCTGCCCGAGGGGTGTGCGCTGACCTGATCCGTCGCGTCGCGATTGGCTTGATCCAACCGCCGGCGAACCACCGCCGCACATGACGAGAACCTAGAAGTGCGCGGGCCGCACGAACATCAGACGTAGGTATATCCCCACCACCAATAGGTAAGGCCCGGTTGCCAACGCATGCTCATCAGGGACCAGATTCCAGAGGACGCGGCATGAGATGTCGTGCGGGCTTCTCAGGCGCATCGTCGCGCCGAACAGCCGGCCGAGGCCCTGGCAATCCAGGTCGAATTTGAGGGTGGCTGACACGAGACCAGGGCCACGGTCGTGGCCAAGCGAACGGCCCGTGCGGCGCCCCCTCAATGCGGCTGGCCGGCCACGGCCTTGCGAACGCAGTCCATCAGCACCTGCGCGTCGAACGGCTTGGTGAGGAAGCAAGCCGCGCCCGAGGCGCGTGTCTCTATAACGGTATTTTCTTCGCGGTAGGCGGTGATGAAAATCGTCGGGATGAGCCGTCCGAGCGCAACCAGATGGCGGCTGAGTTCAGCCCCGTTCATTCCGGGCATCCTCATATCCGTGATCAGGCATGAGGTTTCCTGCAGACACGACGATTTCGAGGAATTCCTCCGCCGAAGCGAAACCGAAGGCAGCGAAGCCGTGCAAACCCACCAGACGGACGGTCGCGGTTCTCACTGCTGCGTCGTCGTCAACAATCGCAACTATGGGCGTGGTCACGGCAATCAGCCTTCAACTCGTCGGCCAAGGACCGACGCGACCACACAAGTAGGCCGCAATTGCCCGACCCCTCAATCATACATTGGTCTGAGTTAGCCGGTTTCGCTGTAGAGAGGCGCCAGGGCTTCGGCCATTCTCACGAGGTCAGCCAAGGACCTGGCTCTCATCTTCTTCATGACATTGCCCCGATGGATCTTCACGGTGATTTCGCTGATGCCCATTTCTGCGGCCACCTGTTTGTTCATCAGCCCGGCGGTCACCAGCTTCATCACTTCCCGCTCGCGCGGGCTCAGGGATTTGAACTGTGCGCGGAGACGGGCAAAGGAACTCTTCACGTACGCGCCGCTCACGGTCGCGTTCGATCGCCCGGCCAACCGCGTCAAGCAGGTCCTGGTCGCGAAACGGCTTCGTCAGAAAATCGACCGCGCCAGCTTTCATGGCGCCCACCGACATCGGGATATCGCCGTGTCCGGTCATGAACACGATGGGAATGTGAACCCCCGCACTGGCCAGTCTGCCCTGAAGGTCCAGCCCGCTCAGCCCCGGCAGGCGAACGTCCAGAACCAGGCAGCTCGGACAATCCGGAAGCGTTGCAGCGAGCAGCTCGGACGCAGACCCAAACGCTTCGGCGCGTAGACCGACGCTGCGGAACAGCCTCAACAGCGCTTCACGAAAGAGCGCGTCGTCTTCCACAACAATGACGGTGGGTTGCCCCTCGGATCCGGAGTTGACGGACTTCGCTGTTGTCACGACGGCACCCCAGCGACTGGCAGCGAGAATCGAAACGTCGCTCCTGGTCCGGGATTGGCCGATGCCCAAAGCTTTCCGCCGTGATTGGCGATAATCGAGCGGCAGATCGTAAGCCCCATGCCCATGCCTCCAGACTTCGTCGTGTGGAAAGGCTCGAAAAGCTGAGCCACGTTGACTTCGTCAATGCCCACCCCGGAATCCTCAACGGCGACCAGCACGTTTGCTCCGTCGATTCGCGACCGGATGACCAAATCACGCGGCCTGCCGACGACCAATTCCATGGCCTCCGCGCCGTTGAGTAGCAGGTTGAGGATCACTTGCTGCAACTGAACGCTGTCCCCGAGTACGGCGGGCAGGAGATCCGCCAGGTCGAGGCTGAGACGAGCTTCTTTGTTGATGAGCTCGTGCTGCACAAGCGGGACGATCTCAAGAATCAAGCCGTTGATGTCCAGCGGTACAGCCTCAGTTTCGGCCTTTCGGAAAAGCGCGCGCAATCTCTTGATAATATCGCTGGCGCGACGGCCGGCAGTGACCATGTCCGTCACCGCTGCGCGTATCTCGGCCAGATCGAGCGGCTCCCGATCGAGCAAGCGAAGGGAGACCTCGCCGTTTGTCACGACGGCAGCAAGCGGCTGGTTCACTTCATGGGCGATGGATGCGGTCAATTCGCCAAGAGTTCGTTGCGCGCGTGACGTGGGCGAGCTGCAGTTGCGATTGGCGCAACTCCTCTTCGGCGCGGCGGCGATCCGTGATATCGGTGTCCGTTTCCATGACGCCGATCGCGCGCCTGCGGCGGTCCCTGATCAACGCACATCGGCTTGTTATGGTGAGCTGCTGACCGTCGCGCCGCTCGCAGGTGAGTTCCCCCTCCCAACGGCCCGCCTTCTGCAGGGTGGCGTCGCTCTCCGCGAGCAACGTTCTGCCCCGGAACTTCAGCAGCGCGCGCGCCGACTTGCCGATTGCTTCGGCGCTGGCCCATCCGTAAAGCGCTTGGGCCCCGCTGTTCCAGTAGGTGACCATGCCATTCATGTCGCGCGTCATGATCGCGTCGTTGGACAGATCGAGCAGGGCCGCCTGTTCTTTCAAGCCTGCGACGGCAGACAGGTTGATCAGAGAAAGAACCGCGCTGCTACCGACGGCGACAATGCCGATGGCAAGCCTCACTGCAGAATCCGCATGGAAGGACGGGCCATGCTGGATCAAATAGGTTGCTGCGGCGAGAGCAAAGCACGCCAACGTGACTAGAACGACGCCACGCCTGCCAAGGAAATTGGCCGCGAGCAAGACCACTATGATGTAGAGGACGGAGAGCGCGTCGTGCACGAAAACAAACGTGTCCACAACGAAGATGCCCGCGCCCAAGGTGGCGGCAAGCAGTGGTAGCGGCGTGCTGCGGATCAACCTGCGCATCGACACTCTAGACATCAGCGTGAGGTCCCAAGGGAAGTAACGACCGCCACGGCTGCGGCGCACGCAGGCTCGCCGATCGGTTCAGCTTGAAGGTCGATTTGGACCTGCTTCCGTCGTCGTGTGCCCGCGCAATACCCATGGCGGCTCAAGTATACCTTAGTCTGATATCCTCGGCCGGTCGGTTTCCATAATGTCCGGACACGTAGAAAGTTGGCGCCGGCCCTCGGCCCGATGTTGCGCTCGGGGGCCCGTGCCCGGAGCACGATTGGCATCGGCCAGGCGTGCGGGAGAGAAGGGTCTCCTTGAGGAATTTGAAAAACGTAATGACCTCCAAGCGTTTGGTGTTGGCCGGCCTTCTTGCGCTGCTGGTCGCTGGCTTTTTCGTCTATCCGCGCCTGAAAGCCTCCCCAGGGGCACCGGCGCCAAGTGGCGCTCAGCAAGCCGCGGACGCCACGAATGCGGTCGCTGGCGGGCGCGGCGGGGCTGCCGGCCAGCACAGCCCGCCAATTGCGGTGATCACAGCCGCGGCCGAAAGCCAGGACGTGGCGGTCACCGCCACCTATGTCGGGCTCCGTCGAGCCGATCGCAGTCGGTGGCAGTGCGCACACGCGTCGACGGCGTCATCGTCGCGATAGGCGTCACCGAAGGCCAGACAGGTCAAGGCCGGCGACGTGCTGTTCCGGCTCGATGACCGGACCATCCAGGCCACGATCGCCAAGGACCAGGGCACGCTGTGCCAAGGACCAGGCGACACTCGACCAGGCGCAGGCGACCTCAGAACGTATCCAGACTGCTGGCGCAAGGCGGCGTCGACACCGCCCAGCAGGGCCTGCAACAGCCGGCCGTCAACGTCGCGCTCGCCAACGTCGCCAGCGACAAGGCGCAATTGCAGTCCGACCAGGTGCAGCTCGGCTACGCCACGATCTCCGCGCCGATCGCCGGCCGGGTCGGGCAGGTCAACTATTCGACCGGCGCGCTCGTCCACGCCAGCGATGCGACGCCCGTGCTGACCATCACCCAGATGGCGCCGGTGCGGGTGTCTTTCCAGGTGCCGCAGCGCGACCTCGCCCCTTCCGCAAGCGCTCAAGGCCAGCCCGCCGGCGAGCGTCTCCGTCATCGACGCCGACACCGGCAAGCCGCTGGCCGACGGCACGCTCGACTTCATCGATTCGGTCGTTGATGCTGCGTCGGGCACCGTCACCGTCAAGGCCAAGTTGCCAACGCCGATGAGGCTCTGTGGCCGGGCGCGTATGTGCGCGTCAAGGCTCAGCTCAGCACGCTGCCCGACGCCACCGTGGTACCCACCGCCGCCGTGCAGCTCAACGGCACACGGCGCGTTCGTGTTCCTGGTCAAGCCGGATTCGACGGTCACCGAGCAGACGGTCGACGGTGGGCGATGCGGTTGGCGACAGCTCGGTCATCACCGCCGGCCTGAAGCCGGGCGACCACGTCGTCGTCGAGGGCCAGCTGCGTCTGGCCGAGGGCTCGCCGGTGCGGGAACCGGGCAGCGGAAGCGGCAGCGGCGCAGGCAGGCAGCCTGGAGCCGGCAAGAAGCCGACGGCAGTCGACTGAGGGATCTCCAGGCCATGAACATTTCGGCCCCCTTCATCCGCCGCCCGGTCGCGACGATCCTGCTCGCCATCGCGCTGGTCAGCGCCGGCCTCTTCGCCTATCGCTACCTGCCGGTCGCCGCCCTGCCCAACGTCGATTTCCCGGTCGTCACGGTCTCGGCCAGCCTGCCGGGCGCCTCGCCCGACACCATGGCGAACTCGGTCGCCACGCCGCTGATCAAGCAGTTCACGACCATCCCCGCGGTCCAGACGATGACCGCCAAGAGCGTGCAGGGGTCGACCTCGATCGTCATCCAGTTCGACCTTAACCGCGACATCGACCAAGCCGCAGCCGACGTCCAGGCGGCCATCGCGCGCACGCTGCGGCAACTGCCGGCGAACATGACGACGCCGCCGAGCTACCGCAAGGTCAATCCGGCCGACGCGCCGATCGTGCTGCTGGCGCTGCAGAGCAAGACGATGACCATGCCCCAGCTCGACGACTTCGCCGAGCAGGTGGTCTCGCCGGCGCTCTCGCAGCTCGACGGCGTTGGCGAGGTGCAGGTCTTCGGTGCCCAGAAATATGCGGTGCGCGCCGAGGTCAATCCCTACGCGCTGGCCGGCCTCGGCACTCGGCATCGACCAGGTGACCTCGGCCATCGGCACGGCCAACTCGATCGCGCCGGTCGGCACGCTGGCCGGCAACGACCAGAACCTGGCCATCCAGACCAACACGCAGATGACGACGGCGAAGGAGTTCCGCCAGATCATCATCGCCTCGCCCGGCGGCAAGCCGGTGCGGCTCGGCGACGTCGCCAACGTCATCGATTCGGTCGCCAATACCCAGACGCTGAGCACCTATGACGGCACGCCCTCGCTGGTGCTGGCGGTCTTCCGCGAGCCGGACGCCAATACCGTCGCCGTGGTCGATCAGGTCAAGGCGATGCTGCCCAAATTCGTCGGCGACCTTGGCCCGTCGGGAAGCCTCAACGTGCTCAACGACAGCGCCGTTTCGATCGTCCAGGCCGTTCACGACGTCGAGCTGACGCTGGCGATCACCATCGGCCTTGTGGCGCTGGTCATCTCTTGTTCCTGCGCCGGCTGACGATCACCATCATTCCGGTTCTCGCCGTGCCGATCTCGCTGATCGCGACGCTGGCGGTGATGTACCTGCTCGGCTTCTCGATCGACAACATCTCGCTGCTCGGCCTGACGCTGGCGGTCGGCCTCGTAGTCGACGACGCCATCGTCATGCTGGAGAACATCGTCCGCCACATCGAGGAAGGCACGCCGCCGTTCGAGGCCGCGCTCGCCGGCAGTCGCGAGGTCGGCTTCACCATCGTCTCGATCACTGCCTCGCTGGTCGCCGTGTTCCTGCCGATCCTGCTGATGGGCGGCATCGTCGGCCGCATCTTCAACGAGTTCGCCATGGTGGTGACGATCTCGATCATCGCCTCGGCGCTGGTTTCTCTGACGCTGACGCCGATGCTGGCCGCGCGGCTTTCGCCCAGGCGGGCGGGCGCGCCGAGCGCCGATCATGCGGCTCACCGCGAGGCGGCGCCTGCTTGCCGGCTATCGGTGGTTGCTCGACCTCGGCCTGCGCTTTCGGCCGCGTCGTTCTCGTCATCTTCATCGGAACCATCGTGGCGACGATCTATCTTTTCGAGACATCGCCCAAGGGCTTCCTGCCCACCGAAGACATCGGGCAGCTCTCGGTCTCCACCCAGGCGCGCCAGGACATCTCGTTCAAGGACATGCTGGCGCTGCAGACCAAGGTCGCTCAGACCTTGCAGGCCAAGCCCTATGTGGCGCACGTCGCCTCGGTCGTCGGCGGCGGGTTCGGCGCGTCCACCTCCAACACCGGCAGCATGTTCGTCGAACTGAAGGCGAAGAACCAGCGGCCGCCGCTTTCCTTCATCCTCGACGACCTGCGCCGTTCGCTCGGCCAGGTCGCCGGCATTTCGAGCTTCGTCACGCCGGTGCAGAACCTGCGCATCGGCGGCCGCGCCTCGGCGAGCACGTATCAGTTCGTCGTCCAGGGCATCGACCGCAACGAGCTGCTGAGCTGGGCCGCCAAGATCGAAGACGCGATGAAGCACGATCCGCATTTCGCCGACGTCAACACCGACGTACAGGACAATGCCGCCGCAGGCCGAGCTGGTGGTCGACCAGGACCACGCCTCGCATGCTCGGCATCACGAGCGAGCAGCTGCGCAACTCGCTCTATGGCGGCTTCGGCAGCAACCAGGCCTCGACCATCTTCAAGACCGGCGACAGCTATCAGGTGATCGTCGAATACGACCCGTCGTTGCCATGGAACGCGGACATGCTGAATGCGCTGCAGGTCCGCGCTCCGGCGACCGGCAAGCTCGTGCCGCTCTCCTCATTCGCGCATGTCGAGCGCGTCGCCGGCCTGCTGTCGGTCAACCAGGTCGGGCAGCTGCCTGCGGTCACCATTTCCTACAACCTGCCCACGGGCGAGTCGCTGGGACAGGCGACGGACCAGATCGGCGTCATCCGGCACCAGCTCGACCTGCCGCCGACGATCACCACGAGCTTCGCCGGCACCGCGCAGGTGTTCCAGGACGCGGCCGCCAACCAGGGACTTCTGCTGCTGGCCGCGATCCTCACCATCTACATCGTGCTCGGCATCCTCTACGAGAGCTTCATCCATCCGCTGACCATCCTGACCGGCCTGCCGGCGGCGGCCGCCGGTGCGCTGATCACGCTGCGCATCTTCAATTTCGATGTCGACGTCATCGCCATGATCGGCATGCTGATGCTGATCGGCATCGTCAAGAAGAACGCGATCATGATGATCGACTTCGCGCTGGTGCGTCAGCGCGCCGGCGCCACGCCGCAGGAGGCGATCCGCGCCGCCTGCCTGATCCGCTTCCGGCCGATCATGATGACGACGATGGCCGCCATCATGGGCGCGCTGCCGATCGCGCTGGCCGTCGGCGCCAGCTCCGAGCTGCGCCAGCCGCTGGGCGTGGCGGTGGTCGGCGGCCTGATCGTCTCGCAGGCGCTGACGCTGTTCATCACCCCGGTGATCTATCTCTATATGGAAGATGTCAGCCGGGCCGCGAACGCGTTCGGCCGCTGGCTGCGCGGCCAATTTGTTCGGACACCGCCAAGCGTGCCGGCCTAGTGTGTTCGGCGTCGACGGTAGCCACCAATCGAACAAAGCGGGAGCTTCCCATGAGGCACATTCAAACCCTGATTTTAGCGGCCTCGATCACTGCGCTTGAAGTCGACTCTCTCCGTGTTTCGCGCAGGACGCTGGAGAGGCAGTGCCGTTTGCAGCGCTGGCTGGCTCGTGGTCCGGCAATGGCACCATCACGACTAGCGATGGAACCAAGGAACGATTGCATTGTGACGTGCAGTACCTGGTGACCGCGAATGGCAACAATCTTCAGCAGACGCTGCGTTGTGCCAGTGATAGTTACCAATTCCACGTGAACGCATACGTCGCCTCCGCGGGTGGAGTGCTAACCGGCAACTGGACCGAAACTACGCGCAATGTGTCGGGCAGAATTGCCGGTCAGGCTACTAACGGCCGGATCGAAGTTGACGTAGCTGAAGGAGGTGCCTTTTCCGCCAAGATGGTTATGTTGACTCGTGGCAATAGACAATCCGTGACCATCGAGCCAAAGGGCACTGATATTAAGCTCGTGTCCGTTACGTTGAACAAGACCCAATGACGTGGCCTTGGTTTGGCTGTGCGGCTATCGATACCCGGTACCAGTGCAAAGCTATGGCAACGCGCGTGCGTGACTTACGTGCGCCCGTCTTTGGATTTCGGCGCCGGCCGCTTCCTGCTTGGCTATGGAAAGGAAGTCCGTTCCTTGGCTTGGTGATCGGCCTCGCGCTTGCCCTCAACACGGTGATCGCGGTCTCCATCGGTGGGTTGGTGCCCCTTCTGCTGGCCCGGCTCGGCCAGGACCCGGCGATCGCCTCTGGACCCCTACTTACGACCATCACCGACATGGCCGGCTTCTTTCTGGTGCTCAGCCTCGCTACCATTATGATGCCGCTTTTGGTCCGGTAGCTGCCAATCTGCAAACGCCATCAAGTCCAGGTACTATTGAGCAGCGCAATCGTGAGCGGCCGGAGAAACGAACATGCCGAAGCCCGACCCGCTGGAGAGCTAGGGTCAGGACTTATCGATCAGAGCCAGAAGATGACGGTTGCTGCGATGCAGATGGCGGAGAAGAAGGTGTGTGCGCATCGGTCGTAGCGGGTGGCAACGCGGCGCCAGCTGCATCAGGGCGAGGTTCATCTCGGTCTCGCCACGCGGCTCGTAATAGAACGACGACCGAGAGATTGACAGCAGGCGGCACTGCGCCCCGATCGACAGCGTGGGGTGATGACGTTCGATCATCTGCCGCCTCACTTGCCGGTCCAAGGCTTGAGCTTTCGTGACAAAAAATCGTTGGCGACTGCCAGCTCCCCGATCTTGGCGTGCAACTCCCGGACTGTCTCCTCGTCGACCTCGGCCGCCTTCTTCTGCCCGCCACGCTCGAAGATGTCCGCCGCCCCTTCGAGCAGCGCCTTCTTCCATTGATGGATCATCGTCGGATGCACGCCGTAATCGGCCGCCAGCTCCGACACCGTGCGCTCGCCCTTCACGGCTTCCAGCGCCACGCGAGCCTTGAAGCCCGCCTCGTGGTTCCTGCGTTTCGGCATGTTCTGATCTCCCTGTCCTTGGAGACCAGCAGACGTCAGATCGTAGCTTCCGTCACTGTCCGAATTGCGGGGACGTGCTCACTTTCATGCAACAAGCGGGGAGCGTTATCGAGCGATGTCGGCAGGAACGCGAGCCCGTCTCGCTCCTGATGCTCGACCTCGATCGCTTCAAGTTGATCAACGACACCCACGGCCATGCGGTGGGCGACGCTGTCATCCGGAAGTTCTGCGAGGTAGTTGCTGAAACGCTGCGGCCGAATGACGTTTTTGGCCGCCTGGGCGGCGAGGAGTTCGCGGTGGTGTTGCCAGGATTAAGCCTAAACTCCGCTTGGGTTCGCGCCGAACGAATACGCTCCAAGTTCGAGGAGAATTGCCGCTCCCTCGGGTGGATGCGACAGTGAGTGGGGGCGTGGCAGTCAGCGAAGATGCGGGCGATTTGCTCGATGCACTGCTCGAACGCGCCGACACCGCCCTTTATGGCGCCAAAGCCAACGGACGGAACTGCGTGCAGCGCGCTGACGAGCCCAAGACCAACGGCGGTCGCCCCAACGTAGTCCGTGTCGCGTGACCGTCGCCGCCAACCCAATGAAAATCAGATGCCACTGCCGCCGGTCATCTAGTACATTCAGGGTCAGAAGCGACGATCGAGCGACGCATTGAAGATGACCGCTTACCTCTCGAAAGCCGATATGTTTCACGTCGGTGCGGGCTTCGGTTGAGCGCCATGAACGGACAAACGCGCAAGATCGGATGACTGACATCTGACGGCGACATTGGCGCACTTTCGCCGAGTGAGCCGTGCCATGCATAGATGCCGGTAGGCGGCGGCTATTGATGCCTGGCAGATCATTTGCCCGCATTGCGATCGGCCGGTACAGCGCCATGACGGATCGACCACTGGAAAGCCCGTTCCAAGACCGGCGGAGTAATCCGCGGCAGGTCAATTACGAACTCAGTCGGAGCTGAGTGAACCAAGCACGAACTCGTGAGCAGGCTTGATTTGTGAGACGAGCATCAGCGTTTACTCTGCGCCCGTGTCATGTTGGAGCTGGACATCATCTTGAAGGCAAACCTTGACGCAGCCAACGACCGCGGTGACCCGCATTAGGGCGGCGCACCCCGAAACGCGTTTGTCGGGTGCTCCGGGCCGGCGGTGCGCCGCCCTGGTAAAACGCGCCAACCTCTCTGTTCGGACACGATGGACTTTGTCGTCGTGCGAGCACGCCTGGGTGCTCGTAACAATTCATCGACTTGCGGCCTGACGGCAAAATGACTGATTCCAGCGATGTCTACGAGCGTCTGCGGTCCGGAGACGAGTTGGCATTCAATGCGCTCGTCAGGCAGCTTCATCGTAGTTTGGTTGGAGTGGCAATGCGCTTCGTCGGAAATCGAGCCACCGCCGATGAAGTCGTGCAGGACACCTGGCTCGCGGTCATCGAGGGCCTCGATGGTTTCGAGCAACGTTCGTCGTTGAAGAACTGGATATTCGCGATTTTGGCCAACAAGGCGCGCAGTCGCGCGGTGCGCGATAAGCGCTTGATCACCTCGGCCGATCTTGCGCAGGAGATTGACGACGACACGCCGGTGGTCGATCCATCTCGGTTCGATGCATCAGGTTCATGGAAAGACCTTCCGGGTTTGTGGGACGATGTAACGCCGGAAAGGATCGTTGCTGGCAGGCAAATGTGGGTTCATGTCCAGGAGGCAATTGAGGGTCTCCCACCGGTCCAGCGATCGGTCCTTGTCCTGCGTGAGATCGAACAGATGGATTCGGCAGAGGTCAGTGCGCTGCTCGAGATATCGGATGGCAACCAGCGTGTTCTGCTGCACAGAGCGCGAGCGCGGCTCCGAAAGGTGGTCGAGCAGCTCCTGCGCCGATGAACCTCCCCGGCGGCGATAGCCGCGCAATTCCGCCGCTCCTGAGGCTTTTTCGTTGGATCTGTCGCGCCTCGAACGATCTCCATCAGTCGCTGTTGTAACGTTAGGCATCGCTCACGGACTTCAGTTCAGTCGGTGCCAACCCAATCCCGGGTCTGACCGGCCATCTAGTGGGAGTAGTCCGTTGCTTACCTGTCGAGAAGTTACCGAGCGATCGAACCAGTACATCGATGGTGAGCTCGACTTCTGGTCAACGATGGAGGTGCGCATTCACCTTCTCGCTTGTCGGTACTGCCGTCGATTTCATGAAGCAGATGCGGTCGGTTGTCAGCCTGGTTCGCGAAACCGGCTACACCCTGCCGGACGAAAGGATCGACGGAGACCTTCTTGAGGCCTTCAAGAAACGGCGAAGTGACGCACCGAGGCAAACAAACCTCCCGCGGAGCCAGAAACCAAGGAGTGATCTATGAACAATATCGGAAGGGGCTTCATCGCCGGCTTTGTAGCAACCGTCGTGTTGTCCGCGCTCATGCTGATGAAATCGGCCACGGGATTGATGCCTCAACTCGACGTCATCGCGATGCTGAGCGGAATGATGGGGAGCAGTTCCGCGATGGCGTGGATTGCCCACTTCATGATCGGCACCGTCGCCTGGGCGGGCTCTTCGCCCTGATCGAGCAGTATCTTCCCGGCTCGAGCCTGTGGGCGAAAGGCATCGTGTTGGCCGTCGGCGCCTGGCTGGCGATGATGATCGCTGTCATGCCGATGGCTGGCGCCGGGTTCTTCGGGATGAACCTCGGCATGGTCGCTCCAATCATGACCCTGATGCTGCATGTTATCTTCGGTGCGGTCCTGGGCGGAACGTACGCCGCCCTCCAGGGCAGAGAACACTTGCACCAACACGCTCATTCGTGAGCGACGAACTCGCCGCAGCCATCGGACTATCTTCAGGTGCCCCCGTTGAGACCGGAACGCCCGCCGGTCCCTCAAGTAGCCAATGGCTGCGGCGACCCAATTCGGAATTTTCATGATCACGTGAGCGATGCCGCCTGTCGCGGCTTGCGTCTATCGAAAAACAGCGGAGCGGATTTATGCGCCAGATTCGTATCACTCACGTTCCCAGTGGCGCGGTCATTGCTGAGGGTCCCTTGGGCTTGTTCGGCATCACGCCATTTGACGGCGGCTACTACATCAGCCGACGCTACCTGAGAACGAAGGGACTGAAGCCGAACTGGCTTCCGGGATTTTGCATCTACAAGTTCCTGTATGTCTGGCTGGACTTCGTTCCAGAGCGCGGAACGAAGGAGCCGTTGCTCGGATGGTTTTACTGGTTGCCCAATCCGCTCCTTCCGTTCATCGCCTTCCGACCGGCAGTACCGCAGTCATCCCCGCTCCTACACATTGATGATGTCGCAACGCGCCACAGCACTGGTGGTCAACAGTAGGCCACGGTCGAGAACGTCACCGTCCATTCCGGCCGTTGGGTGGTTGTCGACTACGTCACCCACCCGGGGGTGAGGATGCGGCTCTTCACCAGTTCGACGATGTGCACGACGGCGCGGAAGTCGATTGGGTGATCGCCCATTTTACCCGCCAAGGCGCTCTTACCTCGACCAAAACGCGACTCTTGAGTGGCTCGGCGACGAGGCGTCCGCTATGCCGCCGAAATTGCGTGCAGCTTCCGCTGGTCCCCGGAAAGCGTCGACGGGCCTTGCGGATACGATGGGAACCAGTTCGACGTCGGTCTTGCACAATCCGTTTTGCCGTTGCGATGGACATGTCCCGGGCCAGTCGATTTGGCTTCTTCCGAAGATGTCAGCTCAGGCTCATGCTGGATGCGGCCAGCTTCTATCGGGTCGATCCCTTTGGTGAGCAATGCGCGGCACTCAGCGGTCTTGGCCCGTGCCTCTGCCAGATTCACCACCCGCAGGGCTCCGAGCCCCATGTCGCGAGTGCGTTCTTTCAGCCTGAAACGGTATACCCAACTTTTGGTGCCGGCCTTTGAGATCTGCAGGTACAGCCCTCCGCCGTCGGCGTGGTAACCGGGCGCCGCGAGATTGCGAACGATCTTGTCGGTGAGGCGATAGAGCGTGCGAGCCATGGGCCTACCCCTTTTCTACCCATGTTGATTTGCGTTCGCCCTTATTCGCCACCTCCTAAGTCCTCGATTCAACAGGCAATCCGTCAATGGCGAACCAGGGTGAATGCGACTCGTATCGCCTCTCCCTCCGCCAGGCAGCCCAATTCCACTCAGGATTTCCGCGATATTTCGGTCGGAGCAAGAGCTTGGCCGGTAAATTGGCCCACAAACTGTTCGGCCTGTTTGCGAGCCTGCATTCTGCTCCTGCCCCATTCTGGTTTGGTGGGATTCGGTTTGCCGATCAGATGCGGAACAGGAGCGAGGCCAGCTGATCGACGCTCGCTTGGCGGGCGCAGCTTCGGCTGTGCCCGTCGCCGCGTGGCCGCCTCATGGCGGCGGAGATTGGCGCCGATGCGCACCTGATGGAGACCACGCCGGACAGGCATGTTGACGCTCGCCTGGGCGGGATCGGCACGCAGCGCTCAATGCCAATTGGGCTGTTCAATTCGAGACATCGGCCGCCTCAAGGAATGCGCGAAGATAGGCATCGGACCACACGGGCGGAGCGCAGCGCATGAGAGCATACCGCCTCGTTCCGGACATGGATTTCATCGTGCGGCGGCTCCAGGCCGGCGATCGGCTCGTCGGCCCAGTCACCGTCCCCAAGCCGGGCTCCAGCCGCGAGCCACGTCCGTGGGGCTTCGCAAGCGGCGCGCGCGCCGACAAGCGCTCCGTCGACGGGCTCGCTGCTCGCGGCGTCGTCGGCGTCGAGGATAAGGACGGCCGTCGGCGCGCTTGGCTCATCGCGGAGAACCTCTGAACCTGGCCTCCTTGATCCGCCGCTCGACCACGCGCCGTTGCCGCTCGATCAGCTCCAGCTCGGCAAGGCGGGGCGTTTGCTCATGCATCGCGGCGGGCATCTACGAGCTGCCGTTTCTGGTTTCGGTCACTTGCCCACATCGTGACCGCAACGCGGCATGTCGCTAAAGCACCAAACCGCCGTACGCAACCAGGCCATTGTCGCTACTCTCAAGGATGCACCCGCTGATGAATGAACATGTGGGAATAATGGCCAATGCCACCCATGACCAACTCTGCCCCCAATTCATTGTCTCAACACACGGTTGTAGATAATATCATGGAAAATTCTTGGCTATAGACGGGGGCGGGAAATGGCGACAACCGCAAAACGTTCATCCTTTGACGTCTTGGGCTTTCTCACGCAACGGGGGCCCACAAGGACCATAACGAATTATCAGACAAATCAGACACTCTACGCACAAGGAGGCCCGGCGGATTCTGTTTTTTATATCCACACGGGCAAGGTCAAAGTCACCGTCATAAACAAGGGTGGCAAGGAGGCCGTCGTCGCAATCCGCGGGCCGGACGAATTCTGCGGCGAGCAAGCCATTACTGGGGCGCCGGTGCGTTTGTCTACGGCCGTCACAATGACGCCATGCGACATTGTTCGCCTGGATACGGAGGCCATGGCGCGCCTCCTGCGTTTCGAGCCAGAGTTTGCCGACTATTTTCTTTTCCATCTCCTGACCCGGACCGCCCGCGTTGAATCGGACCTGGTCGACCAGTTATTCAGTTCCAGCGAAATGCGGCTGGCCCGGGTTCTTCTGCTGCTGGCCAACTACGGCAATGACGTTGGTCCGGAACCAATCCCCATAAAAGTGAACCATGAACTGCTCGCCCAGATGGTCGGAACGACCCGCGCCCGGGTGACCGAATTCATGAACAAGTTTCGAAAGCTCGGCTTGATCGACTACAACGGCGAGCTAAAAGTTCAAAAAGCTCTGCTGAACTATGTTCTGCATGACGGCGGTGCGTTCAAGCGAAAATGAAAAGGTCGGTGCGCTGGCAGCAGAGCCTCATTGCTGCCTGCCGGCATCTGCGCGATACGGCGCAGCAGCTGACGCCCCAGATCGGCGGCTTCTGCCGCCGAGGCCGGCATCCAGCGAACCGACAACCTGTCCTTCGCCGACATTCACGCTCTCGTTTCGCTGGCCAGCCTCCTGATCCAGTCGCGCGGCATCCGCCTGGATGTCGTTTTCGAGCAGCAGTTCGACCAGCTGAAAGCCGCGGTTGGCACGTTGGCGGACGCGGTCCGGAGCTTTGAAGAAGCGGCGGGGCGCTTGTCCGCCGCTTATGACGACGACAAGGTCGCCGGTATTCCGGTTGATGATCTTGAGAGACGGTGGCGGGAGGCGTGCGCCGCGTTCTGGCCCAGGTCCTTCTTCGCGCGCCGGAAGATCAGAAAGCTCCTGTCCGGCTATTCGAGCAGCGGCGATGCCGATCCCGAACGGGACCTGCCGCAACTGCGGATCATGCAGCGCACGCTCGCGCCCCTCGAAGAGAACCCGCTACGCAATGATCCTCCAAGTCCGTGCGAAGATCGCACTGACCAAGATGGTCCCGGGTTGAACTTGCTTCTTTCAGGCTCGTTCCTGGTCCGGCGCTGCCAAACCGAACTCAAGACGATAGAGGTCGCTGGCGATGCGGTCTGCCGCGGCGAGCAGGGCGCGGGGGGCGAAGTCCCGTGGCTGCGATGCGTGGTCGAAGCTTCCCTCGACAATCAGAACGAGATCCGGCGTGCGTTCGTCCGGCGGCCGCAGGTGTCTCTCGGCAGTGGCCTTCTGTGACCCGGCCGCATCGGCGACCGCGACCGCCGCTGCCGCGACTTGCGGCAAGTCCGCCAGCATTGGGACCAGGCGATCGAGCTCGTCGATGGGAGGTGGTCCCGCCGTCGCGGCTTTGAGCCATATCCGGGTCGTCGCGACCGCTTCGCCACGTCCCGTGCCGGCGGCGCTGACCACGCGGCCGGCCATCCGCTGCGTCGCGCGGAAGCTCGGCAGGATGTCTCGCGTTAGCCCTGTCGGCGCATCGAGCCGCGCAATGTAGGCGGGGCTGGAGAAGACCCCGACATCCGTCGCCTCGTAGAGGGTCAGCCAGCGCGGACTCGCGGCCGGGCCATAGAGCCGCCGTCCGCAAAGGAAGCCCGGAATGCCGACGCGCTCGGGGATATGTTCCCCGTCGTGCCAGGCACGGAACGCCGCCTCGCGGCCTTGCACGATGTCGTTCCAGATGAGCAGCACGCCGCCGCCGCTTTTCATGCGGCGCCCTGCACCTTCGCGAGAGGAGCATCCGTCTTCGCCGTAACCGACGTGACGTGGCTGCGTATCGGCCAAAGCGAACTGATGCGTTTGGCGGCGGCGGCAAGCAGTGGCGCGACCACCTCAATCCGCTGCGGCACCATCCGTGCGCTGGGGCCGACGATGATGATCGAAGCGACGCAGGTTTTCGGTTGCTGCGGGTCGAAGACGGGCACGGCAACGGCGCTGACGCCGAGTGCCCCCTCCTCGATCGCCGTCGCGTAGCCGCGTGTCCGGGTCTCCTTCAGCGTCTGCAGCAACTCATCGATCGTCGTCACCGCACGCGGGCCGGTGTCGTCGCCACCCGAAAAGCCCTTGTCGAGCACCAGCTTTACCGCCGCTTCGTCGCTCATCGTCGCCAGCCACGCCTTGCCGGCGGCGGTCGCGTGAAGCACGGCCTGTCGGCCGAGATTGCCGTCATAGCGCAGCCCCGACCGCGCCCCTTGCGCTTCGGCGATCCAGGTCAGCGCATTGCTGTCGACGACGGCGAGCCGCACGAGCTCGCCAGTCTCTTCGGCCAGCCGACGAAGCTCGGGATAGGTCACCTCGCGCATGCCCGTGGCAGCCAGATGGCCGAAGCCGATGATCGCCAGCCGCAGCGTCGCACCGTAGTTCTGCGTCTCCGGATCCTGCTCGACGTAGCCACGCTCGACCAGAACCTGCAGCAGACGATGCGCGGCGGG
The DNA here is from genome assembly GCA_963732845.1 of uncultured Alphaproteobacteria bacterium. GTDB lineage: Bacteria > Pseudomonadota > Alphaproteobacteria > Rhizobiales > Kaistiaceae > CAVSRC01. The sequence goes on along the minus strand of CAVTBE010000010.1, from coordinate 124,734 downwards.
TTTGCTCATGCCAATTCGCTCGGCAATCGTGCCAAGGCTGAGCGGGCGTTCGGCAGTCTCGATCAATTCGAGAATGTCGATCGCCCGGTGAAGCTGAACCGACATGTGGCCTCCGCGATCAACCGAAATCGCCCGCTGCCGTCCGGTTCCGACCAAGCAGTGTGGCACCGAATCGGCGGGCACTGGGGATGCCGGCGATAATAACCGCAAGGCTCAGCGCGATCAGCACCAGCGAAATCGGCCGGGTCAGGATTGCCGTCGGGTCGCGGTGGAAGAGGACGAGCGCGCGCCTCAGATTCTGGTCGATCATGCCTCCGAGGATGATGCCGAGAATAAGGGGCGCCATCGGATAGCGCATCAGCCGCATGAGGAAGCCGAGAACCCCGAAGGCGAGCATGACGTAGATGTCGAAGAGCCGCTGCGACAGCGCATAGGGTCCAATCAGACAGAGCGTGAAGATCGCCGGCGTCAGGTATTCGCGCGGGATTCTGAGGATCGCCACCAGCGGCCGCGTGAGCAGCAGGCCGAGGACCGCCATGGCGACACTGCCAAAGATGACGAACCACACCACATCGGCGACGAAACCGGGATTCTCGATCATGATCATCGGACCGGGGCGTACATTATGGATGAACATCGCCGCAAGAAGCACGGCGGCCGGTGCCGAGCCGGGGACAGCCAGGGTGAGGGCGGGAATGATGGCGCCGGGCAGAGCGGCGCTGTTGGCCGTCTCGGCGGCGATCAGTCCATCCGTCGAGCCGGTGCCGTACTCGCGCCCGCGCCGGGTGCGCCGACCGCTGGCATAGGCGATCCAGGCGGCAACGTCCTCGCCAACGCCCGGAATGATACCGATCGCGGTGCCGATGAAGCTCGACCGCACGACGGTGAGCTTACTGGCCAGGAGATCCTTGAACAGCGACGCGAGGTTGGGCATGGCGGCGCCGACCGGCGCGCTACGCGCGTTGCCGCTGCCGATCGACAGAAGCAGTTCGGACACGCCGAAGGCGCCGACCATCGCCGGGATCAGCGCGATACCGCCGGCAAGCTGCAGGCTGCCGAAGGAGAAACGCTCATAGGCATGCAACGCCTCCAGGCCGATCATCGAGACCAGGAGGCCGAAGAATCCGGCGATCCATCCTTTCAGCGGATCGTCGACAGAGGTCATCATGCCGGCGATGAGGATGCCGAAGACGCCGAGGAGGAAATATTCGAAGGAACCGAAGCGCAGGGCGATTTCGGCGAGCATCGGCGCGATAAGATAGAGACAGAAGGCGCCGAACAAGCTGCCGGTAAACGAGGCGATGGTGGCGAGCCCCAGCGCCTGCGCGGCGCGGCCCGAAAGCGCCATCGGAAAGCCCTCGACGGCGGTCGCGGCATTGGCCGGCGTGCCGGGAATGTTGAGCAGGATGGCGCTACGGCTGCCGCCGTAGATCGAGCCGATATAGAGACAGATCAGCACCAGGATCGCCTGGTTCCCCTCCATTCCGTAGGTGAGCGACGTCATCAGAGCGAGGCCCATGGTCGCCGTCAGGCCGGGCAAAGCGCCGATGACCATGCCGCCGAACGTGGCCCACAGGACATTCAGGAGGGTGGTCGGAGTGGCGAGCGAAAGAAGGGCGACAAGCACGGTCGACGGACCTAGGGCAGACGGACGAGAAAGACGGTCTGGAAGAGCGTCGGGATGGCGACGGCTGCGATCAGCACCGTGGCGGCGACCGCCGCCAGCTTGCGCAGCACCTCGGCGCGCTCCACGCGCCAGTTGAGGAAGGTGCCGCAGAAGACGAGCGTGAAGCCGGCGGCGACGATGCGAAAGTCGACATGTCCGACCGCGACAACCGCAAGCAGCATGAAGACGAAGCTTGCGAGGACGCGCAGCGCGCTGCCAAGCGCGATCGGCGTGCCGTCCGGCGACTGGCGTCGCACAGAGCGGACGGTGAGCGTGAGCCCGCAGATCAGGAGCACGAAGCCGATGATCGCCGGGAAGATGCCGGGCGCGGTCAGCAGGTCGCCGCTCTGTTCGGCGTAGGTCGGCATCTGTGCCGAAAGAATGGCGACGGCAAGACCGAGCGCCGTGATGACGATGCCCGTCACCAGATCGGCCCGTGTGAGTGTCTTGCCGTCGAGTTCGTTCATGACCGTCGGTCGCGTGTCCGTGGCTTACTTGGCCGGACGCGGGATGCCGAGCGTGTCCGGAGAGACCTTCGCCTGCCCGAGATCATAGAGGCTCCAGGCCGCCGCACGAATGAGCGGATCGGCCACCGCCAGAGCCTTCTCCGGCGTCATCGGCGCAATGCCGCAGCCGCGCGTATGGCACAGCGTGGCGAGATCCTTCGAGTTCGACACGGTGTCGGCCCAGATCTTGTTCAGGGTGGCGATGACATCGTCGGGCGTGCCCGCTGGCAGGTAGATGCCGACGAAGTTCTCGGCCGGCGGCAGGTTCGGCAGATCGTCGATGATCGCGTGGATCTTCTGATCGCCGAGGGTCAATGAGGTCATGCCGATGGCGGCGAGCGGCTTCAGGCGGCCGGCGCGGATCATCTCCGCCTGCTCCAGCGCGAGTTGGGTCGTTGCCTGCGCCTCGCCGGAGACGGTTGCCAGGATCGCAGGATTGCCGCCGTCATAGACGATCTGCTTGGGCGAAATACCGGCGGCCTGGGCGATTGCACCGAGCGCCACGCCACCCGACGAATTGGGGCCGGCCGTGGCGACCAGGAAGTTGTCGCCCTGCTTCTTGATCGCGTCGATGAAGCCCTGAACGCTGTCGATGCCGGTGTCGTTGTTGACGGCCAGAATCGAGCTCATCGAGGCGATGACGAAGGGATGCCAGTCGGTGATCTTGGTGTCGAGCATGCCCATGACGGCATAGGTGCCGATGTCACGCACGCCGCCCGACAGCCAAGTATAGCCGTCCTTCGCCGAATCCATCACCGCGCGCGTGCCGACCGAGCCATTGGCGCCCGGCTGGTTGACCACCACGACCTGCTGGCCGAGCACCGGCTCGAGATCGTTGGCGATAACGCGCACGACGAGATCGGTCACCCCGCCAGCGGGGTAGGGGACGATCACGGTGATCGGCTTGTCCGGCTTCCAGTCGGCCTGAGCCATGCTCAGCGACATGACCAGCGCGCCGGCGGCGATCAACAATATCTTCTTCATTGCAGCCTGTTCCTCCCTTGGTTGGGCCGGTTGCCGGCCGGCCATCTATTCTGCGGCGACAGGCGCGCTCCTGCGTTCCTCCCGCTGCTTCTCCAGCAATCGAATCCACGGGCCGACATAGTGGCCGTGGTCGTGGAATGTGCGCCCCGAGAAGAGGTTGCCGTCGATGACGCAGGGCTCGTTGACGAAGATCCCGCCGCAGATTTCGAGGTCGAACTGGCACTTCGGCACACACGCCATGCGCCGGCCGCGCACGCGATTGGCCCGAGCCGGTATTTCCACGCCATGGCAGACGCTGGCGATGGGTCGGTTGTGGTCGAAGAAATACTGGGTGATGCGGATCAGATCTGGATCGTCGCGGATATATTCAGGTGCCCGCCCGCCGGAGAAGAAGATCCCCGCATATTCCGACGGATCGATGTCGCAGAAGGCGATGTCGGCCTTGAGCTGGTAGCCTTCCCATTCGCGGGTGATGGTCCAGCCGGGGCGGATCTCATGCATCACCATCTGGAAGAGCCGCGCCTCGGGGCCGGCGACCACGGGCTCGAAGCCGGCTTCCTGCAGTCGGAAGTAGGGATAGAGCGTGTCGACCGTTTCCGTCGCATCGCCAACGATGATGAGGACTTTGTCGTGGATCATTGAATAACATTCAAAATAGGAACGGTATTCAATTTCTAACCAGCCCCGGCAGGATCTGTCAAGGCTTGCCGACCTGCGGGACGAGCGGACGCTGGAATTGTCGTCGATGGGAACGATGCCAACGGTGCCTAGAAGCCGTGGGCCCGGCGGAGCGCCAATAGAGGCCGTACTCAGCAGCAGCGGTCACGATGACCGAAACCCATGAGCGGTCGACCGGCGGCATCAGGTGCACAAACGCCGTCCTGCGTGAGACAAGCGTGGAGGGGTGAACGCGGTCCACAACGCCGACGGCGTGTGGTGCAATCAACGAGCGCGGATTTAGGCGGCGACCGCGCCGTCATGCGCGGAGATCGAAAGGTCCTTTGCGACCGTCTACCCGTTGGCCAGCGGCGCCCGGCGCGCAAGCACAAAAACTGCCCAATCTCTGCGTAGAGGCACACCGACGCTGCATGTGCCGAATTCGGATCGTGCGGCATCAGCCGTAAGCCATGGCTTCCGCGGCCGGGTCGCCGGCGACCAGATGTCCCTCCGTGACCGTCCGGTAAGCCAGGGGCGGCGGCACATAGTCGAGGTCATGGACCGGGCTCGGCAATTCGCCGACAAACGGCGCGTATTGCCGTTTCGCACGGACCGGGTCGGGGACCGGAACCGCATCCAGAAGGCGCCTGGTATAGGCGTGTTGCGGATTTTCGAAGACCTGGACACGCGTGCCCATCTCGACGATCCGGCCCATATACATCACCGCGACGCGATGGCTGATCTGCTCGACGACCGCCATGTCGTGGGAGATGAACAGGTAGGCAATGCCGGTTTCATTCTGGATGTCCTGCAACAGGTCGAGGACCTGCGCCTGGATCGACACATCGAGGGCCGAGACGCACTCGTCTGCGATGATGGCCTTGGGCGACAGCGACAGCGCCCGGGCGATGCAGATGCGCTGGCGCTGGCCGCCGGAGAATTCGTGCGGATAGCGCCGCATGACGTCGCGCGACAATCCCACCCGTCCGAACAGATAGGCCACCCGGTCTTCGAGCTCCTGGCCCTTGGCAAGGCCATGGATCAGCAAAGGCTCGGCCACAAGGTCGCCGACCCGCATGCGCGGATCGAGTGAGGCATAGGGATCCTGAAAAACCATCTGCACATCGCGCAGGATCGGCTTCATCGCCCGGCGCATGAGGCCGCCGGTGTTGCGCCCGTCGATCCAGATATCGCCCGACCAGGGCACCAGATTCATGATCGCCTTGCCGGTGGTCGACTTGCCGCAGCCGCTCTCGCCGACCAGTGACAGCGTCTCGCCGCGCTTGAGCGCGAGGTTCAGGCCTTCGACCGCGTGGACGCGCCGGACAGCGCGCTGCAGCAGTCCGCCCTTTATGTCGAAGCGGACCGTCAGGTCATTGGCTTCGATGATGTTCGCGGCGTCGGCCTGGTCGGCTTGCTGGGCCCGCATGGGCGTCGCCTTGCCGGTCATCGCGCCCAGCACCGGCACGGCATCGAGCAGCTTGCGGGTGTAATCGGCTTCCGGCACGGCGAACAGCCGGCCGACCGGAGCATGTTCGACCTCGCGGCCCTCGCGCATGACCAGCACCCGGTCGGCCATCTCGGCCACCACGCCCATGTCGTGGGTGATGAGGATGAGGGCGGAGCCGGTCTCGTTCTGCAGATGCCGCAGGAGCGACAGGATCTGCGCCTGAACCGTCACGTCGAGCGCTGTCGTCGGCTCGTCGGCGATCAGGATATCGGGCTTCTGCGACAACGCGATCGCGATCATGACGCGCTGGCGCATGCCGCCGGAGAGTTCATGCGGATATTGCCTGAGGCGCCGTGCGGCCTCGGGAATCTGCACGATGTCCAGAAGGCGCTTTGCCTCTGCCTGCGCCGCGCTCATGGAAAGCGACCGGTGGGCGGCGACCGCTTCCGTCAACTGCTTGCCGATCGAAAGGACCGGGTTGAGCGACGTCATCGGCTCCTGAAAGATCATGCCGATGTCGTTGCCGCGCACGGCGCGCATGTCGGCCTCGGCGAGGCGGAAGAGATCGCGCCCCTTGAAAAGCGCCTGGCCGGATGCGATCCGCGCCATCGGCTCGGGCAGCAGACGCATCAGCGAGAGCGCCGTCATCGATTTGCCCGACCCGCTTTCGCCGGCGATGCACAGCGTTTCGCCGCGGTCGAGGTCGAAGGAAATGTGATCGACGACCACGTTGGCGCCGGTCGGCGTCGCCACGGAGGTGACCAGGTCGCGCACCGACAGCAGCGGGTGATGAGAGGCGGAATTGAAGACCATGCCGTTGCGGACCGATTTGAAACCAGGTCGGGAGGCGGCTCGCGCCGCCTCCCCAAGGACTATTCGAAGACGATCCGGGGGAAGTAGAAGCTGACGACCCAGTTGGGCATGTCAACGATCTCCGAGATGCGGAGATCCCCGCAGACCGAGCAGAGCATGTAGGCCTCGGGCGCCGAGAGATTGTAGAGCCTGCCGAGCAGGTCGATCATGTTCGACAGGGCCGCCTTGGCGCCGGTCATCAGGTCGGGACCGATGCCGGTCGTCACCTCGTAGCCTTTGGCGTCGAGATGGCGGCTCACCGGGCCGGGCGTCGTGAAGCGCGGCATGGAGAGGCCGGCATTCTTCACCAGGTCGAGCTTCACCGTCACGTTCATGGCGCTTTCGATGGCCGTGCCGCAGATCTCGCCATCGCCCTGGGCGGCATGGGTGTCGCCCACCGAGAACAGCCCGCCGGCGACTTCGACCGGCAGGTAGAGAACCGAGCCGGCGCCGATGTCGCGGACGTCCATGTTGCCGCCGACCCGACGCGGCGGAACGACCGAATGCAGGCCCTTTTCCGCCGGCGCGAGACCGATCGTCCCCGCAAACGGCTTGAGTGGCACCTTGGCCTGGCTCGAGAATGCTGCCGGGGCCATCGAGACCGGGATCGTAGGTCCACAGCGTCAGTCCGGGATCGGTGAACTGGTCGGCCAGCAGGCCGAAGCCCGGAATGATGGCCGTCCAGCCGAAGCCCGATGGCTCGAACTGCTCGATCGTGATCTTGATCGCGTCGCCCGGCTCGGCCCCATCGATGAAGATGGGGCCGGTCACGCGGGTTCACCTTGGAGAAGTCGAGCGCGCCGACGTCGGCAACGGTGCTTTCGCGCTTGAAGTGCCCGCTGCCGCTGTCGAGACACTCGAAGTGGATCGTCGACCCCGGTGCCACCGTCTCGACTGGGACAAACGAGTTGTCCCAGCCGAAATGATGATGCGTCCGATGGATCGTGTGGTTGTGGTTATTGTGCATCGGTTGCGTAGATGTAGTTGTAGTTGACGGGGATATGCACCGGATCGACGAACAACGCGTCGTCGCCGCCCATGCGAGGCGAGTGCATGGTGTAACGGATCTCGTTGAACACGGGCGCCCACGGCGCATCGTCGGTCATGATCTTGTCGAAGATGGTCTTCCACAGATCGGCGCGTGCCTGCTGCTGGTCCGGCGCCACCATGGCGTCGGCCTTGGCGGCCATGTCCTCGATCTCCTTGTTGCAGTACCACGACCAGTTCCAGCCGCCCTTCACGGCGCCGGCACAGCCGAGGATCGGCCCGTAGAAGTCGGACGGGTCGGGGAAGTCGGCAATCCACGCCATGCCGCCGGACCAGATCAGCGGTGCGGTGTTTTCGGTACCGCCGGCGGCGATCACGTTGGCCTGATCGAGCGACTTGATGGCCACCTTGATGCCGACTGCAGCCAGATCCTGCTGGATCGCCTGGGCGATGCGCGGGTTCGGATCGGTGTTGAAGACGTAGAAGTCCATCGACTGGTTGCTGTCGTAATTGGCGTCCTTCAGCAGCGCCTTGGCCTGATCCGGGTCATACGAGTAGCCCTTGAAGTCGGGGTCGTAGCCGGGCATGCCGGGAGGCAGCGGCTGGTTGGCGGGATCGGCGCGGCCGTTGATGATCTTGATGATCCTGTCCTTGTTGATCGCCATGTTGATCGCCTTGCGGACGCGCACGTCGTCGAGCGGCTTCATGGTGACGTTCATGGTCAGGTAGCTGGTTTCCAGCTGCGGTGCCGAAACGACCAGCTTCTTCTGTTCCGGGTCGTTCATCACCTCGAGGAACTTGGCCGGCGGGATGCCGTCGCCGACGATATCGACCTGGCCCTTCTGAAGCTGGAGCAGCGCGGTCAACGGCTCGGCACCGATCTGGAAATCGATCTCGTCGAGATAGGGCACGCCCTTCAGGTAGTAGTCGGGGTTGCGCTTGAAGACGAGTTCCTGGCCGAGATTCCAGTGGTCGAGATAGAACGCACCGGTGCCATCGGGATGATGACCGAAGTCGGCACCCCATTTCTCAACGTCTTCCTTGGCAACGACGCCGGCGAAGTTGAGTGCAACGACCTGCAGGAAGGTGGCGTCGGGCTTCGACAGCGTGATCGCGACCGTATAGGGATCGACGACCTTGATGCCGGAGAGATGCTCAGCCTTGCCGGCCGCCATGTCGTCGTAGCCGGCGATCGACTTGAAGAAGCCCTGACCGGGGCTCTGCGTCTTGGGGTCGACGGCGCGGTCGAAGGTATAAGCCACGTCGTCCGCGGTCATCTCGCGGCCGTTGTGGAACTTGACGCCGTGGCGGAGCTTGAAGGTGTAGGTCAGCCCGTCGGGCGAAATCGCGTAGCTCTCGGCCAGATCCGGCACCAGCTCGGTCGTGCCCGGCTTGTAGTCCATCAGGCGCGAGAACAGCGACTTGATCATCGACCAGTTCTGCCAGTCGTAGCCGATGGCCGGGTCGAGGGTGGAGACGTCATCCTTGTAGGTGACGATGACCGAGCCGCCTTGCTTGATGTCGGCGGCCGATGCGGATGCGCTCATGGCCAGGAGGCCAACAAGCGCGGCGCCTGCCAGTAGTCCTCTTTTCATTGACACACTCCTTGTCTTTTCGGGTTGCATGGGTCGCTGCCGCTCATTGCAGCTTGATCCGCGGGTCGATCAGCGGAGCGATGAGATCGGCAACGAGGTTGCCGATGACGATGGCGCAGGCCGATACCAGCGTGACGCCCATGATGATGGGGATGTCGACGCGCTGGATCGCCTGCCAGGCAAGCTGGCCGATGCCCGGCCAGCCGAAGACGCTCTCGACGACGACGATGCCGGACATGAACAGTCCGATGTCGATGCCGATCATGGCGATGATGGGAAGGACGGCATTGGGCACGGCGTGGACGAGCAGCACCTTGGCGCCGGCAAGGCCCTTGGAGCGCGCGGTGCGGATGTAGTCCTGGCGCAGGACGTCGATCATCGACGAGCGCATCATGCGCGAGTACCAGCCGGAACCGAGGAAGCCGAGCGTCAGGGCCGGCAGGACCAGGTTGGAAAAATGGCCGTAGCCGCCGATGGGAAACCAGCTGAGCTGCACCGCGAAGACGTAGAGAAGCAGGATGCCGACGACGAATTGCGGGGCGGAGACGCCGACGAAGGAAACGACCATCAGCACCTGGTCGAGCTTGGTGCCGCGCCTGAGCGCCGCGGTCAGGCCCATGGTGAGGCCGAGCGTCAGCTCGCAGACGATGGCGCCGACCATGAGCAGCAACGTCGCCGGCAGGCGCGCCCAGATGAGCGTGGCCACCTCCGTCTTCTGGAGGTAGGAGCGGCCAAGATCGCCGTGCACCAGCCCCCAGAAATAGCGCGCATATTGCACCGGCAGCGGCAGGTCGAGGCCGAGCTGGTGGCGGATCGACTCGACGGTTGCGGCGGTGGCGCTGCGCCCGGCGATCTGGCGCACCGGGTCGGCCGGCAACAGATAGAGCAGGACGAAGGTCACCACCGAGATCCCGACCAGGATCAGGATCGACTGCAGCAGGCGGCGCAGGACATAGGCCGGCATCAGTGGTGCCCCTGCTGTGTCGGATCAAGGATGTCGCGCAAGGCATCGCCGACGAGGTTGAAGGCGAGCGCCAGCAGGATGATCGCCGCGCCGGGAATGAACACCAGCCAGGGCGCGGAGCTGAAATAGGTCTGGTTCTCGAAGATGATGTTGCCCCATGAGGGGGTCGGCGGCTGCACGCCGACGCCGAGATAGCTGAGGGTGGCCTCGAGCAGCACGGTGGTCGATATGCCGAGCGTCGAATAGACCAGCAGGGTCGGCAGCAGGTGCGGCAGCACGTGACGGCCGAGGATGCGCCCCGAGCCGGCACCGAGCGACCGCTCGGCGATGACGAAGTCGCGCTCGGCCAGGGAACGGGTCTCCGTATAGATGACGCGGGCGACCTGCACCCAGTTCACCATGGCGATGACCAGAGCGACGATCCACAGGCTGGGCGTGAAGATCGCCGCCAGAACGATCGCCAGAAGCAGCGCCGGAAACGCCATCATCAGGTCGGTGAAGCGCATCAGCGCACTGCCGACCAGCCCGCTGAAATAGCCGGCGACGACGCCGACCGTGGTGCCGATAAGCACCGCGACGCCATTGGCGGCGATGCCGATGATGAGCGATGTCTGCGCCCCGAAGATCAGGCGCGAGAGGAGGTCGCGGCCGACCAGGTCGGTGCCCAGCCAGTATTCCGGATTGGGCGGCAGCGGCGCGCCTTCCAGCGTCAATCCGTCGAAGAACTGCTGGTCGGGCGGGTAGGGCGTGATCCATGGCGCCAAAACCGCAGCGAGCACGGTAATCAGGATCACCGCCAGCCCGAACAATGCCAAGCGGCGCTGGAGAAGCCGGCTCAGAACCGAGCGCGGCGGCAGGGCTTCGACGTCAAGCGCGGTCATTGCGCTTGACCGCGGCGCCGGGGTCGATCAGGCGCGCCGCCATTTCTTCGATGGAGACGCGCTCGGCCATCGCCAGCAGGCGCAGGGCCTTGTAGGCCTGGGTTGCGGAGATGTTCTGCGTCGCCATGATCTGTGCGGTGGCTGCCGCCAGACCTTCGCGCCGCGACAGGCGATATCTGAGGCCATCGATCTCGTTGCGCAGCTGCCGGCGCTGTTCGAAGGCGTGGCTGGCAATCAGCATGGCGGAATAGATGCCGCCGCTGCCGACCGGCTTGAGCAGATGGGCGTCGGCGCCGCGGCGGATCGCCCATTCGACGCGGCCGGGCGCCTCACTGCCGATGAGCGCCACGGCCGGCATGGGCGCCGCACCACGGCCCCAGGAGAACTGGCTGTCGTGTCCCATGTCAGCGTCGAAGAAAATGATGTTGTAGCCGGCAGCGTCGAAGTTGTTCGGCAGGTCCGGCCAGACGACGTCCGTCGTCACCCCGATCTGGCGCAGCTGGCGGATGATCGAGTCAACCGTGGCGTGGGGCCGGTGCAGGATGAGCGCCCGCCAGTTCTCGAAGCTCGGCGTGGGGGAGGATGAACTCATTTGACCAACCTCAGATGTGGGGTTGTGGTTCTGTCCTTTGCCGGGAACGCCGCCGCCGCGCTTTGTTCCAGGTGGATGAGGTAAGGATCCGGAACGACGGGCGTCCCGGTGTTGGAAACGATCTCGAAGCCGCCTGTCGCAAGAGCCCTGCCAATAAGCGGAGTCAGGATGGCGTGATTGGTTTCCGCGTGGATGCGCAGGGCCCCGAGCGGCGAAGGAAATGGGTTCGCCGTGCTGTAGGCCAGAACTGCATCGGCCCGCGCTGCGCCGGTTGCCGCGATGCCGCGCGCAATGACGTGAACGGCGGTATAGGCCTGGACGAAGAAGGCCGAGATGCGCTGCCGGCGCCCGGCAATGCGTCTGGCCGTCGCCAGGAAGGCTGTGTTTCCGGGCGTCGCCAGGGACTGGAAATACGGTGCCGTCGAGAAATGACCGGCGGCCCGCTCGCCGAGCGCGGCAACCTCGTCTTCCGTCCAGTTGCAGCTGACGATCGGCCGCTTGTCGGATGCGAAGGACGGATCTTCCCGGCCGAGCGCGTGGTAGGCGTCGACGAAGGCGTGCGACGACGGGCCGATCAGCGTGTTGAAGATGAAGTCCGGGCGCTTCTGCCGGATTTCGGCGATGATGTGAGCAATGTCGGTGTCGCCCAGGCGGACGAAGCGCTCCGCCTTCACGGCGCCACCGGCGCGCTCCACCAGCTCGCGGGCGATGCGATTTGTCTCCCAGCCCCAGATGTAGTTGGAGCCGACCAGAGCGGGATTCGGCCCGTAGCGGGGCAGGATGTAATCGAGCAGCGGCACGACATGCTGATTTGGGCAGGCGCCCATGTAGACGACGTGGTCGTTGGCCTCGAAACCCTCATAGGGACACGGATACCAGAGGTGCGTGCCGGTCTTCTCCAGAACCGGGATCACTTCCTTGCGGCTCCATGAGGTTGTGCAGCCGACGACGAATTCGGGATCGCTTGTCTCGATGATGTCGCGGCAGAGGCCGGCATAGGCTTCGGTGTTGCCTGCGGGATCGCGGATTTCGGCGCGGAAGCCAAACGGGTAGACGTCGTCCTGGTTGATCTCGGAAATCGCGGTCAGGGCGCCATCATAGCCCTCGCGCCCCAGCGTGGCGTAGGGGCCGGTCGTGGAGAACAGCACTCCAATGGCAATCCTGTCTTTTGCCTGGACCACCCCAGTGCCCCCACAATTGAAATACCCCCACGCCCCGGCGCATGTCGACGCCGCGGGGTGAGGGCCCAAATGCCATCACAAAAACCGATATTTCACCAGATCATCCGCGTTCTCCCCAGCGGAGTCAAGAATATGTGCATGAAGAATAAGCGGACTGCATTATGATGAAATAATGGGCATGGCGCCCTTCATTTGCACATCCTTGGGTACCGCCCGCACGCTTTCGTCTCGTCGACCGCTGCGGCCACTATCTGCCGCGCCGGAGCCCGCCGAGCATGGGACATCCTTACCGCACCGGTCCGCCCGACTTCTGGGCTGCGTGGCGCTTCTTTTCCCGCTCCGCCATTCCACCCCACCGCACCCCGCGCCCGCTGGGATGTGCCAGGTAAAGCTCCGGCTTCACGGTGACGAGTTGATGTCCGGCGGTCTTCTTTTCCAGCAGTTCATAGGCATTGGCGACGAGCTGGCGGTGCCGCTGGCGGATCATGTGGACGGGGAAGCGCAGGAGTTCGCCGTAGGGCTCGTAGTCGAAGCAGCCAAATGATGACTGCTGAAGCTCCGCTTCAGGGAGTTCGGCGAAGAACTTGAGCAGCGCCTCGAAGACATTGATCGAGTTTGCGAAGAGACCGGCCGGAAGGCCACCAAGGCGGTCTATCAGCGCCAGAAACTGGCCAAGCACGATCTCGGGATCATAACTGCTGGCAATGATCTGATCGTCGTCGCACTGGCCGAAATGGGCTTCGATGGCCGAACGGAATCCGACGACCCGCCTTGCAGAGGCGTGCAGCCGGGCATCGCCGCCGATCAGATAAATCTTGTCCCGGCCAGGCGCAGGATGGGGCGGCAAGGTCTTGATGATCGCTTCCGTGAGGCGGCGCGCGCCGTCTTCGTTGTCGGTGATGACCGAAGGCGCGCCCGGACAGGGCTGGTCTATGAAGACGTGCGGAAGCGCCGCCGCCAGGCACAACTCGCTGATATGCGCCGGATCGGATGCGCCGGCGATCAGCAGCGCGTCGATCGAATACGCCATCAGGTCCTGCACCGTTTCCATTTCGGCGGCGGGGTTTCGCTGGGTCGCGATGATGATGGGGCACTGGCCGCGTTGACGGGCCTCGAGCGTGAAGCTCTGGCTCAGGTCCGAAAAGAACCGGTTATTGTGTTCCGGAAGGATCAGGCCGACCAGACCCGAGCGTGCCGTCCGCAGTCCCCGTGCCTGCAGGTTGACCGAATAGCCCATCTCGCGGGCGATCTCGATGATCCTCTCGGCAGTCGACTCCTTTATGCGGCGCGCCTTCCATGTCCCGTTCAGCGAGGCACTGACGGTCGATGGCGAAGTGCCGATCCGTGCGGCGATGTCGTAGATCGTCTGTTTTTGCGTCGGTTTCATGCGTAACTGGTCGAGTCCGGGGTCCATGGCCTTGACATCCAGAACCCCGACCGGTGTATATTGCAATATCGATTGTGCAGCATGTCGCGCCCTTCAGTCCAGTCTGCGTTGTGGGTCTGAAGGCATTTTTCAGACGGCAATTGCACAATCGATTGTTCAATTGCTGCCGCTCGATCCAGGGGCGGTCTGTGGGGGGAGGAACCCCAAAGGGAGGAACGAATGAAGAAGCATTTGGCGTTTGCCGGCGCATTTGCGTTGCTGATGGGGCTGGCCACTGCGGCGCCCGCCACGGAAATCGGTGTCGTCGTGAAGATCGGTGGCATTCCATGGTTCAACGCGATGGAAGAAGGCATCAACAAGAGAGCCGCTGAATTGGGCGTGACGGCCGAGATGATCGGTCCGACTTCGGCCGACCCGTCACTGCAGGTGCAGGCCATCGAGGACTTGATTGCCAAGGGCGTGGACGTGATCGGCGTGGTGCCGAACGACGAAAAAGCCCTCGAGCCGGTGCTCAAGAAAGCCCTCGATGCGGGCATCAAGGTCCTCGTCCATGAAGGCCCGGGCATCCAGAACAAGAACTGGGATTTCGAACTCGCGTCGGCCAAGGGCTTCGGCGAGGCGCATGCCAAGCTTATGTCCGAAAAGATCAAGGGACCGGGCAAATATGCGGTTTATGTCGGCTCGCTGACCGTTCCGCTTCATAACGCCTGGGCCGATGCAGCCATCGCCTGGCTGAAGGCCAATCGTCCCGACCTGCAGCCGGTCGGCGATCGCTACGGCGTGGCCGAGAATGTCGATGAAAGCCGCAAGACCGCGCTCGACCTGTTGTCGGCGAACCCCGACCTCAAGGGCTTCCTCGCGTTCGGCAGCCAGGGCCCGATCGGTGCCGGCCGCGCCATCGCTGAGCGTCATCTCGGCGGGCAGGTCTTCGTGCTCGGCCCGTTCTCGCCCGGGCAGGGCGCCAAGCTCGTCCATGAGGGCGTGTTGACCGGCGGCTACATGTGGAACCCCGCGCTGGCCGGCGAAATCTTCGTCACCATGGGCAAGATGCTGGCCGAAGGCCAGGCGATCACGGATGGCATGGATATTCCCGGTCTCGGCGTCGTTCACCCTGACCCAGCCACCAAGAACATCATCACCGACAACCTCCTTGAGCTGAACGACACGACGGTGGACGACCTGGCCGCGAAGGGCCTCTAGGTCTCCGTCATTCAACGCGGTTGAACGTCTCGCTGCGGGCGCCCAGGTGCCCGCAGCACCTGCCCGAGGAACGGCGTGATGACTAGCACCGGGACCGACCGGTTTGCCTTGCGACTGAGGGGCATCAGTAAGCATTTCGGGGGCGTCAAGGCGCTCGACGCTGTCGACTTCGAAGTGCGTGCCGGCGAAGTGCATTGCCTTGCCGGCGAAAACGGCTCCGGCAAGTCAACTCTGATCAAGATCGTGACCGGCGTCTATCAGCCGGACGAAGCCGATCTCATCGAAATCTTCGGCGAAAAATTGCACTCGATCACGCCGGTCCACGCCCGCGCCAAGGGCGTGTCGGTGATATGGCAGGATCTTGCGCTCTTCGCCAACATGTCGGTTGCCGAAAACATCGCCTTCGATTCCCTCGTCGGCCTGACCCCGCGGGGCGTGAACTACGCGGCCATGCGGACCCGGGCGACCGAGGCGCTGTCGCGGCTGGGGATCGAGCTCAACCTCGAACGGCCCCTCGAGACCCTGCCGATCGCCATGCGCCAGGTGGTGGCGATCGCGCGCGCCCTCGTCAACGACGCGCGCCTGATCTTCATGGACGAGCCGACGTCCTCGCTGACCCAGTCCGAAACCAATCGGCTCCTCGACATCGTGCGCAAGCTGTCGGCCGACGGTGTGGCGGTCGTCTTCGTCAGCCACCGGCTGGCCGAAGTGCTCGAAATTTCCGAGCGCGTGACGGTCCTGCGCGACGGCAAGCTGGTCGGCGTCTTCCCGACCAAGGACATGACCCAGGCCCGTCTCGGCGAACTCATGACGGGACACCTGCTGGAAAGCACTGTCTCCGCCCGCGACGTCGGAGACGCCAAGGTCGTGTTCGAAACGCGACATCTCACCCTGCCCGGCCAGTTCACCGACATCAGCCTGACCATCCGGGCGGGCGAAGTCGTCGGCCTGACCGGCCTGATCGGGGCCGGCCGCACCGAACTGGCTCATGCGATGATCGGGATGAGCCGACCGGCCAGCGGCGAGATGCTGCTGAACGGTCAGCCCTATCACCCCGCCTCCATCCGCGACGCGATTGCCTGCGGCCTCGCCTATGTCTCCGAAGACCGGCTGCAACTCGGCCTCCTGCAGAAGCAGTCGATTGCCGACAACATCGCGATCTCGGTGCTCAAGCGTCTGCTTGACCGGTTCGGGCTGATCTCCGCGGCCAAGAAGCAAGCCCTGGCGCAGCACTGGGTGGAGCGCCTCGGCATCAAGATTGGCCTGTCCAGCGACCTGATTGCGACCCTGTCCGGCGGGAACCAGCAGAAGACCGTGTTGGCCAAGTGCCTGGCGACCGAGCCGAAGGTTCTCATCCTCGACAGCCCCACGGTGGGGGTCGACGTCGGCGCGCGCGCAGGTATCTTCCGCATCGTGCGCGAACTGGCCGATCGCGGGCTCGGGATCCTGATGATCTCCGACGAAGTGACCGAGGTCCTCTTCAACACGGATCGCGTTCTGCACATGGTCGAGGGACGCATCACCGAGAGCTACGATCCCCACGCGATAACCGTCAGCCAACTCGAGAAAGCGATCTATGCGTGACATACTGCGGCACCGTCAGATCGAATTCCGTCTGTTCGTTGCTCTGGCCCTCGTCTGTATCCTCCTGTCGCTGACGACCGACACGTTCCTCGGCCTCGGCAACCTGACCTCCCTTCTCAACAACAGCTCGGTCAACCTGATCTGGGCCGTCGGCCTTCTGGTGGTGCTGATCGCCGGCGGCATCGACATCTCGTTCGCGGTCGCCTCCTCGGTGGTCCAGTACATCGCGGCCACCCTCCTGATAGGCATGGGCGGCGGCAACTGGGTTCTCGGCTTCATCTTCTGCGGCGCCATCGGGATCGGGCTTGGTCTGATCAACGCCACCCTGATCCACCGTTTCCGCATCATTTCGATCGTGGTCACCATCGCCACCTTCAACGCCTTCTTCGGGCTGCTGATGTTCGCGACCCACGGCCGCAGCATTTACAATCTTCCCGACTGGTGGACCGATCGCGTGGCGCTGTTTGAGCATCAGTCGGCGGACGGAGCCTGGTCCGAACTGACCCTGCCGGTGGCTGTCATGGTCGTCTGCGTGGCCGCAACCTGGTTCCTGATTCAGCGAACGAACCTCGGCCGCCAGCTCTACGCCTTCGGGGACAATCCGGAAGGCGCCCGCCGGGCGGGCGTCAGCCTCGCGGCCATGCAGGCCCTGGCCTTCGGCTGGTGCGGGCTGATGGCGGGGATCGCCGCCCTGATGCAGGTGAACATCGTCCAGGAAGTGGTGCCCAACGCATTGGCGGGCCGCGAGCTTGAAGTTCTCGCCGCCGTCGTCCTCGGCGGAGCACGCCTCGGCGGTGGGAAAGGGTCGGTCATCGGAGCCGTTCTCGGGGTGATGTTCGTCGCGGTCATCCAGAACGGGCTCAACTTGCTCGGCATATCGCCGTTCGCGTTCAAGATGATCATCGGCGCGGCGATCCTTGTGGCAATTTCGACGGGAAACATGTCGTTCGGCCGGTTGTCGACAACCCGGGGGGAGACGGCGAAATGAGGTTCAGTCTTACCCGCGTCCGGGACACGCTTGGCAGCGAAACGCTCGGCCTTCTGGTGTTGATGGTCATCATCATCGCCGCCTTCAGCCTCGCCACGCCCAAGTTCCTGACCGAGGCGAACTTCGCCTCGATGGGCTTCCAGGCACCGCTTCTCGGGCTGCTCACCATCGCCATGCTGGCGCCGATGATCTCGGGCGGGTTCAATCTCGCCATCATCTACACCGCCAATTTTTCCGGGCTGACCTTTGCCTGGTTCATGCTGCGGGACGGCGGTCCCGACGCCGGAGTCGTGGCCATCCTGATGGGTGTGATGGCCGCCCTCTTGGTGGGCGCCCTGGCGGGAGCGATCGAAGGCGCGGTGGTCGCCTATATCGGCGCCCATCCGATCCTGGTTTCGCTGGCCATGATGATCTTTCTGCGCGGCCTTGGGGAGTTTCTGACCAAGGGCGGCGATATTTCGGGCTTTCCCGAAACCATCGGGTTGCTTGGCCACGGAACGGTGCTGGGCGTGCCGATGCCTCTGATCGTTTTCGTTCTCGTGGCCATCGCCTGGCACATCCTTCTCAGACGCAGCCGGCACGGCTTCGGCGTCTACATGGTCGGCTCGAACATCAACGCGGCGGAATATGCCGGCATCAACACCAAGCGCACCCTTGTCGCGATCTATGCGCTTTCGGGCGTGATCTGCGCCCTCGCCGGCATCCTGATGCTCGCCCGCTTCAACTCGGTACGCGTCGGACACGGCGAAGCGCTGCTGCTGGTCACGGTGCTCGCCATCTTCCTCGGCGGCATCGACCCGTTCGGCGGCTACGGCAAGGTCGTGCCGGTGATCCTGTCGATCCTGATCCTCCAGATCTTCTCCTCGGGGCTCAACCTGGTCGGAGCCAACCAGCATCTCGCCACCGCGGTCTGGGGTCTGTTCCTGATCGCCGTGATGATTCTGCGATCGGAACAAATCTCCTCGCTAATCCGCTTTTTCAGAAGGGGCTGACACCATGGAAGGTTTTGGCGTCCACACCAGCATGTGGACGATGAACTGGGATCGCGCCGGCGCCGAACGGGCAGTGATCGGGGCCAAGCAGTATGGTGTCGATTTCATCGAAATACCGATGCTGCGCCCACGCGACATCGACACCGAACACACCCGCGCCCTGTTGGACCAGCACAAACTGCGCGCAGTCTGCTCGCTCGGCTTGCCGCAGGAATGCTGGCCCTCCGCCCATCCCGACGATGCCATCGAGTACCTGCAGCTTGCCCTCGACAAGACCAAGGCCTGCGGTGCCGAAGCGCTCTCCGGCGTCACCTATGGCGGCATCGGCGAACGCACGGGATTTCCGCCGACCGCCGCCGAACTCGACAATGTCGCCAAGACGCTGAAGGCGTCGGCGGCCTATGCCAAGAAGATCGGCCTACTGTTCGGCATCGAGCCGGTGAACCGCTACGAGAACCACCTCATCAATACCGGGTGGCAGGCGCGCGACATGGTCCACAAGGTTGGCGCCGACAACATCTTCATCCATCTCGACACCTACCACATGAACATCGAGGAGAAGGGCGTCGGCAACGGCATCCTCGATGCGCGCGAGTTCTTGAAATACATCCATCTCAGCGAAAGCGATCGCGGCACGCCGGGCGAGGGCACCTGCGGTTGGGACGAGATTTTCGCGACGCTGGCGGCGATCGGCTACAAGGGCGCCCTGGCGATGGAGAGCTTCATCAACATGATGCCCGAGATCGCCTTCGGGCTGTCCGTCTGGCGTCCGGTGGCCGAGAGCCGCGAGGCGGTCATGTCCAAGGGTCTGCCCTTCCTGCGCAACAAGGCCGCGCAATATCGGCTGATCTGACAGGGCTCACGGTCGGCTTTCCGGCTCGTCTTGCCGCGGCGCGCGACCTGCTCGCGCGCCGCCGACGGCACGTGACCGCCATATGTGTTGCGGAATTTCGCCGCGGCTAGGTTTTTTCCCTCAGACCGTAACCGGCGATCTTGTCGAGGACGATCTGGATCTGCTTATCGGAGAGCACCGGTGGCGTGTCGGTGATCTGAAGCAGGTTGACGTACATCTTGGCGAGGGTTTCGACCTCAATGGCCAGCCACATGGCGTTTGCCAGCGTCGGGCCCGTTGCGATCATGCCGTGATGGCGCAGCAGGATGGCCTTGCGGTTCCTGAGCCCCGCCTCGACATAGTCGGAGAGTTCCTGCGTCCCGTAGGTCGCATATTCGACGACCGGGATATCGGTGCCCCCGGCAACGGCGACCATGTAATGGATCGCCGGAATGGGTTTGTTGAGGATCGAAACGATCGCGCAATGCAGCGCGTGATTATGCACGACTGCACCCGCATCGGGACGGGCGCGATAGCTGGCGAGATGGAAGCGCCACTCGGTCGACGGCACCATATCCTCGGCGTATTGGCCGTCGTCGCTGACAAAGACCAACTCGTCGGGCGTCATCTTGTCGTAGGCGACGCCGGACGGGGTAATCAGCATGCCGCCGTCCTGACGCACGCTGATATTGCCGGACGTACCCTGGTTGAGACCACTCGCATTCATTTCGATGCATGCGTCGATGATGCTTTGGCGCAAGGCGGTTGTGTCACTCATCTTTGCTTCCCAGTTTTCCAAAAAATCGCCGGACGGCACGCTCTGGTTCGCACGCCTGCCCGTTAGCGCCCGTTTTAGCAGGCAAAAATCGCCGCAACAAGGGAAGGCAACGCCACGACCCGCGACATATTCATGTCGACAGCGACGGCTTGCAGCGGGCGACTAAAGCCACGCATTTGCTCATGAATCTCAGTGCCTGACCCCCGTCTGGCCCGTTTCTCTTGAAACCCTGACCCGACTGCGCGATACACTCCGATGCCCATTTATGACCGTTTTCTGGATGAATGGAGCGAGGAATGCTCGTCGGGCGCATGAAGGACATCGTCAATCGCGTCGACCATGTCGGCTCGGCAACCGTCGCCGATCTCGCCGAGCAGTTCGGCGTGGCGGTCGAGACGATCCGCCGGGACCTGCGCGCGCTCGAAGAGGGGGGCTACGTTCGCCGCACCCATGGCGGTGCGGTGTCGATCCTCGATAATGACGAAGGATCGCTTGCCTTCGGTTCACGACAGCTGCGCAACGCCGACGCCAAGAAGGAAATGGCGCGGCTTGCGATCCCGATGATCCGGGAAGGCGACGTGCTCATGCTCGACCAAAGCTCGAGCTGCTGGTACCTGGCCCAGGCGCTCCCCAATGTCGAGCTGACGATCATCACCAATTCTGTGCGGATCGTCTTCGACATGGTCCGCAAGCCCAAGGTGAAGGTGATCGCAGTCGGCGGCGAGTATTTCGAAAACTACGGCGCTTTTCTCGGGGTCATTGCCGTCAACAACATCCTCGAATTTACGGCCGACATCTGCTTCCATTCCTGTGGCGCCTTTCAGGAAGGAGAGGGCGCCTGGGACAGCAACGAACTCAATGCCGGGGTGAAGAAGGCGATGCTGCGCAGCAGCCATTCCAACGTGCTGCTCTGCGACAAGAGCAAGTTCAATCGCACCGCCTTCGCGCTCGTCAACCGCGCCGAGCATATCGACTGCCGGATCAGCGAAGACGGCGTCGTCGGCGCCGTGCGGCGTGAGCCGAAGTGATGGAGGCACAGTGGACGACCAAGGCGAGGGATCGATGGCCGTGTGGACGGAAACCGCAGCGAAATGCCTCAGGCACGACCGGAGGGCATCTGGTTCAATCGGGGGCGTTCTCATCCTAGGCGAGAATGACGGCCATGAGTGAAGACTGCGTCATCGTCCTTGACTGCGGCAGCACCAACCTGCGCGCCATCGCCGTATCGACATCCGGAAAGGTGATCGCCCGCGCCTCGGAAAAGAACGCAACGGTGCCCGATGCCAAACATGGCGACTGGCACTACTGGTCCTTCGACCAGATATTCGAAAAGCTCGACCGCTGCACCCGCGCCGTCGCGGCCGAGATCGACCCGAAGCGGGTCCGCGGCCTCACGGCGACCACTTTCGGCGGCGACGGCACCTTCCTCGACGCCGAGGGCGAGATGATGTTTCCGGTCATCTCGTGGTCGTGCACGCGCACGATCGAATCGCAGAGCCACATGTCCCGCTACATCGATCCGGATCGTGCCGTTGCGATCAGCGGGGTTGGCCATTTTTCTTTCAACACTCTCAACAAGTTCATCTGGTTTCGCGAAAACCGTCCGGACCTCATCGAAAACGCCAGCCACTTCCTCTTCGCCAGTTCGCTGATCACCCATCGGCTGACCGGGCGCCTGACCAACGACGCCACCATGGTCGGCACCTCGCAGATGGCCGACATCAAGAGCCAGGATTTCAGCGACGAGATCCTCTCCGCCCTGCAGGTCGACCGATCGCTGTTCCCGAAAATCGTCTTTCCGGGCGAGGTGATCGGTCCACTCAAGGCGGATGCCGCCGCCGCGCTCGGGCTTCCCGCCGACATTCCGGTGATCTCGGCCGGTCACGACACCCAGTTCGCGGTGTTTGGCGCCGGCGCGGCGACCAACCGGCCGGTCCTCTCCTCGGGGACCTGGGAAATCCTCATGGCACGCTGCGACAGCGTCACCCTTCCCGCCGTCGAGGATTTTGCCGACGCCTTCACCTGCGAGTGGGACGTGCTGAAAGGGCACTACAATCCGGGCTTCCAGTATGTGGCGTCGGCTGTCGTCGAATGGGCGGGGCGCACGATGTTTGGCGAACTGACAGGCGCCGAAAAATACGAAACCATGATCCGCGAGGCTCAGGCAGCCCCCGCCGATTGCCGCGGCATTGTCCTTGATCCCGACTTCCTCGTCGGCAAGGGCAGCATCACCAACCTGTCGCTCGATGTCGATCGCGGCACGTTGTTCCGCGCGCTGCTGCAGGCACTGGCCGGTCGACTGAGAACAGGGCTTGGAGTTCTCGAAAAGGCCGGCAACTTCAAGGCTACCGAATTGACTCTTGTCGGCGGCGGCGGCCGCAACCGTTTCTGGACCCAGCTCAAGGCAAACGCACTCGGCATCCCGGTCAAGACCGTGGAGGAACCGGAAACGACCGTGCTCGGGGCCGCGATGTTCGCCCTCAAGGGTGCCGGCGCCTTCGAATTGGCCGAGGCGGCCCGGGATGTCTTCAACCTGGATTATGACGTGACAGAGCCTGGGGTGTGAGGCGCCGGTCTGGCGCCGTTGTTTCGGCCCTGTCCCGAGAGCGAGCGCGCGGCCGTCCTTCGTGGCAACGCGGAACGCATCGACCGCATCCGAAATGCCGCAACCACGCGGCCAAGACGCTTGAATCCTGCATCCTGACGGCGCGCCGATCGGCGGAAGTCACCGGCGCCGGCCGCGCGGCCCGTCTGGCGATGCCGCTATGCCGCCTTCCGCCCCAAGGCCGTTTCGATATTGCGCGCCGAACGGCGCACCTCCTCGGCCAGCCTGTCGGTTTCCGCGCGCGCCTTGGTCTCCGGCAGCACGATCGAGATGGTCGCCACGCAGGCCCCGGTCTCGTCGCAGATGGGCGCAGCAATGCAGGCAACGGCGAATTCCGAGGCGCTCATCTGGACAGCCAGCCGCTCATGGAACTCGCGGCCCGACAGTTCGGCAAGTTTGACCGGATCGACCTCGGCCTTTCCGGTGGTCGACGGCCGAGCGATCTGTCTGAAGATGCGGATGCGCTCGTGCTCGTCCAGATGGCCAAGGAGCAGGCGCCCCGATACGGTCCAGTTGAGCGGAACGCGGGTGCCGACATCGGAGGCGACGTTGAAATGATCCTTGCCGCGCGACATGCCGATCACCGTCATCATGTCTTCGTCGCGGGCGCAGATCTGGATCGTCTCGCCCAACCGTTCGGCCAGCGCCCCCATCTCACGCTTGGCCTCGTTGAAAACGTTCATGTGCGAGCGATAGGTCAGCCCGTAGCGCATCAGCCGCGGGCCAAGCCACACCGAGTTCTCGCCGGTGCGCGTCAGCATCGAGCGTTCGACCAGTTCGTCGACGATCTTGTAGATGGTCGAGGCGGGCGCGCCCGTCTTCTGCGCCAGGTCATAGGCGCTCATCGGCTGCTGGCGCTCGGTCAGGACGTCGAGGATCTGCAGCGTCCGGTCGATTGCGCCGACCCGTTTCCGCGTATCGTTCGTCATTGGCCGCCCCTCCTGAAGCAAGATCCCATGGAGCAATCGGCAGGAGCCAATCCTCCCGCTGTCCTCCCGCGCCGAACTTGACGCGGGCCGAGGATATCTCTACGCTGTTGTGGTATATAATGCATAGTAATGGAGGAATCCATGAAATTCAAGACCCCCTTCAAGTCACTTCTGCTGGCTCCGTTACTGGCAGCCAGCGCACTTGCTATGCAGGTGCCGGCCGCGCTTGCCGCCGGCACGGTGAATGTGGCCATCGTCGGCGAGGCGGACACGCTTGACCCGATGGTCTCGACCAAGGACGTGGTCTCGATCGTGACCCAGCACGTCGTCGAGACTCTCTATACGTTCGACGGCAACTGGGCGGTGGCGCCGCTTCTGGCCAAGGACATGCCGACGATCTCGGATGGCGGCAAGGTCTATGACATTCCCCTGCGGCAGGGGATCACCTTCCAGGACGGCTCGACGATGGATTCGGCCGATGTCGTCGCCTCACTCGACCGCTGGCTGAAGGTGGCTAGCCGGGGCAAGACCGTCGCCGACAAGGTGCAGAGCATCGAGGCCACCGGCCCCTATTCCGTTCGCATCACGATGTCGGAGCCCTATGCGCCCCTGATGTCGCTCCTCGCCTTCTCCAATTCCGCTGCGGCGATCTATCCGGAGGAAATCGTCAAGGGCGCTGGCGACACGCTTTCGAAGGTCGTCGGCACCGGCCCCTACGAGGTGGGTGAGCACGTCCCGGACCAGTATCTGCAGCTTGTCCGCTTCAAGGGCTTCGTGCCGCGCGACGATGCCGCCAGCGGCTGGGCTGGCAAGCGCGGCCAGGTTCCCGACGAGATCCGCTTCATCCCGGTGCCTGACGCGAACACGCGGGTCGAGGGCCTGCTGTCGGGTCAGTTCGACTTTGCCGACGGCCTGCCGGCCGAAAGCTATGACCGCATCGCCGCCAGCGATGTCGCCAAGCCGCTGCTGCTGGCGCCGTTCGGCTGGCCGGTCTGGGCGATCAACCACAAGGCGGGTCTCTTGACCAACCTCAAGATCCGCCAGGCGCTGCTGGCCGCGCTGCCTTTCGACGACATGCTTTTCGCCGCCTTCGGCGACGACAAGTTCTTCAAGGTCGATGGGGCGATGTACCCGCAGGGCTGGTTCTGGAACACGGAGGCCGGCACCGACCTCTATAACCAGAACGATCCCAAGAAGGCGGCGGCGCTCCTGAAGGATGCCGGCTATGACGGCACGCCTTTGCGCATCCTCACCTCGCGCCAGTACGAGTTCCACTACAAGATGGCCGAGGTGGCCAAGCAGGCGCTCGAGGCCGCCGGCTTCAAGGTGCAGATGGATGTGGTCGACTGGGCGACCCTCGGCCAACGCCGCAACGATCCGGCGCTGTGGGACATCTATATCACCCATTCTCCCTTCCTGCCCGAGCCGGCGCTGACCGACATGTGGTTCCCGAGCTCGCGGATCGGCTGGGACACGCCCGCGGAAGTCGACCTGGCCAACCAGTTCACCAGCGAGACCGATCCGGCGAAGCGCAAGGAGATCTTCGCCAAGATGCAGACCGAGAACTTCCAGGACGTCGGCTTCATCAAGGTCGGCAATTTCAATGCGCTGGAAGGTGCTTCCAAGGCGCTCAAGGGCGTCACGCCCTCGCCTTGGCCGTTCTTCTGGAACGCCTCGAAGGACTAGAACAGACACAAGGACTTGGGATGGGGACCGCTCCGGCGGCCCCCATTCTCCCATGATCGCCCTGGGAGACAGCCTGAATGCGTTTCTATATCTTCAAGCGTCTTTTGGGCATGGTGGTCGTCGTCTTTCTGGTGCTGACCATCGCCTTCATCATCGTCCGCCTCGCTCCCGGCGACCCGGCGGCGCTGATGCTGGGGCCGGATGCGACGCCACAGGATGCCGCCGAGTTGCGCGCCCGCCTCGGTCTCGATCAGCCGATCATCGTCCAGTATTTCTTCTTCATCATCCACGCGGTCCAGGGCGATCTCGGCCAGTCGATCTTCTTCCATCGCCCGGTCACCGAGGTCCTCGCGGGCCGGGCCGAGCCGACGGTCTTCCTGACGTTGTTTTCCCTTGCCATCGCGCTGGTTATCGCCACGCCGATCGGCATTTACGCTGCCTATCGGCGCGGCTCGTTCCTCGACCAGAGCGCCATCAGCGTCGCAATGCTCGGCGCGTCGATCCCGAGTTTCTGGACCGGCCTGATGCTTCAGCGCTACCTCGCCACTGATCTCGGCTGGTTTCCGGCATCCGGTTTTGGCGGCCCGGACGCCGGCTTTTGGCAACGCATGAGCTATCTCATCCTTCCGTCGATCGTGCTCGGCATCGTCAATTCAGCGCTGATCCTCAGGTTCACCCGTGCCTCCATGCTCGACATTCTGGGTGAGGACTACATCCGCACCGCCCGCTCCAAGGGCATGAGCGAGGCGCGGGTCGTGCTGCGCCATGCGCTGAAAAACGCGGCAATCCCGATCATCACCGTGATCGGGCTTACCTTCGCGCTGTTGATTTCGGGCGCGGTGGTCACCGAGCGGGTCTTCAACATCCCTGGCATGGGCAATCTCGTGGTCAGCGCCGTTCTGCGCCGCGACTATCCGATCATCCAGGGTGCGTTGATCGTCGTGGCCACGCTCTATGTGCTCATCAACCTGGCGACGGACCTCATCTACCTGATCGTCGATAAACGGGTCAGGTATTAGGGAGCAGTCGAGCGCCATGGCCAATGCATCCGTTGCCCTGGACGAGCCAAGATTCTTCGCGCTGCTGTTCTCCCGGCGGGCGGTTCTGATTGCGCTCCTCGTCTTCCTTGTGATCGTGGCGCTTTGCGTCTTCGCCCCGTTTGTCGCGCCCACCGATCCGGCCAGGATGTCGGTGCGCGCCCGCCTGACTCCGCCGGGCGCCGTCTTTCTGCTCGGTGCCGACGCCTTCGGGCGCGACGTCTTTTCGCGGTTGCTCTTTGCCGGCCGCGTCTCGCTTTCGATCGGGCTCGGCGTGGCTGCCATCGCTTCGCTCATCGGCATCGCCATCGGACTGATCGCCGGGTTCTTTCGCCGGCTCGACGCTCCCATGTCGCGGCTGATCGACGCGATGATGGCCTTTCCGGACATCCTGCTGGCGATTGCACTGGTGTCGATCCTCGGCGGTTCGATGGTCAATGTCGTCGTTGCCCTGTCCATCGTCTATGCGCCGCGCATCGCCCGCATCGTGCGCGCCTCCACGCTGGTGATCCGCGAGCTGCCCTATGTCGAGGCAGCCGTCGCGCTCGGCTCGTCGACCTTCACCATCATGACCACGCATGTGCTGCGCAACATCGTCTCGCCGATCATCGTCCAGGCGACGTTCATTTTTGCCTATGCCATGCTGGCCGAATCCGGATTGTCCTTCCTCGGCGTTGGCATCGATCCCTCGACGCCGAGCTGGGGCACTATGATCAACGAAGGCCGCCAATACATCGATCAGGCCGCCTTTCTCATCGTATTTCCGGGTCTGGCGATCTCGATCTCGGTGCTGGCGCTGCAACTCATCGGCGACGGGCTGCGCGACGCGCTCGACCCGCGCCTGGCCAAGGATCTTTGAGACATGGCACTGAAGCTCACCAATTTCCGCCCCGTCGGCCTCGACGACGCACCCAAGTCCATAACCGTCGGCGACGATGGGCTCATCGCCGGCGTCGATCTGCCCGACGCCGAGGTCATCGACTGCAAAGGCGCCTATCTCTCGCCCGGCTGGTGCGACCTGCATGTCCACGTCTGGCACGGCGGCACCGACATTTCGGTCCGCGCCTCTGAGGCCGGCCGCGCGACCGGTGTCACCGCCATGGCCGATGCGGGGTCGGCCGGCGAGGCGGCGTTCCATGGGCTGCGCGAATACGTCATCGAGGCGCAGCAGGAGACGGTGCGCGCCTTCCTCAACATCGGCTCGATCGGACTTGTCGCCTGCAACCGGGTGTCGGAACTCATCGATCTCAGATCGATCGATGTCGACCGCACGCTGGCAGTTGCCGAAGCCAACCGCGACGTCATCTGCGGCATCAAGGTGCGCGCCAGCGGCGTCATCACCGACGCCTGGGGAATCACGCCAGCGAAGATCGCCAAGCGGGTGGCGGAGATTCTCGACCTGCCGCTGATGGTCCATGTCGGCGAACCGCCGCCGCTGCTCGACGAGGTGTTCGACATCCTCACCCCCGGCGACATCGTCACCCATTGCTTCAACGGCAAGAAGGCCGGCTCGATCCGCGACACCGCGGCGCTGTTTGAGCAGGCCAGGCGGCTGGCCGAGGCTGGCGTGCGCATGGACATCGGCCACGGCGCCGCCTCCTTCAGCTTCGATACCGCCCGCGCCGCGATCGGCGACGGGCTCAAACCCTGGTCGATTTCGACCGATCTGCATCTGCACAACATCGACGGTCCGGTCTACGACCTCGCCACCACCATGTCGAAGCTGCTGGCGATCGGCCTCACCTTTGACGAGGTGCTCGCCGCGGTCACCGAACGGCCGCGCTCGGTCCTCGGGCTCGGCGCGCGCGACGGGGCAAAGCCCGGGCAGAAGGCCGACTTCACCGTTTTCGATCTCGGCGATGCAGGCACCGAAGCCGTCGACAGCCTAGGCGCGCGGCTGGCGCTGGACCGGATGTTCGAGCCGCGCCTGACGGTGATCGGCGCCTCGGCCATGCCGGCGAGCCGGAGGAGCAGGTGAGCGAGCCGGTTCTCGATGTCAGCAATCTGCGCGTCGCCTTCCGCTCGCGACACATGTCGCTGGCGGCGGTGCGCAATGTCAGCTTCACCATCTATCCCGGCCGTACGCTGGCGGTGGTGGGCGAAAGCGGCTCGGGCAAGTCGGTCTCTTCGCTCGCCATCATGGGCTTGTTGCCGAAGAACGGTTTCATTGCCGACGGCACGATTCGCTATCGGTCGTCCGCAGGGCAAACGATCGATCTGGCGGCGGTTTCGGAAGCTGCCATGCGCGCGCTGCGCGGCGCCGAGATCGCCATGATCTTCCAGGAGCCGATGTCGTCGCTGAACCCGCTATTTACCATCGGCGACCAGATCGGCGAGATGCTGCTGCTGCACAGCAACCTCGATGCCGCGGCGCGCCGCAAGCGCGTGCTGGAGATGTTGGAGTTCGTCGAGATCCCGGCCGCAGCGTCGCGCATCGACAGCTATCCCCACGAGCTGTCCGGCGGCATGCGCCAGCGGGCCATGATCGCGCTTGCTCTGGTGTGCAATCCGGCGCTGCTGATCGCCGACGAGCCGACGACGGCACTCGACGTCACCATCCAGGCCCAGATTCTCGACTTGATGCGCCGGTTGCAGAAGGAACTCGGCATGTCGATCCTGTTCGTCACCCACAACATGGGCGTGGTGGCCGAAATGGCCGACGACGTGGCGGTGATGTATGCCGGGGCGATCGTCGAGCAGGCCGGCGTGAGGGAGCTGTTCGCCCGTCCGAGCCATCCCTATACGCAGGGTCTTCTCAATTCGATCCCCAGGCCCAACCGGGGCGAGGCGGAGCGGATCGTGCCCATTCCCGGCACCGTGCCGCCACTGCAGTCGATGCCGCCGGGGTGCGCCTTTGCGCCGCGCTGCGCGCGCGCCGACGAGGCGTGCCTGCAGCCGGTCGCGCTTGACGATTTCGCAGCCAATCACCGGGTCGCTTGCTTCCACGCCAGGCGGGAGGTGGCCCCTGTCTGAGCCGCTGCTGAAGATCCGCCATCTTACCAAGCGCTTCGTCACGCCGCGCGGCACCGTCCACGCTGTCAGCGATGCGAACTTCGACATTCCGCGCGGTTCGATCACCGGCCTGGTGGGCGAGAGCGGTTCCGGCAAGACGACGCTCGGCCGCACGCTTCTGCGCCTGATCGAGCCGACGGAAGGCCAGACCATCTTCGATGGCCGGGATCTCAACACGCTCGACGCGGCGGGTCTGCGCGAGGCGCGCAAGCGCCTGCAGATCATCTTTCAGGATCCGATCTCCTCGCTCAATCCGCGCCTGCGCGTCGGCGACATCGTTGCCGAGGGGTTGCGCGCCCATCGCATCGGCACGCCGCGGACGCGGCGCGACAAGGTTGCAGCCCTGCTCGAGGAGGTGGGTCTGGAGGCGGACCATATGAACCGCTTTCCGCACGAGTTTTCAGGCGGCCAACGCCAGCGGATCGGCATCGCCCGGGCGCTGGCGCTGGAACCCGATTTCATCGTGGCCGACGAAAGTGTCTCCGCCCTCGACGTCTCGATCCAGGCGCAGGTGCTCAACCTGCTGCTCGACCTGCGCCAGCGGCGCAATCTCACCATGCTGTTCATCGCCCATGATCTTTCCGTAGTGGAATATCTGTGCGACCAGATCGTCGTCATGTATCTGGGCCGGGTGGTGGAGATCGGCCCGTCGCGGTCTCTCTACGCCGATCCGGCCCACCCCTATACGCGCGCTCTCCTGTCGGCGATCCCGCTGCCCGACCCGCTGCTCGACGGCAAGCGCACGATCCTCAAAGGCGACATTCCAAGCCCGCTCGACCCGCCTTCCGGCTGCGTCTTCCGCACGCGATGCCCGTACGCGGTTGATGTCTGTGCCCAGGGTGTTCCCGAACCGGTGTCCACAGGCCCCGCCCACTTGGCCTATTGCAAGAGAACAGAAGACCTACATGCCCTTGCCTGACTTGAAACATCGTGATGCCGTGACCACACGGCTCGCCCGCCTCGGCATCGAATTGCCGGCTGTTGCGCCGACGCCGATTGGCGCCTTCTGCAATGTCCGGCAGACCGGCCAGCTTGCCTTCGTCTCCGGCCAGGGGCCGGTGCAAACGGATGGCACCCTTCTGCGCGGCAAGGTCGGCGCCGAGGTCAGCGCCGAAGTCGCACGCGATCACGCCCAGCTGGTGGCGATCAACATCCTGGCGACGTTGCGCGACCATCTGGGCGGGCTGGAGCGCGTCGCCGGCGTAGTCAAGCTGCTGGGGCTGGTCAATGCCGCACCGGACTTCGAGCGCCATCCGTTTGTCATCGACGGCGCCTCGCAGCTCTTTGCCGACGTCTTCGGAGCCGACGGGGTTCATGCCCGTTCGGCCTTTGGCGTCGCTTCGCTTCCCAACAACATCACTGTGGAGATCGAAGCTGTCTTCGAACTCCGTGACTGAGAAAAGACGATGAAACAGGACAAAACCGGAATGTGGACCTGGCATGACGCTAATGGTTGCCGCCGTCTGATCAATGTATCGGGCACCATGACCAGCCTTGGAGCCTCGATTGCCAGTCAAGAGGTGCGCCAGGCGACGGCGGCGGTCATGGGCGAGTTCGTCGACATGCACGAGCTGCAGGCGCTGGCGAGTGCCGCGATCGCCGATCTGACCGGCGCGGAAGCCGGCTGCATGACCGCGTCGGCCAGCGCCGGCATCACGCTCTGCGTCGCCGCCTGCGTGACCGGGATCGATCCCGGCCGCGTCGAGGCCTTGCCGAACGATCCCGGCGAAAAGAACGAAGTGGTCGTCCAGACCGGCCATCTGTGCGGCTATGGTGCGCCGATCTCGCAGGCGGTCGAGATTGCCGGGGCGACGGTTCGTCCGATCGGTCAGTCAACCCAAGTTGCGGATTATCAGCTCGAAGCTGCGTTGACGGAAAGGACCGCGGCCGCGCTTTACGTGGTTTCCCATCACGTGGTCGACTACGGCCAGATCCCGCTTCGGCGTTTTGCCGAGATCTGCCAGCGTGCCAATGTGCCGGTGATCGTCGATGCCGCATCCGAATACGATCTCACCGGCTTCATCGTCGATGGCGCCAGCCTGGTCGTCTATTCCGGCCACAAGTTCCTGGGTGGTCCGACGTCGGGCATCGTCGCCGGCCGGCGCGATCTCGTCCGCGCGACCTATCTTCAGAACATGGGCATCGGCCGCGGCATGAAGATCGGCAAGGAGAGCATTGCCGGCGCCATCGCCGCGCTGAGGCAGTGGCAGAAACGCGATCACGCCGGCATTCGGGCTGAGGAGCGGCAGGCGCTGGACCAGTGGGTCGAAGCGCTCGCTCCCATCGCCGGTATCGAACCGGTGATCGTACCGGATCCGACCCGCAATCCATTGGAGCGCCTGCAGGTCAACGTCGACGCTGCCAGGCTCGGTGCAACCGCCGCAGCGCTGGCCCGCACCCTGGCGGAGCAGGACCCCGCCATCATCGTGCGCAACCATGAGACGGAGCTGGGCTATTTCCAGCTCGATCCATGCAATCTCAAGCCCGGCCAGGCCGAACTGGTTGCAGCGGCGCTGGCGAAAGTGTGTGCCAACGCCGCCACCATCGTCGCAAAGGATTCCGATGCCCACGCCGCTCGCAATGGCGGTGTCAACGCTTATCTCACCTGGCTGGCCAAACCATCGTGAGCACGGTTGTCCGAAACGAAATGCTCCAGGAGCGACGGCAGGCCTGACGCCCGGCTGCTGTCATTCACGGCGGCGATCGTCTTGCGCCAGGCCGCCGTGCCGCTGACCTTCGCCCCGCTGCCGCCTGCGCCCGCCGCGTGAGGGAGCGCAGGCGGAGGGCCGCCGCCGCTTCGGCGCCGGCGGCCAACGCAACACGCCGGTTCGGGCGCCTGCGGCTGCCTATGCTTCGACCGGCCAGATCGCCTGGAGCTTTTCGCCGGCGAGGATTCGGTCGCGCGCAGTGGCCTCGTTCCTGCCGACCTTGTCCGCCTGGTCGGCCACCGCCGCGACCATCGCCTTGGGAATGACGACCACGCCATCGACATCGCCGAAGATCACGTCGCCCGGGTGTACGGTGACGCTGCCGATCCGGATCGCCACCTGCGATGCCTTGGGCTCCATCTTGCCGGAAACCGAGACGGGGCTGAGGGCCTTGGCAAAAAGCGGATAGCCGAGCTGGCGCACCTGGGCGGTGTCGCGGACCGTGCCGTTGACGATCGTCGCGGCGGCGCCGCGGGTCTTGGCGCCCGTCGACATCAGTTCACCGGAGCACGAGCCCTCCGCACACGAGGCATCGACAACCAGAACGGCACCGGTCGGCGTGTTGTCGACGGCGTTGTGATAGACGTCCTGGGGCTGCCACTTACGGTCGCTCTTCTCGAACTGGACGGTAACGGCCGGTCCGCAAACCGTCTTGCCGGGCTCGAGCGCGCCTTTCAGCGAGATGCCTTCGAGATAGCCCCAGCCGCCGAGCTGCTCCAGGCTGTCGTGAATGTCGCCCGAATACCATCTGGACAGGCGTTCGATCGAAGCCCAGTCGGTGTCGCTGTAGTCGAATTTGGACATTTATCGGTTCCGTTGCTTGCTGAGTGCGGCGTTGTCGAGGGCGACACGCAGGTAGTTGGCGCTGTTGTCGATCTGGCGCCGGATGGCGGCGACCGCAGCCTCGCTGTCCTGCTCGACGATCAGGCGGTGGATCTCCTCGTGTTCGGCATAGCCGGCCTCCAGCGATTTGTCGGGCACGCGGCTCGACACGCGGATGACGTCGACGATGATCGAGAAGAGGTTGTCGTAGAGGACGTTCAGGATGCCGTTGCCGACCGAGCGCACGAGGCCGAGATGGAATTCGGCGTCCGCGTCGGTAAAGCGCGTGGTGTCGCCCGCCTCGGCGGCCGCCTTCATCGCGTCGAGTGCGTCGGTAACCTCGCTGCCGACCTGGAAGTCGCCCGAGCTGAGGCGCAGCACGACCTCGCTCTCGATGATCCGGCGCACGTCCATGAGCTGGACGAGAAATTCCGACTTCTCGGCAAAGAGCTGCTTCACCGTGACGGCGAGCGAGCTCATGAATTCGGCAACGTCATCGCGCACCACCATGGCGCGCTCGCCGTGCTTGCGGCGCACGAGACCCTTCGTTTCCAGGATCTGAAGCGCTTCGCGCACCGAGCGCGTGCTGACGCCGTAGAGACGGGCGATCTCGGCCTCGGCGGGAAGGCGGTCGCCGACCTTGAGCGCACCGGAAAAAATGCGCGTCTCGATGGCGTTCACCAGGGGAACCGCGAGCTTGTCGCGCTCGCCCCCGCGGCGCGAGCCGATGCCGCTTTCCTCCACCAAAGGCAGATTGCCGCTCACCACGCTGTAAAGCCCCCGTCCACCACCACATTCGATCCAGTCATATAGGACGAGGCGTCGGAGGCGAGAAACTGGACGACACCGCCGAACTCCTCGATTTCGGCTTGGCGGCCCATCGGTACGCGCTGAAGGAAGGCGTCGATGAACTCCTTGTCGAAGTTGGCCGTCTTGACGCCGCCGAAGGTAATGAGATTAACGCGAACGTTCTTCGGCGCCCAGTAGGTGCCGAGATAGCGCGTCATGTTGACGAGGCCGGACTTCGAAGCGGCATAGGAGATCGCCTTGATGAAGGGTTTGCCGTCGCGCGCTTCGCGGTAGGCATAGAGTGCCTGGTTGGGCGACACGATCCCGTACATCGAGCCGACGTTGATGATGCTGCCGCGCCGCGCCTCGGCCATCTTCGAGCCGATCACCTGACAGCACAGCATAACGCCCGTGAGGTTGGTTTCGATGATCTCGTCCCAGTAGTGCTTCGGATAGACCTCGAACGGCGCGTTCTGATCGGCCGAGCCCGACGGCTTCGAATCGATTCCGGCGTTGTTGACGAGGACATGGGGGACACCCCAGTCCGCGATCAGCGCCTCGGTTGCCGCTTCGAGCGCGGCCTTGTCGGTGACGCTGGCGACATAGACCTTGATGCGGTCGGTGAGGCCGGGAAACTTCTCGGCCAGAAGCTCCTCGCTGGCGGGACGGCGGCTGAAGATCGCCACCTTGGCGCCGGCGTTGGCGAGCGTTCGGCAGAACTGGGTGCCCAGCTGACCGAGGCCGCCGGTCACCACCGCCACGCGCCCGTCAACCGAAAAAATGTCGGTCATTGCTGTCTCCTATTAGAACCATGCGGCAAGATTGCTTCAGGCGGCCGGCACGCCTTTGTCGGCGGCCTCGCGCGCGCGGCGCAGGCCCTCGTTCAGGAACATCACGTCGTTGCCCAGGATGATCATGTCGACGCCCTTCTTCACCAGCGTCGCCACGTTCTCGGCCACGGGAGGGATACAGGGCGCCATCACCTTGATGCCGCCTCATCATGACATATGACTTATGACATGACGTCAAGTTCTTTTCCTGAATGAGCCGACAAGCCCGCGGAAGAGGCCAGAAAACGACGCCGTCCGGCCGCCGGCAACGCCGCCAAAGCGATGCCCAAGATCGGATCGTTTGGCCGGTGCAGCGGCGGCGCGTGAACCGACAAGCGGGGTTCCGTTGACGGCCAGTCTGTGATTTTCGGACTTCGCGGGGGAGGCCGCCGGTGAACCGCGAATGTCTCCGGCTCACGGAAGGACTTGGGGCAGAAAAAGGCAGCCACGTCGCAAAGGGCTATCGAATGCCGCAGCACCGCGTTGCGGACCGTGTCACCTCCGCCTTCGCAGGCGGCTGGTCGAGTCGGGCCGGGAGCTAACTCTGGCGAATCGAGGCGGCCTCATCGCCCTGTCGATCCGCCCGCCGACCGGATCGTTGGCGGCTCTGAGAGGATCGGCAGACAAGTGAGCGGAACGCCGGTCTGAAAGCCGCGCACCTGCAAGCGCCGGCAGACCGTCAAATTGGCGAGTGTCCGGAAGAATTGACGCAGCCTAGCGTTCCGCTGGGTGGTTGACGGGATAGTGCACGGTGCCGTCCTTGGCGAAGCGGATGGCCTCCTCGGCCACCTTGCGATTGAGTTCTTCCGCGGCCTCTTCCGAATACCAGGCCATATGCGGCGTCACGAGGCAGTTGGCATGTTGGCGCAGCGGCGAATCCGCCGCCAGCGGTTCGCCCGCGACCGTATCGATCGCCGCGCCACCGATCGCATCCCGCGCCAGTGCATCCGCCAGGGCGGCCTCGTCGATGATGCCGCCGCGCGCGGTATTGATGAGGAAGGCCGTCGGCTTCATGCGGGCGAGCGTGTCGGTGCCGAACATGCCGCGTGTCTCGGTGGTGAGCGGGCAATGGATCGATACCACGTCCGCGTCCGCCAGCAGCTCGTCAAACGTGACGAAGGCGACTTCCGGATGTTCCGGGGCCAGTTCGAGACGGCGTGGATCGACGCCGACGATGCGGCAGCCGAGCGCGCTGACCTTGCGCGCGAACAGGCCGCCGATGCGGCCGACGCCGACGATGCCGACGGTCAGCGTGGCGAGGCGGCGCACCGGGATCGAGCGACGGTAATCCCAGTCGCCGCGCCGGGTCAGCTCGGTGATGAACGGCAGCTTGCGCACCAGGCCGAGCATCAGGCCCAGCGCGTGGTCGGAGACCTCGTTCATGCCGTAGTCCGGCACGTTGCACACCTGCACGCCATGCTGCGTGGCCGCTTCCAGGTCGATGTTGTCGACCCCGACGCCGTAGCGCACGATCAGTTTCAGATCGGGGTCGAGCGCCGCGAAGACACGCGGGGTGAACGGCGCATACTGGTTCATGACGATGCCGGCACCGCGGCACTGTTCGATGACCTCGTCCTCCGTCCGGCAGGCGAGGTGCGTGTAGGAGAGGCCGCTCTCGGCGAACAGCGTCTCCTCGACGCTCATCGATTTGTGGTCGCAGTCGGATATGACGATCTTCATGGGGCGGTGTTCCAGGGGCCTTGTCGGGAGTGGTTCAACGTCCGAGATAGCCGCCATCGACGGGGATGACGGCGCCGTTGACGTAGTCGGACGCCGACGAGGCGAGGAACAGCAGCGGCCCCTTCATGTCGTCGGCCGTCCCCCAGCGGTGGGCGGGAATGCGGGCGGAGATCTCGGCGTTGCGTCCGGCGTCGGCGATGAGTGCCGAGTTCATCTCGGTGGCCATGTAGCCGGGGGCGAGCGCGTTGATGTTGATGCCGCGCCCCGCCCATTCGTTGGCGAGCGCCTTGGTCAGCTGGGCGATGCCGCCCTTGCTGGCGGCATAGGCCGGCACCGTATAGCCGCCGAAGAACGACAGCAGCGAGGCGATGTTGACGATCTTGCCGCGCCCCTGGTCGAGCATGACGCGACCGGCCATCTGGCACAGCGCGAACACCGCGGTCAGGTTGACCTCGATCACCGCCGACCAGTCGTCGAGGGGAAAGGCCTCGCTCTTGTGGCGGCGCTGGACGCCGGCGGAGTTCACCAGGATGTCCAGCCGGCCGCCGAGCGCCTTCAACGCCCGCTCGAATCCGTCACGGCGCGAGGCGTCGTCGGCAAGGTCGACAGTAAGGCCGTGGCAGCGGAGCCCACGGGCGCGGAACGCCTCGGCAACCTCGCTTGCGGTCGCGCCCGAGCCGAAGATGGCGACCTCGGCGCCCTGTTCGAGCAGCGCCTCGGCCATGCCGTGGCCGAGGCCGCGCGTTCCTCCGGTCACGATGGCTTTGTGGTCGGCGACATCGAACAGCGTCATTGGTCTTACTCTCGTATGGGTCAGCGGGTGCAGTCGACCAGAACCTTCGCGGTCGGCACCTCGGGGTCGGCGATGAGATCGAACAGGCCCTCCGCCTGCGACAGCGGCACGATCTGGGTGACGACCTTGCGCAGGTCCTCGGCGATCGCCAGGGCGTAGCCGACGGTCTGTTCGAACTCGCGCTTGGTGTAGACGCGCGAGCCGATCAGGGTCTGTTCCTTGAAGTTGATGTCGCGCAGGTCGACGGCGCGCGGCGCCTTGTGGATGCCGGTCATGCAGATCATGCCGCCGACCCGCGCCAGCTTGGTCATCTCCAGCGCCGCGCCCTCGGCGCCGCTGCATTCGAACACCACGTCGACCCCTTCGCCGCCCGTGGTCGCGGCGACATGCTCGACAAGACTGGTGCTGCGCACGTCGACCGTCTCGAAACCGAGCGCCGCCGTGAGGCCGAGACGACCGGCATCGATATCGGAGACGATGATGCGCGACGCGCCGGCGTGCTTGAGGACGATGGCGGTCAGGATGCCGATCGGTCCGGCCCCGATCACCACCGCGGAATCGAGAAG
Source organism: uncultured Alphaproteobacteria bacterium (assembly GCA_963732845.1). GTDB lineage: Bacteria > Pseudomonadota > Alphaproteobacteria > Rhizobiales > Kaistiaceae > CAVSRC01. The sequence continues at coordinate 87,201 of CAVTBE010000010.1, read as the reverse complement.
GTTGAACCGTGCCTGGTGCAGCGAGCGGACGATCACCGCGAGCGGCTCGACCAGCGCGGCCACCTCGTCGCTCAGCGCGTCCGGCACCTTGAACAGGACGTCTTCATCGACCCAGGCGGTCTCGGCCATGCCGCCGTCGCCATCGATGCCGATCAGCTTCAGCGTCTGGCAGACATGCGGATGACCGGTGCGGCAGGGCAGGCAGGTGCCGCAGGAGATCAGCGGATAGGCCACCACCCGGTCGCCAACGGCAATGCGGCCGCTGCCGTCCATGATCTCTTCGACCGTGCCGACGAACTCGTGGCCGAGCACCAGCGGCGCCTTGGCGCGCGGGTGCTTGCCCGCAACGATGCTGATGTCGGAGCCGCAGACACCGCACAGGTGCATCCTGACCCTGGCTGCACCCGGCCGCGCGGCCGCAGCCGGAACGTCCCGCACCTCGACCTTGGACGGTGCCACGTAAACCAGCGCCTTCATCACGCTTCTCCCTTGTTGTCGATGCGCGCCCAGTCACCGCGCGGCATATTTTGAAGGGCCGATCGCGGCCCGCCGGTCCCAAGATTCGCGCGGGTCATAGCGCCGTTGTCACCCATGAAGAAAGACCGCATGGTGACGCTCTGCCAGCGCGAAATCGGCCAAGGCCGAATGCCATGCGGCAACCGCGAAACGCGGCGTCTTCCGAGGTAGGCGGCATCGATCTGCGCGAGCACCGGAAGCACCTTCGTCAGTCGAGGTGATAGATTTCGGGCATGGCGCTCCACCACTCGCTTTCCGGTGCCGATTTCAGCCGCTCCTGGCAGGGATCGGTAAGTGCCAGCCATTTCTTGCTGACGGCGAGCTGGTCCAGGACCCGCATGTCGCCCGCAAAGTCCGAGCCGGTGTATTCCCAATAGCCGAAGAGCAGGTTCTCCGGCTCGCGCAGGTAGATCGAGTAGTTGCGGATGTTGGCGGCGCTCAATGCGGCGTTCATTGCGGGCCAGGGATTGGCATGCAATTCCCTGTAGAGAGCGACCTTTTCGGGCCGGATCCCGATGACCATGGCCATGCGTTGAACGGTCATGGTGAACCTGGGCCGACGTCTGCCGGACGATCCGGCGCGGCCGATGCGACCTGCCGCTCCGGCGCGCCCGAAACACCGTTCATCCATGGCACATCGGCGAGCCGGCACCCGGCGATCACGAACAGGCGTGCAGGGCCGCTCACGATTTCTCCGCTCCACCGCGATCCGCCATCGCCCATCGATCCGCTATCCCTTCGTCCCGCCCGCCGTCATGCCGGCCACCAGGAAGCGTTGCGAGAAGAGAAAAACGATGAACACCGGCGCCACCGCCATCAACGTGGCCAAGGCCAGAGTCGAGAGCGAGATCGTGGTCGATGCCGCGTTGGTCGGGTTGAACTGACCGACATTCGACAGCAGTTCGGCAATGCCCACCTGAATCGGGGACTTTCGTCCCGGCACCGTCACGAAGGGCAGGAAATAGTTGTTCCAGTTGCTGGTGAAGCTGAAGAAGCCGACCAGGGCGACGATCGGGGTCGCCAGCGGCATGGCCACGCGCGCAAACACCTGAAACTCGCCACACCCGTCGATGCGAGCGGCGTCCAGAAGGTCTCTGGAGATGGCCGTCGAGAAGTAGATGTAGGTCAGATAGACCCCGAACGGGAAGAATGAAAACGGCAGGATCACCGCAAGCGGGTTGCCGATCAGCCGCACGGCGCTGAGCTCGAGAAAGATGGGAAGCACCAGCGCAGTGCTCGGGACCAGCATGACGATGAGCGTCAGGGCAAGGAGCATTCTGCGCCCGGGGAATTCGGTCAGCGCCAGTCCATAGCCGGCCGGAATGCTGATCGCCAGCGTGATGGCAAGCGATGTCAGGCAGTAGAAGGCCGAATTGGCAAGCCAGGTCCAGATCAGGCCCTTCTGGAAATCGACCAGCGTGTTCCAGTTGTCGATAAAAGTGGCGATGTCACCCAGCGCGAACGGGTTTTCGAGGAGAAGCTGCCGATCGGTCTTCAGGGGGGCGAGCAGAAGCCACACAAGCGGAACGACGAAGAACAGCACGAAGAAGATGAGAAGCAGCGCCACCAGCGCACGACCGAGCCACGCACCCGGCGCGGTGTCGAGCTGCATTGTCCCGCGTTGCTGATCGTTACGCGCGCTCAAAGAGACCACCCCGGAAGACGAAGAACACGCTCAGCACGACGGCGATGAGCAGGAGCACCAGCGAGATCGCGGCCGAGCCGTTGAAATTGCTCTGCTTGAATGCATAGAGGAAAGCGAGCTGGTTCAGCGAATAGTCCTGCGTGACCACGCCGCGGCTTGCCTGGGACAGCACCTTGGGCTCGACGAAGAGCTGTGTGCCGCCGGCGAAAGAAAGGATCACCATGTAGGAGATCCATTTCCGCAGGAGCGGTATCTGAATCGACCAGGCCGTGCGGATGGGGCCGGCGCCATCGACGCGCGCGGCCTCGATCAGTTCGTGGCTGATATTGTTGAGGGCGCCGTACATCACGACGATCCAGCCGCCCGCGCCTGTCCAGAATGCAATGATGGCGAGAACGACGTGGAGCTGGTTGACCTGTATGACGTCGACGAAGGTCTTGTAGCCAAGGCCGCGCAGGACGAAGGAAACCGGGCTCACCGTGGGATCGAGCACGAACAGCCACAACATGACGCTGGCGGCCCCGGCCAATGCGCCGGGAATGTAGTAGGCGAACCTCACCCCGGTCGACAGCCAGCGGATGCCGATCGCGTGGACGACGAGGGCAAGGAGCACGACCAGCACCACCAGGCTGACCAGCCACACGAGCAGGTAGAGGCTGACGTGCTGCAGGGCCGGGAGGAAGCGATAGTCGTGGAACACCTTCACGAAATTGGCGAAGCCGACGAAGGCGCCGCGCTTGGTGAAGGCGAGATAGATCGCGTAGGCCGTTGGAAGAATGCCGAACACGACAAGAAAGAGCGTGTAGAGGCTCACAAATGCCATTCCCGTTCGCGCCTGAGCGCGTTGCATATCCGGCTCTTTGCGCGAGGCGGGCTGCTGGCCGCCCGGTTGGGGGCGGCCAGCGGTTTCAGTGGGCGTATTCACGTCGTCTGGCTCCGACGTCCGAACAAGGCATCAGATCAATTGACCTCGTAGTCTTCGACCTGCGCTTCGTTCTTCATCTCCTGTTCCCAGGCAGCCGACAGATCGGCGATCGTCTTTCCTTCGGCGAGGCCGGGCACGATGATCTTTGACCAGGAAGTCTCAGGCGAGAACTTGGGATAACCCCATCCGTTCCAGACGCTTGCCGCTGCCGTCGAAACGGCCGTCTTGAAGTCGCCGGCGTAGAAGCCGCTGGCGGCCTTGGCGTCGAGCCACTTGTCGGCGGCGGCCTTGTAGGCCGGGAGGCCCTGGGTGCCGGCGGTCGCCTCGTTGGTGATCATGAACGTCAGGAACGTCTTCACGGCGTCGGCTTTTTCGGTATGGCTCGACACGTACCACATGCCGCCACCGACATTGCCGGTCACCTTGTCGCCGCCCGCCCAGTAGAGCGGAACGGACGCGCCCCATTCACCCGGCTTGGCGTTGACGTTGGTCGGGTTCTCGAACAGCGCGCCCGAATACCAGGCAGGTCCCGGGATCGCGACCAGATGGTCCACCTTGGCGGCAAAGGCCGCACCGAAGACGCTGTCCTGCGTCACCGTGCCGTTCGCCAGCATGTGGTCGAGCATGTCGGTCACCTTCTTCGAATTCGGATCGCTCACATTCGAAGAGAAGGTGTCACCCTTCAGCTGGAAGATCGGCGCTTGTCCGGCCCAGTAATAGATGTAGGGGCCTTCGAAGCCGTCACCGATCGAGCCGAGGAAGTAGCCGGGGTGGTCAGCCGCAAGCTTGTCGCTGAGGGCCTGGTAGTCTTCCCAGGTCTTGGGCACGTCGTAGCCGAACTGGTCCAGCAAGGTCTTGTTGTACCAGAACAGGACGGGCGCCAGATCGTTCCTCAGCCCATAGACCTTGCCGTCGATGGTCACCGGATCCAGGGCGCTGGGGGTGAAGCCGTCCAGGAACGACTGGTCGAAGAAGCCCTCGTTGAGCACCATGGCGAACGGCTGGACGCCATTGATCTCCTTCGACGCCCAGGCGGCATCGTTTGTCTGGGTCGAGAACGCCACGTCCGGCCATCCCGAGCCCGCCTGATCGGCCAGCCCGATCTTGGTCTGCAGCGTGCCCGATGCACCCGACGAGCCGTCGTCAACGACCATGTTGACCGTGATCTCCGGGTGCGCCTTCATGAACACTTCGACATAGGGTTGGCGCGTAGCGTCAACCCAGACGGTGATGGCGTTGTCGTCGGCGGAAAATGCTGGGCCCGCGGCGAACAACGCCGAAAGCGCCAGGGTGATGCGTAGTGATTTCACGTCTCCCTCCTTTGGTACTCTGCGGTTCTTGGCCTAAGCGATGGTTTCTGGACGGACCGCGGCAGCCCCGTTCGCTGCGCGTTGCGGTGTGGGCTTGATCCGCGGATTGAACGGGGCGACGCCCAGATCGGCGCGGGCCAGAACGGTCGGGCGCGCCCAGTCGCGGCGGGCGGATTCGGACAGCGCCAGGCCGTGGCCAGGACGGTCGGGCGCGTAGATCCAGCCATCGCGGATCTTGATCGGCTGCTCGACAAGGTGATCGAAATTCTGGAACGAATATTCCAGCCATTCGACTTCGGGCAGGGCACAGGCTGCGTGCACGCCGACCTCGAGGAAGGTGTTGCCAAGACTGACGGGAATTCCGATCTCGGCGGCCAGCCAGCCGATCCGCATCACGTCGGTCACCGGGCCGTGGACATTGAGAATGTCGGTTCCACCGGCCAGCATCAGTTGCCTCTTGCCGGCTGCGTCCAGGTATTCTCCCGAGTTGATCAGCGTCCACGGTGCGCCCTGGCGCAGCATGCGCAGACCTTCGAAATCGTCGCGCAGGATCGGGTCTTCCACCCACATCAAGCTGAAACCGGCGTCGCGGATCTGCGTGAGCTTGACGAGCGCTTCCTTCGCGCCCCAGGCCTCGTTCGCGTCGATCATGACAAGCGCGCCGGGGCGCACCGCTTTCGTCAGAAGGTCGAGCCGATGCAGGTCGCGGCCGAAGTCGGGATGGCCAACCTTGATCTTGAACGTGCTGTAGCCGATGGAATTGGCATAGCCGAAAAATTCGGTGAATTCGTCGTCGTCCAGATGGAAGTCGAGACCCGAGGCGTAAGCGCGCACGCGGTCGCGCCGGCTGCCGAGCATCTGGTGGAGCGGCAGGCCCACCTGCTTGGCGGCAAGATCCCACAGCGCGATCTGCACGGACTCCGCGAAGGGCAAGCTGTGAGCGCGCCGGTTGCCGCCACGCGGACGGTCGATGCGGTGAATGAGTGCCAGTGGCGGTTGGCCCTCAAGGTCCGGCCACACTTCACTCAGGAAGACGCGGTTGATTTCCTCCAGCGAAGGGAGCGGGCGGTGCAGGTTCTGCACGAAGCCGAGGCCGGAGTGGCCCTGGTTGTCGAACAGCTCGACCGCAGCGATGCTGGCGTCGTCGACTCGAATCTGGCTGTCGCCAATGACGCGATCTCGCGCGAACTGGAATCTGGTGATCTCGAAGGATGATATGCGCACGTTGCTCGACCAAACCACGAGGTTGATATATCAAACAGTGATAATTAATAGACCACGCCAGCTACGGAGGGCAAGAGGTGGCGAGCAAGATTCCCCGGAAGACGGATGAACAGGCCGGCAGCGGCCGCAGCCTGAGCAATCTGGCGTATGCGCGCATCCTCGAGGTCTTGTTCGAGCGCAAGCTGCCGGCCGGCGCGTTCGTCTCTCAGGGCGAACTGGTCGAGCTCACCGGCGTTCCGGTGGGGCCGTTGCGCGACGCGCTCCGCGTGCTCGATGCGGAAGGTATTGTGACGATCCATCCCCGAACCGGGATTCAGTTCGTCAGGCCGGGACTCGAATTGACCCGGTCCACCTATCAGTTTCGCGGCATCCTCGAAGCGGCGGCGGTCGCCGTCTTTGCCGAGACCGCTTCCGACAGCGAGATCGAAACGCTGGCCCAGCGGCACCGCGAAATCATGGCGCGTGTACAGAGTGACGGGGTGGATAGTGCGCTTATCACGGAGCTGGAGGCGCTGGAGAACCTGCTGCACGGCTCGATTGTGGCCAGCCTCAAGAACGGGCTCATCGATTCGAGCTACAAACGCATCCACAACTACATTCGCATCCTGCAGCTTGATAGGCGCCTGACCTCGCCTCTGGTGCTGCACACCCTGCGCGAACACATGCGGATCATCGAGGCGTGTCGGAAGAGGAATGCGGCGGAGGCGGCAGCGGCGCTGCACGCGCATTTCGACGCCGCTCTGCAACGCAATCTTGGGCTCTACCGGTATGGCACGGCGAGAGGACAGCAGGCCGAGGACGAGACCGGCGATGCCGCCGGAGATGTGCAGGATCGACCAGCGTAGAGCCCGTTGCGCGTTGCTCCATGGTGGTCGACGGGGCCGTCGCGGCGCCGCGAGCAATCGAATCACATCGCGGATGGCGGCGGCAGAACCCCGCCCGCGCGGATGCGGCCATGGTGCAGATTTGCCTGAGCGAAGCCGTGCCACATTCCCATCGGCGAGCTGAATTCGCGATAGGATCACGACCCTGCGGCGGCTCGAACGATGGCTTCGATCGCCGAGCCCGCATCACTGACTCTGCATTCGGGCAGATCGCATTTGCTAATGTTTGCCTCCGCAATCAGCGGCCCTGCCGGGGGGACCAGGATCAAGGGCGGATTGGAACCGACCGATGAAGAGCGACACCGTCTTCAAGAAGGCGTGCAACGAGGTCCTCGATCTGTTGTCTCGGCATCCGCTTGGCACGCGGATCGATCCTGAAACCAGACTGGCCGACAGCGTCGGCGTGTCGCGCACGACGATCCGCAAGACCCTGCGCGAACTCACCGACCGGCGCATCCTGAAGCGCAAGGACGCGAAGCTTCTGCTCGCGCGCAAGCCCGACGAGCGCGACTACTTTCCCATGGCCGATACCATCGCGGCGTCCGATCGCGTCGAAGACAAACTGATGGAGTGGATTTCACGCGACGGGCGGCGGCCCGGCGAATATGTCAACGGTCTGGAGCTGGCACGCCAGTTCGGGGTGTCGACAAGCTCGGTACGCGAGTGTCTGCGTCGATTCGAGCAGTTCGGCCTGGTCGAGAAGCGGCCCAACTCGGGCTGGATCTTCCGCGGCTTCACCAAAGAGTTCGCCCTCGAGCTGTTCGAGGTGCGCGAACTCTTTGAGATTCTTTGCGTCAAGGCGTTCGCGGCTCAGCCGCCGGACGCGCCCGCCTGGCGCCAGCTGCGCGCGATCGAGACCGAGCACCGCCGGCTGCTTCGCAACATCAGCACGCGTTATCGGGAGTTTTCGGTACTCGACGAACGCTTTCACCGGCTCGTCTACAGCGCCTCGCGCAACCGCTTCATGGAGGGGTTCTATGATTTGATCTCCCTGATCTTCCACTACCATTACCTGTGGAAGAAAAGCACCGAAAGGAAGCGCAATGCCGTGGCGGCACGCGAACATCTCGACTACATCGCTGCCCTCTTCACCCGCGACCCGGTCAAGGCCGAAGACGCTTGTCGCCGCCATATGATGTCGGCGCGGAGTTCGCTGCTGGCATCGATCGACTGAACTCGCCGCGCCCTATCCGCCGCGGGCTGCCACCAGCGCGGCGAGCTCCGGCATGGCAAGCGATGGATCCGCGGCCTTCGCCCAGTCGATGAACGCGCCGATGCGCCGCTGGACCTTGACCGTGTGGTTCTGGGCGATGTCGGCGATCCGGTGCGCGAGGAACGGATTCAGGAAACGCCCGTAGGTCACCGCGATGTAGCTGCGGGCCTCGCTTTCCATGCCGCGGGCTGCGAATCCCGGCACAACCTCCCGTGCGTAGAGTGCGTCGAGCCGCTCCCTCACGCGCGGGTCGCCGAGAATCTCCTTCACCGTCTCATTTTCCGGGCGCCGCTCCTTCATCCAGATCTCGGCCAGCCAGGTGTGGCCGAGATTGAGGATATGCAGCTTCAGGCGTTCGATCGGTTCGAGGTCCGACATGACCATGATCGCTGGATGGTCGAACGGCGCGGTTTCGGCCCGGATCGCCCATAGCGCGTAGGGCTCCGCGACGGCACCGACCGGCTCGATTGGTGCCGAGACGATGCGGTCGACCAGCGTGTCGGTGAACACGACCTGCTCTGTCAGCCATTCGCCAAAGGCGTCGGGCATCTTCCATGCGGCGGCAAGGTCCTCGACATGCTGGCGCAGAACGGCGCCGTTCGCAGGAACCAGCTCGCACGGCAAGATGGTCAGGGGACGCCCGCCCGCCTCGTGCCGTGCGCGCAGCAATTGCAGCAGCTTGGCCGGGAAACTGGCGGCAGCCTTGCGAGCCGATGGCGGCGCGAGGCGATCGGCGTCGTCGATCTCGTAGCCGCGGTCGCCGACATTGGACACGATGATGTCCGCTTCACCGGAGAACAGATCGGTCAGCCGCCCCCAATCCGCCTGCGCCTCAAGCGCATCGTCGACGCTGGTTACCTGGACCGTCTCGTCGACGATCTCGTCGCCGCGACAACCCTGGATGCGCACCGGGAAACCGCCCGGCCGTCGAAACGCGGCGACGCGGCCGGAACGTGCGTCGCCGGGCGTGGTCTTGACGACGGTGATCGGCCCGATGTCCTGGCCGCCGACGCGCGCTTCTTGGACAAACAGGTCCACATGCGCCTGAAGAAATCGGCTGGTGCCGAACTGGACGATGCGCTTGGTCATTGGAATGATACCGTTCAGGATACGTCGATCAGTGCCTTGATGAGCCCGCGTTTGTCAGTCGCCCAGCGCGGAAGGTCGTTGGTGGCACCGGCAAGCGTCGTGCGATGGGTGATCAGCCGGGCGATCGGCACGTTGCCGTCCGCGATGGCGGCGATGACGTTTTCGAAGTCGGACTTGAGCGCGTTGCGGCTGGCCAGCAGCGTCGTTTCGCGCGCGTGGAACACCGGGTCGGGGAAGGTGACGGACTCGCGTACGACGCTGAGCAGCACATAGGTGCCGGCATGCGCGACATAGCCGAAGCCGGTCTCCATCGAGGCGCGGTTGCCGGTCGCGTCGATCACGGTATCGAACCCGTCGCCGCCGGTGAGATCGGCGACCGCCTCGGCCACCTTGGCGTCGACCGCGATCGCCGCCTCGGCGCCGACCAGCCGCTGCGATTCGGTCAATCGCTCCTGGTCGACATCCATCAGGGTCACCACCGAACCAGCGATGCGGGCGAAGATCGCCGCGCCGATGCCGATCGGCCCGGCGCCGACAATGAGCGTGCGGCCGGACCGCGCCGAGGCGCCGGCGCGGCTGACGCCATGGGCACCGATGGCGAGGAACTCGACGGCCGCCGCCTGGTCCGCCGTCAGCCCCTCCGCCGGGTAAAGGTTCGTCTCCGGCACGCTGATCAGCTCGGTCATGCCGCCGTCGCGATGCACGCCGAGCACGGCGATGTTCATGCAGCAGTTCGGCCGACCCTTGCGGCAGGCGTGGCAGGTACCGCAGGCGAGGTAGGGATTGACGACGACCAGATCGTCCTGGCGGAAGCGGCTTCCGGCCGGTGCCTCGACGACCTCCGCCGCCAGTTCGTGTCCCATGATGCGCGGATATTGCAGATAGGGGTGGCTGCCTTCGTAGATGTGATAGTCGGTTCCGCAGATGCCCACGGCACGGACGCGGAGCAGGACTTCGCCATTTGCAGGTTGCGGCTCGCCTCGCTCCTCGATGGTCAGGTTGCCGGGCTCACGGCAGACAAGCGCTTCCATGCTGGTACCCTCCGGATGTCGGCCGTCACACCGTCAGCGTCCAGACGCGCCGCGATGTGCATGCCGACTGCGGTTGTGCCTTCTTATTGGGGGCAGTGGATCGCCCAACCGTCGCGCAGACGCCGCCCCGTCCACAGTGTACCGAAAACACAACCAGGTACGCGCTGGCGTCAAGATGTTTTTGAACGGCGCGAATCTTCCGCCGCATGTGGATAAAAAACATTTTGACAACCCCCCGGCTGTGCGCATTCTATTTTCATCTTGTGCGGTGCCGGCGGACCGAAAAAAGAGGGGGCCGTCAGACGGGAATGTGTGTTGGTTGTGGGTTGGCCAGCACCAGGAGGGAGTTGTTGCCAGCGATGGCCAAGGCGATGGACCAGACGACCGATGTTCTGGCTGCCGATCCTGACCTCGTCGGCATCTTCGCCGCCAACGAGCCGTCTGCTGTCGGCATGGGCCGCGCCATCCAGCAGGCCGGCAAGGCTGGCAGGATCGCGGCAGTCGGCTTCGACGGCAACAAGGACCTGCAGGACTTTGTCCATGACGGGACGCTGGACGCGGTCGCGGTCCAGGGCTCCTACCAGATGGGCGAACTCGGCGTGAAGGCCGTCGGCGACATCCTCGCCGGCAAGTCCGTCGAGACGTTCATCAGCACGGGCCTCGTCATTAATATCGACTCTCCCGAAGCGCAGTACATCCTCTACTGATCTGCGCGAAACTGTTCGGGGCGCCTTCTTGCGAGGCGCCCCGAATCTTCCGAGGTTGCAGCGCCCGATGCCGCAGCGTCAGGCGCTGGTGAACGGCCCCCCGATAGCGCACAAGAGGTCGCCTGCAGAAGCGGCGTTGGAAGAAGACGACGTTCACGGAGAAACGCATGTCCGCGGGACAAATTGAAAGGGTGGCGCTGGGCCGCACCGGCCTGGTCGTATCGAAGCTCGGTTTCGGCACGTCGGCGATGGGCAACATGCCGGAGACTTTCGGCTATGCCGTCGATGCCGAACGGGCCATGGCAACGCTGAAGGCGATTTTCGCAAGCCCCGTGAATCTCGTCGATAGCGCCCGCATCTACGGCCAGGGGCGCAGCGAACAGCGCATCGGCGAGGCGCTGAAAGAGATCGGCGGCCTGCCGGAAGGGTTCGTTGTCGTCTCCAAGGTCGACCGCGACTTCGACAGCAACGTCTTCGACGCTGCCAGGGTGCGCCGTTCGCTGGAAGAGAGCTTCGCGGCGCTCGGCCTTGACCACATGCCGCTGATGAGCCTGCACGACCCGGAACGTGCCGCGAATCCCGAAGACATCACCAAGCCTGGCGGCGCGCTCAGCGAACTCTTCAAAATGAAGGAGGAGGGGCTGGTCGGCGCCGTCGGCCTGGCGGCAGGGCGCGTGGACCTCATGATGGCGCTTCTGCGCGATTGGGACTTCGACGCGATCATGACCCATAACCGCTTCACGCTGGCCAATCGCAATGCCGAGCCGATGATCGACTTCTGCGTCGGCAAGGGCATTGCCGTGCTCAATGCCGCGCCCTATGCCAGCGGCGTCCTGGCCAAGGGGTCGAACACCTACAAGAGATACGCCTACCGGGATGCAACGGAGGAGATGCTCAGCCCGATTCGCCGCATCGAGGAAATCTGCAGCCGCTATGGCGTGCCGACTGGCGCGGCAGCGCTGCAGTTCTCCATGCGCGATGCGCGCGTGACCGCCACCGTGGTCGGCGTCAGCAGGCCGGAGCGCATCACCCAGACGCTGGAATGGGCGAATTGGTCGATCTCGGATGCCGCGTGGGACGAACTCCTGGCGCTCCCCTATGCAACCGACGACCTGGAGGCCACACGGCGATACCCCTCGGGCTGAGCCGTCGCGACAGGTCTGATTCTCTCCGGCGCCGGGTCACGCGCCTGCACCGACGCGCGTGACGGCCGACTCTCTTCTCCACCGCCCCTCCGGGGACGAGCCCGAGCACAGCCCGGCGAGCCCGAAAGCAAGGGTCGGCGGCGGTTGAGGGCGTGGCGTTTTCCGAAAGCCGGCCCGCATTGACAACCCTGGACGATTTGTGATGTCTTTGGATCACAAATGAGCAACAAGTGCACATTTGTGATGTGGAGGATCACAAATGAGTTCGCACAGCACATTTGTGATCCAACCTTGGGAGGACTGCAATGACCACGAATACGTTCGTCAAGACGACTTTGGCAGCGCTTGCCGCGCTGCCGCTAGTGATGGGCGCATGGACGGCGCAAGCGGAGGGGCTGAAGATCGGCTTCAGCCAGGTGACCCTCCAGTCGCCTTTCTATGTGCAGCTCAAGAACGGCGCTGAAGCTGCCGCGAAGGCCGGCGGCGACACACTGACCTTCCTCGACGCCAACGGCGACGTCACCAAGCAGAACAACGATATCCAAGACCTGATCACTCAGGGCGTGAATGCCCTCATCATCAACCCGGTCAACCCGGACGCCGTGGCCCCCTCGCTTGAGGCGGCCAAGGCTGCTGGCATCCCCGTCATCACCGTCGACCGCCCCATCAACGGCGAGGGCGTGACCGCTCATGTCGGTCGCGACAACAAGAAGATGGGTGGGATCGTCGGCCAGGCCGTGATCGACCGGCTGAAGAAGGACGGCGTTGAGGGTGCCACCATCATCGAGATCCAGGGCGACGCTGGTGGTGCGGTGATGATGGACCGCCGTGACGGCTTCCACGCCGCAATCGAAGGCAGCGGGCTCAAGATCGTCGAAGGCCCCTATGCCGAATACATCCGCGCCAATGCCGTGGTTGCCATGCAGGACCTTCTGCAGGCTCATCCGGAGGTGAAGGTCGTCTATGCGCATAACGACGACATGGCTCTGGCGCCCTTCAGGTGCTGCAGGAAAGCGGACGCAACGACGTGCTGGTCTGCGGCGTCGACGGGCTCTCCGAAGCGCTGAAGGTCATGGAAGACGGCGGCAACTACATCGCCACCGCTCTCAACGACCCGCAGTATCTCGGTGACGTGACGATCCAGGTGGCGCGCGAGGCAGTGGCAGGCAAGCCGGTGCCGAAGTTCGTCGATGCTGGCACGGCGCTTGTCACGCCGGCCAATGTTGGCGAGTTCCCGCACACCGCGCTGTTTGCCGAGTATCGTCCCAAAATTCTGGGCGAATAGAGTCCATCCTGCAAACGGGGGCGCGGCGGCACGAGGGCTGCCGCGCCTCCGTTCGGTTGGGGAGGGGCCGCTTCCAACGCCGTCTTCCAGCCGCACGAGGCCCTCACTCGCGCAGAGCCCGTTCGCCTCGCCTTTTCCCGGTGCGCATGGCTGGCACGCTTTGGAGGCACTCCGCAGGGATCGGCGCAAGGTGCTGGTCCGCCCCAGGGGACGGTGTGAGACCGGTGGGAGGAAGACGACATGACACTGGCCCTGGGCTTCGATCTGGGAACGGGCGGAATCCGCGCTTGCGTCCACGATGTCGCGAGCGGGGCGATGCTGGGCAGCGCCGAGGAAGCCTACGAGACTGCCTATCCGCGACCCGGCTGGGCCGAGCAGCAGCCGAGGAATGGTGGTCGGGGCTGCTGCGCGCCGGCCGGCGGCGGTCGAGGCGGCCGGGCGCAGCGATATTGCCGGCGTCGCCGTGGCCACCACTGCCTCCACTGTGGTTGCCTGCCGCGCGGACGGCACGCCCGTCTATCCGGCGCTCCTGTGGATGGATTGCCGGGCGGCGCGCGAGGCCCGCGAGACGAGGCGCGTGCAACACCCCGTCATGGCCTACAGCGGCGGCGAGGACGCCGCCGAGTGGCTGGTGCCCAAGGCGATGTGGCTTCAGCGGCACGAGCCGGAGGTCTTCGCCCGGGCGGAGGTCATCTGCGAGGCCATCGATTTCCTCAACTACCGTCTTGGTGGCGAATGGGCGGGCTCGCGCATGAATGCGGCCTGCAAGTGGAATTACGATTCCGCCACCGGCGCCTTCGTGCCGGAAATCTACGAGGCGCTCGGCATTCCGGCGCTCGCCGGGAAGCTCCCCCGGCGCATCGTCCCGGTGGGTGACACGATCACCCGCCTTCGCCCCGAGGTGGCAGAGGCGCTCGGCCTTTCCACGCGCCCGCTTCTGGCGCAGGGCGGCATCGACGCTCATATCGGCATGCTGGGCGCCGGCACCATCGACCCCGGCAGCATGCTTCTGATCAGCGGCACCTCGGTCGTCCATCTGACCCATCTGGACGCGCAGCAGCCGCTGCCCGGCTTCTGGGGGCCTTATCCCAACGCGCTGATGGACGGGCGCTGGCTCGTGGAGGGCGGGCAGGTCTCCGCCGGTGCCATCTTCACCTGGCTGGCGCACAGATCTTCGGCCTCGATGCCGCCGGCCACCAGCGCCTGATCGCCGAGGCAGCGCGTCTTCCGTCCGAAAAAACCGGCCTGATGGTGCTCGATTACTGGATGGGGAACCGCACGCCTTATCGCGACGCCGACCTGCGCGGCTGCATTCTCGGCCTTTCGCTCGGGCACGGGCGGGAGGAAATCTATCGCGCGGCCGTGGATGCGGTGGCGCTCGGCTCGCTCAACGTGCTGCGGGCGCTGGAGCGGACGGGCGTGTCCATCGATCGGATCGTGATGGCCGGCGGCATCTGCCACAACTCCGCTGTGGCTGCAGGCCACCGTCGACGCTCTTGGGCGGCCAGTGCATCTGACGCGCGAGGGCAATCTGTCGACGCTGGGCGCGGCAATCTGCGCGGCGCATGCGCTGGGTCTTTATCCCGATCTGGCCGCCGCCTCGCGCCGGCTGGCGGCCGAAGGCGAACGCATCGAGCCGGATCCGGCGCGTGCGCGCTGGTATGCTGCGACGCTCGGGCAGTATCATGAGCTTACCGAAACGCTCGCGCCGGCGCTGCACCGACTCTCGGGTGCGGAGGAGGAGACCGCGTGAACGCAATCCGCTCACGCTCGGCACGGCTGCCCCATGACGAGCAGCGCGAGCACCTCATGGTGCGCGCCGCCAAGCTCTACCACGATCTGCAGCGCACGCAGGCCGAGATCGCCAGCGAGCTGGGCCTGACCCGCTGGCAGGTCAGCCGGCTCCTCACCGAAGCAAACGAGCTCGGCATCGTCCGCGTCGAGATCACACCGCGTTCCGGCCGTGCCACGGAGCTCGAGGTCGAGCTGCAACAGGCTTTCGGACTGCGCGATGCCGTGGTGGTGCCGCATGGGCAGGCGCGCGACAGCGACATGAGCCGGGAAGCGGTTGCACAGGCGGCCAGCATCTACATCGCCGGGATGAGACCGCAGGCTTCACTGATGGGCGTGTCCTGGGGGCGCACGATGTCGGCGGTGGCTCGCTTCCTGCCGGCGAACTGGAACCCGGGGCTGCACGTGGTGCTCGTCAACGGGGCGACCAATATCCGCATCACCTCCAGAAGCACCACCGCGGTGGCCGAGGAGTTCGCCCGCAGTGCGGCCGGCACGGCGACGTTGCTTCCTGCGCCGGCGGTGCTGGGCGACACCAGCACCCGCGAAGTGCTGGAGCGGGATCCGGTGATCGAGAACGTGTTGCGGCTTGCCGCGGAAGCGGATGTGGCCTGCTTCAGCATGGGTGCGCTGTCGCACAATTCTGTGCTCGTGACCTCCGGCTTCATTGAGCCGGAGCACATCGACCGGCTGAGGGACCGGGGCGCGGTAGGGGACATTCTCGGCCGCTTTGTCGACGCCTCGGGTACCATCGTCGATGCCGAACTCGATAGCCGCACCCTCGGTCTCAAGCTCGATTTCTTGCGCAGGAAGAGCCGCGCTATCGGCATCGTCTCGGGGCGCGACAAACACGCCGTGACGCTCGCCGCGCTCAAGGCGGGCTATGTCTCTGTCCTGATAACCGACGAGGCGTGCGCGCGCAGCACTGGAGGATTGCATTGACTGAGACAGTGCTCACCGTGGAAAACGTCTCCAAGCGTTTTCCCGTGAATATCGTGGCCCTCGAGCAGGCTTCGCTATCGGTGCAGCGTGGCGAGGTGCACTGCCTGCTGGGTGCCAATGGGGCGGGCAAATCCACGCTCTTGAAGATGATCTCCGGGGCGCTGCGGCCGACCGGCGGGCGCATCCTGCTGGAGGGCGCGCCATTCGAGCCGCACTCGCCGGCGGAGGCGGTGCGCGCCGGCATCTCGATGATCTATCAGGAGCTGGACCTGGTGCCCCAGCTGACCGTCGAGCAGAACCTCTTTCTGGGCCACACGCCCGGCCGGGGCGGGATCATCGACCACCGTGTGCGCAACGAACGCGCCCGCGAGGCGCTGGGGCGCGTCGGCGCCCACTTCTCGCCCAAGGCACGGGTGGAGCAGCTTTCGGTGGCCAACCAGCAGCTGACGGCCATCGCCCGCTCGCTCACCATGAATGCCAAGGTCATCATCATGGACGAGCCCTCCGCCGCGCTCAACGAGACCGAGCTGGAGACGGTGTTCGCGGTGATCCGCGATCTGGCAAGCCAGGGCGTCTCGATCCTCTATGTCAGCCATCGGCTGGCCGAGCTGCGCCACATCGGCGACCGCGTGACCGTGATGCGCGGTGGGCAGACCATCGGCACCTATGCGATCTCCGAGACCTCTGATGCGGCACTGGTGGAAGCCGTGATCGGCAGCGAGCGCACGCTCATCGAGCGCAAGGCGCGCCCCCCCGTTACCGGCGAGGTGGCGCTTACGGTCAACCACATGCGCGGCATGGAGGGGCTGGAGGTGGACGGGTTCTCGGTGCGTTGGGGCGAGATCGCCGGCCTGAGTGGGCTCAACGGCTCCGGGCGCACCACCTTCCTGCGCTCGCTATTCGGCGACTTGCGGTTCGAAGGGGCGGTGGAGATCGATGGAAAGCACTACCACCCTACCCAGCCCGCCCATGCCATTCGCAGCGGTCTCGGGCTTGTGCCGGAGAGCCGGAAGACGCACGGCCTCATCCTGGACGCGCCGATCTACAAGAATGCGACCCTCGCCTCTCTGGGCGGCAAGCTGATGATGAACCACCAGCGCGAGCGCGACCGGGCCCGCCCGGTGCTCGACTACCTGTCGACCAAATATGTCGATCTCGGTCAGCCGGCCAATCAGCTTTCCGGCGGCAATCAGCAGAAGGTCGTGCTGTCCAAATGGATTGTGAACAATGCCCGCATTCTGCTCCTCGACGAGCCGAGCCGCGGGCTCGACGTAGGCGCCAAGGCCGACCTCTACAACCTCGTCGAGCGGATGGCCGCGGAGGGCGCAGCCGTCATTGTCGCCAGCAGCGAGCTCGACGAACTCTACGCGGCCTGCGACAGCATCTGGGTGTTCCACGAGGGCCGTATCCTGTGTCGCTACGATCCGGCGGTCACGGACCGCGAGGAAATCCTCAAGGCGACCATCCTCGGAGATCAAAATGTCCACTGAAAGCACAGTCGCCACGCGGGAGCCGGTCTACAAGCGCGTAGCGAACGTCATCGTAGAGTACAATTTCATCGCCATCTTCCTGCTTGTGGTGGCGATCGGCGCGACGCTCTCCGACAATTTCCTCACCTGGGTCAACATCGGCAACCTGTTCCAGCAGGCCGCGGTGGTGGGTGTCGTGGCCATCGGCATGACCTACGTCATCCTTACCGGCAATATCGATCTGTCGGTCGGCTCGGTCACCGCACTCAGCGGCGTGCTGGTTGCCGTGCTGCTCTCCGCCGGCTGGCCTCCGCTGCTCGCCACGGCAGCGACGCTGCTGGTCGGCACGGTCTGCGGGGTGACAATGGGTGCCATCAGCGCCTTTGGCCGTGTGCCGAGCTTCATCGTCACCCTGGCCGGCCTCGTCTCCTTCCGCGGCGTCACCTATCTGCTCACCGACGGGGTTCCGGTGAGCGGCCTGCCGTCTTCCTTCTCTGCCATCAGCTCCACCGTCGTGCCGGTCTTTCCCCGGCTTCAACCTCACCTCCATGGCGCTGATCTTCGTCGCGCTCACCATCGTCGGCGGGTTGGTGCTGCGCTTCACCGTCTTCGGCGAGTATGTCTACGCCACCGGCGGCAACCCGGAGGCGGCGCGCCTTTCCGGCCTGCCGACGCGGCTGATGGTCACCGCCGTCTTCGCCATCTCCGGCCTCGCCGCTGCCATGGGCGGCATCCTCCTCACCTCGCGCCTGCGCATCGGTCAGCCGACCGCCGCCCAGGCATGGAGCTCGACGTGATCGCGGGGTCGTTCTGGCGGCACGAGCCTGTTCGGCGGGCGCGGTGGCCTGCTCGGCACCTTCTTCGCCGTGATGCTGCTGCAGGTGCTGCGCAACGTGTTCAATCTTCTCGGCCTCGGCTCTTTCTACCAGATGACGGTGACGGGCCTTATCATCGTCGCCGCAGTCCTGCTCAACCGCTTCATTGAAATGAGACGCGGGCGCGGGTGACCCTGCCGGACACCGGTCGCTGCCGATAGTCATCCCCGTTTCCGAGGGCCGGCGCATCTGTGTCTCGCTAACCGAGCTCCGGACCGGCGATGATGCGCATGCTCCGCCGTCGGGTCGTGAACGGCCCGTCGGTCAGGGCCATGCGCGTGAAAACGCGCTCCACGCCAAAGCCGCGTGCGGCAACCAGTGCGGCGAGGCCGTGTTCGCTGTCGGGCATGTCGAGCAGCACCGGGCCGCTCAGGGCGTCGATGGCTGTGGCCAGCAGGCGTCCGGCGGCCGCCTCATCCTCCGCCACCAGCGGACCGATCTGCGTCGCCGTCCGTCCCGTGCGCGTCGCCAGCCAGGCGCCATCGGGGCGCAGCGTCACCATGCCGGTGTCGGGACGCGACCAGCAGCTCCGCGATGAGCCGCGGACGCGCGGCACCGAACGCCGCTCCGTCCGCCGCGGCGAACCCGGCGATGTCGTCGGCCGACACGGGCATCGGCTTCGGCTTCGCGCCGGCGCCGCCCCGTCCCCGCCAGCGGCTGATCTGTTCGGTCGCCCTGAACCCCAACGCTTCGTACACCTTGCGGCCGGCCGGCGTGGCATCGAGCATGGCCACCAGCCGCTTCGCCCGCAGGGCGTCGATGGCGCGGCCGAGCAGCGCCGTGGCGAGACCGCGTTTGCGAAACGGGGTGTGCACCAGAACCATGCCGATCCAGCCGAAACCGCCTTCCGGATAAGGCAGGGCGATGCTGGTGGCGATCGCCCGGCCGGCATCGTCGCGGACGCAGAAACCTTCGCCGCAGGCGAGCATGATCTGCCAGTCGGCCGCGACCTGGTTCCAGCCGGCCTCGGCGACGAGCACCAGCCCCGCACCGATGTCGGCCGGCAGCATCGGCTCCACGCGGATCGGAGCAGCCGGCTCAACCGGTGCCATCGCGGACCCCGAAGCCCGTCGTGCTCATGCCGGTTCTCCCATCAACCAGACGGTTGATAGTCGGAGCTGTCGACGCGATCCGTCAAGCGCGGCCGCGGGCCCTGATGGCGTGCAGCGTGAAGTCGACGATGTGCGCGCGGCGTTCGTCGAGCGCCTCGCGCGTATCGAACGCCGGGCCGAAGGCGCGGCTGATGGTGTGGATGTTGGCAAAGAAGAAATAGCACATGCCGGCGATCGACAGATAGACGTGGCGCGGGTCGAGGCCGCGCCGGAAGGTTCCCTCGGCGGCGCCGCGCGCCAGCGTTTCCCCGATCAGCGCGATGATCGGCTCGTTCAGGTGCTCGACGCTGGCGGAGTCGCGCAAGTGATGGCCGCCATGGAGGTTTTCATCGGCCAGAAGCCGCACAAAATCGGGTTGATCGGCGAGAAAACCGAAGGTGAACTCGACCAGGCGCCGCATCGCCTCCTCGGCGGGAAGACGGTCAAGGCGCAGGCCGCGTTCCTCTTCGCGGATCTGCCGGTAATTCTCCTCGAGCACGGCGGTGTAGAGCCCATCCTTGCTGCCGAAATAGTGGTAGACGAGCTGCTTGTTCATCCCCGCCCGGCGCGCAATGTCATCGACCCGCGCCCCGGCGAGACCGCGTTCCGCGAAGGCCGAACGCGCCGCGGCGAGCAGCGCCGCACGGCTTCCCTCGGGTTCCACTTGCCGCCGTCGTTGTACTTTTGGTTGAACATCCATCGGCCAACCAGTCGGTTGAGGATTGATTGACTCGGTTGGATAGCTACCGCATGTTTGGCGTGCAAGCACTGATATGTCCGACGCAATCGGGCAGGAGCTGACGAAGATGGCGGGGCCAGTCGCGAGCGACATCGCACCCGGTGCACGGGTCGAGGATCCGGCCCTCATCGTCGTCGACATGCAGAACGATTTCGTGCGTGTTGGTGCCCCGCTGGAAGTGCCCGACGCGCGCCCCACCATCGCCCCGATCGCAAGGCTTGCCGGCAGGTTCCGCGAGCGCGGCCGTCCGGTCGTCTTCACGCAGTTCCTGTCGCGGCAGCAGGACGACCTGCTCTGGTTGTGGTCGCCGCCATGCCGCCCGGACGTCAAGTGCTGCTGGAAGGGCCACCGCCGCTCCTATGGCGACGGGCCCGCCCTGCTCGACTGCAGCGAGGTCATCGCCGAGCTGGCGCCGGCGCCCGGCGACCATCGCATCGAGAAATACGGCTACGGTGCCTTTCACGGCACCGGTCTCGATGCGTTGCTCCGCCACCTCGGCGTCAGGTCGCTGGTGGTGACCGGAACGGTGACGCAGATCTGCGTCGAGGAGACCGCGCGCGAAGCGTTCCACCACGGCTATCGCACGACCGTGGTCTCGGACGCGGTGTCGTCCTTCGCACCGGACCTGCATGCGGCTGCCTTGAAGAACTTCGCCATGAAATTCGGCTGGGTGGCGGACAGCGACACGGTGCTGGCGTGGATCTAGCGGTTGCCTCCCCGCGTTTCGATTTCGAGCGCAACGGCATCTGGGTGCTGCTGGTGCTGGCGCTTGGCGTCGCGGCGCTCGGCGTCCCGAATTTCGGAACGCCCGAAAACCTCGCCAATATCGGGCGCCAGGCGGCGGTTCTGGGCATTCTTGCGGTCGGTCAGACCTTCGTCATCACCGCCGGGCTCATCGATCTCAGCATCGGCATGTTGACCGGACTGATCGTCGTGCTCGGCTGTGCCCTGATCGACGGCGATCCCGCCCGCACGCTGCCGGTCGCCGCCACCATGCTGGCGCTGGGTGCCGGCGTCGGCCTCGTCAACGGACTCCTGCTCAACTGGCTGCGCCTCAACCCGTTGATTCTGACCTTCGGCATGCTGTCGATCCTGCAGGGAACGATCTTCTCGTTCACCGACAAGAGCATCGGCCGCGCCTCGCCGGTGTTGACCGAGCTGGCAAACGGCAGCCTCTACGGCATTCCCTGGAGCGCCCTTCTGCTGGCTGCACTGCTTGTCGGCGGACATTTGCTGCTGACCCGCTCCGCCTTCGGCTATCACCTCGTCGCGGCCGGTGGAAAGCCGGACAGCGCCCGGCGCGCGGGCATCAACGTCGAACGCATCAGGCTTGCCGTCTTCGTCATTTCCGGCGTAACGGCGGGCTTTGCCGGCCTTGTGCTCGCCGGCCGGCTCGGCACCGGCTATCCGCTCGCCGGCAACGGGCTCGAACTCGATGCGATCGTCGCAGTGGTGCTCGGCGGCACGGCGCTCTCCGGCGGCCGCGGTAGCGTCCCGCGCTCGCTCGGCGGGGTATTCCTGCTCGCCGTCCTCTCCAATGTCCTCAATCTCCTGGCCGTGTCGGCCTTCGTGCAGATGTTCGTCAAGGGCGTGATCGTGATCGCCGCGATCCTCGTCAACCAGGCGCGCCGCGCATGACCACGCTGGCCGCATCGAGCCCGATCGGCCTCATGCGCGACCCCACGCGCTGGGCCATCTTCGTGGTGCTCGTCGCCATCTATCTGGCAGGCCTCATGGTCTCGTCCGCCTTTGCCGAGCCCAATTATCTGTTCAACATCCTGCGTCAGGTGGCGCCCGTCGGCATTGCCGCCAGCGGGGTGACCCTGGTCATGATCCTCGGCGGTGTCGACCTTTCGGTCGGGGCGGTCATTTCGCTCACTGCCGTGTTGTGCGCCGCGCAGATGGCAGGCGAGCCGGCCAACCTGCCGGTGGCGGTGGTGGCCTGCCTGATGGCCGGCCTTGCCATCGGAACGCTCAACGGACTTCTGGTCGCCTTCAGCCGGGTGTCGCCCTTCATCCTGACGCTGGGCATGGGCGCGGCGGTGACCGGGCTGACCATGATGTTCACCGGCGGCACCGCCAAGGGCATCGTCTCGCCCGGCTATCGCGAATTCTTCAATTTCCGCATCGACGGCCTTGTGCCGGTCCTGGCGCTGGCCTTGCTGGCGGTCGTGGTCGCCGTGCTGGCGATCGAACGCGCCACGGTCTTCGGCAAGCAGCTCTTCCTGATCGGCTCGAACCACGAGGCGGCGATTCTTTCGGGCCTGCCCGTCCGCACCGTCACGATCGCGGCCTACGCGCTGTCGGGTCTGTTCGGGGCGCTGGCGGGCATGGCGCTGCTTGCCCGTTCGGGCGTGTCGAGCACATCGGCCGGGCAGGGTCTCGAGTTCCAGGTGCTCGCCGCCGTCGTCCTCGGCGGAACCACGTTCGAGGGCGGGCGCGGCGGCGTTGCCGGAACGCTGGCCGGCGTCCTCGTTCTCGCCATCGCCTTCAATCTCGTGAACATCTCCGGGCTGCCCTACCAGATGCAGCTCGTGGTGATGGGCGCGATCATCATTTCAGCGTCCGCGCTCTATGGGCAGGTCAGCGGACGCGGAGCCTGAAGCCACAAGCCAACACGGAAGGATGCACCATGACACTGACTAGACGACTGCTGCTCGCGCTGGCGGGCATGGCGACCGCCGGACTGCTGGCGTCGCCCGGTTTCGCCGACCAGGCCACCGACGCCGCCCAGACGAAAAAAGCCGCCGAAACCGTCGACACCTCGGCGTTCAAGAAGGATGGCCCGATCACCATCGGCGTCTCCGCCGGCTATCTCGCCAATTCCTGGGTCGTCTTCGCCCTTCAGCACGTGCGCTGGGAGGCCTCCAAGCACCCCGAGATCAAGAACGTCATCGTCACCGACGCGGCCTTCAATCCGGCCAAGCAGGTGTCGGATATCGAGGACCTGTTGCGCCAGCACATCGACCTGTTGATCTACTGGCCGGTCGACGATGCCTCGATCGCCGATGTGTTGAAGCGGGCGGTCGATGCCGGCGTGCCCACCGTGCAGGCGGGTGGCGGCTTCACCGATGCCCCGGGCACGACCTCCAACGCCTATATCAGCCAGTGGAAGCTGGGCGAGATGGTGGCCCGTCACCTGATGGAAGACATCGGCGGCAAGGGCAAGATCGTCGCCATGCTGCCGATCGCCGGCACCACGGCCGCCGTCGACCAGCTCGACGCGCTTCAGACGGTGCTCAAGGAGTACCCTGACGTCGAGCTGCTGAGCGCCGAATACGGCGACTGGAACCGCGCCAAGGCCAAGCAGATCACGGAGAACCTCCTGCAGCGCTTCCCCAAGATCGACGGCGTCTTCTCGCCGGCCGGGCAGATGTCGATCGGCATGGCCGAAGCCTTCGACGAGGCCGGCCGTCTCGGCGAGGTCACCTTCTCGCCAGGCGACGAGTACAATGGCTGGCTGAAATGGGTGGCCAAGCATCGCCAGGGCGGCGCCGTGACCTTCCCGACCCGCGCCGGACAGGTGGCGGTCCAGATCGGCATGGACATCCTCGCCGGCAAGCCCGTGAAGCGCGGCGTGGCGGTTCCCTCGCAATACATCGCGCCGGCTGACATCGACGCCTATGTCAATGCCAATGCCGCCGACGACTGGTGGGCGAGCGAATTGCCGCCGGAGTTCCTGCCCAAGCAGTAGGACAGTTGACCACTATGCCATTGCTGGAGATCCGCAGGCTTTCGAAGCGCTTTCCAGGCGTGATGGCTCTCAAGGACGTGGATTTCGCCGCTGAAGCCGGCGAAATCCACGCTGTCGTCGGCGCCAACGGCGCCGGCAAATCGACATTGATGAACGTCCTTTCGGGCGTCATCCAGCCGAGCGAGGGGGAAATCCGCATCGACGGCGAGCCGGTGCACCTGGCCTCGCCCCATGCCGCCCAGCAGGCCGGAATCGCCACTGTCTATCAGGAGTTTTCGCTGGTTCCGCAGCTTTCGGTGGCGCGCAACATCTTCCTCGGCCGCGAGCCGCGCGGCCGGCTCGGCACGGTGGCCGCCGAACGGCTTCGCGCCGACACCAGGGCGCTGCTCGACCGTTACGCCATCCGGCTCGACGCCGAAGCCGAAGTGTCGACCCTCAGCGTTGCCGAACAGCAGACGGTCGAGATTGCCCGCGCCCTGTCACAGTCGGCGCGGATCCTCATCCTCGACGAGCCGACGGCCGTCCTCTCGCTCAAGGAACAGGAAAACCTCTTTTCGATCATGCGCGGGCTGCGCGAGAAGGGCATCCTCATCCTCTACGTGTCGCACCGGCTGCAGGAGATCGTCGCCGTCGCCGACCGGGCGACCGTCATGCGCGACGGCGCCAGGGTCGCCACGACCGAGATGCGCGAGGTGGGCGTGGCCGATCTCGTCGAACTGATGATCGGCCGCCGTACCACCGCCATCGAGCGCCGCGCGCCGTCGCGCAGCGGCAGGGTGTTCGAGATCGATTACCGGAGCGACAGCGGCACCAGTCGCGTCAGTCTCGAAGGCGGCGAGATCCTCGGCGTCGGCGGACTGGTCGGGGCGGGGCGCACCACGTTCGGTCGGGCGCTCGCCGGCCGCGCCGGAGCGAGCGCCACGGTAACGCTGTCGATCGACGGCGCGCCGGTCGACCTCCGGTCGCCGCAGACGGCCATGCGGGCGGGCATTGTCTATCTCACCGAGGACCGCAAGCGCGACGGCGTATTCCCGGGACTCGACATTGTCAGCAACGCGGTTGCCTCGGCCCTTCCGCGGCTCGCCGCCGGCGGCATTCGCCGTCACCGCCGCGAACGCGAGGCCACGTCAGGCATGGCCGAGCGCCTGCACCTCGTTGCCTCCGGCCTCAACACCGGCATCACCAAGCTGTCGGGCGGCAACCAGCAGAAGGTCGTGCTCGGCCGCGCCCTGATGACCAGTCCGAAACTGCTGATCTGCGACGAGCCGACGCGCGGCATCGATGTCGGCGCCAAGGCCGAAATCCACGGCATTCTGGCCGACCTTGCAAAGGCCGGAACCGCCGTCATCGTCATCTCTTCGGAAATCGAGGAAGTGCTTGCATTGAGCCATCGTGTGGTCGTCATGGCCGGTCACCGTATCGTCGCCGAATATCCTGCCGCGGAGATCGACGAAGCTGGCATATTGCTCGCCGCCTCCAACGCCCCGCAGGGAGACCGTCAGTCGTGAATACTTCGCCCAGCCCGCCCGGCCGAATTGCCGTCGCCCAGTTGCATTGCGCGCCTTTCGACGTGGCCGAGAACTTCCGCCGGATCGATGCCCTGGTGCGCGCCGCCGCCGTGGACGGGGCGCAACTGGTCGTGGTTCCCGAAACCGCGACCACCGGCTATTTCATCGCCGATCGGCTGGCTGAGCTGGCCGAGCCGGAAGACGGGCCGACGGCACAGGCCCTTGGCGAGATGGCCAAGCATTATGGCGTGTTCCTGATCACCGGCTTCGCGCTCAGGGACGGCGATCGCTTCTACGATGCGCAACTCGTCCACGCCCCCTCCGGCGACCTCATCGCCACCTATCGCAAGGTGCATCTCTTCGCCGCCGAACGCGCCTGGTACGGCGCCGGGGACGTGCCGATGGTCATCGACACGCCGCTCGGGCGGGTGGGCTTGAGCATCTGCTACGACCTGATCTTTCCCGAATTCATCCGCAAGCTCGTCGACATGGGCGCCGAGATCATCGTCAACAGCACCAACTGGATCACCAACGACTTCCAGCGCAACGTCTGGGGCTGGTCGGGCGAGGCGGTCGAGGCGCTGGCGCGCACCCGCGCTCTCGAGAACGGCGTCTTTCTGGCGATGGCGGTCAATACCGGTCCGGAGGCCGGGTTCGAGTCCGTTGGCCATTCCTGCATCTGCGCGCCGTCGGGCAAGATCCTCGCCTCTGCCGGGAGCGGCCAGGGCATCGCCGCCGCCGACATCGTCCTGACCAGCGAGGACCTCTCCCAATGGCGGGCGATCGCGACCTATCTCGCCGACCGCCGGCCTGAGGTCTACGGGCAGGGCTGAAGAGCCACTACGGCCGGGATCGTCAGTGCGATTCTCCGGTCCGTATGCGGGCCCGCCGTTTCAGGCGGGGCCACGCATCGCGCCCACACAAAAGCGCTCTTGGGTCGGCCGGTGGACCCAAGAGCGTTCGGTATGAGCGTTACTGCGCCAGGCGCCCTTCGATGCCGTCGGCAAGGGTCGACAGGATGATGCAGCAGGACGTGGCGCCGGCATCGAGCACGCCGCGCGACCGTTCCCCGAGACGGCTGGAGCGGCCGACCTTGGCGACCATGTCGAGGGTGCTGTCGCGCCCGGCCTCGGCAGCCTTCTTCATTTGGTCGAGTGCCGTGGCGAAATCGCCGTCCGACTGCACCGAGGCTTTGAACGCCTCGACCGCCGGGATCAGCGCATCGAGCATGGTCTTGTCGCCCTTGCCCGCCGAGCCGACGGCCATGATGCCGTCGAGCCCCGCCTCGATCATGCCGGCAAAGGCGTCGGCGTCGATCTGCTGCTTGTCGGCGATGGCCTCGGCCATGTTCATGAACATCATGCCGTAGAGCGGGCCCAACGAGCCGCCGATCTCCGACATCAGCACGTCGGACAATTCGGACATCGCCTCGGACAGGGACGTGTCGCGACCGGCGAGCCGTTCGGCGGTACGCGAGAAGCCCTTGGCCATGTTGATGCCGTGATCGCCGTCGCCGATCTTGCCGTCGATCTCGCTGAGATAGGCCTTGTTGGCGATAATCGCGTCGGCCATCTGGGTGACCAGCGTGCCGTTTCCTGCATTCGCAATCGAAGGCATGCGTCAGCGTCCTCAGAAACCGGGGCAGGCGGTCTCGACCGCCAGCAGCTGTTTGAGCTCATCGTCGAGCGCCATCACCGTCAACGTGGCGCCAACCATTTCCAGCGAGGTGAAATAGTTGCCGACATAGGCCTTGTGGACCTTCAGGCCGCGCGCCGCGATCTGTTCCTCGATGCGGGCATAGAGCACATAGAGTTCGTCCAGCGGAGTCGCTCCGAGACCCGAAAGGAGCACCGCGACCTCGGTTCCGGCCGGCAGGTTATGGTCGTCGAGCACGACCTTGGTCATGTCGTCGGCCACGTCGTTGGCGGGCTTGAGGTCCTCCACCGTCGTGCCCGGTTCGCCATGGTGGCCGATGCCGACCTCCATCTTGCCGGGCTCGATGGTGAAGTTGGGGTGGCCGACCGCCGGCAGCGTGCAGGGTCCGAGGCCGACGCCGATCGAGCGGCAATTGTCGATGGCGCGCTGGGCGGTGTCGCGCACCTCGGCGAGCGAAGCGCCGCTGGCTGCCTTGGCGCCACCGATCTTCCACATCAGGATCTCGCCAGCGACGCCGCGACGCTTGTCGCGCGCATCCGCGGGCGCCGAGCACACGTCGTCATTGGCGACCACGGTCAGGACCTCGATGCCGTCCTTGGCGACCATCTTCTGCGCCATTTTGACGTTCATGTTGTCGCCGGCATAGTTGCCGTAGAGAACCGCCACGCCGGCGCCGCCATTCGCCGCCTTGATGGCGTCGGCGAAGCTCTTGGCGGTCGGCGAGGAGAAGATCTCGCCGACGGCGACGGCATCGACCATGTTGCGCCCGGTATAGCCGATGAAGGCGGGTTCGTGACCCGAACCGCCGCCGGTGACGATGCCCACCTTGCCGGAGACGGGCGCTGCCGCCGAGACCACCACGCGCGGATTGTTGGGATCGAGCCGGACCATGTCGCGGTGGGCCCGCACGAAGCCGGCCACCGATTCGTCGACAATGTTGTCGGGATCGTTGATGAAGCGCTGCATGATGATCTCCCAAACGCTCTTGTTCGTCTTGTTGCTGTTTGTGTTGTTCCGCGGCGGGCTGGTCTGTTTGGCGGTCTATTTGATTGTGTAGCCGCCGTCGATGATCAGATCGGCGCCATTGATCATGTCGGCGCCGCTGGAGGCCAGGAAGACCGCCGCGGCGGCAATCTCCACGGGCTCGGCGAACCGTCCGGACGGGATCAACCCCTTCATCGCCTCGCCCTTGGCGCCGGCCCAGGCCTTCTTGCCCAGTTCGGTCAGGACCACGGTGGGCGACAGAGTGTTCACCGTGATGCCGTACTTGCCCCATTCGAGCGCGAACGTCTTGGACATGCCGATGACGGCGAACTTGGACGAGCAGTAGGCGACATGCCCTTCGATCGCCACCGAACCGGCCTGGCTCGCCAGATTGATGATCTTGCCGCCGCCGGCGGCGATCATCCGGCGCCCGACCGCCTGGGTCATGAAGAAACTGCCGGTGAGGTTGACGTCGATGGTCCTGCGCCAGGCGGCAACCGACAGCTCCTCGGCGGGAGCCAGATCGACGATGCCGGCGCTGTTGACGAGAATGTCGATACGCCCAAAGGCGCTCATGACGGCCGCAACCGTCGCCTCGACCTGTTCAGGGTCGGAGACGTTGCAGGCAAAGGCTTCGGCGGCCGGAAGCGACGCGGCCTTGGCCTTGGCGGCGTCCGCGTTCAGGTCGACGATGGCGATACGCACGCCCTTCTTGGCGAAGGCATCGGCAACGGCCGCTCCGATGCCCGACGCCGCGCCGGTGATCAACGCAGTCTTGCCGGTCAGGGGGAAATCGAAATCGATGGATTGGGGGGCAGCACTCATCGGAAACCTCGTTGTCTGAAATGAGGCCCGCCGCCGGGAAGGCGACGGGCCCAGGTCTGGTTCAGGCGACTAGAGCTTGGAGCGGGTCGCCAGCAATGCGTCGACGTTGTCCAGTGTCACCGGAGTCCACGGCACGTTGTACTCCTTGTCGTTGCCGTCGTTCCACGGCATGTCGGGGTACTGTTTCCAGATGTCGGACTCGGGCTTGTAGGTCGAATCGACCGCATGGATCGCCAGGTCGAGGGCGCCCTGGGCCTGGGCCCGGGCATCCTGCAGGATGGAGGTCATCTCGCCCGCCTTGACCGCGCGCAGAGCATCCGTGACGCCGTCGATGCCGGCAATCGCGAAGTCGCCGAGGTTCAGGTTGGCGGCCTTGATCGCCTCGATGGCGCCGAGCGCCATCTCGTCGTTCTGGCCGATCACGCCGTTGATCTGACCCGGGTGAGCGGTCAGCCAGTTCTCCATCAGGGTCTGCGCTTCGGCACGCGACCAGTTGGCGGTCTGGTCCTCGAGCACCTTGACGTCGGGGCATTCGGCCAGGGCCTTCTTGTTGCCCTCGAGACGCGAGATCTGCGCCGACTGGCCGATCGGGCCTTCGATGATGACCACGTTGCCCTTGCAGCCGATCTTGTCGAGAACGGCCTTGCCTTCCATGTAGCCCGACTTGACGTCGTCGGAGCCGATGTAGGCCGTCAGCAGGTCGCTGTTGACGCGCGTGTTCGAGCCGATGACCGGAATGCTGGCATCGTGAGCGGCCTGCACGGCGGCAGCGCCGGCCTCGATGTCGATCGGCACGAAGATGATCGCGTTGAAGTGCTGCGTGATCATCGTGTCGAACTGGTTCTGCTGGGTCAGCGCGTCATACTTGCCGTCGAACACGGTGACGTCCACCTTGCCTGCCTTGACTGCCGGATGATCCTGCAGGGCAGACGACCAGATCTGCATGAACTCGGCGTTGAGGCCGTAGACGGCAGCGCCGATCTTGGGCTTGTCGGCGGAGTGAGCGACCCCGCTGGCCAGCACCATCGCCGCGGCTGCGGCGAGCAGGAGTGACTTCTTCATGAACTAACCTCCCTTGAGTGTTATGGTCGAAACAAAGCCATGGCGCAGCCACGAGCGCACATCGCCAACTCCGCGGCTCGCGCCGCCGTTGCAAGCGGCTACTCCCGCTTGTTCTTCGTCTGATCGAGCATGACGGCCGCCACGATCAGCATCCCCTTGATGACTTGCTGGTAGTAGGATTCCACTCCCATCAGATCCAAACCGTTGTTCATCACCGCGATCAGCAGCGCCCCGATCAGCGTGCCGGTAATGGTGCCGATGCCGCCCGACAGGCTGGTGCCGCCGATGACGACGGCGGCGATCGCATCAAGCTCGTAGGCGATGCCGGCCTGGGTCAGGCCCGAGCCGGTGCGCGCCGCCAGGATCATCCCCGCCAGACCAGCCAGCACGCCCGAGATGACGAAGACGAGGAAGCGCACGCGCGCGACGTTGACACCGGAAACCGTGGCCGCATGCGGATTGCCGCCGGCCGCATAGACGTAGCGGCCGAAGCGGGTGTGCCGGAGAACCCACCAGGCGCCCAGAAAGACCAGGGCGTAGACGATGACCGGCAGCGGGATGGCGAAGACGTCGCCGGTTCCTATCCAGCGATAGTCGGACGTCAGGGCCGGCACCGGCATGCCGCGGGCGTAGATCAGGGTGAGGCCGCGGGCAGCGGACAGCATGCCGAGCGTGGCGACGAAGGCCGGGACATTGAAACGCGACACGGTGATGCCCGACACCGCTCCGGCCACGCCGCCGACCATCAATCCTGCCGCCAGGGCGATGAAGGCGGGGTAGGGGCCACCGGCAACGCTGGCCGTGGCCGATGTGGTGGCCAGAGAGGCGGACACGACGCCGGACAGCGCGACCAGCGAGCCCACCGACAGATCGATGCCGGCGGTGAGGATGACGAACGTTTGGCCGATAGCCAGGATGCCGTTGATGGAGGCCTGGCGCAGGACGTTGAGAATGTTGCGCGCGGTCAGGAAATATTCGCTGGCGAAGCTGAGGAATATGCACAGCAGCACGAAGGCGATGAAGATCCCGTAGCGTTGCAGATAGGCAACCAGACGCGCCTGCATTCCGACCTGTGTCGGTTTGAGGTCCATGCTCTGCTCGCTCGATTGCATATTTGCTCCCCTATGAGCGCAGTCTTTGTCAGGCGGCCAGGTGAACGAGCGCCTTGGCGGTCATCTCCGACCGATCAAGGGTGCCCGAGATGCTGCCATCGCGGATGACGATGACCCGGTCGGCCATGCCCAGCACCTCCTCGATCTCCGAGGCGACGAGGATGACCGTGCCGCCCTGGGCCGCGAACTCGGACATGATGCGGTAGATTTCGCGCTTGGCGCCGACGTCGACACCACGCGTCGGGTCGTCGAGCAGCAGCACCTTGGGCTCGGTCAGGAACCATTTGCCGAGCACCACCTTCTGCTGGTTGCCGCCGGAAAGGCCGGATACCCCCTGCCGGTCCGAGGTCGTCTTGATCGCAAACATGTCGATCATCCGGCGCGCGGCGCTGGCTTCCTTGTGGGCGCTCATGACCGGCCCGAAGCTAAGCTCGCCAAGCCGGGCAAGGCACAGGTTGTTGCGCACGTTCTCGGTCAATACGAGGCCGGATCCCTTGCGGTCCTCGGTGACGAGCGCCAGTCCCTCGCGGATGGCGTCTGCCGGCGATCTGATCTTGAGGGTCTTGCCATTGAGGCGGATTTCGCCCGAGCTGTCCCTGGCGAGACCGAACAGGCATTCGAAAATCTCCGTCCGCCCGGCTCCCATCAGCCCGTAGAGCGCGAGAATCTCGCCCTGATGCGCCACGAACGAGACGTCGCGCACCTTGTTGCCGCGGCGCAGATTGTCGGCGGCGAAGGTCACCTCGCCGATGGCGCGGTTCTCCTTGACGAACTCGTCGGCGAGGGCGCGGCCCACGATCAGCTGGATCATGCCCTCGCGCGTGATCTCGCTCATCGGGCCGCTGCCGATGAAACGGCCGTCGCGGAACACCGTGTAGGTGTCGGCGAGGCCGAAGACCTCGGACAGACGGTGCGTTACATAGATGATGCCCTTGCCCTTGGCCTTGAGCGTGCGGGCGGCTTTGAAAAGCTGTTCGACTTCGTGCTCGCCAAGGGCCGAGGTCGGCTCGTCCATGATGATGATCTCGGCATCGTGGCTGAGGGCCTTGGCGATCTCGACCAGCTG
Organism: uncultured Alphaproteobacteria bacterium; assembly: GCA_963732845.1. Classification (GTDB taxonomy): domain Bacteria; phylum Pseudomonadota; class Alphaproteobacteria; order Rhizobiales; family Kaistiaceae; genus CAVSRC01. Next base: position 55,413 of record CAVTBE010000010.1, on the reverse strand, counting down.
CACCTGCGCCAGCGTCAGGTTCATCATCATGGCCGTGGGCGGAATGTCGAACCCGACACTGGCCAGAAGCTCGGCGGCCGCGGCATTCATCCGCTTGAAGTTGATGCGCCCCATCCAGCCCAGCGGCTCGCGGCCGAGGAAGATGTTTTCGGCCACCGTCATCGCCGGGATCGGGCTCAGCTCCTGCTCGATGATGCAGATGCCGGCTTCCAGGGCCTCGGCGGGCGAGGTGAACTGCACGGGTTTGCCGTTGACGCGGATGACGCCGGCATCGCGCGGCTGAATGCCCATCACGATGGACAGCAAGGTCGACTTGCCCGCGCCGTTGCCCCCGCACAGGGCATGCACGGAGCCGCGCTCCAGACGCAGTCGCCCATCGCTCAACGCGGCAATGCCGCCGAACGATTTCTTCAGCCCTTCAACCTCCAGCAGGGCATCCGACAAGACTGGCCCTCCCTCGCCGTTTTCTTGTTCATTTGCACATCAGCATATCATTTGTGATCGTCTCGTCAAGCCAAGCGTGTTCGGCTTTCGCACAAAACGGCGCAACAAATGCGAAATCTCGAATTAAACCGGCCTATCCTTCGGCATGGCGATGGGGGGAGCGCATCGTTCCTCAATTGACATTTGCACGGAGAATGGTCATAAGCACACTAAGCGGTGCGCGTGAATGTCCGCAGGGAGGCAGACTTGAAACTGGCAATTGGAAGCGACGATGCGGGCTTTGAGCTCAAGCAGATGATCAAGCAGCATCTCGAGGAGCGCGGCTATCCGGTTTCCGATTTCGGCGTGCAGGCAGAAGAAGTGGTGATCTACCCCGATATCGCCTTCGAAGTCGGCAAATCGATCGTCAACGGACAGAACGAGCGCGGCATTCTGATCTGTGGAACCGGCATCGGCATGTCGATCAGTGCCAACAAGGTCAAGGGTATCCGCGCCGCCCAGGCGCATGACACCTACTCCGCCGAACGCGCCCAGAAGAGCAACAATGCCCAGGTGCTGTGTCTTGGCGCGCGCGTGGTGGGGCCGGAACTGGCCAAGAGCATCGTCGATGCCTGGCTCGCCGCGCATTTCGAGGATGGCCCCTCCACCAAGAAGGTGCAGCGGATAGTCGATTTCGAACAGGACGGATAGCGTGATATGCGGGGCACGTTGACCGGGCGCAGAAGAAGGGCGAAAGGATCGCCCGGGCGGGCACGCACGGTCATCTTCTGACACGTCGGCTTGGGAACCCCCCCGATCCGCCGACATGCCATCGGACAAACGAGCGGTCGCAGAGCTGATGTCAACACGCGGCGCCCCCGACGAACCTGCCAATGATGCATTGCTCGCCGAGATCGCGAACCGCTACTTCGTCGACAAGGAGACGCAGGACTCCATCGGTCGCTCCCTCAACCTGTCGCGCATGAAGGTGAACCGCCTGCTCAAGCAGGCGCAGGACGCCGGCATCGTCGAGATCAGGGTCCGCTATCATTCCTCGGAAACGCGCGAGATCGAGAGGAGACTGTGTGAGCGCTTCGGCCTGCAGCAGGCGCTGATCGCGCCGGACTCGCAGTCGATCGACCAGCAGCGCACCAACGTCGCCAGGCTGGTCAGCCAGTTCTTCGAAACCAACCTGCGCGAAAACGTCGTCGTGGCGGTGGGCATGGGGCGCAACGTCGCCCGCGTCGCGTCCGTTCAGGTCCACCGGACGCTGCAGTCGATCACCTTCGTTGCCGGCAGCGGCGGGGCGACGGAGGCGGGTGAGGCCGGCAATGCCGACCATATCTGCCGCAATCTGGCGCGACGCTTCGGCGGCACCTCGGAAACGCTTTACGCGCCCGCCTACGTTCCCGACGCGCAGCTGCGCGAAACCCTGCTGCGTCACGAGACGGTTCGCCGCACCCTCAACCTTGCGCGCAGCGCCCAGTTTGCCCTGATCGGCGTCGGCGACCTCGGCCCCGACAGTCACATGGCGCGCATGGGCTGGTTCTCCGAGGAGGAACTGAAGCGCGCCAAGGCCGCCGGAGTCGTCGGCGACCTGATGGGCTACGATTTTATCGACCGCGACGGCAATCCGCAGAACGCGGAGCTCGGCGGGCGGGTCATCGGCCTGACGCGCAACGATCTGCGCCAGATCGACCGCACCATCGCCATCGCCGCCGAATCCTCCAAGGCGACCGCCATCCTCGGCTCGCTGCGCACCGGCGCGATCGACATTCTGGCGACCACCCTGTCCAATTGCGTGACCGTTCTCGACATGGCCGAGAACAAGCCCCGCTGACCGGCCCGGCCGGCGGCGATCTTCATCCCTCCGCCCCGTCCCCTTCGGCGACCAGACCGGACGCCGCCCCTGCCTGATCGTCGGCTGAATCGCAGCAGACGGCAAACGGCTGCACGAACCCTTTGCCGGGCGGACCGAATCGAGAGAGCCGGGCCGGCTAGCATGTTGGCAAATGCCAGCGTAAAACCATTCTACCAATAGTCGTGACGGCTGTTCTGACCAGGTACGGCTTGTCTCCCGGCGCACCAGATGGAGACAACAAGACGGATGAAGGCGGTTATACTCGCTGGTGGCTTCGGTACGCGCCTCTCCGAGGAAACGCATCTCAAGCCGAAACCGATGATCGAGATTGGTGGCAAGCCGATCTTGTGGCATATATTGAAGATCTATTCAGGGAACGGCATCAATGACTTCGTGATTTGCTGCGGCTATCGCGGCTATGTCATCAAGGAGTACTTCGCCAATTATTTCCTGCACATGTCCGATGTGACCTTCGACATGACCGACAACAGCATGGTCGTGCATCGGAAACATGCCGAGCCGTGGCGGGTGGCCCTCGTGGATACCGGTGAAGAGACGCTCACCGGCGGTCGACTGAAGCGCGTGGCGGGATATCTCGCGGACGAGAAGGCGTTCTGCTTCACCTATGGCGATGGCGTCACCAACCTCGATATTCGTGCCTCGATTGACTTCCACCTGGGCCACGGCAAGCTCGCCACCATAACCGCCGTGTTGCCGCCGGGTCGCTACGGCGCGTTGGAGCGCGACGGCGATCGGGTTACGGGCTTCGCCGAAAAGCCGCGCGGAGACGGCGGATTGATCAATGGCGGATTTTTTGTGCTCTCTCCGAAATGTCTCGACCTGATCCAGGGCGATACCACGAGCTGGGAGCGGGAGCCGCTGACGCAGCTCGCCGCAACCGGCGAACTGATGGCCTTTGAGCATCGCGGCTTCTGGCATCCGATGGATACGCTGCGCGACAAGAACATGCTGGAAGAGCTCTGGGCCAGCGGCAGGGCGCCGTGGAAGACCTGGGAGTGAGCGACGCCATGCGGCCCGACGCCGACTTCTGGCGCGGTCGGCGGGTGCTTCTTACCGGCCACACGGGCTTCAAGGGATCCTGGCTCGTCCTCTGGCTGAATCGGCTTGGTGCTGTGGTGACCGGCATCAGCCTGCCGCCGGCCTACGCGCCGAATCTCTACACCCTGGCCGGCGTCGAGGCGCTTTGCCGAAGCCATTTCTGCGACATCCGCGATGCCGCCGCTCTCGCCGACCTGGTGCGCGCCGCGCAGCCGGAGATCGTCTTTCATCTGGCGGCGCAGCCGCTTGTCCGCGCCAGCTACCGGCAGCCTCAGGAGACTTTCGCGACCAATTTCATGGGCACCGTTCACCTGCTCGAGGCCCTGCGCGGCCTCGGCTTTCTGCGCGTAGCGGTGATGGTGACGACCGACAAGGTCTACCGCAACAATGACCGACCGTGGCCCTATCGCGAAGACGATGCACTGGGCGGGTGGGACCCCTACAGCGCCAGCAAGGCGGCCAGCGAGATCGCCATCGCCAGCTATCGCGACTCCTTCCTGTCCGCGCAGCCCGCAGCCGTCGCCACCGCGCGCGCCGGAAATGTCATTGGCGGTGGCGACTGGTCGGAAGATCGTCTGGTGCCTGACGCGGTGCGCGCCTGGCAGGCTGGCCGAGCGCTGGACGTCCGCCGCCCCGGGGCCGTGCGTCCCTGGCAGCACGTGCTTGAGCCGTTGGCGGGCTATCTCGCCCTGGTCGAGACGCTGTGGCAGGAGCCTGAAAGGGCAGGGGCCTACAATTTCGGGCCCGAGAGCGGCACCGTTGTGCCGGTGCGCGAACTGGTGGAGATGATGCGCGGCGCTTCCGGTGGCGGCGAAGTGCGCTACAGCCTGGAAGAGGAAGGACCGCACGAAGCGGGATTGCTGGCCCTTGAGATTGCCAAGGCACGCAGCGTCCTCGGCTTCCGGCCGAGATGGGATCTGGCGACAGCGGTCGAGAAGACGATGAACTGGTATCGCGCACAGCATGACGGGGCCGATGCCGCAATGTTGTGTGCTGCCGACATCACCGCATACGAGGCTGCGCGGTGAGCCGGTTTGTCATCACCGACCTGCCGCTGGCGGGTCTGAAGCGCATCGCGCGACAGCGTCTCGGTGATACCCGCGGTTTTCTCGCGCGTCTCTTCTGTGCCGACGAACTGCGCCCCGCGGGCTGGGTGAAGCCGATCGCTCAGGTCAATCATACCGCGACGGCCCGCCGCGGCACGGTGCGCGGCATGCACTTCCAGCTTCCGCCGCACGCCGAAATGAAGCTGGTGAGCTGCATCCGCGGCGCGGTCTGGGACGTCGCCGTTGATGTGCGTGCCGGCTCGAAGACCTGCCTCCAGTGGCACGCCGAGCCTCTCTCTGCCGACAACGGATATGCGCTGCTCATTCCGGAAGGCTTCGCCCACGGCTTTCAGGCGCTGACCGACGATGCGGAGCTTCTCTATTGCCATTCGGCTCCCTATGCCGCCGACGCCGAAGCCGGGCTTGATGCAACCGACCCAAGGCTGGCGATCGCCTGGCCGCTGCCGATCACCGAAAGGTCCGCCAGGGACGCCGGACTGCCGGCGATCGGCCAGGGATTTGCCGGGGTGGCCCCGTGACCATGACGTGCCGCCATTGCGGCGCCCCCCTGAGCCACACCTTTCTCGATCTCGGCTTTGCGCCACCGTCTAATGCCTATCTGACGGCCGCCGACCTGAAGCGGCCGGAGAAGTACTACCCGCTGAAGGTCAGGGTCTGCGACCGATGCTGGCTTCTTCAGACCGAAGATTACGCTGCGGCAGGTGAGCTCTTCAGCCCGGACTACGCCTATTTCTCCAGCACCTCGGCCGGCTGGCTCGCCCATGCCGCGCGCTATGCCGAGGCGGCCATTCGGCAGATGCAACTCGGGCCCGACAGCCTGGTCATCGAGGTTGCCTGCAACGACGGCTATCTGCTGCGGAATTTCGTCGCCGCCGGTATCCCCTGCCTTGGCATCGAGCCGACGGCGAGCACGGCGGCCGCCGCCGAGCGCCTCGGCATTCCCGTCCGCCGGGAGTTCTTCGGCAGAGGGCTCGGCGAGCAACTGGCGGCTGAAGGCAGGCAGGCCGATCTCATTATCGGCAACAACGTCTACGCCCATGTGCCCGACATCAACGACTTCACGCTTGGGCTGACGGCTGCATTGAAGCCGCATGGCACCATCACGCTGGAATTTCCCCACGTCATGCGGCTCATCGAGGGAACCCAGTTCGACACGGTCTATCACGAGCATTTTTCCTATCTGTCGCTCTACACGACGCAACGCCTCTTCGAGGCCGCCGGCCTGCGCGTCTTCGACGTAGAGGAACTGTCGACACATGGCGGCAGCCTGCGCATCTACGGCTGCCATAGCGAAGATCGGCGTCCGGTCTCGTCCGCCGTCGCAAGGCTGTTGGAGGATGAGGCCGAGCGCGGCCTTCGTTCGCTCGCCACCTATACGGGCTTCCAGGCGCGCGCCGACCGGGTCAAGGACGACCTTCTGACCTTCCTGCTCGAGCAGAAGCGCGCCGGCCGGAAGGTTGCCGCCTACGGCGCCGCCGCCAAGGGCAATACGCTCCTCAACTATGCCGGGGTGAAGCCGGACCTCGTGGCCTTCGTCTGTGATGCCGCCGCCGCCAAGCAGGGCAAGTTCATGCCCGGCAGCCACATCCCCATCGTGGCCGAGCAGAGGCTCAGGCAGGAGCAACCCGACTACATCCTGATCCTGCCCTGGAACCTCAGGGACGAAATCGCCGGCCAGCTCGCCTACAGTCGAGAATGGCATGGTCGCCTGGTGACCGCGGTCCCGATGCTGAAGGTGGAGTGAGGAGGGTCATGGGCGACGGTGTCGAGTTCGGCAGGACCGGCCACCCTCACCCCCTCGCCGGCGGTGAGCGCGGAAGCGGAATTCGTGCCGGTTTTCAAGCCACTGATCGAGGGCGACGAGATAGAAAGCGCCGCTCGGTCGCTGCGTGCCGGCTGGCTCGGCATGGGCGTTTCGGTCGGCCGGTTCGAGGAGGCCTTAGGCACCTTTCTGGAGCTTGAGAAGAGGCGTGTCGTTGCCGTCAACACCGGCCACTCGGCGCTGCACCTGGCAGTGATGCTGATCGGCTGCGGTCCCGGCGACGAGGTGATTACGCCGTCCTTCAACAACATCGCCGACTTCCAGGCCATCCTGGCGACGGGAGCGACACCCGTCCTGTGCGATATTCGCGATGACACGCTGTGCATCGATGTGGACAAGGCGGAGGCTCTCGTCTCTCCACGCACAAGGGCCATCATCCCGATGGACTACGATTGCTGCCTTGCCGATCACGACGCAATTGCCGACCTCGCCCGGCGGCGTTCGCTGCGCGTGATCCACGACGCCGCCCATGCGTTCGGGTCCTATTACAAGGGACGCAAGGTCGGAAGTTTCTCCGATATCTCGATGTTCAGTTTCGATCCGGTGAAGACGATCACCTGCATCGATGGCGGTGCGTTGGTCGTGACGACCGATGAGGATGTGAAAGCCCTGCACGCGATGCGATTGGTCGGCATGGGACAGCCGGCAGACGTCATGTACCGCAACCAGCGCGCCTGGACCTATGACGTCTCGCGTCTCGGCTATCGCTACCACATGGCCAATCTTCATGCCGCGATCGGCCTGCAGCAACTGGCCAAGATGGACGCGATCACGGCCTCACGGCAGGACGCCTGCAAGCGCTACAACAGGCTGCTCGGCGTGATTCCGGACATACGAGTTCCCGAGTCGACCTTCGAGACGGTGACGCCGTTCCTCTACTACATTCGCGTCCCCGCCGAAAAACGCCAGCCGCTGCGCGACCATTTGATGTCAAAGGGGATCGACACCGGAATCCATTGGCAGCCGGGCCATTGGTTCACACTCTTGAACGATGTACCGCGCGGCGACTTGAGCGTGACGGAGCGTGTCGGCCGCGAGGTGTTGTCGCTGCCGCTGCACTCCAAGATGGCCCTTGCCACGGTGGATCGCATATGTGCGGAGATCGGAGGCTTCTTTGAAGGCAACGCTCATGGGGGCTAGCCCCAGGGACCTGCTTGTGGCGCTGAAAGCCGCGGCCGGCCGCCCGGGCCCGCAGCTTCAGCTTGTGCCCGATGCCGGGTTACGGCTGCGTCCGGTGGCGACGGGCCTTGAGGCCCAGAGCGAGGACGACGTGCGCTGTCTGACCGAATGGCGCAATCGATACGTGACGGCGTTCCTGACGGAATTTGTCGCCACAGAAGCGCAGACTGCATCATGGTTGGCAAATGTGGTCGGGCCGAGCGACGACCGCATCTTGTTCATGATTGACGACGATAGCGGCACAACGGTTGGATACATGGGCATCGCTTTCATCGACTGGGACAGAAGCTATGCCGAAGCCGATGCGATCGTGCGCGGGCGGGAATTGCCGAAAGGCGCCATGGGCCGGGCCCTGAAGTCGCTGATCGCCTGGGCCAAAGGACAACTGCGTATGGCAACGATCGGTGTTCGAGTTCGTTCGGACAATCCTGCGCTCGAATTCTACCGCAGGATCGGATTTGTCGAACATCGTCGCGTTCCGCTGTCCAGACGCCACGAGTCCAACATGACCGTTTGGTACGAAAATCCGGAGGATGTTTCGTCTTCGGTCTGGCTTGTTCACCATCGGCTCGGAGACTGACCCGATGCCTCCGCAATTCGACAGTGACAGGCCAAGCAGTCATCAGCGTTAGGGCAGCCGCGTGCTTGATATCGGCGCTGCGGAGGCCGCCGCGATCAGCAACACGGCCCTTCGACGGAGAGCATGATAGGTGCGATGTCGCTTGTTTATGGAATAATCCTTGCCGATAGCAATCCGGCCGGCTGCCCCCTCCGACTTTCGGGATGGCGGGAGTGAAATTCACGGTCTTCGGAGGAACAGGGTTCATCGGACGTGCGCTATGCGCGTACCTGCGGCGTCAAGGTCACGATGTGTTTGTGCCGCCACGCGATGTAGCCGACCTTTCAGGTCAGCAGTTGGGGCACGTCATTTATGCCATCGGCTTCACCGCCGATTTTCGCACACACATTCCTGAGACAGTCGAAGCGCATGTCTGCCTATTGAACGCGCTCCTGAAGAGCCTCGACTTCAAATCGTGGCTCTATCTTTCCAGTACGCGGGTCTACAGCGGCGTGAAGACCGACGCCGCCTGTGAGGATTCGATCCTGGCTGTTCGACCCGATGTGGACGGCCTCTACAACCTCAGCAAACTGACGGGCGAAGCCGTTTGCCTGGCACACGCGTCCTCGACCGTTCGTGTGGCACGCATCGCCAACGTGTTTGGTCCGCACCAGAACGCTGACACGTTCCTCGGAATGCTCATTGATGAACTCGCTCGGGGCTGCGACGTCGTAATCCGTGAAGCTCCGACGTCCTCTAAGGACTATATCGCCCAGGAGGATGTATGCTGGCTGCTGGAGCGCATTGCCGTTGAGGGCAGACAGCGTATCTACAACGTCGCCAGTGGAGAACCCGTCTCCCATACTGAGTTGGCCGCGGCATTGACGCGTGTGGCAGGCGGACAAAAGGTGACGTTCGCGGATCGTGCGGCGGTGCGGACATTTCCGCGCATCGACGTCACACGTATTATCAACGAGTTCGTTTTTCGACCCAAACGTTTGACGTCTCATCAACTGGAAGGCCTGGTTGCTGCTGCGCGCGCGGGGGTGCCGGAACCGGGAGGAAAAGGGGAACGAACGTAGGTGGCCACTGACCCCGCAACGGTGTTCAGGCAGGAACGCCAATACGAGATTTTGGGCTATGCCGATGGCAATGCCTGGCCCGAGCTATCGGCCCGGAGGCCCGTCTGATGCGTCTGAAGATCGACGGCGATACGCTGACCATCGATGAGCCGGGGGGCAGCCGCACGCTCGACATCGGCACTCAGGAGGCATTTCGCATTCTCAGTCGGCTGTGGGCCTTCGTCTGTGATGCCGCCGCCGCCAAGCAGGGCAAGTTCATGCCCGGCAGCCACATCCCGATTCTGTCGCCGGCAGTGCTTGCCGAGAGCCGACCCGATTACCTGCTCATCCTCCCCTGGAATATTGCGGATGGGGTCAAGCAGCAAAACGCTGATCTCGCGAACCGTGGAACACGGTTCGTTACCGCCGTACCGGAGCTCCGCGCCGCATGACGGGTGTCGTCCTGGTTACCGGAGGGACCGGCTTCGTTGGGAGCCAGGTCTTGCGGGCCCTGAAGGAGAGAGGCGTTCGACTGCGCCTCGTGGTGCGGGACGGAAAGCAAGGTCGACCCGAACTCGATGGGGCAGAACGAATCGTCGCCACTGCGGACCTGTTCTCCGAAAGCAGCGACTGGTGGACCGACGTCTGCCACGGAGTTGAGACAGTCGTTCATGTTGCTTGGAACGTGGAGCCCGGGTCGCATCTCCAGTCAGCAAAGAACCTCGATTGCCTGGCGGGAACACTCCAGCTTGCCAAAAGCGCCGCTGGCGCCGGCGTTGAGCGCTTCGTTGGCGTCGGTACCTGCTTCGAGTATGACCTGAACAAAGGCGACCTATCCGTGGAGACGCCGCTGCGCCCGGCAACACCCTATGGCGCGGCGAAGGCCGCGGCCTTTATGGCGCTTTCGCAGTGGCTGCCGCAGCAGGGCGTAGAGTTTGCTTGGTGCCGGCTGTTCTATCTCTACGGCGAGGGCGAGGACGAGCGGCGGCTCGTGCCATATCTGCGGGCAAGACTCAGCGCCGGCGAGCCCGCGGAACTGACCAGCGGTATGCAGATCCGCGACTACCTTGACGTCCGCGACGCCGGGCGGATGATCACGGATGTCGCGCTCGGCACGGTGCAGGGGCCAGTCAACGTTTGCTCCGGCATACCGACAACGGTGCGGCAGCTTGCCGAGAGGATTGCTGACGAATTTGGGCGCCGCGATCTGCTGCGGTTTGGTGCGCGCCCAGATAATCCGGTTGATCCACCTCGCATTGTTGGCGTGATTGAAGGTCATGAGTGCCAAGGGTCGTTCTCGACCGCTTTTCAAGCAAGAGCAGTTGCGCTGGAAGAACCTCATTTTCTGTTTGACGAAGGCGCGATCACGGAGCGCATCACCTATTTGCCCAACGCTTTTCTGCGGGGCAAGAAGGATTGATGGGTTTTGCCGCCATGCGGGGGTTGGTTCGGGGCGCTTGCCTTGGACCGGATCGTCGCAATCCGGATTGATCCTCGTTGTCCGGCCGGAGCACTCGGCTATTCAGGGTCCTTGCGGACCGTAGCTTTGCTCGAAGAAACGCCGACCACGGCGGAATCCTCCTTGTCCGAGGATTCGCTCTTCGCATCCCCGCGCAACGATGAATCAGGATCGGGCAACGCCAGCAAGGTGATCGGGTCGATTTCGAGGCGCACGATAGCAGCACCCTCTTTATTGTAGCGTATATGGTCTTCTCTGTCGGAACCCATGCGAAGGCAGCCTCTGTCCTTGTCAGCGCGATGAGCTTCGGCCCGGCGCGATTTCGGTTACCATAGCCAGACGATCTTCGTCCGGTAATCCACTCAAAGCGCTTCGTAATTGCCGGTCGCCGCGAAATCGCCAGAAGCGACGTTTTGGGTCAGCGTCGAAGCTGCGTAACGGAGCTTGTCTCGTATTCAGTTCGACTTTTCGTCCCGTCCTCGAACAGATCATAGAAGCTGCTGAACTGCGCTTGTAGCGTGGGATTCGCCAAACGCTTGGAGTCGGCGAAACCACGACGGGTCTTCGCACCGGCCCCCAGGAGTTCGGCAATCCTCCGTGCGATCAGATCGCTTGCCACTTTCAACGCAGACTGCCGATCAAGCTGCTGGATGTCCACCAGTCGAGTCTGAAGATAGTCGCGATAGGCGAGCACCTGTTCGCTCTTGCGGAGAAAGACCAGACGGTCCTTGGGGCGAAAATGGGCATGGACAGTGTTCTGTGTGCGGATTGCGCCGAAATAGGGCACGGCTTTGATCTTGCCGTGCAGCGCATCTTCCAGTCCGGTCTGGAAATCGATGAAGCCGGCAAGATTGTGGGTGCCCAACATGCGGTTGCGCGCGATCGCAAGGGACCGCCGCGCCACGCCGTAGGTGGTGGTAAACGACCACCAGGCAAAATCGCGCATCCTGTCGGCGGGTGTCGGCCCGCCAATAGAACGAGACAGCGACAGGGTTGCGGTCAACTGGCCGGGCGCGCGGGACATGAACAGCACATCTGCCGGCACGACGTTGACGCAATCTGGGCTGGTCAGAAGAACCTTCTCGGCCCGCGCATAGGCGTCAATCAGTGGAAAATCATCGTCGGCGCCAAAGCCGAAGCACTCGTCGTCTTCGCTGAGCAGGACGTCCAGCAGCCGCTCGTAGACCGGAACCTCGGCCGGATAGGGCCGGTAATCAACCGTAAGCGCCTTGGAGAACTCCTCACACGCCGCCCCGGTCGCATCCTTGTTCTGCTCCTCGCTGCCATCCGCAATGATGAGGCTCGTGCCGGGATAGAATCGCTCGAGAAACTGCAAGAGCGCGCGCAGCGAAGCGGGTCGGTTCCGGGTCGGCACAATGATCCTGGGCACTGAACTCCCCCGCATTTATGTCGATGCACCAGGGACGATCCTGGCGCCTTGCCCGCCGAAGGGGCAGGGCAGCAGACCTTTGCCGCGGTCGACAAGACCATATAGCCGACTGGTGCCGGGCAAGGGCGTCGAAAAGAAAGGGCGCAGCAGGCGTCGTCCCGATGCGAGAGGTGTGGGCACCGCTGAGCAGGGAAGGAGCCTCACCTCCGGGCGGCCGACCGAACCGAATGCAACCGCGCCGCAAAGGTTGTCACGCCGCCAATATGCCTCTAGCCTTTAACCTTCAGTAGCGATGATCTTTGGGGGATCTGATGAGCAAGATTATTGCCATTGCCACCTTGGCCCTGTCATTCTGGGCTCCGTCTGCCTGGGCGGCTTGCGAATATAACGGGATCTACTACGAGGCCGGGGCGCAGCTCTGTTTCGGCGGCTGGCTGCAGGAATGTACCGTGGCCGACTACTGGAGCGCCATTGGCATGTGCAGGGCGCCGGACAAGCCGGTCCCGCAGGTCGACAACCGTCCGCTTGCCGACAGCCTGTTCGCGATGGCGCTTGGCAACGAACGTGAGCCGGTGGCGCCTCGCTCAGCTGTCGTTCGCTGACCTGCCAGTTGTGCCACGCGTCGGCGGCGCGGGGGGCGTCCGTCCTGAACGCCTCAGGAAACGCTGAGGCCGGTTCGACCGGCCGGCTTCGCCATGTGCCAAGCCGGCCGCGAAACCGGAAGGGCTTCTTGTAGCCGAAAAAGGCTTGCGCAGCCACGCGCTGCGCTCCCGGTCACGGCCCCATCAGGAGCCCTGGCAGCCAGGTGCTGAGCGCCGGGAACAGGCTGATCAGGGCCAGCACCAGGACGTTGGCCAGCAGGAAGGGCAGAGCGCCGCGGAACACCGAGATGATGCTCTCGCCGGAGACGCTGGCGCAGACATTGAGGCACATGCCGACCGGTGGCGTCACCAGCCCGACGGCAAGCCCGGAAATAAGCACGGCGCCGAACTGGATCGGCGACACGCCGAGCATTTTCAGTGCCGGCAGGAAGACCGGCGTCAGCAACAGGATGGCGGGGCTGACATCGACGAAGAAGCCGATGAGGAGGATGACGACGGCGACCGCCAGAAGCGCCGTCTGCGGACCGAGCTGCAATTGCACGAACAGGAGCCCGATGAGCTCGTTGACGTGCTCCAGGGCCAGGATCCAGGTGAACACGCCGGAAAACGCGATGATGATCATCACATTGGCGGAGCTGAGGATCGCTTCGCCGAACAGCTTCGGCAGGTCGCCGAGCTTCAGCCCGCGATAGATGAACATCCCGGCAATCAGGGCGTAGGCGGCGCCGACGGCGGCCGATTCGGTTGCGGTCGCGATACCGGTCACCACCGAACCGACGACGATCAGCGGCATCAGCAGGGCCGGCAACCCGTCCAGCGTGCAGCGCAGGATCTCCCGCGGCGACAGATCGACTTCTTCGCGCGGATAGTTGTTCCTGTGCGCCAGGATCAGAACGATGCCCATCATGAAGACGCCGACCATGACGCCGGCGATCAGGCCGCCGAGGAACAGCCGCCCGACGGATTCGGACGCCGCGAAGGCGTAGATCACCATGGGGATGCTCGGCGGAATGATCATGCCCATGGTCGAGGAAGCGGCAATGACGCCGGTCGCCATGCGCACCGGATAGTTCTTGCGCTGCATGGCCGGGATCATGACCTGGCCGATCGAGGCGGCATCCGAGACCGACGAGCCGGAGATGCCGCCGAAGACCATCGAGGTCATCACCGAGACGAGCCCCAGCCCGCCGCGCAGGCGCCCGACGAACAGCATGCAGAAGTCGATCAGCCGCGCCGTCAGCCCGCCGCGGTTCATCAGGTGGCCCATGACGATGAACAGCGGCAGCGACAGCATGATCGAGGAATTCATGCCGGCAAAGACGCGCGCCGGCAGAACCGGGATCAGCATCGGCTGATAGAGGAGAAAGTAGAGCAGGCCGCTGAGGCCCATGGAAAAGCCGATGGGCACGCCCACAGCCATGAAGACGACGAGGCTGCCGATCAGCACGGGCATGGTGCTTGTCTCACTTCATGTCGGCGCGCGCCGGCAGCGCCAGGGCGATGAGCCGCGTCACGCAGAACAGGACGGCGAGCAGGCAGCCGATGGGGATGGCAACCTCGACGATGCCTTCGGGCGTGTGGAGGACCGGGTCCTCGCTGCCGCCGACCACGCCGATCCACTCGAGGCTGTAGAAGAACAGGAAGGCGTGGAGACTGCCGATCAGCACGAGATTGATCATTTCCGCGAGGTTGCGGAGGCGATCGGGCAGCAGGCCGATCAGCGTGTCGATGCGGATATGCTTGCCCCGGGCGATATCGACCGCGGCACCCAGGGCCGTCGTGTAGATGAACAGCATGACCGCCGCCTCGCTGCCGCCGACGATGGTGCTGTTGAAGCCGTAGCGCAGCACGACCAGCAGCACGACCAGGACGAAGATGAGGGCGAAGACGGCGGTCAGCAGTGCGGTCAGCGCCCGCACCAGCGTGCGCTCGAGCCGCAGCATGAAATGCGTTCCCTCGGCCTGTGTCGCGTCGCTCATGGCTCATGCGTTCCGGGCTGTGCGGATCCGCGCCCCGAAGTCCGGAGGGTGCGTGGCACCCTTCGGACCGCTCGGCAGGACGGCCGGCAAACAGCGCCTATTTGCCGGCGGCGACCGCCTGGTCGACCTCACCGGCCGTGAACGTGCCGTTGCCGATGTATTCGTCCCAGACCGGCCGCACTGCGGCGATAAACGCGGCGCGGTTCTCCGCCGTGATTTCGTTGACCGTCAGCTTGTCGCGGAGGAAGGCGAGATAGTCTGCCTCGGAGGCGAGCCAGTTCTCGTCGCTCCACGCCATCGCGTCCTTGGCCGCCTTGTCGAACACCGCCTTGAGGTCGTCGGGCAGCGACTGATACCAGGCGAGATTGACCATGAACGGATCGGGATGGATCTGGTAGTTCACCAGCGACATGTACTTCTGCGCTTCGTAGAACTTCATCTCCGAGATGTTCGACGGCGGATTTTCCTCGCCGTCGGCCACGCCCATCTTCAGCGCCATGTAGACTTCGCCATAGGGGATGGACGTCGGGTTGGCGCCGAGCGCCTGCATGGTCTTGACGATGGTCTCGATGCCCGGCACGCGGATCTTGAGGCCCTTGACGTCTTCCGGCGCGTTGATCGGATGCTTGTTGTTGGTGATCTGGCGGAAGCCGCCGGCGACGCCGGTGGCGGGAATGTAGTAGCCGTTCTCCTCCGCCGCCTTGGCGATGGACGCGCCGAAGTCGCTGCGCATGGCCTTCAGAACGGCGTCGGTGTCGTTGTACAGGAAGGGCAGCGTGTAGATCAGGAACTTCTTGTTGGCCTTGGTGAAGGCGCCGCCCCTGGTTCCCTGGACGGTGCCCATCTTCACCATGTCCATCACTTCGGGCTCGCTGCCGAGCTGGCTGCTGCTGAAGATCTCGACGGCGATGCGGCCCCCGCTGGCCTTTTCGACCGCGTCCTTGAACACCAGCATGGACTTGTGCCGAACCGACGTGTCCGGCTGCGAATGAGCGAACTTGAAGGTGTAGTCCGCGGCGACGGCAGGAAAGGCAAGGGCCAGACCGGCCGCGACCATGACCGCACGCACAAGTGCTTTATGCATAAGAACCTCCCATGTTTTGCCGCCCCGCCACCGCGCCTGTCGGGTTGCCGGGCGGCCAAGCGAATCGATCGTTCGACCGTCTCTGCTGCCCGTCGGTGCGTGCCGACCGGCACCTGCTGAAGCGCACTGCCGGCTGGCGATCTGAACCCGCGCCCGCGCTGACTTCGCTCCCCGTCGCGGGCCGTGCCGACGGCAGCGCCATGACCAAAACGAAAACCTACTAGTAGTTCATGTCAATCCAAAAGGCCGCTCCGCGCGGAACCGCGACAACGGGCCGCACATCTGGTATACCAGATAAGGATTGGCCAATGATCCTGAATATTATCAATTAGTTATTGTATTTTTCGGCGCTCGCCGGGCCTCTTTAGGCGCCGCTCCGCCGGCGCTAGGCCCTTCCCGGGGCGCTCACAGCGCTTGTTGCCGGAGCGGCTTCCGTGTACAAATTCCATACTAATTGACCATATTCCATACCTTCCATACCGGTGATATTGGCCATTGGGAGTGCTGAGTGACGCCGCTTCCGAAAAATGTCCGCATCGGACGCAGTGGCCGCGTTGGTATCCTGAAGAAGGTGCCGCGCGATCTTTGGAACCATCCGTACTATGCGCCCCGTGCCAAGGTGATCGAACGGTCGACCGGCACGGCCGATGTCGACAGGGGCGTTCCCATTGCGCGCTCCATGCTGAACGCACTGGAGGAGGAATTCGCCGCGGCCCGCGCCGATCTCTCCTATCGCACTGACGCCGACCACGGATTGGCGAGCCGCCGCGGCGGGCCGCCGGTTGAGCACGGCGAAGCTGCCAGGCCACCCCCCCGGCAGCGCACCTCGTCCAGGGTCGGCGAGCGCACGCGGCGCGAAATCCTCACCGCCGCGATGCAGGAGTTCGCCGCAAAGGGGTTCAGCGGCGCCCGCGTCGATGCCATTGCGGCGAATACCAGCACCACCAAGCCGATGATCTACTATCACTTCGGCAGCAAGGAGAAGCTCTATGCCGCCGTGATGGAGGAGGCCTATGGCGGCGTGCGCAGCACCGAGCAGAGGCTGCACCTCGCTGCGCTTCCGCCCGAGGAGGCGATGCGCCGTCTGGTCGAGGCAACCTTCGACTATCACGCCGAACACCCGGACTATGTGCGGCTGATCAGCGTCGAGAACATCGAAATGGGCCGGCACATCTCGGGCCGGCCGTCCCTGGTCGAGCGCAACGCCATTGCCCTCGACACGGTCCGCGATGTTCTGGAGCGCGGCGAGCGCGACGGCACCTTCCGCATGGGGATCAGCCCCTGGCATCTGCATTTCATGATCAGCGCGCTGTGCTTCATGCGCGTGTCGAACCGCTACACCATGCGCGCCGTCTTCGAGAAAGATCTTTGGGACGCGGCGGACGTGCCGGCGCAACGTCGGATGATCGTCGAGACGATCCTGCGCTACGTGCGCCCCTGAGAGCGCCCGCAGTGCCCCATTCGCTTGGGCCGGCGGGGCGTGTCCGATGATCAGCCATTGCCGGCAGGTCCTGCGATTCACGCCGGTGTAACAGACACCGTGTTAACGTCGCGCGCGACGGAGCGCTGCATTTCGGATTTCCAGGAGATGGCAAGTTTATGAACGCTCGCCGGGGCGGGTTTGCACTGGTGTTCGGGGAAGGGGTGGTGCTGATTGTCTTGTCGGCAATCAGTGTGAACTACGCCTGTCCTCGCTAT
This sequence comes from uncultured Alphaproteobacteria bacterium, assembly GCA_963732845.1. Taxonomy (GTDB): domain Bacteria; phylum Pseudomonadota; class Alphaproteobacteria; order Rhizobiales; family Kaistiaceae; genus CAVSRC01. The sequence goes on along the minus strand of CAVTBE010000010.1, from coordinate 38,170 downwards.
GTCGATGCAGACCAGATCATGTATTCATTGATGTCGCTGCGACATCTCACGCTTTTCTACTGGGCACAAAACAGGCTCGCAAATGTGCTCCCACTCTTGGCGGTTCCTCTGAGGGACCCTGAGGCAAACTTGTTTGCTTGTCTGGTCATTGCGAACTTGTTTTTCTTCGGCTTGTTGTTGGCCGTTGCCAAATACATATCCGTCCGCTTGCACGACGACAGCGAGGGGCGAGCCGACCTGAATCATCGTCTTGTTTTTGCGCTGATGGTCGGCGGCGTTGTCCTGATGTTCAATACGGCCAGCATCGACAAGATCGGTGCGCATCATTATGAATATACGTTCAGTCCTCTATGTGCGTTTCTTGCGTACTGGATCACTGTCAGGCAAAAGAATCCAGCCAAGTATGTATATTCGGCAATATTGTTGTTCGTCGCGACAGGCGTTAATTATGGCGTGGTCCTCATCGTTTTGGCAATGGTGGTTGTCACGGTGCTCGCCGATCGTCACCGCGTCATGGATATTGTCGCTTTTTGTGCGACCGGCGTTGCTGCCTTTGCCACCTGGCGATTCTTGTCGAGACTGTCGGCCGACGGCAACGCCAAGTACTGGCAGTTCAATCTGATCAATATCGACGCGTCGATTACGAGGGCGGCCACCAACCTGCTCGTCGGCGTAAGGCCCGAAGCAGCCCTGATAGTTCTCGTGGTCGCACCTGCTGTCGCAATGCTCCTGGCTGCACGGCAGGACCGACAGTTGCAGAGCAGGGAAAGCCGTCTCGCGGTCCTGGGCGCGGTGGCGTTTTCAGCCGCGTGGCTCCTGGTCTTTTCGAATAACCAGTGGGTGCAGATGAATGGCTATGCCTTCAGGTATTTTATCCCGGCGATTTTGGCAGTCTTCGGTGTAGCAACCTATGGCCTGTGCAGAGCCATGGGTGAGGTTTGCATGCTCGCCCGATGCAATCAGATGGCGCAAAACGTCCTGGCAATTGTCATTCTGGCCGTCGTCGCCGTTAGTCTCTACAGACCCTTTGTCCCGCCGAGAGACTATGCGGCACTTCGCCAGGTGGATGACCTGCCGGCCGGACAGGTGCACCTCTACGCAGGAGATTACTGGCAGGTGTGGCCGGCTGTGATGCGCGACATGATGGAGCGGCAGGAGAGCTTCGGGCTCGCCGACCGTGCCGTCGGCGATCGCGAAGGGCTCGAGCGCTTCCTCGAAAGCAATGCCCTGTTCGGCAAGACGGTGGCGATCGGCTGCATGAACGCCAAGGTTGACGAGTGCCTGGCGCAGGCGCGCGAATGGCTGGGCGACGTAGCGGTGAAAAGCACCAGACCGATGAAGGGCCACATCAGCATCATCGATGTTACCGTACCGGTGCCGACGAAAAGCTGAAAGCGGGTAGAGCGTTACCCGGCCCCTCGGCCCCTCGGCCCGTTCGACACATCGGCGGTGTCGGGGCCTGATTCCCGGGTGACAAGGCCGAGCCGATGCGATAGTCGGCCGTGCGATAGGCGGTGACATGCAGCGCAGTCATCCGGCGGTCCGCGCAAAAGGCAGCGAATGTCCGACCCAATTCTCGTCACCGGAGCCGCCGGCTTCATCGGCTTCAGCTTCGCCCGGCGCCTGCTCCAGTCCGGCCGCGCGGTCGTCGGTGTCGACAGCCTCAACGCCTATTACGATCCGGCGCTGAAAGAGGCGCGGCTGGCGGAATTGCGCCAGTTTGCGGGCTTCACCTTCCACCGCCTCGATCTGGCGGAGCGCGCGGCAAGCGAGGATCTCTTCCGCACCGGCGCCTTCGGCCCGGTCGTCCATCTCGCCGCCCAGCCCGGCGTCCGCTATTCGCTGGAGAACCCGCACGCCTATCTCGACGCCAACCTGACGGGTTTCCTCAACGTGCTGGAAGGCTGCCGTCAGCGGGCCACGCCGCACCTCGTCTTCGCCTCGTCAAGCTCGGTCTACGGCGCCAACACCGCCGTGCCCTTCTCCGAGCACCACTCGGCCGATCATCCGATCAGCCTCTATGCCGCCACCAAGCGGGCCAACGAGCTGATGGCCCATGCCTATGCCTGGCTCTACAAGATCCCGATGACGGGCCTGCGCTTCTTCACCGTCTACGGGCCCTGGGGACGCCCCGACATGGCACCGTGGATCTTCGCCGAGGCGATCGCCACGGGCCGGCCGATCCGGCTCTTCAACCATGGGCGCGTGCGCCGCGACTTCACCTATGTCGACGACGTCACGGCGGCCATGGAGCGCCTGGTCGAGCTGCCGCCGTCGGGCGATGCGGACTGGAACGGCGAAGCGCCCGATCCGGCGGCGAGCCCGGCGCCCTGGCGGATCTACAACATCGGCGGCAACCGGGTGGTTGAGGTCCCCCGTTTCGTGGAACTGCTGGAGCAGGCCTTCGGCCGCCCGGCGACACGCGAATACCTGCCCATGCAGCCCGGCGACGTGCCGGAGACCTGCGCCGACGCGACCGACCTCGCCGCGGCCATCGGCCTCCAGCCGGCGACTCCGATCGAGGACGGCGTGCAGCGCTTCGTCGCCTGGTACCGCGACTACCACGGGCTCGGCTAGACAGGGCGCCATGGCGACGACGACGACAGAAAAGCCGCAAGCGGGGCTCGATCGCGAAACGGTCGTCTTCCTCGGCGTCGTCGCCGTGCTCACGGTCGTCCGGCTCGTCGGCCAGCATTTCTCGGTGGTCGATCTCGATGTCGAGGAGGCGCAGTACTGGGACTGGTCGCGCCATCTCGCCTTCGGCTATTTCTCCAAGCCGCCGCTCATCGCCTGGGTCAATGCCCTGTCCGGGCTCGCCTGCGGCTCTTCCGCAGAATGCCTGCGTGCCCCGGCGCCGCTCTTCTATTTCGGCACCAGCCTGCTGGTCTTCCTGACGGCGAAAGAGCTCTACGGCGCCAGGACCGCCCTGTTGGCCGGGCTGTTCTGCGTCCTGGCGCCGGGGGTCTCGTTCTCCGCCCGCGTCATGACCACCGACGTACCGCTGCTCTTCTTCTGGGCGCTGGCCCTCTACGCCTATGTCAGGCTCATGCGCGGCGGCGGCTGGCGCTGGGGCGCGGTGCTTGCCGTCGCCTTCGGGCTCGGCCTGCTGGCGAAATACGCCATGGTCTATTTCGTCATCGGCGTGCTGCTCGCCGGTCTCATCAGCACCGACGCGCGGCGCTTGCTGAAACGGCCGGTCCTCTGGCTGGCGCTTCTCGCCGGCCTGCTGATGCTGACGCCGAACGTCCTGTGGAACGCCCATAACGGCTTCGCCACGGCCAGCGCCACCGCCGACTATGTCCACAAGTCGCTGTCCTTCGACGAGCCGCTGGGCTTCCTCGCCGCCCAGTTCGGCGTCGCCGGCCCGGTCACCTTCGGCACGCTGCTCGTCCTGTTCGCCTATTTCGGCTCACGCAACCTGAACGGCGACGACCGCGCCATGCTGGCCTTTGCCGTCCCGCCGCTCGTCATCATCCTGCTGAACGGCGCCTGGTCCGGTGCCGCCAACGCCAACTGGGCGGCTCCGGCGCTGGTCTCGGCGTTCATCGTCACCACCGCCATTCTCGTGCGGGCCAGGTACTGGCGCACGCTGGGCCTTGGCCTCGCCTTGGGCGTCGTGGCGCAGGCCGCTCTGCTCGCCGGCGATACGGTCGCCGACCGGCTGACGATTCCCTTCCTCGGGGACGATGGCGACGTCTATGAGCGGGTTACGGGCTGGGAGGATCTTGGCGACAAGGCCGAGGCACTGGCTGCCGCGTCCGGGGCGGCCTCGGTCGCCGTCGATCGGCGCTGGGAAGAGGCGACCCTCAACTACTATCTGCGCGACGATCTTCCCGTCTACATCTGGACGGAGAGCGGGCGGCCGACCAACCATTTCGAGAAGACCTACGGGCTGACGGCAGCCGCCGCCGAGCCCATCGTCTTCATCTCCCATTGCCCCGGTGCCAATCGGTTCACCCGGCATTTCGATTCCGTTGCCGATCTCGGCCCCTTCACCATCGCGACCGGGCCGACATCCTCGCACCTCTACTATGCCTTCCTGCTTTCCGGCGCGCACAAGCCGCTGGGTGTGCTGCGCCCGTGCAAATAGGGCTCCAGAGCCCTTCACAGTCAGATGGAACCATTCCGACGGAGCGATTTTGCGACAGGATCAAGCCGGCGGGTGAAGGTCGTACTGGCGGTACGGCCGAGCCCGACGGCGACGATCATGGTGCAAAAGCGGTCGTCCCTTCTGGTTTCCGGCCGGCGGGCGCCCGACGCCGATCCCGGCTCGACCGATGCCCTAGCCCGCCGGCGCCTGCGTCGACGGGGCGTCGTCGGCGCGCTTCTCACGCCAGATGAAGAAGATGTTGCGGGCGTAGATGAACAGGCCGGCGGCCTGACCGACGATGAAGACCGGGTCCTGCCGGTAGATCGCATAAGCCAGCAGTGTGGCGCCGCCGCCGACCGAGAACAGCCAGAAGGTGGCCGGGATGATGCTGCGGCGCGCTCGCTCGCTGGCGATCCACTGCACGATGAAGCGCGCCGAGAACAGCGCCTGGCCGAGGAAGCCGATCGCAAGCCAGAAGGTTTGGGAACTGATCATCGAGCCAGATGCTCCGCTCTGAGGGGATTCTTGCGGCGTCGCCGGGTCAGCCACCAGACGCCGAACAGGTCGGGGATGCCGATCAGAAGCCGGTCGAGATTGCCGTAATTGGAATCGCCGTGCTTGCGGGCGCGGTCGACGACGTCGACATGCACCACGCGCCAGCCGTCGGCAAGGAAGAGCGCCGGCAGGAAGCGGTGCATGGTCTGGAAATAGGGAAGCCTGAGATAGGCCTCGCGGCGGAACGCCTTGATGCCACAGCCGGTGTCGCGCGTATCGTCCTTGAGCATCCAGCCACGCACGGCATTGGCCATGCGCGAGCCGATGCTTTTGGCGAAGGTCGCCTTGCGGCCGACCCGCTGCCCGGCGACGAGGCCGACCAGCGCCTCGTCGAATCGGGCGAGGAACGCGGGGATCGGCGCGGGATCGTTCTGGCCGTCACCGTCGAGCGTGACGATGATCGCTCCTTCTGCCGCCCGCACCCCGGACCACAGCGCCGCGCTCTGGCCAAGCGATTGGGCGTGGGCGATGCGGCGCACCGGCAGCCCGCCGCCGGCCAGACGTGCGATCGTGGCGGCCGTGTCGTCGCTGCTGCCGTCGTCGACGACGACGACTTCATAGGCGGTGTCTCCGACGGCGGCGGCGATCTCGGGGACGAGCTCGGCGAGGTTCTCCGCCTCGTTGCGCGCGGGGATGACCACCGAAAGCGACGGCTGGTTGGTGTCCGGCATCAGATCTCAAAACCCCTCGACGCGACCGCGCGCATCGTCTTCCTGCCACGTTTCTCGCCGCGCACTCCTACGGCGCGCGCCCGGCGGGGGAGCCCCCGGCCGAAACGCCCGCTTCCTAGCACATCTGCCCGGCCGGCCGGCCAGACAATTCGCGCTGCAACCGTGGACGGCAGAGGGAGCCGGCTTTCGGCGCCAGACGGTGGTTTGGTGGCCATCCGGACGGCGCAATCGGCGGTCGCCGCGGGCCTTGGTCGAGGAGGTTTGCAGTGTCGCGGGTCTGCAAGGTTCTCCCGCCGTGCAGCGACACATTTGTCGGTCAATCCGCCATTTGGCAGAGGAAAGGCCTTGCTCTTCCAGAACAGATTACAGTTGTGCAGGTCGTCGTCTTCCGTGTCCCATGTCAGGATAGGGGCCCCCATAGCGCCAGACGAGATCGACGCATGCTCATTCTGCTGTTCTTCCTGGCGACCCTCGCCTTCGCCACTTACACGTGGCGCTACGCCATCGTGATCCCGCGGCGCCAGGGGCCGTACCGTTTCGTGGCGTTCGAGGGCATCACCGCCATCGTCCTGCTCAACTACCGGCAGTGGTTCGTCGACGTCTTCAGTCCGCTGCAGCTGGTTTCGTTCACTGCCCTGGCGATTTCGGTCTATCTGGCGCTGGCGAGCTACGTTCTGCTCAAGCTGCGCGGCAGGCCGCAGGGGCACTTCGAGTACACGACCGAGCTGGTCACCGACAACCTCTATCGCTACATCCGCCACCCGATGTACGCCTCGCTGCTTTTCCTGGCGGCCCGCGCCTGGCTGAAGCAGCCGCTCTACTGGCCGGCGGCCATCATTTTCGCAGTCGTGGTGGTGGCGCTTTTCCTCACGGCACAAGCCGAAGAACAGGACATGAGTGAAGCGTTCGGCCAGCCCTATGCCGACTACATGAAGACGACCAAGCGCTTCGTGCCGTTCGTGGTCTAGGGGCTTTCAGCGGCAGGGCTTTCGCGCGGGCCGCCACCGGAATCCGAACGCAAGAGGAAAACACCATGAAAGCCGTGCTCTACGAGGCCTTCGCCGAGACCCCGAAACTGACCACCGTTCCCGATCCGGCGCCGGAAGCGCACGGCGTCGTCGTCAAGGTCGGGGCAACCGGCATCTGCCGCAGCGATTGGCACGGCTGGATGGGCCACGATCCGGATATCGCGCTGCCGCATGTTCCGGGTCACGAACTGGCCGGCGTCGTCGAAGCCGTCGGCAAGGACGTGACCCGGTGGAAGGTGGGAGACCGCGTCACGGTGCCCTTCGTCTGCGGGTGCGGCGCTTGTCCCGAATGCCAAGCCGGGCACCAGCAGGTTTGCGAGCACCAGTTCCAGCCGGGCTTCACCCATTGGGGGTTGTTCGCGGAATATGTCGCGCTCCATCAGGCGGACCTCAATCTCGTCGCCCTGCCTGAATCGATGGACTTCGCCACGGCCGCCAGCCTCGGCTGCCGCTTCGCCACCTCGTTCCGCGCCATCGTCGATCAGGGGCGCACCTCCGCCGGTGAGTGGGTAGCGGTCCATGGCTGCGGCGGGGTGGGGCTTTCCGCCGTCATGATCGCCAATGCCATTGGCGCCAATGTCGTGGCCGTGGATATCGCCGACGACAAGCTGGCCCTGGCGAAGGAGCTGGGGGCGGTTGCCACGATCGATGCCAAGAGCGTCGCAGACGTGGCCGAAGCCGTGATCGAGATCACCGGCGGCGGCGCCCATGTCTCGCTCGATGCCCTCGGCCACCCGACGACCTGCTTCAACTCGATCGCCAACCTGCGCCGGCGCGGCAGGCACGTGCAGGTCGGCCTCATGCTGGCGGATCACAGCACGCCGCAGGTGCCCATGGCGAAGGTCATCGCCAACGAGCTGGAAATCCTCGGCAGCCATGGCATGCAGGCGCACCGCTACGGCGCCATCCTCGCCATGGTCGAGACCGGCAAGCTCAGCCCTGAGCGCCTGATCGGAGACCGCATCAGCCTGGCTCAGTCGATCGAGGCGCTGACCGCCATGGACACGTTCCGGTCGCTCGGCGTGACCATCGTCACCAGCTTCTGAGCGGCGCATGACGCGCGGAAATCCCGCTTCAGGCGGGTGACCTCGCCGAAGTTGACGAGGCGTTCGGCGCCCTCGGCGGGCGCCGCCTGATCACGTTCACGGCGAACCTCCTTGGCGGTTTGTGACTACACGCTAAGGAATGTAGGTCGCCCTAAAGTTCACGCGAAAATTGCAGGGAAAGGCGCTAGACCGCCGTTCTCGAAGCCGCGCTGGACCTCGCCGACGCCACCTTGCCGCCTCGCGTCTATCGAGGTAATATTACTCGAATATTTTTACGCTCGGAAGGTGTGACATGAAGCCGAAGCACATCAAGACCGGCGGTGAGAGTGAGTTCGTCCTCTTGACGAGGGCGGACTATGAGAGGCTCAAGCGGATAGAGGAAACGGCAAAGGCGCGAGTGGAGGTCGAACGCGAAGAGGAGGAATTCGCAATGTTCGTGGACGACGTTCATCCGCTGCGCTTCTACCGCGAGCGTTCGCGCAAGACACAAGCGCAGATCGCGTCCGCGTGTCACGTCACGCAGGGCTATGTGTCGCGCGTCGAGACCCGGAAGGTGAGGGCAAGTTCAGAGTTTGCTGAGCGTGTCAGGTGTATCTTGCCCGACATGGAGTTCGACATCTCGCAAATCCTTCTCTAGCGACAACGTCCCCTCAAGGCTGCTCCTTTCTCAGCTCGGCCAGCCAGGACTGCAAACGCTGCCCGTTCATCAGCTCGAGGCGCGCGGGCAGAAAAGGAGCGATGAACGGATCGGTCACAATGCCAGGAGCAAAGTCAGAGGTCGTCGCGAGAATACCCTTCGAGGCGTCCTGCTCTCCGCTCAATACTCCCAAGAGCGCGCGGGCGTCGTCGTGCCCCACCAACTTCCCAGGACCATATGCCTTGACGGAACCGAGGATCTTGACGCTTCCCACGCCGTGCTTAGTGGCGATGACGTCGCGGCCTCGATCGCCCGATCTCGGCGTCAGGATGACCTCGTCATACTTCGCCTCCTTGAAGGCGCCGGCGATGATCTCCTCCCATTTGTCCCAAGGGATGTCGAAGGCTTTCGTCCAATCGGAGCCCAAGCCATCGACGATGTGCGCCCATGCCGCAGTCGTGGCACTCACCAACGTTCCGGCGTCAACTTGCCTTTCCGGCAGTATGATCGCCGAGAGCTCAATCGCCGCTCTGTTCGAATTCGCCTCAATCCGCTCGGACAGCCCGCCGAACGGCCCTTCGCCGAACGCAGCCTCGCCATAGGCAAAGAAACCGTACATCGTGCGCGAAACCGTTTGAACGTTCGGGCTCGCTCCCCCGAGCGCTACCCGCCTCTCGCCGTACTCTCAGGAGAAGGGTTGGTGGAGCCAATCGGAATCGAACCGACGACCTCTTGAATGCCATTCAAGCGCTCTCCCAACTGAGCTATGGCCCCATCCTGGTATGTCTCCCGGCACCGCCGTCTGTGGCGGTCTGCCGGGCGCGGGTGAGCGGCGGGTTGGGACCCGTCGCCCCCGGCAAGCGGGCGGACATTAGGCCGCGATGGCCTGCCGGATCAAGTACCCCGGATCAGGTACCTACGGCTCCTCCTCGTCAACGTCACCGATGATGTCGCCGACATCCTCGTCCTCGTCTTCTTCGTCGTCGGGGAGGAAGGTGTCGTCCTCGTCCTCGTCGACGTCCTCGTCCGCGCCGGGAACCTTGACGGCGCCGCCTTCTACGGCCTCCTCGTCGGCTTCCTCCAGCGTCACCAGTTCGACCGCGACCGCGTCCTCGGCCACTTCCTCAACCACAGGCTTGGGCGCCTTTACAGCAGCGGCTTGCGGTCGCGCCCGACTCACCACCACTACCTCGAATTCGGTACCGCACCGCGGACACAGAATCGGTTCGCGGTTTAGGTCGTAATATCGCGCGCCGCAGTTCGGACAGAGCCGCTTGGTTCCGAGCTCAGCTTTCGTCACGGTTTGTGCCTCGTCCCGACCGTTAGAGCGGCCCCCCCATAATGCCCTCGACCGGCACTGTCAAAAGCATTTCTCGACTGTCCGCTCGAATGATGACCTCACTGCCCGGCTATGCTATCCGGACGGCGCGCGGACGAGGCCGCGGCCGGCCGCAGGAGTATGGTATCCGGCGACCGCCGGGGCCTCTCGCGGGCGGCAGCAAGCGGAGCGAAGATCTGATGTCGGGCGACAACACTGCGGCGCCGCTGACTGCGCGGGCGTCGGGGCCGCTCGCCGGAACCATCCGGCCACCGGGCGACAAGTCGATTTCCCACCGGGCGCTCATGCTGGGGGCGCTCGCCGTCGGCGAGACCAGCGTCGAGGGGCTGCTCGAGGGCGACGACATTCTCGCCACGGTCGCCGCCATGCGCGCCTTCGGGGCGACGGTCAGCCGCACCGGCGCCGGCGCCTGGCGGGTCAACGGGCTCGGCGTCGGCGGCCTCCTTGAGCCCGAGGGGGTCGTCGACTACGGCAATGCCGGCACCGGCGTGCGCCTAGCGCTGGGCATCGCCGGCAGTCACGCCTTCGCCACCACCTTCACCGGCGACGCCTCGCTGGTGAAGCGGCCGATGGGCCGCGTGCTCGACCCGCTGCGCCGCATGGGCGTGCAGACCATCGCCCGGTCCGGCGACCGCCTGCCGGCGACCGTGCACGGTCCGGAGACCCTGGTGCCGATCGAATACCGCGTCCCCGTCCCCTCCGCCCAGGTCAAGTCGGCCGTGCTGCTGGCGGCGCTCAACAGCGGCGGCGTCACCACCGTCATCGAGCCGGTCGCCACCCGCGACCATACCGAGCGCATGCTCGCCGCCTTCGGCGCGGCCATCGAGGTCGCGGAGGGCAATGACGGCAGCCGCACCATCCGCCTGGAGGGCGGCCGCAACCTCAAGCCGCAGGCGATCGCCGTCCCCGGCGACCCCAGCTCCGCCGCCTTCCCGCTGGTCGCGGCACTGATCGTCCCGGGCTCCGACGTCACGGTCGAGAACGTGCTGCTCAACCCGACGCGCACCGGGCTGATCGAGACGCTGATCGAAATGGGCGCCGACATTTCCATCGCCAAGAGACGCAAGATGGGGGGCGAGGAGGTCGGCGATCTCCGCGCCAGGGCGAGCCGGCTCAAGGGCGTCGCCGTGCCGGCCGCCCGCGCGCCCTTCATGATCGACGAATATCCGGTGCTCGCCGTCGCCGCCGCCTTTGCCGAGGGCCAGACACTGATGGAGGGCATCGGCGAGATGCGGGTGAAGGAATCGGACCGCATTGCCGCCGTGGTCGCCGGCCTCAGGGCCAACGGCGTCACGGTCGACGACACGGCCGATTCCATGGCCGTCACCGGCGCCGCCAAGGTGCCCGGCGGCGGCACCGTCACCACTCATCTCGATCATCGCATCGCCATGAGCTTCGTCGTCCTCGGCCTGGCCAGCGAGAAGCCGGTGACCGTCGACGACGCCCGGCCGATTGCGACCAGCTTCCCCGACTTCCGGGCGCTGATGGCCGGTCTCGGCGCCGAATTCGAGGACGCCGGTGCCTAGCACCGCGCCACCAGAGGCGGTCGACGGCCGAACGGCGTTCCCTTTCCATCTCCCCCGCAAAGGGGGAGATGGGTGCCCGCCGGCCCGCAGAGCGCATGGGGCGCCGTCACGGCCATGATCATCGCTATCGACGGACCGGCCGCCGCCGGCAAGGGCACACTCGCCCAGCGCCTGTCGGCCCATTACCGCCTGCCTTATCTCGATACCGGCCTGCTCTACCGGCTGACCGGCAGGATGATGGCGCTGCAGGGCCTCGACCCGGACGATTCCGTCGCCGCCGCCCGCGTCGCCCGCGCCCTCGATCCGGCGCTCCTCGGCGATCCGACGCTGCGCGGCCACGAGGCCGGCGAACTCGCCTCGCGGGTCGCCGTCCATGCCGGGGTGCGGGCCGCGCTCCTCGATTTCCAGCGCGCTTTCGCCGCCCGCCCGGAGGGTGCCGTCCTCGACGGGCGCGACATCGGCACCGCCGTCTGCCCCGACGCCGACATCAAGATCTTCGTCACCGCCTCGCCTGAGGTGCGCGCCCGCCGGCGCACCGACGAGCTTCTCGCCAAGGGCAGGGCGGTCGACTACCGGCGCATCCTGGCCGAGATCAGGGGACGCGACGCCCGCGACTCCGGCCGCGCCGCCGCCCCCTTGAAGGCGGCGGACGATGCTTACTTGCTCGATACCAGCGACAAGGATATAGAAACCGCGTTCCGCGCCGCCGTCGACATAGTCGATCGGGCCCGGGCTGGACACGACTGACGGGAACGGGGCTCCGCAACTGAGCCCGTTGCCCGGTTTTCGTGTTGTCCGTCCCGAGACGGTGGCGAGCCCCGCTTCGCTTGCGGGCGGAACATGAACTGCCGACTTCATGACCTCGAGCGCCACACCGCGAGAAAGCGCGGCTGTCCTTTTCGAACGGGTCCATGAGGGAGGTCCGATCAACGCCAACCGCCGGCCGGCGCCGCCGGCGAAGCAGGAGTGTCAATGCCCGTAGCTGCCACCCCCACGAAAGAAGATTTTGCCGCCCTCCTTGCCGAGAGCTTCAACACCAATGAGGTGATGGAAGGGGCGGTCATCAAGGGGATAGTCGTCGCGATCGAGAAGGATCTCGCCGTCATCGACGTCGGCCTCAAGACCGAGGGCCGCGTCCCGCTCAAGGAATTCACAGCCCCCGGCCGCGAACCGGACCTCAAGGTCGGCGACGAGGTCGAGGTCTATCTCGAGCGCGTCGAGAACGCGCTCGGCGAGGCCGTGCTCAGCCGCGAGAAGGCCCGCCGCGAGGAGAGCTGGGTCAAGCTCGAGGAGAGCTTCAACAAGAACGAGAAGGTGACCGGTGTCATCTTCAACCAGGTCAAGGGCGGCTTCACCGTCGATCTCGACGGTGCCGTGGCCTTCCTGCCGCGCAGCCAGGTGGATATCCGCCCGGTGCGCGACGTGTCGCCGCTCATGCACACGCCGCAGCCCTTCCAGATCCTCAAGATGGACAAGCGCCGCGGCAACATCGTCGTGTCGCGCCGCACCGTGCTCGAGGAGACCCGCGCCGAGCAGCGTTCGGAGCTGGTCCAGAGCCTCGAGGAAGGCCAGGTCATCGACGGCGTGGTCAAGAACATCACCGACTACGGTGCCTTCGTCGACCTCGGCGGCATCGACGGCCTGCTGCACGTCACCGACATCGCCTGGCGGCGCATCAACCACCCGTCCGAGGTGCTGTCGATCGGCCAGACCGTCAAGGTGCAGATCATCCGGGTCAACCACGAGACCCACCGCATCTCGCTCGGCATGAAGCAGCTCGAGGCCGATCCGTGGCAGGGCATCGAGGCCAAGTATCCGGTCAACGTCAAGTTCACCGGCCGGGTGACCAACATCACCGACTACGGCGCCTTCGTCGAGCTTGAGCCCGGCATCGAGGGCCTGATCCACGTCTCCGAGATGTCGTGGACCAAGAAGAACGTCCACCCCGGCAAGATCGTTTCGACCAGCCAGGAAGTCGAGGTGATGATCCTCGAGGTCGATCCGGTGAAGCGGCGCATCTCGCTTGGTCTCAAGCAGACGCTCGCCAATCCGTGGGACACCTTCGCCGAGAAGTACCCGACCGGCACGGTGGTCGAGGGCGAGGTCAAGAACAAGACCGAGTTCGGCCTGTTCATCGGCCTCGACGGCGATGTCGACGGCATGGTCCACCTGTCCGATCTCGACTGGAACAAGCCGGGCGAACAGGCGATCGAAGACTACAACCGCGGCGACATGGTGCGCGCCCAGGTGCTCGACGTCGATGTCGAGAAGGAGCGCATCTCGCTCGGCATCAAGCAGGTCGGCGGCGATCCCTTCGCCGAGGCCGCCGCCTCCGGCGATCTGCGCAAGGGCGCAGTCGTCACCTGCGAGGTCATCGAGGTCAAGGATGCCGGCATCGATGTCAGGATCGCCGACACCGACCTGACCGCCTTCATCCGTCGTTCGGATCTGTCGCGCGACCGGTCCGAGCAGCGGCCGGAGCGCTTCGCCAAGGGCGAGAAGGTCGATGCGCGCGTGACCAACTTCGACAAGAAGAGCCGCAAGATCTCGGTGTCGATCAAGGCGCTCGAGATCGCCGAGGAAAAGGAAGCCGTCGCTCAGTATGGCTCCTCCGACTCCGGCGCCTCGCTGGGCGACATCCTGGGTGCCGCCCTCAAGGCCCGCGAAGAGGGCGGCGAAGGCGAAGGCGAAGAGGACGAGGAGTAGAAGCGTCCTCAGCCGTCCACTACCGGATGCATTTCACGGCCCGCGCCATCCGGCGCGGGCCGTTTTCGTCCGCCGCCGCCAAGGCTTTGTCGGGCGCCCCTTGCCCGGTTGGCGCGAAGGCGCTAACCCACCGGGGCCTGGGGAACAGAGAGGCCTGACCCATGTCCATGACCGCCGACCAGATCGTCGACCGTCGTCGCTTGCGCCGAAAGCTCTCTTTCTGGCGCGTCGTCGGCTTTCTGGCGATCCTCGTCATCATTGCCGGTGGCTTTATCGCGCTGGCCGGTCGCGACGCCTTTCCGCTGGTCGAGGAACCGCAGATCGCCCGCATCACGATTTCCGGCTTCATCGCCAACGACCGCAATCGCGATGAAATGCTGGCCCGGCTCGCCCGGACCAACGCCGTCAAGGGCGTCATCGTCTCCATCGATTCGACCGGCGGCTCCACCGCCGGCGGCGAGGCGCTCTACGAGGGCATCCGCCGGCTGGCGGAGAAGAAGCCGACGGTCGCCACCATCGCCACCTTCGGCGCTTCCGCCGCCTACATGACCGCCATCGCCACCGACCACATCGTGGCGCGGCGCACCTCGATCACCGGCTCGATCGGCGTGCTCTTCCAGTTTCCCGAGGTCAGCGACCTCCTGAAGAACCTCGGCGTCAAGGTCGAGGACATCAAGAGCGCCCCGCTCAAGGCCTCGCCCAACCCGTTCGAGCCGACCACCGAGGAGGCGCGCCGGGTCATCCAGGGCGTGGTCGACGACAGCTACAACTGGTTCGTCGACATCGTCGCCGCCCGCCGCGGGCTCGCCCGCCCCGATGCGCTGTCGCTTGCCGACGGCCGCATCTACACCGGCCAGCAGGCGCTGGCCGCCAGCCTGATCGACGAGATCGGCGGCGAGCGGGCGGCGATTGCCTGGCTCGGCACCAAGGGCGTCGACACCAAGTTGCCGGTGCGCGACTGGAAGCCCTCGTCGGTCATCGGCGGCGGCCTGTTTTCTCTCGCCGACGCCGCCGTAGTATGGATTACCGAGAAGACCGGTATTGCGCCGGAACTATTGCGTGGCGGCGTGCTGGACCGAATTCTTCCGCAAAGTCTGAAGCTTGACGGTCTCATGTCGGTTTGGCAGGGTTCGGCGGGCGCTGGCGCTCAGCCTGTTGAGGGGGCCGCTCAATGATCAAGTCGGAACTGGTCCAGAAGCTGTCGGAGCAGAATCCGCATCTTTACCAGCGCGACGTCGAGAACATCGTCAACGCCATCCTCAACGAGATCACCAATGCGCTGTCGCGTGGCGACCGCGTCGAGCTGCGCGGCTTCGGTGCCTTTTCGGTCAAGAACCGGCCGGCGCGCACGGGGCGCAACCCGCGCACCGGCTCCAAGGTGGCGGTGACCGAGAAATACGTGCCCTTCTTCAAGACCGGCAAGGAGATGCGCGAGCGCCTCAACGACTGAGGCGCCGCTCCGCCGGGCCGGGTCGTCCCCAGTCCAGGATTGCGATGCGACGGTTCCTGATCCTCTTCGTGCTTCTGCCGCTCGCCGTCGTCGCGGCGGCGCTGTCGGTGGCCAATCGCGCCGGCGTCGTCCTGTCGCTCGATCCTTTCGGTGGGGCGGAGCCGCGCTGGTCGGTCGCACTGCCGCTCTTCATCCTGCTCTTCGCCACGCTCGCCGTCGGCATCGTCATCGGCGGCGTCGCCACCTGGTTTGGCCAGGGCAAGTGGCGGCGGGCGGCGCGGGCCGAGCGCGCCAATGTCGCGCGCCTGCGCCAGGACGTCGACCGCCTGCGCGAGCGGGTGACCTCGGCGCCGGCGCTGGCACCGCCCCATTCCGACCGCGACGCGGCCTAGACCCGTCCCCCCGTGCGTTTCGTCGCCGCCGCCGAAATCGACAAGGTCCTCGATTATCCGGCGCTGGTCGAGGCGCTCGCCGACGCCTTCCGTGCCGGCATCGTGGCGCCGGTGCGCCACCACCACGCCATCGAGCGGGTGGGGGAGAGCGCCACCCTGTTGCTCATGCCGGCCTGGGACACGGCCGGCGACGGCTTCATCGGCGTCAAGATCGCCTCGGTCTTTCCGCTGAACGCGACGCGCGGCAAGCCCAGCGTCATGGGCACCTATCTGCTGCTGGCCGGTGACAGCGGTGCGCCGCTCGCCGGCTTCGACGGCATGACGCTCACCCTGTGGCGCACCGCCGCCGCTTCGGCATTGGCCGCCCGGGCGCTCGCCCGGCGCGATGCCAGCCGCATGGCGATGATCGGCGCCGGCGCGCTGGCGCCCCGCCTGATCGCGGCGCATGCGGCCGTGCGCCCGATCACCCGCGTCACCGTCTGGAACCGGACGCCGGAGGCAGCCGAACGCCTCGCCGCCAGCCTCGACCGCCCCGGCCTCACGGTGACCGCCACGCGCGACCGCGAGGCGGCGGTGGCCGAGGCCGACGTCGTCTCGGTCGCCACCATGGCGCGCGAGCCGCTGGTTGCAGGCGCCTGGCTGAAGCCCGGCGCCCATCTCGATCTCGTCGGCGCCTATACGCCCGCCATGCGCGAGGCCGACGACGCAGCCATCCGCCGGGCACGCGTCTACGTCGATACGCGCGGCGGGGCGCTGAAAGAGGCCGGCGACATCGTCCAGCCCATCGAAGCCGGGGTGATCGGCGCGGCGGACATTGCCGGCGACCTTTTCGACCTCTGCCGGGGCGTGGCCTTGGGCCGCCAGTCGGACGAGGAGATCACCCTCTTCAAGTCGGTCGGCAGCGCCATCGAGGACCTCGCGGCGGCGATCCTCGTCTGGCGGCGGACGCCGGGCTGAAGCCGGCGGAACCGCCGGTTTTCGGCGGTTTGGCGGGCAAGCGCCGCCGGCCGCCGGCCACCGTTGGACTTGTCCCCCGTTTCGTGCCAAATCGAGCCCCCATGAGCCTGATCGTGAAGATATGCGGCCTCTCGAATGAGGAGACGCTGGACGCTGCGCTGGCGGCCGGCGCCGACATGGTCGGCCTTGTATTCTTCCCCAGGAGTCCGCGCTTCGTGACGCCGCAGCGCGCCGCCGAGCTGGCGAGCCAAGTCGCCGGCCGCGCCGAGATCGTGGCGCTCACGGTCGACATGGACGATGCCGGCATCGCGGAAATCGTCGAGGCGGTGAGCCCCGACTGGCTGCAACTGCACGGGCACGAGACGCCGGACCGCGTCGCCGCGGTCGGCAAGCGCTTCGGCCGCCCGGTGATGAAGGCCGTTGCGGTTGCCACGGCGGACGATCTGGCAGGGGCCGAGCGCTATGTGGCGGCTGCCGACCGGCTGCTGCTCGATGCCAAGCCGCCGAAGGGGGCAACGCGTCCGGGCGGCCTTGGAACGCCCTTCGACTGGACGCTGCTCGCCGGCTTCGATCCGGACATCCCCTACATGCTCTCCGGCGGTCTGGCGCCGGGCAATGTCGCCGAAGCCGCCGCCATCACCGGCGCCCCCGGCGTCGATGTTTCCTCGGGCGTCGAGAGCGCCCCCGGTCGCAAGGAGGCCAACCTGATCCGCGCATTCATCGCCAATGCCCGCGGCGCCGGCGCCGCACCGCTCGTCCACCGGGCCGCCTCATGACCGTCCAGCCCAACACCTATCGCGCCGGACCCGACGAGCGCGGCTTCTTTGGCCTCTTCGGCGGTCGTTTCGTTGCCGAAACGCTCATGCCGCTGATTCTCGAGCTGGAGGAAGCCTACCGGGCGGCCAAGGACGACCCGGAATTCCGCGCCGAGCTGACGGCGCTCAACACCCACTATGCCGGCCGTCCCTCGCCGCTCTATTTCGCCGAGCGGCTGACCGAGCACTTTCGTGACGTTTCTGCGGCCTCCGGCCGCGGGGGCGGCGCCAAGGTCTACCTGAAGCGCGAGGAGCTGAACCACACCGGCTCCCACAAGATCAACAACTGCCTCGGCCAGATCCTGCTTGCCCGGCGCATGGGCAAGACGCGCATCATCGCCGAAACCGGCGCCGGCCAGCACGGCGTCGCCGCGGCCACCGTCTCGGCCCGCTTCGGCCTGCCCTGCGTCGTCTACATGGGCGCCACCGACGTCGAGCGGCAGAAGCCCAACGTCTTCCGCATGCACATGCTGGGCGCCGAGGTGCATCCGGTCACCGCCGGCAACGGCACCCTCAAGGACGCCATGAACGAGGCGCTGCGCGACTGGGTGACCAATGTCGAGAACACCTATTACCTGATCGGCACCGCCGCCGGCCCGCATCCCTATCCGGAGCTGGTCCGCGACTTCCAGTCGGTGATCGGCATCGAGACCCGCGAGCAGATCATGGCGCAGGAAGGCCGTCTGCCGGACGCCATCGTCGCCTGCATCGGCGGCGGCTCCAACGCCATCGGCATCTTCCACCCCTTCCTCGACGACCCGGATGTGAAGATCTACGGCGTCGAGGCCGCCGGCTACGGGCTGGACGTGCCCGACGGCCACGCCGCCTCGATGAACGGCGGCCGCCCGGGCGTCCTCCACGGCAACCGCACCTATCTGCTTCAGGACGACGACGGCCAGATCCTCGAGGGCCATTCGATCTCGGCGGGCCTCGATTATCCGGGCGTCGGGCCGGAGCATTCCTGGCTGCGCGACAGCGGCCGCGTCAGCTATGTGCCGGCGACCGACCGGGAGGCGCTGGACGCCTTCCAGTTGCTGACCAGGATCGAGGGCATCATCCCGGCACTCGAATCCGCCCATGCGCTGGCTTACGTCGCCAAGCTCGCGCCGACCATGGGCAAGGACGAGATCATCGTCGCCAATCTCTCCGGCCGCGGCGACAAGGACGTCGAGACCGTCGCGCGCATTCTCGGCATGGAGATCTGAGCCATGACCGAGACCCGCATCGACCGCCGCTTTGCCGCATTGAAGGAGGAGCGCCGCCCGGCGCTGGTGACCTTCGTCATGAGCGGCGACCCCGACTACGAGGCGTCGCTGGCGATCGTCAAGGCGCTGCCGCAGGCCGGTGCCGACGTGATCGAGCTCGGCATGCCCTTCTCCGATCCCATGGCCGACGGCCCGGCGATCCAGGCCGCCGGCCTGCGCGCGCTTCACGCCGGCCAGACGCTGAAGAAGACGCTTCGCATGGTGCGCGCCTTCCGCGAGGGCGATCAGGACACGCCCATCGTCCTCATGGGCTACTACAATCCGATCTATTCCTACGGCAACGAGCGCTTCCTCGCAGACGCCAAGGAGGCCGGCGTCGACGGCCTGATCCTGGTCGACCTGCCGCCGGAGGCCGACGACGAGCTGTGCCTGCCGGCTATTCGCCACGGCATCAACTTCATCCGCCTGGCGACGCCGACCACCGACGATCACCGGCTGCCGGCGGTCCTCGCCAACTCCTCGGGCTTCGTCTACTACGTCTCCATGCTCGGCATCACCGGCATGGCGTTGCCCGACACCACCCGCATCGCCGGGGCGGTGGAAAGGATCAAGCGGCACACCATATTGCCCGTGGCCGTCGGCTTCGGCGTCAAGACCGCCGATCAGGCGCGGGAAATCGGCAAGGCCGCCGACGGCGTGGTCGTCGGCACGGCCATCGTCGAGGCGGTGCGCACCTCGCTCGACGACGCCGGAAAGGCGACCGGGCGCACGGTTGCCGCGGTCGCCGATCTGGTATCGGACCTGGCAAGCGGCGTGCGTAGCGCCCGCATGCAGGCGGCGGAATAGGCCCCTGGAAGGGGAAGTGGACAAATGAGCTGGATCAACAACGTCGTCCGCCCGAAGATTCGCAACCTCCTCAACAAGCGGGAGGTTTCGCCCAATCTCTGGATCAAGTGTCCGGAGACCGGCGAGATGGTCTTCCATCGCGACCTCGAACTGAACCAGTTCGTCATCCCCGGTTCCGGCTACCACATGCGCATGAACGCCAACCAGCGTCTGACGCATTTCTTCGACCGCGGCGCCTACGAGACCGTGCCGCTGCCCGAGGTGCCGGTCGACCCGCTCAAGTTCCGCGACGAGCGCCGCTATACCGAGCGGCTGCGTGACGCCCGTGCCAAGACCACCCTCGTCGACGCGGTGGTGGTCGGCATCGGCACCGTCGAGCAGGTGCCCCTGGTCGCCGCCGTGCAGGATTTCGATTTCATGGGCGGCTCGCTCGGCATGGCCGCCGGCGAGGCCATCGTCACCGGCATGATGGCGGCGGTCGAGCGCAGGCGTCCCTTCGTCATGTTCGCCGCTTCCGGCGGGGCACGCATGCAGGAAGGCATCCTGTCGCTCATGCAGCTGCCGCGCACCACCGTAGCGGTTCAGGCGCTGCACGAGGAGAAGCTGCCCTATATCGTCGTGCTCACCAACCCGACCACCGGCGGCGTCACCGCCTCCTACGCCATGCTCGGCGACGTCCACATCGCCGAGCCGGGGGCGCTCATCGGCTTCGCCGGCCCGCGCGTCATCGAGCAGACCATCCGCGAGAAGCTGCCCGACGGCTTCCAGCGCTCCGAGTTCCTGCGCGAGCACGGCATGGTCGACATGGTCGTCCACCGCCACAAGCTGCGCTCGACCATCAGCCGCATCTGCCGCCTGCTCGGCACCGAGGTCGAGGCCGGTGTGGCGCTGCCGCCGCCGGCCGACCAAGCGCCTGACGCAGAGCCTGCGCCCGCCACCGCCTGACACCGGATTCGTTCGACCGCATGGACCGCTCCTCCGCCATTCTTGAGCGATTCCGCGCACTCTATCCGCGCGAGATCGACCTGTCTCTCGACCGCATGAAGGTCCTCATGGCCAAGCTCGGCCGGCCGGACCTGCGCCTGCCGCCGGTCGTCCACATCGCCGGCACCAACGGCAAGGGCTCCACCACCGCCTTCCTGCGCGCCATGCTGGAGGCGGCCGGCAAGTCGGTCCACGTCTACACCTCGCCCCATCTCGTGCGCTTCCACGAGCGCATGCGCATCGGTGCTCCCGGCGGCGGCCGTTATGTCGACGAGGACGAGTTGATCGAAGTGCTGATCGCCGTCGAACGGGCCAATGCCGGCGCCCCCATCCCGCAATTCGAGATCACCACTGCCGCCGCCTTCCAGCTCTTCGCCGATCATCCGGCGGATTATCTCCTGCTCGAGGTGGGCCTGGGCGGCCGCTTTGACGCCACCAACATCGTCGCCGACCCGCGGGTCGCGGTGATCACCCAGATCGCTCTCGACCACGAGAAGTACCTCGGCAACACCATCGAGGAGATCGCCGGCGAGAAGGCCGGCATCATCAAGCGCCAACGCCCGGTGGTGGTGGCGCCCGAGCGCGACACCGTCATCGACGTGATCGAGTCCGAGGCGGCGCGGCTCGGCGCGCCGCTGTATCTGGCCAACCGCGACTGGATCGCCCATGCCGAGCATGGCCGTCTGGTCTATCAGGATGTCGATGGCCTGCTCGACCTGCCGGCGCCGCGGCTGGTCGGCCGCCACCAGTTCACCAATGCCGGCGTCGCCATCGCGGCGCTGCGCCAGCTCGATCCGGATATTGCCACCGCCGCCATCGAGGCGGGGCTGACCAATGTCGACTGGCCGGCGCGCATGCAGCGCCTGACCGCGGGCCGGCTGGTTGCCCGTGCCCGCGGCGATGCCGAGATCTGGCTCGACGGTGGGCACAATCCGGCGGCCGGTTTGGTGATCGCGGAAGCCATCGCCGATCTCGAGGAGCGCGTGCCGCGCCCCTTCTTCATGATCTGCGGCATGCTCAACACCAAGGATCCGGTGGGTTTCTTCCAGCCCTTCGCCGGCCTTGCCCGCAAGGCCTACACCGTGCCGGTGCCCTCGTCGGCGGCCGGGCGCGATCCGGTCGAACTCGCCGCGGCGGCCAAGAGCGCCGGTGTCGAGGCCGTGCCGGCCGCCGATGTCGAGGCCGCGCTCGACATGATTTCGGCCGAGACCGGCCTGCCGATGGCGCCGCGCATCCTCATCTGCGGTTCGCTTTATCTCGCCGGCTCGGTGCTCGACGCCAACGGCACCCTGCCGGGCTGAGTGCGGGGGCACAGTCCAGACAGCAAAAAGGGCCGCCGGAGCGACCCTTTTTCACATCTGCGTGACGATCAGGTTCAGGCGCCGATGCCGGCCTTGATCCAATCCGACAGCCGGCCCTTGGGCGCGGCGCCGACCTGCATGGAGGTCGGCTCGCCGTTCTTGAACATGATCAGCGTCGGGATCGAGCGCACGCCGTAACGGATGGTGATGTCCGGGTTCTCGTCGACGTTGAGCTTGGCGATCTTCACCTTGCCTTCCATTTCGGTGGCGATCTCTTCCAGAGCCGGCGAGATCATCCGGCAGGGGCCACACCATTCGGCCCAGAAGTCGACCACCACCGGCTCTGAAGAGCCGAGAACCTCGGTGTCGAAATCGGCATCGGTCACGTGTGCAGGCATGTTAGCACCTCGAAGCTTTCTGAAACGGGTTGTGCTGAACGTAGGTGGCCGACCTTCAATGTCAAGGTTACCGCTGGAAACCGGCTGCCGGCCTGATCGTCGCACCCTGCGCGGGCCCTTTCAGCCCGCCAGAACGGCTGATTCGGCCGAATTCGAGCGCGGCCGGCGGGATCGCCATCAGCGCCGGTCGGTCGGTCCACAAGAGCGCCGCTTCGACCGCGCGGCCGGGATAGAGCCGACGTAGGATGGTGCGGTAGAGCGCCAGCTGGGTGACGTATTCTCCCGGCACGGTCTCCAGCGTTTCCGGTGCCGGCCGGTTGGTCTTGTAATCGACGATCAGCACCCGCTCGGACGTCACCGCCAGCCGGTCGATGCGGCCGGAGACCGTCGCTTCGCCGCTTGCCCGCGCGATGCGGCCGACGATCTCCACCTCAGCACGGCTGCCTTCGGCGAAGACCGGGGCGAAGGCGGGGTCGGCCATCACCGCCATCACTTCGGCAAGCAGCGCAGCGCGCGCCGGCTCGTCCATCTCGCTGGCGAAGGCCGCCAGATAGGCGGTCCCGATCGCCTGCCGTTCGGTTTCCGCAATCGCCGGCAGGGATTCCAGCAATCGATGGATCAGCCGCCCGCGCAGGAGCGCGGCCTCGGCCGAACGGCCGCTTGCGGCAAAGGAGGGTGCCGCGCCGTCGCCGTCGAAGACGGTCGAGGGCGTCAGGCGGGGCAAGGCGGGCGGTGGTGGCGGCGCGGCGCGCTCCAGCCAGTCGGGCCGGTGCGGCCCCAGCGGCAGGCCCGGCTGCGCCGGCTTCGTCTTGTGGCGGGCGGGCGGCGGCGGGCGCCATTCCAGCCCGTCCTCCCCGTCGGCGTCCTTTGTGGGCACGCAGTCGGCTTCGAGCGCCGTCGTCACCAGGCCGTGCCAGCCCTCGACGGGGTCCGTGCGCTCCTTGCGCGTGCCGCAAATGATGAGCCGGTCCTTGGCGCGGGTCATGGCGACGTAGAGCAGGCGTAGATATTCCTGCTTCGCCGCCGCGCGCAGCGCATCGACGCGATCCCGCACGACCTTGGGCATCGCCTTGTAGCGGCGCATCCAGATGAGCGGCGAAACCGTCCCGTCGCGGTCGTCGTCGAGCGCCACCACCTTGGCGTCGTGGCTGGTGTGGACCGGCATCGAGCCGTTGTCGACGACGAAGACGATGTCGGCTTCCAGCCCCTTGGCGCCATGCACGGTCATCACGCGCACCTCGTCGCGCAGCGTCTCGGTGTCGCGCTTGATCTCGCTGGTGCCGGCCTCCAGCCAGGCGAGGAAACCCTGCAGCGTCGGCGCCGCGATGCGCTCATAGGTCAGTGCCTGGGTCAGGAACTCGTCGAGCACGTCCTCGGCCTCGACGCCCAGCCGCCGCAGGAAGCGCCTTCGGCCGCCCTCGGCCCCAAGAATGCGGGCGAAGAAGCCGTAGGGCTCGCGCGTATCGGCGGCGGCCCGCCAGCGCTCGATCCGCCGGCGCGCTTCGGCAAAGTCTTCGCGCTCCTGCCCCTGGCGTCCGAGCGCGTCCCACAGCGACCCCTTGCGGCCGTGGGCGAGGTCGAAGAGGGCATCCTCGGAAAGGCCGATCAGCGGGCTCTTGATGAGCGCCGCCAGCGACAGGTCGTCCTCCGGCAGCAGCACTACGCGGGCAAGCGCCATCAGGTCCATGACCGCGATGTGCTCGGTCAGGTGCAGCCGGTCGGCGCCGGCAATCGGCACGCCCGCCGATTTCAGTGCCCGGTTGATGGCGTCGGTCTGGGCGCCACGCGTGCGGCACAGGATGAGGATGCCGCCGGCGCGGACGGGTTCGCCGCTGTCGAGCCGCTCGCCGCCGTGCAGCCAGCGGCCGATGGTGCGCGCCAGCCGGTTGGCGAGCCTCACCTCCGGGCTCGATTCGCCGAGATGGTCGAGCGGCGTCGCCCAGTCCTCTGGCTCGATCTTCTCGGCCGGCTCGATCATCGGCCACAGCATCACGCGGCCGGGCACGCCATGGCGTGCGGCGCTGTGGACCGGCGCCGCGTCCGTGTCGGAGAGCGCGCGATAGGCGGTCGGCGCGGCGAAGACGCTGTCCACCGCCGAAAGCACCGACTGCACCGAGCGGAAGGAGAGGTGCAGTTCGGGATCGAACCAGCGCGCCTCCGCCGCCCGGGCGCGTGCCCCAAGCTCGCGCCGCATCAGCGTGAACCAGGCGGGCACCGCCCCCTGGAACGAGAAGATCGACTGCTTCTGGTCGCCGACGGCAAAGAGCGTGCGCGTCGTGCCGCTGGCGCCTTCACCGGCGAAGAATTCCTCGACCAGCGCCTTGACCACCTGCCATTGCCGCGGGCTGGTGTCCTGGGCCTCGTCGACGAGGATGTGCTCGATGCCGCGGTCGAGCTTGTACTGCACCCACTGGGCGGCGTCGGAGCGCGCCAAGAGCGCCGTCGTCTTGATGATGAGATCGTCGAAGTCGAGTGCGCCGCGTCCTGTCTTCATCCGCTGATAGGCGGCGATGGTGGCATCGGCCAGCCGCAGCATGGCGGCGCTGGTGACATAGCATTCGGCCGCGGCATGGCGCTCGAAGAGCCGTTCCAGGCGCGTGAGCTCGGCCGCGATCGTCTCGGCCAGCCCGTTCCAGCGATCCTTGATCGCTTTGGAGACCAGATTGCTGGCGGCGCGCAGATCGCCATCGATCTTGGTGCAGAAATCGCGATAGGCGGTGGCGCGCGCCGCATCGTCGATGGCGCCGAGATAGGGGGCCAGCCGCTCGGCCGCCGCCTTGTCGGTCTTGTTGCCTTCGCGCAGCAGGCCGATCAGGCGCACGAGATCGTCGTGGGAGAAGTCGCTCTCGGTCACGATGGCCGCGTGCAGGCGCTCCGGCGTGTCATCGCGGGCGAGGCCGAGGCGATCCCGCAACTGCTTCAGCGCCGCATCGAGCGAATCGGCGGCGACTGTCCAGCCATGGACGCGGGCGCGCTGATCGATGAACTCCTTGATGGCGGTCTCATGCGCCATGTCGCTGCCGGCAGCGAGCACGGTCTCCAGCGCCGCGCCGAGCGGACCGCCGCGCGCCGCCTCGGCGAGCACGCTCCGCCGTGCCGCTTCGGCAAGCTCGGTCGTGTCGCGATCGTCGAGCACTTCGAAATGCCCGGCGACGTTCGCTTCGAAGGGAAACTGCTGCAGCAGGCGCTCGCAGAACGCATGGATGGTCTGGATCTTCAGCCCGCCCGGCGTCTCCAGCGCCCGCGCGAAGAGTTGCCGCGCCCGCTTGATCTCGTCCCGGTCCGGCCGGCGGCCTTCGATCCTGGCGATCGCGCGGGCCAGCGCCTCGTCGGGCAGCACCGCCCAGTCGCCGAGCCGTTCGAAGACCCGGCTTGCCATCTCCGCCGCCGCCGCCTTGGTGAAGGTCAGGCAGAGGATGCGGCCGGGCTCGCTGCCGGCGAGCAGCAGCCGCACGACGCGCTGGGCGAGCACGAAGGTCTTGCCCGCGCCGGCATTGGCCGATACCCAGGCGGACGCACGCGGGTCCGACGCCTCGGCCTGCGCCCGGCGGGTTGCCGCGTCGATCACGGGGTCGGCGGCGTGCCGAACCATTCCTGGTCCTCCTCGCTTGCCACCAGACCCCATTCGCGCACCCGCGCGAGATGGTCGTAGGGGCTCTCATAGCGCGTCTCGAACATCGGTCGTGCCCGCGAGACATAGGCGCGCTCCGGATCGGCGAAGGCGGCGAGCAGCTTCTGCAGGCGCTGCATCACCTCCGCCGCGACGTCATCCGCCGTCCAGTCCTTCTCGACTGCCGATTTCAGCGGTTCGTCGCGGCCGACCCTGCCGAGGGCGATCCAGGCGAGGGTGCCGATGGAAGCACCACGGAACGATTCGTCGAAGCCGCCGGCCCCGGCCATCGCCGCTTCCAGGCCCATCTGCGGCGCCAGGCCGAGCAGCACCTGCTTGGCCGTCGGCGGCGAGCCGGTCTTGAAGTCGAGGATGTCGATCCGGCCGTCATGGCGGCGGTCGATGCGGTCGGCCCGCCCGCGCAGGCGGAAGGTGCTGCCAGAGGCCCCGAACGGAAGCTCGATGGCGCCGGAGATTTCCGCATGGCGCTCGGCAATGTCCACGTCGCGTGCCGCTTCCCATTGCACCAGCCAGCGGGCCATCGCTGCGAAGCGGAACGACCAGATGGCGTGGATATCGGGAAAGCCCGCGATCTCGGCCAGCACACGGCGTCCGGTGGCGAGCAGCTCGGCGGTCGCCGCCGCGTCAAAGGGGCCGCGCCAGCGGGTGATGAAATCGCCCAGTGCCTCGTGGATCAGCGAGCCGCGCAGCGCGTAGTCGGGTGCACGCCCGAGCGGCTCCAACTCCTCCAGCTTCAGCACATGCCTGGCGTAGATGGCATAGGGGTCGCGCACCAGGGTCTCGATCTCGGTGACCGAGAGGCTCGCCGGGCGCGCGGCGAGCGGCGGCTTCGGCTGCGGCGGCTTGACCGGCTCGGCCACGCTCGCCCAGTCGATGGCGCGGGCAAGGGCGACATAAGTCGCGCCGCGCTCCCGCGCCGCCGTCATCGCCGCTTTGCCGGCGACTGCCTCCAGCCGCTGCAGCCAGCGCAATTCGACCGATGGCGTACCGCCGCGCTTCTCGGCCCGCGTGACGATGACCCGGGGCGAGAGCACGCCTTGCACGAAATCGTGGGCCGCCTGGCCAAGACGGCGCTCCGGCGGCGGCAGGCCGACCTCGCTGCGCATGGCGCGCGACAGGAACGGGTCGGTGCGCGTATCCGCCGGCCACACGCCCTCGTCGAGGCCGGCGAGCACCATGAGGTCGACCGATTGCAGGCGGGCCTCCAGCGTGCCCCAGATGGAAATGCGCGGATCGCGCCCGCCCTGCGGCGTCAGCGCCACGTCGGCCATCAGCGCCCGCAGGAACTCGGCATAGTCGGCCGGCCGCAGGCGGAACCCGCCGCCGCTGTCGCCGAGCCCGTCGAGCAGGGCGCTCAGGGCCAGGCCTGCCGGCTTGGCGAGCCCGTTTGCGCCGCTGTCGTCGGTGGCGGCGGCCGCGAGTGCCGTTTGCAGCAGCGCCGTGGCCTCGGCGACGGAAATCTCGCTCGATCCGGTCAGCGCCTGTTCGAGCGGCCCGAGGATTGCGGCGAGCGCCGTGATGAGCGCACCGGCGGCGCGCCAGTCCTCGTCGCGCATGTGCTTGCGGGCCGCGGGCGGATGCCGGCCGTCCGCATCGAGTTCGGCGCGCGCCTTGGCCAGCGCCGCGCCGAGGGCCGCCACGCCGCCGCCGGCCCGGTTGCCGCGGAAGAGGGCGATCTCCAGCATGCGCGCCGCCCGCCGGCACGCGGACAAGCTCATGCCGAAGGCAGCGAGCGGATGCTTGGCGAGCGCCAGGATGACGACCGGATCGGCGTCGGAGAGCGCCGCTTCGGCGACCAGCCGCGCCAAGATGCCCTCCGGCAGACGGTCGAGCGGCACCCCGGCAGAATCGTCGATGTCGAGGCCCCAGCGGCCAAGCTCGGCCGCCACCCTGCGCGCGATGGTGCGGTCCGGCGTCACCAGCGCGGCGCTGGCCCCCGGCGTCTCCACCGCCTCGCGCAGCGCCAGCGCGATCGCCGTCGCCTCCTCCTGCTCGTTGCGCGCCACCATCAGCGCGACGCCCTCCATGGCGTCCCCGCGGTCGCCATCGCCATCGCCAGTCGCGGTCTCGGCCCAGCGGTCGGTGGTCTCGGCGGGGCGCAGAGCTTCGCCGAGGAGCCGGCGGCGCGGGGCGAGCGCGTCGTCAGGGGCGGCCAGCGGCGCCACGTCCTCGCGCAGGATGCCGAGTGCGCCGATGAGCTGCTTCAGGCCGAATTGCGGATGGCCGAAGGCGCTCGGCGGCGCGCTGTCAGCCTCGCCGATCGCCTGCCAGGTGTCGGCGTCGAGATCCTGGTCGAGGCCGGGCAGGACGACCGCGCCCTGCGGGTGGCGCGCGATCTTCCCCAGCAGATAGGCGGTCGGGGGAATCGAGCCGGTCGAGCCGGCCGCCACCACCGGCCCGGCAAGCCGTCCGGCGGAAGCGCGGATCAGCGTGTCGCGGCGCACGGCCGGATCGACCAGGCCGAGTTCGGCGAGATGGGCCGGCCACTGCTCGGCGACGATGTTCAGAAATGTGAGGGTGACGTCGTAGTAGCGGGCGTGCTCCGCCGGCACCAGCCTGGCCAGCCGCTCCCAGGGAATGCCGGCGGTCTCCATGTCGTCGAGCAGCCGGGCGAGGTCGCCGGCCAGTCGCGTCGCGTCGGCGGCCGAGGCCGGGATCAGCAACGGTTCGTCGGGCGTCAGCGCCAGCGGCGCGTGGCGCAGAGCCCGCGCCCAGGTGAGGATCAGTTGCGCCAGCGTCAGCCGGCGTGCCAGCGGGGTGACCGCGGCGGGGAGCGCCAGGCGCTCGGCCACCGGCTCGGTCGAGGGCGCCAGAAGATGCTCCTCCTCGTCCACGTCGCCGATCGGCCGGATGACCGGCAGGATGGCGGCATCCGCCGGCAGCTGGCGCACCAGCACCTCGCGGAAGGCGCGCACCGCGCGGCGGGTGGGGAGCAGCACCGTGACCCCGGCAAGCGCCAGCGGGTCGTCGCGGTCGAAGGCGACCAGCCGGCCGGAGAGAAGCGCTCCGGCCAGCGTCTCGAGAAAGGGCACACCGGGGGAGATGGTGAAGACGCGGGGGACCCTGTCTCCGCTGCCATCACGTCACGCCGCGCTGTCGGCGATCGAATGCTCGGCCTCGCCGATGGCTTCAGGGGTTCCCACATGTAGCCACAGCCCGTCCATGCGCATGCCGTACAGGCGGCCGGCCTCCAGCGCCTCGTCGAACAACTCGTTGAGCGAGAACCGCTCGGCCTTGCGCCCGGCGAACAGGCGCGGATGCAGGATTGCCGCACCGGCATAGGCGAAGGGCGCCACCTCGCGTTCCGGGCGGCGGATGAGGCGGCCGGCCGGGTCCATCTGGAAGTCGCCGCGGCCGTGATAGCCGACCGCCCGCACCGTCGAGGCGAGCATCAGCAGGGCATCCATGCTGTCGTCGCGCCAGGCATTGGCCAGCCATTCGAGATTGGGGCGGGCGCCTTCCACCCAGAAGGAATCGGAATTGAGCAGATAGAAGGGCTCGTCGCCGAGTTCGGGCAGCGCCTTGACGATACCGCCGCCGGTATCGAGCAGGTGCTCCGTCTCGTCCGAGATGACGATTTCGGGCGCGCGCGCGCCGGCCGACGTGAACCCGGATGAGCTGGGCGAGGTAATGGACGTTGACCACCACCTGCTCGACGCCGGCGCGCTCCAGCCGGTCGAGCGCGCGGTCGATGAGCGAACGGCCGCCCACCTCGACCAGCGGCTTCGGCGTGGTCACGGTGACCGGCCGCATGCGCTTGCCCACCCCGGCGGCGAGCACCATCGCCCGCTTGGGGCGGATGGGAGCGGTCTTCCAGTCGAAATCGGGAGGGGGCATTTCGGGCGCGGCGGTCATGGGTCGGTCTGGCTGAGCGGCGGCAGGTGCCTCTCATACCAGACGGCAAGATCGGATAGAACCGGATGCTTGAAGCTCCGCGCCAGGTAATCCTCCATGCGTGGAAGGTGCTGAAGATACTGGGTTTTTCCCGATGGCGTCGGCGAGGCGGGCGAAGACCCCCATGTTCTTCAGCGTGCGCGCGGCGGCGAGAATCGCATAACGCCCGGGAAGCGCTCCGCGTCGAAGCTCCGCCCCTCGGCCCGCCGGGCGGCGACGTAGCGGTCGCAGAGCGCCGCCTCCAGCGCCGCCGGGACGGTGACCCGTGCATCCTGGCACAGCGTCGCCACGTCGTAGGCGGCGGGGCCGACGAACATGTCCTGAAAGTCGATGAGGCCGATGCGCGCGATTCCGCTGCGCTCGGGCAGCCAGAAGAGGTTCGACGACTGCATGTCGAAGAGCACCCAGCTGTGCTCGGCCGCCTCGATCCTGGGAAAAAGCCCCTCCCACACGCGCCGTGAACGATTCGGCGGCGGAACGGTCGAGCGGATGACCGGCGACATGCGGCACATACCAGTCGGTGAACATGGCGAGGTCGGCCATCAGGACCGCGCCGGACAGCGTCAGCAGGCGATGCATCGCCGCCGCCCGGCACCGGCAGCACGGCGGCGCGCGGCGCCGCGTGGATGGCCGCCAGCACGTCTATGGCGGCGCCATAGCGCTCCGCGTTGGGCGCGCCGCCGGTCACCAGCCCCTGGCTGCCGAAATCCTCCATCAGCAGCAGCCCCGCTGGCGCGTCCTCGGCAAGGATCGCCGGTGCCGACAGGCCGATGGCGCTGAGCGCCGCATCGGTGGCGAGGAAGGCGCCGGCATCCTGCGCGCGGAAGGCGGTGCGGCTGTCGCCGACCGGCGCCGCCGCCGGCCTCGGCCAGTCCATCAGCACGGCGCTCCTGCCGGCCGCGCGCACCCGCTCATAGCGGCGCGGCGAGGCATCGCCCTGGACGAAGCGGCGGGCGGCGCTGGCGAAGCCGGCATCCTCGATCAGCGCCCGAGCGGCCCGCGTGCGTTCGATCCGGCCGCGCCACGCCGCGCTGCCGGACAGTGCCGCGCGCCGCCCGTCGCCCGCGATGTCGAGATGGATGGTGAGCCGGTCGGCGGGCAATCGGCCGGCGCCCCGCTCGGGCCATTCGATGAGGACGGCGCCGTCGGCCACCGCGTCGCCGAGCCCGATTTCGTCCATCTCGTCGGGCGAGCCGAGGCGATAGAGATCGAAATGGCCGATGGCCAGCCGGCCGCCCACATAGGTCTGCACCAGCGTGAAGGTCGGACTCGGCACCTCCAGGCCGGCGTCGTCGGCAAGCGCCCGGATGAGGGCGCGGGCGAAGGTGGTCTTGCCGGCGCCAAGCCCGCCCGAGAGCGCAACCGCGTCGCCGGCGGCGAGGATCGCCGCCACGTCTTCGGCAAGAGCGTGTGTCGCCGCTTCGTCGGGGAGGGAGAGCGTCAGAAAGGGTGTTGCCATCGCGCGGCGGAGACTACCCGCAAAGCTATTCCGCCGCGACGGCAGCGACGACGGGCCTCAGCGGCAGGCGCACCTTGACGGTGGAGCCGATGTTTTCCTCCGACTCGATCTCCACCGTGCCACCATGCAGCAGCACGAAGCTGCGCACGATCGACAGGCCGAGGCCGACGCCGCCGCGCGCCGAGCCGCGTGGCATGGCGACGAAGCGGTCGAAGACGTTGCCGACGAAATCGCGCGGGATGCCGGGACCCTGGTCGGCGACGGCGAATTCGATCATGTCGTTGGCGCGCTGCGCCGAGACCGTCACCAGGCCGTTGCGGTGCGAGAAGGCAACGGCATTGGCAATGAGATTGGTGAGGATGCGGCGGACGCGCTTCTCGTCGGCGACGAAATGGGTGGCGTCGGGATCGACATGCGTCTCGACCAGCACATGCGTTTCGGCGACGCGGTCCTGCAGCGCATCGACGGCCGCGCTGATTGTCGCTTGCGTGTCCACCTCGCCGAGATCGAGCTCCATGATCCCGGCATCGATGGTGGTGAGATCGAGGATGTCGTTGACGATGGCCAGCAGCGACGCCGAGGACGAGGTGATGTAGCCGGTATATTCGCGCTGCTTGGCGTTCAGCGTGCCGATGTGCTCGTCGGCGAGCAGCTGGGCGAAGCCGATGATGTTGGTGAGCGGCGAACGCAGCTCGTAGGAGACGTGGTGGATGAAGGCGTTCTTCAGCGCGTTGGCCGCCTCCAGCGCCTCGTTGCGCTCGACCAGCGCCCGCTCCACCTTCACCGAGTCGGTCACATCGACGAAGGTCACCATGGTCTGGCCGTCGGGCAGCGGTACCGTGGCGTAATCGATGACGCGCCCGTCCTCGCGCTCCGTCTGCCCGGAGATCGAGCCGCGGTTTTCGTCGACGCCGGCGACGCTGGTGGTGAAGCGCCGCCACATGGCTTCGTCGTCGTGCGGCCGGCGGCAGGCGGCGACGATGTCGACGATGTGCGGGCTGTCGGCAAACAGCGCCGGATCGAGCGACCACACGGCAGCGAAGGACGGATTGTGCAGGCGCAGCCGCCCGTCCGAGCCGAACACCGCGACGCCCTCGCTGAGGTGGTCGAGCGTCTCGCCCTGCACGCTGACCAGCGCGTTGTAGCGGCTTTCCAGGTCGAGGCGCTCGGTGACGTTCTCGTAGACCCAGGTCATGCCGCCCTGGGGATGCGGATTGGCGATGACGCGCAGCGTCTGCCCGTCGGGCAGGTGCCACCAGTGCTCCTGCGATTCCGGCGCCCGGTAGGCCGACAGCAGTTCGTCCCGCCAGCGGCGGAAGTCCGCCTGCTCGGGCAGCTTGCGGGCGGCCCGCAGCCGGTCGAGCACGGCCGTCTCTTCGGGGGCCGAATCGAGGAAGGCGGCGTCGAGGCCGAAGAGCGCGCGATAGGCGGCGTTGGAGAATTTCAGGCGCCGGTCGGGACCGAAGACGGCGACCGCCGTCTGCAACTGGTCGAGCGTGCGGGCATTGAACTCGAGCTCGCGGCGCAGCGCCGCCTGGGCGCTCTCCACCTCGGTCGTGTCCACCGCAATGGCCGCGGTGCCGCCCTCCGACGCGATGTCGGCGACATCGAAGATGCGCCGGGAGCCGGCGACGATGGCGGGCAGCCGGCGGGCGAAGACGGGGTTCTCGGCGTGCGCCGTGGCGATCATCTGCCGGCCGGTGGTGTCGAGCAGTTCGAGGCCGTGCGCCACCGCTTCGCCGGCATCCTTGGCCTCGACCGCCGCGGCATAGGCGGCGTTGACCCAGACCAGGGCGCCGGCGTTGTCGCGCAGCCAGATCGGCATGGGCGCTTCCGCCAGCATGGCGCGCATGGTCTCGACTTCCGCGGCCAGCGCCGCGTGACTTTCCTGCAGACGGGTGAAGGCCAGGCGATCGCCGGTGAGGTCGCGGAAGCGCGCCACCGCCGAGCCGCCGACGGTCGTCCCGCGCACCTCGATCAGCCGGCCGGTGCGGCTGGTCACGACCAGCGTGAAGGGTTCGCCGCTCTCGCGCATGCGCGTGATCCGGTCGTCGAGCTGGCTGGCCGAGTCCGCCGCCAGCCACACGCCGAAGGCGAGGAAATCGGCGCGGCCGGTCGGTGCGCCGCTGACCGCGGGCAGCTTGCCGGCAACCAGCGGCGGCTCGCCGGGCACCGTCCACGCCACCAGGCGCTGGTCCTCTTCGTTGACCAGCGCCTCGGCGCGGTCGAGCGATGCCTTGAGCTTGCCGACCTCGGCAGTGAGCGTCGCGTTCTCGGCTTCGGCACGAAAGCGCGCCCGATAGAGCGCAACCACGCTGAACACGGCGAAGAAGACCGTGCCGACCACCGCCACCAGAGTGACGATCTGCGCCGGATCGAAGTCGCCGAGGGGGAGGCTGGTTGCGGCGAAGGCGGGATGGGCTGACAGGGAGGCGAGGAGGGCAGCGCTTGCCGCTGCACGAATCCCCATCGTTCTTCTGCCATGCCTGCGCATGCAGACAACCCCCTAGCGTCGCCGCATCCCGATACTCGAAGGGTTTGGCATTTGACGGCCGCGGCACGGGCCCCGTGCGTCCACCGCCGCACTTCACGCGAATCACTGCAATCTAGACCTTCCATGGAGGGGCGTGAATCCATGGCGGGTAAAAAAGCGCCGCAAGCAATGCAAGGGATCGCCGGGGAGCGCCGCCGGCATGAAAAAGGCCGGCACAAAGCCGGCCTTTCGCGTCCTTGGCTGGCCGCGTTTGCGGCCCGAGCAGCGCTGCTTCAGTAGCGGTAATGGTCTGACTTGAAGGGGCCGGTGGTCGGCACGCCGATATATTTCGCCTGCTTCTCGCTCATCTCGGTGAGATGCACGCCGATCTTGGCAAGATGCAGCCGCGCGACCTTCTCGTCGAGATCCTTGGGCAGCGTATAGACCTTGCGCTCGTACTTCTCCGGTTCGCTAAAGAGCGCGATCTGCGCCAGCGTCTGGTTGGTGAAGCTCGCCGACATGACGAAGCTCGGATGGCCGGTGGCGTTGCCGAGGTTCACCAGGCGGCCCTCCGACAGGAGAATGATGCGCTTGCCGTCGGGGAACTCGATCTCGTCGACCTGCGGCTTGACGTTGTCCCATTTGAGGTTGCGCAGCGCGCCGACCTGAATCTCGGAATCGAAGTGGCCGATGTTGCACACGATGGCGCGGTGCTTCATGGCGCGCATGTGGTCGATGGTGATGACGTCGATATTGCCGGTGCAGGTGACGAAGATGTCGGCGCGCGGCGCCGCCTCTTCCATGGTGGTGACCTCATAGCCCTCCATCGCCGCCTGCAGGGCGCAGATCGGGTCGACCTCGGAGACCAGCACGCGGCAGCCGGCGTTCCTCAGGCTCGCCGCCGAGCCCTTGCCGACGTCGCCGAAGCCGGCGACCATCGCGGTCTTGCCGGACATCATCACGTCGGTGCCGCGGCGGATGCCGTCGACCAGCGATTCGCGGCAGCCATAGAGGTTGTCGAACTTCGACTTGGTCACCGAGTCGTTGACGTTGATCGCCGGGAAGAGCAGCCGGCCTTCCTTGGCCATCTGGTAGAGGCGATGGACGCCGGTGGTCGTCTCCTCGGTGACGCCGCGGATGCCCTTGGCGATGGTCGAGTACCAGTTCGGCGCCTTGGCGAGGCGCGCCTTGATGGTGGCGAAGAGGACTTCCTCCTCCTCGTTGGTCGGCTTGGCGATGACCGACGGGTTGCTCTCCGCCTGCATGCCGAGATGGAGGAGCAGCGTGGCGTCGCCGCCGTCGTCGAGGATCATGTTGGGCCAGCCGCCGTCGGCCCATTCGAAGATCCTGTGGGTGTAGGCCCAGTAGTCTTCGAGGCTCTCGCCCTTGACCGCGAAGACCGGCGTTCCGCCGGCGGCGATGGCCGCAGCCGCATGGTCCTGGGTCGAGTAGATGTTGCAGGAGGCCCAGCGCACGTCGGCGCCCAGCGCCTTCAGCGTCTCGATCAGCACCGCCGTCTGGATGGTCATGTGCAGCGAGCCGGCGATGCGGGCGCCGCGCAGCGGCTGCTCGGGGCCGTATTCCTCGCGCGTGGCCATCAGGCCGGGCATTTCCGACTCGGCCATCGAGATTTCCTTGCGGCCCCAATCGGCCAACCCGATGTCCTTCACCACATAGTCGGCGGTCTTCGGCATTCCGGTCTCCTCACTAACGGCAAAAAAGGGGGGATTTGTCTGGCTGGCGAGCCTTATACCGGTCTCGCCGGGCAAGGGCAATAAGGATATAAAGATTTCTTTATGCCGATTATTCTTCTTCGCCGAAGCGATTGGCGACCAGTTCGGCGAGCGCCGCCAGGGCGGCTTCGGCCTCGGGGCCTTCCGCCGTGACGTGGATTTCCGATCCCGGCCCGGCGGCGAGCATCATCAGCCCCATGATCGACGTGCCGCCGACGGTCGTCTGATCCTTCGCCACGGTCACGGTGGCGTCGAAGATGTCGGCGACCTGCACGAAGCGGGCGGCGGCGCGCGCATGCAGCCCGCGCTTGTTGAGGATCAGAAGGACACCCGAGACGGGACCGCCGGCATCGGCAACGCCGGTCATTTGCCGGTCAGGACCTGGCTGGCGACGTTGATGTATTTGCGCCCGGCGTCCTGGGCGTCGGCCACCGCCTCGGCCAGCGGCTTCTCGCCGCGGACGCTGGCCAGCTTGATCAGCATCGGCAGGTTGACGCCGGCGATGACCTCGATCTTGCCCGCCTCCATCACCGAGATGGCGAGGTTCGACGGCGTGCCGCCGAACATGTCGGTGAGCAGGATGACGCCGGCGGAGGTGTTCACCTTCTGCACGGCCTCGAGGATGTCCTGCCGTCGTCGTTCGATGTCGTCGTCGGGACCGATCGAGATGGTCTCGATATGGGTCTGCGCGCCAACCACGTGTTCCAACGCCGCCCGGAACTCCACGGCGAGCTTGCCGTGCGTGACGAGCACGAGTCCTATCATGCGCTTCCCGATCTCGGCCGGGGGCCTGGTTCTTGCCGCAGGGCGCATCTTGCCGGATCGATGGTGCAACGCAAGAGGCTGCGACTGTCTGATCCGTCACGCGTTCCTGCCGCACCCGCTCGCTGAGCGCGGTCAGAACCCGCAAGGCGCCGTCGTTGGCGCCGGCCGGCAGCATCAGGCGGGGCAGGCAAAATCCCGCGATTTCGGCGCGCTCGTCCGCCTCCGGCATGCGCGGGCATCGGCCGCGCGGCACCAGGTCGACCACCAGGTCGATGACCACCGGCGAGACGTGCGGGCGCGTCAGGATGCCCTGGCCGCGCACCTCGATGAGGCCGGCGAGCGCCTCGGGCGCGTGCGCCACCAGCCGGCCGTGATGGGCGGCCAGCGCCACCCGGTCGTCGGCGACGAGCGCGTTGCGGGCGGGGTCGATGGCGATCAGCGCCAGCAGGAGCGCCGACTTGCCGCTGCCCGGGGCGCCGCGGATGAGCACGCCGCTCGTCGCCACGAGCGCCACGCTGGCGTGAACGGTCGCCACGGCGCTCATGCCAGCGGCAGGCGCACCGTGAAGCGGGCGCCGAGCACCGTTGGCGGTGCGTCGGGGGTCTGCCCGGCCTTGGTGCGGTTCTCCGCCCAGATGCGGCCGTCATGCGCCTCGACGATCTGCCGCGAGATCGACAGGCCGAGGCCGGAGTTCTGGCCGAAGGTGTCCTCGCCGCCGTCGCGGTCGGTATAGAAGCGCTCGAAGATGCGCTCGAACTGGTCGGCGCGGATGCCCGGCCCGTCATCCTCGACGACCACCTCGACGGCCTTGTCGTCCCGCCGCCGCGCCGCGACGCGCACGATCCCGTCCTTGCGGCAGAAGGAGCGGGCATTGTCGATCAGGTTGTTGAAGACCTGGCCGAGCCGGCTGTCATGGCCGAAGACCAGATAGGCGCCGGGCGCGTGGTCGGCGAATTCGAGGTGGATCGCCGGTCCGTTGTTCTTCGACGTGTCGCGCGCAATGCCGACCACCATGGTCGAGCAACTGGCGCATGTCGACCGGATTGGCGTCCTGGCGGGCGAGTTCGGCGTCGAGCCGCGAAGCGTCGGAGATGTCGCTGATCAGGCGGTCGAGGCGCCGATGTCGTGCTTGATGATGCCGGCGAGCCGCGCCTTGGACTCCTCGGTCTTGGCCAGCGGCAGCGTCTCCACCGCGCTCCTCAGCGAGGTCAACGGGTTCTTCAGTTCGTGCGCCACGTCGGCGGCGAAGCTTTCGATGGCGTCGATGCGGTCGTAGAGCGCGCCGGTCATCTCGCGCAGCGCCTGGCTGAGATGGCCGATTTCGTCGCGGCGGCGGCTGAAATCGGGGATTTCGGGACGCGACTTGACGCGGTGGCGCACCAGATCGGCGGCGTCGGCGAGTCGGCGCAGCGGCGCCGCGATGGTGCCGGCGAGCAGGATCGACAGCACGATGGTGACGCCGGCCGCCACCAGGAACACGCGCACGATCGCCAGCCGTTCGGCATGGACGATGTTGTCGATATCGCCGCCCTGGGTCGACAGGAGCAGCGCGCCATGGACCGAGCGGTAGCGCTGGATAGGCACGGCGACGGAGACGATCAGCTCGCCGAGATCGTTGATGCGCACGATCTTCTCCGGCTGGCCGTTGAGC
Source organism: uncultured Alphaproteobacteria bacterium (assembly GCA_963732845.1). Classification (GTDB taxonomy): domain Bacteria; phylum Pseudomonadota; class Alphaproteobacteria; order Rhizobiales; family Kaistiaceae; genus CAVSRC01. The sequence continues at coordinate 618 of CAVTBE010000010.1, read as the reverse complement.
GCCGCGACCACTTCCTGGTAGCCGCGGCCGTTGGCGCCGCCGAGTTCCTTGTACATCGGCAGGTCGCGGCTGGAGAGCCACAGGTTGAAGCGCCGCCAGATCGTCTCCAGCCAGGATTCCTGTGCCGCGTCGGGTGGCGGCAGGTCGAAGGCGAGAATCTGGCCGCCGGGATAGAGATGGCGGAAATTGACGATCAGCGTGCCGTCGCGTCGTAGATGCGGGCGCGCGTGCGCGTCGGCGAGATCAGCCGCAGCAGACCGGCGCCACCTTCTCCGGATTGATGGAGAAGTCGAGGTCCTGGTAGGTCTGGTCGAGCGGCGAGATGCTCTGCCCGGTCTGCAGGTCGAGATATTTCTCCGGGTCGATATAGACGTTGTCGGTGTCGACGGTTGCCTGCGAGGCGATGGCGCCGGCGATGATCTCGCCCTGGGTGAGCAGCGCCGAAACGCGGGCGTCGATCAGCCCGGCGCGGAACTGGTTGAGGAACAGGATGCCGGAGACCAGGACGATCAGCGCCGCCATGTTGAGGATGACGATACGCTTGGTCAGGCTGGTGAACAGCGGTACCGCCGAGACGCGCGAGAACCACGCCGCGGCACGGCGCAGGACACCCGTCCG
>CAVTBE010000009.1:0-172648 GCA_963732845.1 uncultured Alphaproteobacteria bacterium | reverse complement strand
GGTAAATCGCGTGCGCGGTGCCGGGCAGGCCGGGCGCCAGGAACTCGCAGAAGGCCGCGATGAAATAAAGGACGATGATGAGCGCCGCCGCCATCGCCACCTTCTGGCGGACCAGCTTCTGCCAGATCAGCCTCCACGGCCGCCGCGGCCTCGCTGATCGCCTCATGCGCCCCTTGAGCGGGCTGATGGCCGGGCCCGTTTCCTCCTCGCGATCTGCTGATGACCTCGTTCATGCTCATGGGGGTCTCCTCAGGTGAACCGGATGCGCGGATCGATCAGCGCCAGCAGCAGGTCGGAGATCAGCATGCCGACCAGCGTCAGCACGCCCAGCAGCAGGATGAAGCTGCCGGCCAGGTACATGTCCTGGCTGACCAGCGCCTGCAGCAGCATCGGGCCGGCGGTCGGCAGGTTGAGGACGATGGCGGTGATGGTGATCCCCGAAATCAGATGCGGCAGCACCCAGCCCAGCGCCGACACCAGCGGGTTGAGCGCGATGCGGACGGGGTATTTGAGCACCACCTTGTATTCCGGCAGCCCCTTGGCGCGGGCCGTCAGCACATAGGGCTTGTGCAATTCGTCGGTGAGGTTGGCCCTGAGAATGCGGATCAAGGCTGCGGTGCCCGACGTGCCGATGACGATGATCGGCACCCACATATGGCCGAGCAGATCCACCACCCGGCCCCAGCTCCAGGGCGCCTCGGTATATTGCGGCGAGAACAGCCCGCCGACGCTCTGGCCGAACACCTTGAACGAGATGTACATCAGCGTCAGTGCCAGGATGAAATTGGGCACGGCGAGGCCGACAAAGCCCAGTAGGGTGAAGGCATGGTCGCCGAAGAATATCGTCGCACCGCCGAATAGATGCCGATAGGCACCGACACGGCCCAGACAAAGACCAGGCTCGCGATCGACAGCATCAGCGTCTGGCCGAGCCGCCCCCAGATCAGTGCCGAGACCGGCTGGCGCCACTGGAAGGACTGGCCGAAATCGCCACGGGTGACGATGCCGTCGACCCACTTGAAATACTGGACGTAAATGGGCTGGTCGAAGCCGTATTGCTCGCGCAGTGCCGCCACCTGGTTGGGATCGACCGTCTGGCCGCTGTCTTCCATGTTGGAGATCATCGAGGTGAGATAGTCGCCCGGCGGCAACTGGATGATCAGGAAGGCGATCAGCGAAATGCCGAACAGGGTCGGGATCATGTAGACGATGCGTTTGAGGATGTAGCCCAGCATTGCGTTCCTCCCGCTCCCAGTTGCTCCTTCAAGCCCAGCGAAGGTCCACCACTTCCATGCGATCGAGCCCGGGCAAGGCGATCTCGACCCGCCCGTCGGCGATGCAGACGTCCGCCGGCCGGCCCGCGATCAGCAGCCGCGCGGACGCGCCTGAGCGTCCGCGGGCAAGGCCGCGGAAATAACCTGCCGCCCGATCGGCATCACGGCGCGCAATGGCCCTTTCATCATCATCGGATTGGTGAGGTTGACGAGGCTGATGACCAGCCCGTCATCGCTTTCCCGCAACCCGATATCGATCATGCCGTCGCCGGCTACCTCCACCGAGGGACGGTGCCGAGCGCCCAGCGCACCGCATTGGCGATCAGCCGGCCATGGTCGGGCGCGAGCACACGTCCAGAACACCTCGCCGATGTTCCAGGGGATATAGACCGACCGCCCCCCTTTGCCGGTTTCGCGGGCGATGACGGCGGCGCCCTTCGGCTCCTCGCGCGCATAGACCTCCTCCATCGGCAGATCCGGGAAATCCGGGACATACAGGAAGGGGATATCGGCCGCGCCCGACGGCTCGACGCCGATCAGATGCGTGCCACCGATGATCCGGCGGCGCCCTCGTAACCGGCATTGATCGGGTGACGTCCGTTTAGCGCCACATAGGTGTTCTTGATCACGCCGCGGGTCGACCGGCTCATCCTGGCACCGAACACATCGCCGAGGCCGAAATCCGTCCGCGACGATCGCCATGCTCGTCGGCAAGCGAGGTTTCGTGGGCGCCCACCACCGACCCTCCGCGGGCCACATAGTCACGGATCGCCTGGCATTGTGCATCCGACAGGCACAGCGCGTTCGGCATCACCAGCACTTTGAAGCCGCCGAGCATCTCCGGCGTAAGCATCTGGTCGGAGACCATCTCGAAGGGCAACCGCGCCTCGACGAGCGCATGATAAAAACCAAGTTCGTGCGCCTCGGCCGTGTGGTGCCGGTCCGCGGAATGCGCCGCAAAGTCGAGGCCGGATCGATCAGCGCGATCTCGGCCGTCGGCCGGCTGGCATCGATTGCCGGCTGCACCTTGGCGTGGCGCGCATAAGGACTCGATGATCGGGTCCACCCAGCGGGTATCCGGTACGACGCCATTGAATTTCGTGAACCAGGCGGCCATGCCTTGGCCCGTTCCGTCGTCGACCCACAGCTCGATTCGTCGCCGGTCTGCACCGAGTCCTTCCAGCGGTTTTCCTCCTCGAGGCCAACCGAAGTGATGCAGCACCACCGGGCGCTCGGGAAAGCCCGCGCGCATGCGCTTGCCCGCGCGGCCGGCCGACCAGGCCACCTCGACGCCGCGTGCGCGCCCTGATGGTCGACCACCAGGAACGGGCAGTGCTTCTCGATGATCTTGAGGTCGAACTCCATGAGAGAGGCATGGCCCATGTTCGGAATGAAGCTCGCATGAGGCTTAACGGATTTGACCACCTCGTCCCACTGCACGATCACCTCGGTGAGCACATCGCGCCGCCAGTCCACCCACGCCGTGCCATGCAGGATTGTCGGCTTGGCGTTCCGCGGCAGGTCGAAGCCGGTCGCCGCCTTGAAACGCTCGGTGCATGAGGCGCAATAACACACGCCATGACCCTGCCAGCGATTGGCGAACACCGCGTCGATATCGTAGCGGCGGGTGATCTCCTCGACCACCTTGGGCATGAAGCCGGTATTGTAGTCGCCATAGGCGCAGGTCACCCACACCTCGGGGAAGGCCCAATGGCGGCGCGGCTGGCCATTCGACGTCGACCGCAATCCATTCGGGTGGGCATCGGCGGCATCCTGGTGGATGGCATGGGGATCGACCCGCGCCATGACGTGCATGTCGAGCGCGCGTGCGCCATTGACCAGCGTGCCGAAGGGGTCGGTGTCGCCGATATATTTGCTGACGTAGTGCAGCGGCACCTCGCTTGGATAATAGGCGATGTAGCCGCCAGCGCTCAGGCAGGTGGCATTGGACTTGCTGCGCCTGAACAGGTCGATCCAGAAGGCCGGGTCGAACTTGACAGGATCGTCTTCGGCCAGGGTGAGCTGGGTCCAGCGCGTGGCCGTCTTGTACCAATCGGGCGTGCGCAGGGTCCTGGTGGTCTCAGTTTTGAACTCGAGCACGGTCCGGTCCTGGATCTAGAGGATGAGGCAGGCCATCGGCGGCAATGCCGTCGATGGCAGGGTCGGTGGGGGAGGGAGGCGTTCAGGCCTTGTAGAACTGCTCGGGCCGGGTCGGGGCCGGCGTCGGCCAGCCAAACGAGTTGGGCATCGTCTTGGTGAAGTTGTGGAGATCGTTCTTCACCACGCCATAGCCGTCCGGCGACTGCGAGACGCCGAAGACGTAGAACTCGTCCGCGGCGATCTGCAGGATCTGCTTCATGATGTCGGCCTGCTTGGCCGGATCCGACGTGCCCTGCAGACTGTCGTAGAGCGCCATCTGCTTCTGGGTCGCCGTCGGGCGGCTCGATCGCATCCTTGTTGTCGCGCGCGTTGTACCAAAGCTGCCAGCCTGGCGCCCACATGGCGTTGCTGTTGGTCGGCACGTAAGTAGCGCGGATCGAGCATGGCCGCGATGCCGCCGTTTGCACCGAACTGGTGGCAGGTGGCGTCGAAGTCGCGGCCGCGGCGCACGCGGGTCTCCCACAGCGAGCGATCCATCGTGCGCATCTGTGCGTCGATGCCGACCGCCTGGAACATCGGGCAAGGCAAGCTGCATCATGTCGATGAACTCGGCGCGGGCATTATCGATCTCGAAGATGATCGAAAGCTTCTTGCCGGTCTCGTCGAGCCGTATGCCATCGCCGCCTTTGTTCGGCAGGATGGCATCCAGCATCTGGTTGGCCTTATCCGGATCGTAATCCGTGAACTGCTTGGCCAACTGCTCGTTATAGAGCGGATCGCCCTCGATGATGGATGGCTGCGCCGGCGCCCCTTGCCCAACAAGAACCGCATCGATCAGCGTCTGCCGGTCGACCGCCGTCGACAGGGCGGCACGGAAGTCCTTGTTGTTGAACAGCTTGTTCTTGACCGGATCGCTATGGTTGAGGTTCAGCATGAACACCATGACATTAGCGTTCGTCTGCTTGAGCGTATAGAAGCCGTAGCCGCCCTTTTCCTGGTTGTCGTAAAGCACCGACTTGTTGCTGGGCGTGCCGATATACTGGTCCATCATGTCGATCTGGCCCTGCATGGTCTTTAGCAGCAGCACCTGCGGATCGGCGACCATCTGGTAGACCACGCGCTCCATGTAGGGGAGCTGATTCCCCTCGGTGTCGATCTTCCAGTAATAGGGGTTGCGCACTGCGATTGATTGCTGGTTGGTGCCACCCGGCGCCACGGTGAACATCCAGGCCCAAAGGCAGGGGCGGTTGCCGTTCTGGAAGAAGATGTTGTCGTCGGCGAAGCCCGCTTCCCGCTGGAACAGGGCGATCCAGCTTTCGGAGCCGCGCGATTTCGCCAGCTCGTCGGCCTTCGGGTTGTAGTCGATGTGGAACTGGCTGAGGTAGTGCTTGGGACAGCGGGTCGTCTGGTCGTTATTGGCCCAGGCCGTGTTGAGCGCGAAGAAGCCGTTGGGCTTCTCAAAGATGACCTTGAACGTGGTCTCGTCGACGATCTCCAGCTTGGCCGGCTTGCCGTCCTGGTGCCAGTGGCCGTTGCCGACAAAGGCGACGCGCTTGTCGGTGAGGCAGGTGTCGTACCAGAACTTGACGTCGTCGGTGGTGTAGGGCTGCCCGTCCGACCACTTCATGCCCTTGCGCAGCTTGACGGTGTAGACGGTTGAATCGGCGTTGCCCTCGAAAAACTCGGCCACGTTGGGAATGACCTTGGTCCATGCCTCGTCATAGCGCACGAGCGGCTCGTAGGCCTGATAGCGGAAGAGCATGGACAGCCCGCCGCCGCCGACCAGTGCCATGTTCCAGTCGCCGCCGTAGCGGCCGACCGCATCCTTCGGCGTCACGATCAGCGGATTGGCGGAAATGCGCTGCGCCACGGGGGGCAGATCGCCCTTTCCTACGGCGCCTTTGAGGCTGTCGGCCTCCTTGAGGTCCTGTGCATAGGCCCGGAATATCGGCAGGCTGGATAGGGCCATGGTGGCGCCGGTGGTGGCCAGAAAGGCCCGGCGGCTCATTTTGATCATCGGCTTTTCCTCCACTTTGGTTATGCTAATTTTTGGCTACAATAGTCTATTAGTTAGCGGATAGAGCTTGCGGTTTTCTCCTCGTTAGGTAAAGCGTTATGTGCACGAACGGAGCCCATGGGCGGAGAAGGGTATGAGCCGCATTACGCTCGCCGACATTGCGGCCGAACTGGGCTTGTCAAAGTTCGCAGTCTCGCGGGCTCTTGCTGGCAAGACCGGCGTCAGCCCGGCAACCCGCGCCACTATCCTGGCCGCAGCGGAGCGGCTGGGCTATGAGGCCCGCCGCCGGGCGCGTCCGGCGCTTACCGAGGTTCAGCTCGTCTTCCACGACCACGACCCGGTCAACAGCGAGCTGGCCGTGCAAATGCATGCCGGAGCCCAACAGGAAGCCGACGCCTCCGGCGTTGCGCTGCGCATCACCTGGACGCACGAGCTGGCTCAGGTTGTGGAGCTCGCCAAGGCCAGCGACGGAATCATTCTCTTTGGTCCGCATGGCGGGGAGATCATCGATGCCTTGCGTGAAATTGGCCGGCCCCTGGTCAAAATCGGCTGGCTGCGCCCGCTTGAGCAGGTCGATCAGGTGATGGGCGGCGATCACGAGGCCGGTGCCGCGGTCGGCGAATATCTGTGTGCGCTGGGGCACCGCCGTATCGCCTATGTCGCCGGCGAGACGGGCTATCGGGGGCGCCTGGAGCGCCTGCTTGGCCTGCGCGAGACCGCCGAGGCGGAACATGGGGCAACCGTGCGGGAATTGCACTTTGCGCGCCCGTCCGATTTCCGCGATCTCTACGAACGGCTGCGTGCGGACGGCGACGATGTGACCGCCTTCTTCTGCGGCCATGATGGGCTGGCGGTCACCGTCGTCTCCGAATTGCTGCGCCTCGGCTGCCGCATTCCGGCCGACAAGAGCGTCGTCGGCTTCGGCGATTTCTCTTCGGCTTCCCAAATCGCCCCGGCCCTGACGACGGTGCGCCTGCCCGGTCGTGACATTGGCATCGCAGCGCTCCGCCTGCTGCTCGACCGCATGCGCTCGGACCACCAACCGATTGCTTCCGCGCAACGCGTCTACGTCGTGCCAAGGTTGATCGAGCGCGATTCGAGCGGCCCGGTGGCGACGTCCGAGAACGGACGACAAAAACGACACCGCAAGGCGGCATTGCCGTGAAGAGTGTCTTCGCGGCGCCGCAGATGGTGTCGTGCCTGGTCCGGCACGCGGGGCCCTCGGCGCGGCGGCGAACGGTCAAGCGTTCCTTCGGCGGCGAATGATCACCCTTTGACCAGCTTTCCGCCGCGCATGATGGCCGACAGGTTTTTCCCGTCGCCAGCCAGCACATCGATGTCCGCGAGTGGATTGCCGTTCACCGCAATGACATCTGCAAGCGCCCCCGGCGCGATGGTGCCGATCTGGCCCGCCATTCGGCAAAGGCGGGCGCCGATTGTCGTTGCGGATCGGACAATCTCCTCGGGCGTGAGGACCTTCGCCAACAGTTCGAACTCCATGCAGTGATAGGTTCTGAGTTCGCCCAGGAGATCCGAGCCGAAGGCCATCGGCAGTCCGGCATCGCGCATGATCTCGAGGGAATGCAGGCCGCCCTGGCGCACGACGTCGATCTTGGCATATTCGGCGTCGCCGAAGCCGAAGCGCTTGCCCTCCCGGTGCAGGGCCTCGTAGGCAACCAGCGTCGGCACCGCGATGCAGCCGCGGTCGGCCGCCACTTTCGCCGTCTCCGCCGAAATCAGGTTGCAGTGCTCGAGCGAATGGACGCCCAGTTCCACGCAGCGGCGAATTGCGGCATCGGTGTAGAGGTGGGCGGAGACATAGATACCGGCATTCTCCGCTTCCTCAACGATCGCGGTGATCTCGTCACGCGAGAACTGGATGGATTCGATCGGGTCATTGGGTGAGGAGACGCCGCCATTGGCCATGATCTTGATGAACTTTGCTCCACCCTTGATCATCTCGCGTGCTGCCTTGCGGCAGGCGTCGACCCCGTCCACGACATAGCCCATGGAGCCCAGGCGATCCGACATCATCCCCGGCCGGTTGTCCGTACGCTGGCGCAGATCCGCATGACCGCCGGTGATGGTGAGCCCCTTGCCGCAGATGACCAGCCGCGGGCCGTCGATAAGCCCCTCTTCAACGCCTTGGACGAGCCCGAAATCGGCGCCGCCGAGATCGCGCAGCGTCGTGAAGCCCTTCATCAGTGCTTCTTCCATCACCCGCGCCGAACGCAAGGCGGCAAGCGAGGTGGGGGCGATGATGTTGGCCCAGAGGTTCAGCGTCTCGGCGACGACGTGCACGTGGCAGTCTATGAGACCCGGCATCACCGTCTTGCCGGTGGCGTCGATTACCCGACAGCCCTCCGGCGGCGCGATCCCCGGGGCGACTGCGACGATGCGATCGCCTTCGACCAGGACGTCGAGCCCTGGCCGGATCCGGCCGGCCTCGGGATCGAGCACATTGCCGCCGGCGAATAGGATTGCGGACATGATCGAATTTCCTCGGTGGTTCAGCGGTGGTGGCAGGCGACCTTGCGGCCGTCGGCGCGCTCGGTCAGCGACGGTTCGATGCGCCGGCATTCCGCGGTTGCGAGTGGACAGCGCGTATGGAACGGACAGCCGGTGGGCTTGTTGATCGCGCTCGGAATATCGTCGTTGCCGGCCGAGAACTTGTGGTGCTGGCGCGGGTCGAGTGATGGCGCCGAGCGCATCAGCAGCTCGGTGTACGGGTGGGTTGGCCTGGCGAACAGCGCCCTCTTGTCGGCGATCTCGACGATCTTGCCGAGATACATGACGGCGACCCGATCGGAAATGTGTTCCACCACGCCGAGATCGTGCGAGATCATCAGATAGGAAACGCCGAGGTCGCGCTGCAGGTCTCCGAGCAGGTTGATGATCTGTGCCTGGACCGAAACATCGAGCGCCGACACCGGCTCGTCGCATACGATGATTGCCGGTTCGAGCGCCAAGGCGCGAGCGACGCCGACGCGCTGGCGCTGGCCACCCGAGAATTGATGCGGATAGCTGTCGGCCTGATCCGGCCGGAGGCCGACCCGCTGCATCAGTTCGGCAACCTTGTCGCGCCGTTCGGCCTTTGAGCCGACGTTGTGAATGTCGAGTGGCGCCCGGATGATGTCGCGGATGCGCTGGCGCGGATTGAGCGATGAGAACGGATCCTGGAAGACGATCTGCAGGCGGCGACGATAGGCCTTCATCGCCGCGCTCGCGAACCCGCCGATCGCTTCTCCGCCGAAGCGGATGGTGCCGGCCGTCGGTCGGGTAAGGCCGACGATGGCGAGGCCCGTTGTGGACTTGCCGCATCCGCTCTCGCCGACGAGACCGAGAGTTTCGCCGCGCGAGAGCACGAAATCCACGCCATCGACGGCCTTGACGACACCGGCCCGGCGACGCAGCACACCCTTGCGGATCGGGAAGTGGACTTCGAGACCTTCGACGGCAAGCAGCGGCGTGGTGCTGGCCTCTTCAGTCATTGGTACCCTCCCAGCAGGCGGCGAAATGACCAGGCCGCTTCTCCATCAATGGCGGACGCTCGTCGAAACAACGCGCCACCGCGCGGGGACACCGCGGCGCGAAAGCGCAGCCCGTCGGCAGGTCCCAAAGCGGCGGCACCGTGCCGGTGATCTCGGTGAGCCGGCCCACCTGGCGGTCGCTGCCAACCCGCGGAATGGCGCCCATCAGGCCGAGCGTATAGGGATGGATCGGATCGTCGAAGAGGCTGTAGACATCGGCCACCTCGACCTGACGGCCGGCATACATGACCACGACCTTGTCGGCGACCTCGGCGACGACCGCCAGGTCGTGGGTGATCAATACCTGCGCGGTACCGAGACGTTCCTGCAGATCCTCGATCAGGCCAAGAATCTGGGCCTGGATGGTGACGTCGAGAGCGGTGGTCGGCTCGTCGGCGACGATGATGCGCGGCTCGCAGGCAAGCGCCACGGCGATCATGGCGCGCTGGCGCATGCCGCCCGACAGTTCATGCGGATACTGGCGCGCCCGCTTTTCGGGATCGGGCATCTGCACGAGACGCAGGGTGTCGATCGCCTTCTTCCATGCGTCACCGGCCGCGATGCGTCGATGCTGGCGGATGGCCTCGGTGATCTGGCTGCCGATGCGCAGCACAGGGTTGAGGGCCGTCAGCGGCTCCTGGAAGATCATGGCGATGCGTTCGCCGCGATAATCCTCGACCTGGCGCTGCCCCATGGCGAGGTAATCCTCGCCTTCGATCCGGATGGAGCCGGAGATGACCCCGGCCGCCTCCGGCAGAAGGCGCAGCAGCGCCAGCGCCGTCATCGACTTGCCGCAGCCTGACTCGCCCACGATGCACAGCGTCTCGCCCGCGGCGACGGAGAAGCTCATCTCCATCACCACGGGGAAGCGCCGGTCGCCGTCGCGGATCTCGATGCTGAGATCGGAGACCGCGAGGACGGGGGCGGGCTGCGGCTGGGGCTCGCTCAATCCTCGGCGCCTTCCAGATTGCCGACCATGAAGCCGTAGTCGCCGCTTTCGACGAGGTTCCGGCTGAGGTGGGAGAGGATCATGATGCCTTTGTCGTAAGGCGTCGGGATCTCTTCGAGTGTCTTGAAGTTGAAGGGGCTGACAACGCGCCCGAGCAATTCGCCTTTTTCGATCGTCTCGCCAAGTGGCGGGCACAGGGGTTCGAGCCAGCCGGCCTGGGTTGGGCGAATCGTCTCGATCTCGCGCACCACCACCTGCTTCGGCGGCTGCGCGACCTTGCCGGGAATGACGCCGCGCAGCCGCAGCATGTTGAGGACGCCGGCCACCGTGCGCTCGACATAGGGAGTTCTGGTCGACAATGCCGCCGCCGCACTCGATCACGACGGCCGGAATGTTGCGCTTGTCTATGGTGACGATCTTGGTGGTGCCGTTGAAGACAGTGCCGTCCTTGCCGGCGGCCGGTCGGTACAGGATCTTTGAACCGAAGGCGCGGCTCAGCTCCTCGTCGTTCCAGATGTAGACGTAGTCGACGGTCGGACGGTCGGTTCCGGCGTGCAGGTCGATATGGATGTCGATCTTCTCGAGGAACTCGCGCGTGATCGCCGCCGCGAGTTGCTGGGTGTAATTGCCCTTCGGCGTTGCCGGGGAATTCCCGGTTGAGGTTGAGTTCGTCAATCGGCGTGAAACGGTGGTTGACCGCCATGGCACGGGCATTGGCAACCGGCAGCAGCAGGATACGGCCCTTCAGAGGGCATGTCCTTGAGCGCACGATAAAGATCGACGATCGCCTGAGCCCCGGTCGTTTTCGTTGCCGTGGATGGCTGCCGAGATACCGATGGTCGGGCCATCCTGTTCGCCCACCAACTCATGCATGAACAGCACGGCGTCGCTGCCGTCGGCGTGCGTGGTGAACTTGGGGGTGCGCGGGTTGATCGCCTTGACCATGGATCGTCTTCCTCTTGTTGAGTTCGCGGCTAATTGGCAGTGGCGCCGCGGCGGGTCAGCTGCCGGGGGTCGAGCACGTCCCTGAGCCCGTCGCCCAGGAGGTTGAAGCCGAGCACGGTCACCATGATGGTGAGGCCCGAAATGATGGAAAGCCACGGCTCGGAGCGCATGAAGCGGGTGCCGTATGCCAGCGTCCAGCCCCAGGTCGGCGCCGGCGGTGGCAGGCCGAAGCCGAGGAAGCTCAGCGCCGATTCCGCAATGATGGCCGTGCCGAGGCCAAGCGAGGCCAGGACGATGATTGGCCCCATCGCATTGGGCAGGATTTCGATGAAGAGAATCCGCCACGGACTGGCGCCGAGCGCGCGCGCCGCCAGCACATAGTTCTGCTCGCGCAGGACCAGGGTCGAGGCGCGCACGACGCGGGCATACTCGGTCCAGAACACGGCGATCAGCGAGATCGCGAGATTGGTGATGCCGGGGCCCATCACGGCGACGATGGCGAGCGCCAGGACGATGGCCGGGAAGCCGAGGAAGATGTCGGTGATGCGCATCAGGATAAGGTCGATCCAGCCGCCGAAATAGCCCGAGACAAGCCCGACTGCGGTGCCGATGAGGGCGGCGCCGCCGACCGAAATCGAGGGCGATGGAGAGCGAGATGCGCGCGCCGAAGATCATGCGCGACCCACAGGTCCCGGCCGAAATTGTCGGTGCCGAGCCAGTGCTGCAGGCTCGGCCAGGCGAAGCGGTTGCGCATGTCCATCTGGTCGATGCCGTGGCTGGCCAGGCCAGGGCGCGAAGAGCGCGCAACAGACAATGAACAGCGTGATAAGAGCCCCGATCACGAGCGAGGAATTGCGCAGAAGGCGGGAGACGCGCATGGCTCACTCCAGCCTGATGCGCGGATCGACCGCGGCGTAGATGAGATCGACGGCCAGGTTCACCAGAGCGAAGATCAGCGCGAAGGTGAGTACGATGCCCTGGATCAGCGGCAGGTCGCGCTGCGAGATCGCGATGATGGTGAGCTGGCCGAGGCCGGGCCAGGCGAAGATGGATCTCGGTCAGCACCGCGCCGCCGAGCAGTGCATCCGAAGCGCAGCCCGATGACGCTCAGCACCGGCAGCAGCGCGTTGCGCAGCGCGTGGCGTATCATACACCCGCGTGCCGGCGCAGTCCCTTGGCATAGGCCGTCCGTACGAAATCCTCGCGCAGCACCTCGAGCATCGAGGCACGCACGAGCCGCGAGATGACCGCCGCCGAGTTGACCGCCAGTGCGACGGCGCCGGCAGCAGGATATGGGCGATGGAATTGGCGAGCACCTGGGATGGCCAACGAACAGCCGCACCGATCGCCGGCGAAGCGGGGTGCCACGCCCGATCGACGGCAGCCAGCCGAGCTCGACCGCGAAGGCAAGCATCAGCAGCAGCCCCAGCCAGTAGACCGGCATCGAGACGCCGAGCTGGGCGAACAACATGGCGATCGTGTCGATGAGGGAGCCTTGCCTCATGGCGGCGAGCACGCCGAGGGTCATGCCGATGAGCGTGGCGAGGACGAGGGCGACCACCGCCAGTTCGACCGTCGCACCGAGCCGGCCCGATGATGATGGTCGAGACCGGCTGGCTCTGGAAGATCGACTGGCCCATGTCGCCATGCAGCAGCTGGCGAAGTAGTCGCCACAGCCGCTCGTACCAGGGCGGTCGAGGCCGCAGCGTATGCGCAGCGTGGCAATCTCCGTCGGGGTCGCCTCCTGGCCGAGCAACACTGCCGCCGGGTCGCCGGGTATCAGCAGCAGCAGGCCGAAGGTGACGATCACCATGCCGATCAGCATCGGGATGAACAGCAGCAGCCGTCGGACGAGATAGGCGATCACGTGTGCCTCGGGGTCAGCTCAGAAGCACGATGTCGTCGAGGTCGCGCGGATAGGCGGTGAGGCAGTCCGGGCCGTCCTCCCCGATGCGCACCGTGTCCGCGATGCGGAAGCCGCCAAGCCCGGGGACGTAGAGCGCCGGCTCGCTCGAGCAGACCATGTCGGCTCGCAGGATGGTCGGGTCGCCGCCCTCCACCCAGGGCGGCTCGTGGAACATGACGCCCATGCCGTGCCCGACCCGGTGCAGAAGGAAGTCGGACATGCCGGCCTCCCGGATATAGGCAAGGGTCAGGTCATCGGCGGAGGCGCACGTCTTGCCGGCCCGCAGCGCCTCGGTCGCCATGCGCTGCGCCTCCTGCGCGACGCGGTAGTATCGGGTTTGCTCCGCGCTCGGCTCGCCCAGAAAGAAGGTGCGCTCGCTTTCCGCGGCACGGCCGCCGACGCGGCAACCCAGCGACAGCATGAAGCTCTCGCCCATGCGGAAGCGCCGGCCGGAGGGCATTCCGTGCGGAAAGGCCGAGTTCGGCCCGCCATAGACGAGCCCACCGGCAATGCCCTGAACCAGCATGACGTCCTCATGCTCGTTCGACATGATGTCGAGCGCATGGCGGATGATGTGGCTTTCGACTTCCACCTCGCGTCGGTACCGTGCCGCCGGTCCGGAACGCCTCGGTGATCAAGGTCGGCACCGGCCTTCACCATGCTGTCGGAAATTCGGGCGGCCTCGCGCTGCAGGGCCAGCTCTTCCGGTGATTTGGTCAGGCGCATTTCGGCCACGATGCCGGTGGGGTGCAGCCGGGCATTGGGCAGCGCCGTCTCGATCTGCCCAAGCCGGGCGAGCGAGATGGCAGCAGAATGGCCGAGGGTCATGGGCCCCGTGGGCAACGCCCGGGCCAGCACCGTGAACGGCCGTTCGATCCCCGGGAACTCGAAATAGACGATCGGCTCGGCCGCCACGTTCTGGTGGGCCGCGTGGCCGCGCTCCAGCTCGGGGATCAGCAGATAGGCCGCGTCTCGCGTCATGGCGAAGACGACCGGCCGCTCGGTCGTGTAGTGCGAGAAACCGGTCGTGTAGATCACGTCGTCATTGGCATCGAGCAGGAGCACGTCGATGCCGTCTTTGGCCATGCGTCCGCGCAGTGCCTTGTGCAGACGGGCATAGTAGTCCGCGCCGAGGCGCTGCTTGAAGGTCATTGATGGTGTCCTGCTGTGATGTCGGCCGGCGGCGGTGCCGCCGGCCGTTGACGACTGGCGCTCCGGTCAGGACTGCGGCATGCCGATCAGCCCGCGCAGGTTGCCGCGCGGGTTAGCCTCGACCTTCACCGGCAGGTTCTTGTCGTAGAACAGCTGATAGCCCTGGTAGGAGATGATGTAGTAGGGGACTTCCTGGGCGATGATTGTAGCGGCCTTCTGGTAGTCCTCGGTCCGCTTGGCCTGGTCGAGGTCCGTCCGGCCTGCCTGGAGCAGCTTGTCGACTTCCGGGTTGGAGTAGCCGCCCCAGTTCGTCGGCCCGTTCGTCGAAAGCTGCGAGAACAGCAGCCGGTCGGGGTCGACGATGTTCAGCCAGCCGAGCAGGGCGATCTGGTGTTGGCTCTTCTGCACGTAGTTGGTCGAGAAGGTCGGCCAGTCGGCGATCTTGGTCTGGGCGTCGATGCCGGCCTGCTGCATCGTGGCCTGGATGAACTCGATCGCCTGCACGCGGTTGGGGTCTTCGCTGTGGGTCGAAAGCGTGACCGTCAGCTTCTTGCCGTCCTTGTCGAGGATTCCGTCGCCGTTGCTATCCTTCCAGCCAAGCTGGTTGAACAGCTTCACCGCGCCTGCCGGGTCGAAGGTCGGCTGCTTGATGTCCGACGAATAGGCCCAGGAGGAAGGCAGCAGCACCGAGGTCGCCACCTTGTCGACGCCCTGGTAGATGTCGTCGACGATCGTCTTCGGAATCGATCAGCATCGCGAAGGCTTCGCGCACCTTCGGGTCGGCGAGCAGCGGGTCCTTGCAGTTGAAGTTGATGTAGGTGACGCCGAGCCCCGAGGTGATGACGTTGCCGAAACGCGGATCGGCCTTCAGGCGCTGGATGTCCTGCGGCGAGAGCGGCGACTGGATCGCGTCGAGATCGCCCGCCTCGAAGGCCTGGGCGCGGGCGCTGTTGTCGCTCACGATCTTCAGCACCACCTGCTTCATCGCCGGGGCGCCGGCCCAGTATTTCGGGTTGGCCTCGAGCTCGATGTCGCTACCCCGGTTCCACGCCGTAAGCTTCATCGGTCCGGCGCCGATCGGATTGTTGGCGATGTCCTTGCCCGCGTCGGCCTCGGCCTTGGAGACGATGCCCAGATCCATGTAGCTGAGCAGCGGCGCGTAGGGGGCCGACAGCGTGAATTTCACCGTCTTGGGATCGACCGCCTCGATGGATTTGATGGGGGCGTAGAGCGCCCGCATGGGCGAGCCGAACTTGGGGTCGGTCTCGGTCTGGAAGGTGTAGACGACATCGTCCGCCGTCAGCGGCGTACCGTCGGAGAAGGTCAGCCCGTCGCGCAGGTGGAAGACCCAGGTCGTCGGGTCGGGGTTCTCCCAGCTCGCCGCCAGGTCGGGCACCGCCTTCAGCGACGGGGTCAGATGCACCAGGCCGGCGAAGATCAGGTCGTCGGTGCGGTAGGCGGTGGTGTCCCGCGCCAAGCGTGGATCAAGCGTGCCGGCGTCCACATCCGTGCCGACCGACAGCGTCGTCTTGGAGTTGGCGGCAAAGGTCGGTGTCGATGCACCTGCGGCGAACAGGGCGGCAAGCGCGGTGGCGGTGATCAGGACTCGTGGTGTCATCGTGGTTCCCTGCCTGGTTGTCGTTGGCTGGATGCTTAAGGGGCCGGCACCGCCGAAGCGGTGGACGGTATCGCGGCGCTCGCGGGAGCTTTGTCGCTGGCCTTGGCGCGCCGGAGCTCGGACAGATGCGGTTGAAGCACGTTGCGCAGCGCACCCTGGTCGGGGGCGTGCCGGTATTCGAAGCAGGGCATTCCCGGCCGGGCTAGGACGGCGACGGCGTCGGCGCCGGTCGCATAGACGATGGCGTTGCACTGCCGGATTGTCTCGGTGAGGTCCGCTGCCGAGGCCCAGGTGACCCGGATGTCGGCGACATGCGGCGCAAACTTGCGGATCGAGGGCCGCATGACCGCGATGTATTCCTTGAAGTAGCTGACCGCGGCGATGCTGGTCAGCGGGTCCAGCGCCGCCAGTGCCTGGCGGGTGCGGGCCGAGGGGATGAAGCGCAGCGACAGCACCTGCGCGTGCGGGATCAGCGCCCGCACCTCCGCCTCCCGGTGAATGAAGGTCAGCATCAGGTCGGCATCGGTGCACATGTGCCGGGCTTCGGCGCTGGTGCGCAGTTGTTCGATCGTGGTGATGCGGATCTGGTCGCCGGCCGCCAGATAGGGGCGAATCTCCTCGACATAGTCCTGAGTTGGGCCGGTGAACATGCCGGCGAAGACGATGTCGAGCCCCTGGCGCGGCCGTCGCAGTTGCGCCTGTGCAGTGACCATCGTCGCGATATCGGCGGGCGAGATGCCCCAGTACGCGGCCTTGTCGATCAGTCGGTCGATGTCGATCCGCAATTCGTCCATCGAGCGCTGTTCGCCGGCCTGCTCTTGGCGATCACGCGCGGTGAACGCGCCCAGCCCGCGCCGCATTTCGATCAGGCCGGCATCCCTCAGGTCCTGGTAGACCTGCGCCACTGTCATTGGCGCAATGCCGAGGTCGACCGCCAGCCGGCGCACCGATGGAAGCTTGGTGCCGCGGGGCAGGTCGCCGTGGGAGAGCAGATAGCTCAACAGGCCGCGCAGCTGCTGGCCGACGGGGATCGGCAGCGACTTGTCCAGCGATGCGGCGTCGAGTGTAAACATCGGTGTACTATGTGTCTGGTACACCCGAACCGTAGCACGCCCCCCGACCTAATCAAGGGATGTCTGCGCAGATTTTGATCAAGAACCGGGCTGACCCAATCTTAGGCAGATCGCGCGTGCGACACGGCTCGCGCCCAGGTGCTTGAGGCGGGGGCGCACCGCTCCCGTGTGTTTTGGGACGGTCGCGGTGCCTGGCTTCCAGCCGATTTCACGTGCCGTGCGCAAGCTCGAGAAGGAAATCGACGACGATGCGTATCTTGGCAGGGATCCGCCGCGGCGCCGGGAAGATGATCGATGTCGGGTCGGTCTCGATCTCGTAGTCTTCGAGGATCGGCACCAGCGCGCCGCAGGCGATATCCTCATTGAACAGCCACCATGTAGCCTGGGAGATGCTGATATCTGCAAGCCGACCGGAATAAAGGCTCCCCTGAAACAGCAAGGGCGCGGTCCTGAGGACCGCGCCCTTGCTGTAACCGACCGCAAGCGGATCAGAAGTGATAGGTCCAGCCGAGCTGCCCGAGGAACTGGTGCATGTGAAGCTCGACCGTGCCGCCACCCTGGCCGCCGGCAGCCAGCGCCCCCGTGGTCTTGACTTCGGGCGCGTAGACGAAGGCCGCGTCGATGGTGCTCTGCTCGGACACCTTGTAGCTCGCGCCGAACGTGAAGTGATGCTGGACGATGCCGGGCGCCAGGATATTGAACATGACGTCGGAGGTCTGCACCGGATTGTCGGTGTAGGCGTAGCCGGCGCGCAGCGTCCAAATCTGGTTCAGGCGATAGCTGAGGCCGAACTTGTAGACATTGACGTCGTGCCAGCCGAAGCCGGGGCCGCCCGAGGTGCCGTAGGCCGCCTGCGCGTTCGACGAATTCGAGACCGAGCTGACGCCGCTGTAGAAGACGCGCTGGTAGTCGGCCATGATGGTGATCTGCGGCATCAGGTCGTAGGCGAGGCCGGCGGTCACCGCGGCGGGGATGTCGAAGTTGCCCCGATCGGCGAAGAGGCCGGAATACTTGCTGAACTTCGACATCCACATCTTCGTCTGGCCGGACAGGCCGAGACGGAACTGCGGGGTGACGGCGTATTCGACGCCGCCGCGCAGGCCGCCGCCGGCCGAATAGTCGTAGCCGCGGTCGGTCATGTTGGTCGGGTCGGACGAGTAGGAGGTGAAGGCGCTGAGGCCCTTCGCCCGGAAGCGCTGGATGGCAACGGTCGGCGCGATGCCGAAGGAGAAGTTGCCCATGCGCCGGGCATAGTCGACCGAGAGGAACGCCTGCATAAGGTCGACGCCGGCATTGCCGCCGCAATAGACGCCCGCGCCGGCACCGCCGCACGCCGCGTTGGTGACGTTGTTATAGGTCGTGTTCATGCCGCCATTGCCGTAGAGCACGACGCCAATCGCGGAGTCCGCGTCGAGCGGCCGGCTATAGGCCATGTTGGGCATGACGAAGAGGTTATCGGAGCTGTCGACGGTGCCCGAGCCGCCGGCGCCCGGCGCGATGAAGCCGGTGCCCGTAGCGGTGTAGCCGCGATAGGGCATGAAGAGCGAAGCGCCGAGCTGGAACTGCTCGCCGAGACCGACGATGCCCGCCGGGTTCAGCGCCATCGACATGGCGTCCTCTGAATTGGCGACGCCGGCGCCGCCCTGCGCGTTCTGGATCGGGCTGAAGCCGAGCTGGAAATAGCCTTCGGTCGACCATGCGGCGGCCGGCAGAAGGACCGAAGCGACAAGGCCGATAGTGGCCGGAAGAAGGTGCGCCCCCAGTTTTTTCATTTTTCTTCCCTCTATCTCGCCGGTTCCCCGAATCATCCGTTCCACCCGACGCAGGCTTTTGTATTGAGATAACAGGATAATTGAATATTGACGTGGCTCAATTCCTCCGTGCGGAAAGCAGGGCCGAACGGAAAATTGGCCGCAGGCTGTGGCAGCCGTGCAACATCAGGGGTGCCGGTCAGCCGGCAAATCGGGACCCGTTCCGGTCCGGCCCGGGAAAAGCCGGCCGCCGGCCAGTTGCGGGCGCTTCGCGCCGTCGGCCCAGTACGGCTCCGGTCGGCCGCCCCGGCAGCAAAGCCGGGGAGGGCGCCCACCGGCTCAGTCGTGCCGCAGCTCCTTCCACGGCGTCTGCTCCGCCACGTCGACGAACTCGTAGCCGATGGGGCCGACGCAGGGGCCGAGGATGGTCAGGAGCTTCGCCTCCTCGGTGCCGATGTTGAAGAAGGCATGCACCGTATCGATCGGGACGAAGGTGCTGTCGCCGGGCCTGAGGATGCGCTTCTCGTACTTGATCCAGAACTCGATCGTGCCGGCGAGCACGTAGCTCACTTGTTCCTGTTCCGGGTGCCGGTGGAAGCTGTGACCCCTTCCCGGTGAGAGCGCGATCTCAATGACCGTGAGCCGCTCCGCGCCGGTCTTGGGCGGGTTCGAAATCCAGCCGAGCCGGCCCCAGCTGAGCACTTCGGGTCTGGTGTCCTGAGCCATCACGAATTTGCCGACCATCTGTTTTCCTCCCGATGGTTCTGTTGGCGCCATATGCGTTTTTGGGATGTCGTCGCGGCGCGCATGTCAGACGTTGACGATGCAGCGTCGCTCGCGTGTCAGCACATCGAGATTGAAAGGCGCGTCGGCGGCAGCAGCAACCGGCGGCGAAGCAGCGCGTCCCGCCCTCGGCGCTGGCCATGCCAACGACACGGATGTGTTCCATGCGGAGCCGCACGGCATCCTCCCTCTCAGGAGTCGTAGCGCGCCGATCTCATGCCGTTCAAGAGCTTATCCAAAGATTGCTGCGGGGCCGTTGCCGTTGAGGCCGGAGGCGCAATCGCCCCCGGCCCCATCCGAGCCCGCCGCACCCGGATCGGCGGCGGGCAGGAGACGCAGCGTCAAGCCGCCCTGTCGTCCTGCTGTTCCTCGGCCTTGGCGGTGAATTCCACGGCGATGCTGGGGCCGGCGAAGGTCAGGTCGGCGATCAGCCGGATCGACTGCTGATCGCGCTTGCCCGCGAGAGGCTCTATCCGGCTGGCACGGGCTGTCATCGCCTTCCTCCTCACGCATGACAGTCGCTTGCATGGTTTTACATTGCTATTTTTGGCGATTGTTGGGCGAAGAAGGCATGAGTGCCGTCTACGGCGACCGGTGTCATCTCGTTAATCTGTTTTACTTTATCGTTAATAACTTGAGCTTTATTGGAAAGTGCCTGCCATTGAATAAGAAAGTCACGATCGAATTAGCCTTCCGGTAAGGCTGAAACACGATCGGTCCAGTCTCTATCCATTGTGCCGTTGCGGCAGGGTCACCGTCACGCTCAGGCCGGGCTCGGCATTGCCGATGTCGAGGTGCCCGCCATAGGCGTCGACGACGTCGGTGACGATGGCCAGCCCAAGGCCGGTGCCACCGGCGGTGTCGAGCCTGACGCCTCGGGCGAGTGCGGCGGCGTGCGCCTGATCGGGAATCCCCGGGCCGTCGTCGGTAACGCTGATCCTGGTGGCGCCGCCGCGGTCTTCGGCGGCGACGCGCACCAGGGTTCTGGCGTAGCGCGCCGCGTTCTCGATGAGGTTGCCGAGGATTTCGGCAAGGTCGGCCTCGTCGATGGCAGCGGCAAGGCCGGGCGGCGCGTTGATGGCGAAGGTCAGGCGCTCGCCCTGCGGCGTGCGCTTGACCACGGCGATCACGCGCGTCGCCACCAGGGCGACATCGGTGCGGGCATCGCGCGCGGCCGTCGCCGGGGCGACGCGCACGCGCGCCAGCTCGCGGTCGACGTGGCGGCGGATGGATGCCGCGACCGTATCGATCTCGTCGGCGATCTGCACCTCGCCCTTTTCGCGCAGCTTGCGGATATCGCCGGAGAGCACCTGAAGCGGCGTCTTCAGGCCGTGGGCGAGGTCGGTGGCGCCGGAGCGCGCCTTGGCCAGCGCCTTGGCCTGAGCGTCGAGCAGGCGGTTGATCTCTTCGGCAAGCGGCTGCACTTCGGTGGGCACCGTCGCCTCCAGCCGCGCGGAATTGCCGGTGACGACATTGCTGACGGCGAGGCGGAGCCGCTCCAGCGGCTTCAGGCCGACGCTCACCTGCAGCCACATGGCCAGGATAAGGACAGCGGCGAGGATCGTCAGAGAGGGCACCAGCTCGACGGCGAACTCGCCGGTGGCGATCTGGACGCTGCGATAGTCCTCGGCGACGGCGACGCGGAAGACCTTGCCGGAGGCGTCGCGGATGACACGGTCGACGATGAACAGCCGGCGATTTTCCGGGCCGATGATCTCGGCGGTGTGGATGGAACCGTCCTTGGGCAGGTCGTTGCCGAGGTGCAGCGTCGATTCCCACAGCGAACGCGAGCGCAGCGTGGTGGCGTTGCCGGGTGTGTCGACTTCCCAGTAGAGCCCGGAGAGCGGCGTCGAAAAGCGCGGGTCGGAGGGGCCGTCGCTGATCGCCAGCGTTCCGTCCGGCGCCACTGTGGTGGCGGCGATGAGCTGGTTCATGTGGTCGGTCAGCTCGCGCGCCACCCGCCGCTCGACATGGCGCTCGAACAGGAAGATGAGCCCGGTGCCGGCGATGGCCAGCGCCACGATCACGGCGATCGCCGCGGCGATGAGCAGGCGCAGCCGGATCGAGCCGGGATTCATGCGGGGTCGCTGCCGACCACGTAGCCGAAGCCGCGGCGGGTTTCGATGGCCTCGGCGCCGAGCTTGCGGCGCAGGCGCGCGACGATCACCTCGATGGCGTTGGTGTCGCGGTCGTGATCGGTGTCGTAAAGATGCTCGGCCAGCTCGGTCGGCGGGACGACGCGGCCGGCATGGTGCATCAGATAGGCGAGCAGCCGGTATTCCAGCGGCGACAGGGCCACCGGCAGGCCACCGCGGGTGACGCGCATCTGGCGGGTGTCGAGCGTTAGCGACCCGGCGGCGAGCACCGGCGCGGCCTGGCCGGCGGAGCGACGCAGGATGGCGCGCAGCCGCGCCAGCAGCTCGTCCATCTCGAAGGGCTTGGGCAGATAGTCGTCGGCGCCGGCGTCGATGCCTTCGACGCGCTCGGTCCAGGCGCCGCGCGCGGTGAGCACCAGCACCGGGAAGGTGCGTCCCTCCTGCCGCCAGCGCTTGAGCAGGGTCAGCCCGTCGAGGCGTGGCAGGCCGAGATCGAGGATGGCGGCGTCGTAATTCTCGGTGCCGCCGACGAACCAGGCTTCCTCGCCGTCATTGACGACGTCGACGGCATAGCCCGACGCCTTCAGCGCGGTCGCCACGTCGGCGGCGATCCTCGGTTCGTCCTCTACGACAAGGACCTTCATGTGGTGTTGCCGTCGGGCAGGTTGAGGATGGCGGCGTTGGTGGCGTCGACGTTGACGACGACCCGGCGGCCATCGGGGGTCACCACCTGCACCACGTAGATCCAGTGGTCGTCCTGGTTCTGGACGAGGTCGATCGCCACCACGTCGCCGGGGACGCGGCGGGCGACGGCCGCCAGCACCTCGGCCAGCGGCTGGATGTCTCCGTGCTCGTAAAGCTCGCGTGCCAGGTCGTGATCGTCGTCGCCGTTGCCACGCCCATGGCCGTGATCGTCGGCCAGCGCCGGCCCGGCGGCCAGGGCGGCGACAAGCAGGATGCCGGCGAGGGTGTGTACAGTGTGTCTCATGGACCAAGCGTCTGGCACATAAAAGCTGTCTTCCCGCTGACAGCAAGCGCCGGAATTGCGACCTTTTATCCGGTGCTCAGGGCAGCGCTTGGCATCCTAACCGGAATCGCGCCCGGGCGCTTGCCTCGCCGGGAGGCGCCTCACATGACGCTGAGCAAACCGCCATCCACGTAAATGACCTGACCGTTGACGAAGCTTGACGCATCGGACGTGAGGAAGATGGCGACGCCCTTGAGTTCGTTGACCTCGCCCCAGCGTTGGGCGGGCGTGCGGCCACGGAGCCACCCGTCGAAATCGGGGTCGGTGAACAGAGCGCGGTTCATCTCGGTCTTGAAGTAGCCGGGGCCGATGCCGTTCACCTGGATGCCGTGCCTGGCCCATTCGGCGCACATGGTCTTGGTCAGCATCTTCACCGCGCCCTTGGCCGCCGTGTAGGGCGCGATCGACGGGCGGGCGACCTCGCTGGTCAGCGAGCAGGTGTTGACGATCTTGCCGCTGCGGCGCGGGATCATGCGCCTGGCGGCAACCTGGCCGACCAGGAACACCGCATCGACGTTGATCGCCATCACCCGGCGCCAGTCCTCCGGGGCGAGCTCGGCCAGCGGCTGGCGGTGCTGGATGCCGGCATTGTTGAAGAGGATGTCGAGCGGCCCGATGCCAGCTTCGATTTCCGCAATGCCGGCCTCGACGGCTTGGCTGTCGGAGACGTCGAAGGCGCGGGCGGTGACGGTGTGCCCGGCGGCGGCCAGCCGGTCGCGCGCCGCCTCCAGCTCCGCCCTGTTGCGGGCATTGAGCACGATCTCGGCGCCGGCCTCGGCGAGACCCTCGGCGATGGCGTAACCGAGGCCCTTGCTGGAGCCGGTGACGAGGGCGCGGCGGCCGGTGAGATCGAAAAGCTGCATGGTGGGGTCCGGCGACGGGTAGGGACGCGCCCGTTATCCGGGCTGGGCCCTGCCTGCGTCAATGGCGGTTCGCATCATGCTTGCCGACCAGCCACTCGGACCCGCCTCCGCCGCCTGGATAGGGCACTGGGGGCAAAGACCCAATCCACCGACCGTCAGCATGCTGCGCGTCGTCGGTCTGGCCAATCCCGACTACCTGGTCGAGATCAAGGCGCTCGCGGTGCTGCCGTAAGCGTCGATCAGCGAGACCATATTCGCCCTTGCAGCCGGCGGCGTTGCGGCCTACCCCTTGGGCTCCACGCCCATTTCGTGCCGCCCCCAAGCTCATTTTCCGGAGAACAAAAATCATGGCCTACATGCCATCGAGCAAACGTTACGACACCATGCTGTATCGGCGCACAGGCCGCAGCGGCCTGAAACTACCGGCGGTCTCGCTCGGCCTGTGGCACAATTTCGGCCACGGTTCGCGCAGCGACACGGCCCGCGAGATGTGCCGCGCCGCCTTCGACATGGGCATCACCCATTTCGACCTGGCCAACAATTACGGCCCGCCGCCGGGCTCCGCCGAGGAGCAGTTCGGCACCATCCTGAAGACCGAATTCCGCGATCACCGCGACGAGCTGGTGATCTCCACCAAGGCCGGCTACCTCATGTGGCCCGGCCCCTATGGCGAATGGGGCAGCCGCAAATACCTGCTCTCCAGCCTCGACCAGAGCCTCAAGCGCATGGGGCTCGACTATGTCGACATCTTCTATTCGCACCGCGTCGACCCCGACACGCCGCTCGAGGAGACCATGGGCGCGCTCGACAGCGCCGTGCGCCAGGGCAAGGCGCTCTATGTCGGCATCTCGTCCTACTCGGCGCAGCGCACCCACGAGGCGGCAGCGATCCTCAAGCGCCTGGGCACGCCGGCGATCATCCACCAGCCGAGCTATTCGATCGTCAACCGCTGGACGGAAGAGGACAAGCTGCTCGATGCGCTGCAGGAGGAGGGCATGGGCTGCATCGCCTTCTCGCCGCTGGCGCAGGGCCTGCTCACCGACAAGTACCTCGCCGGCGTGCCGGACGACAGCCGCGCCGGCCGCGGGGCGGATTCGTGGAAGGAAGGTTTCCTCAGCAAGGAGAACCTGGCCTGCGTGCGCGGCCTCAACGAAATTGCAGAGAAGCGTGGCCAGACGCTGGCGCAGATGGCGATCGCCTGGGTGCTGCGTGACCCGCGCATGACCTCGGCCCTGATCGGTGCCAGCCGCGTGGCGCAGATCGAGGATGCGGTGAAGGCGCTCGACAATCTCTCCTTCACCCAGGCCGAGCTCGACGCCATCGACGCTTGCGCCCGCGAGGCCGGCATCAACATCTGGAAG
This sequence comes from uncultured Alphaproteobacteria bacterium, assembly GCA_963732845.1. Taxonomy (GTDB): domain Bacteria; phylum Pseudomonadota; class Alphaproteobacteria; order Rhizobiales; family Kaistiaceae; genus CAVSRC01. The sequence continues at coordinate 148,203 of CAVTBE010000009.1, read as the reverse complement.
CGTTCGAGCGTTTCCTGAGGGAATGATGGCTGCCGGCCGGATCGCCCGGCTGCGCAGCCAGCGCTGGTTCGGCGCCGAAGACGTACGCGCCTTCGGCCACCGCTCGCGCACGCTACGGCGGGGGCTTGCCCATAAGGACTTCATGGGCAAGCCGCTCGTCGCCATCGTCAATATCGACAGGGGCTCTAGCCCGCTTTAGCGGTGTTGGAAGAGCGGCGGTGGGTTAAGACCGTTGAACAGGCCGGCATGGGCGGCGGCGCTGGCGACCTGGTGGCCGCCGTCCCAGATCATGTTGAGCGCCACGACGGCGATGAGGATCAGCCCGAGATACGAGATCCACGGGTACTTCCTGAGGATGCCGGCGACCAGGGTCGCGGCAACGCCCATCAGGGCGACCGACAGGGTCAGGCCGATGACCAGCACCCAGATGTGGTGGCGTGCGGTGCCGGCAACCGCCAGCACGTTGTCGAGCGACATCGACACGTCGGCGACGACGATCTGGATAAGGGCCTGGCTGAACGTCTTCTGCGCGCTGGTCGACGATGTCGCGGTCGCCGCGGCCTCGGCCGGACCGGCCTGATAACCGGCGCGGATCTCGCGCCACAGCTTCCAGGTCACCCACAGCAGCAGCAATCCGCCGGCGATTCCCAGGCCGAGGATGCCGAGAAGCCGGGTGGTGAAGATGGCGAAGATGATGCGCAGAAGTGCCGCGGCGGCGATGCCGTAGATGATCGCCTTGTGGCGGATTGCCGGCCGCAGTCCAGCCGCCGCCATGCCGACGACCACCGCGTTGTCTCCGGCAAGCACCAGATCGATGACGACGACGGAAACCAGCGCGGTGATTTCGGAATAGAACATGCGGCACTTAAGTGGGGACGGGCGCGGCGGAATCCAACAGGCCCTGGCCTTTCAAATCGCTCCACAAACCTGTCGGGATCGGCGTCTCCAGCCATGCGATGATCTGGGCGAGTTCCTCCGGCGCGCGCGGACCCGGAATGACGCTGGCAACCGCCGGGTGGGCGAGGGGGAATTGCAGCGCCGCGGCGGCCAGCGGCACGCCATGGGCGTCCGCCACGCGCTTCAGGCCGGCGACCCGCTCGACCACGGCGGCCGGCGCCCGGCCGTAGTTCCAGGTTTCACCGCCGACCAGGACGCCGGAATTGAACGGCCCGCCGACCACGATCGAGGCGCCGTGCTTCTCGACCATTGGGAGCACGTCGTGGAGCGGCGCCTGTTCGAGCAGGGTGTAGCGATTGGCGAGCAGGAAAACGTCCCAGGTGCCGTGGTCGAGGGCGTCGGCAATCGGCTCGGCGTCGTCAACCCCGAGGCCGAAAGCCTTGATGTCGCCGTTGCGCCGCAATTCGTCGAGGGCCTTGTAGCCGCTCTCCATGGCCGTGCGGAACAGCGGCGCCAGGCGCTCGGGCGTGCCGTGGGTGAAGAGGCCGAGATCGTGAATATAGAGGATGTCGATGCGGTCGAGGCCGAGGCGTTGCAGGCTGTCCTCGTAGGAGCGCATGACGCCGTCGTAGGAGTAGTCGAACACGCCCTCGAAGGGGAACGGATCGCGCCATTGGTCGGTGGGGGCGCGCGGATGGCGGAGCGGTTTCAGCAGGCGGCCGACCTTGGTGGAGAGCACCCAGCCGGTGCGATCGCGGAGCTGGTCGCCGACCAGATGCTCGGAGCGGCCGTAGCCGTAATAGGGAGAGGTATCGAAGTAGCGCAGGCCGGCGTCGAAGGCGGCGTCGATGGTCATGCGGGACTTGGCATTGGTCACGTTGGCCACGTTACCGGCGAGTGTGGCGGCGCCAAGGCCGAGCGTGGTGACTTCGAGTTGCGTCCGCCCGATCCGCCTGGTCGTGAAAGTCATCTCCTGCGCCCCTCCGTCCTTATGACTGTCCCGAGCCCGATATGGGATGTCGGTGGGGCATTTTCAGGCACAAAAAACCCGCGCTCAATCAAGCGCGGGCCGCAAAAGGTCGCTGCGTCAGAATAGTTCCAGCCGGGCAGGCGAAGTCCGGGGCCGGGCCGAAGCCGGCCGGTCGTCAGTAGGTCTTGGCGATCGCCGCGCCCGCCACGGCGCCGATGCCGGCACCCACCGCGATGCCCGCGCCGGTGCCGCCGCTGGCCACACCGCCGACAACACCGCCGATGACGCCGCCGATCACCGCGCCTTTGACGACCCTCTCGTGCGGGGTCAACGGGGCGTGCGCGCAGCCGGCCAGCGAAACGCCGACGCCGATCACTGCCAAGGCCAAAACTTTCTTCATGAACCTGTCCTCCTCGCCGAGCCGGACTCGGTAGTGCCCAGTAGAGGAGGTGGCGGCCGAAGGTGTCAAGTTGCCCTGGCGGTGCGCGGCTGCGGCCGCACATGGCCCATGCGCTGGCGGATTTCCTCGACTATCGTGACCGCGATGCCTGTTGCAAAAACCCACCAGGCGGGACGAATCGTATAGCTGAAGTCGAGATTGGCGAGGATCACGCGCTGCCAGCCGATCCCGGTGGCAAGCCCGTACCAGGTCGCCTCGACCACCGCCGTCAGCAGCGATGCGGCGACGGTGAGCACCAGCAGCGGGACCAGACCCTGCTTGTAGCCGTAGCGCGCCATCAGCCGATAGCCCATCAGCCAGAAATAGAACCCCGACATCAGCACCGGCTGGGTGACGTCGACCTTGGACTGCAGGTAGTAGTGCAGGATGGCGAGCGGCGCGATGACATAGATGAGCGCGTGCAGTCGGTTCCACGCCTTGCCGCCCATGCGCTTGATCATGCCGTCGGTCGAGGTGACGCCCAGCGCCACGAGACCGAGAATGGCGGTGAAGCCGATGGTCAGATAGATGCGCAGCACGATCTCGCGGGCGACGAAGCCGAGGTCGAGGCGCGAGTCGATGATGTAGAGCCCGAGGTGGACGAGGATATAGGCGAGCGCCGACAGGCCGACGATGCGGCGGATGAGGATGAGCTTGTTCCAGTCGAACAGGCGACGGGCGGGGGTCACGGCGAGCGTGATGAGCAGGAAATAGACCGTCCAGTCGCCCATCTTGTGGATCGCCTCGGTCAGCGGCCGGGCGCCGAGGCCGAGGAAGAGGGCGCGGTAGGCGAGCCACAGCGCCGGCAGGCTCACCAGCACCAGCGTCGCCGTCTTGAGGGCGGAGAAGCGCCCGGCGCGGTCGTTCCACGGCATGCGGGAAGCGATCGATCGGGTTTGCGGCACGCCTCGGCTCCTCATTCTCTCTTGCATGTCACGATCGGGGACGGTCGATCTCGGCGCAAGCCCTTAGCCCGCCGGCCGGCTCACTGTCACGTCACGTGTGTGTCAGGAAAAGGTGAGGCTGGCTCGCGGATCGGCTATCGGCCGGTGAGGCGGCGGGGCCAGACAGGGCATTCCCGTCGTCTGATCGGCAACAAGCATAGAAGCGGCGGGCCTCCCGCGGTCTTCGCGTTCCTGAGCGTCGTCGCGACCTTGAAGTTGGAATAGGTCTTCACGGCGCTAGCGATCATCTTCTTGGAGTTCGCCGGATCGATCTTGGAGATGTGCTCGTCGCGCCCTTCCGCCGCGAAGCCGAATAATGCCGAAGGCTGCTGGCCTGCTCGACGGCGCAATCGTCGGGTTCAGCCTGAAGCGCGACGCCGTCTAGTGGAACCGTGTCGCACCGGAAAGGGTAGCGGCACTGGTCGCCGCGGTCGTAAGAATGGGAGAGCATTCCGAGAACAAGAGCGAAAAAGCCGTGAACACGATCACACCCGATCTCATCCGACTCTACGCGGACAGCGATGCGCTGACGCTGGCTGAGACCGTGAAGTCCGGAGACGTCACAGCCAGCGAACTGGTCGAGACAGCGATCACCGTCATCGAGGCCCTCGACGACACGCTCAACGCGGTCGTGATCCGGACCTTCGAAGAGGCGCGGGCGACTGCGCAAAAGCCCGCCACCGGTCCTTTCGCCGGCGTGCCCTTCCTCATGAAGAACATCGCTTCGATGTGGAAGGGAACGTCGCTCACATCCGGCATGAGATACCTCAAGGACTTCGTCTGCGCGGCCGACTCCGAGATGGTGCAACGCATCAAGGCATCGGGGCTGATCATGCTGGGCCGCAGCAACGTTCCGGAGAACGGCTGGTCGATCGGGACCGAAACGAGCCTCCATGGCGCGACAAGCAATCCGTGGAACACCGACTACACGCCCGGCGGATCGAGTGGCGGGGCGGCGGCAGCCCTTGCCGCGCGCATGGTGCCGATCGCGGAAGGAGCGGACGGCGGTGGCTCCATCCGAGCACCCGCATCCTGCTGCGGGCTCATCGGGCTCAAGCCGTCGCGGGGGCGCATCACATACGGACCCGACGAAGTGGACCCGTGGTTCGGCAGCATCGTCACCCTCTGCCTGTCGCGAACCGTGCGCGACACGGCGGCCTATCTCGATGCGGTGGCGGGCAGCGCGGTGGGCGATCCCTACATATTGCCTTTGCCCGACATCTCCTTCCTCGCGAACCTGGAAAACGCACCGCGTCGCCTGAAGATCGGATTCACCAAGGCGCCGCCATGGGGCGCGCCGTGTGCGCCGGAGGTGATCGAGGCCGTCGATCGCATGGCCAGCCTCTGCGAAGCCATGGGGCACGATGTCGAGGAGCGCGCGCTTGGCCTGCCGCTCGAGGAATACTGGGTTTACTACAACGACATCAACGCGGTCGAGAACGCCGCTCTCTATGAGCGCCTGGCGCCGATCGTCGGGCGCCCGGTCAGCTATGACGATCTGGCGCCTTTCAATGCCGCTCTGCTTGAATATGGCCGTTCGCTGGATGCAGTCACCTATGCCCAGAGCATCGGGGCCGTGCGCAAGGCCAGCCAGCAGATTGCCCGCCGGATCGACAGCTTCGACGTCTACATGACGCCGACGCTGACGCAACCGCCGCGCCCGGTGGGCTACTGGTCCCTGGATGAAGGCGACCGCGAAGCCTATCTGCGCCGCTGGGCCGACGCCGGCTACCTCTTCCCGTTCAACCTGTCGGGACTGCCGGCAATCTCGGTGCCTGCCGGACGCAGCGCGCTCGACCTGCCGATCGGGGTCCAGTTCGTCTCGGGGATCGGGCAGGAGGGCCTGCTTCTGCGGCTGGCGCGCCAGATCGAAATTGCCGCGCCGTGGAACGACCGTGTACCGCCGATCTCGGCCTTGTCGCTTGTCTCGTGAGCAGACCTCACATCGCCCGTCACACCCACTCATCACCGGGGCGCCGGTCGAGGCGAGGGAGCTCTGACTCCCTCGCCAACACGTGGCCGAGCGGCACTCCATGCGGGCTACGGCTTTGGTCTGAAGCGTGAAAAAAGAACCGGCGGGCCCTCGCGAGAGCCCGCCGCTTGTCCAAGACTTCAATCGTGTCCGATCAGCGAATGACGCGGGCGCCCTTGCCCTTCATCGCTGCCTCGACCTCTTTGACGTTGGCCATCGAGGTGTCGCCGGGCGTCGTCATGGCCAACGCACCATGCGCCGCGCCGTATTCCACCGCTGCCTGCGGCCCCTTGTTCTCGAGGAAGCCGTAGATCAGGCCGGAGGCGAAGCCGTCGCCGCCGCCGACGCGATCGTAGATCTCCAGGTTCTCGCGCATCGGCGCCTCGTAGAACGAGCCGCCGGCCCAGATCACCGCGCCCCAGTCGTTGACGCTGGCGGTCTTGGCGTTGCGCAGGGTGGTCGCGGCGACCTTGAAGTTGGGATAGGCCTTCACCGCAGTGGCGATCATCTTCTTGAAGTTGGCCGGGTCGATCTTGGAGATGTGTTCGTCCAGCCCCTCGACCTCGAAGCCGAGGCAGGCGGTGAAGTCCTCCTCGTTGCCGAGCATGACATCGACGTGCTGGGCGATCTCGCGGTTGACCCGGCGCGCCGCCTCCTGGCCGCCCTGGCTCTTCCACAGGGAGGCGCGGTAGTTGAGGTCATAGGAGACGATGGTGCCGTATTTATGCGCCGCCTGGACGGCCTCGATCACCGCTTCCGCCGTGTTGGGGGCGAGCGCGGCGAAGATGCCGCCGGTATGGAACCAGCGCACGCCTTCCTCGCCGAACAGCTTGTCCCAGTCGACTTCGCCGGGCTTGATCTGCGAGGCGGCGGAGTTGCCGCGGTCGGAGCAGCCGAGCGCCGGGCGGATGCCGAAGCCCTTTTCGGTGAAGTTGAGGCCGACGCGGGTGTTGCGGCCGAGCCCGTCGAAGTCCCGCCAGATGATGTGCGAGGTATCGACGCCGCCCTGCATGATGAGGTCCTCGACCAGCCAGCCGAGATCGTTTGCGGGAAGCGCGGTCACCGCGCTCGAGCGCTTCTTCCAGCATTTGCGGAAGGCGCGGGCGACGTTGTATTCGCCACCGCCTTCCCACACCTTGAATTCGCGCGCGTTGCGCACCCGGCCGAAGCCCGGATCGAAACGCAGCATGATCTCGCCGAAGGAGACGACGTCCCACCTGCAGTCTTCGGCGGACCTGATCTTCAGAACTTCGTCGGCCATCTCACTTGCCCCGGATCTTCCTGATGAGCGCGATCGTGTCGGCGACCTTCTTCTCGATGCCCTTGTAGTCCTTGGCGGCGAGCATCTCCTTGGTGACGAGCTTGGAGCCCATGCCGGCGCAGACGATGCCGGCCTTGAACCACTTGGTCAGCGAGTCCTCGGTGGGGTCGACGCCGCCGGTCGGCATCAGCTTGGTCCACGGCATGGGGCCGCGGATGTTGGAGACGAATTCGGGGCCGCCGACGCTGGAGCCGGGGAAGATCTTGACGATCTCGCAGCCGAGTTCGTGCGCCTCGGAGACTTCGCTGGCCGAGCCACAGCCGGGGCTGTAGGGGATGCAGTGGCGGTTGCAGGCGCGCGCGACCTCGGCATTGAGGATCGGGCCGACGACGAAGTTGGCGCCGTTGGCCATATAGAGGCCGGCGGTCGGCGCATCGATGACGCTGCCGACGCCCATGATCACCGACGGGTCGGCTTTCTGGAAGTGCTGGGTGACTTCCATGAAGACGTGCCAGGCGAAATCGCCACGGTTGGTGAATTCGATGCATTTGGCCCCGCCATTGGCGCAGGCCTGGATGACGTTCTTACAGACCTCGACATCCGGGTGATAAAAGACGGGGATCACCCCCTGATCCATCATGGCCGAAAGCACGGCCAAACGGTCCCTAGCCATTTCACATGGTCTCCTTGCAACAACAACGACTACCGTACAATTCAGCAGGCTTTGCCAGCGCTGGCAATACAAAACTCAAGGCGCCCCAGCGTAAACACAGCGGTTTTTTGACGCTGCCCCATGATGCTATGTTTTAAGTTCGGACTCCGGCAGTCTATTCTTTGGCGTTTTTTTACGAAAACTAGAAGAAGAACGCGAAGCGATCTCTCGGATATTTTGAATATCGTGCAACGGTCTGGCCATTAACGGTCGTATTTTGATCATGTTCGCCAGTTTAACTTTGTTCGTCTACTAGCATATTAGCTTTTGTCGCGCCGTCGAAACAGGCGATGTCCTGCACTGACGCAGGATCGGTCCGATTTAACCACCTGAAAACGACGGTGATGGTTGCACCGCGCCCGCCGGATGCCGTGCAACGACGCCGAGCGCTCTGGTCCCGGCGGCCGCGGTCCTGCCGCCGAAGGGGCAGGGGGCGCCGGCCGCTCAGGTGACCGGCAGAACGACAGCGCCGGTGGCGTCCCTGAGGGCCGCCGGACTGACCGCGAAGATGGCATTGGGCGTGCCGGCCGCCGCCCATACCGTCTCATATTGCAACAGGTCGGCGTCGAGGCGCGGCACAAGCGGGCTGGCGTGACCGAAGGGCGGGATGCCGCCGATGGCGAAGCCGGTGGCCTCGCGCACGAAGGCGGCGTCGGGCCGCAGGATGGCTTCGCCGAGCCGCTCGGTCATCGCCTTCTCGTTGACGCGGTTTGTCCCCGAGACCAGCAGGAGGAATGGTGTTCTCGTTTGTTTTCCTTGAAATATCAGTGACTTGACAATCTGTCCGACAGTGCAGCCGCAGGCCGCGGCGGCCTCCTCGGCGGTGCGCGTCACCTTTTCCATGATGCGCACGGTGACGCTGAGGCCGAGGGCGTCGGCGGCGTCCTGGACGCGCTGGGCGGCGGCGGGAAGGCTGGTCATTTCGGTTCAGCTCCTGATGGTCCGGCCCATGCACAGACCGGCTGCGCGGTCATGCCATTTTTGGTAAGATTTCATCAACCATCGCAGAACTGCTGGAGTCTTTATTGAGCGACCCGTTGGACAGCACACCCGGAAAAATGCGCAGCCTCAAGGAGACCATCCGCGAGGTGCGCACGGCCGAGACCGAGCGCGCCGACGTGGTGGTCGAGCTGCGCGACGCGGAGCGGGCGCGGCTGGAGCTGCTTGCCGAGGAACTGCGCGGCGTCTTTGCCGAAGTTCCGGCCGAGGACGACCAGTTCATCTTCACCGTTGCGGCGGGCACGCCGCCGCGCCTGTGGATCGACATGACCGCCTTCGTGGTGATGGGGCGCGACCGGCGCACCTATCGCTTCCTCAAGGATACCCGCCTCGGGCGCACGATCATCGTCGAGAGCACCGAGCTTGCCGATGTCGCCGACACCATCACCCACTATGTCGCCGAGCGCATCATCGAGCGCGAGCGCGCCATCGAGGGCGACTGGCTGATCCACCGCGTCATGCGCGACGAGAGCGAACGCCGGCAGGAGGCGCGCCAGGCGGTCGCCGCCGCGGCGCAGGCCGTCGCCGCACCCGAGCGGACGCCGGCACGCATCGACGCACGCAATCTCGGCTGGCTGGTAGCCGCCTTCCTTGGCGGCGTGCTGATCGGCGCCGTGGTGCTGTTCACCTATGCCTGGATGCAGGTGTAGGCGGGGCACGCACGGGCGTGCTGCGCGCAATCGCGCCACGGTGCTAGGATCGCACTTGGGAGGGGAGCACTCGCCAGGAGGTGCTGCCATGCACAGAATGTCGGATTTCGGTCGTCGCGCCGCCACCTCGCCCGCGATTCTCTGCTTTCGGCGCGCTGCTTGCCTTGGCGGTGGCGGTGCCGCAGGCGGCGGTCGCCAACGACTCGGTCGCCCATCTCGCCGCCGGCGGGCTGGTGCTGTCGCAGACCGATGCCATCGAGATGGCCTCGGAGGACCTCTACCTGTCGACCGCCGAGATCCGCGTCCGTTATCGCTTCGTCAATCATACCGACGCGGACGTGACGACGCTGGTCGCCTTCCCGCTGCCCGACATCAGCGCGCCGTCGGACATGTACAATTTCGTCGTCCCGGAACCGGATGCGGCGACCAACTTCCTCGATTTCAAGACCACGGTCGACGGCCAGCCGGTGGCCATGCAGGTCGAGCAGCGGGCGCTGGCGCTCGGCATCGACCGCACCGATCTGCTCAACAGCCTGTCGATCCCGATCGCGCCGCACATCCCGGCAACCGGCGAACGGCTCGATGCGCTGCCCGCGGCGACGCTGAAGCAGCTCGAAGAGCTCGGCATGATCGCCTACGACGAGTTCGACATCGGCAAGGGCATGGAGCGCCACGCGCGGCCGCTGTGGGTGGCGCGGACGACCTATTACTGGGAGCAGACCTTCCCGGCGCAGCAGGAGCTGCAGGTCGAGCACCGTTACCGGCCATCGGTCGGCGCATCGGTCCAGTCGATGGTCGGCACCGACTTTGCCAGCGAAAAGGAGATGCAGGACTACACGGAGCGCTATTGCATGGATGCCGGCTTTCTGCGCGCGGCGAAGGCCATGCAGCGGCCGTCGGCGGGCGGCACGCGGATCGCCACCGAGAAGCGCCTCGAATACATCCTGATGACGGGGGCCAACTGGCTTGGGGCGATCGGCACCTTCCACCTCACCGTCGACAAGGGCGATCCGCAGAACCTGGTCAGCTTCTGCATGGACGGCGTGCGCAAGGTGTCGCCGACCCGCTTCGAGTCGACCCAGGAGAATTTCTGGCCGGAGCGCAATCTCGAAGTGCTGCTGCTGGTGCCGATGTCCCTGCAGTGAGGCGCGCATCGGCCTGTAGTCCGCATGCAGCGAAGCGGAATGCGGGAACCGCCGCCCCGGATTACGCTTTCGCTTCATCCGGGCTACGCGCTGCTTCAGCCCGATCCCGGCACGGCAAGGGCCCGTTCCAGCCGCGTCTCGACGGTGCCGGCTTCGGTCACGGCGCGCTCGCGCAAGGTGAGCCGCCAGGCGCCGGCCCCGCCATCGATGTCGAACAGGTTGTAGCCGCCGCCGGCGTGGTGCGGGCGTGGCCGCAGCGCGGTTGCGGTCGCACCGACCACCGGCACGTTCCCCAGCGGACCGGGGACCGCCATCACGCTGGTCTTGTGATTGTGGCCGTGCAGTACGAGTTCGGCGCCGTGCTCGGCGATGACGGCGCGCATGCGGGCGGCGTCGACCAGGCGGCGCATCCGCGGCGCCGAACGTTCCGCCACCGGATGATGGATGAGCACGACGCGGAAGAGACCTTCGCGTTTGGTCTCCGCCAGCAGGGTGCCGAGTGCCGCCGCCTGCGTGGCGCCGACGCGGCCGGTGGCCATGAACGGGCCGGTCGGCACGGCTGAGGAGACGCCGATCAGCGCCAGCGGGCCGCGCCGGCGCAGGAAGGGAAAGCCCGATTGCCCGCCGGTGCGGCCATCGCCGCTCGAAAAATCCTGCCACTGCTCGGTGAAGTGGACGACGCCGCTGGCGACATAGGCATCGTGGTTGCCGGGGATGACCGTCACGTCATGGGGTGACCCCAGCATCGAGAGCCAGATGCGGGCGGCGCGGTATTCCGCCGGCAGGCCGAGATTGACGAGGTCGCCGGTGACGACGATCTGGTCCGGCGCGGCGGCGTGCATGTCGGCGACGAGTGCGCTCAGCACCGAGTCGGCGTGGATGCGGCCGCGACTGCGCTGCCAGTTGAGGTAGCCGAGCAGCCGCTTGGAGGCGAGATCGGCGACCGAAACCTGCGGCAGCGGGCCGAGGTGAACGTCGGAAAACTGGGCGAGCAGCACCATTCCCGCCGACTTAGCCGACGGGGATCAGGGCGTAAAGCACGCCTGCAGGCTCAGTGGCCGAATTCGATCAATGTCACGATGAGGTGGCGACTGCTGTGATCGACCGCGGGGGTCCAGACGAAGCGGCGCATCCGGAGGCGCCGGAAGAAGTGGGCAAACATGGCCTTGGGCTTTTCGGGATTCGAATTTGCCTTTGAGGTAGGCTGCCCGCGCCGGTAATACCAACGCGCCCGGCGCGACTCTCTTATGCGTTTATCGCATAGCTGGATTGCAAAATCATTAATGATCCTGAACCGGCAGTTGATCCGTTGCTACTTGTTTGTGTCCCTTTTCAGGCGGGGCATGACGCTCGGCGTGCGCGCCGCGGTGTTCGACGCCGAGGGCCGCGTCTTTCTGGTCAAGCACAGCTACACGCCCGGCTGGCACATGCCCGGCGGCGGCGTCGAGTGGGGCGAGACGATGGCGCAGGCGCTCGATCGCGAGCTCAGCGAGGAAGCCGGCGTCCGGCTTTCGGCTCCCCCAACCCTGTTCGGCATCTATCTCAACCGACGCATGGCGCCGCGCGACCATGTCGCCGTCTATGTCTGCCGCGACTGGACCCAGCCGGAGCCGCCGAAGGTGCCCAATCTGGAGATCGTCGCCTGCGGCTTCTATGCCCCGGATGCCTTGCCGGAGGACACCGCCGGGAGCACGCGCCGCCGGCTTGCCGAAATCGGGCAAGGGCTGCCGCCGGCGGCCGAGTGGTGACGCCGGGTGTCGCAGGGGGTGTGCTGCCGCTGGACGGGTGGGCCGGCCCGTGCTATCGGCGCGCCGTGGAGAAAAAAAGCGCGATGATCCCGAAGGCCGGACTGCGACGACGAGCGGGGCGACGTGACCTTGGGTCACGCCATGCCGTCATCCGGCCGTCGGCGCACCGCCTCTGAGACGAGCAACGCGCACGGGCCGGATCTCTCCGATCCCTTTTTCACAGGCCCTGCCATGACCTCCGCGACCTTCGCCTACCGGCTGGAACAGCCGGCCGACTCCGATGCCATCGACTCCCTGCATGCCAGCCTGTTCGGGCCCGAGCGGTTCAAGCGCGCCGCTTATGTATTGCGCGACGGCGTGCCGCCGGACCCGGCGCTCTGCTTCGTCGCCACCTGTGCCGGCCGCCTTGTCGCCTCGGTGCGCCTGACGCCGATTACCATCGGCGGGCGTCCGGCGCTGCTGCTCGGACCGCTGGTCGTCGATCCCGAATTCAAGGGGCAGGGGGCGGGTCGCACGCTGGTCCGCATGGCCTGCGCCGAAGCCAGACAGCAGGGCCACAGCGTCGTCATGCTGGTCGGCGATCTGCCCTATTACGGGCCGCTCGGCTTCACTTTTCTCGGCCGCGACGTCATCACGCTGCCGGCCTGGGTCGATCCCGACCGGGTGCTGGTCGCCGGGCTCACGGACGGCGCGCTTGCCGGCCTCTGCGGCCCGGCGGAGAAGGTCCTGCTTCCAGTCGTTCCAAAATAGTTGTTGCAATGCAACAGGTTCGCGGTCATATGTGCGGCGCACGGGCCGCGTTGCACGAATCCGTTCATACGGATTCCAGCCCGTCTGATTCACCAGACATCGACAGCCCAGGCCACGCGGGGTGTCCAGATGGACCCGCGAAGCGCTCGCGCCGCTCTTGAAGGCGCCGCGCGCCCGCGCTGTATTCGAAAGAAACCTTGACCTTATGAGCTTTGCTCCCCTCGGCCTCGCCGAGCCCGTTACCCGCGCACTCGCCGAAGAGGGCTATGCCACGCCGACGCCGATCCAGGCCGCGGCGATTCCTCCCGCCCTTGCCGGACGCGACCTTGTCGGCATCGCCCAGACCGGCACCGGCAAGACCGCCGCCTTCGCCCTTCCCATCCTCCATCGCCTTGCCGGTTCGGTGAAGCCGCTTCAGCCGAAGTCTCCCCGCGTGCTGGTGCTGGCGCCGACCCGCGAACTCGGCAACCAGATCGTCGAATCCTTCGCCGCCTATGGGCGGCACCTCAACGTCTCGACCGCGCTGGTCATCGGCGGTGTGCCGATCGGCAAGCAGATCCGCACGCTGGCGCGCGGCGTCGACGTGCTGGTGGCGACGCCCGGCCGGCTGCTCGACCTCCACAACAGCCGCGCGGTGCGCTTCGACGATATCGAGGTGCTCGTCCTCGACGAGGCCGACCGCATGCTCGACATGGGCTTCATCCACGACATCCGCCGCATCGTCGGCTACTTGCCCAAGGCGCGGCAGACGCTGTTCTTCTCCGCCACCATGGCACCGGAGACGGCCAAGCTGGCCGATCAGATGCTGAACGAACCGGTCACCGTCGCCGTCACGCCGCAGGCGACGACGGTCGACAAGGTCGACCAGCGCGCCATCCGCGTCGAGAAGGCCGGCAAGCAGGACATGCTCACCATGCTGCTCAAGCGCGAGGAGATCGACCGCGCGCTGGTCTTCACCCGCACCAAGCACGGCGCCGACCGCGTCGTGCGCGGACTCGTGCGGGCCGGCATCGCGGCGGAAGCGATCCACGGCAACAAGAGCCAGGGCCAGCGCGATCGCGTCATGGCCGCCTTCCGTTCGGGCGGCGTGCGCACGCTGGTCGCCACCGACATCGCCGCGCGCGGCATCGATGTCGACGGCGTCAGCCACGTCATCAACTTCGACCTGCCCAACATCGCGGAGAGCTACGTCCACCGGATCGGGCGCACGGCGCGCGCCGGAGCGACGGGCATCGCCATTTCGCTGGTCAGCTCCGACGAGATCCCCTTCATGCGGGACATTGAAAAGTTGATCCGCAGACAGATTGCCGGATCGGGCACGGAAGGGCATTCTCCCGCCGCCCGCAGCGGGACTCGCGATCCCAGGGGCGGAGCACAGAAGAAGCCGCAGCGGCAGCGTCGCCGTGGCGGCGGCAATCGAGGGGTGGAGAAGGCCGGTGAGCAACAGCCGGCGCACGGTGCACCGGGCCGGCAGCACGCCAACGGCCTTGCCGGGGCGGGTTTCCTGGAGCCGGCGCGGCGGCGCGACCCGGAAGTCCAGCCCGGCCAGTGAGTGAGGAGAAGCAGTGGCAAAAGAAGAACTACTGGAATTCGAGGGGACCGTGACCGAGGTCCTCCCTGACGGCAACTTCCGCGTCAAGCTCGACAACGATCACATGATCCTCGCCTACGCGGCGGGGCGCATGCGCAAGAACCGCATCCGCACGCTCGCCGGCGACCGGGTGCGGGTCGAGATGACGCCCTACGATCTGGAAAAGGGGCGGATCAACTTCCGCCACAAGACCGAGGCGATGGCGCCCTCCGACGCGCCACGTCGTCCGCAGTTCAAGCGGAAGTAATCTACCAGCGCCCGGTGCCAAGCGCCGGGCGGGCGGTTTGGTCGAAAAGGGCTCTACCGTCCCTCGCGGACCCAGGTGGCGAAGGGCAGGCCGATGAGGGCGAGGAGCCCGAACAGGCCGGCGATGCCGAACAGCGTGATGAAGCCGGTGAACAGCGGCACGCGGGTGATGCCCTTGAGCACGCTGGCCTCGGTGGTGTGCACCCCGATCCAGTCATTGCCGGAGAGCGTGACGGTGGAACGCACCGGCACGATGCGCGGCAGATCGAGAGCGCCGGAACGGTCGGTCATGCGGGCGATGCGCCCGTGGGTGGCGTCAACCAGCGGCTTGAGCTTGTCGGGCGTCGAGATGGCGTCGGCATATTCGCGCGGATTGGGCGGGCCGACGCTGGCGAAAGCGTGCTTGTCGCCCTGGTCGAGGCGATAGAGGCCGATTTCGTCGGCGGGGATGGTCGCCTTCCACAGACCCGGCTCGGCCGCGGTCAGCGTCACCGTCTCGACGGCACCGGAGGGCTTGCGCACCGTCACCGGGGAGGTGGTGTCGGCCATGGTCTGGCGCTCGATGGTCAGTTCCCCGGCGCGGGCCTTGGCGCGCAGCGCCTCCTCCTCGAGGTCGGGCTCCTTCATCAGCCAGTGCGCCAGGCGGCGCAGCAGATCGACATGCGGGCCGCCGCCCTCATAGCCGCGTGCCCACAGCCAGGTATTGTCGGAAAGCAGCAGCGCCACGCGCCCCTTGTCGACGCGGTTCAGCACCAGCAGCGGCTGCTTGTCGGCGCCGTCCATGACGACGTTGCCCTCAGGTTTGTCGACGCCGATCAGGCGGAAGAAGCGGCCCCAATGGGGCGGGTCGGAATGCGAGCCTTCCAGGTCGCGGGTGACCGGATGGCGCTGACCGAGATCGGTGACGGTCGGATAATAGGGCTGCTCGATCACCTTGCCGGTCGGCGCCACCGGCAGCACCGGCGCCAGCGGCGTGTCGTAGATGGAATCGGCGCCGGCATAGTCCGGCCCGGCGGCGACCAGCAGCGCGCCGCCCGAGCGCACATAGCGGGCGATGTTGTCGAAATAGAGCAGCGGCAGCACACCGCGATGCTGGTAGCGGTCGAAGATGATCAGGTCGAACTGGTGGATCTTCTCCGAGAACAGCTCGCGGGTGGGGAAGGCGATCAGCGAGAGCTGGTTGATCGGCGTGCCGTCCTGCTTCTCCGGCGGACGCAGGATGGTGAAGTGGACGAGGTCGACCGAGGCGTCCGACTTGAGCAGGTTGCGCCAGGTGCGCTCGCCGGCGTGGGGCTCGCCGGAGACCAGGAGGACGCGCAGGTTCTCGCGGATGCCCTCGATGGAGACGACGGCGCGGTTGTTGACCGGGGTCAGCTCGCCGGCAAGCGGCGCCGCCTCGAACTCGATGATGTTGGGTCCGCCGTGTGAGATATCCACGACGAACTGGCTGGGCACGCCGGGCAGCACCTTTACCGTCGACAGCGGCTCGCCGTCGACGTTGACCGAGACGGTCACCGGCGGGTCGTTGCCGGTGATGCCGTCGTCGACGACGCGCAGCTTGATCACCTGGCTTTCGTTGACGATGCCGAAGCGCGGCGCGCTGTCGATGACGATGCGCCGGTCGGTCTCGCCCTCATGGCCGGAGAGGAGAACGTGCAGCGGCGCATTGGGCGGCAGGCCGGCCTTGTCGGCGGGGACGTCGTGGACCTGGCCGTCGGTCAGCATGATGACGGCGCCGATGCGGTCCGGCGGAACGTCGGAAAGGGCCGTGGAGAGCGGACCGAAGAGATCGGTGCCGTCCACCGCGCGGCCGCCGACGGGGCCGCCGGCATCGATGCGGCGGACCTCGATGTTGTGGAAGGCGGCAAGCCGCTTGGTCAGTTCGTCGGCGGCCTGCGTCGTCATCTTGTCGCGGTCGTCGAGCGTCTGGCTGGCGCTGTGATCGACCACCATGGCGACGACGGTGGAGAGCGGCTCGCGCTGCTCGTTGAGAAGCACCGGGTTGGACAAAGCGAGCAGCAGTGCGGCGGCGGCGGCCAGCCGCAACCAGGCGCCGCGCATGCGGCGCACGAGGCCGGGGACGAGGAGCAGCAGGGCGACGACCGCGAAGCCCGCCAGCCACGGCCAGGGCAGCAAAGGCGAGAAGATGAGCGACCAGTTCATGGGTGCTCACCGTGATTGCCGGGTGCACCGATGCCGACTTCTGGCAGGACACAGCCGCTTGCTCCCAGCTCCCCCCTTGCGGGGGAGAACGGCGAAGCCCGATTTTCGCCGAAGGCGGAAATCGTTGGCGTAGCCAAGAGGGGGGTCGTAGCACGGTGCTGCCCATACCCCCCTCTTAGCTCCGCCAACGTCTCGCTTGGGCGAGCCGCAAGCTCCGCTTTTCTCCCCCTCAAGGGGGGAGATGGCGCCGTGCCGATACGCCTGACCGTGCCGATCATTGCCCGAGCCTCTCGAGCAGCGCCGGCACGTGCACCTGGTCGGCCTTGTAGTTGCCGGTCAGCGTGTACATGACGATGTTGACGCCGGTGCGGAAGGCCATCTCGCGCTGGAGGGGATCGGCAGGTACCGTCGGGAACAGGTAGGCGCCGCCGGCGTCGAGCGCCCAGGCGCCGGCAAAGTCGTTCTCGGTGATGAGGATGGTCGAGACGCCGTCGCCGGCCTGCGCCGGCCGGTCGGCGCGGTCCTGGGCTTCGGTTGCCTCCACCCATAGCGGCCCGCCGGAATAGCGGCCGGGAAAATCGTTGAGGAGGTAGAACGCCTTGGTCAGCACATGGTCGGCCGGCACCGGCTCGAGCGGCGGGATGTCGAGATTGGCGAGCATCTCCTTCAGCCGTTCGGCGGCCGGCGTGCCGGCGAAGGTATCGAAGGTGGTCGAGCGTTCGAGCTGGTCGCGGGTGTCGAAGAGCACCGAGCCGCCCTGGCGCATATAGGCGTCGATGCGCGCCATCGCGGCCGGCGAGGGCATGGCCGTGTCGGGCGCGATCGGCCAGTAGATCAGCGGGAAGAAGGAGAGCTCGTCGCGCTCGGGATCGACGCCCATGGGGTCGCCCGGTTCGAGCGCGGTGCGGTTGGCGAGCACTTCCGACAGGCCGGCAAGCCCCGCCTTGCTGACCTCGTCCACCTTCGGATCGCCGGTGATGACATAGGCGAGATGCGTCTTGCTCACCGCCTGCATGGCGAACTGGTCGGCGGCCTGGTCGGCACGGGCCTGCGAGGCGAAGAGCAGCCCGCCGCCGGTGATGGCGGCAAGCATCAGGGCGGCGGTCACCGCACGCCGGCGGACGCGCAGCGCCCCGTTCAGCCACAGCACGGCAAGCGCATCGAGGGCGAGCAGCAGGAGCGCCGCGGCGAGCAGCCACGGCGCCAGATCGGTCGGCTTGGCGGTCGGATAGGCGCGCAGGCTGACGGCTTCAACATTGGCGAGCTCGAGGACGGGAAGTACGGCCTTGTCGTCGAGCAGGTTGAGGGCGCGGAAACCTTCCTCGGTGCCGTAGAGGCCGGGCGGATGCTCGATGTTCAGAACGACCGCGGCGATGTCGCCGGAGAGCGGCTGCGCCTCGGCGTTCGGCGCGACGAAGCGGCCGTGCCCGTCGAGCAGGCGATAGGGCGGCACCGGCTGGGCGGCGTCGGCCGTCCTGGCGCCGCCGCCGGTGCCGGAGGAGAAGGAGACGATGCGCTTCAGCATTTCGACGAAGGTGCCGGACAGCGGCAGGTTCGACCAGCTGGTGTCGGCGGTGACGTGGAAGAGGATCAGCCAGCCCTTGCCGAGCGGGGCGGCGGTGACCAGTGGCGTGCCGTCGGCCAGCGCCGCCCAGGTGCGGCCGGCGAGCGCCCCGTCCGGCTCGGCCAGAACCTGGCGGGTCACGGTCACGTCGTCGGGCACCTGCAGTCCGGCAAAGGGGCTCTTGTCGGAGAAGCTCGCCAACGGCTGCGGAGTCTGCCAGGTGAGGCTGCCGCCGAGCGTGCGGTCGCCGTGGCGCAGCGTCACCGGAATCAGCGAATCGGTCGCCGCGGCCAGGCGCGGGCCGGCGAAGCGCACCAGAACGCCGCCGTTCTCGACCCATTTGGAAACCTCACCCTCGACGCCGGAGGTGAGGTTGCCGATGTCGGCCATGGCGATCACCGAACAGTTGGCGTCGATCAGCTCGGGCACGGCCACGGCGGCGTTGGCGTTGCGCGGTTCGCGCACGTCGGCGAAGGGCTGCACGGCGCGCGAGATGTAATAGAGCGGCGAGAGCAGGGGCTGCGCCGATTCGACCGAGGCGCCGGAGAGCAGGCCGACGCGGCGGCGGCGGAAGCGGTCGTCGAGAAGCTGCACGGCGCCGGCGGTGTCGGCGCGGGCGATCTCCAGCCGCGCGATCTCGTTGCGGATCTCGATGGGCAGCGTGATCTTCGCTTGCGCAGCCGTCTCGCCGGCGGCGAAGGTGAAGGGCGCATCGCCGACGACGCGGCCCTTGATGTCGCGCGCCGTCACCAGTCCGGCGGCGGCATCGGGCGCGGCGCGGCGAATGACCGGCACGGACAGCGCGTCGGCGCCGCTCACCGGCGGCTTGAGCGCCATCAGCGGGCTGGTCGTATCGGCATAGACGTCCACCGGTGCCTTGGTTTGCTCGGCGAGGAAGCGGGCGAAGGCATCGGCGTCGGGACCGCCGACGCCGTCGGAGAGCCACACGGCGCCGCCGAAGGGCGTCTTCGCCGTCACGTCGGCGAGCGCGGTGGCCAGTTCGGCGCGCCGCGGCGCCCACGGGCGCGGCTGCAGCGCATCGAGGCGCTTGAGGATCTCGCCGGAATCGGCCGGCTCGAGCGACTGGTTGGGAGCTTCCGCGGTGGCCAGCAGCGCGATCGGCCGGCCGGCGTCCTCGGCCAGCTTGACGATGTGGTGGGCGGTGTCGAGGGTGGCCGTCCAGTTGGGCGCCGCCGCCCAGCCGTTGTCGATGGCGATGAGCAGCGGGCCCTTGCCCGGCGCCACCTCCGCCGTCGGTTTGAACACCGGTCCGGCGAGCGCGAAAATGACCAGTGCGGCAAGCAGCAGCCTGAGCGCCGTCAGCCACCAGGGGCTGGTCGCCGGCTGCTCGTCCTTGCGGGTGATCTCGAGCAGCAGACGGGTCGGGGGAAAGCGTTCCAGCCGCGGCTTCGGCGGCATCAGGCGCAGGAAGTACCAGATCACCGGCAGTGCGGCGAGCGCCACCAGCATGCCGATATTGGTGAAGGCGAGGGCGGTCATGCGGCGCGTCCGGCAAGGGTGGCGCTCGAGGCGCGGCTGTGGCGGTCGGCAAGGCGCGCATGCAGCGCCAGCAGGGGCTCGGTCGCCGGACGGTCGGTGCGGTGGAGGATGAAGGTCCAGTCGAGCCGCCGGCAGAGCGTGGCGAGGCGGTCGCGCAGCGCCGCCAGCCGGTTCTGGTAGTCGGTGCGGTATTGCTCGGCGCGCGAGACGACGTGGCGCAGGCCCGTCTCCGGATCGTGGAACTCGGTGCGCCCAGCATAGGGAAAGGTCTCCTCGATCGGGTCGATGACCTGAACGAGGTGGGCGTGGACGCCGGCGCCGAGGATCGCGTCGAGCATCGCCTCGGTCTCGTCGATGGGATCGAGGAAGTCGCCGATGAGCGCGATGTCGGTGAAGCGCTTCAGCGCATGCACGTCGGGCGGCGCCGGCTTGGCGATGGCCGCGGGAATGAGCGCGGCGATGCGTTCGGCGGCATTGCGGGTGAGCATCGCCCGGCTGGAACCCAACAGGCCGGTGCGCTCGCCGGCGGTGGCGAGCAGGTCCGCCAGCGCCAGGGTCAGCACGATGGCGCGGTTGGCCTTGGTGACCGGCGCCAGACGCGAACGGAAGTCCATCGAGGCGGAGAGGTCGGCCCACAGCCAGACTGTGTGCGAGGCCTCCCATTCCTTCTCGCGCACATAGAGATGGTCGTCGCGCGCCGAGCGCCGCCAGTCGATGGTGGCCGCCGGCTCGCCGGTGACGAAGGGACGAAACTGCCAGAAAGCCTCGCCGCGACCACTGACCCGGCGGCCGTGCCAGCCGGCGAGCACGGTGGCGGCCACGCGCCGGGCCTCGACCAGAAGGTCGGGCATGCCGGCGGCGATCCCCTTCGCCTCAGTGAGTGCCCCCCGAACGGTGTCGGTTCGCTCCATGCGTCGTTCGCTATCCAATCCTCGCCTTCAGGTCGGCGATCACGTCGCGCACGGTGAGGCCATCGGCGCGGGCGGCGAAGCCCAGCGCCATGCGGTGCTGCAGCACCGGTTCGGCCAGTGCCACGACGTCGTCGAGAGAGGGCGCGTAGCGCCCGTCGATGAGGGCACGGGCGCGCGAGGCGAGCATCAGGGCCTGGCTGGCGCGCGGGCCCGGGCCCCAGGCGATGGCCTGGGCCAGGCGCTCATTGGCGGCGGTGCCGGGACGGGCCGAGGCGACCAGTTCGAGGATGCCCTCGACCACCGATTCGCCGACCGGCATGCGGCGCACGAGCTGCTGGGTGGTGCGCAACTCCTCGGCGGTGAGCACCTGGCTGGTGGTTGCCTGATGGGCGCCGGTGGTCTCGAACAGCATGCGCCGCTCGGCATCGCGGTCGGGATAGACCACGTCGATCTGCAGCAGGAAACGGTCGAGCTGCGCCTCGGGCAGGGGATAGGTGCCTTCCTGCTCGAGCGGGTTCTGGGTGGCAAGAACATGGAAGGGCGCCGGCAGGTCGTGGCGCTGGCCGGCGACCGTCACGTGATATTCCTGCATGGCCTGAAGCAGCGCCGACTGGGTGCGCGGGCTGGCGCGGTTGATCTCGTCGGCCATGAGAAGCTGGGCGAAGACCGGGCCGCGGATGAAACGGAAGCTGCGGGTGCCGTCTGCGGCCTGGTCCATGACCTCCGAACCGATGATGTCTGAGGGCATGAGGTCGGGGGTGAACTGGACGCGCCGCGCCGACAGGCCCAGCACGGTGCCCAGCGTCTCGACCAGCTTGGTCTTGGCCAGGCCGGGCACGCCGATCAGCAGGCCATGGCCGCCGGCGAGAATCGTGATCAGCGCGCTGTCGACCACCGCTTCCTGGCCGTAGATCACCTTGCCGATCGCCTCGCGCGCCTTCCCGATGCGCGCCACGGCGGCGTCGGTCTCGGCGATGACGCGATCGGCGTCAGGTCTGGCTGGCTGGGCGATGGCGCTCATGGTGTTCCCGGGGCTCACGAAACCTGTTCGAGGTCTGTCGCCGTCGGCGCGCGGCCGATAGGCTTGCATCACGGGATTGTTGCATGCGGCATGCCAGCGCAATAGGGAATTGTCGGTGCCGGTCCGCCGTGGGACAACCCTCTCCGTCCGGCAGCACAGAAGCAAAGCGAGGCAAAAGCATGGCCGTTGCAGGGGCCGAGATACGGTTTGACCCCATCCGCCCGCTGTTCGGCGGCCGGATTGCGGCCGCGCTTCACCGGAAAGTGAACCGATCCCTCGATCGGTCGGCTCCGTTCCGGTGACCGGCGCCGCCATCGACCAGCGTCTGACGACGCCACAGGCGTTCTTCGCACGGGCGGCGGAGCGGCTGCTTGCCGAGCCGCCAAGCGGCTCCGCGATCGGCGAACAGGTGCTCAATCCCGGCCTCTTCGCCGGCAGGACCGACTTTCAGGATGCCGCGGTGCTGGTGCCGGTGGTCGCGCGCGCGAGCGGACTGACGGCGCTGCTCACCCTGCGCACGCCCCATCTGGCGGTCCATGCGGGCCAGATCGCCTTTCCCGGCGGCAAGATCGAAGCGTCGGACCAAGGGCCGGGGGCAGCGGCGTTGCGCGAGGCGCGCGAGGAGATCGGACTTGACCCTGCCTCGGTCGCCATCGTCGGCTATCTCGACCGCTACCTGACCGGCACCGGCTATCGCATCACGCCGGTGGTCGGCCGCGTTGTGCCCGAGCCGGTACTGGCGCTTAATCCGCAGGAGGTGCAGGAAGCGTTCGAGGTGCCGCTGGCTTTCCTGATGGACCCGCAGAACCATCAGCGTGGCAGCCGGGTCCTCATGGGCCGCGAACGCCAGTTCTATGAGATGCCGTTCGAGGGTCGTTATATTTGGGGGATCACGGCGGGTATTATCCGGGGGCTGTACGAGCGGATGTTCGACTCATGACGCGACTGGTCGCCTTCGACGCGCTTTTCTTTCTGATTCCCTTCGCGGTCTACGCGCTGTGGCTGTTGATCACCCGCGGCAGTCTCAACAACATTGCCGACTGGCAGGCGCGCACCATCGCCTGGCTGGCGGCCGGCGGCGCCGCGCTGATGATCGCGGTGCTGGTCATCTTCGTTCATCTCGGCAGCGGGCCGACGGATGGCACCTATATTCCGGCCCATGTCGACGAAGACGGCACCATCGTCCCCGGCCATTTCGAATGAACCGACTGCGAATGAACCGGTGGGGGCGACGGTGAACCCGGCCCTGCCGAGCCTGGCCGGCGCCGCGTGGCTCGCCCGTCCGACGACGTGGCGCATCTTCGCCGCGCTCTCGGCCAGCGGGCACGAGACGCGCATCATCGGCGGCGCGGTGCGCAATGCGCTGATGGGGCAGGCAGTGGGCGAGATCGATTTCGCCACCACTGCGACGCCGGATGAGGTGGCGGCACTGGCCACGGCCGCCGGCTTCAAGACCGTGCCCACCGGCATCGATCACGGCACGCTGACCGTCGTCGTCGAGGGGCGCGGCTACGAGGTGACGACGCTGCGCCAGGACATCGAGACCGATGGCCGTCATGCGGTGGTGCGCTTCGGCCGCGACTGGACGGCCGATGCCATGCGCCGCGACTTCACCGTCAACGCGCTGTCGGTCGATGCGGAGGGCACCGTCTACGATCCGGTCGGTGGCTACGCCGACATCCTTGCCCGCCGCATCCGCTTCATTGGCGATGCCGACCGGCGGATCGCCGAGGACCGGCTGCGCATCCTGCGGTTCCTGCGGTTCAGCGCCGAATACGGCGACGGCACGGTCGATGCAGCCGGGTTGTCGGCGGCGATTCGCGGTCGCGACGGCTTGCGGGAGCTATCCGGCGAGCGCATCGGCAACGAGTTGCGGCGGCTGATCGTGGCGCCGCGCGCGGTCGAAATCGTCGCCATCATGCAGGAAGCCGGCATTCTCGGCGTGGTGCTTGCGGGCATTGGTTATGTCGGGCAGTTCGGGCGCTTCGTCGCCTTCGAGGCGGCGGTCGGTGCCGCGCCGCAGGCGCCGTTGCGGCTGGCAGCGCTCGCGGTCCGCATCAGCGAAGACGTGGAGCGGATCACCCGCCGCCTGCGGCTCACCAATGCCGAACGCGACCGCATGCTGGTGGCGCTCGCGGCACGGTCGGCGTTCTCTCCTCGGCCGTCGGAGCGCGCGGCGCACGCCGGCCTCTACCGGCTGGGCGTTGCCGCCTGGCGCGACGGCCTCTCTCTTGCCTTCGCCGCGGCGGGTGCGACGGCGCCCGAGGATGCCGCGTGGAAGGCGCTCTACCATCTGCCCGACAACTGGGCGGTGCCGCGCTTTCCGCTCAGCGGCCGCGACGTCGTCGGGCCGGGCACGCCCGCCGGGCCTACGGTCGGCGCCATGCTGCGCTCCGTCGAAGCCTGGTGGATCGCGCAGGATTTTGCTCCCGACGAACGGGCGCTGCGCGCCCGCCTGCAGCAGGAACTGGCCGCCGCGCAGCAATAGGCCGCGCCCAAAAGTAAAAGGGCGCACTTCTTGCTAGTGAGTCGCCTCACATGTAATTATTCTTATGGCAGGCAGAGGCAGATCTGGAGAACCGTCATGCGGCTCTTGCAACTGGGCAGGATCGCCTACTACGCAGATTTCTACGTCTATCCGGTGGTGATCGCCGCGCTGGCCGCCTTTGCCATCTGGCAGGGGCCCGTCGGCGGCTGGGTGACGTGGCTCACCGCCTTCGTCTCGGGCGTCGCGCTGTGGACGCTGGTCGAGTACGTGCTGCACCGCTTCGTGCTGCACCATGTCCCCTACATCAAGGAGGCGCACGATGCCCACCATGGGGATCAGCTTGCCCTGATCGGCACGCCGATTTGGATCAGCCTGACGATCATGGTCGTCTTTGTGCTCATTCCGCTCAACTTCCTGGTCGAGCAGCACTTGGCAATCGGGCTCGCCTGCGGGCTGATGTTCGGCCACTTCTGGTATGGCGGCGTCCACCACATCCTGCACCACTGGAAGATCGAGCCGGGCAGCTTCTGGTACAAGCTGAAGCGCCACCACATGCTGCACCACCATTTCGACGAAAAGGGCAATTTCGAAGTCACCAGCGGCTTCTGGGACGTGGTCTTCGGAACCGACATCAAGGTGCGCGTGGCCGCGGCGCCGCGCCTCAGAGAGCGCCGGTAGCAGCAGTAACCACTTCTTTCCGGTTGGCAGGATTTAATCGGGCGGTTCACGGACTGAATCCGCGTCTGTCCCTATGTCCTTGCGATCGTTTGCCTCATGAGCTCGGTTCAGGAATTGCGGGCGGCCATGTCGCCGCCGCCCGCCTCGCCCAAGGCGAGCAAGCCCCCGGTAGACACCAAGGCCAAGAGCCCGCCCAGCGCGGTCGGATTGCTGGTGCTTGCCGGTGCGCTCGGCATCTGCGCCGGCATCGTTCTCGACCGCCTGGTGCTGCCGCATGGCGACGCGCCAACGGCGCCGGTCGCCGCGGTCGCGGTGCCACAGGCGGCGAGCCAGGAAAGCGCGCGCGCCACCGGCACCTTCATCCAGCCCGATGCCAATAATCCGCTGCAGCGCGGTTCCGG
Organism: uncultured Alphaproteobacteria bacterium; assembly: GCA_963732845.1. Classification (GTDB taxonomy): domain Bacteria; phylum Pseudomonadota; class Alphaproteobacteria; order Rhizobiales; family Kaistiaceae; genus CAVSRC01. The sequence goes on along the minus strand of CAVTBE010000009.1, from coordinate 123,153 downwards.
CGGGGTTGCCGTCGCCGACCGTGAGGTCGTGCTCGGCGACGATTTTGCGGTGACGCCGGGGCCGGACTATCGCGTGCTGCTGGTGCCGAAGCCGGCGATCCGTGCCGCCGCCGATGTCGCCAACACCATGTATGTCGACCTCGGGCCGCTCACCGCCTTCCAGGGCAGCCAGCACTATGCGGTGCCGGCGGGCGTCGATCTTTCCCGCTATCCGAGCGTGGTCATCTGGTGCGCCCCCTATACGGCGCTGATCTCATCGGCCGACCTCAGCTTTGCCGAGGGCGGCTGACCCTCACGGCCATTTCGCCACGGGCGGCATCGAGGAGAGGATCGAGGCGACGTTGCCGCCGGTCTTGAGGCCAAAGACGGTGCCGCGGTCGTAGATCAGGTTGAACTCGACGTAGCGGCCGCGGCGGACGAGCTGCTCCTCGCGTTCGGTTTCCGACCAGGGCGCAAGGAAATTGCGCCGCACCAGCTTGGGATAGATGGCGAGGAAGGCGCGGCCGACCGCCTGCGTGAAGGCGAAGTCCGCCTCCCAGTCGCCCGAATTCAGCCAGTCGTAGAAGATGCCGCCGATGCCGCGCGCCTCGTTGCGGTGCTTGAGGAAGAAGTACTCGTCGCACCACGTCTTGTAGCGCTGGTAGTCGGCAACCGCGTGCGCCGTGCAGGCTTTCCGCATGGCGGCGTGGAAGTCGAGCGTATCGGGATCGTCCTGGGTCCGCCTGCGGTCGAGCACCGGGGTCAGATCGGCGCCGCCGCCGAACCATTGCCGGCTGGTCACCACCATGCGCGTGTTCATGTGGACCGCCGGGACATGCGGATTGTGCATGTGGGCGATCAGCGAGATGCCGCTTGCCCAGAAGCGCGGGTCGTCCTCGGCGCCGGGGATGTCCTTGCGGAATTCCGGCGAGAATTCGCCATGAACGGTGGAGATATGGACGCCGACCTTCTCGAAGACGCGGCCCACCATCTGCGCCATCACCCCGCCACCGCCGTCGGCGCCGCTATGATCGGCGCGCTGCCAGGGCGTCTTCACGAAGCGGCCGGGGGCGCGGTCGCCGAGCTGGGCGGTCGCCGGCACCTCGTCCTCGATTGCCTCGAAGGCGGCGGTGATCTGGTCGCGCAGCTCCGCGAACCAGGCGGCGGCGCGGGCTTTTTTCTCTTCCATCGGATCGGACATGGCGGAATTCGGGGGGACGGTCGCGGAACGCCGTCCCCCATGCACCACTGCCCGGCCGGATGCAATCCCAGAGCCTTTCGCGGTCGGATAGGACCAATTCCGTTTCTCGACCGGCGCGGCGATCCGGCGTCGAGAACGGCGAAGAGCGATGCCGGGCATCGGTCGAGCCGGGATCGGCGTCGGGCGCCCGCCGGTCGGAAACCCGAAGGGACGGGCGCTTTTGCGCCATGATCGTCGCCGCCGGTCTCGGCCGTACCACCGGGTACGACCTTCGCCCACCGGCTTGATCCTGTCGCAAAAATCGCTCCGTCGGAATGGTTCCATCCGACCGTGAAAGGCTCTAGCGCGGTGGCGTCAGGTCCTTGAGCGCCTTGGCCTCGGCCAGCGACAGGAGCCTGAGCCCCAGGCCGTCGGAATAGACCAGCGCCAGCGACTGCCGCTGCGAGGTCATTGCCGCCGGCAGCGGATCGTAGCGATGGCCGTCGCCGCCGAAATGCGGGGTCAGCGTGCCGATGTCGGTGGTGTGGTTCACCTCGACGCGGAGCAGGCTGAGCTTCGTCCCGTCGGTACGCTCGCCGATGAAGGGCACGCCGGCCAGGCGCAGGAAGCTGGTCGGGTCGGGCGCCCTGGGGAAGGCGTCGACAAAGGCGGTCTCGACCAGATCGAGGTCGGGCTCACCGTGGTCATGGTCGGCGGCGTGATGATGGCCTTCCGGCAGGTGGGGCGTCTGCCACTGGCGCGCCGCGCCGCCGTTGTGGCCGAAGCCGCCGTGGCCGTGGTCGTGATCGTGGTGATGGTCGTGTCCGAGGTGCATGTCAGTAGCTCACCGGCTTGTCGATGATGGCCTTGTGGGCGCCGAGCTTGCCGTGCGCGGCGAGCGCCCCCAGCACCTCGACCACGACGCGCACGCCGACCAGCGCCGTGATGTCGGAGGTGTCGTAAGGCGGGCTCACCTCCACCACTTCCAGCCCGCAGGCGCCTTCGGCGGCAACCAGGCCCAAGAGCTTCAGCGCTTCACGCGGCAGGAAGCCGCCTGGCTCCGGCCAGCCGGTGCCAGGGACGAAGCCACAGTCGAGGGAATCGACATCGAAGGAGATGTAGACCGCGTCGGTGTCCTTCCAGGCGAGTTCGAGGGCCACCTCGGCCGCCTTCTCGATGCCCATCTCCTCGATGTCGTCGATGGTGAGCACGTTGGTCAGGCGCCTGCCGGCTTCGACGACGCCGGGGCGCGGCACCTGCCAGCCGCCGATGCCGAGCTGGACGAGGTTGGTCGGTGAGACGTTGGGCAGGTTGGTCGCCCAGTACCAGGGCGTGGTGTGCATGCGCTCGTCGAGATCCTTCTCCTGGATGTCGATGTGGCGGTCGAAGTGGATGATGCCGATGCGCTTGGAGGTGCATTCGGCGATGCCGCGCACGCAGGGGAAGCCGATGGAGTGATCGCCGCCGAGCATCAGGGGCAGGGCGCCGGAGGAGAAGACGTGCGAGACGCCGCGGGTGATCTGGTCGAAGCTCTTTTCGAGGTTGCCGGGAATGGTGAAGACGTCACCGGCATCGCACAGGGTCATCTGTTCGCGCAGGTCGACGCCAAGCTCGTAGTTGTAGGGCGTGTAGAGCGCCGAGATGCGGCGGATACCCTGCGGCCCGAAGCGGGTGCCCGGCCGATAGGTGGTGCCCGAGTCGAACGGGATGCCGAGGATCGCCGCGTCGTATTTGGCGACGTCGCGGACGTTCTCGACATAGGGCGCCTTGAGGAAGGTGTTGATGCCGGCAAAGTGGGGAAGCTCGCCGCGGGCGAAGGTCGGGATGGTCTTGTCGGTCAGCGACTCCGCCCCCGGCAGCCCCATCTCCAGCGCCCATTTCTGCTCGCGCGCCCAGCCGGAGCCGGAGAGCTCCGCTTCCGCCTCGATCGCCTTCCAGCCGCGCGTCTCGCGGGCGTTGAAATCGGGATGGTGGGCGTGGGCTCGCTCGCTCTCTTGGCGCAGGCCCGCGCGGTGGCTCACCCGTTCGCGATTGTTCTCGAAGATCATGGTTCCTCTCCCCTTTCCGGTTTTTCGAGGGCGATGGCTGTGTCGACCGCCGCGACCACGTCCGCCGGCGGCTCGCGCGGCGCGGCCGGACGCTTGAGCGGCAGGTCGTAGGTGATGGTGGCGCCGTAGGCCGACGGGTCGTGCGGATCGTGGCGCAACTTGTCGAAGACGATCAGCCGCGTGCCGAGCTTGAAGGCTTCGGCGAGATCGTGGGTGACCATGAAGATGGTCATGTGGGTCTCGGCCCACAGCCCGAGCAGCAGCTCGTGCATGTCCTTGCGGATGCCGGGGTCGAGCGCGCCGAAGGGCTCGTCGAGCAGCAGCATGCGCGGCTTCTTAAGGAGCGCCTGGGCGATGGCGAGGCGCTGCTGCATGCCGCCGGAAAGCTGCACGGGATAGCGATCCTGCGCATGGGTGAGGCCGATGCGTTCGAGCATCGCCGCGACCTCGTCGCGGAGCGCCTTGCGTCTGCCGCCGTAGAGGCGGCCGAAGAGGCGGGCGCGCTCCAGCTCGAGCGGCAGGATGAGGTTCTCGGTCACCGTCAGGTGGGGGAAGACCGAGTAGCGCTGGAAGACGATGCCGCGGTCCGGCGTCGGGTCGGGCGGCAGCGGCGCGCCGGCGAAGGTGATCCTGCCGCGCGTCGGGCGCTCCTGGCTGAGCAGCAGGCGCAGGAAGGTCGACTTGCCGCAGCCCGAGGCGCCGACGATGGTGGTCAGGCTGCCTTCCTCGACGGCGAGGTTGATGCGCTCGATGATCGGCGTGCGGTCGTAGCTGACCGAGAGATCGGCGACCTCGACGAAGCTCACAGGCTTTCCCCCTCGAGATGCGCCCAGCGGAAGAGCCGCTGCGAGGCGAATTGGAGGATGCGGTCGAGGGCATAGGCGATGAGCGTGATCCACGCGACGTAAGGCAGGATCACATCCATCGCGAGATAACGGCGGACGAGGAAGATGCGGTAGCCGAGGCCACCGGTGGAGGCGATGGCTTCCGCCGAGATGAGAAAGATCCACGCCGGCACCAGGCCAAGGCGGATGGCGGTGATCGAGGCGCGGCCAGATCTGCGGCAGCACGACGCGGGCAATCATCTGCAGGGCGCTGGCGCCGAGCGTCTCGGCCTTGACGATCTGCTCGCGTGGAATGTCCATCACCGCCTGGGCCAGCGTGCGCGTCATCACCGGCGCCGTGCCGATGACGATGAGGGCCACCTTGGAGGTCTCGCCGAGGCCGAAGACGATGAACAGGATGGGCAGGATGGTGATCGGCGGGATGAGCGAGATCGCCGCCACGAACGGCGCCAGCGTCGCGCGTGCCCGCGGCAGGAAGCCGATGGCGACACCAAGGCAGACCGAGATCAGCGCCGCGATGAGGATGCCGCCGCCGAGCCGCGCCAGGCTCTGCCAGGTGTCCGACCACAGCAGCAGATCGCCGGAGCGCTTGTCCGGCTCGCTCGCCATGCGCCAGAAGGTCTGGGCCATGTCGGGCAGCGAGGGCAGCAGCTTGTCGGCCGGGTTGTCGGCGAGCCGCATGGCGCTGCCGATGGCATAGACGCCGGCAAGCAGTACGAAGGGCAGGGCACCCAGAAACGGACGGGCCCATGGGCCGACTTTGCGGTTGATGACGCTCATGGGTGGTGGCGGGTCCCGCCTCTATCTCGTGCGGGGCCCGCAACGCCTCGATCAGAGCTTGCCGTCGGCGGCCATCTCCATGAAGGCCGGGTCGAAGCGCAGCTTGATGTTGTTGGGATCGCCGGCAGTCTTGCCGCCGGGAAATTCGACGCCGACGAAATCCGGGCTGGTGGCGCCTTCGCCGAGGATGCCGTGGTCGAAGAGGAACTGGGCGACGAACTTGCTGGTCTCGATCAGCTTGTCCTGCTTGTTGAAGGCGACCGCCTTGGCCGGATCGTAGAACATGGCGGTGGTGGAGAGCTGCGCGTCGTAGCCGGCGAGATCGGTGCCCGAGGCTTCCGCCATGGCGGTGCGCGCCTTCTTTCCGGCCTCGTTGTCCGTCGACATGATGCCCATCATCTCGTACCAGGCGCCGACCAGCGCCTTGCCGAAGTCCGGGTTCTCCTTCAGCGTCTCGGTGTTGACCATCATGGTGTCGATGATCTCGCCGGGGATCTGGGTGGAATCGAAGACCTTGTGGGCGTTGCCGCCGGCGAGGATGGTCGAGACCAGCGGGTTCCAGGTGACCACCGCGGTGACGTCGGGCGTCGCATAGGCCGCGACCATGTCGGCGTCGGAGGTATTGACCACCGTGATGTCCGACTCCTTCAGGCCGATCGAATCCAGGGCGCGGGCGAGCAGGTAGTGCGACACCGACAGCTCGACGAGATTGACGTTCTGGCCCTTGATCGCCGCCAGCGTGTCGTCGTTCTTGAGGATCACGGCGTCGTTGCCGTTGGAGAAGTCGCCGATGATGAGCGCGGTGGTGTCGACGCCGCCGCCGGCGGGGATCGACAGCGCATCCATGTTGGTCATGGCGCAGCCGTCGTAGGCACCGGCGGTGTACTGGTTGATCGACTCGACGTAGTCGTTGATCTGCACCACGTCGACGGTGATGCCGTACTTGTCGGCCCACTTCTTCATGATGCCCGAATCCTGGATATAGCCCCAGGGCATCCAGCCGGCGTAGATCGACCAGCAGACCTTGAAATCGGTCTTGGCCTCGGCCTGGCCCGCGACGGCGACGAGGCCGGCGGCGAGGGCAATCAGGGCGGATTTCCAGCGTGCGGTCTTGAATGTCATGTCACGGCTCCTTCGTGTCGTCCGGCCTGACGCGCAGGCTCCCAATCGCGAAGGTCTGCCGAGCACACGGGAGGACGGGTTGCGCTCAGCAAACCCGTGCAGTGACCTCCCGGGATTTTGGCCCGCCGTGTCTCCGGTTCACCGGAGTGCGTCTCTCGGACCAGCATCGCCGCAAGTCTGGCGACCGGAACCCTAGACGCTCTGCACGGGATGTCCTGTCGCAAGAAGGATGCCAAGGTGCTGTCGGCGCGGCCGTTGCGTTTGCTGACCGGGCCGCCCAAACCTTGTGCAGGCAGGCAGCGCAGGATGAGCGGCGCGAAGGCAGCGGCCGTGAACGCGGCGGATCATCACCGGCCTTGAATTCGTCTCAGTTTCGATATATCTATTTTTTCGTTATATCGAAACTGAAACGGAATTTGTCATGCACATGCACGATCACGAGGATCACGCGCACGCGGGCGGCGGTCACTGCTGCCACGGCCAAGGCGGCGGGCACGGTCACGGCGGCCAACCTGGACAGGGCGGCCAACATGGACAGGGCGGCCGCGGCGGCCGCATGGGCCGCAGGGGCCTCGGGCGGTTCTTCGCCCATGGCGACGTGCGCCTGATCATCCTCAACCTCATCGCCGAGAAGCCGCGTCACGGCTACGAGATCATCAAGGCGATCGAGGATGCGGTGGCCGGCGCCTACAGCCCGAGCCCCGGCACCATCTATCCGACGCTGACCCTGCTCGAGGAGCTCGGCTACGTCACCGTCGCGCCGTCCGAGGACGGTTCGAAGAAGCTCCATCAGATCACCGGGCAGGGGCGCTCCTTCCTCGAGGCGAACCGGCCGGCGCTCGACGCGCTGCTGGCGCGCATGGAAGAGGCGGGCAAGGCGCACGCCAGCGGCGACGTCCCCCAGATCGTGCGGGCGATGGAGAATCTGAAGCTGGCGCTGCGCCTGCGCCTGACGCGCGGGGCCCTCACCGCGGAACAGGCGGATGCCGTGGCGGCGGCGCTCGATAGCGCCGCGATCACGGTCGAGCGTGTTTGAACCGGTGGCGCTAGTCCGTTTGCGGAAACCCGTCGGTCTGGCGCAGCGCCTCGCCGAGGATCATGGCCGCCGCCGTCGCCACGTTGAGCGAGCGCAGGCCGGCGGCCATGGGGATCGTCACCCGGGCGTCGGCCGCCGCATGCACCGCGTCGGGCACGCCGGCGCTCTCGCGGCCCATCAGGATCAGGTCGCCGTCGGCGAAGCCGAAGCCGGCATAGGGGAGGGTGCCCTTGGTCGTGGCCAGCACCAGCCGACGGCCGGATTGCGCCCGCCATGCCGCAAATCTGTCCCAGGAGAGGTGGCGGACGGGGCGCACCTGCGCCAGATAGTCCATGCCCGCCCGGCGCAGCGCCCGGTCGGACAGGTCGAAGCCGGTCGGCTCGATCACATGGACGTCCACCCCCAGACAGGCGCACAGTCTGAGCATGGTTCCGGTGTTCTGCGGGATGTCGGGCTGGTAGAGGGCGAGGGCGATCATGGCAGCGGCAGTCTAGCCGGCTTTGCCGCTTGTGCGGCAAAGGGCGCCGGCTTGACCCGCCGCAATATGAGCCGCTCGCCATCCGCCATGCTGCCGCCCGATGCGGGGCGAGGACCTTGAGCGTGCTCCGGATCGTGCTCCTGGTGCTTGTAGGCGTGGTTGCCGTCGGTGCAGTGGGCATCGCCGCCGGCTATTTCGTCCTGTTGCGCGGCATCGAGCGCGACATCGTGCGTCTGCGGGGAGAGGCAAAAAGTGAGGGCACGATCGTCAGCGAAGCGATGCTTGCCGGCCTGCCGCCGTCGGCCCGGCGCTATTTCGGTCATGCCGGCGTGGTGGGCACGGCCATTCCGAAAATCGTGCGCATCACCCAGAAGGGTCGCATCCGCGGCAGTGCCGACGCCGACTGGATGAGCCTGGAAGCGGAGGAGGTCTATTCGGTCGATCCGCCCGCCTTCGTCTGGCGGGCATGGTTCCCACGCCGTGGCCTGCCGTTCGTGCTGGGCCGCGACGAGTATCTCGGCGGCGCCGGTTCCATCCTGATGAAGATGCTGGCGCTGATGCCGGTGGCCGAAGAGCACGGCGAGGCGTTGCGCGCGGCAGGGCTCATGCGCTTCCTCAACGAGATGGCATGGTTTCCGGCCGCCTATCTCGGCGGCAACGTCACCATCGGCGCGGTCGACGCGACGTCCTTCACCGTCACGATTGCCGATCGCGGCCTTACGGCAACGGGCACACTGGTCATCGACGAGGCGGGGCGTGCGGTCACCTTTCGGGCCCGGCGCTATAACACCACGACGCGCTCGATGGAGGTCTGGGAAACGCCGTTCGCGGAGGAGGGGCAGCGCAACGGCCTGAGGCTCCCGACCGCCGGATCGGCCCTTTGGAAGCTTTCCGGCGGCGATTTCACCTATATCGAACTCGGCATCGGCGACATCGCTTACGATTCGCCCTGAGCCGGAGGGTCTGCGCGGCTCGACCTGCCATGGACTTGCCGCGGAAAGGGCCCAGATAGGTCCCGGGAGACAGGATTGATGCAAAAGGGCTGGTTCGAATCGCTGTTCGACCCGTTTCCGCTGTCGCCGGTCGAGCGCCCACCCGACCAGCTGTTCGCCTTCTATCGCTATTTCATCCATCCGGTGCGCTGGCTGGTGCTCATCGTGCTCATGGTCTCGCTGGCGAGCACGGTCATCGAGATGTCGCTCTACGTCTTCCTCGGCAGGATCGTCGATTGGACGGGCTCGACGCCACGCAGCGAGTTCTTCGCCACCCACGGCTGGCAGCTCGCCGGCATGGTCTTCGTGGTGCTGTTGCTGAGGCCGGTGATCGCGCTGCTCCAGCGCGGCTTCAACAATCTGGCGCTGGTTCCCAGCCTCACCGCCATGGTGCGCTGGCAGAACTACCGCTACGTGCTGCGCCAGAGCCTGTCGTTCTTCCAGAACGATTTTGCCGGGCGCATCGCCCAGAAGGTCATGCAGACCGGGCCGTCGCTGCGCGAGACGGTGGGCAGCCTCATCGACGGCATCTGGACGCTGGTCGTCTATGTCGGCGGCACGATGTGGCTCTTCGTCGGCCTCGATGCCTGGCTGATCGCGCCGGTGGCGGTGTGGCTCGTCCTCTACATCGTGACCATCTGGAAGCTGGTGCCACCGGTGCGCCAGCGTTCGGCGGCCGTGGCCGAGGCCAGCTCGGGCCTGTCGGGACGCATCGTCGACAGCTACACCAACATCCAGTCGGTCAAGCTCTTCGCCCGCGCCGAGCGCGAGGACGGCTTCGTGCTGGAAGGCTTCCGCACCCACCTCGACGCCTTCCTCACGTTTGCCCGCACCATGGCCGGGCTGATGGTGTCGCTGTCGACCATGAACAGCGCGCTCATCGTCTCGGTCTGCGGGCTCGGCGTCTATCTGTGGAGCCGAGGGTCGATCACGGTGGGGGCGATTGCCATCGCCACCTCGCTGGTGCTGCGCCTCAACCAGATGTCCAACATGATCCTCAGGCAGATCACCTCGCTGTTCGAGAATGTCGGCGCGGTGCAGAACGGCATGCAGACGATCGCACGGCCCTATTCGCTCAACGATGCGCCGGACGCGACGCCGCTGGCGGTCACCAGGGGCGCCATCCGCTTCGAGGACGTCATCTTCCACTACGGCCGCGAGTTCGGGCGTCATCGACCATCTGACGCTCGACGTGAAGCCGGGCGAGAAGGTCGGGCTGGTCGGCCGCTCTGGCGCCGGCAAGTCGACGCTGGTCAATCTGCTCCTGCGTTTCTACGACACCGAAGGCGGCCGCATCCTGATCGACGGGCAGGATATTGCCCGTGTCACCCAGGAGAGCCTGCGCGCGGCCGTCGGCGTGGTCACGCAGGACACCTCGCTGCTCCACCGCTCGGTGCGCGACAACATCAAATACGGCCTGCCGGAGGCGACCGACGCCGAGGTCGCCGAAGCCGCCCGGCGGGCGCATGCCCACGATTTCATCCTGTCGCTGCAGGACCTGCAGGGCCGCACGGGATACGACGCCCGCGTCGGCGAGCGCGGCGTGAAGCTCTCCGGCGGTCAGCGCCAGCGTATCGCCATCGCCCGGCTGATCCTCAAGGATGCCCCCCTGCTGGTGCTCGACGAGGCGACCAGCGCGCTCGATTTCGGAGGTCGAGGCGGCGATCCAGGAACAGCTCTACGGCCTCATGGAGGGGCGCACGGTGATCGCCATCGCCCACAGGCTGTCGACCATCGCCGTGCTCGACCGGCTGGTGGTCATCGACGACGGGCGGATCGTCGAGGCCGGCACCCATGCCGAGCTTCTCGCCAAAGGCGGCCTCTACGCCCAGTTCTGGCGCCGCCAGTCGGGCGGCTTCCTAGTCGTCGACGACGGCGCGAGCGTGCCGGTCGCGGCGGAATAGCGGGAAAACTTGCCGTGGTCGCCGTTCCGTGAGACGCTGTTCATCGTGCGTTCAGGGTTGGGGCGGTGAAATGCACGCGCTGCGGAGCGACCTATTTTTGCTCCGCCAATGGAGTGGGTGACAATGAATAAGCGGATTGTCCTGCCCATCGTTGCCGTCGCGGCGATGCTGGGCTTCGCCGAAGTGGCCAACGCTTCACCGGCGATGATGAATACGACAGCCAATGTCCGCAATGGCCCCGGGACGTACTACCAGATCGTCAACCAGGCCTATCGTGGCCAGACCGTGAACGTGCAGGGGTGCCAGGGTGGCTGGTGCTACATCAACCTGCGCGGTCCCGACGGCTGGGTCGCGGCACGCTTCCTCGGCGGCGCGCCGGGTGGACCGGGCATCAATTTCTACCTGAACTTCGGTACTCTGCCCGGCTGGGGGCCGCGGCCGCCCGGTCCTGGTGGTGGCCTGCCGCCGCCTGTCGGTCCTGGTGGTGGCGGATTCCCGCCGCCTCCGGGTGGTGGAGGATTCCCGCCGCCTCCGGGTGGTGGCTTCCCTGGCCTGCCGCTGCCGCCGTAGCCGCTGGTGACACGTCCGTCGCCCTGCCGGTGCTCGCGGTGGCGAGACAAGGTAGGGCGGGACGCCGATAAATTCTGCGTCGGGGGCTCCGCAAGGACGCTCCCGCCGATGTGGTGATCCGGCGCGAGCCGGCGGGGCCTGCCCGCAGCGTTGCCGTTCGGCAACGCTGATCTTCTTTGTCGGCAATCTTCCGATCATCGCTGGTCAAGCCTGGCGAACGGGATTAGTCAGTGCGCCGTCGCGTCCGCGCGCCGTTTGGCGTGCCCTTGCCACCCCTTAAGGAGATGACGAATGGAGCGTTTCAGCACCATGGCCCCGGCCGCCGCCGTCATCCGCGTCTCCTTCTGGCTGGTTGCCTGACGCCGTATTGACGTTTCCTCACCGGCCCGGAGCCTGAGTTCGGGCGCCCGCGATGCGGGCGCCGCGGCTCCCCGACCCTGACTCTTCATAACCGGCCCGCGCGTCCTCGCGCGCCGGTCCACTTCGGAGCACGAGACCCGTGTTCAAACGATTCGAGACCCTGGTCGATCCCTATCCGGCCGATGACGACGGCCTGCCGCCGGCGAGCTTCTGGCGCTTCATCTGGCACTATTCGCGGCCGATGGTGCCGTGGCTGGTCATCATGTCGGTGCTGACCGCGGTCCTCTCCGTCATCGAGCTGGTCTTCTTCTCCTTCACGGGCACGCTGGTCGACTGGCTGAACGCCGGCGACCGTGCCGGCTTCCTTGTGGCCCACGGCTGGGCGCTGACCGGCATGGCCGCCATCACCCTTGTCGGCTTCCCGGCGGTGGCGCTCGCGCAGGCGCTGCTCATGTTCCAGACCTCCTTCGGCACCTATCCGATGCTGGTGCGTTGGCGCGCGCACCGGCAGCTCCTGCGCCAGAGCCTCTCCTTCTTCCATGACGAGTTCGCCGGACGCGTGTCGCAGAAGGTCATGCAGACGTCGCTCGCCGTGCGCGAGACGGTGATGAAACTGATGGATGTCGGCGTCTACATCGTCACCATGTTGGTCGGCACCGCCTATCTGCTGGCGGCCATCGACCTGTGGATGCTGGCGGCGCTGGCCGTGTGGCTGGCCGTTTATGTCGCGATCATGGTCTATTTCGTACCCCGCCTCGGCAAGATCGGCGAGGCGCAGGCCGATGCGCGCGCCCAGATGACCGGTCGCATCGTCGACAGCTACACCAACATTCAGACGGTCAAGCTCTTTGCCCATTCGACCGGCGAGCAGAACTATGCCCGCGACGCCATGGACCAGTTCCTGGTCACCGTCCACAAGCAGATGCGCCTCATCACGGGCTTCACCTGGTCGGTCAACGTCATCAACTCGCTGCTCTTGGCGGTGGTCGGCGTGATCGGCATCATGGCCTGGCAGCAGTCGCTGATGACGGTCGGCGCCATCACGGTGGCGCTCGGTCTGGCGCTCAGGATGCGCGGCGTCTCGCAGTGGATCATGTGGGAGGTCGCCGGCCTGTTCGAGAACATCGGCACGGTGCAGGACGGCAAGGGCATGCTGACCAAGCCGATCGCCATCCTCGACCGTCCGGATGCAGGCGAGCTCGTCGTCAGCCGCGGCGAGATCGTCTTCGATCACGCGCGCTTCCACTACGGCCGCGCCACCAAGGTGATCGAGGATTTCGCGCTCACCATCCGTCCCGGCGAGAAGGTCGGCGTCGTCGGCCGCTCGGGCGCCGGCAAGTCGACGCTGGTCAACCTGCTGATGCGCTTCTACGACCTGGAGGGCGGCCGCATCCTGATCGACGCCCAAGACATTTCGCACGTCACCCAGGAGTCGCTGCGTCGCGAGATCGGCATGGTGACCCAGGACACCTCGCTGCTGCACCGCTCGGTCATGGACAATATCCTCTATGGCCGGCCGGAGGCGAGCCGCGAGGAGGCGATCGCAGCGGCCGAGCTTGCCCATGCCGACGGCTTCATCCGCGATCTTTCCGACGCCAAGGGCCGCCAGGGCTACGACGCCCAGGTCGGCGAGCGCGGCGTCAAGCTTTCCGGCGGCCAGCGCCAGCGCATCGCGATTGCCCGCGTCTTCCTCAAGAACGCGCCGATCCTCGTGCTCGACGAGGCAACCAGCGCGCTCGATTCGGAGATCGAGGCGGCGATCCAGGAATCGCTCGACAGCCTGATGGCCGGCAAGACGGTGATCGCCATCGCGCACCGGCTGTCGACCATCGCGGCGATGGACCGGCTGGTGGTGCTCGATCACGGGCGCATCGTCGAAGTCGGCACGCATGAGGAGCTGCTCGCCAAGCGCGGCCTCTATGCGGCGCTGTGGAGCCGCCAGTCGGGCGGCTTCCTCGATCTCGACCTGGCGGCGCGGGCGGAGGTGGCGTGATGGTACTTCCCCTAGCGTCGGCGGCCGGCCTGGAGTTGTATGGCCGGCGTCCGCTTCATGCAATTTCGACAATGAGAATGGGCCCCGGCTCGCGGCCGGGGCGCGGCGCCCTGCCGGCCTGCCGGCATGGGGCGAGCCTTTTTGGACCCGTCAGATGTTCCGCTTCTTCGAGACCCTGATCGACCCGTTCCGGCGGCATGACGAGAGCATGCCGCCGGGCACGCTCGCCGGCTTCTACTGGTACTACACGCGACAGGTGTGGCCGGTGCTCGCGGCGCTGCTTGCGGTCGGCCTGTTCGTGTCGCTGATCGAGGTGTCGATCTTCCGCTACATCGGCGCGATCGTCGATCTGCTCAAGACGACGACGCCCGAGAAGGTGCTTTCCGACTACGGGCCGACCTTCCTGTGGATGGGCTTCATCGTCGTCGTGGCGCGGCCGCTGGTGGTCATCCTGCACGACCTGCTGGTGCAGCAGTCGCTGGCGCCATCCTTCACCAATCTGGTGCGTTGGCAGACCCACCGCTACGTGCTGCGCCAGACGGTCGGCTTCTTCAACAACGACTTCGCCGGGCGCATCGCGTCGAAGATCATCCAGACCGGCCCGGCACTGCGCGAATCCGTGGTGCAGGTGTGCGACGCGCTGTGGTTCGTCACCGTCTACGCCATCAGCTCGCTCATCCTCTTCGCCCAGCTCGAGCCTGTGCTGATGGTGCCGCTGGCGATCTGGATCGCCGGTTTCGTTTCCGTGCTGACCTTTTTCGTGCCGCGCATCCGCCGGCGCTCGGTGGTCGTCTCCGAGGCGCGCTCGATGCTCACCGGGCGCATCGTCGACAGCTACACCAACATCCAGACGGTGAAGCTCTTCGCCCACACCTCGCGCGAGGACGACTACGCCCGCGACGCCGTCGACGACCACCTGCAGAAGTTCCGTGCCTCGACCCGGATGATCACCTCCATGTCGAGCATGGTGGTGGTCATGAACGGCCTGCTGATCGGTGGCACGGTGGCGCTTGCCGTGTGGCTGTGGGCGCACGAAGCGCTGACGCTGGGCGCGCTCACCATCGCCGCCGGGCTCGCCTTCCGCATCGCCACCATGTCCGGCTGGATCATGTGGACCTCGATCGGCATCTTCGACAATGTCGGCGCGGTCCAGGAGGGCATGGAGACCATCGCCCGGCCGCAGGAGCTGGTCGACAAGCCCGACGCGCGGCCGCTTCTGGTCACCCGTGGCGAGATCCGCTTCGAAAATGTCGGCTTCCACTACGGCCGCAAGAGCGGGATCATCGAGGACCTGTCGCTCACCATCGCCCCCGGCGAGAAGGTCGGGCTGGTCGGCCGGTCCGGCGCCGGCAAGTCGACGTTGGTCAACCTGCTCATGCGCTTCTACGACACCGAGAGCGGCCGCATCCTCATCGACGGGCAGGACGTCGCCCACGCCACCCAGGATTCGCTGAGGAGCCAGATCGGCCTGGTGACGCAGGATACCTCGCTGCTCCACCGGTCGATCCGCGACAACATCCTCTACGGCCGTCCGGATGCCGGGGAGGGGGCGATGCAGGAGGCTGCCCGCCAGGCCTATGCCGAGGAGTTCATCCCGGCGCTTCTCGACCATCGCGGCCGCGCCGGCTTCGACGCCCATGTCGGCGAGCGCGGTGCCAAGCTGTCGGGCGGCCAGCGCCAGCGTGTGGCGATCGCCCGGGTGCTGCTCAAGGACGCGCCGATCCTGGTCCTCGACGAGGCGACCAGCGCGCTCGATTCCGAAGTGGAAGGGGCGATCCAGGAGAGCTTCGCCAGGCTGATGGCCGGCAAGACGGTGATCGCCATCGCCCACAGGCTGTCGACCATCGCCGCCATGGACCGGCTGGTGGTGCTCGACCACGGCCGCGTCGTCGAGACCGGCAACCATGACCAGCTGCTCCGCCACGGCGGCCTTTATGCCGCCCTGTGGAGCCGCCAGTCCGGCGGATTTCTCAACACCGACCGGCCAGCGGCCGGGGCTGCTGCGCCGCGGACCGCGGCGGAATAGACCGCCCGGCCCCGCGACAATATGCGCAAAGCCGGGGGGATGACTGGACAAGGGCCGAGCGCGATGGCTAAACAGACGCGGCCGGTGGAGGGATTCTAAACAGTCCGTCCGCCCGGAGGGGCATTTTTGGGGGTCCGATCTTGGCAAGTACCGATACGGCTGAGCATCCCGAGCCGACACGGCGTGATTTCATCTACATAGCGACGGGGGCCGTTGGCGCGGTCGGCGCGGCGCTGACCGTGTGGCCGTTGGTCGACCAGATGAACCCGGACGCCGCGGCGCTGGCACTGGCCCAGGTCGAGGTCGACATCTCGTCGGTGAGCGAGGGCATGTCGCTGATCGTCAAGTGGCGCGGCAAGCCGGTGGTGGTGCGCCAACGCACCGCCAAGGAGATCGGCGAGGCCAAGGCCGTGCCGGTTTCGGAACTGCGCGACCAGCTGGCGCGCAACGCCAATCTGCCGGCCAATGCACCGGCCACGGATGAAAACCGCGCTGCCACGGGCAAGGAAGCGTGGTTCGTCATGATCCAGATCTGCACTCATCTCGGCTGCGTGCCGCTCGGCCAGGAAGGCGAATACGGCGGCTGGTTCTGCCCGTGCCACGGCTCGGTCTACGATACCGCCGGGCGCATCCGGCAGGGGCCGGCGCCGGAGAACATGGCGATCCCGCTCTACGACTTCATTTCCGATACCACGCTGCGCATCGGCTGAACGGGGCAAAGACAGCAAGATGGCCGGGCATTCGACCTTCGAACCAAAGAATCCTATTGCCAAATGGCTGGAGAGCCGCCTGCCGGTTCTCAGCCTCGTCCACTCGTCGTTCATCGTCTATCCGACACCGCGGAACCTGAACTACTGGTGGAACTTCGGCGCGATCCTCACCTTCATGCTGGCGGCGCAGATCGTCACCGGCATCGTGCTGGCGATGCACTACATCCCGGCGGATGCGCTGGCCTTCAATTCGGTCGAGAACATCATGCGCAACGTCAACTACGGTTGGCTGCTGCGCTACCTGCACGCCAACGGCGCGTCGATGTTCTTCCTCGCCGTCTACATCCACATCCTGCGCGGCATGTATTACGGCTCCTACAAGGCGCCGCGCGAGGTGCTGTGGATCCTCGGCGTCATCATCTACCTCCTGATGATGGCCACCGCCTTCATGGGCTACGTGCTGCCCTGGGGGCAGATGTCGTTCTGGGCGGCCAACGTCATCACCAATCTGTTCTCGGCGATCCCGCTCATCGGCGATGCCATCGTCACCTGGCTGTGGGGCGGCTTCTCGGTCGGCGGGCCGACGCTCAACCGCTTCTACTCGCTGCACTACCTGCTGCCGTTCATGATCGCCGGCGTGGTGCTCTTGCACATCTGGGCGCTGCACGTGCCCGGCAACGGCAACCCGACCGGCGTCGACGTCAAGGACAAGCAGGATACCGTGCCCTTCCATCCCTACTACACGATCAAGGATGTGTTCGGGCTCAGCGTCTTCCTCATCCTGTTCGCGTGGCTGGTGTTCTTCATCCCGAACTATCTCGGCCATCCGGACAACTACATCCCGGCCAACCCGCTGCAGACGCCGGCCGAGATTGTGCCGGAGTGGTACTTCCTGCCGTTCTACGCGATCCTGCGCGCCATCCCGAACAAGCTGATGGGCGTCATCGCGCTGTTCGCCTCGATCGGGGTACTGGTCTTCCTGCCGTGGCTGGATACCTCACGGGTGCGCTCGGCGGCCTTCCGGCCGATCTACCGGCAGTTCTTCTGGATCTTCGTGCTCACCGGACTCGGCCTCGGCTATCTCGGCTCGCAGCCGCCCCAAGGTGGCTACGTCATCGCGGCGCGGATCCTCACCTTCTACTACTTCGCCCATTTCCTGATCGTGCTGCCGGTCTTGGGGCTCATCGAGAAAACCAAGCCGCTGCCAGCGAGCATCACCGAATCGGTGCTCGCCAAATCCGGGCACGCAGCGCAGGCGGGAGGCTGACGCGATGAAGAACCGTTTCGCCAGTCTGTTCGCCGTCGCCGCGGTGGTCGGTGTGATGGCGGCGCTGCCGGCGGCCTCGGCGCAGGAGGCAGGCGGCACCCAGCCGACCGAATTCCCGATCAAGAAGCCACCGCTGATGAAGTGGTCCTTCGCCGGCTTCTTCGGCACGTTCGATCAGGCGCAGCTGCAGCGCGGCTTTCAGGTCTACAAGGAAGTCTGCTCGGCCTGCCACTCGATGAATCTCGTCGCCTTCCGCAATCTCGGCGAGGAGGGCGGCCCGCATTTCAGCGAGGCCGAGGTCAAGGCGCTGGCCGCCTCCTATACCGTGACCGACGGGCCGAACGACGCCGGCGACATGTTCCAGCGTGAGGGCAAGCCCTACGATCATTTGCCGGCGCCCTTTGACAACCCCGAGGCCGCTGCGGCGGCCAATGGCGGCGCGGCACCGCCGGACCTCTCGGTGATCGCCAAGGCGCGCGGCGTGAAGCGCGGGCTGCTGTGGGGGCTGCTCGATTTCTTCACCGGCTATCAGGAAGCCGGGCCGGACTACATCCATGCCTTGCTGACCGGCTTCCAGGACGCACCGCCCGGCGTGACGGTTCCGGAAGGGACCTACTACAATCCCTATTTCCATGCCTCGGTATCGCTGAAGATGCCGCCGCCGCTCTCCGACGGCCAGGTGACCTACAGCGACGGCTCGCCGGAGACGGTCAATCAATACGCCACCGATGTCGCCGCCTTCCTGATGTGGACGGCCGAGCCGCACCTGATGGAGCGCAAGCGCGTCGGCTTCATGACGATCGTCTTCCTGATCGTCTTCGCCGGTCTGATGTATCTGACCAAGAAGCGGGTGTGGTCGGACGTGGCGCATTAGCCGGCGTCGCCCGCGAAACGAAACAGGCCCGCTCCGGCGGGCCTTTTTGTTGGCGGCATGGGGCACCCGGCCGCAAGGCGGATTGCCGTTCGCCGTGGCGCGGCCGCCGCGACTTTGCTAGAAGCCTAGCGAAAACAGGCCGTTTTCAGCGTCAACGGGGAAGAGAATTCGTGCCGCCCGTCATCGATATCAAAAGTCTCATCCGCACCATCCCCGACTACCCCAGGCCGGGCATCCTGTTCCGCGACATCACTACGCTCATCGCCAATCCGGCCGGCCTGCGCGCCGCGGTCGACGGGCTGGTGCTGCCTTTCCTCGATGCGCACATCGACAAGGTGGTCGGGATCGAGGCGCGCGGCTTCATCCTCGGCGGTGCGGTGGCGCACGAACTCGGCCGCGGCTTCGTGCCCATCCGCAAGAAGGGCAAGCTGCCGGCGCGCGTCATCGGCCAGGAATACAGCCTTGAATACGGCGTCGACACCATTGAGATCCACGCCGACGCCATCGGCGAGGGCGACCGCGTGCTGCTGGTCGACGACCTGATCGCCACCGGCGGCACGGCGGAGGCGGCGACCGCACTGATCCGTCGCTCGGGCGGCGAACTGGTCGCTGCCGCCTTCGTCATCGACCTGCCCGATCTCGGCGGTGCCAAGCGCCTGACGGCGCGCGACGTCTCAGTGCACACGCTGGTCAGCTTCGAGGGACATTGACCCATGTCTGACTTCCACATCTATGTGGGCTATCGCACCGTCTCGTCGTGGTCGCTGCGCGGCTGGCTGCCGATGAAGAAGGCCGGCGTGCCCTTCGACGAGACGCTGATCCGCTACCGCTCGCCGGAAGGCCGGGCGGCGCTTGACCGGCTGTCGCCGACCGGCAAGGTGCCCTTTCTCGTCCACCGACGGCCGGACGGGCGCGACGTGCATGTCTGGGATTCGCTCGCCATCGCCGAATACCTGGCCGAGACCGTGCCGGAGGCCGGGCTGTGGCCCGCCGATCCGGTAGCCCGCGCCCACGCCCGCGCCGTCGCGGCCGAGATGCATTCCGGCTTTGCCGCGCTGCGCCGGCATTTCGACATGGCCCTCACCGAGCGCCGGCCGACACCGGACGATCCGCAGGCCCTCAAGGACGTGGCACGCATCGAAGCGATCTGGAGCGAATGCCGCGCGCGCTGGGGCGCAAGCGGAGGCGGGCCGTTCCTGTTCGGCCGCTGGAGCATTGCCGATGCGGCCTTCGCGCCGGTGGCAACCCGTTTCCGGACCTACGGCGTGAAGCCGGCCGCGCCCGGCGCCGCCTACATGGAGGCGGTGCTTGGCGACCCGGATTTCCTGGTGTGGGAAGCGCAGGCGCGGAAGGACCCGCCGCCGGAGCCGCTGGCGCGGTGACCGGGGATTGCCGGCACGGGCTGTCGTGATCCGGCAAAAGGAATGCGCTAGGTTGGCCAGATCCCGCCTAGCCTGCGCCGGGCCCCCTTTCTTGCGAGCCTTCACAGACGGGCGTTGGTGCACAGCCGGCAAACCAATTACGCTTGCCGGATCCTTTTGGGGCGATCCACTGAAGAGAGGCTAAATCATGATCGAATCTTCGCGTTCCAAGCTCCTTGCCACCGTCGCCGCCGCCTGCCTGGCAACGACGCTTGCCGTCGGCGGGGCGCTCGCCGCCGACCCGGTGCCGCAGAACGACCTACTCAACGCGACGCTGTGGGTGACCAATTCGGTCGAGTACAAGGCCAATGCGATGGCCACCTATCAGCTCGCCAAGATCCGCCTCGACCAGGCACTGGCCGACAAGACCTGGACGGCGGCGACCGAGCAGACCGGCAATTACCAGGATCTGCCGCCGGCGGTGATCCTCGATGCCGACGAGACGGCGATCGATAACGGCGCCTATGAGGCCTGGCTGATCAAGACCGGCAAGGACTACAGCGGGGCGACCTGGAACGCGTGGGTTGCCGATGCCGAGGCCAAGGCGGTGCCGGGCGCCGTCGACTTCACCAAATATGCCGATTCCAAGGGCGTGAAGGTGTTCTACGTCACCAACCGCTCGGCCGACCAGGAAGCGGCGACGCGCAAGAACATGGAAGCGCTCGGCTTTCCGATGGGCGGCAATGTCGACACCTTCCTGATGTCGAAGGAGAAGGACGACTGGACCTCGAAGAAAGGCACCCGCCGCGCCTACATCGCCAAGGACTATCGCATCCTGCTCCTGATCGGCGACAACTACGGCGACTTCTCCGACGATTACGGCGGGTCGGAGGCCAACCGGGAGATCTCGCTGGAGACCAACATGCCCCACGTCGGCCATGACTGGATCTTCATCGCCAATCCGGAATACGGCTCGTTCGAAGTCGGCGCCGTTCATGTCCAACTACAAGCTGTCGCCCGACGAGCGCCGCCAGATGAAGATCGACGCGCTGCCCGTGTGGGGTGGCCCGAAGGAGTAATCCGGCGGCTGAAGCCGTTTGGCTACGTCGCAAGACCCACCTCCCCCTTCCGAGGGGAGGTGGGGTGAATTTGGGGGATGGCTTTCCGGCGCATTCCGTTCATGCCGGCCCCCGAGCACCTGAGTTCTTTGTGGGGAGGAACGATGGCGAGGGGTGGCGTCGCCTTTGCTTGTTTCTTCCCCGTCAGGTGAAACCTTCACCGGTCCCCGGAGGTTCCCCCGTCTGCCGTAACCGGCTATAGCTCCGCCGCAGGTACTTCCTGGCGCGGACATCTCTCACTTGCACTATTTCACGTTCGTCCGGCGCAACATCCGGCCGCTCGCCTTTGGCGCGCTGCACGCTTTCTATTCGACGCCGGGGCAGACCTTCTGCATCGGCCTGTTCGTCGCCGCCTTCTCCGCCGATCTCGGCATCTCGGTCTCGACCATCGGCGCGCTCTATCTCGCCGGCACCCTGTCGGCGGCGGTCACGCTGCTCTTCGTCGGCCACCTGATCGACCGCATCCGTCTCATCCACTTCAGCGCCGCGGTCATCGTCGGCCTTGCCGTCGCCTGCTTCGTCACCGCCGCGGCGGCCGGCCCGTTCACGCTGTTCCTCGCCTTCTACCTGCTGCGGCTCACCGGGCAGAGCCTGATGGTCCATGTCGAGGCGACCGCCACGGCGCGCACCTTCGACCGCGAGCGGGGCAGGGCGCTCGGCATCACCGCGCTCGGCATTCCGCTGGCCGAGGTCGTCTTTCCGCCCGCCGTCGTTGCCGGCATCGCCGTCATCGGCTGGCGGCCGACCTATGCGCTGATCGGCGCCATCGCGCTTCTCGTTCTCCTGCCGCTGACCCAGTGGCTGCTCCACGGCGTCACGCGTTCGCCGCGGCTTGCCGTCATCGGCACCAGCGCGTGGAGCCAGCTCCGCGCCGGCCTCTTCGTATTGGCGCGCTCGCGCTATGTCTGGGCGGTGCTGCCGGCGGCCGGCATCCTGCCGTTCTGCGGCACGGCGATCATGTTCCACGTCACCACCATCGCCGGCGACCGTGGCTGGCCGGTGGCGTTGATCGGCGCCAGCTTTCCGGTGGCGGCGGTGGCCAATGTGATCGGGCTCTTCGTCTCCGGCCAGGTCATCGACCGGCTGTCGGCGCGCAAGACGTTCCTGGTTCAGACGCTGCCCTTCCTGGCGGGCATGGTTGTTCTTGCCGCGGTCGATCAGCCGTGGGCGCTGCTGGTCGCCTTTGCCGGATTCGGGGCGAGCAGCGGCCTGTCGAAGACGACGCTGACGGCGGTGTGGGCGGAGCTGTTCGGCACCAGCGTGCTCGGCACGATCCGCAGCGCCGTCACCATGTACATGGTCGTCGCCTCGGCGCTGGCGCCCTTCGTCTTCGGTACGGCGCTCGATGCCGGCTGGAGCGTGTCCGGCGTGCTCGCCGCTTTCGTCGCGGTCAGCGTCGTGCTGATCATTCCGCCGGTCTTCGCCGAGCGGCGGGGGCTCGCCTGAGGCGGCGGCGCCTCAGACGTTGAACTTGAACAGCATCACGTCGCCGTCCCTGACGACGTAGTCCTTGCCTTTGTCGCGGGCCTTGCCGGCAAACGTGGCTTTTGTTGCATTCTCGGAACCTTACATGCAATTCTAGGTCGTACACCGCTGCTCTGGGGGACGCGTGTCGAAGTCACCCAAGAAGAACGACAAGGTCAATCTTGACCGCCTTGCGGGTCAACTCGCCAAGGTGAGGCTGCTCGCACGAGCGGAAGAACGGCGAATTGCTTTGAGCGCAACCGCAACTTTCGCGTCGAGAAGCTGTGAGATCGGCGAGTACCGCGTGTCCATCGGATTCCGAAGCGCTTTCCTGCGCCTCGATCATCCGAGCTTCACGCTAGAGCAATCGTATCGGGCAACGCTTGCCCCTGACGTGTTCTCGGAAAGCTGGAAGGAACGCCATTCGAAGGAGGCGGGTGCAGGCGGCAAGCTCGGTATCGGTGCAAGATTCGCTGGGTTGTTTCGTCTAGATGGAAACCTAAGCGGCAGCGTGGAAAAAGGCGAGAGCGCGGAACAGAAGGGGAAGACCGCCTATCCGCTCGTCACTCCCATTCCCGGCGGATGGCGCATCGGGACTGAGCTCGGCGATCCGCGCCAACCGGCCGGAGCCGCCCCGGAAGGGCTCGAAGACTGCCTGGATGGCGAGTACCTGTCTGGGCGTGGCGACGAACAGGGTGATGGCTATGAGCCCGCGCCCAAACACTTTGCTCTCTGCGTATTGATGCCGATACCTGGCGGCAATGATCCCATGATAACGGCCACGCTCTCTGCTGGAAGTGGCTCACTGCGCGTGGCGCTTGAGCGTTTGCCGAATGCACTTCCGCCCACTGGCGGAACGGCAATCGCCAAGTCAGATAGTGAGGAAACGGCTCGACTCCGACAAGCGTTTGTCAAGATTTGCGTGGCGCGGGCCGAGGCCGCAAAGCAAAGCGGAGCCTCCACGATGATCTTCTGTCCGGTGACCTCTATCTTGATCATCACACGATTCATGCGCCGAAGTTAGGTGCATCGGCCGAAGCAAGATCGGTGGATGGTTCACGTTTGCATGAGATGAAGCATGGAAAAGCCGAAAAGGCCTAATCCCACCCCATCAAATGGCGGATTGGCCGATTTGCTGCGCCAGATCGAGCGCGTTCTCCTGTCTGAAGACGCGAGCTTTAAGGGATTGGCGAGAGCGGCAAATCTCGATCCAAAGCACGATTTTCGTAATCTTTATCTAAACGGAGTCCCGCTCGCCGAACAGGACCTAAGTGGTTTTGATTTCTCGGGCTCAGATTTGCGTAACACGGGTGTCCAACGTGCAAAGGTTGATCGATTCACAGGTTTCGCGGGTGCGGTCTTCACAGGACCGTCACTTGATCCGGCGGTGATTTCCTTCAATCAGAGTCTGAAAGGAAAGGGTTTTCGCGATGCGGAAGTCGCCGTTTCAAGAGCGTTGGAAACAAGAAGTCATCAAGTCGACGTCGTGGGCTTCACGACCGTCATCGCAAAGGCACCCGACGAGGCGACACGGGATCGCTGGTACGAAGCGATGCGCAGTGAGGGTGTTGCGCCGAATGTGACCACCTTCAACACGCTGATCAACAAGGCGGAGAGCGAGGCGGCGCGGGATCGCTGGTATGCGGCGATGCGCAGTGAGGGTGTTGCGCCGGATGTGACCACCTTCAACACGCTGATCAACAAGGCGGAGAGCGAGGCGGCGCGGGATCGCTGGTACGAAGCGATGCGCAGTGAGGGTGTTGCGCCGGATGTGACCACCTTCAACACGCTGATCAACAAGGCGGAGAGCGAGGCGGCGCGGGATCGCTGGTATGCGGCGATGCGCAGTGAGGGTGTTGCGCCGGATGTGACCACCTTCAGCACGCTGATCAACAAGGCGGAGAGCGAGGCGGCGCGGGATCGCTGGTATGCGGCGATGCGCAGTGAGGGTGTTGCGCCGAATGTGACCACCTTCAGCACGCTGATCAACAAGGCGGAGAGCGAGGCGGCGCGGGATCGCTGGTATGCGGCGATGCGCAGTGAGGGTGTTGCGCCGGATGAAGTGACTAGTACGATCCTGAGCAAATTTGGGATGTCGCCGTAAAGTGGCACGCTGCTGGTCGGTCGCGGTCACCGCTCACACGTTGAACTTGAACAGCATCACGTCGCCGTCCCGGACGACATACTCCTTGCCTTCGTCGCGGGCCTTGCCGGCGTCCTTGGCCGGCTGTTCGCCGCCGAGTGCAATGTAGTCGTCATAGGCGATGGTCTGGGCGCGGATGAAGCCCTTCTCGAAATCGGTATGGATGGTGCCGGCCGCCTGCGGCGCCCGCGCGCCGGCGGGAATCGTCCAGGCGCGCACTTCCTTGGGGCCGGCGGTGAAGAAGGTGATGAGGCCGAGCAGGTCGTAGCCGGCGCGGATCAGCCGGTCGAGGCCGGGCTCATGCAGGCCGAGCGTCTCGAGGAAGTCGTGCTCGTCGTCGTCGGGGAGCAGCGCCACCTCGGCCTCGATCTCGGCCGAGATGACGACCGCCGCCGCGCCTTCCGCCTGCGCCATCGCCTCGACGCGCTGCGAATGCGCATTGCCGCTGGCGGCCGCCGCCTCCTCGACATTGGCGACATAGAGCACCGGCTTGGCGGTCAAAAGGTTGAAGGAACGGAAGAGGTCCTCCTCTCCCTTGGGAATCTCGACCAGACGGGCCGGCTTGCCCTCGGTGAGCAGCGCCAGCGCCGCATCCATCAGCGCCACCTCCATCCGGGCATCCTTGTCGCCCGCCTGCGCCTTCTTGCGCAGCGGCGTCACCCGCCGCTCGAGGCTGGCAAGGTCGGCCAGCATCAGCTCGGTGTTGACTGTCTCGGCGTCGGCGACCGGGTCGATCTTGCCCTCGACATGGGTGACGTCGGAGCCCTCGAAGCAGCGCAGCACATGCACCACCGCATCGACCTCGCGGATATTGGCGAGGAACTGGTTGCCGAGCCCTTCGCCCTTGGAAGCGCCGCGCACGAGCCCGGCGATGTCGACGAAGCTGATGCGAGTCGGCACGATCTGGGCCGGGTTGACGATCGCCGCCAGGTGATCGAGGCGCGGGTCGGGCACCGCCACGTCGCCGGTGTTCGGCTCGATGGTGCAGAACGGATAGTTCGCGGCCTGCGCGGCGGCGGTGCGCGTCAATGCGTTGAAAAGGGTCGACTTGCCGACATTGGGCAGGCCGACAATGCCGCAACGGAATCCCATGAAAGATCCTCGAAAATAAGCGGGAAGGGAGGTTGCCGGTCTTCTAGCAGGCCGGGCCCAATCGGCAAGAGCCGGCGACGGCCGGATCACGCGAATGGCGGCGAACCGGCCGCCCGCTTGGATTTGCCACATCGCCCGGCAGACCGGCGAGGCGTAACCTCCCCCTTCCGTCGTGTGACGAGGGAGGCGCCAGATGCGTGTACTCGTAACCTGGGGATCCAAGCTCGGCGGCACCAAGGGCATCGCCCGCATGGTGGCGGAAGAGCTTGAGTATCGCGGCGTGGAGGTCGCTTTCATGCCCGCCTCACAACTCCGTGGCGTCAGTGGCTTCGATGCGGTGATCATCGGTGGCGCGGTCTATGCCTCGCATTGGCACAAGGCGGCGCTCCGCTTCGTGTCGCGCAATATCGATGCGCTGCGGCGCATTCCGGTGTGGCTGTTCTCGAGCGGCCCGCTCGACAATTCCGCCGATGTGCGGTCCATCCCGCCGGTGAAGGACGTCGCCGTCGTCATGGAGCGCGTCGGTGCGCTCGGTCACGCGACCTTCGGCGGCAGGCTTCCCGCCGACGCCAAGGGGTTTCCGGCCAGCGCCATGGCCAAGGATCGCGCCGGAGACTGGCGCAATCCCGAGCGGGTGCACGCGTGGGCGGCGGAGATCGCCGAGGCGCTGCCGACCGCCAAGCCGGGCGAGGCGCATGAACTGGCCGGTCATTCGCCGTGGCGGCTGCTGGCCTTCGGCGCCGCGGGCTGGGTGCTGTGCGCTGCCATCATGGCCGGGCTTCTCGCCGTCGTGCCGCTGTGGCTGGCCCTGACGCTCCATGCCGTCGCCGCGCCGACGATCTTCGCCGCGCTGGCGGTCGTCTATTTCCGTGCGTCGGGCGCGCACCCGCCGCTGACGACGGCGCTCGCCGTCACGGCGGTGGTCGCGGTCCTCGATGCGGTGGTGGTGGCGGGGCTCGTCCAGCGCTCGGCCGACATGTTCCTCAGCATCGCCGGCACGTGGCTGCCCTTCGCGCTCATCTTGCTCTCGACCTGGGCGACGGGATCGATCCTGGCGATGATGCCGGAGAAGCGTCGGTAGCCATACGCCCGCGGAATACCCGACACCCCGTTCGTTCCCGCGAATGCGGGAACCCAGGCCGGACTCGCCCGCGGCACGTTGCCCGGATGCGCGAACATCTCCCCTGGGCCCAGCCGGCAACGCCCGGGCTGGCCAAGCCGCCTCCCCGTGATAGTTTGGAATCAATCGAGTGTCGGGGGAGGGCTCCACACCGATTGCAAAGGGAGGGATCACGCATGTTTCAGGGAGGATGCAGCCGCCTGGCCTGGGCCGGCGCCATCGGGCTGTCATTGGCGGTCGCCGGCACCGCCGCAGCCCGCGCGGACCAGTTCATCAACGTTCTGACCGGCGGCACCAGCGGCGTCTATTATCCGCTCGGCGTCGCGCTCTCGACGATCTACGGCAACGCCATTCCCGGCGCTCGCACGCAGGTGCAGTCGACCAAGGCGTCGGTCGAAAACCTCAACCTGCTGCAGCAGGGCAAGGGCGAAATTGCCTTCGCGCTCGGCGATTCCGTCAAGCTCGCCTGGGAGGGCAATGCCGATGTCGGCTTCCCCCAGAAGCTCGACAAGTTGCGCGCCGTGGCGGCGATCTACTCCAACTATGTGCAGGTGGTGGCGACCAAGGATTCGGGCATCAAGACGCTCGCCGATCTCAAGGGCCACAGCCTCTCGGTCGGTGCGCCGAAATCCGGCACCGAACTCAACGCCCGCGCCATCTTCGCTGCCGCGGGGCTCAGCTATGAGGACCTCAGCCGGACCGAATATCTGCCCTTCGGCGAGTCGGTCGACCTGATGAAGAACCGCCAGCTCGACGCCACCCTGCAGTCGGCCGGCCTCGGCGTCGCCTCGATCCGCGACCTTGCTTCGTCGGTACCGATCGTCATGGTCGCCGTGCCCGCCGATATCGTCGCCAAGATCGGCGCGCCCTACACCTCCAAGGTCATTCCGGCCGGCACCTATGAGGGCCAGAGCGCGGACGTGCCGACGGCGGCGATCACCAACATCCTGGTCACCCGTGCCGACCTCGACGACGAGACCGTCTACCAGATGACCAAGGCGCTGTTCGAGCACCTCCCCGACATGATCGCCGCCCACGCCGCGGCCAAGGGCATCTCGCTCGAAAACGCCACCAAGGGTCTGCCCATCCCGCTCCATCCGGGCGCCGAGCGCTACTACAAGGAAAAGGGTGTGATGTAGCGGCCGGCTGCGCCGGCACTTTCCGTTATCTGCGGGTTCGCGGGCGCCGCCGGGCGTCCCGCGCACCCGCCGTTCGGGAGGATGTCACCGCCGATGGACGTCTCCAGGCCCTTGACGCGCGGCCCCGGCGCCGAGCCCGACCATCTGCCGGTCGCCGGTTCGGCCGATCTCGGCATCCACGATCCGCTCGCCGAGAGCTTCCCGCCGTCGCGCGAAGGCTGGCTGCTCTTCTGGATCGCCGTCGTCTTCTCGCTCTTCCAGCTTGCCACGGCGCTCAACCTCATCATCCTGCCGAGCCAGATCGTGCGCGCGGTGCATGTCGGCTTCCTCACGCTCTTGGTCTTTCCACTGATCGGCGCGGCCAGGAGCGACCCGCTGCCGCTGCGGATTGCCGGCTGGGTTCTGGCGCTCGCCGGGGTCGGCGTGGCGCTCTATCAGTGGGTCTTCTACCGCGACCTGATCGTCCGCTCCGGCTATCCGACGGCGGCCGACCTCGCCGTCGGCGTCGTGCTCATCGTCGTGGTGCTGCTCGGCGGCGCTGCGCGCCATGGGGCCGGCGCTGCCGATCATTTCCGGCCTCTTCCTGCTCTACTGCTTCTTCGGCCAGTACATGCCGTCGCCGCTCGATACCCGCGGCTACGATTTCGGTCAGGTCATCAACCAGATGGCCTTCGGCACCGAGGGCATCTACGGCACGCCGGTCTACGTCTCGTCGACCTATATCTTCCTGTTCATCCTGTTCGGCGCCTTCATGGAGCGCGCCGGCATGATCCAGTTCTTCACCGACGTGGCGCTGGGGCTGGTCGGCCATGCGCGCGGCGGCGCCGCCAAGGTGGCGGTGATTTCGTCGGGCCTGATGGGCACCATCTCCGGCTCGGGCGTCGCCAATGTGGTCACCACCGGCCAGTTCACCATTCCGCTGATGAAGCGCTTCGGCTATCGCGCCGCCTTCGCCGGTGGCGTCGAGGCGACCTCGTCCATGGGCGGCCAGATCATGCCGCCGGTGATGGGCGCCGTCGCCTTCATCATGGCGGAAACGCTCGACGTCCCCTACGCCAAGGTGGTCAAGGCGGCGCTGGTGCCGGCGCTGCTCTATTTCGGCTCGACCTTCTGGATGGTCCATCTGGAAGCCGGAAAGCGCGGCCTGCTCGGCCTGCCGAAGGAGGAGTGTCCCTCGGCCATCGATGCGGTGCGCCGGCGCTGGTACCTGGTGCTGCCGCTGGCGGTGCTCGTCTATCTGCTCTTCTCCGGCTACACGCCGCTCTTCGCCGGCTCGGTCGGCCTGGCGCTCACCATCATGCTGATCCTCGGCTCGGCCATCGTCGCCGGCTGGTCGTCCACCGCCATCCGCATCGTCTTCTGGGTCGGCCTCGGGCTGGTCGCCGCCTCCTTCGTCCGCTCGGCATCATGTCCTGGTCGCTGCCGTCGTCCTGCTGATCGTCTGGAACCTGGTGAACGCCGGCGGCGGCAGACGCTGATCCTCTGCCGCGACAGCCTGGCCGAAGGCGCCAAGACGGCGCTGCCGGTCGGCATCGCCTGCGCCACCGTCGGCATCATCATCGGCACGATGACGCTGACCGGCCTTGCCACCACCTTCGGCCAGTTCATCGTCTCGGTCGGCGGCACCAGTCTGTTCCTGTCGCTGCTGCTGACCATGATCACCTGCCTGATCCTCGGCATGGGCATCCCGACCATCCCCAACTACATCATCACCTCCTCGCTGGCCGGGCCGGCGCTGCTGCACCTCGGCGTGCCGCTGATCGTCACCCACATGTTCGTCTTCTATTTCGGCATCCTCGCCGACCTGACCCCGCCGGTGGCGCTGGCCGCCTTCGCCGCCGCGCCGATCGCCAAGGAGTCCGGGCTGAAGATCGGGCTGGAGGCGGTGCGCATCGCGCTCGCCGGCTTCGTCGTGCCGTTCATGGCGGTCTATACGCCGGCGCTCATGCTGCAGGACGGCGGGCCGCTGGCCATGGCGATCGGCTATCCGGCGGCGGTCGCCTACATCGTCTTCAAGGCGTGCCTGGCGATCATGCTGTGGGGCGCGGCGGGCATCGGATACCTCCGACGGCCACTATCGTGGTGGGAGAGGGGGCTGGCCACCGCTGCGGCCTTCTCGCTGGTTGCGGCGCTGCCCGTCACCGACGAACTTGGCTTCGTCCTCTCCGCCACGTTCCTCATCCAGCACATCTGGCGGGCGCGCCGGGCGGCGGCGCCGTGAACCTGTGCATCCTCGCCGGCGGCACGACCACCAAGCTTGCCGTCGCCGCCTTCACGCTGTGGTGGACCCACTCGGTCGAGCACATCCGGTGGACCGAGCACTGGCAGGTGACGCCGGCGGGCCTGAGCGTGGTCGAGGCGCGGGTAGAGGGCTCGGGCGCCGGCATGGACCCGCCGGAGGACTCGGTCTTCGACGGCTCGGGCTGGGTCTATCACCCGCATGTGCCGCCGCAGAAGCGCGTGGTGCTGGCCGATTCCGGTGCGGCCGGCGCCTGGCACCTGTGCCTCGGCGATGCCTGCCGCGACCTCGGCGGCAAAGGCGGCGATCCGATCGTGCTGGAGGCGTGCCCGTGAGGTGGGCCTCAGCCGCCGAAGAGCCTCTTGAGCCCGCGGGCAAGCGGCCCTTCCGGGCGGTCGGCGGCTTCATGCGATGCTTGAGGCGGCTCCGACTTCGATTCCGTTGACGCGCCCAAGTCTTTCGCCGGCTTGTCCTTTTTCCCGGGCGGTGGCTCCGGCTTCGGCGGCTGCGTGGCAGCGTGCAGAAGATTGGCCAAGGAGGCGTCCTTGCCTTCGGCGAGAAGGGCGGCGTTGTCGGCAATGGCCGCGATCAGCGGCATGAGCCACGCCTGATCGGCCTTGGCGAAGTTGTGCAGAACGTAATGCGGCACCGCCTCCTTGACGCCGGGATGGCCGACACCGACGCGCAGCCGCCGGTAGCCGTCGCCGAGCGCGGCGTCGATGGAGCGCAGGCCGTTATGGCCGGCGGCACCGCCACCGGTCTTCATGCGCGTCTTGCCGGGCGGCAGGTCGACCTCGTCGTGGATCACCACCATGTCGGCGATCGGGATCTTGTAGAAGGCGGCGACCGCCTGGACCGTGCGGCCGGACTCGTTCATGTAGGTCTGCGGCTTGACCAGCAGCACCTTTTCGCCGGCAAGCGAGCCTTCCGCGATGTCGGCCTGAAAACGCCGCCGCCACGGCGGGAAGCCGTGGCGGCGGTGGATGGCGTCGACGGCCATGAAGCCGACATTGTGCCGATTCTGCGCGTACTGCGCGCCGGGATTGCCGAGGCCGACGATGACGAGCATGCGGGCTCTCTCGGTTGCCGCCGGCGCGCCGGGGTGGCGCCGGGACTACTTCTTGGCGGTCTCCGCAGCAGGAGTCGCGGCCGGGGCGGCGCCCGCCGCCGGCGTGGCCGCCGCGCCCTCGGGCATGGCGGCAGCGGTCTCGGCAGCCTTGGCGGAGGCTTCGGCAGCGGCCCGCAGCTCTTCCTTGACGCCGGCAGGTGCCGCCACCGTGGCGATGGTGAAATCGCGCTTGATGGACGGACGCACGCCTTCGGGCAGGGTGACCGCGGAAATGTGCAGCGAATCGTTGATATCGAGGCCGGTCAGGTCGGCGACGACCTTCTCGGGGATCGAGTCGACCCGGCAGATCAGCGAAACGCGGTGGCGCACCACGTTGACGGCGCCGCCACGCTTGACGCCCGGCGCCAGCGCCTCGTTGATGAACTGCACCGGCACTTCGATGGTGACGGTGGAATCCGGCGTCACGCGCAGAAAGTCGACGTGCAGCGGCTTGTCGCTCACCGGGTCGAGCTGATAGTCGCGCGGCAGCGCCTGAATCTTGTCGCCGGCGACATCGATGGTGGCAACCGAGGTGTAGAAGCCGCCGCCCAGAATCTTGAGCGAAAGCTCACGGGCCGGCAGGCTGATGGCGATCGGGGGTTTGTTGCCGCCGTAGATCACGGCGGGAGTCATGTCTTGACGACGTACGGAGCGGGCGGCCCCCTTGCCCACCTTCTCGCGAACCGTCGCCGAGAACTCGTATGCAGCGCCCATCGGACAACTCCTTCGAGTTTGGCTGTTTGCCGCGTGCCTCCAGGGGTGTCGGCGCGGCAGCCGGCTTATAGGGGAGAGCGGGCCGGAGGGCAAGCGAGGCGGTCCACCCCGTGGGCCAGCCGGTCGTCGGTGCGGGTAACCTCGTGGTTAAATGCAATTAACTGCATGGCATTAACTGCAATTATGCAATTAACCGCAATTCTACCAATGCCGATTACACATAATAGTTGCGGCGGGGGCGGAAGCTCGCTCCGCCAGATTTTGAGGCTTAGGCCGAGGGGGCAACTTGGACCAGGGCATGACGTTTCCGACGGCGGAAACACTGAATGGCGTGGTCACGGCCGTCAGCGGTTCGCAGGCCAGCGTCGGCCTGCCGCAAACTTCCGCCGACCTGGCCGGCGACCATTGCGCGACGGTGGGTCGGTGCCTGCGCATCCAGCGCGGCTCCGCCACCCTGATCGGCATGATTGTCGATGTGTCGCTGGAGACATCGGCCGTCACCCGCGAGCAGGGCTACCATGTTACCGCCCACGTCGACATGATGGGCGAGATCTGCCTGGATCAGGACGGCACGCCACGCTTCAAGCGCGGCATCATGCACTATCCGGTCATCGGCGATGCGGCGACGCTGGTCGAGGCGGACGTGCTGCGCCTGGTCTATGCCGCCTCGGGCGCCAGCAAGATCGAGATCGGGCGCCTGCACCACGACATGGCGGTCAATGCCTATGTCGACATCGACAACATGCTGTCCAAGCACTTCGCCATCCTGGGCACGACCGGCGTCGGCAAGTCGAGCGCGGTGTCGGTGCTGCTCAGCCAGATCCTCGAAGTGCGCCCCAATGTGCGCATCTTCCTGCTCGATGCGCACAACGAATATGGCCGCTGCTTCGGCGACCGCGCCCAGGTCCTCAATCCGCGGAACATGAAGCTGCCCTTCTGGATGTTCAACTTCGAGGAGTTCATCGACGTCATCTTCGGCCGCCGTCCGGGGGTCGAGGAGGAGGTGGCGATCCTCTCCGAGACGGTGCCGCTGGCCAAGAGCCTCTACCTGCAGAACCGCGAGGTCAGCGACCGGCCGTCGCTGAAGCGCTTCGATCCCAAGGTCACCGGCTTCACCGTCGATACGCCGGTGCCCTATCGCCTGCAGGACCTGGTCAACCTGATCGACGAGCGCATGGGCAAGCTCGAAAACCGTTCGTCGCGGCTCAACTACTACAAGCTGATCACGCGCATCGAGACTGTGCGCAATGACCCGCGCTATGGCTTCATGTTCGACAACGCCAATGTCGGCGGCGACACCATGGCCGAGGTGGTGCGCATGCTCTTCCGCCTGCCACCGGGCGGCCAGCCGATGACCGTCATGCAGCTCGCCGGCTTCCCGACCGAGGTGATCGATTCGGTGGTGTCGGTGCTCGGCCGCA
Source organism: uncultured Alphaproteobacteria bacterium (assembly GCA_963732845.1). GTDB lineage: Bacteria > Pseudomonadota > Alphaproteobacteria > Rhizobiales > Kaistiaceae > CAVSRC01. The sequence continues at coordinate 90,070 of CAVTBE010000009.1, read as the reverse complement.
TGGCCTTCGATTTCGGCCTGTGGAGCGATGGCGCCGCGCCGCTGCTCTTCGTCGTCGAAGAGGCCCACCGCTACGCCTCGTCCGACCGCTCGCACGGCTTCGGGCCGACGCGCCGGGCAATCTCGCGCATCGCCAAGGAGGGCCGCAAATACGGCGTCTTCCTCGGCCTGGTCACCCAGCGCCCGGCGGAACTGGACGCCACCGTCATCTCCCAGTGCTCGACGCTGTTCTGCATGCGGCTGGGCAACGAACGCGACCAGATGCTGGTGCGTTCGGCGGTCTCCGACGCCGCCGCCAACCTGCTCGGCTTCGTGCCCTCGCTCGGCACCCGCGAGGTGATCGCCTTCGGCGAGGGCGTGCCGCTGCCGACGCGCCTCATCCTCAACGAACTGCCGGCCGAACGCATTCCGCGCGCCGAGGCCGTCGCCAACCTCTCCAGGGATTCGACCAGCATTTCGGATGACGACTTCATCGATGCGGTGATCGAGAAGTGGCGCGGCTCGTCGATGACCGTCGGGATCAAGGGAGAACAGCCGGAGAAGGAGCGGGACGCCATTGCCGAGCGGCTGGGCGCCCTGCATTCGGCCTTCGCCAGGGAACCGCCGGCAGCGCCGCGCCCGTCGCTGCTCAAGCGCAACGTGTAAGCGTCTCTGCAGACCCGGGCATTTGACAGGCGGTCACCTCCCCCCTGTGGGCAGGGCTATCGCATGTGGGCGAGGAGAGAGAGGAGGAAGGCATCGTCCCAGGCGGCGCGTTTAACCTTGCGTCGGATGGAAGCTGTGTCGGGGTGGGAGCGCAGCAGGTTGAGGGCAAGCTTTCTGAGGATGGCGATGTTCTCGGGCCCGTGATCTTTGCGGTTCCTGGCGCGATCCTCGTTGAGGATGACGTCGAGCACCCAGTGCAGTTGGTTCTCGATGCCCCAGTGCTGGCGCACGATGGTGAGCAGGCGCTTGGCGGAGAAGCGGCGGGAGAGCAGGAAGTAGCGGACCGTCTCCTCGCTTTGGCCGCCGTCGAGCGTGCGCCGCGCGGTGAGACGGGCCACGGCACGCAGGGCGGGGAAGCCATGCTTGCGGCCGAGGCCGAGGGTCCCCACCACGACGATCTGGCGCCATTCGTGACGGCCATGGCTGATCGGCTGTTCGGTGCAGGCTTGGTCGGACCGCTTGGCGCCTACGATCGTCTGACAGGCATCTGCCCACAGCTTGGGATGGTTCTCCTTGAGGGCGAGCACGTAGTCGGCCTCGGCGTCGCGGATGGCCTGGGCGGTGTCGGCGCGGCAATGCAGGGCATCAGCCGTGACGATGCAGCCCTTGAGCGACAACAGCCCGAGGGCCTCGAGGACGCCGGCCGTCTCGTTGCGGCCGGGAGCGGTGTGTTGCGCCAGAGCCAGCCGGGCCTCGGCCGCCCACACGTTGACCAGATGCAGCGGTGTCGTCTTGCGGCCGCGGCCGTAGGCGCCCTTGACCGCCTTGCCGTCGATCGCCACCACTCCGCGGACGCGGCTGGCCCGCCCGAAGGCGGCCATGAAGCGGCGGAAGGCGGCCTCGAAGGCCTCCGGCCGCAGTACCCGGAACACCCGGCTGAAGGTGTCGTGGCTGGGGATGCCGTGCTCCAGGCGCAATACCTGCCGCAACAGCCCCTCCTTGGCGCGGCCGAAGTCGGCCATGTCGACGCAGCCTTCTGCCCCGCACAACAGCGCCGCCAGCGCGACGAACAGCACCTCGGTGAGATCGTGCATCGCGTTGGCCGCGCGCGGATCAGGCAAATCCGCGAAGCAGTCCTTGAACCTCTCCATGGCTCTCTCCCCGAAAACGCGGAGAGACCCTCAGAATCCTGTTCGCCGAAATTGGCAACAGCCCTCCCAACCCCACATGCGATTCCCCTGCCCTCAAGGGGGAGGGATCGTTCGGCAATCGATTGGTGCTCAGTCGAACAGGCTGGAGACGGACTTCTCTGCCGCCGTGCGGGCGATCGCCTCGCCGATCAGCGGCGCGATCGAGGTGACGCGGATATTGGGCGCGGCGAGCACTGCTTCGGTCGGCTGGATCGAATTGGTGATGACCAGCTGCTCGATGCGCGACGCGGTCACCCGCGCCACGGCCCCGCCGGACAACACGCCGTGGGTGATGTAGGCGAGCACCGAGGCGGCGCCGGCATCGACCAGCGCTTCGGCGGCGTTGCACAGCGTGCCGCCGGAATCGACGATATCGTCAAACAGGATGCAGCGCCGGCCCGACACGTCGCCGATGATGTTCATCACTTCCGCTTCGCCGGGGCGCTCGCGGCGCTTGTCGACGATGGCCAGCGGCGCGTCGATGCGCTTGGCCAGGGCGCGGGCGCGCACCACGCCGCCGACATCGGGCGACACCACCATGACGTTGCGCACGTCGTGATGCGCCTTGATGTCGCGCACCATCACCGGCACCGAGAACAGATTGTCGGTGGGGATGTCGAAGAAGCCCTGAATCTGGCCGGCGTGCAGGTCGAGCGTCATCACCCGGTGGGCGCCGGCCTCGGTGATCAGATTGGCGACCAGCTTGGCCGAGATCGGCGTGCGGGCGGAGGGTTTGCGGTCCTGCCGGGCATAGCCGAAATAGGGGATCACCGCGGTGATGCGCCGCGCCGAGGCGCGCCGCGCGGCATCCATGATGATCAGGAGCTCCATCAGGTTGTCATTGGCGGGGTAGCTCGTCGACTGGATGACGAACACGTCCTCGCCACGGACGTTTTCCTGGATCTCGACAAAGATCTCCTGGTCGGCAAAGCGCCTGACGGAGCATTTGGACAGCGGAATCTCCAGATAGGTGGAGATCGCTTCCGCGAGGGGGCGGTTGGAATTACCGGCGACGATTTTCATGCCAGCGCCCGAAACGGCAGCCGCAACGACGGGGAACCCGCCGAGACGACGATTTGATGACGGCCGCGGCCTTGTAGCAATGCCGGGCAGGGCGTGGCAACGGCCTTCACCGGGGGACAGCTATTCGTTCAGCACAATGGCCGAAATCAGCCGTCCGTAATCTGCCTCGCCGCGGTGGGTGGCGCGCCGGTAGGAGTAGAATCGCTCCGCCTCGGCATAGGTGCACAGGGCCATGTCGGCGGCCGTCACCCCGGCGGCCCTGAGTCGGGCAAGCGTGTAGCCGGGCAGGTCGAACAGGGCATGGCCGTCGTTCTGCGACGGGGCGAAGAACCGGGCATTGTCGGCATTGTCGGCAGTGAAGCGGGCGGTGAGTTCCGGCCCCACCTCGTAATTCGCCTGGCTGATCGAGGGGCCGAGCACGGCGACGATGCGTTCCCGGCGGGCGCCGAGGCCCTCCATGGCGGCGATGGCGCTTTCCGCGACGCCGGCCAGCGCCCCGCGCCAGCCGGCATGGGCGGCGCCGATGACACGGGCCTCTGCGTCGGCGAGCAGGATCGGGCCGCAATCGGCCGTGCCGACGCCGAGCGCCAGGCCGGGGCGGTCGGTGACCACTGCATCCGCCTTCGGCCCGTTGCCGGCCTCCCACGCCGTCGCGACCACCACCGCGTCGGTGCCGTGGACCTGATAGGGGGTTACCAGCCGGTCGGCGGCGACGCCCAGCGTTGCGGTGACGCGCGCGCGGTTCTCCAACACATGGGCGCGGTCGTCGTGCGAGCCGATGCCGCAGTTGAGGCTGGCATAGAGCCCCCCCGAGACGCCGCCCAAGCGGGTGAAGAAGCCATGGGCGATGCCGGGGAGGCGAAGCGAATCATGGGTGAGGAAGGGGATCATCGGCCTTGGTCTTCCTAAGCCCCGGTCTTTTTGGGCCCCGGATCAGCAATGCACCGCTTGGCGCTGCATTGCGTCCGGGGAACGTCGGCTCAAACGATCTCATCGTAGAGATCGCGCCATTCGGGATTTGTCTCTTCGATCAACGCAATCTTCCACGCTCGTCGCCATCGCTTGACTCGTGCCTCCTGCTGCCGTGCCTCATCGATTCGATCGAAGGGGGTCGCGTGAACCAGCATCTTCACACCGTAACGTCGCGTGAAGCCGGGGACGATCCCTTGCCTGTGCTCATATACGCGCCGGCCGAGATCGTTTGTGACGCCGACATAGAGAGTGCCGTTTCTTTGGTTCGCGAGGATATAGAGCCAGTACATGCCCCACCCTGTCCCGGGCGCGGTGCGGCGCGAAGTGCCGCGCCGCAGAACCGGGACCCACGAGCCGCCTGGGCCCCGGATCAGCAATGCACCACTTCGTGCTGCATTGCATCCGGGGAACGGAAACCTCCCCGGGTTCCAGGGTTCATCCGATCTTGTCGAAGACCGGCAGCTTCAGCCCCGGCGAGGCGACGGCGAGCACCTTGAACAGCGTGCCCATCGCCTTCGGTCCGGCCAGGCGCTCGATGGCACTGGCGATGCCGTCGCGCGTCTTGGTGTCCTTGTCGCGGCCGAGCACATTGGCGCGCTCGACCAGCCCGAGGCGCATGAGGAACTCGCCCTGTCCCATCACCGCGCGCGGCTCGATGCCGGCGTGCACGGCGGTGCGGGCGAGGGCGGAGAAATCGACGTGGCAGGTGACGTCGGCCTCGCCGGGCATGGCGAAGGGGCTCTCGTATTTGTGCTGGCGCACCGCCTGCAGCGTGTCGCCGATACCGGGCTTGTCGCTGCCGTAGTCGACCACCAGCGCCGCGCCGCGGTCGCGGGCGATGCGCTCGCCGATCAGCGTCATCACCGCCTTGCCGGTGGGCGAGGCTTCAACCACGGCGCCGTTGGGCAGGGTGATCTCCGACGGCCGCTGCTCGACCGGCGACAGGCCGAAGGCGAGCTGGTTGTCCGCCGTAAGGCCGATCACGCGCTCGGCCCAGGCGCCGTCCTGCCACTGGAACTGGCGCACCGGCATGGCGTCGAAGAACTCATTGGCGACGAAGATCGTCGGGGCGCGCGGAATGTCGTCGATGCGGGCGTGCCACTGCACGGCGTGGCCGGTGGGGGCGAGCGCGGCCTGCTGCACCTGGCGCAGGCGCGGGCTCATCTCGACCAGATGGACGCTGGCCGCCTTGAGGAAGGACGGCTTGACCCGCCCGGTGCGCAGCATGTCGGCCATCAGCGTGCCGCGGCCGGGGCCGAGTTCGGCCAGAACGAAGGGATCGGGCGAGCCCAGCATCTCCCACACGCCGATCGTCCACAGGCCGATCAGCTCGCCGAAGATCTGGCTGATCTCGGGGGCGGTGATGAAGTCGCCGGCGCGGCCGAAGGGCTCGCTGCGCATGTAGTAGCCGTGCTCGGGGTCGGCGAGGCAGGCGGCCATGAAATCGGCGACGGTGATCGGACCGCTGGCGCGGATCTGGGCGGCGAGCTTCTCGGCGAGCGGCGTCACGCTTTTTCCGCCATGCCTGGCGCCGGACGGCGCGACACGATCACCATGGTGGCGATGCCGATGAGGATCATCGGCACCGACAGGAGCATGCCCATGGTCAGGCCGCCGGCGAGAAAGCCGATCTGGATGTCCGGCTGGCGGAAGAACTCGGCGAAGGTGCGCGCCGCGCCGTAGCCGGCGACGAAGGCGCCGGCGACAAAGCCGGGGGTGGCGAGCTTGTGATAGCGGTGGGTGAGCAGGCGCAGGACGAGGAAGAGCACGACGCCTTCCAGCGCCGCCTCGTAGAGCTGGCTCGGATGGCGCGGGATGGTGCCGCCGTCGGGGGCACCGGGAAACATCATCGCCCAGGGCACGTCGGCCGGCCGGCCCCACAGCTCGCCATTGATGAAGTTGGCGAGCCGGCCGAAGAACAGGCCGAAGGTGACCGACGGGCCGATCACGTCGAACAGCGACCACAGCGAGAAACCGCGCGAGCGGGCGAAGAGGATCATCGCCAGCGTCGTGCCGAGAAAGCCGCCGTGGAACGACATGCCGCCGTGCCAGACCTCGAGGATCTGCAGCGGATTGGCGAGGAACATGGGCAGGTCGTAGAAGAGCACATAGCCGATGCGCCCGCCGCCGATGATGCCGATCGCCGCCCATACGACGAAATCGTCGATGTCGGCGGGCTTCATCGGCGCCCCTGCGGAGCCCCACAGGCGCGGGTTGGCGACCAGCCGCTTGGCGTACCACCAGCCGACGAAGATGCCGACGATATAGGCCAGCGCGTACCAGCGGATGGCGAACGGGCCAAGCTGGATCAGCACTGGATCGATGGCGGGGAAGGGCAGGACGAAAAGCGGCATCGGCTCTCCCGGATTTGCGCGCAAACTGCGCTGCGACACGGGCGGGGTCAAGGCGGCGGGGAGAGGCGCCTTGCGGGCGCCTGCGGCCGCGCCCATAGTATAGAGGCGTGCTGCCCGACGAGAGAGTGAGCCGAAATGACCCAGACCTCCAACCGCATGTTCGACGAGATGGCGCGGCTGATGGGAGACGCGGCGAGCGTCGCCCAGGGCGTGCGGCGCGAGGCGGAAACCGTGTTCCGCAGCCAGATGGAGCGCTTCGTCAACGACCTCGACCTGGTCAAGCGCGAGGAGTTCGACGTGGTGCGCGAGATGGCGTCGAAAGCGGCGGCGGAGAACGAGAAGCTGAAGAAGCGCGTCGCCGAACTGGAAGCCAAGCTCGGCGGCGAGGTGGTTTCCGAGCCGGCGCCGACGAAGCCCCGGCGGCGGGCCAAATCGGCCGAGGAGTAGCGCTTGGGAGCACGTCGGCGATGGCGGCTGCCGACGACCGATCTCCAGACAGATATCGCGCAGATCTGCGGACGGGATGTCGCTGATGCGCCGCCTCGTCGCGATCGGCAGCGTGCATTGCGACACTGACGCGCAAATCCCCGATTTGCCTGCGATCGGGGGGCTCATACGCAAGCCCGTTGTCCGCCTTCTCGGGGGCAGAAGCGGCATTGTTTCCTATCGGCCGTGGTGATACAGAACCGCTCTTCGGAATCCCAAGAAACCCCGCTGGCGCGCCAAATCCGCCGACGCACAGCCAGCCCGCGAGAGTCATACGCCTGACATCAATCCGATTCACGTTGTCCACAGGCAATTGTGGTGCGTGAGAGTCAGGGGCCTATATACTGATTCTCAACAGAGATTCGCTGCGCGCCGTCATTTGGGCGCCGCAATCCCGGTCGCGTGTAGTCAGGCACTCCTCCCAGCCGCAAGGTTGATCCAATGAACCTCATCGACATCGAACAGGAACGCCTCTCCAATCCGGTCGACGTGATCGAACAGATCGCGGCGCTCAACGACTGGGCTTTCGAGCGCTCCGGCGATGACGAGCTGACCATCGCGGTCGGCGGCCACTGGTGCGACTACCACATCTCGTTTTCGTGGATGGAGGAGCGCGAGGCGGTGCATCTGGCCTGCTCCTTCGACCTCAAGGTGCCGGAAGCGCGCAAGATGGAAATCATGCGCCTGCTGTCGGCGGTCAACGAGCAGATGTGGATCGGCCACTTCGACCTGTGGACGCAGGAAGGGGTGATCATGTTCCGCCAGGCGCTGCTCTTGTCGGGCGGCGCCGACCCAAACAACGCCCAGGTCGAGCGCCTGCTGCTCACGGCCATCGAGGCCTGCGAACGCTATTACCAGGCGTTCCAGTTCGTCGTCTGGGCCGGCAAGTCGGCAAGCGAAGCGCTGGAGACGGTGCTCTTCGAGACCGCCGGCGAGGCGTGAGGCGGCAGGCTTGTTCGTCACCCCGGCGAAGGCCGGGGTCCATTTCCGGCCTTGCAACAGCTTCAGGTCTGCGATGAATTGCATCGCCCGATAGATGGATTCCGGCCTGCGCCGGAATGACGAGTGTAGTCCGAGCGATGGCTAGTCTCTCCTCCGCCTTCTCCCCCAAAAGCCCGCTGGTGCTGGTCGGCGCCGGCAAGATGGGTGCCGCGCTGCTCAAAGGCTGGCTCGATGGCGGCCTCGACCGCAAGGCGGTGGTGGTCGTCGATCCGGCGCCGCCGCCGGACAGCGCCGCCTTTCTCGCTGCCGCCGGCATCCGCGCGCTGGCTGCTCCGCCGGAGAAAACCAAGGCGAAGGTGATCGTCGTGGCGGTCAAGCCGCAGATCATCGGCACCATCCTGCCGGGGCTTCGCGGTCTGGTCGGGCGCGCCACGGTGACGCTCTCCATCGCCGCCGGCACGACGCTGGCCAATCTCGCCGCCGGCATCGGCGATGGCGCCATCGTCCGTTCCATCCCCAACACGCCGGCGCAGGTCGGCCGCGGCATCACCGCGGCGATCGCCAACGACAAGGTGTCGAAGCCGGGTCGGACGCTGGTCACCCGCCTGCTCGAGGCAGTGGGCGCGGTTGTCTGGGTCGATGACGAGGACCTGATCAACGCGGTCACCGCGGTCTCCGGCTCCGGCCCCGCCTATGTCTTCTGGCTTGCCGAGTGTCTGGCGGAAGCAGCGGTCGCCGCCGGTCTCGACGCCGACAGCGCGGCAAGGCTCGCCCGCGCTACGGTCACCGGCGCCGGCGAACTGCTCTATCAGTCCGACCTGCCGGCGGGTGAATTGCGCAAGAACGTCACCTCGCCGAAAGGCACGACCGAGGCGGCGCTCAAGGTGCTGATGGCCCGAAACGGCCTGGCGCCGCTGATGAAGAAGGCGGTTGCGGCGGCGAAAAAGCGCTCGAAGGAACTTTCCGGCTGAGCGGCTTCGGGGCCAAGAAGCCTCGCCGTGGCCATGTTCCCGTCCTACATTGGTGTGAACTGGACCCTTAAAAAGGTGATGCCATGGCAACGCGACCCAAACGCAAGCAGGCCGCCGGGCGCGGCGGCCGCCGGAGCAGCAGCACGACGCCAGCCGAACCGCGCGAGCGCATCATCGATGCCTTCATGCGGCTTACCGGCGAGCGCGGCCTTGTGGCCACCGGCCTCGCCGACATTGCCGAGGCCGCCGACGTGTCCCTTGCCGAGCTGCGCGCCGCATTTCCCGGCAAGCTCGCCATCCTCGCCGCCTTCTCCAAGCGCATCGACGAGGCGGTGCTGGCGCAAGGGCCGGCGGAAGGCGAGGGGGCAAAGGACCGCCTCTTCGACATCTTCATGCGCCGGCTCGATGCGCTGGCGCCCTACAAGCCGGCGCTCAAGCGCATGGCCACGACCGCCAGGCGCAGCCCCGGCTTTGCCGCTGTGCTGCTTTGCATGGCCGGCCGCTCGCAGAGATGGATGCATGCCGCCGCCGGCATCAGCCGCGGCGGTCTGCCCGGCGCCATCGCGCGCGAAGGCGGCGTGCTGGTCTTCGCCGAGACGCTCAGGGTCTGGCTAGACGACGACGAACCCGATCTGGCCAGGACCATGAAGACGCTGGACAAGGCGCTCGGTCGCGGCGACCGCGCCATGCGCCTGCTGAACGATATCTGCGGCGTCTTCTGCCGCGTGGCCGGCGTGGGGCGCGGGGCGAGGGAACAGCAGCAGGCCGCCGGATAGGTCGTTGGACACATCTACAAGCATCCAGTCGCGCGTTCCCCCGGGCACGGCGGCGTTCATCACCATCGCCGTCTTCGTCGCCGCGATTCAGGAGCTGCACCCGGAATGGCTGGGGCTCGCCGAGCGCGATCCCGTGCGCATCGCCGCCGGCGAGTGGTGGCGCATCGTCACCGCCCTCTTCGCCTATGACGACGGCGCCGTGCAGAAACTCGGCATCGTCTTCGGCGTGCTGGTGCTGGGCATCGTTGCCGAGCGCAAGATCGGCACCGTCGAATGGCTGATCATCGCCTTCGTCTCCGGCCTTGCCGGCCAGATCGTCGGCCTGTGGTGGCAGCCGGTCGGCGCCGGTTCGTCTGTGGCGGTCGCCGGCCTGCTCGGCGCCACCGCCACCTGGTTCGCTTGGCCCCGCGGGGCCGGCGACCGCAGTGCGCCTGGCGTGAGCGGAGAAATGCTGCCGTGGCTCGCGCGCATTGGCTCGCTCGCCGTGCTGGCGCTCGCCATCGCGCTGGTGATCCTGCGCGATCTGCACGGGCCGCCGATCTTCGTCGGCGCGGCGCTCTCGGCCCTGTTCCTTTTCCTGCGCCGATCCGGTTGAGGCATCGCCGCTGCCGTGCTAACCGCCCGGCGGTTCACGGGGTTGAGGGCGAGACATGAGCGGGCCGGCCGGGCAGATCACATTCGACGATTTCCTTGAAGTCGACATCCGCGTCGGCACGGTGGTCGAGGCGAGCCCGTTTCCCGAAGCGCGCAAGCCCGCCATCAAACTCGTCATCGATTTTGGTCCCGAGATCGGGCGCAGGAAATCCTCGGCGCAGATCACCCGGCACTACACGCCGGAGATGCTGGTCGGCAGCCAGGTGGCAGCGGTGGTCAATTTCCCGCCGCGCCAGATCGGCAAGTTCATGTCCGAGGTGCTGGTGCTGGGCTTCCCCGACGGTGACGGCGAGGTGGTGCTCATCGAGCCGAGCCTGCCGGTGCCCAATGGCGGGCGGATGTTCTGAGCCCGCCCATTCGAAACAAGCGGTTACAAAGAGCCGGCCTTTCTGAAACATGCGGGTGACGCGCGGCCCCTACGATGCTGCCCGGAGTTTGGTCCGCGCGGTCAATCCGGCGGACGCGCTCTGTCCCGTTCTCAGAGAGAAAACACGATGTTGAAGATCCGCCTGATCGCCGCCGCCTCGGCCGTCGCCCTTTCGCTTGCCGCCCTGTCGGCGCCGGCTCTTGCCGCTGCTCCGATGGAGCATCCCAAGCCGCCGATCCACCATGTGGTGAAGAAGGTCGATTACCACTACGTCAGCGGCAAGATCGTCAAGATCGACAAGGCGGTCTCCATGATCACGCTGAGCAACGGCAAGACCTATCGCGTCAGCGTCAAGGCGATCGCGAACTACAAGGTCGGCCAGCACGTCCGCCTGCAGGTCATCTAGTCCGGACTAAGCGGCGATGCGCGGACGCGATGGTGGCGTCCGCGCGTCGCGGCCTTTCCGGCTATTTCCAGCGGACGTAGGTTTCGCTGCCCTGCTTGGTCAGTTCGACGCCCGGCAGCGCGCTGACCAGGTCGGTGATCGTGCGATAGCCGTAGGTCTTGGCGGCAAAGCCGGGGATGGCGCGCGTGAGCTTGTTACCGACCGTCCGCATGTGAGCGAGGCCGTCGTCGCCCATGGCCGCATCGATTGCGTCCATCACCTGCTCGACCGGCATGTCCACCTTCGTCGCCTTGGTCGACGGTGCTGCGGCCGGTGCGGCCGTGGCCGCCGGTGTGGTGGTTTTCTTGGCCGGCGCCTTGCGGCGCCTCCGGGTCGGTGCCGGTTCGGCCGGCTTGGTTGCGGCCGGTGCAGCCGGTTTCCGCTCAGCCGGTTGCCGCTGCTTCGGCTCCGCCTTCTCGGCGGCCAGCAGCGTGTCGCATTCGTAGAAGTGGTCGAACTCGTCCTTGTAGGCCTTCGGCGCCTTCTTGGCGCCGAAGCCGAAGACGGAGAGTGCGCTCGCACGGATGCGTTGGGCGAGGGGGGTGAAGTCGCCGTCGCTGGAGGCGATGCAGATGCCGTCGAGCTGTCGCCCGTTCAGCATGTCCATCGCCTCGATGACCAGTTTCATGTCTGTGGCGTTCTTGCCGCGGGTCAGAGGCGATACGTTCACCGCCGTGAGATCGAAAGCGTCGATGTGCTTCATCCACGATTTCATCTTGCCGCTCTTGAACTGGCCGTAGATGCGGCGGACGGCGATCATCCCGTGCTTCTCGGCCTCGCGCATGATCAGCGGCATGTAGGTCGCGCTGATGTTGTCGCCGTCGATGAGGATGGCGAGCTTGGTCGCCGCTGCTGCCGGGTTGCGGGTCATCGCTTGCCTCCGTTCACGCCGGGATCGTTACTATCACGCGCAGGCCGCCGAGTGGGCTCTGCGACAGCGCCATGTCGCCGCCGTGGTTGCGGGCGATGTCGCGGGCGATCGGCAGGCCGAGGCCGGTGCCGCTCTCGTCGAGATTGCGCGCATTGTCGAGCCGGTAGAACGGCTTGAACACCGCTTCGCGTTCCTCCGGCGGAATGCCCGGACCGTCGTCGTCGACGGTTACCGTCAACTGGCCCTCGGCGTGGCTGCCGGTCACCTCGATGTGCTGGCCGTGGCGCTTGGCATTGGCGACGAGGTTGTCGATGCAGCGCTTGAAGGCCTGCGGCCTGACCCGCACCATCGGATCGCCGGCATAGGAGACGTCCGCCACATGGCCGGTGAAGCGCGCCTGCTTGCCGATCTCGGCGAGCATGGTGGCGATGTCGGTCGCCACCGTGTCCTCGCCGCTGTCGCCGCGGGCGAAGGCGAGGTAGCCGTCGAGCATGCGGTTCATGTCGTCGACGTCCTTCTGCAGCTCCTCGGCGTCGGGCGAGTCCTCAATCAGCGCCAGTTGCAGGCGGAAGCGGGTGAGTATGGTCCTGAGGTCGTGGCTGACGCCGGCGAGCATCGCCGTGCGCTGGTCGATCTGGCGCTCAACGCGCTCCTTCATGTGGTGGAAGGCGATGGTCGCCTGGCGCACCTCGCGGGCGCCGCGCGGCGGAAAGCCGGGTACGGCGCGCCCCTTGCCGAAGGCGTCGACGGCGGCCGCCAGTCTCAGGATCGGGCGGATCTGGTTGCGCAGGAAGATGATGGCGATGGCGAGCAGCACGACCGAGGTCGCCATCATCCACCAGATGAAGATGAGCGAGTTGGAGACGTAGGCCTGGGCGCGCGGCGCGAAGACGCGCAGGATGTTGTGGTCGAGCTGGATGCGGATCTCGATCAGGCTCGAGCGGCCGACGGTGTCGATCCAGAAGGGCTTGCCGATCTTGCTGCTGATCTCCTGGCTGAGCACGCGGTCGAGCGGCGAGAAGAACGGCTTGGGCCCGATCGGGGGCAGCGGCTCGGGCGGCAGCACGGCGATGTTGAGGCCCATGCGTTCGCCGGCGATGCGGGTGATCGTGGCGAATTTGGCATCCTGCGGATAGCTGTCGAGGATATCGACGATGGCGGCGATCTCGCCGACGACGGTGGAGGAGAGCTGGGCGGTGACCAGCTGCCAGTGGCGCTCCATGAAGACGAAGGCGACCAGCGCCTGAAGCAGCACCACCGGGGCGATGATGATGATGAGCGCGCGCGCGAACAGCCCCTTGGGCAGGATCGCGTTGATCACGCGCGTCACCCGGCGCCAGCCGGCACGAAGGCCCCGCAGCACCGGTACCGGGGCGTCTGCCGTGGTCGCCATGGCGTGCGGCTCCGCGGCCCTAGCCGGTGATGGCCAGGCGGTAGCCGATCCCGCGCACGGTCTGCAGGTAGAGCGGATTGGCCGGGTCGGTTTCGATCTTGCGGCGCAGGCGGTTGATCTGCACGTCGACCGTGCGCTCGCCGGCCGGGCCGCTGGTCACCATCAGCTTGTCGCGGCGCACCGTCTCGCCCGGCGTGGCGGCAAAGATCGCCAGGATCTGGCGCTCGCGCTCGGTCAGGTGGACGACCTCGCTGCCGCGCTTCAGTTCCATCTTCTCGCGATGAAAGGTGAACGGACCAAAGCAGAGCTGCTCGATCAACGGCCGGTCGGGCGGCGTCGCGCGCTTGAGGATGGCGTTGATCCTGAGCAGCAGTTCGCGCGGTTCGAAGGGCTTGGCGAGGTAGTCGTCGGCGCCGCTTTCCAGCCCGGCGATGCGGCTCTCGATTTCCGACCGGGCGGTCAGCATCAGTACCGGCACGTCGCTCACCTGGCGCAGGCTCCTGACCAGCGACATGCCGTCTTCACCGGGCATCATCACGTCGACGATGAGGAGGTCGAAGGCGAGGCCGGCGAGGTGCTGGCGTGCTTCGGCCGCGTTGCCGGCGATGGTGACGCGGAATCCGCGATCGCCGAGATAGCGCGACAGCAGGGTGCGGATGCGGTTGTCGTCATCGATGACGAGGATATGCGGCGCGTCGTCGGCGACCGGTGCCGGCTCCTTGCCTGCGGGCTGGGTTGTTTGCGTTGTCGGTTCCATGAGGGCGATGGCCTTGCTGTCTCACCGGTCGATGATGCGCGCGACTTTTGCCCGCTCGCTCGGATTGATCATCAGGCGGAGGAAGCGCTGCGCGCCTTCGCGCTCGGCCGGTGTCAGTTCCTCAAGCGCCGCGGCGATGCGCTTGACCTGCGGGTCGCGCAGGCGCGCGGCAAGACCGCGGCCGGACTCGGTCGGGTAGAGCAGCCGCTGGCGGCGGTCGACCGGACCCGGACGCTGCTCGATGAAGCCGGTATCGACGAGCTGCTTGAGAACGCGGCCGAGGCTCTGCTTGGTGATCTTGAGGATGTCGAGAAGGTCGGCGACGCGGATGCCGGGATGGCGGCTGACGAAATGGATGACGCGGTGGTGGGCGCGGCCGAAGCCCAGGGTGAGCAGGGCGGCGTCGGGGTCGGAGATGAAATCGCGATAGGCGAAATAGAGAAGCTCGATGAAAGCGATCTCGGGGTGGTCGGCGAGCGACAGCGGCGCCACGACCGGCGGGCGCTGGGAGCCCTTCGGCCGTCGCGCCGGGCCGTCGTCCGATTTGAAATTTACGTCAGCCATGTTGACATATTTTCCGCCGGTTGCTACTCAATACAAGTCGCGGTCAATGGAGCGCGGCGTCTGCCGTCCCCGGCGCTCTGACGCCAGCCGTTCCGCGGCACCATATCGGCGATTCCGACGTGACGCAAAAGAACGTCAGCCGCCCTCGCCGCCGTCCGAACCAACAAAGCGGGGTGCTCCTCGAGGGTGCCTCCCGGGAGGAAGACATCATGGCTGCGCAGCCCTTCGACAAACGCGATGGCGTCATCTGGATGGATGGCCAGTTCGTGAAGTGGGCGGACGCCAAGGTTCATGTTCTGACCCATGCGCTGCATTATGGCAGCGCCGTGTTCGAAGGCGAGCGCGCTTATGGCGGCGTCATCTTCGAACTCGATCAGCACAGCCAGCGCCTGCACGATTTGGCGAAGATGATCGGTTTCGAGATTCCCTTTTCCGTGGAGACGATCAACCAGGCCTGCAACGAGCTGCTGGTGCGCGAGGGTCTGAAGGACGCCTATGTGCGCCCGATCGCCTATCGCGGCAGCGAGCAGATGGGCGTCGCCGCCCAGCAGACCAAGATCCACGTCTCCATCGCCGTGTGGGAGTGGCCGTCCTACTTCAAGCCGGAAGAGCGGCTGAAGGGTATCCGCCTCGACATGGCGCGCTATCGCCGGCCGGATCCGGCGACCGAGCCATCGAAGGCGAAGGCGGCCGGCCTCTACATGATCTGCACCATCTCCAAGCACGAGGCGGAGCGGAAGGGCTACGCCGACGCGCTGATGCTCGACTGGCGTGGCCAGGTCGCCGAGGCGACCGGCGCCAACGTCTTCTTCGTCAAGGACGGCGTCATCCACACGCCGACGCCGGACTGCTTCCTCGATGGCATCACCCGCAAGTCGGTGATCAAGCTGGCGAAGAAGCGCGGGTTCCAGGTGGTCGAGCGCGCCATCATGCCGGACGAGATGGAAGGCTTCGAGCAATGCTTCCTGACCGGCACCGCGGCGGAAGTGACGCCGGTGTCGGAGATCGGCCCGTACAGGTTCACCGTCGGCGAGATCGCCAAGACGCTGATGGAAGACTATTCGGCGCTGGTTCAGCCGAAGCAGCCGGCGATGGCCGCCAACAGCTAGCGCATCATCCGAACCGGACGCCGCGCGCTTGACGCGCGGCGCCTGCCGTCCGTGGCCTGCACGCCATTCAACCGATCGGCATCCGACTGATCGGCGGCATCGCGCCATCGCCCTTGCGCGGCAACTTGGCGAAACCGCGGCCATGTCCCGGCCCACAAAAAAGCCGCCGGTTTCCCGGCGGCTATCAGAAGTTCCCGAGCGGCGCCCCTAGGTCGCCGACGGAAATCGTTAGCCTACAATCTGTAGATCGACTGCCTTCGGCCCTTTGCCTCTCTCGTCCGGCTCGGTGTCGAAGGACACCTTCATACCGTCCGTCAAGGGGCCGATTCCCGAACGCTCGACCGCAGTGACATGCACGAACACATCCTTGCCGCCGCCGTCCGGCGTAATGAAGCCGTACCCCTTAGAGGCATTGAAGAACTTCACGGTGCCATTCTGGCGCATCGCATGACCTTTTCAGTTCAGTCTCCCGGATGCGGTCGCAGCCCGGTCCGGCAAGGTCCCCCGCCGGGCCAAGCGTCGCCCACGAACAAACTATGATCCAGCAAGGATAAGAAAACAACGGTCGTAGCTGCCGCAGTACCGGCTGACATATGCAAGTATCTGGACGGATATGACATTTAGCCGGCGTTTCCGCCCCGGCAGATGGCGCGCAACGAAGCAGCGCAATTCTGCCGGGGCGGGTTTTTCCGGATTTTCGTTCCTACTTGTCGGTCTTCAGCTTGCCCATCTGAAGAAACTGCATGACCGCCTTCTCGAAGTAGGGCTCGGTGATGCCGCGCCTCACCTTGCTCATGAAGTACTTCTCGAAAGCGATCTTGGCGAGGTGGACCCACTTGCCCTGGGACGACCAGTTGACGTTGCGCGGCGGGTTCTGCGGCTGAGCAATGAAAGCAACGCCGCTGTCGCCGAAGTCGGCCAGGCAGATCGCGTTCCAGCTCGCCTCGTGCGAGGTTTCCTTGCCGGCGAGGGCGTCGCGGATGTTGAGCGCGGTCGCCGTCACCATGCTTTCGATCATGTAGCCGGTCTTGGGCACGCCCACCGGAACCGGCGTCGGTTCATAGGGCGGAATGGCGATGCACACGCCGATGCCGTAGATGTTGGAGTATTTCGGGTTACGCTGGTGGTGGTCGACGATGACGAAGCCGCGCGGGTTCACCAGCCCCTCGATGCCGCGCACCGCCGGGATGCCGCGGAAGGCCGGCAGCATCATCGAATACTTGTAGGGCAGTTCGTGGCGCTTCTTCTCGCTGGCGTCTTCGTTCAGCTCCAGCACATGCGCCTTGCCGCCCTCGAACTTCTCGACCTTGGCGTTGGTCACCCACTTGATGGTGCGCTCGCGCAGCGCGCTTTCCATGAGGCCCTTGGTGTCGCCGACGCCGCCGAGGCCGAGATGGCCGACATAGGGCTCGGAGGTGACGAAGGTCATCGGCACCTTGTCGCGGATCTTCCGCTGACGCAGGTCGGCGTCCATGATCATGGCGAACTCGTAGGCCGGGCCGAAGCAGGACGCACCCTGCACGGCCCCGACGACGATCGGTCCGGGATTGGCGCAGAACGTCTCCCAGGCATCAGAGCTCTTGGTGGCGTGATCCACGTCGCAGACCGAGCTCGTTTCCTTCTCCGGTCCGAACCCCTCGATTTCGTCGAAGGCGAGCTCGGGTCCGGTCGCGATGACCAGATAGTCGTAGGCGAGCGACTCGCCGTTCGACAGGTCGATGCGGTTCTCCTCCGGCACCACCTTCTCGGCCGCCGCATGGACGAAATCCACCTTGTGGCGCGGCAGCACCTTGGCGAGATCGATCGTGACCTGCGCCTTTGTGCGCCACTTCACCGCCACCCATGGATTGGACGGGGTGAACTGGAAGAAGGGCGACTTGGAAACGACCGTCACTTTGTGAGCACGGTCGAGGGTGGCGCGCAGCTCATAGGCGGCTGAAATGCCGCCGATGCCGCCGCCGAGAACGACGATATGCGACATGGTTATGCGATCTCCTTGGTTTCCTATCCCCCATACATACAATTTTTTGCATGTATTGGAAGCCCCACCGCTTTGCCCGAGCCAAAATCAAGGGATTCCGCCGGCTGGGCGAACGTCATGTATGTTTTTCCGGAGCGGCCCACGGCCGCGTCCGGCTGTTTTTCACCGCCTTGCGGTTGTCATCGTGCGCGTTGCGACGCGGGCTCGCATTGCGCAGGCGCAAAAATGGCGCGGGAGAACACAAACACGTGAGGGAGTGTCGGAATGACCGCCGTCATCCGTTAACAGTCCTTCGGCAGCGGGAAGCCCATGCCGGGCCAGAGCCAGCGGAGGAGAACGCATGACCCAGGCGCCCAAGATCACCCAGGAGATGATCGATCTCTATGACGCGTACACCCATCTGACACTCGACCGGCGTGGCTTCATGGCGAAGCTGACCGGGCTTGCCGGCAGCGCGGCTGCGGCAGCGGCCATCGCGCCGCTCATCGCCAGCAACTACGCTCAGGCGGCGATCGTGGCGCCGGACGATTCCCGCCTCGCCGTCAGCGAGGTGACCTATGCCGGCGGTGCCGGCGCGGTGAAGGCCTATCTGGCGATGCCGGCCGAGCGCACCGGCAAGCTCCCCGGCGTGGTGGTCGTCCACGAGAATCGCGGCCTCAACCCGCACATCAAGGATGTAGCCCGGCGGATGGCGCTGGAGGGCTTCGTCGCCCTCGCGGTCGATCTCCTGTCGCGTCAAGGCGGAACCCCGCCCACCGACGAGGAGGCGGCCAAGATGTTCCAGGGCATCGACCGGGCCGGTCTGGTCGCCGATGCGGTCGCCGCCGTTCCCTATCTCGCCGGTCGCGCGGAGACCAATGGCCAGGTCGGCGCCGTCGGCTTCTGCTTCGGCGGCGGCATCGTCAATCTGATGGCCGTCGACAGTCCGGAGCTCGCCGCCGCCGTCGCCTATTACGGTGCCCAGCCGCCGGCGGCGGACGTGCCGAAGATCAAGGCGAAGCTGATGCTGCACTATGCCGGCCTCGACCAGCGCATCGATGCGGGCATTCCGGCCTTCGAGGCGGCGCTCAAGGCGGCCGGGGTCGATTATCGGCTCTTCATCTATGAGGGCGTCAATCACGCCTTCAACAACGACACCTCCGCGGCGCGCTACGACAAGGCCGCGGCGGATCTCGCCTGGTCGCGCACCGTTGCCTTCCTCAAGGAGACGCTCACCACCTGACGCCAGCGACGGGAAGTGCCTTCCCGCTCAAGCGCGCTTCCCGTTCCCGACCCCGCCGTGTCGAGGGCGCTGTGGTCGGGCCTTCTGCACTTGCCCTGCCACAATCCTGGCATAGTCTCTCTGACTAGAGGGGGGCCGGACGCCCGGCGGATGCCGGGCGCGGCCGGCCGGGCTGCCCCGAGTTCCCCAGGGTTGTCTTTCGCCGGTGCCGGCCGGCAACAGATGAGGGAAACGACGATGAAGCTTCACGCGCTTGCGACGGTCGTGCTCGGCATGGGGCTCGCCCTGGCCGTGCCCGCCGTTGCCCAGGCCTATACGAGCTACACCTCCGACTTGGTCAATCTGCGCGCCGGACCGGGTGTCGGCTATAGCAGCTATGGCGCATTGCCGGCGGGCACGCCGGTCGAGGTCTTCTACTGCCAGCCGGGCTGGTGCAAGACGTCGAGCTTCCTCGGCACCGGCTGGGTGTCGGCGCGCTATCTCGAAGGCGGTCGGCGCGTCTATCCGCAACCCTATCCGGAACCCTATCCCGATCCTTATCCCTACCGCGTCTATCCGGCGCCGCTGCCTCCGCCGTTCATGCCGCCGCCCTATCCGTATGGTCCCTATCCGCGTCCGGGCTTCGGCCTGTATTTCGGCGTGCCGTAGTCGGCGGCAAGAGCGCGCGTATCGCGTGCTCGCGTTGCCCCACTCGCTCGAGACAAAAGAGAGAGCCGCATCGTGCGGCTCTCTCTTCGTCTGGAATCCTGCTGTCGCGTGTCGTTGCCTTCATCACCGGCAAGCGAAGCGCAATCGCGAACAGCGATTGCTTCGCGTGCGCCGGCGACGCGTCACCTGAAGAGCTTCGGCAACTTCAGCTTCGGCAGATTCAGTTTCGGTCGTGTGACCTGCTGGATGGTCTTGGTGACCGTGTTGGCAGCGCCGCCGATATAGCGGTCGACAATTTTTGTCTGGCCGCGAAGCGATGGCACCAGCAGTCGCTGATTGGCGATGAAGGGCAATGCCGTCGTCAGCGGGATACCCTTGAAGAACGTGCCGTCCCATTTGTCGTGCAGCGAGAAGACGCCGTCGACACTCATGTGCAGGAAGCGTCCGACGATGTCGTGCAGACGACAGGCGCCGCTCTTCGGGCAGACCTGCACGGCGCCGTTGATCATGGCGATGGCGACCTCGCCGGTGTCGCCGACATAGAGGTCGAAAGCCGTGCCGCGCACGCCGATGGTGGCCGTCGGCGTGACGATCTCATAGGCGTCGTGATGGGCCTTGCCGGTGATGAAACGGAACGAGCCGCGGGTCAGGTCGAGCACCACCTTTGACCCGGAACTATTTGGATTATATACGAAATTGTCGATGACCACGGTCGAGCCGGGGCCGATGGCGAGCTTGGTCTTGTCCTTGAACTCGAACTGGCCGACGCCGTTGGCATCGGTCGCCACCGTCTGGTTGGCGAAGATGTCGTCGCCGGTCTTCAAGACGATCGATTGCGTATCGAGCGTGCCGGTCACCGACGTCTTGATCGCGGTCGCGCGTCCGATGTCGGTGGCGGCGCGCGCTCCGTCGGACATCGATGCGACGAGCGCAAGCGCGATGGCGGCGGCGACGACATGCGACGGTGAGGACGGCATCGGTCAAACAATCCTCTTGACGAAGTAACGCGCACGACGAGAGGCGATGATGCACTCGATCGCGATGCAGTGCACGCGCGATCGATGCTCTGACAAATTTCGTCGGCATTACGATTAGCGCGTTGTTAACTCCGAACTTGCACTACTATATCGGCGTGAGTTGATTCGCGACTCGGCACCGAGAGGAGAAGACCATTGGTTAAGAAAGCTGTGAAGAAGGCTGTGAAGAAGCCTGCCAAGAAGGCCGCGAAGAAGCCGGCCAAGAAGGTCGCGAAGAAGAAGTAGTCGAGATGTCACCGGCGTGTCCGGTGACGTCCATATGAGCATCCCGCTCGCCGTAGCGGTCAGTCAAACGGATCGCACGGCGGCGGGGACGCTCTAGTAAAAGGGGCATCCACGCGGTGCCCCGTTTTCGTTTCCACTCCTCCATCATCTTTCATCGCTCACCGTCGCTTCATAGCGCGTTGTCCGCGCGTTGAATCGGCGCGTGACGACGATGCGGCGAAGCCGTCCTTCCCGGAAGCGTGCTCAGGCTCGTCCGTTGGCCTTCGATTCGAGACCAACAGGAAAGAAGAGAGCATGACCATGCGCACAGATGTACTTGCTCCGGTGATCGCCGCTGCGGCGGCCAAAAACGGCTGAATTGCTTCGGTTTGAGCCTGGATGTCGCGCAACTCGATCTGCCGGTCGGTATCGGTTCGCAGGGTCGCGCCAGCGCGCTCACATCATGTAGCGGATGTCGGAGGTGAAGGTCGGGAAGGCATAGACCATGTCGCCGATGTCGCCGGTGGTGATGCCGTGGCGCATGGCCAGAGCGAACATGTGGATCAGCTCCTCGCCGCCATGACCGACGATATGGGCGCCGAGAATGCGGCCGCTGTCGTGTTCGCTGATCACCTTTGCCCATGCGACGCTTTCCGCGAAGGTGCGTCCGGAGAGCCATTCGCGCATGTCGCTGACGGCGACGTGAACATCGAGGCCGCGATCGCGGGCGTCCTCTTCCGTCAGCCCGACACTGGCGACGGCGGGGATCGTGTAGAGGCAGAAGGGGATCGCGGCATAGTCCGGCCGGTGCTTCGGTCCGTCGACGATGTTGTGGCCGACGACGCGGCCTTCATAGGTGGCCAGCGGCGAGAGCTGCGCGGTGTCGGGCAGCGCATCGCCGACGATCCACACCGCCTTGTTGGAGGTCGAGCGCAGATGGTCGTCGTGTTGCAGGCGGCCGTGATCGATGGCGACCGCGCCGGATTCGAGATCGAGGCCCTCGGTGTTGGCGATGCGGCCGGCGCCGTTCACCACACGATCGGCTTCGACGGTGCGCTCCATGCCGTCCTCTTCGAAGATCACGCGCAGGCGGTCGCCACGTCTCGCGATCGCCTTGACGTCGACCGAAGCGCGGGCGTCGATGCAAAGGCGGCGCGTCTCCGCAACGATCTGCTCGACGGCGTCGGCATCGTGGCGGGGCAGGAAGCGGGCGCCGGCCTGGAGGATCGTCACCTGCGTGCCGGCGCGGGCATAGACGTGGGCGAACTCGAAGGCGATGACGCCGCCGCCGACGAAGACCACGTCGCGCGGCTGCTCCCGTTCGCTCAGCACGTCGTCGGAGGTGATCATCAGCTCGGCGCCGGGAAAGGCGAGGGGGCGCGGACGCGAGCCGGTGGCGATGACGATGTGCTCGGCCTCGTAGATGTGGCCGCCCGCCTTCACCGCATTGGGCGTGACGAAATGGCCGTGGGCGCGCACCAGCTGCACGCCGCGCCTCTCCATGGCCGATGCGAGCGAGCCGGGGATGTGCGCGATCATGTGCTTCTCGCGGTCGATCAGCGCCGCCCAGTCGAGCCTGGCCGGGCCGACGCTGATGTGGTGGGCGCCGGCGCGGGCGATGGTGTCCATCGTCTCGGCAGCGGCGACCAGGATCTTTTTCGGCGTGCAGCCGCGGTTCGAGCACGTGCCGCCCATCGTGCCGGGCTCCAGCATGACGACCGTCTTGCCGGCGTGGCGCGTCGGCACCGTCACCCCCATGCCGCCGTTGCCGCCGCCGATGATCACCACGTCGTAGCTGTGATTGGCCATGTTGCCTCCTTGCCTTGCGATGCGCGCAGGATAGGGGAGAGGCGCTCACGCGGCGACCCGGCGGCGGGACACGATTGTTTCACGCGGTATTGATGCAGGTCAGCGCAACGAAAGGTGTATTGCGCTGCAAAGTGGGCGGGGCGCGACACCCGGAGACATATGGCCATGAACAGCTACCTGCGGTCCGCCGCGCTGTCGGTTCTCTTCATCCTCGCTTCGATCGGGCTCGTCATGGCGGCGCCGACGACGGTGACCGTGTCGCTCGTGGACATGTCGGCCGGCGGTCAGGGCGCCGGTGGCAATGGCTATGGCATGACCGGTCAAGGCCAGGGCCGCGGCTTCGGCATGATGGGGCAGGGGCCTGGCGGCGGCATGATGGGCCAGGGCCGGACGGGGCAGGGCTATGGCGGCGGCATGATGGGCCGCGGCATGATGGCGATCCGCGCCGACACGAGCACGGTCACGGCCGGCAAGGTCACCTTCGACGTCACCAATGCGTCGCGCCGCCTCGTCCACGAGATGCTGGTAGTGGCCGTCGCCAATGCCGATGTGCAACTCCCCTATGACAACGACGATCAACGCATCATCGAGGACAAGATCAATTCGCTCGGCGAGACCGAGGAGATGCAGCCGGGGGCGTCGAAAGACCTGACCCTCGACCTCAAACCCGGTACCTATCTGCTGCTCTGCAACATCGCCGGCCACTACGCCGCCGGCATGTGGACGGTGCTGACCGTTACGCAATAGACGCGGGCCCGTCCGACGTGCGATCCGTGTGGCGGAGGAAACCGCCTCATGGATGTGTTCTATGCCTCGCACTTCGGCCACACCGAAAAGATCGCCCGGCGGCTGGCGGATCTGATCGACGCCGCCGGCGTGCCGGCGCGCGCCTGTGACCTTGCCCGTGACTATCCGGACGCGGAGCGGATTCGCTCGCGGGACCCTTGCGTGCTGATCGGCACCATCCGCTACGGCGTGCACCTGGCGCCCGCGCGCAGGCTCCTGAAACAGATCGCCCCTTTGACGCCGGCCAAACCGCTGATCCTTCTCTCGGTCAATCTGACCGCCCGCAAGGAAGGCAAGGCCAGCGCCGAGGGGAACGTCTATCTGCGCAAATGGATCGGCCGGTCCGGCGTCCGTCCGCTGCTCGCCGAGGCGATCGCGGGCAATCTCGATTATCCGCGCTACAACGTCTTCGACCGGACCATGATCCGTCTGATCATGAGCATTACCGGCGGTCCCACCGACGGGACGTCGGTCATCGACTACACGCCGTGGGACCGTCTGCCGGAGCTTGCCGGACGGATCTGTGCGGCGGTCGCGTCGACGCGCGACCCGGGCAGGCCCGGCGCCTGACCGGTACGATCCGGGCCCGCCGCTCCGGCGCATGCGGCGGCGGCACGGCAAGATCCGCCAGTTTCCGCCTCACGGGATCGGCATGTAGACCTCGGTGAGGAGGTCGGCCTCGGGCGTCGTGTCCGGATCGCTGAGATAGACTTCCCAGGCGTGCGGCGGCGTCGGAATGCCGATCGCCTCCATGCGGGCTTCGATGGCGGCGTAGGTCTCGCGCAGCTTCGCATAGGACCCGTGGTGGACAGCCTTCAGCGCCCGGCCTGACGGCGTCTGTCCCGCACGCACCTCGCCGGTCGCCCTGGCGACATCGGACGCGGCCACCGGGAAACCGACGTCGATCATCATCTTGCCGGTCGCCTGGTCCCAGTCGCGATAGACCGCAAGCGTCGGGCCGGCGGGTCGCACCGCGCTCTGGCCGAGAAAGGCCGCCATCGCATTGAAGGCGTCTTCCATGGTCAGCGCGATCTCCTGCGGGTCCATGCTGGCGGTGCGGGTGATGTAGAGCATCGGCCGGGTCTCGGCCTCGATCGTCTCGATCAACATGACACAGCTCCCCTCATGCCGTGGCTTGCCCTTGGCATGTGTGGGGGCGTGCCGCCGCACGCAAACCGGCCTTGTGACGCACCCCCGCGCGGCGGCTCAGAGTTCGCGCGGATTCCCCGTCACCTCATAGGCGAGGATATCCCGCTCGAGCGTGCCGCCGGCGGCTTCCCGCGCATCGGCCCAGACCTTGATGTGCGGCGCCTTGGTGTGGGCCGCCATCGCCTCCCAGTTCTCCCAGCGCTCGACGATGCGGATGAGCCCGGGGTCGAGCACGTCCTCGCCATAGGCATAAAGCAGACAGCCCGGCTCCTGGCGCGTTCCTTCCAGCGCCACGCGCATATAGGGCCTGAGTTCATCCATCTTGTCGGGCCTCACCCGGATATGTCCGCTGACGACGATCATGCTTCTCTCCCTGCTGCTGGACGAACCGGATGCATGACCCTCATGCACCGGCGGGGCGGCCGGAGGCAACCCTGCCGGGCCGCGGTCGGCGTCGGGCGCCTTGCGGCATATTTTTCCCGGTCCACCGCGTAGGACCATGCATCGGCCTGCGTGATAGCCACCGTGGGCTGCTTCGGTTCATCGCCATGCGGCCAGACAGGTATCGTCATCCGTCTGACGCGTCCCCTGCGTGTTTCCGGCCTTCGCCTCTGACCCCACCCCCCAATCAGGGTCACGCCGGAAGCGTGTCGGTACGGGTGACGGGGCTGCGACGCCGCCCCAGGAGGCGAGGGGCGGCGAAGCCGTCGCCTTGCGCCCATTTGCCCGCGCGCGAGGATCAATGCGATGGTCGGCCCGCCGCCCGACCTTTGCGGCCGCGCCGCCCGCCCTATCTTGCCGCTGGTACCGAATGGCAGCGGGGCGCGCGGAGCACAGCGAATGGACGGCGAGGCATTTGGCGCGCCCGGGATCAATCCGACCTGGGCGTCGAGCGACAAGGATTTCGTGACCACGGCGCTCGGCAATGGACGGTTGTGGGCAACCATCGGCCATGGCACCGTCAACGAAATCTACTGGCCGTCGACCGGACGCCCGGAAACCCGCGACATCGGATTCTACCTGCTCGGTCGGGACCACTGGGTCGACCTCAAGCGCGTCAGCCGCTATCGCCTGTCCAAGCCCAAGCCCACCATCCCGCTGCTCACCGTCGTCCACATGGGCGACGACTATCGGCTGACGGTGGAGTTCCTGCCCGATCCGTGGCGTGACGTCCTGCTCATGCGCTACGAACTGGAAGGGCCCTACCGCCTCGGCGTCATCGCGGCGCCCCATCTCGGCTCGACCGGCCACGACAACACCGCCTGGGTCGGCGAAGGGGCGCTCTATGCCGGCATCGCCGACCGCGGCCTGTGCGTCACCGCCGAGGGGCCGATGACCGATCTCAGCGCCGGCTATGTCGGCGCCTCGGACGGCTGGCAGGACCTGGCGCTGCACGGCCGCTTCACCTGGGCCTTCCCGCGGGCGGAACGCGGCAATGTCGCGCTGTCGGCGGCGCTGGCCGATCCGGCCGGGGTGATCGCCGTCGGCTTCGGGCCGGATGCCGACAGCGCCCGCCGGCTGGCACGGGCCGCGCTGGCGCAAGGCTACGCACCGATCCGCCGCGACTTCATCGACGGCTGGGAGCGCTGGGGCACCGGCCTGACTTTGCCGCCGTCACCGGAGCCGGGCCTCGAAGAAGAGGCGCTGATGTCGGCGACGGTGCTCAAGATGCACGAGGACCGCGCCTATCCGGGCGCGGTGGTCGCCAGCATGAGCACGCCATGGGGCAACAGCACCAACACGCTCGGCGGCTATCATCTGGTGTGGCCGCGCGACGCGGCGATGGCCGCCTTCGCGCTGATCGCGGTCAACGAGGTCGACGATGCCCGGCGCATCCTGGCGCACGCCGTGGCGGCGCAGGAGCCGGACGGCCACTGGTCGCAGAACTATTTCCCCAACGGCGAACCCTTCTGGACCGGATTTCAGCTCGACGAGACCGCCTTTCCCGTCCTGCTCGCCGCCAAGCTCAGCGAGATCGGCGCCGAGGAGATGCCGGGTGTGACCGAGATGGTGCGCCGCGCCGTCGCCGCGATCGCCCGTCGCGGGCCGTCCAGCGACCAGGATCGCTGGGAGGAGAATCCGGGCATCAGTGCCTTCACCATCGCGGTTGTCATCGCGGCGCTCGCCGCCGCGGCGCCCTGGCTCGACGACGCGGCACGCGACTATGCGCTTGACCTCGCCGACGACTGGAACGAGCGCGTCGAGGAGTGGTGCTATGTCGTCGGCACGCCGATGGCGGCTGAGGCCGGCGTCGCCGGCTACTATGTGCGCATCGCGCCGCCGCACAAGGACGGCGGCCTCACCGGCCGGATCGTGCTGCGCAACCGCCACGGCGAGACCATCGAGGCAAGCTGCCTGGTCGCGCTCGATTTCTCGTGGCTGGTGCGCCTCGGCCTGCGCAAGGCGACCGACAGGCGCGCCGCCGATACGATTCGCGTCGTCGACCGGGTGCTCAAGGTCGAGACGCCGTCGGGCGCCGTCTACCGCCGTTACAACGACGACGGCTACGGCGAATATGACGACGGGCGTCCCTATGACGGCGCCGGCGTCGGCCGCGCCTGGCCGCTGCTTGCCGGCGAGCGCGGCCATCTTGCCCTGCAGGCGGGCGAGGACCCGATCGACTACCTCAAGACCATCCATCGCTGCGCCAGCCCCGGCGGGCTGCTGCCCGAGCAGGTGTGGGACGCCGCCCCCATTCCCGAGCGCTTCCTGTCTCCCGGCCGCCCGTCAGGCAGCGCCATGCCGCTCTTGTGGTCGCATGCCGAGTTCCTCAAGCTGCTCGTCGCCCGCCACAGCGGGCGGCCGGTCGAGCTTCTCGAGTCGGTGGACAAGCGCTACGGTCGCCGGGTGCCCAAGGCGCGCCATACGCGCTGGCGCAACGAGACGCCCGTGGCCAGCCTGAAGGCGGGACGGACGCTCGCCGTCGAGGATCGCCGCCCCTTCACCCTCCATTTCGGCTTCGATGGCTGGCAGGACATTGCCGAGCTTGCGGCCGTGCCGCTGCCCTTCGGCCTGTGGGGCGTTGCCATCGGCCCTGACCTCACCGGCGGCCGCGCGCAGCTGAACTTCACCCGCCGCTATGGCGACGACTGGGAAGGGCAGGACCACATGGTGGCCATCGTCGCCAGGCCGCTACCGCAGACGCTGGTGCATAAGCCGGTACGGTCGGAAGCCTAGCGTGTGATGAATGTCTTGCCGGTCGTGCCGTCGACATTGGCCTGGCCGATGGCAACCAGAGTCTCCAGCACGCGCGCGACCGCCTCGCGACGGTTGCGGCCGCCCTTGAAGCCGGCGGTGATGTCTTCGGCCGAAACGGGGCGCCCGACGCTCAACAGCCGGCCGCGCACCAGCCTGATCTGGTCGAGCGGGTCCTTCGGCCAGGCGGGCAGGGTGGTCGGCGCCAGCGGCGCCTCCATGTCCGCCTCGATCTGCTCTTCCTTGGCCAGCGCCTTGCCGAAACGCGGGATCTGGTAGTCGGGCCTCAGCCAGCGGACGATGCCGCGCCTCTCTTCCTCGGCGCGCTCGCGGTTGAGCGCGACGAGGCGGGTGAGCAGCGCCTCTTCCGCCTCCTCCTGGCTGGGCGCCTTGACGTCGATGGGCATGGTGGCGCCGGGCCGCCCGACGAGCTTGTCGCCGAGGTCGCTCCACCCGTAGGCGGCGAAGACGGCGCGGTCGATGTCGTCGTGAATTTCCTTGAGGATGCCGATCAGCCCGCGCTCGTAGACGTCACGCTCCTTGTCCGAGAGCGGCTCGCTCTCGGTGCCGTAATCGAGCGCGCGCACCCGCTCCAGCACGTTGTACATCCCGGTCATGGTGAGCTCGGGATGCTCGGCCTGCCGTGCCTTGCGGTGCGCGTCCAGCCGCTCGCCGAGATCGCGCAGGCGGGTGACGAGGTCGGGCGGCAGTTCGGAGAGGTCGGGGAAGGGGAAGGGGTCGAAGACTCTGGACTTTGAGTATCGGGGGTCGTTGCCGATACCAAGCCATCCACCGAGCGCGACTGCCCAGATGAAGTGCAATCGGGAACTGGCAATTCCAAATGGAAGCGCGTCGTCAATTGCAATGGCGATGACCATGTGATCAGGGACTGTCGTGGCCGGTACGAATTGAAAAGTACGGTGTTTTGTCGTTTCGGTCGTCGCTGCGTATCGACTGAGTTCAGTCAAGGCAGGGCGGAAAGAGCGGCGTGGCTCTGCGAAAATCCACCAATTCGCACGGTATGACTTTCTCGGATTACTGTCGCGATCCGGTTTCACATGATCTAGGAGCCACTGGTATGGCTTCGGATGCAAGTGTCTGAGTTCATCTTCTGTGAGCCCAAAGGCGTCGATCACGAGTCGCGATCGCTTACCTGTGATCAGGTCGCGGCCGTTGACATATGGCTGCACCAACGAAGTCTCGTCTCCGGGTTCGGCAATTGATTGCGCCTCCTTCTCGGTTACTAGAAAGCCGCGCCCCGCGAGCAACATGCCGTTGTTTGAAAGGCCATGATTCGACGCGAGCGCCTTCAAGTTCGCATGGTCGGCACCAGTCGTAAGGGTAGATTGGAGGTGACCCATGACAGACTTCAAATCGACAATTGGTGTATCGGAATCGAGTCCTGCCTCATTGGTGACGACGGCCAAGGTCCCGATCCCGGCGCCTGCAGCGGCCACCGTCATCGCAATTCGCACAGCGGCTTTGTCGCTCGCTTTGAGCCAGGGATGATCGGAAATCGCGAAGACGAGATGAATCGGTGGCTTCGCATTTAGGTGTCGTTCGATGACGCGGCGCGAGAAGGTCTGTGTGATCGAGTTCGTTGTGATCAATCCGAAGCGGCGGAGTTTCGTTCCCTTCTGGACGAGTAGCTCGGCCGCCTTGTCCCACCAATAGGTCACAAAATCTGCGGACTCGGGCATGCGCGGGTGGGCGGCCCATAAGGCTCGCAAATACCCATCGCCGAGCGCCTCGCGCATGGCGGCACCCTTGCCGATAAACGGCGGGTTCCCAACGATGAATTCGGCTTCCGGCCAGTCCGGGCGGTGCGGGTTCGCATAAGTGTAGAGCTCGATGCGCGCGCTCTCGTCGGGGATGTCCTCGCCGGTCACCGGGCTATTCTTGTTGGTCCCGTCCCAGCGGCTGAGCGGTCTGCCGTGTTCGTCGCGGGCCAGTTCCTTGCTGTCATAGGCGAGCACCGCGTCGCGGTGGAAGATGTGCTCTGTCTTGTCGAGGATCGGCTCGGTCACCGAGGCGAGGCCGTTGGTCCGGATCTGCCATTTGAGGAAGCCGAGCCAGACGACGAGATGGGCGATCTCCACGGCGCGCGCGTTGATCTCCAGGCCGAGGAACTGGGCCGGGTGGACCGTCGCTCCCTTGATCGTCAGGACTTCCTGCGGGCCGGCGATGGCGGTCAGCGCGTCGAGCACCTCGCCCTCGAGCTTCTTCATCAGCTCCATCGACACGTAGAGGAAGTTGCCGGTGCCGCAGGCCGGATCGAGCACGCGCGTGTGGCAGAGGCGAGCGTGGAAGGCGCGCACGGCGTCGCGCGCCTTGATCAGCTCGCCGCGGTCGGCGAACTGCTTGGCCTGCGCCTGCACGGCCTGCCAGTCCTCGGTCAGCGGTTCGATGATGGTCGGCTGCACCAGCCGCTCGACATAGGCGCGCGGCGTGTAGTGTGCGCCGAGCTTGGAGCGCTCGCGCGGGTCGAGGGCGCGTTCGAGCAGCGTGCCGAAGATCGCCGGCTCGACATCCTGCCATTCGCGTCTTGCGGCGACTGCCAGTTCGTGGATGGCTTCCGCCGGCAGGTCGATGGCGCGCGGGTCCTTGAACAGCCAGCCGTTGAACTTCTTGACGAAGGTGTCGATCGGGCCGGCATAACCGCCGTCGTTCATCGCCTTCCACAGGGCTTCGAGTGCCGGCTTGAAAGTCGCCGGATCGTCCTTCTTGCGCTCCAGCAGCCCGGCAAAGCTGTCCTTGGGGATGAGATGGGCGTCCTCGGCGAACATGGTGAAGAGGCAGCGCATCAGGAACTCGGCGACCTGATGGGGGGCCTTGCCGGCCTTCTCCAGGCTCCGGGCGATGCGCGCCAGCCGTTCGGCGATGTCGCGGGTGACCTCGGCCGAGCGCCTTGTCGGGTCGAGCGATGGCGGGTCGGTCCATACCGCCCGTAGCCGCGTCTGCATCTTCTCGTCGGCGAGATCGGCGAGCGCGATCCGGTAGCTCTGGCGGTCGGGGAACTGGGTGTAGCGCTTGCCCTGGCCGGAGAAATCGGCCCACAGCTCGATGACGTGGCCGACGTCGACAATCACCAGGAACGGCGGCCAGCCATGATCGGAGGGGAGGAGCTGGGCATATTCGCGCGCCTGGTTGAGCGCGGCGAGCATGGAGGTGTCCCAGCCGGCCGTACCCTGCTTCGCCGTGCCGGCTTTGGTCTTCTCAGGCTCACCCCCGAGAAGGTCGAGTTGGTCCGCATCGGCCGGCTTGGGCCGGCGCTTGGAGGATTGCTTGGCCTCCAGGACGAAGCAGCCTTTCCTGTAGAGATCGATGAACTTGGTCGTCCTCGTGCCATCGTCGAAGCTCTTTTCGACCGAACGCTCGAAGACGTAGTTGTCCTTGCTGGCGACGCCCATCTGGCCGGCGGGCAGGGGCAGGGCGAGAACCCGGCAGAAATCTTCGAGGAAAAGCTGGTAGTTCGCCCGCTCGGCGCCGCTGGTCTGCGACCAGTAAGCGACAAAGGCGTCGACATCGCCGGGTTTGAAATCAGGCCGCTCCCCCATGGGGGCAACTTACGATGGCGGTGCCCGATCTTAAAGCCTTCCGATAAACGTTGCCCATCTGTCGGTAAGGCAGCAGGCGCGACCGGCAATCACTCGGCGACCGGCCGTCGTGACTCCGGCGGCAAGGTCAGCGTCGCCGCGCCGGCATCGTCTTTGGGCAGCGCCACGCCGCTGACATTGTGGCGCCGGATCGTCTCGGCCAGCTTGGCGATCGCGGACGCCGCCTCGGCGGGGCCGAGGCCCCTTCCGTGGATGTTGGAGATGCAGTTCCGGCGCGAATCCGGGGTGCCGACCGATGGCGCGAGCGTGACATAGGCGCCGAGGCTCTCCGGCGAGGAGAGGCCGGGGCGCTCGCCGATCAGCACGATCACCAGCCGTGCATCGAGTGCCGCGCCGATCTCGTCGCCGACGGCGACGCGTCCGTTGCGGACATAGACGACGGGGCCGACCGTGCGCCCGGCGGCGGCGAAGCGATCGAGCAGGCCGCCGAGAACCGCGCCTGCATGCTTCTCCAGCGCCCGGGCCGAGAGGCCGTCGGCCAGAACGATGATCACGTCGAAACCGGTGCGGTGGGTGTCGAGCGTGTGCCGGCTTTCGTCCGCAAGGCGACGGCCGAGATCGGGCCGGCGGAGATAGACGGTGCGATCGGTCGCCTTGCTCTGCAGCGCGACGAAGGTCGCGCCGACGCGCAGCACGTCTGCGCGCAGACGGTCCTCGTCGGCGCTGGCCTGCACGGCATCCCTGGCGCGCGCGTGGTCGAGGAGAAACGCCAAGCTGTCGCGCGTCGACAGGCCGCCGCCATGGTTCTCCAGCCCGACGCGGGCATTGGTCAGCGCGTCGATCCTGAGAAGGCGTTTCTTGTCGCCGATGACAAGCGGCAGGCGGCTCATGGCGATCCCGTTTCAGGTCTCGAGCGCGGCGATCAGGTGGCCGATGCGGGCGCGCTGGCCTTCCAGCGCGCCGAAGACGCCGTTCTCGAGCCACGCCTCGAACTCCGGCGCCGGCGGGCGCTTCAGCGTCTCGCGGCAGAAGACGGCGTCGTGGTGGGAGAGGCTCTGGTAGTTCAACATGACGTCGTCCGAGCCGGGCACGGTGATGACGAAGTTCACGCCCGCCGCGGCGAGCAGGACGAGCAGCGCGTCCATGTCCTCCTGATCGGCCTCGGCGTGGTTGGTGTAGCAGACGTCGACCCCCATCGGCAGGCCGAGAAGCTTGCCGCAGAAGTGATCCTCGATGCCGGCGCGCATGATCTGCTTGCCGTCGAAGAGGTATTCGGGGCCGATGAATCCGACCACCGTGTTGATGAGCAGCGGGCGGAATTCGCGCGCCACGGCATAGGCGCGCGCCTCCATCGTCTGCTGGTCGACGCCGTGATGGGCATTGGCCGAGAGGGCCGAGCCTTGCCCGGTCTCGAAATACATGAAGTTGCCGCCCTCCGGGCAGCGCCCCGTGCGCGAGCCGGCGTCATGGGCCTCGCGCAGGATGGCGAGATCGATGCCGAAGCCGGCATTGGCTGCCTGGCTGCCGGCGACCGACTGGAAGATCAGGTCGATGGGCGCGCCCTTCTCGATCGCGCGGATCGCCGTGGTGACATGGCCGAGGCAGCAGCACTGGGTCGGTATGGCCAGCCGCTCGCGCAGCTCGTCGAGCAGCGAGACGATGCGGATGTAGTCCGGCAGGCTGTCGGTCACCGGGTTGACGCCGATCACCGCGTCGCCGGCGCCAAGCGCCAGCCCGTCGATGGCCGAGATGGCGATGCCGTAGGTGTCGTCGGTCGGGTGGTTGGGCTGGTTGCGGGTCGAGAGCCGGCCGGGCAGGCCGATGGTGTCGCGGAAGCGGGTGACGACGCGGCATTTTGCCGATATGGCGATCATGTCCTGCAGTCGCATCAGCTTGGAGACGGCCGCGACCATTTCCGGCGTCACCCCGAAGGCGATGGCCGTGAGATCCGCCTCGCCGGCGGTCAGCAGCCACTCGCGGAAGGCGCCGACGGTGAGTGAGGCGACCGGCGCGAAGGCGGCCGGATCGTGTTGCGCGGCAATCAGTGCGCTGACCTCGTCCTCATCCGACGGAATGAGCTGGACGGAGAGGAATTCCTTCAAGGGAACGTCGGCGAGCGCCATCTTCGCCGCCACGCGCTCGACGCCGCTTTCCGCCGCGATGCCGGCCAGCGCATCGCCGGACTTTGGCGCACTGGCCTTGGCCATCAGCGACCTCAGATCGCCGAAGCGATAGGTCGTACCGTCCAGATTGACCGAATAGGGCAATGCCTTCACCTCGAGCGACGCTGAGCGTGGTGAGACTAGAGCCTTTTCCGACCAGAGAGAACCAGTTCCGTTTCTCGACCGGTGCGGCGATCCGGCTTCGAGATCGGCGAGCCAGCGTCGGTTGCGGCGGGACCAGCGGCGCTTGCCGGCAGATTGCGTCGGCCCACCGGATGACGCCCGCACCGCATGTGCGGGCGTCTT
Source organism: uncultured Alphaproteobacteria bacterium (assembly GCA_963732845.1). Lineage (GTDB taxonomy): Bacteria > Pseudomonadota > Alphaproteobacteria > Rhizobiales > Kaistiaceae > CAVSRC01. The sequence goes on along the minus strand of CAVTBE010000009.1, from coordinate 56,496 downwards.
TCAGCGCAAATGTGACGGGTCGGGCGGCCTTACGGAAAAGCCTTCTGCTGGAAGGCGGTGCGCTCGACCTTGTTCGTGACCGGCGGGATCGTGCGGACAAAGGCGACGACCGCGTCGATATCGTCAGGCGTCATGTTCTTGAACCAGGGGAACGGCATCGGCGGCGACAGGTGCTGGCCCGTCGGGGTCACGCCCTCCGTGAGCGCGTTCTTGATGTCCTGATCGCTCCACTTGCCGATGCCGGTGTCCGGGTCCGATGTGATGTTGGGTGTACGCACGACCATGCCAGGGGCGAGCGTGATATCCATGCCGCCGGCGCCGAGCTTGCTCATGTCGGGTCCCTTCGGTCCCATCGGCGTGTGGCACTCGAAGCAGTGGGCCTCGGCCGTCACGATGTAGCGGCCATAGGCCACCTTGTCGGACATCGGCGGTGCCGGCAGGCCCTTCGCCGGGGGCATCGCCTGCTGCGGGATATTCCACTTCGATTCCGGCACTTCGTTGCGGATGGGCTTGAGCGTGTGCAGATAGGCGACGATCGCCTTCACGTCGTCATCCGAAAGGTTGTTGTAGGTCGGCACCGGCATGGGCGGAAAGATGATGTGGCCGTGGTTGTCCACGCCCTCGCGGATGGCCCGGATGATCTGATCATCGGTCCAGTTGCCGATGCCGGTCTCCTTGTCTGGCGTAATATTGGCCGAGTAGACGTCGAACGCGGGATCGACGAGATGGAAGCCGCCGGCGAAAGCCATGCCGGGCAGCAGTGAGAAATCCTCTGCGCGCGGCGTATGGCAATTGGCGCAGGCCATGGGGCCATTGACCAGATAATCGCCGCGCTTGACCAGAGCGCCCTGATCCTGAGCCCTGGCCGGCAGGCCGGATGCGATCGCCAAGGTCGCCGCGGCAACCAGGCACAAGAGACCCTTCGTCATGAAGCTCCTCCCCCTTCGATAACCGTCGTCCGACAGACATGCCGGGAGCGCGGAGCGACTCCCAGTAATACGATCATACCAGAGGTTATAGTTTTTCCTATTAAAATGTACGGCAAGCGGCATGTCTTGGATGCGTGCGCTGCAGCATTTGGCAAGAACTCCGAGGAGCGCCCGGTGTTCGAAGCGAAATAGTACTTCGGGTGCGACAGAAGTATTTCAACCTATTGTTGAGCGACGCCTAACAGGGTGGCCCGGCGCAATCCGCCATTGCCCGACCGGCGCCGCGCCGTCTTCCTGATATTCCCCTCTCAGCAGGTCGTTCGCGCCGCCGCGCCCGGCCACTCGCCTTTGGCCAATTCGTCCCTCATATTCGGGCCATTCCACCCGCCGTGCGCACCGGAGTGCAGCGCTGCATGACCGCCGATACCTCCGCCGCCGCGCCCGGCCGAAGCTTCCGGCGCGATATCACTCTGACCCACGTTGCCAACGCCGTGGTCGGCTTCCTGTTCGCGGCCTCCGGCCCGCTTGCCATCATTCTGGCGACCGGAAGCCGCGGCGGCCTGTCGGAGGTCGAGATCGCCTCCTGGGTGTTCGGTTCGCTCGCCTTCAACGGCGCGCTCAGCATCGGCTTCTCTCTGGTCTGGCGGCAGCCGCTGGTGTTCTTCTGGACCATTCCCGGCACCGTTCTGGTCGGCCCCGCCCTCGGCCACCTGTCTTTTCCTGAGGTGGTCGGCGCCTACATCGCCACCGGCCTGTTGATGCTGGTGCTCGGCGCGTTCGGCCTGGTGCGGCGCGCCATGGCGCTGGTGCCGATGCCGATCGTGATGGCCATGGTGGCCGGCGTCTTCCTGCAGTTCGGCCTCGGCTGGGTGCGCGCCTTGCAGGCCGACCCCATCCTGGCCGGCGTGATGACCGCCGCCTTCCTGCTGGCGAGCGCCAGGCCGGCGGTGGCGGCGCGGCTGCCGCCCCTACTCGTCGCGCTGATTGCGGGCGCGGCAGTGATCTGGCTTGGCGGCACCTTCGCGCCTGGGTCCGAGGCAAGCGGGCTTATCGCCGCGCCGGCGCTGCAGATGCCGCAGTTCTCCTGGACGGCGATGGCCGAACTGGTCGTGCCGCTCGCCATCACCGTGCTGGTGGTGCAGAACGGCCAGGGCATCGCCATACTGTCCGCCGCCGGCCACGACCCGCCGGTCAACGCCATTGCCGTCGGCTGCGGCGCATGCTCCATCGTCTCGGCCTTCGTCGGCGCGGTGTCGACCTGCCTCACCGGACCCGTCAACGCCATCATTGCCGCGGGCGAGCGGCGCACGCAGTACACGGCGGGCGTCGTGGTGGGCCTTCTTGCCATCGCGTTCGGACTGTTCGCGCCGCTGGTGACGCGGCTGATGCTGGCCGCCCCGCCGGCCTTCATCGCCACGCTGGCGGGCCTTGCCATGCTGCGCGTGCTGCTGTCGGCGTTCACCATCGCCTTTCGTGGCAGCTTCGCGCTGGGGGCGCTGGTGACGTTCCTGGTGACGGTGGCCGGCATCCCGATTCTCGATATCGGCGCGCCGTTCTGGGCGCTGATCGCCGGCTCGGCCGTCTCGCTACTGCTGGAGCGGGGTGACTGGCAGGCCGTGACGGCGATGCGGTGACGGGAGGTGCCCGTTCGGGGACCGGCGCTGACCGCTGCTGACATCCCCCTGTCAACAAGTCGCCCGTGGTCCTGTGCGCAGCCACTCGCCTTTGCCCGATTCGTCCCCCATATTCGGGCCATGCCACCTCGCAAATCCGGATTCTCAGAAGCGCCTCAAGCGAAGTTCAAGTCTTCGCGCGGCACCTCCATGGGTGGGCTGGGCTCGGCCAAGGAGCGGGCTTCCGCCGGCCTGAACCCGGTCGCCGGCCTCGACGTGGCGCTGGAGGACGTCGGCGGACTGCCGCAGAACGCGGTGACCGCCACGGTGGAGGCGCTGTCGGCGCTGATCGAGAGCGGCCGGCCGGAGTTCCGCGACAAGACCTGGGTTCCGCACCGGCCGGCGCGGCCGGAGAAATCCGAGGGCGGCGTGCCGCTGAAGATCGTCTCGGAGCTGGTGCCCAAGGGCGACCAGCCGACGGCGATCGCTGAACTGGTGTCGGGCATCGCGGCCGAGGAGCGCGACCAGGTGCTGCTCGGCGTCACCGGCTCGGGCAAGACCTACACCATGGCCAAGGTGATCGAGGCGACCCAGCGGCCGGCATTGATCCTGGCGCCCAACAAGACGCTCGCCGCCCAGCTCTACGGCGAGTTCAAGTCGTTCTTCCCGGAGAACGCCGTCGAGTATTTCGTCTCCTATTACGACTACTACCAGCCGGAGGCCTACGTCCCGCGCACCGACACCTATATCGAGAAGGAATCCTCCATCAACGAGCAGATCGACCGCATGCGCCACTCGGCGACGCGCTCGCTGCTCGAACGCGACGACGTCATCATCGTCGCCTCGGTGTCGTGCATCTACGGCATCGGCTCGGTGGAGACCTATACGGCGATGACCTTCGCGCTCACGGTTGGCGAGCGCATCGACCAGCGCCAGCTTCTCGCCGATCTGGTGGCGCTGCACTACAAGCGCGCCGACGCCGATTTCCGCCGCGGCACCTTCCGCGTTCGCGGCGACACCGTCGACCTGTTCCCGGCCCATCTGGAGGATCGCGCCTGGCGGGTGGCGCTGTTCGGCAACGAGATCGAAATCGATCACCGAGTTCGACCCGCTGACCGGGCAGAAGGCGGGCAACCTCAAGCAGGTCAAGGTCTACGCCAACTCGCACTACGTGACGCCGCGGCCGACGCTTACCCAGGCGGTGAAGAGCATCAAGGAGGAGCTGCGGCTGCGCCTCGACGAGCTGACCCACGCCGGGCGCCTCTTGGAGGCGCAGCGGCTGGAGCAGCGCTGCCGCTTCGACATCGAGATGATCGAGGCGACCGGCTCGTGCGCTGGCATCGAGAACTATTCGCGCTATCTCACCGGCCGCAAGCCGGGCGAGCCGCCGCCGACGCTGTTCGAATACCTGCCCGACAATGCGCTGGTCTTCGTCGACGAGAGCCACGTCACCGTGCCGCAGATCGGCGGCATGTATCGCGGCGACTTCCGGCGCAAGGCGACGCTGGCCGAATATGGCTTCCGCCTGCCGTCGTGCATGGACAACCGGCCGCTGCGCTTCGAGGAATGGGACCTCATGCGGCCGCAGACCACCTATGTCTCGGCGACGCCGAGCGCCTGGGAGATGCAGCGCACCGGGGGCGTCTTCGCCGAGCAGGTCATCCGCCCGACCGGCCTCATCGACCCGCCGGTCGAGGTGCGCCCCGCCAAGAACCAGGTCGACGACGTCCTCGGTGAAATTCGCGAGACGGCGCTGAAAGGCTACCGCACGCTGGTCACGGTGCTCACCAAGCGCATGGCCGAGGACCTCACCGAATATCTCCACGAGCAGGGCGTGCGCGTGCGCTACATGCATTCCGACGTGGAGACGCTGGAGCGCATCGAGATCATCCGCGACCTGCGTCTGGGGGCGTTCGACGTTCTGGTCGGCATCAACCTCCTGCGCGAGGGCCTCGACATTCCCGAATGCGCCCTGGTCGCCATCCTCGACGCCGACAAGGAGGGCTTCCTGCGCTCCGAGACCTCGCTCATCCAGACCATCGGCCGCGCCGCGCGCAACGTCGACAGCAAGGTCATCCTCTATGCCGACCGCATCACCGGCTCGATGGAGCGGGCCATGGCCGAGACCGGCCGGCGGCGCGAGAAGCAGGTCGAATACAATACCGCCAACGGCATCACGCCGGAGAGCATCAAGAAGTCGATCGGCGACATCATGGCGTCGGCCTACGAGCGCGACCACGTCATCGTGCCGACGGGCCTGGCCGAAGAGGGCGCCGTCATCGGCCACAACTTCAAGGCGACGCTGGCCGACCTCGAGAAGCGCATGCGCGACGCGGCGGCCGACCTCGAATTCGAGGAAGCGGCGCGGCTGCGCGACGAGATCAGGCGGCTGGAGCAGATGGAGCTCGCCGTCGCCGACGACCCGCTGGCGCGTAATCCGGGGGAGGGCGGTTCGGCCGATGGTTCCGCGCGCAAGCGACCCCACCCGGCGCTCCGCGCCACCCTCCCCCAAGGGGGAGGGAGGGAGTCTGTGGCTTCGGCCCAGGATTCCAATCCCTCCCCGGAACGGGGAGGGGGGACCGGGCGCAGCCCGGTGGGTGGGGTGCGTCGAGACGTGTATGGCGTAGCCGCGGGCACCCCTCCCTCCCCCGAAGCGGGGAGGGGGCCGGCGAAGCCGGCCGGGTGGGGGGCTCCCGCGCCCGCAAGAACACTCTTGACGAAATGACCGTGCGCCGCACCGAGGTTCCGGTCCAGGGCGAGCGCCCGAAGAAACCCTCGCTCGATTTCATGGGGCCGGGCACCGACCGCGAGACGCCGATGCCGAAGACGCGCCCGCACGCGCCGTCGCTCAAGGAAACCCACGAAGTCGACTTCGTCCCGTTCCCCGAGGACAAGCGCCCCAACCCGCGCTCCTTTGGCGGCAGGCCCGGCAGCCCGGTCGGGCGCGGGAAGCGGAGGCGGTAACACCCTGTCCGACATCGGACCAATCCTGAACTCGCCGCTGGGTTGGGCGGTCGTCATCCTCGTGCTGGGATGGCCGGTGCTGTTGGCCGGCGGTGTCGCCGGGCTGGTCATCGGCTGGCTGATCGTGCGCAAGACCCGGCCCTGGCTCGGGTCGATTGCCGGCATGGTGACCGGCCTCGCCATCGCCGCGATCGGCGTCTTCGCCTTTGCAGATGGCCTGATCGGGCCATAGCGGCCTGCCCGAGCCAGCTACAGCGGTTCATCGTTCCGCGGAGACGAACCGCTTCATCTCTTTGTCTTCACGCATTCCGGACGGAAAGTGGTCTCCACTTTTCCTGGAGATGCTTTATGCGGCCGACTGCCGAGCGAGGGCGGTGTGCTCCGGTATGCCGGCTTTGAGCAGGCTGGCGAACTGATCGGCCGGCAGAGGCCGGCAGAAGAAATAGCCCTGCACCTCGTCGCATTGCTGGGTGTTCAGGAACGCCAGTTCCTCAGCCGTTTCCACGCCCTCCGCCACGACCCTCAGCTTGAGGCTGCGGGCGAGGGCGATGATGGCGGTCACGATGATCGTGTCGTCGCCGCCGGTGCTGATCTGGCGGACGAAGGACTGGTCGATCTTGAGGGCATCGACGGGGAACTTGCGCAGATAGCTCAGGCTGGAATAGCCGGTGCCGAAATCGTCGATCGCCACCTGCACCCCTTTTTCTCTCAGGGCCTGGAGGATGGATGCGGCCGACTCGGCTTGCTTCACAAGCACGCTCTCGGTGAGCTCCACCTCGAGCCGGCGCGGATCGAGCCCGGTTTCGCCGAGCGTCGAGAAGATGCCGTCGAGAAAAGCGTCCTGGCGAAACTCCATCGCGGAGATATTCACGGCCATGGCCAGCTCCGGGAGCCCGGCCTCCGCCCAGGCCCGCGCCTGCCTGCAGGCTTCGTGCAGCACCCAGCCGCCGATCGGCTGGATCAGCCCGCAATCCTCAGCGACTGAGATGAACTGCGTCGGTGGGACGAGGCCCCGCATCGGATGGTTCCAGCGGATCAGCGCTTCCGCGCCGGTGATCCTTCTGGTGCTCAGCTCGACCTTCGGCTGGTAGTGCAGGATCAGCTCCCGCCGCTCCAAGGCGCGACGCAGGGCCTCCTCGATGGATTGCCGCTCCACCGCACGCTCGTTCATGGCCGGCTTGAAGAATTGGTAGCTCTGCTGCCCCTTTGCTTTCGCCTGGTACATCGCCGTGTCGGCGTTCTTGATAAGCGTCTCGGCGTCCGTGCCGTCGTCAGGGTAGACGCTGACGCCGATGCTGGCGGTGATGTGCAGTTCCCGCTGGTTGATGGTGTGTGGCATCATCACCTGCGTCAGCATCCTGCGCGCCAGAATCGCGGTGTCTTCCTCCTGTTCGATCTCCGAGAGAAGGACGACGAACTCATCGCCGCCCTGACGGCTCACCGTATCGGAGGCCCGAACGCAGCCGAGCAGGCGATCCGCGATGGACTTGAGAAGCTTGTCGCCGGTCGGATGTCCGAGCGAATCGTTGATGTGCTTGAATCCGTCGACATCGAGGAACAGGACCGCGACCTTGTAATCGTGGCGCCGCGCGAGCGCGATCGCTTGGCCGACGCGATCGTTGAGCAGCAGCCGGTTGGGCAACCCGGTGAGGAAATCGTGCTCGGCCGAATGGGCCATCTGCAACGTCATCTCCAGGGCGGCGGCCTCGGTCGCCCTGCGTACGCTGATGTCGCGGATCGCCGCCGTCACGAGGATGCCCTCGCCGCTTTCCAACGGGCTCAGCATGATCTCGATTGGAAACGTGCTGCCGTCCTTGCGGCGCGCCGTCAGTTCGATCCCGGTGTTGATCTGCTGTGCCAGCGCCTCGGCCGCGGTCCGTGTGCTGTCGGCGATCAACCGCTCGGCGAAGCCTTTCGGGATGATGTTGGTGACCTTCTGGCCGAGCAGTTCGTCGCGGTGGTAGCCGAACTGCTTTTCGGCCTGAAGGTTGAGAATGACGATTTCGCCGTCCTGGCCGACCACCACCATCGCGTCCGGCGCGGCTTCCAGGAGCCCGCGGTAACGGGCCTCCGTCTGTGCCAGGAGCTGCTCGGCCTCCCGGCGCACACTGATGTCGCGGATCGCGGCGGTGACCAGGATGCCCTCGCTGCTTTCCAGCGGGCTCAGCATGATCTCGATCGGAAACGTGTTGCCGTTCTTGCAGCGCGCCGTCAGCTCGATCCCGGTACCGATCTGCTGCGCCAGCGCTTCGGCGGCGGTGCGGGTGCTATCGGCGATCAGCCGCTCGGCGAAGCCTTCCGGGATGATGTTGGTGACCTGCTGGCCAAGCAGTTCATCGCGGTGGTAGCCGAACTGCTTCTCGGCCCGCAGGTTGAGGAGGACGATCTCGCCGTCCCCGTTGACCACCACCATCGCATCCGGCGCCGCTTCGAGAAGCCCGCGATAGCGGCCTTCCATCTGCGTCAGATACGCTTCCACGTCCTTGCGCATGCCAGCGTCACGGATCGGATCCGCGGGCTGGGGCGGGCTGTCTGGTATGGAGCTTTCCTCGGAAAGCATGGCTCTGGCCCCCGCGGCGCAAGGGTGGCCGGGATATACACCCGACAGCTATGCTCAATAGATTAACGGTTTGTGCGGGATTGCCGGGAAGCCGACGGCCCCCTGTCGCTGGAAAGCGGCGCAGCGCCTTGCCGCCGGCAACCGCCGTCTCCGTTACCGCAGCGGGCGCCGAGCGGATGGGTGACGAAGACCGAGAGCGGACGGGTCAGCACGCGCCAGACGACGGTCTTACGCCGGCCGCCGGGTCGGCGCACAATGGGCATCGGATTCCTTGTCTGACCTGGAGACTGTTGCCGTGACCGACCTGCCCAGCTTTGCGCTTACCGACCAGATTGCCCTTGTTACCGGGGCCGCCCGCGGCCTCGGTCGCGCGATCGCACTGGCGCTTGCCGATGCCGGCGCCGATGTGGTGCTCGGACTGCGCGACGCCGACACCGGCGGTGCGCTGGTCGCGGAGATCGAGGCGATGGGGCGGCGGGCGCTGCCCCTGCAGATGGACGTTCTCGATCTGGGTGAAGCCTATGCCGCCATCGACCGCGCCATCGCGCATTTCGGGCGGATCGACATCCTGGTCAACAATGTCGGCGGCGGCGAGGCGGGGCCGGTCGAGGACGTCTCGGAGGAGACGTTCGACAGCACCGTCGCGCTCACGGTCAAGTCGGCTTTCTTCGTCGGCCAGAAAGTGGCGAAACACATGATCGCGCGCGGTGGCGGCGGGCGCATCGTCAACATGGGTTCGCAGGCCGGCTCCGTCGCGCTCCCCGGCGAGGCGGTCTATTGCCTGTCCAAGGCTGCGGTCGCCCACATGACCCGCTGCATGGCCGTCGAATGGGGCAAGCACGGGATCAACGTCAATTGCGTCGCCCCGACCTTCATCGAGACACCCGGTACGGAACCGGCGCTGTCCGACCCCGATTTCCGCGCCGACACGATCGAGCGGATCGCTGCCCTCCACCGCATCGGCCAGCCGGTCGAGGTGTCGGGCGCGGTGGTGTTCCTGGCGTCGCCCGCGGCATCGCTGATCACCGGCCACACCATCCTCATCGATGGCGGCTGGACCGTGCGGTGATCCCGAGTCCGGACCGCGTGACCGCGCCGCTCACGTCTCTTTCCGAACCACCGCGATGTTCAACGTGGTGCGTTTCTCGAACCCGATCGTCTCATAGAGGGTGATCGCGGGCGTGTTGGTCGTATAGGCATGGAGGTAGGGCGTCTCGCCGCGATCGAGCATGCGGCGCATGACGAAGACGGAGAGCAGGCGCGCCAGCCCGCGACCGCGAAAATCCGGGTGCGAGCAGACACCGGAAAGCTCGGCATAGCCCTTCTGCTTCATGCGCTCGCCGGCCATGGCGGCGATGCGCCCGTCGATGCGGACGCCGAAGAAGGTGCCAAGCGCCTGCGCGCCGAGGGTGAAGGGGCCAGGCTTGGTGAGCAGGGCAAGCGCCAGCATTTCTTCTGCGTCGGTGCCGTTCAGCGGTTCGATGCGCGCGTCGGCCACCGGCTCCGGCGCATGCGCCAGCACCATCTGCACCACCGCCGTTCTGGCTTTCACGGCGACGCCCGGCGGCAGAGCGATCGACCCCGCCTCGGCAAGCAGCATGTCCTCGCCGGGCCGGGGCAGGGCGGCCAGCGCCGCCAGGCTTTGCGCTTGATCGTCGCGCGCCGCCGCGAAGGGAATGATGTCGGGCCGATAGCGGCGGGCAAGCGCATTGCCCTCGGCCAACGAGGCGTGCGGCCCGTTCAATGCGTTCCATGCAGGCCGGTCGAGCACATGGGTCATTTCTTCCTCCCCTGAGCATCGCGGATGCGTTGGTCGAGCGGGCGCTCGGTCAATCCGTCCTCGATTGCCGCGAGCTGGTCGAGCAGGGGGCCGGAAAGACCGCCGCAGAGATCGGCCACCGCCATCTCGACCTTCGGCCACACATCCTGCTTGCCGAAGTCCACTTCGTGGCGGCCCTTCGCCGTCAGCGAAACGACCCGCTGGCGCTGGTCGTCGCGCCCCGGCCGCGCCTTGACCATGCCGAGCTTGACGAGCTGGCTGACCGTGCGGGTGGCGCCCGGCTGGGTGATGCCCACCGCTTCGGCCAGCTCTCCGATGGTCAGCGCCCCCAACCGGTCGAGTGCAGCGAGAAAGGGGTATTGGCTCGAATGCAGCCTCACCCCGTGCGCTGCCGCCACGCGGGTCGCGTCGCCCTGCAGCCGCTCCGCGATGCGCTTGAAGCGGGTACCCAGCATCAGGAATCCCATTGCGCGAACGATATCCTCGGCCATCGGTCCATCCCGCATCTATTAATACGTTATATAACTAAGCATATAACATGAGATAGAACAATTGTCGAGAGCCTGCCTGGGACGGACGTCGTGCGGAGTTGCCGCTGGGGCTTCGCTCAGGCAGCCCGCCGCCGGGCGGCGCGGCCGGCGAAGAGCAGGCCGTACATGGCGATGGCGATGGCGACCATGGCGAAGATCTGGTGCAGTTCGATCGCCGCGCCGGTGAAGACGACCGCGACCAGCATCGTCACCGCCGGCGTCGGTACCTCGATCGAGGCGGCCAGCGACACGTCGATGTGGCGGATGGCGTGGAACCAGAAGATCAGCTCGACATAGTAGGCAATGCCCATGATGGCGGCAGCGCGCTGCAGGCCGGGATCGGTGAGGCCGGCGACCAGCGCCCGCGGCTCGCCGATCGCCAGGGCGAGCGCCAGCAGGAATGCGCCGGACATCAGCAACCGCGACAGGACCACCTGGTTGGTGGTCAGCGTCGTGCGGTCGAGCACCTGGCTCTTCAGCAGGATATGCGCCACGCTCCACAGGAGCGGAACGCCGAGAGCGTAGACGAACCACCATGAGATGTCGTCGATGCGGAAGGTGCCGTTGGTGGTGAGGTAGACCAGCGCGACGATCATCAGCGCGGTGAAGGCAAGTTCAGCCAGCGTCTTGCGCCGTCCCAGGAAGAGCACCTCCCACAGCATGGCAAATAGCGGCGTCGCCTGCGAGGCGATCGAAATGCTTACCGGCCCGGCCTTCTCGGCGGCGACCACGTACATGTAGGTCGCCAGGCCGAACATGATTCCCGTCGCCAGAGCGGCCGCGATGGTCCACGGCCGCCGGCTGCCGGTTCCGGCCGCCTCGAACAGGCCGCGCTGGCCGCCGGCCCGCTCGCGGACGAACAGGGGCACAGCCGCAATGATCTGCCACGCGGTGAGCCAGACGGAGAAGGTGAGTCCGTCGAAGTTCGCCGGGCGGGCATTGGCCAGGATGGGCAGGATGCCGATAATGCCGAGGCAGGCAAAGGCGAAGGCGATGCCGAGGCGCGGATTGAGGGCCATGCGGGCGCCTTATGGAAGGAATGGATTGTCGGCGGCAGCAATAGCGCCGAAGAGGACGTAAGGAAACGGCGGGTGTGACGCAGAAGGTCTCAGAGCCCTTGCCGGTCTTCCGCTTCCCCCACATGCACCGCCAGCCACACTGTCGGTTGCGTCCCGTCGGTCCAGGTGACGCGGTGGCGGGTGTGGGCGGGCAGGTACACGTAGTCGCCGGGCGCCAGCCGCATCTCGTCTTCGCCCGCGATGGCCAGGCCGGCGCTGCCTCTCAGCAGGATCACCCATTCGTCATGGGGCTGGTCGTACCAGAAGCCCGGCGGCGAGGCCTGTCCGGTGGAGACGATGCGCTCGATGCGCAGGCCCGGTTGGGCGAAGAGGTCGGTCAGCAGCTCCTCGGGCGCGGCGGCGGGCAGCTCGGCGAAGATGTTGGGCATGCGTTTCCTCTCATCCGTCATGGCCGGGTTCATCGCGGCCATCCACGTCTTTTCGGTCTGCCCTTCAATCCTGGCCATGCAAGTGTTTATGATGGCCGCATGACCGCCTATGTCGCCCTGCTGCGCGCCGTCAATGTCGGCGGGCGCGGTATGAAGATGGCCGATCTGCGCGCGCTTGCTCGCCGATCTCGGCTTTGCCGATGCGCGCACCCACCTGCAGAGCGGCAATGTCGTCTTCGCGGCGCACGGCGACCGCGCCGAGATCGCCGCGACCATCGAGGCCGGCATCGTCGATCGCTTCGGCTTCCGCGCCGAGACCATCCTGCGCACGGCGAACGAGATGCAGCGGCTGGCGACGCGCAATCCGTTTCCGGAGATGGCCGAGGCCGATCCCAGCCACCTGCTGGTCATGTTCCTCGCCGGCCTGCCGACGGCGGAGGACCGCGCGGCGCTGAGGATGGAATGGCACGGGCCGGAAACCTGGCAGGCGGTCGGGGCGGACCTCTTCATCTGCTACCCGCAGGGCATCGGCCGGTCGAAGCTGAAACTCAACTCAAGACGCCGGGAACCGGGCGCAACTGGAACGTCGCCACGGCGCTCGCCGCCCTGGCGGCAGAGGCCGCCGAGCCATGGCGGCAGGCGGTGGGCTGAGGCCCGCCTGAGCCCCTCTGACCCCCTCTGAGCCATGTCAATTCACAGCCGGGCGCGGCGCGCGTAGTATTCCGAGGCCGGTGACCTGAAGCGCCGGTACATGGCAGGAGGAAGCGTCGATGTCGAAGGGACGCGACAGGCCAGCCCACGAGAAGAAGAAACCCAAATCGGACAAGAACAAGAAGAACAAGCATCTGCCGTTCGGCGGCAAGACGCCGTCGCCGGTCATGGCGACCATGCATCCGGACGAAGCCAAGAAGCAGCAGTAGCCGGCACCTGCCGCGGGCGGCACTCGGGTCGCCCGCCGGCCCGCATCGGAGGGAGCATCATGATCCGGGTCGGCATCGGCGGGTGGACCTATGAGCCGTGGCGCGGGACCTTCTATCCGCAGGGTCTCAAGCATGCCGACGAGCTGAAATACGCCGGCGGCAAGCTCACCTCGATCGAGATCAACGGCACCTTCTATCGCACCCAGTCGGCGGCGAGCTTCGCCAAGTGGCGCGACGAGACGCCGGAGGGGTTCGTCTTCGCGGTGAAGGGCCACCGCGCCGTGGTCAACAAGAAGGTTCTGGCCGAAGCCGGCGAGGCGCTCGACTGGTTCCTCAAGTCGGGCGTCACCGAGCTGGGCGACAAGCTCGGTCCGCTGCTCTGGCAGTTCGCGCCCTACAAGAAATTCGATCCGGACGATTTCGGCGCCTTCCTGGCGCTGCTGCCGAAGGAGGCAGACGGGCTCAAGCTGCGCCACGTGGTCGAGGTGCGCTCGCAGACGTTCCTGGTGCCGGAGTTCGTGGCGCTCGCCCGCAAGCACGATGTCGCGGTGGTCTGCGCCCATTCCGACGACTATCCGGCGATCGCCGATGTCACCGCCGATTTCGTCTATGCCCGCCTGCAGAAGTCGCAAGAAGCGATCGCCACCGGTTATGCCGAAGCCGATCTCGACGCCTGGGCGGCGCGGGCGAAGACCTGGGCCGCCGGGGGCGAGGCGGACGACCTGCCGCGCTTCGGCGCCAAGCCGGCAGCGCAGAAGAAACGCGACGTCTTCGTCTACATGATCGCCGGCGCCAAGGTGCGCGCCCCGGCCGCGGCACAGGCCCTGATCGCGCGGCTGTAGGCTCCCGCAACCTCATACGGGCCTCAGCCCGCGGCGGCCGCCGCAGGCGGCCCTCGAAGGATGACGGCCGGTCCAGATCGCCCACCTCACGGCGGCTTACCGGCCGTCGCCGAAGGTGAGCCGCGGCCGCATTCGTGCCCCATTTCGCGGCGCACATCGCCTCGTCGCCGGGGAGGGAACCCGTGGCAGCACGCGCTGGGAGGGACATGCAAACGATGCGGCTCAACAACAGACGGAAATCAGAGAGTGAAAGTCAGCAAGTCACGCGTTTTTGCGTTCGGGGCGGCCATCGCGGCGTTTGTGGCGGTGGCAGGTTTCAATCCAGTGAAGCGTCCGCCGCCCAGTGCGGCAAGGCGTCCTGGTACAGCATGGGCACCAGGACGGCGAGCGGAGAAAAGATGAATGCCAATGCGCTCGCGGCAGCCCATCGCAGCCTTCCCTTCGGCACCCACGTCCGGGTCGACAATCTCGCCAATGGCCGTTCGGTGGTCGTGCGCATCAACGACCGCGGGCCCTTCGTCCGCGGCCGGGTGATCGACCTGACCCGCGGCGCCGCCCAGGAGCTCGGCATGATCGGCTCGGGCACCGCCTCGGTGCGCGTCACCGTGGTCGATGGCAGCAGGCACCTCAACGGCTGCTCGTAGGCCGCAGGGCCGGGCCTTCAGGCGAAATCGTCCAGCCGGTCGAATGCCGCTGACTTGATCAGCGCCACGACCGGCTGGCCAACCGCGAGATCGAGCGCGCGTGCCGCGTCGCGCGTGATGCGCGCCACCAGCATCTGGCCGCCGGCATCGAGCTGCACCTCGACCGCGGCACCGGGGCCGACGGCGATATCGGTCACCGACGGCATTCAGACGATTGCGGATCGACAGCAGGCCGGGGTCGCCGACCGCCAGCGCCACTTCGCGCGCCCGCACGCGCAGGCGCACCATGCTTCCCGGCGGCCGGTCGATCGTCGGCGTCCACATGCGCCCGGCCGGATGATCGAGTGCCGTGGTGCCGCTGTTCTCATCGTGCGCGATGACTTGCGCCGTCAGCACCATGCTCGCCTCGAAGCGGCCAGTGTGAGGGCGGAGGTCGAGCCGGCCGAACACCTCGTTGACCGTGCCGCTGGCGACCGTCCTGCCCTCGGCGAGCAGCACCAGCGTATCGGCAAGCCGCGTCACCTCGTCGACGCTGTGGCTGACATAGACGATGGGCAGCTTCATCGCGTCGCGCAGCCGCTCGATATAGGGCAGGATTTCCTCCTTGCGCGCCGGGTCGAGCGAGGCCAGCGGCTCGTCCATGAGCAGCAGGCGCGGGCTCTGCAGCAGCGCGCGGCCGATGGCGACGCGCTGCTTCTCGCCGCCGGAAAGGCTCGCCGGCCGCCGCTGCAACAGATCGCCGATGCCGAGCATCTCGACGATCTGGTCGAACGATCCCCAGCGCTGCCGGCGCGGCGTGCGGCGGCGTCCGTACATCAGGTTGCCGCGCACCGAATAATGCGGGAACAGCCGTCCTTCCTGGAAGACGTAACCGATGCCGCGCCGGCGCACCGGCACGTTGATGGCGCGGCCGGCGTCGAACAGGTCGCGGTCGTCGAGGCGGATCGCGCCGCGGTCGGGGCGCACCAGACCGGCGATGGCGTTCACCAGCGTCGACTTGCCGGCGCCGGAGCGGCCGAAGAGGGCGGTGACGCCGCCGGTGCTCTCGAAGCGTGCCGTGAGCGTGAAGCGGCCCAGCG
Source organism: uncultured Alphaproteobacteria bacterium (assembly GCA_963732845.1). Lineage (GTDB taxonomy): Bacteria > Pseudomonadota > Alphaproteobacteria > Rhizobiales > Kaistiaceae > CAVSRC01. The sequence goes on along the minus strand of CAVTBE010000009.1, from coordinate 41,188 downwards.
TCTTTTCGATGTCCACCTCGAGCATCGGAATCAGCCTTCGGTCCGGCGGGCGACGCGGCGCGCCAGCGTCTCGGAGAGAAGCAGCGCGGCGAAGGCGATGGCGACGGCGAACAGCGTCAGGCGCAGCGCCGCGACTTCGCCGCCGGGCACCTGGGCGTCGGTGTAGATGGCCAGCGGCACGGTCTGGGTGAGGCCGGGATGTTGCCGACGAAGGTGATGGTGGCGCCGAATTCGCCGAGCGCGCGGGCAAAGGAGAGCACGACGCCGGCGAGGATGCCGGGCAGCGCCAGCGGCAGGGTGACCGTCGCCAGGATGCCGATGCGCCGCGCGCCGAGGGTCGCCGCGGCGGCGCCGAGGCGCGGGTCGATCGCCGCGATCGACAGGCGGATGGCGCGCACCATCAGGGGAAAGCCCATGATGGCGGCGGCCAGCGCTGCGCCGGTCCAGTTGAAGGCGAGCACGATGCCGAATTTCTGCTGGAGAAGCGCGCCGATCGGCCCCTTGGTGCCGAAGGCGAGCAGCAGCAGATAGCCGGTCACCACCGGCGGCATGACCAGCGGCAGGTGGACGATGCCGTCGATGAGGGCGCGGCCGACGAAGCGACCCCGCGCGAGCAGCCAGGCGACCGCGATGCCGAAGGGCAGGCTCGCCAGCGCGGCAATCCCCGCCACGCGCAGGCTCAGCGCAATGGCGGACCATTCCTGCGGGGTCAGCGGGTCGAACATGCCTTCGTATCTCAGGAGCCCGGCGAAACGACGGTGAAGCCCTGCTTGCGATAGGCGGGAAGGGCTGCGTCCGAAGCCAGGAAGTCGAAGAAGCGTCTCGCCTCCGGGGCGGCCGATCCGGCGGTCATGGCGACAGGATAGAGGATCGGCGGATGGCTGTCGGCGGGAAACGTGCCGATCACCTTCACCGCGGGCTCGGCGGCGGCATCGGTGGCATAGACGATGCCGGCCGGTGCCTCGCCGCGGGCGACGAAGGCCAGCGCCAGGCGCACGTTCTCCGATTGCACGACGCGGCCGGAGACGCTGTCCCACACGCCCAGCGTCTCCAGCGCGGCCTTGCCGTATCGGCCGGCCGGAACCGAATCGACATTGGCCATGGCGAGGCGGCCGTCGGGGCCGAGCAGGCCGGCGAGGTCCATGCCCGGCGCGACGGCGATGGTTGCCGTCGAATCCCTGGGCACCACCAGCACGATCTCATTGCCGAGCAGCGTGCGCCGCGTCTCCGGCCGGATCAGCTTGTGCTCGGCGGCATAGTCCATCCAGGTCATGTCGGCGGAGAAGAAGATATCGGCCGGCGCCCCCTGTTCGATCTGCCGGGCGAGAGTGGCCGTGCCGGCATAGCTGATGGCGACGGTCGCACCGGTCTTCTGCCTGTAGAGCGCGACGACATCGTCGAGGGCGTTCTTGAGGCTGGCGGCGGCGAAGACGATCGGATCGGCGGCGAGCGCGGGCAGGGCGGTGGCGACGAGCGCCGGTGCGGCGATCGCGGCGGCAAGCAGCAGGCGGCGGGAGATCATGGCAGCCTCGATATGTTTGTCCAAACATATCGAGTATGTCAGCACGGCGCGGCCGCGGAATCAATCGTCGGTGCGGCGGCGGCCCGGCCGGCCGGGCGCCGTCTGGCGGGCGGGGTCGGCGCCATCCGGCTTCAGGTGGTGGCGGAGTTCGGCGATGCCGGCGGCGACCGCCTTGCCGGCGTCGGTTTCCATCTGGCGATAGCGTGTCAGCACCCGGCGGCCGAGCGGCGTCAGTTGCGTGCCGCCGCCGCCGCCGGTGCCGCCCTTTTCGGTCATCACCAGCGGTTCGATGAAGGCGGCGTTCATCTCCTGCACCAGTACCCAGCTGCGCTTGTAGCTTATGCCGGAAAGCCGCGCGGCAGCCGTGAGCGATGCCGTCGTGTCGATCGCCTGGAGAAGATCTGCCTTGCCCGGACCGATCGCCACGCCCGGCTTGAGCACGATGCGAAAGCGCAGTCCTTCAATCTGGTTGGCGAATTGCGGCAAGTGCCGACTCCTGAACTGACAGGAATGCATAATCTTGAATAGAAACACGGTTGTGGGAAGGGGTACCTGCACTCGCTATTGCCGCACCCGCGTGCGCACACCCATCGCGTCGACGGTAACCGGCCGTTCCCGCCATCTTTCTGTTTTGCAGGGCGTCATTGTCGCGGGGGTGTATTATTCGGTCGATGACAGCCGATTCCACGCCAGCGCCCGTCGGCGATGCGCCCGATGCGGCGATACCCGTCAAACGGCCGGGGGTAATGGTCTGGTTGAAATGGGGCGGCATCGGCGCCGTGGCGCTGGTGCTGGCGGCGCTCATTGGCGGCTATTCCTTGCCGCGCGAGCCGGAGGTCACCCGGTCAATCGACATCGCGCAGCCGCGCGCCACGGTGTTTCCGCTGGTCGGCGACCTGCGGCACCTGGCCGACTGGTCGCCATGGCTTGCCGGCGACCCCGGTGTGGCGATCACCTATACCGGCCCGCTGGACGGGGTCGGGCAGACCGTGACCTGGGAGAGCAAGCTGCCGGCCGTCGGTTCCGGTGCGGTGACGATCACGGCGATCGTGCCGAACGAGGCGGTGCAGATGCGCGTCACGCGTGCCGGCATGCCGGAGACCGCGGCGTGGTTCACCCTGACCGAGAAGGGTGCCGGCAAGACCACCGTCGTCTGGGGCTACCGCAAGGACCTCGGCTTCAATCCGGTCAACCGCTATCGCGGCCTCTCGATCGATGGCGAGGTCGGGCCGGACTACGAGCGCGGGCTCGCCCGGCTCAAGGCGTTCGCCGAAGCGCCGCCTCCAACCGGTCAGCCAGGCGCCAATTAGCTGATCCCGGGGAACGACGGCCAGGCAAGCAGCGGATGGGTGATGAGCTGGCTGCCGCTGTTGAAGGCGATCAGGGCCAGCATGAAGACCGCATAGGCGGCGATCCACACGATGAAGCCGCGGGTGCCGTTGTCGCGGGCTGCGTGGGCGTGGGTGCGAGCGATGGTGCGCATGATGTCCCTCCATCCGAGACTGCAAAGGTGGGACGCGATGACGGCGCTCGTCGGACCGGATTGCGGCCGAGGCGGACAGTTGTGCGGGCCGAATTGTGGCGAGGCAGCGGATCAGGGTCGCCAGTCAAGGCCGACATGGCCGGGCTCGGCGGCAACGCGCCTGAGCCAGGCGCCGATGGCGGGATAGGCTGCAAGGTCGAAGCCGCCATCCTCCGCGACATGGGTATAGGCATAGAGCGCGATGTCGGCGACCGAATAGGCGTTTCCGGCGAACCAGTCGTTTGTCGCGAGCGCCTTCTCCATGACCGAGAGGGCACGGTTGCCGCGCTTCTGCCAGTCGGCAATCTGCTCCGGCGTCGCCTTGCCGATGCGGTCCGGATAGATCTTCATCCATGAGCGGGCGACGGCGATCACCGGCTCGTGGTCGTATTGCTCGAAGAACAGCCACTGATGGACCAGCGCCCGCTGATAGCGGTCGTCGGGGAGAAAGCGCGTGCCCTCGGCAAGGTAGAGCAGCATGGCGTTCGATTCCGACAGCGTGCGGCCGTCGGGCAGCACCAGCAGCGGCACCCTGCCGTTGGGATTGAGCGCCAGGAACTCCGGCGTGCGTGTCTCGCTCCTGCCAGGATCGATATCGACGAGGCGGAAGGGCAGGCCGAGCTGGTGCATCAGCAGCCGCGGCTTGTAGCAGTTCCCCGAGGATTGCATCGAATAGAGCGTGTAGGTCATCTGGTCTCTCCGCTCGGCCCTATCCCTGTGGCCGCCAGTCGATGGTCACATGGCCGGGCTGCGAGGCAACGCGCTCGAGCCAGGCCCCGATCGCCGGATAGACGGTGAGATCGAAGCCGCCGTCCCCGGCAACATGGGAGTAGGCGTAGAGCGCGATGTCGGCGACCGAATAAGCATCGCCAACCAGCCAGTCGCCCTCTGCGAGCGCCTGTTCCATGACCGAGAGAGCGTGGTTGCCGCGCCTGTGCCAGTTGGTGATCTGTTCCGGCGTTGCCTTGCCGATGAGTTCCGGATGGGTCTTCTGCCAGGCGCGGGCGATGGCGACCGCCGGTTCATGGGTATTCTGCTCGAAGAACAGCCATTGGTGGACGAGCGCGCGTCTGTAGCGGTCGGCCGGCAGCAAGGGCGTACCCTCGGCGAGGTAGAGCAGCATGGCGTTCGATTCGGACAGGATGCTTCCGTCGGGCAACACCAGCAGCGGAACCTGTCCGACGGGGTTCAGCACCAGGAATTCCGGCCTTTGCGTCTCGCCCGTGGCGATCTCGACCATGCTGAACGGCAGGCCGAGCCGGTGCATCAGCAGCCGCGGCTTGTAGCAGTTCCCCGAGAGTCGCTTCGAATAAAGTGTGTAGGTCATGCGTTCACATCGCTCGTCTCATGAAGAATTGGCTGGCGCTCGGCGCCCGTCCAATTCCAATCCGTGAGGCTCTCATCAACCGGATCGATCAATCGATGGAACGAATGGAGATCATGATGGACGGCGAGCAACTGAAAGCGGCACAGGCCCCCCTCAAGCAGCGCTATCGCGAGGATCCCGACGCGGCCCTGGTGACGCTTCATGCCCGCGGCGCCATCGGCGACGGTGTCACCTGTTCGGTGGAGACCGGACAGGCGCTGGCGCGCGCCGGCCTGCACCCGGCAACCGGCGGACCGCCGATCAATGTCTGTTCCGGCGACATGCTGCTTCAGGCGCTGGTTGCCTGCGCCGGGGTCACGCTCAATGCCGTGGCCACCTCGCTCGGCCTGCCGGTCACCGATGCGCGCCTGCATGCCGAGGGCGACCTCGATTTCCGCGGCACGCTCGGCGTTTCCAAGGAGGTGCCCGTCGGCTTCCGCGATATCCGCCTGTCGATCGCGGTTGAGGGCAACCTCACCGACGAGCAGCTCGCCACGCTCGTCAAGCTCACCGAACGCTACTGCGTCGTCTATCAGACACTGAAGGGCGGGCCGGCCCTGTCGGTGGCGGCGCACAGGGTGGCGGCATAGGCGGCCGACAGCGCCGTCAAATGGGTGGCTGCGCGCGGTGACGCAGCGCAAGCAAATCCCACGGTTTTACTTGTGATTGCCGGCCAGCAGCACTAGGGTCCGCGCCGTTTTGAAACCCCTTTTCCGGAGTCCGGACCATGGCCTTCCTTGCCGACTCGCTCGCCCGCGTAAAGCCGTCTGCCACCATCGCGGTGACCAACAAAGCGCGTGAACTCAAGGCCGCCGGTCGCGACGTCATCGGACTGGGTGCCGGCGAGCCCGACTTCGATACGCCCGACAACATCAAGGAAGCGGCGATCCGGGCGATTCATGCCGGCAAGACCAAGTACACCGCCGTCGACGGTATTCCCGAGCTCAAGGCGGCCATCGTCGCCAAGTTCAAGCGCGAGAACGACCTCACCTACGCTGCCAACCAGATCACGGTCGGCACCGGCGGCAAGCAGGTGCTCTACAACGCGCTGGTGGCGACGCTGAACCCCGGCGACGAGGTGCTGATCCCGACGCCCTACTGGGTGAGCTATCCGGACATGGTGCTGCTCGCCGGCGGCACCCCGACCTTCGTCGAGGCTTCGCTTGCGACCAACTTCAAGGTCACCGCGGAGGCGCTCGACAAGGCGATCACGCCCAAGACCAAGTGGCTGATCTTCAACTCGCCGTCAAACCCCTCCGGCGCCGCCTACAGCCGCGCCGAGCTGAAGGCGCTGACCGACGTGCTCGTCCGCCATCCCCAGGTGTGGGTGATGACCGACGACATGTACGAGCACCTGGTCTACGACGATTTCGTCTTCGCGACGCCGGCCCAGGTCGAGCCGGCGCTCTATGAGCGCACGCTCACCGTCAACGGCGTCTCCAAGGCCTATTGCATGACCGGCTGGCGCATCGGCTACGGCGGCGGTCCGGCGCCGCTGATCAAGGCGATCGCCACCATCCAGTCGCAGTCGACCTCCAACCCGACCTCGATTTCGCAATATGCCGCGCTGGAGGCTCTGACCGGCCCGCAAGATTTCATCGCCGAGCACAACAAGGTGTTCAAGGAGCGGCGCGACCTGATCGTGTCGATGATGAACCAGGCGCGCGGCCTCACCTGCCCGACGCCCGAGGGCGCCTTCTACGTCTATCCCTCATGTGCCGGACTGATCGGCAAGAAAGCGCCGTCGGGGAAGGCGATCGCAAGCGACGACGATTTCGTCACCGAGCTGCTCGAGGCCGAGGGCGTCGCGGTGGTCCAGGGTTCGGCCTTCGGGCTCGGCCCCAATTTTCGCATCTCCTACGCCACCGCGACCGAGGCGCTGGAGGAGGCCGGCCAGCGCATCCAGCGCTTCTGCGCCGGGCTGAGATAGCGCTGGCGCAAGCTCAAAGGGGGGAGCCGAGATGAGTGAGACGACGGAGGCGGGTACGGCCCGCGCGCTGGATGCATCCCGGCTTCCCTTCGATGCCGCCCGGCTCGACCGGCTCATGGAGGAGGCGGAGATCGACGTGGTCGTCGTCTGCTCCAAGCCCAATATCCAATACCTGCTCGGCGGTTACCGCTTCTTCTTCTTCGATCATTTCGATGCCATAGGGCCGAGCCGCTATCTGCCGCTGCTCGTCTACCAGAAGGGCCACCCGGAGCGGTCGGCATATTTCGGCAATCCTCTGGAAGGCTATGAGCGCGACAACGGCCGTTTCTGGGTGCCGACGGTCGTGACCCGCACGCGCGGCAGCCGCGATGCGATGGCGCTCGCCGTCGAGCACATCCGCTCGCTTGGCAAGGTCGGCAGCATCGGTGTCGAGCGCGCCTTCCTGCCGGCGGACGCCGAGGCGGTGCTGCGTGACGGCATGGCGGGCGTGGGCATCGTCGAGGCGTGGTCGCCGCTGGAGCGGCTGCGCGCGGTCAAGACGGCGCACGAGCTGGGCCTGATCCGCGAGGCGTCCGAGCGGGTCGTCGCCGCCATGCTGGCGGTGGTCGCCGGGCATGGCCCGGGCGCCACCAAGAACAACCTGGTGCAGGCGCTCAAGGAAGAAGAGGTCAAGCGCGGCCTGACTTTCGAGTATTGCCTGATCACGGCAGGCGCCAGCGTCAACCGGGCACCGTCCGATCAGGTGTGGGGGGCGGGCGACATCCTGTCGCTCGATTCGGGCGGCAACTACGGCGGCTATATTGGCGACCTCTGCCGTATGGCGATCCACGGCGAGCCGGATGCGGAACTCGTCGACCTGCTCGGCGAAGTGGACGCCATCCAGATGGCGGCGCGCGCTCCCGTCCACGCGGGTGCCAGCGGCGCTGATGTCTATGCCAGTGCCGGCGCCGTGCTCGGCCGCTCGTCCAACGCCAACGCCATCGATTTCGTCGCGCACGGCATGGGCCTCGTCTCCCACGAGGCGCCGCGCCTGACTTATGGCCGCGACGACATGGACAAGCCGCTCGAGGCCGGCATGGTGCTCTCCATCGAGACGACGCTGCACCATCCCCGGCGCGGCTTCATCAAGTTGGAAGACACGCTCGCGGTGACGGCCGGCGGCTGGGAGGCCTACGGCGACATTGGCCGCGGATGGAACCGCGGCGGCTGACCGGGGCCTACGGCCACGGCGTGGTCAGGCGCAGCAGCTCGCGGAAGCGTTCGGCGGCGGCGGAAGGATTGCGCTTGACGGCGGCGGCGGCATTCTCGGCGACCGCCGGAGCCAGCGGCTCGAAGATGTCGGCGTCGGTCAACGCCGTTGCCCTGACGATGTAAAGGGCGGCACCGGCGGCGAGCGCGGTCACCTCGTTCGGGTAGCGCAGGACCACGTCGGTCATCGGGTCGGAGGCGTCGCCGATCGTTGCCGAGTAGGTGATGACGCTCTGGCAGGCGAGACATTCAACCAGGTCGGCGCACAGGCGAACGAAACGGTGGTGGCTGTCTGCGCCATCGCGCGTGTCCTGCAGCCTGGCGATCCAGCGATTGTAGGCGCGCCAGCGGCCGGCGCCGTCGATGTGGACCGTGACGGCGAAGCGGTCGGCGATGGCCGTTGCCACCGCGCCGACGTGGCGGTCGAAGGCCCGGCGGTCCGCGAGCTCGGCTAGGCTCCACAGGGGCTCGCCACCGGCCCGGTCGACCGCCTCAAAGGCCATGGCCGAACAGCCTGCGCACGGCCCGCCGGATCAGATCGGCTTGCTCATTCGGCGATCGGGGACGGGCATGAGCGAAGATGCCGGTATCGAGAGCAGCCAAAGACTGGCGCGCGGTCGCGATCTCTTCCGCCGACGGTTCGGGAGGGGCTGAAGGTGAGAGACGATAAGGCTCTCTGGAAGACGTCACGCCGCTTGTCTTCTCCGATTTTGTGTCATGATAGGGCGTCGTCCACGGCCGGCTCAAGGTGTCATGCGTAAAATTACGAGGGTGTGCACCTTTCTGTTTGTTTTTGCTGGGATTTCCGGTGCCGCGGCAGCCCAGGCGGTGATCGGCAGCGTCGTGCGCTGCGCCGGCACCTGCATCGGCGTCAACGACGGAACCGCCGAATCGCTGACCGGCGGGATGGACGTCTATCTCATGGAAACGGTGACCACCGGCGCCGGCGGCCGCCTCGAACTCCGCTTCCCCGATGGCACCCGCCTGATGGTCGGCGAGAAGGCCGAGATCGTGCTTGACGCGTTCGTCTTCGACCCGAGCGGCGCCAGTCGCTTCCACGCCACGATCACCGGGCCGTTCCGTTTCATATCCGGAAAGCTCAACACCGGCGCGACGCGGGACGCCAGCGTCACGACGCCCTTCGCGCTGATCGGCGTGCGCGGCACCGACTTCTGGGGCGGGACGCTCAATGGCGTCGCCGGCGTCGTCGTTCTGGAGGGCGTCGTCTCGGTCACGACCGATGCTGGCAGTGTCGTCCTGTCGGCAACGGGTGAGGGAACCAATCTCACCGCGCGCAATGCACCGCCGAGCCCGGTCAGCCGGTGGTCACAGGCCCGGATCGCCGTCTCCCTGGCCTCGGTCGCCTTCCAGTGATCCCGCTGCGGGCCGCGCGTAGCCCTACAGCCAGCCGCGCCGCTTGAAATAGAAGAAGGGCACCAGGGCCGAGACGACCATGGCGCCGATGACCAGCGGATAGCCGAAGGGCGATTGCAGTTCCGGCATGAATTGGAAGTTCATGCCGTAGATGGTGCCGATCAGGGTGGGCGGGAAGAAGAAGGTCGACAGCACCGTCAGCACGCGGATGACATCGTTCTGCTCCACCGAGATGAGGCCGAGGGTGGCGTCGAGCAGGAAGTTGATCTTGTTCGACAGGAACGTGACGTGGTCCTCGAGCGAGCGAATGTCGCGGGCGGCGAGCTTCATTCGGGCGCGGTTGCCGCCCTTGGCGTTGATGCTGGGCGCCGCCAGGCCGGCGTACTGCACCAGGCGTTCGAGCGAGGCCAGACTCTCGCGGGCCTTGGCCGCAAGGTCGCCCTGCACGCCGATCGCCGCGATCAGCTCGGAAAGCTCGCGGCCCTCATGCGCCGGATCGCGGCGGCGGGCGAAGACGTCCTGGTTGATGCGGTCGACATCGCCGCTGATGCGTTCCAGCACGTCGGCGGCGCGGTCGATGATCGCCTCGATCAGGCCAAGGAATACGGACGGGGCGGAGGAGCAGCCGCTGCCCGGCTTGGCGGCGCGCGTCAGGAAATGGCGCAGCGCCCGCAGGTCGTTGTAGTGCAGCGTAACGATGCGCTCGCCGGCGATGGCGATGGTGAAGGGGGCGAGCTCCGGGGTGCCGGCGTCGACGCCGGTCATCACCGTCGCCGTCATGAAGGTGGCGCCGTCCTCGGTGTAGAGGCGGCTGGAGAACTCGATTTCCTGGGCTTCCTCGCGGGTCGGGACGGAAGCGCCGAGGAAGCGCTCGACGGCACGGTTCTCCTGCGGCGTCGGCTGGAACAGGTCGACCCAGCCGGACGCCGCCGGCACGTCACCGCCTTCCGTGACCGGCAGGGCCTCCAGACCCGTATCGCCAAGAGCGTAGAAGTTGAGCATGCGCTTCCCTCCGGGCGAGGACATGCACTTTTGAGGTGCTGCGATCAAGCGTCGCTTCGCGTGGGGGGCAGCTTTTCCTTGGGCCTTAGCCGTGCCACGATGCTTGCCGAGGCGCGGGAAACGTTCGTGGCCGGTCGGCGCGGTCGGTCTCGCCCCCCCGAATTCGGAGGTTTTCGACCATGATTTCAAGGATTTCAACGGCGGCGAAGGCTCTGTTCGCCGCCGGGGTGTTGGCTGTGGCCGCTTTCGCCACAGCCGCGCCGGCGGATGCCGGCTACATCAAGACTGGTCTGCTCACCTGCAAGGTGGCGCCCGGCATCGGCCTGATCATCGGCTCGTCGAAGAGCATGAGCTGCAGTTTTGCGCCGGATTTCCGCGGGGCAGAAGCCTATAGCGGGCGCATCGACAAGCTCGGGCTCGATGTCGGCATCACCGGCGAGTCGGTGATCGTGTGGGCGGTGCTCAGCGCCACGCGCGGCTACCCGGCCGGCGCGCTCGCCGGCACCTATGTCGGTGCCTCGGCGGAAGTTTCGCTCATCGTCGGCGCCGGCGCCAATGTCCTGGTCGGCGGTTCAAACAAATCCTTCGCCCTGCAGCCCATTTCGGTCCAGGGACAGCTCGGTCTCGATTTTGCCGTCGCGATCAGCTCGCTTGAACTCTCGGCACAATAAATGTCTGTGGGGCGACGTCCTGCCCGCGGTGTGCCCTTGTCAGCCCGATGGTTCCCTGATGTCATCGGACCGGCCGGGCGCGCATCACGGGGTTTTGGCGCGGCTCAAAAAAGAACGATCAAGAAGCGGAACGCTTAAGTAGAAGAAAGGCGCGGCTATGGGAAACAACAACAGAGTTGCGGGGCCTCGGTGCATTGCACTTGTAGGCCCCTTCGCGAGCGGCAAGACAACGCTACTGGAGGCGATTCTGGCGCGCACCGGCGCCATCACGCGCCAGAGCACCATCGCCGAGAAGCATACCGTCGGCGACGCCTCGCCGGAGGCACGGGCCCACCAGATGAGCGTTGAGGTCAACGTTGCCGAGACCGAGTTCATGGGCGACAACCTGACCATCTTCGATTGCCCCGGTTCCATCGAATTCGCCTTCGAGGGCGAGGGCGTGCTGGCCGGCGTCGACCTGGCGGTGGTGGTGGCCGAGGCCGACGAAAAGAAGATCCCGGCCCTGCAGGTCATCCTGAAGACGCTGGAAGACCACGGCGTGCCGCGCATCCTGTTCCTCAACAAGGTCGACAAGGCCGACGCCAGCGTGCGCGAGACGCTGAAGACGCTGCAGCCGGCGAGCGCCGTGCCGTTGGTCCTGCGCCATCTGCCGATGTGGCACGACAACGCGGTGACCGGCTATATCGACTTGGCGCTCGAGCGCGCCTTCGTCTACAACGACCATGCTCCCAGCGAGCTGATCGCGATCCCTGATGAGGAAAAGGCGCGTGAGGTCGATGCGCGTTTCCACATGATGGAGACGCTGGCCGACTACGACGACACGCTGATGGAGCAGTTGCTCGAAGAGCGTCGAGCCGCCGCGCGACCAGATCTTCGACGATCTGGCCAAGGAAATGCGCGACGGGCTGATCTGCCCGGTGCTCATCGGCGCGGCCGAACACGGCGGCGGCATCGGCCGGCTGCTCAAGGCGATCCGCCATGAGGCGCCCGACATCTCCGACACGCGCGCCCGCCTCGCCATCGAGCCCAACGGCGACGCCGTCGTGCAGGTGATGAAGACGGTCCATTCCACCCACGGCGGCAAGATGTCGATCGCGCGGGTGCTCTCCGGTTCGGTCGGCGACGGCGCCGAGCTTGTCGGCCCGGACGGCTCGGTTGGCCGCGTTTCCGGCGTCTTCCGCGTCGTTGGACAGCACACGACCAAGCGCGACACGGCCGAAGTCGGCGAGACGGTGGGCCTCGGCAAGCTCGACGGCGCCCAGACCGGCATGACGCTCAGCACCGGCAAGACGGCGCCGGCGCAGGTGATTACGCTGGCGACGCCGGAGGCGGTGCTGGGGACCGCCGTTGCTTCGGCCGAACGCAAGGACGACGTGAAGCTGTCGGCGGCCCTCGCCAAGCTCCTGGAAGAAGACCCGTCGCTGCGCATCACCCATACCCAGGACACCGGCGAGACGCTGATCGAAGGGCAGGGGGAGATGCACCTGCGCGTGGTGATGGAGCGGCTGAACGGCAAATACGGCATCGCCACCATCACCCACGATCCGGCGGTGCCCTACAAGGAGTTCGATCCGCCACTCGGTCACCGTGCGCGGCCGCCACAAGAAGCAGTCGGGCGGCCACGGCCAGTTCGGCGACGTGGTGCTCGACATCAAGCCGCTGCCGCGCGGCACTGGCTCCCAGTTTACCGAGACGGTCACCGGCGGCGCCGTGCCGCGCAACTATTTCAGTTCGGTCGAGCTGGGGGTTGTCGAATATCTCAACAAGGGGCCGCTCGGCTTCCCGGTGGTTGACGTGTCGGTGACGCTCACCGACGGCTCCTATCATGCGGTCGATTCCTCCGACATGGCGTTCCGCACCGCGGCGCAGATCGGCATGCGCGAAGGCATGCCGCAGTGCGGCCCGGTGCTGCTGGAGCCGATCCTCAAGGTGGAGGTGGCGGTGCCGTCGGAGGCGACGCCGCGCGTCAACGGCATCGTTTCGCAGCGGCGCGGCCAGATCCTCGGCTTCGACGGACGGCCCGGCTGGCCGGGCTGGGACGTGGTCGAGGCGCTGATCCCGCAGGCCGAAATCCGCGACCTGATCGTCGAGTTGCGCTCGGCGACGGCCGGCGTCGGCACCTTCAAGGCGAGTTTCGACCACCTCGCCGAACTGACCGGCCGGCTCGCCGACCAGGTCATCGAGCGGGCGGCCGAGAAGGCGGCCTGAGCGCTGTTGCCCGATTGCCATGGTGGGCGGCCCTTCCGGTGGGGAGGGCCGCCCGTTTTGCGTCTGCGTGACGGATTGTGGGAAAGCGGCCACGCCATCGTGAATTGATCGTGTGCGCAGGCGGCTTTAGCTAGCTCTCGAGGGCGAAAGCCAGGCAAGGGGAGAAACCGATGCATGTGATCCGCAGGAAAGGGTGGGAAATCCCCGAGGGCCGCGCGACTCCGGAGGCGGCCTATCTCAATCGCCGCCAAATCATGGCGGCCGGCGGAGCGGCACTGGTCGGCGGCATCGCCGCTGCCGCCTTGCCTTCGGCGGCGTGGGCGGAGACCGACCAGACCATCGATCTCTATCCGGCGGCGCGCAACAACCGCTACACCATAGACCGGCCGGTGACGCCCGAGGCGCTCAACGAGTCCTACAACAACTTCTACGAATTCGGCACGCAGAAGGACGTGGCCGGCGCGGCCAAGTCGCTGGAGACGCGCCCGTGGGAGGTGACGATCGACGGCATGGTGGAAAAGCCCATCACCATCGGCATCGACGATCTCATCCGCAAGATGACGCTGGAGGAGCGGCTCTACCGCCACCGCTGCGTCGAGGCGTGGTCGATGACGGTGCCGTGGACCGGCTTCCCGCTCGCCAAGCTGGTCGATTTCGCCAAGCCGCTGGGCTCGGCCAAATATCTGCGCATGGAGACCTTCAACGATCCGGGCATGGCCAGCGGCCAGAAGCAGTTTTGGTATCCGTGGCCCTATGTCGAGGGGCTGACCATGGCCGAGGCGACTAACGAACTCGCCTTCATGGTGACCGGCGCTTACGGCAAGCCGGTGGCCAAGGTGATGGGGGCGCCGCTGCGCGTCCACCTGCCGTGGAAGTATGGCTTCAAGTCGATCAAGTCGATCGTCAAGTTCAGCTTCACCGACGAGCGCCCGGTCAATTTCTGGCAGCAGCTGCAGGCGAGCGAATACGGTTTCTGGGCGAATGTGAACCCGGAGGTGCCGCATCCGCGCTGGAGCCAGGCGATGGAGCGCGACATCGGCACACAGGAATTGATCCCCACCCGCATCTACAACGGCTACGGCGAATACGTCGCCGGCATGTATACCGACATGACCGACGAAAAGCTGTTCATGTAGCGGTCGCCGCCGGGCGGCTCAGGCGCAGGCAGAAATAAAAAGCCGGGCCCGCAAGAGGGCCCGGCAGTTTTTGCCGTGTCAGCATCGCTGCCGGCATACGCTCCAGAAGGGAACAGATGATGCGCCGAGGTGCCCGCAGGGAGGAGAACAGGCGAATCACCGCACCAACCAGTTGAGCGTATGATTGTTTTTTGACCGACGATACAAAACAGACGTTTCTTCTAAGCAATATTGTCAGGTGTTGCAAAAATAGCACAAGAACGGAAATGCGCTTCTTTTCAATTCAATAGGCCCAGTTCTGGGCCTTGCTTAGCAAGAAATCTCTGAAAACGTGGACGCGCGCGGAGTTCTTCAACTCGGCCGGATAGACGAAATAGGACGCAAAGCTCGGTACCTGGACTTCGGGCAGCAATTGCATGAGGCCCGAACCCGGCTCGACCATGTAGCTCGGCAGGACCGCGATGCCGGTGCCGTTCTGCACGGCGTTCTTGATGGCGAACAGGTTGTTGATCTTGAGCACCGGCTCGCGCGGGGTTTCCGAGGTGCGGCCGGCGAGCTCCAGCCAGTTGAGGTCGCGCAGATAGGCCGGCACCGGCACGCCAAAGGTGACGATGCGGTGATCGTCGAGGTCGCTGATCGCCTTGGGCTCGCCGAAGCGGTCGACATAGACCGGCGCCGCATAGACGTTCATGTGCACGGTGAACAGCCGGCGCTGGATGAGGTCGGGCTGCACCGGCTGGCGCAGGCGGATGGCGACGTCCGCCTGGCGCATGGCCAGATCCAGCTCCTGGTCGTCGAGGATCAGGTGCAGGTTGATGGAGGGATGCAGGTCGACGAATTCGTGCACGCGCGCCGTCAGCCAGGTCGAACCGAGGCCGACGGTGGTGGTGATCCTCAGCGTGCCGGACGGCTTCTCGGCGGATTTGGCCAGCCGCGAGGTCGCCGCGTCGAGCTTGACCAGCACCTCGTTGGCGGTGCGGAACAGCTCGTCGCCCTGTTCGGTGAGAATGAGGCCGCGGGCGTGGCGGTGGAAGAGGGGGACGCCGAGATCCTGTTCCAGGGCGCTTACCTGTCGGCTCACCGCCGACTGGCTCATGTTGAGGTTCTCGCCGGCATGGGTAAACGACCCGGCCTGCGCGGCCGCGTGAAAGATACGCAGCTTGTCCCAATCCATCATCGGCTCCCCGCAGCCGTCCAGGTTTCAGGAATGCGCAGGCCCGGTGCCTATTCGGCAGCCACGGCCGGCCGGTCTTCCATCGCCAGGAACTTCTGCGCCTCCAATGCGGCCATGCAGCCTTGTCCGGCGGCGGTCACCGCCTGACGGAACGTGTCGTCGGTGACGTCGCCGGCGGCGAACACGCCCGGAACGCTGGTCGCGGTCGAATCCGGGGCGGTCCACACATAATTGTTCGATTTGAGCTTGAGCTGCCCGCCGAGGAAGTCGACGGAGGGGGCGTGGCCGATGGCGATGAAGACGCCGTCGGCCTTGAGGTCCTGTGTCTCGCCGGTCACGACGTTGCGCAGGCGCACGCCGGTCACCGCCGGCGGAAAGCCGCTGGAGCCGAGCACGTCGTCGAGCACCGAATCCCACACCACGGTCATCTTCGGATTGTCGAAGAGGCGGTTCTGCAGGATCTTCTCGGCGCGCAGATCGCTGCGGCGGTGGACGAGGGTCACCTTGGTGGCGTGGTTGGTCAGGTAGAGCGCGTCCTCCACGGCGGTGTTGCCGCCGCCGATGACGACCACTTCCTTGTTGCGGAAGAAGAATCCGTCGCAGGTGGCGCAGGCGGACACGCCGAAGCCGCGGAACTTCTGTTCGGAGGGCAGGTTCAGCCACCTGGCCTCGGCACCGGTCGCCACGATCAGCACATCGGTAGTGTAGGTCTCGCCGCTGTCGCCGGTCAGCCGGAACGGCCGGCGCGACAGGTCGACCGCGGTGATCTGGTCGGAAATCATGCGCGTGCCGACGTGCTCGGCCTGCGCCTTCATCTGCTCCATCAGCCAGGGGCCCTGAACCATCTCGGCAAAGCCGGGATAGTTTTCGACGTCCGTGGTGGTGGTGAGCTGGCCGCCGGCGGTGAGGCCGGAGATCTGGACGGGCTCGAGCATGGCGCGGGCCGCATAGATGGACGCGGTGTAACCGGCCGGGCCGGAACCGACGACAATAACCTTGGCATGCATAGTGACACCTCTGGGGCGGCACGAGACGCCGCCTCGCTTTTCGGGGGCGTCTGGAATCTCTCAAAGCGGCACGACGCCCCGCCCGGGCGTCGGCCGAGACTTGGTTGGACTGTTCACGGGAAATCTAAGCTCTCGGGCGAGCTATGCAAGGTGCGCAGAGGTGCGACAAGGAGGGCAGTGCTGAGCGCGGGGCGGACAGCCCCATTGCGCAGAAATGCCGAGCCCTCCGAAGAAAGGGTCTCCGGGGCGGCGTGCAGGGCTATCGGGGGGCGCCGGCTTCAGCCGAATTTGACGTCGAGAACCTCGTAGGAGCGGCTGCCGCCGGGGGCGGCGACCTCGACGGTGTCGCCCTTGGCCTTGCCGATCAGCGCCCGGGCGATGGGCGAAGAAATCGAGATCCTGCCGGCCTTCACGTCCGCCTCGACGTCGCCGACGATCTGGTACTTCTTCTTCTCCTCGGTGTCCTCGTCGATGAGGGTCACGATGGCGCCGAACTTGATGGTTTTGCCCGAAAGCTTCGACACGTCGATGATCTCGGCCCGCGAAAGCTGGTCCTCGATCTCCATAATGCGCCCCTCGTTGAGGCCGTGGGCTTCCTTGGCGGCGTGATATTCGGCGTTTTCCGACAGGTCGCCGTGGCCGCGGGCCTCGGCGATCAGTTGGATGATGCGCGGCCGATCCTCGCTCGTGCGCCGCTTCAGCTCGGATTCCAGCACCGCATGCCCGCCCGCGGTCATCGGAATCTTTTCCATCATCACACCCGTACCTTTTCCCAGGACACGCCGGGCTGGACCCGGCGCCTTATCAAACCGTGTCGGCGCAACCCTCCGGCTGCCGCCTTGGCAACGACTGCCTCCCGCCCATCGTCCCCGTCGCCGGATCCGATGGTCGTTCGACAGACCGGAACTTGCCAGCCTTCCTCCTAAGCGCCCCGTCAGGCCGCCGTTGCGAAATATGTCTGCAGCGGGCGGACTTCAAGCGTACCGGAGCGGTATGCCTCGATCCCGTGCGATACCGCGATCGCACCCGCGATGGTGGTACAGTACGGGACCTTGTGCAACAAGGCCGCGCGCCGGAGCGACCGGCTATCGGAGAGCGCCCCCGCGCCTTCAGTGGTATTGAAGACGAGCTGGATATCCCCGTTCTTGATAGCATCGACGATGTGCGGCCGGCCTTCAAGTACCTTGTTGATGTGGGCGCATTCTATGCCCTGCGCCTGAAGAAATCTCTGGGTTCCCGAGGTGGCGATGACCTTGAAACCCAGATCTTGCAGCCGTTTTACCGCCCCGACTATGCGCTCCTTGTCGGCGTCGCGCACCGAAACGAACACAACACCGGAGATCGGCAGCAGGTTGCCGGCGCCGAGCTGGCTCTTGGCGAAGGCGACGGCGAATGAGGTGTCGAGGCCCATGACCTCGCCGGTCGAGCGCATTTCCGGGCCGAGCAGGGTGTCGACGTTGGGGAAGCGGGCGAAGGGGAAAACCGCTTCCTTGACAGCCACATGGCCCTGGCGCCTGGCAGACAGGTCGAAGTCGGCAAGGGCCTCGCCGGCCATCACGCGGGCGGCGATCTTGGCGACCGCCAGGCCGATCGACTTGGCGACGAAGGGCACCGTGCGCGAGGCGCGCGGATTGACCTCGAGAACGTAGAGCTCGCCGTCCTTCAGCGCGTATTGCACGTTCATCAGGCCGCGCACTTCCAGCGCCAGCGCCAGCCGGCGGGTCTGCGCCTCGAGCGCGGCGATCACCTCCGGCGACAGCGAATGGGGCGGCAGCGAGCAGGCCGAATCGCCGGAATGGATGCCGGCCTCCTCGATGTGCTCCATGATGCCGGCGACGAAGACGTTGCCGCCGTCGGCGATGGCATCGACGTCGATCTCGATGGCATCGGACAGGTAGCGGTCGAAGAGCAGCGGGTTCTTGCCGAGCACGGTGTTGATCTGCCCGGTCTTGTCGTTCGGGTAGCGCGCCTTGACGTCGGAGGGCACCAGCTCGGGCAGGGTGCCGAGCAGGTAGTTGGAGAGCTGCTCGTCGCTGCGGATGATCTGCATGGCGCGTCCGCCGAGCACGTAGGAGGGGCGCACCACCAGCGGCAGGCCGAGCTCGGCGGCGATCAGGCGGGCCTGCTCGACCGAGAAGGCGATGCCGTTCTTGGCCTGGCGCAGGCCGAGCTTGGTGAGCAACCGAGCGAAGCGGTCGCGGTCCTCGGCAAGGTCGATCATGTCGGGCGAGGTGCCGAGGATCGGCACGTCGGCCGCCTGCAGGGCGCTGGCGAGCTTCAGCGGCGTCTGCCCACCGAACTGCACGATCACCCCGGCCAGCGTCCCGTTCGACTGCTCGACGCGCACGATCTCGAGCACGTCCTCGGCCGTCAGCGGCTCGAAATAGAGCCGGTCGGAGGTGTCGTAGTCGGTCGACACGGTCTCCGGGTTGCAGTTGATCATGATCAATTCGTAGCCGGCATCGGCGAGCGCGAAGCAGGCGTGGCAGCAGCAATAGTCGAACTCGATGCCCTGGCCGATGCGGTTCGGTCCGCCGCCGAGGATGATCACCTTCTTGCGGTCGCTGGGCTCGGCTTCGCTCACCGCGACGCCGGCAAAGGGCACCTCATAGGTCGAATAGAGATAGGCGGTGGGCGAGGCGAACTCGGCGGCGCAGGTGTCGATGCGCTTGTAGCTCGGATGGACGTCGAGGCGGGCGCGCAGCGCCGCCACGGCGGCCTCGTCGATGCCGGCGAGCGAGGCCAGCCTGGCGTCGGAGAAACCTTGCGCCTTCAGCCGCCGCAGCGGCCCGGCGGTCGCCGGCAGGCCGATCGCACGGACCTGCAATTCCAATTCCACGACCGCCTGCAACTGCCTGAGAAACCACGGGTCGATGTGGCAGACGGCGTGAATCTCCTCGACCGTCGCGCCGAGTCTGAGCGCCTGGGCGCAGACCAGCAGCCGGTCGGGCGTCGGCGTCGCCAGGGCGGCGCGGATGGCGTTCTTGTCGTCGCGCTGGCCGAGGCCGGGGATGATCACCTCGTCGAGGCCGTCGAGGCCGGTCTCCAGCCCGCGCAGGGCCTTCTGCAGGCTCTCGGCGAAGGTCCGCCCGATGGCCATTACCTCGCCGACCGACTTCATCGAGGTGGTGAGCAGCGGCTCGGCGCCGGGAAACTTCTCGAAGGCGAAGCGCGGCATCTTGGTGACGACGTAATCGATGGTCGGCTCGAAGCTCGCCGGCGTGGCGCCGCCGGTGATGTCGTTGTCGAGTTCGTCGAGCGTGTAGCCGACCGCCAGCTTGGCGGCGATCTTGGCGATGGGGAAGCCGGTCGCCTTCGAGGCGAGCGCCGACGAGCGCGACACGCGCGGGTTCATCTCGATGATGACCAGCCGCCCGGTCCGCGGGTCGACCGCGAACTGGACGTTGGAGCCGCCGGTCTCGACGCCGATCTCGCGCAGCACCGCAATGGATGCGTCGCGCATCATCTGGAATTCCTTGTCGGTCAGCGTCAGCGCCGGGGCGACGGTGATCGAGTCGCCGGTATGGATGCCCATCGGGTCGATATTCTCGATGGAGCAAACGATGATGCAGTTGTCGTGCTTGTCGCGCACGACCTCCATCTCGAACTCCTTCCAGCCGAGAACCAATTCCTCGATCAGCACCTCGTTGGTCGGCGAGGCGTCGAGCCCGCCGAGAACGATGTCGTAAAGCTCGTCGAGCGTGTAGGCGATGCCGCCGCCGGTGCCGCCGAGCGTGAAGGAGGGGCGCACGATGGCCGGCAGGCCGGCGACGTTGACCGCGTGCAGGGCCTGAAGCTGCGCGGTCAGCCGGTGCTCGTCGCGACGCAGCCGCTCGCCGGCGTTCCACTCCGCCGCGAAGGCGGCCAGCGCGTTGGCGCGGGCCGTGCTGCCTGGCGGATGCTCGGCCTCGATGGCGGCGATGCGCGACTCGCGCTCCTCGCGGAAGCGCTTCTTCAGGTCCGAGGTGTTGACGAAGGCGGCCTTCGGCGTCTCCAAGCCGATCCGCTGCATCGCCTCGCGGAAAAGCTCGCGGTCCTCGGCCTTGTCGATCGCTTCGGCGGTGGCGCCGATCATCTCGACGCCGAATTTCTCCAGAACGCCCATCTTGCGCAGCGACAGCGCCGTGTTGAGCGCCGTCTGGCCGCCCATGGTGGGCAGCAGCGCCAGCCTGTCGTTGGGCCGGGCGGTGCGCTCCTGCTCGACGATCTTGGCGACGATCTCCGGCGTGATCGGCTCGATATAGGTGGCGTCGGCCAGCTCCGGATCGGTCATGATGGTCGCCGGGTTGGAGTTGACCAGCACCACCCGGTAGCCCTCGTCCTTGAGCGCCTTCAAGGCCTGGGTGCCGGAATAGTCGAACTCGCAGGCCTGGCCGATGACGATCGGACCGGCGCCGATGATGAGGATCGAGTCGATGTCAGTGCGCTTCGGCATGGGTTCCCGTGCGAACAAAACCCCGGCGCGGCAGCCGCTCCGGGGCGAATCCCAAGGTGTTTCAGGCTAAGCGGGGCTTATACGGCAAACCGCGTGCGCGCGGAACCCCCGGCCGGTGCCGGGATTCCGCCCTTCCGTTCGTCCCGTTGCCGGCGGCGCTATTCGCCGCCGCTACCGAAGGAGGGCATCGAGGTCAGGCGGACGGTGCGCGGCGCACGGCGCGGCATGTAGATGTCGATGCAGTCGCCGGGGCCGTTGGTGACCATCCACGGGTGGGTGAGGAAGGTGTTGACCGAGAAGCGCTCGCCGGGATTGAGCCAGGCATACTGCTGGGTCTGGCCCTTGAAATTGATCCACAGAATGGCGCGGCCTTCACTCGTCTTGTTGACGAAGGTCATCTTGGTCGGGTGGTTGGAGTTCTGCGAGCGCAGGGACTGCATCGCCGAGCAGGGGACGTCGCCGGCGGCGGCCGGGAGCGGGGCGATGACGGCAAAGGCCGCCAGGGCGGCGATCGGAAGGCTCAGGCGCATCGTGTCGTTCCCCGAAGCTATCCAGTCCACCAACGGGGATTCGCCGGTGCTCACTGGCAAGCGCTTCAGCATAGCCATGCTTCCTTGAGCGTTTCCAGTCCCGGGAGGACAATTGTCGGCCTTGACGTGATTGCCTGCGTCGTGCCGACGGCCATGGTGTTGTTTGGCAGGCGAAGTCGTTCGCCGGCGAAGGTCCGTCCCGTTGTTCCATTTGCGCGAGAAAAGGTGCGCGAGGGGCACCCTTTTAAGTTTCCGTTAACATTTGCGGTGGCACTAAACCGACAGGGCGTTCCTGCGGGAAAGCTGCGGCCATGGCGACCATTACCCTCAAGGACGGCGATTTCGGCGGCGATGTCACGGTCGTCGTCGGCGATACGGCGCTCTATCTGCCCGACCGCTCGCGGCCGGGCCTGAACGAGTTGGTGCCGTTGACGGCAATCGCCGAGATCGAATCGCTCGGCGACGACCGCTCCGGGCAGCTGAAGCAGGCGGCGCGTCTCGGCGTGCGAGGCTTCTTTGCCACCGGCAATCCGCTAGGGCTGGCTGCCGGCGTGTTCGCCGTGACCAAGGTCAAGGATGTGGATTTCGCCGTGCGCCTCAAGGACGGCCGCCGTTTCGGGGCGACCGCCAATGCGGCGACCTATACCGCGCTGCGCGTAGCCAGCCGGACAGGGCTTGCCCCGACCGGCGAGGACGCCGAGGCGGCGGCATGGGCGGATGCGGTAATCGCCAAGTATCTGGGAACCGACGCTCGGCCGCCGGAGCCGCTGCCGGACGCCCCGGCCGCGACGCCCGTTGTGTCGGAACCGGCATCCGCTGCACCGCCCACGGTTGCCGATCCCCCGGTGGCCAGAAAGGCCGGCGACCGCCCGGTCTTCGGCCGGCGCGGCGTGCGATAGAGCCTTTTTCGACCGGGCTGAAAAGGCTTCGGACCCGCGACACTGCTCCTCTTTGCCGCGCCCCTTCGCATTGGCGGCGCAAGATCCCATCTTCCTTCTTGAATGTGTATTGATCGCGGGCCGGCCGGTTCGGCCTCGCAGCCCAAGGAAGAGGGAAGGCGATGAGCTACTATTTTGCGAAGACCGTGAAGGTCCCGTTTGCCGAGGCCATCGACAGGGTGACCGCCGCGCTCAAGGAGCGCGGCTTCGGCGTGCTGACCACCATCGACGTCAAGGCGACCATGAAGGCGAAACTCGATGCCGATTTTCGCCCCTACACGATCCTCGGCGCCTGCAACCCGTCCTTCGCCCACAAGGCGCTGACGGCGGAAGACAAGATCGGCACCATGCTGCCCTGCAACGTGATCGTGCAGGAGGTGCGGCCCGGCGAGGTCGAGGTTGCCGCCGTCGATCCCATCGCCTCGATGCGGGGGGTGGAGAACGTCGAACTTGCGTCGATTGCCGGCGACGTGCGCGAGCTTCTGCGCCAGACGGTGGAGAGCCTCTGAGAAGAACCGGTCCTCATGGTGGGGCGTCCGGCGCAGCCGTCGGTCGGTCTTTGTTGTGGCGGCTTTGAAGGCGGGCGGCCGGCGCCAGTGAACTGCGTCACACCGCTCCGCCGGAAGCGTGCCCATATCGCAAGAGCCCGCAATCTCTGTGCGGGCCCAACCAGGGAGGGCATGACATGCTAGGCAGTCATCGCGTCTTTGCGACGATTCCGGCGACCGACATGGTGCGGGCGAAGCGCTGGTACGAGGAGAAGCTTGGCCTGAAGCCGAGCAGCGAAATGCCCGCCGGTGCGGTCTACACCCTCGGCGGCGGCACCGGCTTCCTGCTCTATCCGACCCAGTTCGCCGGCAAGGCTCCCAACACGCTGATGGGGATCGAATCCGACGATGTCGAAGGTGACGTCGCCGCTCTCAAGAAGAAGGGCGTCGTCTTCGAGGAATACGACACGCCGGACCTGAAGACGGTCAATTCGATCGCCACCTTCGGCGACCTCAAGGGCGCCTGGTTCCGGGATTCCGAGGGCAACATCCTGTCCATTGCAAACCCTCCGAACTGAGCTTCGGCGTTGCGGCGGCATTGGCTCACAATGCCGCTGCATTTCTTCCCACCCTTGCTAATCTGGGCCCTCAACGGAGACCGATGTCATGCGCTGGCAAGGACGGCGGCAGTCGAGCAACATCGAAGACAGGCGCGGCGACGGCGGCATGGGCGGCTTCGGCACCGGTGCCGGCCCGCGCATCGGCATGGGTATGCCGGGCGGCCGGCGCGGCGGCGGCCTCAGCATCGGCGCCGTTGTCATCGTCCTGGTGGTGAGCTGGTTCCTCGGCGTCAATCCGCTGACGCTTCTCGGCGGCCTTGATGGCGGCGGCACCGGTGGCAGCTCGTTGGGGACGCAACAGACCAGCCAGACGGGCGCGCCGAGCGACGAGGCCGGCCAGTTCGTCGCCGCCGTGCTGGCGGATACCGAGGATACCTGGAGCGAGATCTTCGCCAATAGCGGCAGCCGCTATTCTGTGCCCACCCTGGTGCTGTTCACCGGGCAGACGTCGTCGGCCTGCGGCTATGCCAGTGCCGCCAGCGGGCCGTTCTATTGTCCGGGCGACCGCAAGGTCTATATCGACCTCGCCTTCTATCGCGATCTGCGCGACCGCTTCCACGCGCCGGGCGATTTCGCCCAGGCCTATGTCATCGCCCACGAAGTCGGCCACCATGTGCAGAACCTGCTCGGCATCCTGCCCAAGGTGAACGCCGAGCAGCAGCAGGTCGGCAAGGTGGAGGCGAACAAGCTTCAGGTACGCACCGAGCTGCAGGCGGATTGCTTTGCCGGCATCTGGGCGTACATGGCCGACAAGAAGGGCATCGTCGAAGTCGGCGACATCGACGAGGCGCTCAACGCCGCCGCGCAGATCGGCGACGACACCCTGCAGAAGCAGGCACAGGGCCATGTGGTGCCGGACAGCTTCACTCACGGCACCGCGGCGCAGCGTAGCCGCTGGTTCAAGCGCGGCTATGCGAACGGCAATATGGCCAGCTGCGACACCTTCGCCGCCGGCAGCATTTAGGACAATGCATGCCGGCTGCGGCGACGGAAGCACGCCTGAGTTGTAATCATCCACCGGCCCACCCGTGCCGGCTCAGCAAAACCGCCACTCATGGGGGCGGAAAACGTGGAGGAGTCATGCAAGCGAACCAACCACACGGCGACGACCAGTCCACGGCGGTTACCGAGGAGATCGAGATCGTTGGCGGCCAGTTGCTCGAATGCATGGGAAATCTCCTCAGGGACGGCAATGTCCGGCAGATTCGCATCAAGGCGCCTGGCGGCCAGCTCCTCTTCGAGGCGCCAAAAGACGGCGGCCTGTGGGGGGATGGCATAATGGGGTTGGGGCCTCCATGGCCGGGGATCCTGGGCGCTGTTGCGGCGATGGTTGCGCGCATGACCATCGAGATCACCCGCGTTGGCGCGCCGCCGGATGAAGACTCTGCCCGGCTGTGGGAAAACGGGAACGGCGATTCCCACGACTGACGGTCGGATCGATGCAGGGTGGGGCGCTCGAATCGCCGCGGTTCGCGCTAAATATCCGTCCGGGTGCCACGATTCCCCGGACGGAGGACCGCCATGAGCAACAAGGAGACGATCGGAGAGCTGGCGCGCCAGCTTCTTGATCTCGACGAGGGCGAGCTTCACGCACGCGAGAAGGCGGTGATCGACAAGGTCGTGCGGCGGCTGGCCGTCTCGCGCAACATCAATGTCGAGATTCAGCGCGAAAAGACCTTCGGCGAGCACCTGGCCGACCGGGTGGCCGAGATCGGCGGCTCGTGGAGCTTCATCATCAGCTTCGGCGTGGTCATCGCCCTGTGGGTGTCGGTCAACACCTGGCTGGTCGTCATCCACGCCTTCGATCCTTATCCCTTCATTTTCCTCAACCTGATGCTGTCGCTGCTCGCCGCCGTGCAGGCGCCGGTCATCCTCATGTCGCAGAACCGGGCGGCGGCGCATGACCGGCTGGCCGCCTCGCACGATTACGAGGTCAACCTCAAGGCCGAGATCGAGATCGCGGCGCTGCACGAAAAGCTCGACCAGATCCGCACGCAGGAGCTGGCGACGCTGATCCGGAAGGTGGCAGGCGAGGGCGAGCCGAGCCCGGCGCCGGGGGCGTGATAGTGTTCGTCCTTGTTGGCGCTTCGACGCGTC
The DNA here is from genome assembly GCA_963732845.1 of uncultured Alphaproteobacteria bacterium. Classification (GTDB taxonomy): domain Bacteria; phylum Pseudomonadota; class Alphaproteobacteria; order Rhizobiales; family Kaistiaceae; genus CAVSRC01. The sequence goes on along the minus strand of CAVTBE010000009.1, from coordinate 15,920 downwards.
GCGTCAGCGCCTATCCCTGGGCGGATGAGGCTTGTCTGCTGCGCGCTTTGAGGTCGGCTCGGCTTTCGCGCCTCCGACCATGCGGAGCAGTGTCTTGTAACTGTAGCTATCCGGTTCGCCGAGCAGCTTTTCGAAGAAGACCGGATCGTTCTCTGGCTCGGCTTCCTCCGCACCAAGGATCACAGCCTTGCGGATGGCCTCGACCGCCTGTTCTGGGGAAAGCTCGGCGATGCCGTTGCGGCGGCCGTCGGCTGCGTAACGTTCTAGGTATCCTTCGTTAGTCGTGTCTAGGAATGGCAGACGAATGCCAACCTGCCCGCAAGCCGCGTAGGCCGTTGAGAATGCTTGGATTCCTGTCTTGGGAAGCAACTCACGAAAAGCGACCCCCAGCCCTGCAAGCGAATGCTTGACCGATCTTTCCAGCTCCGACATTTGGCCATCGGCCAGCGATCGCCCGGCTAGCCAGATGTTCAGGCCGTGGTCGCCCAGGGCGCCGGCTACAGTGCCCCATTCGTACAGCACGCCGCGGTGGTTGTGGAACCGCTCGCCGGTGGCCTTGAGCACATCCATCGCGTCTGCTGCGCGCCCCGTGCGACGGAGTACGGACGAATACGCGGTCAGCAAAAATGCATCGTGCGGAGCGGCGTCATGGGCAGCTTTCGCAACGGCTCTCGCTATGGGCCACCAACGCTCGCCTTTGTCGACAAAGTGTTCCGCGAGCCCAGTGTTCCAGTCTTGTAGGTTGGAAACAAAGAAAGCATTTGCAGCAAATGCTCGCTGAGCTGCGCGAGCCAGAAAGGGAAACCAAAGGTCAACGTCGTCCTCATCTTCACGCATGACGGCGCAGGCAGCTTCAGCAATGCGGCGATGACGGGTGAGGACGTAGGTGTCGCCTGAATTGAGCATGGCTTCGCGCCTTAGCGGCAGAAGCGCCTTGCGCTCCAGTTCGTCGATTTCACAGCCGAGCGCGAAAGCCAGGAAAGAGCGCGACAGGTAGAGCTGGTTCTCGGCATGCATGGCCGCGACCATCGCGTAGATGTCGCGCAAGCTGTGTGTCTTGATCACCGGGTCTCGGCCCAAGCCGTTGACCAGCGTACGGACATGCTCGCGCATGTCCTCGCCTTGTCGGGTGATCAACAGCGCGCCTAGGAGTTCTCCAGCTTCCTTTTGGACGGCCAAGTCGCGGGCATGTCCCAGAAGGGCCTTCACGGCGTCGTCTTCGCTGCGGCCCTTCAGGCGCCCCATCGCCTCATCGCCCCAGGCGCGCCAGCCCTCGACGATCCTGCGAGCATCCGTCTCGTCCAGTCCGGATAGTGGCTCGCTGTGGAAGTCGGCGAATGGCTGCCACATGCCCGGCACTAGCCGTTTGATGTGCCAATCGGCGTCGCGTGCAGCCAGAAGCAGGTGGACGTCGGTCCGCGCGGCGACCTTCTTCACCGCGGCGAGGATGGCGGGACCAATATTGTCGGCGTCGTCGATGACGACGACCCATGCGTGCTCGGGGACTATCGGCAGGTTCGAGAACGCATCTTCGGGTAGTTCCGCGTTTGCCGCCTGGCGGTGCAGACACGTCCAGGCTTGCTGGTCGTCTTCGACCAGCGCGGCGGCGGCGTGCAACAGCGCCGTCGATTTGCCTTCGCCGCCGGCTGCGGTCAGCAGCACGACTTCCGGCTTGGCGGCGCCAGTGTGAACCGCGCGAAGACGGTTTGCCAGCCGCTCGGCGACGGCGCGCGGCTGCACGCCACGGGCAAGGGCCAATCGCCATGTCGGCAGGATGCCGTCGAAGAACTGGACCATGACGTTCAGAGAAGGCGGGTTCGCCCGGATTGCCGCCAATGCCTCGCGGTCGACGACTTCCCAGCCAGGGGGCACACTCGTTGCCTCGGGCGGTGTCTCCTCGGTCCTGACCGGTGGCTCGGCTCCCGCAGTTCGCTTGTCTATTGCTTCGCGTAGCTTGCCCAGCGACAGGGCGACCTTCGCCTTGAGGTCGCCGACCGACTCGAACTCGGCGTAGATGCGGTCCTTTTTGGCGAGCGCGGTAAATTCCTTGAGCTTCTGCCTCACGGCGTCATCTTCTGCGTCTACGGCGCTGCGCGGGATCGGATGCTCGTCACCCATAATGAACATGCAGATCGGAATCTTCCGTTCAACAGCGCGGCGAAACTCAAGCTCGGTCAGGGATAGGGCGTTCTGGTTTCGCTCGGAATCCTCTGGGATTTGCCCGTAGCGATAGCTTATCAATCCGACGTAGCCATCGGCTTCGTCGACCTTCGTCAGCGATGCGCTAATCAGGTCGTGATCCGGCAGAGCCGAGTTGTTCTCCATCGCGACTGGAAAGAATTCCTGCCCGAGCATCGCGTGTTGGATTGCTTCGCGATGCTCTGCGAGCTCCTTGTAAGTGCTCGACAGCATCACTCCGTATTTCGGCTTCCCTGCCACCTCTCGCTCCCAGCCGCAGCCAATGGTGGTGGCTGAGACGAGTTTCGCCTGTGCAAGACAGCCCGTAAAGGCAAATTGCCCTTACGTTTGAAGCCTTAAGTGACGCATGTTGGCGATTGCGACGGTCGCTCAGCCCCGCTTCGCCTCCATCATCGCGACGAAGCACTCGAAGAGGTAGCGTGAAGCGCGCGGGCCGGGGAGGGCGCGGAGCCCGCGGCGCCGGGGGGGCGTGAGGGGTGAGCCTAGCTAGGCAAGACCATCCTCCGGCAGCCCGGTCGGCAGGCCGTCGAGGCTCACGCGGTTCTTCTCGCGGCGATAGGCGATGATGTCCGCATCGCTTTTTGTGCTCGCCCAATTGTCCATCGACACGCGCTCTTGCCTGTAGTCGAACAGCGGCACGCCGTAGCCGCAGGACGTCACGACGAGATCGGTCTCGACCACGATGATCTGGCGCGCGCCGCGCGGTTCGTCTCCGCCGAAGGCTCGCGCCAACAGCGTCGCGTAGTCTGCCGTGCCGTGATGAAGCACGCGGCCCTTGCCGTGCAGCCTGAGGATCATCGGCGGACCGTCGAAGGCGCAGAACATGATGGTCACGCGCCCGCCTGCCGTGATGTGCGCCGATGTCTCGTTGCCGCTCCCGGTGCGGTCGAGATAGGCGACCGTGTTCGGCCCCAACACGCGGAAGGCATCGGTGGACCGCGGTGAGACGTTGACGCGCGCGTCCGATGCGGCGGACGCGGTAAAGAAGACGTGCTGGCGGGCGATGAAGGCGCGGTGCTTGTCGTCGATGGCGGTGAATTTCGTCGCCATCTCAGTCCCGCTTCGCCTCCATCATCGCGACGAAGCGTTCGAACAGGTAGCGCGAGTCGCGGGGCCCCGGTGAGGCCTCCGGGTGGTACTGGACGGAGAAGACCGGCCTGTCCTTGACGCGCAGCCCGCAGTTCGAGCCGTCGAACAGCGAAACGTGAGTCTCCTCAACGCCCTCGGGCAGCGAGTTGGAGTCGACCGCGAAGCCGTGATTCATCGAGGTGATCTCGACCTTGCCGGTAGTCAGGTCCTTGACCGGATGATTGGCGCCGTGGTGGCCCTGATGCATCTTCATGGTCTTGCCGCCAAGCGCGAGACCCAGCATCTGGTGGCCGAGGCAGATGCCGAAGGTCGGCACGCCGGCATCGATCACGCCCTGGATCGCGGGAACGGCATATTCGCCGGTCGCCGCCGGGTCGCCGGGGCCGTTCGACAGGAAGACGCCATCGGGCTTGTGGGCGAGGATGTCCTCAGCCGTCGCGGTTGCCGGCAGGACGGTGACGCGGCAGCCATGGTCGGCAAGCAGGCGCAGGATGTTGCGTTTGATGCCGTAGTCGACGCAGACGACGTGATACTTCGGGCTCTCCTGATGGCCGTAGCCCTTGCCCCACACCCACGAGGTCTCGTCCCAGGTGTAGGTCTGGCCGGTGGTGACCTCCTTGGCGAGGTCCATGCCGACCAGTCCCGGCCAGGCCCTGGCCTCGGCGGTGAGCGCATCGCGGTCGAAGGCGCCGTCGCGGCTGTGGGCGATCACCGCATTGGGCATGCCCTTCGTGCGAATCAGGCTGGTCAACGCGCGCGTATCGATGCCGGCCAGCCCGACGATGCCGCGCGCCTTCAGCCAGGCGTCGAAGCCGCGCGTGGCGCGATAGTTCGACGGGTCGGTGATGTCGGTCTTGAGCACGCAGCCGCGCACGCCAGAGGCGGCGGCCATGTTGACCGTCTCGATGTCCTCGTCGTTGACGCCGACATTGCCGATATGGGGGAAGGTGAAGGTGATGATCTGGCCGGCATAGGAGGGATCGGTGAGGATCTCCTGATAGCCGGTCATCGCCGTGTTGAAGCAGACCTCGCCGGCGGCGATGCCCTCCGCGCCGATGCCGTGGCCGGCAATCACCGTGCCGTCGGCAAGCACGAGCAGGGCGGTCGGCTGCGGGTCGGCCCAGCGATCCTGTGTCTGGCTGTCGGTCATGGCGAATGCCATAGCCGCAAGCGGCGGCCAGTTCAAATCAATGCTTCTTGGCTCTGGTATCAATTTCCCTGGCGGATCTGCTGGGTTCCGTCCGGGGTGACGTAGGTGTTCTGGTTGACGAAGCGCGCGTAGTTGCCGGAACAGGCGTTGTGGCGGATGTTGTCGGACACGTTGGTGGTCACGAAGAGCGAGCCGTCGGCCTGGGTTTCGGCGGCGAACATGCCGGTTCCGTAGGCGTCCGAGCAGCCGGTCGCGCTGCAGGTGCGCTGGCGGTAGTCGTAGATCTGGGTCGGCTGGAACGTCTGGTAGGTGTAGGCGATCATGCCGAGTTGCTGGTTGCGGATCTCGCTGTACCAGGTGCCGGAGATCATCCTCAGCGCGTTCTGGTCGGTGTTGCGGAAGTGGTCCTGCCAGTTCTGCGAGGCCACCGCGTCGTAGGCGCCGTTCGCCTGATTGACGCAGGCGTCGTTCGGGCCGGCGGCTCCTGCCGGCAGCGGCCCTGCGGCCACCGCTGCCAAACCCAATGTCAATGCCAGTGCAAACGTTGCTGTGACACGCATGTGCTTCCCCCCAGATGCTGCCGCCAGCCAAGCTAGCCAGAATCGCGATTTTGCGCCACAGGCCGTGCCGGCGAGCGAGGTCTGCGGCTGCCGCATGGCAGGTCTGTGGCAAAAGTTGGCTCTCATCTTGATTTCCGAATGCGATGGGGCCATATAGCGCGCGCCCAAGACAGGGCCGGTGCTCCGCAGGCGCGACAACTGGCGCCCACCGAGGCCAGTTGCCCCGGAGCCTAGATTGTGGACGGCACAAAAAGTCCATGGGAATCAACAACTTGGATATTCAGCAGAAGTTGCGCGTCGATTCGGCCAGGTTTATCCTGCCGTGGGCGCGGCAACGGGGATCAACCATGCGAGACCAGATCAATGCGGCTCTCAAAGATGCGATGCTTGCCCAGGACAAGCGCCGCGTCTCGACACTTCGCCTGATCAGTGCCGCAATCAAGGATCGTGAGATCGCCGCGCGTACCGCCGGCCGCGATCCGATCCAGGATACCGACATCAACGAAATCCTCGTGAAGATGTTCAAGCAGCGGCTCGAATCCGCGCGCCTCTACGAGGAAGGCAATCGTCTCGACCTTGCCGAGCAGGAGCGCGAGGAGATGGCGATCATCAAGTCGTTCCTGCCGCAGCAGATGGACGAGGAGCAGGTTCGTTCGGTCTGCGCCGAAACCGTCAAGACCACCGGTGCCGCGGGCTTGCGCGACATGGGCAAGTGCATGCAGGCGCTGAAGGAGCGCTATGCCGGCCGCATGGATTTCGGCAAGGCCAGCGCCGTGGTGCGCGGCCTGTTGACCTAGCACCAAGGCGTTGCGCTAAGCGTCTTCGCCGGCCATCGATTGCACAGCGCCGCCGGCGACGTGGTGTCTGTGGCCCGTGCGCAACATGTTCTGAATTGGACAGCGAATCAGTCTATTGTCATTTATGCGGGGGTAGCTTCCGTGGGAGAGCTGCCTGTGACGAAGCCGGATCAATATCCGCGGCGACGCGCCCGGGAAGACGACAATGCGGCGGTCGAGTTCGTCATCAACGAACTTGCGGCGGACCAGGCCGCCATGCGTATCGTCCTGCAGAGCTTCCTGTTGAGGCTGTTCGCGTTGCGCGTTGAAACGGCCTCAGCCGCCTTCGCCGAGCTCCGGGACCATGTCTTCAGGTCGATCGACGCCATTCCCCTGGCGCCCGATGACGAGGCCGGCGGCGCCCGATGGAAGGGGCTTGTTGCTGCCAGCGCCGAGCAGCTTTTGGGCGAGATCACCGATACGATCGGCCTGCCGGTGCGCGATCCTGCCGCGCGCAACTAGTTTGGCCCCAGCCGCCAATCAGGCTGCGGAACGGGGTTCTAGCCATCCAGCTCCGCATAGTGGCGGAAGATGCCGTCCTCGTTGAAGGGGATGCGGCGCTCGCTTGCCAGATACGCCGCGATGCGCGGCCGTGCCGCGATGCGGTCGCGTAGCGCCGCGACCCTGGGTGCATCGGGCAGCCGCTTCGCCATGGCCTTCGGAAAGGCATAGCTCAGCCCGGCGACGGCCTGGAACAGCGACAGGTCGGCGTAGCTCAGCCGCGCGCCGACGAGATGTCTGTCGCCCCTCGGGTTGTTCGCGAGAATCGTCTCGAACCAGGCGAGGAAGCGCGGAATGCGGCTGTCGCGGAACATCTTCGCGCGCCTGAGCGATTCCGGCTTCTGATCCTCGTAGTAGAAGTCGCCGCCGAGCGGGTGGTGGGTGTCGTGTGCCTCGACCACCAGATCGGTAATGGTGAGCTGGATCTGGTGGGTCCACAACCTGGCGGCTTCGGCCTTGGGGGCGAGGCCGAGGCGGCCGCCGAGATAAAGCAGGATGTTAGCCGTTTGGCCGATGGTGAGCGTGCCATCGCGCAGGAAGGGCGGGGCGAAGGCGGGCGTGGGGCTGTCCACATCATTCCACAGGCGCATCAGCGCCGCGGTGCCGCGTTCGCGCGCCATATCTATATAGTCCGCGCCGGCCTCCTCCAGGGCCAGGCGGACGAATTCGCCGCGCCCCTGGATGCCGGGCCAATAATAGAGCTCGTAGACCATGGATTCTCCCTCGACTGGAACCGCCGGGCAGCTTAGCTCGATCCGCTGCGGCTGGCGTCAGCAATGACAATCGGTGGCATGTCCCGGCTGCCGTCTGTCGCCGCACAGATGCCGGGGTTGTGCCATCGAATGTCCGCAATACGCTGCTTGGGTCCGGCGTAAAGGGGCTTGCAAGGATGAGATTTCGCGTGCGCAACGAACCCGATGTTGGGCCGGCGACGGAAGGTGCCGCCGTGGTCACCTATTCGCGGCTGTCGCGCGGCCGCCGCGGCGAGGCCGAGCGCCAGGAGCCGGTTCTCGAGGCGCGTGAGGTGCCCTATGTCGATGGCGACCTCAGGGCCTTCGATCCCGAGCGCGCGGCGGACGATCTAGACCGGCCAAAGCGAGGCAGTGGCCGTCGCCGCCGTGGCGGCTTCGGCGCCGTCCTCATCGGCACGCTGGCGCTCGCCGCCGGCATGGTGATCCTCGCCTACGCCTACGGCGTTGCCACCCGCGTCGACGCGCCGACGGCGTCATCGGCAGGCGCATCGGCGTCCGCGCCCGCCGGCGCCGATACGCTCCATGCGACGCTGCCGGCCGACGATGCCGCGCGCTCGATACCCGCCCCCGGTGTTGTGCCGGCTGCCCGAGTGCCTGCCGAGGCGGCGCAACCGCCGGCCGCCACGCACCAGGCGGCGCGTGAGCCGGCGGCGGCGCCGGTGACCGGAGGATCCGACGGTCAGCCGATGGATGGCGATTTCGCGTTGCCGGCGGCCGATGGGCCCCAGCCGGCACCGGTCGCGTCTGCCCCGGCGGCCGGCAAGGCAGTGTCGCCGCCGGCGACGGACATTGCGAAACCGCGGCCGTCCAAGGCGGCCAGTGCGCCGCCGGCCGACAAAACGCCAGCCGACAAGAAGCCGGCCGCCGCGGCGTCGGTCGACAGCAAGCCCGCCGCCGGCAAGCCGGCCGACGGCACCGACGATCTCATCGCCAACATCGAAAAACTTCTGCAGCGCGATGGAGCGACCGTGCCCACGCCGGGGCAACCGGCCGTTAATCCTGTCGCGCCGGCCGGACCGACGTCGATCGTGCCGGCCCAACCCGCGGCGACGGCCGATCCAGGCGCGCTGCCGCCACTGCCCGACCCCAACGCGGCGGCCGCCAGGACGCCGCTGGACAACCGCCTGCTCCCGCCGGCCGACATTCCCAATGTGCCGGCGGCGGCAACGGGAACGGGCCTGCAGTAGGCGGAGGTGCCTCAGCCCGCCTTGCTCAGCGCGCCGTTCAGCGAGCGGATGAAAGCGTCGCTGGAGAGCGTCGCGCCGGAGATGATGTCGACATTGGCGCTCTGCGCCGCGATCACCTCCTGGCGCAGCATGGGCAGGGCTTGGCTGTTGATGGCGATCGAGGTGTTGCGGTCGTTCGGATATTGCAGCACCCGGATGCTGGCAAGCTTGCCGCCGCTCACGATCGCCTGGATCTGCATGCTGCCGTAATAGGCATCGGTCACCGGGCCGGTATAGGTGCCGTTGGCATAGGCCGTGGCGCCGCCGCCGGAAGCCGGCTGGGCGAAGGGCAGGGCGGCCTGCCGCCCCGGTTGGGACTGGTACCAGGTGTAGGCGCCAGCGGCGGCCAGCGCGAGCACGACGAGTGCGGTTTTCTTCATGGGCGGAGACCTCATGGGATCAATAAGTCTGACCGCCATTCTGGGACGCCCCGGTTGACAGCAAGCTGTCAGTGCCGATTACAAATTGTTCATTGTTCATAGGCGGATAGCGCCCGTGGCTGGGACCGTGGACGAGCCCGTCGTGCGGCTCAGCGAGCGAGCAGTTCGGGCCGATACTCGAAATGCATCGTGTCGAAGTGCCCCCATTTGCCGCCCCAGATGAAGCCATGCTTCTCGAAGATCTCGACGATCTCGATCGGGATGCGATTGCGATAGGGGCTCTTGGGCCGCCACAGCCAGTAGTCGGCATATTTGGTGTTGATGTCGATCGCCGCGCCCCAGGCATGGACGCTGGGATTGCCGGTGTCCGCGACGGTGCGGCAGTTGAAGGTCCCGGCACTCGGAATGGCGAATTTCCTGATCGCGGGCGGCAGGCGGTCAAGCTCGGCCGAGACGGCGCGCAATCGGTCCGCGACGCCGTTCACGGTGGTTATCTGAACCGTGCCGCCGCCGGATTTCGGCAGCCACGCCACCCGGGTGAGCTTGCGCTGCACGTCGCCCTTCGCGCACACGCCGTACATCTTGTCGAAGAAGGCGGTGTTGCGGAACCGTCCCGGGTCGTCCTCACGCGCCGGAGGCTCTGTCAGCGGTCCCTTGACGTAAGGGATCGAAAGCTGGTCGAGGATCGAGGCGTGGCGGAGCTTCTCGTCGTAGCTCTTGTCGGCCTTGCCGTCGGACACCGGCATGCGCGTTCCGTCCTTCCAGATGAGATCCTTGCCGTCGTGGCCGACCAGAAAATCGGGGTAGGCGCTGACCAGCCGGTCGAGCGAGATCCCTTGCGCCCGCGCGGGGAGGAACCCTGCCAGCAGGCAGACGAGCATGACGCCGGACAGCTGCCACCCGGGATGGGCAGCCTGTTGGCATCCACTCCTGTTCATCCGATGTGACCTCTGATGGGGTTGCCCGGTCCTTGCCGCGGGCAACCCTTTCTGCACACGGACGACGATAGCACAGGACCACGCGCCTGACCTGATCGGGCCACCATGACGGCGCGCCGGACGGGCAGGTCCCGAGCCGACCGCCAGCGGCTGGCTCGCCCCTTGCGGAACGCCGAGCGGAGCCCAGTTTCGCTCGTGGCCACAGGATGGACGATTCCCGTTGTGATGACGACCGAGGACACAGAACGAAATCCCCGACCTGCCCAGGCGATGTGTCGGGGATTGCACGGGGCGGAATCGTCCGTCGTGGTGCGGGCAGCGGCGACGAACCGGCGAGAAAACAAGGTGCCCTGGAAGCTGTTCGGGGCGGAGGCCATCGGCACGGCGCTGCTGCTGGCGGTCGGCCTGTCGGTCGTCATCTTCGATTTCGGCACCGGCAGCCCGATGATCCGGATGGTGCCCGACGCGGCCGTGCGGCGGCTGGTGACCGGCTTCCTGTTCGGCGCGACGGGAGCGGCGATCGCCATCTCGCCGCTCGGCAAGGAGAGCGGTGCCCACATCAATCCGATCGTCACCCTGGCCTTCTGGCTGATGGGGAAACTCAAGGCCCGGCATGCGCTCGGCTATGTCGCGGCGCAGATGGTGGGCGCGGCGATCGGCTCGTTGCCGCTCATCGCCTGGGGGGCGATGGGCCGCAGCATCGCGTTCGGGGCGACCGTCCCCGGCGCGGCCTATGGCGTGCGGTGGGCGCTGGCCGGCGAGACCGTGACCAGCTTCGCGCTGGTCTTCGGGCTGTTCGTGTTTCTTCGTCACACGACGCTCAAGGCGTTCACGCCAGCGCTGTTCCCGCCGCTCTATGCCATCATGGTCTGGCTCGAGGCGCCGATCTCAGGCACCAGCACCAATCCGGCGCGCAGTTTCGGGCCGTCGCTGATCTCCGGTGTGTGGAGCGGCTGGTGGGTCTACTGGCTGGGGCCGCTGGCCGGCGCACTCATCGCGGTGGCGCTCTATCATCGGGCAGGCTGGCGGCGCGAGGCGATCACGGTCGCCAAGATCTTTCATTTCGAGCACGACACCTACGGTGTGTTCCATGCTGCCGGACGCGCGGACCCGACGCATCTGCGCCCCTGAGGGGAGGCGGTCTGCCGGCGAAGATCCCTGCAATCTAGGCGCGAAAGACCAATGGACGGCGGGATGATAGAATGACTCTAAATGGGTCAGGGAGATCGCCATGCCGACCACACCAAACGGGCCCAGTCATATCGGCCCTGACAATCCCATGCCGGCGCCGGGGAAGCGCGAAATGCGCGGCGAACGGCGCGTCATCACGGCGTTGTTCTGCGATGTGGTGAACTCCACCGGGCTGGCGGAAAACCTCGACCCGGAGGACTGGACCGACCTGATGAACCGGGCCTTCCAGCGTCTCAACGCGCCGATCGTGCGCTATGAGGGCACGGTGGCCAAGTTGATGGGTGACGCGGTGCTGGCCTTCTTCGGCGCCCCGACGGCGCATGAGGACGACCCGCAGCGCGCCGTTCTTGCCGCGCTCGACATGCTCGCCTCCGTCCGCCTGCTTGCCAAGGAGATTCGGCGGGAGATGGGCATCGAATTCGACATTCGCATCGGCATCAACACCGGTCCGGTGGTGGTCGGCGATGTCGGGTCGGCCCAGGCGATGGAGTACACCGCCATGGGTGACGCGGTGAACGTCGCCGCCCGCATGGAACAGACCGCCGCGCCCGGCACCGTGCAGGTGTCGCAAGACACCTATCGGGTGATCGCGCCGTATTTCGAAGTCGAGGCGCTGGGCGGCGTCGAGCTCAAGGGCAAGAGCGAGCCCGTCCCGGCCTACCGGGTGATCCGCACCAAGGGCGCACCCGGCGACAGCCACCGCGGCGTCGGTGCTCCGCTTGTCGGGCGCGACGCGCAACTGGCGTGCATGAATGCTGCGCTCGACGAACTCAAGCAGGGCAAGGGCCGTATCATCACGCTGATCGGCGAGGCCGGGCTCGGCAAGAGCCGGCTCATCGCCGAGCTGTTCAGGAAATGGGAGGCGGACGGCCTTGCCGAGGGCTGGGACGTTGCCCATGGCATTCCCTACGACGCCAACCGGCCGTTCGGCCTGTTCCAGAATTTCGCCCGGCAGATGTTCGGCATCGAACTGGAGGACCCGCCGGAAGTGGTTCACCACAAGGTCGACAACGGCCTGCGCGCCACCGGGGCCAGCGACGAGGTCGTTTCGCTGTGCTCGGTCGCGGTCGAGCGGGTGATTGCGGCGAAGGTTCTGCACGAGGCGGCGAAGGATTACTCGGCCGAGGAAATCCGCGAGGACCTCTTCAACAATGTCTATCCGGCGTGGCTGGCCGCCGCCGCGGCGGGGCCGCGCGTTCTGGTGCTCGACGACCTGCAATGGGCGGACCCGGCCTCGATCGACCTGGTCATCCATCTCTTCAAGATGGTCGAGGAGGTGCCGATCCTCTTCCTGTGTGCCTTCCGGCCCGAGCGCCAGGCGCCGTCCTGGCGGATCAAGCAGGCGGCCGAATCGGACTATCCGCACCGCTATGACGAGCTGGTGCTGCAGCCGCTCGATGCCCAGGACACCGACACGCTTGTCTCGGCGCTCCTCAGGATCACCGATCTGCCGCGGGAACTGCACGAGCTGATCATTCGCAAGACCGACGGCAACCCCTATTTCGTCGAAGAGGTGGTGCGCACGCTGATCGATCGCGGCGCCGTGGTGCAGGGCGAAGCCGGCCTGCAGTGGAAGGCGGGGACCAAGGTCGCCGACATCCCTATCCCGGACAGCCTGCAGGCGCTGCTGATGGCCCGCATCGACCGGCTCGACGAGCAGACCAAATCGACCCTGCAGGCCGCTTCGGTCATCGGGCGGGCGTTCTACTACCGGATTCTGGAGAGCATCTCCGACAAGGCGCTGGCGCTGGGCAAGCAGATGCTGTCGCTGGAGCGCGCCGAGCTGCTGCGCGAGGCCGGCCGCGTGCCCGAGCTGGAGTACATGTTCAAGCACGACCTTGCCCGCGACGCCGCCTATGGCTCGATGCTCAACCGCAAGCGCCGCGAGTTTCACAGGCGCGTCGGCGAGGCAATGGAGGAGATCTTCGCCGGGCATCTGGAGGAACATGCCCACAGGCTCGCCCAGCACTTCGCGCTGGCCGGCGATCCCGCGCGCGCCTTGCGCTATTTCACCATGGCTGGCGAGGTTGCCGAAGCGTTGAATGCGACAGCCGAGAGCAAGGCCCATTTTGCCCGTGCCCTCGATGCCGCCCGCGAGCTTGGCGATGGCGCCACCATTGCCGGCCTCGAGGCGAAAGGAACCGCGGGCGGCGGGGTCGCAGCGGGAGCGTGAGCCGCCCGAGTTGGTGGATGGCAATTTATTTTGTCGCCCGTCTGACGTTCCTCGTCGTGCCCGGTCCCAAAAAGTGCAAGAGGCCCAGGGGTCGGGTCCCGCCTAGCGCACCAGCCTCAGCCCGGGCGGCTTTTCCGCGGCGACGGCCACCGGCCCCCAATTCTTGGCGACGAGGTGGTCAGCTTCCGCGGCCGGCACCGCTTCGCTGAAATAGAAGCCCTGGGCCAGCTCGGCGCCCCTGGCCGCCAGCGTCTGCATCTGATCGGCGGTCTCGACGCCCTCCGCCGTGATGGACAGGCCGAGGTTCTGTGCCAGGTCGATGATCGTGTCGATGATGATCATGTTCTGGCGGGAATTGCCGCCGCCGGAAACGAAGGAGCGGTCGATCTTGAGCCGTGTGAACGGGATCTTGCTCAACAAAGCGAGCGAGGAATACCCGGTTCCAAAATCGTCGATGGCCAGCAGGACGCCGAGGTCGCGCAGGGCGAGAATTCGCGGCAGGGCGACCGCCTGATCCCTGAGCAGGGCATTCTCGGTGATTTCCAGTTCAAGCCGCGTCGGAGGCAGGCCCGTCGTCCGCAATATGCGCGCCACGACGCCTGGAAATGCGGGGTCTTCGAGCTGCATCGGCGAGACGTTGACGGCAACGAAAGGATGCGGCGCAGGCCAGGAGACCGCGGTTTCACAGGCCTGCCTGAGGACCTCCTCGCCGATTTCCGCGATCTTGCCGATTTCCTCGGCAAGCCCGATGAAGTTGTCCGGCATGACCAGCTCGCCGTCCTCCCGGCGCCAACGGGCCAGCGCTTCGAAGCCGGCCGTCTGCCCGGTCCTCAGGTCGACCAGCGGCTGATAGCGGCATTCGATCTCCTTGCGCGGGACGGCGCTGTCGAGGCCCCGGATGCGGTCGGTCCGTGTGCTGAATTCGGCGCCCAGTTCCTCGTTGAACCAGCGAACCGCAATCTCCGTCGCGCGATCGGCGCGCTCGAGCGCGTGACCGCTGTTGCGCAGCAGTCCGATCGCGGTTTCGAAACCCGGCCGGCCAAGCGCGCCTCCGGCCTGTCCGCGAAGCCGCACATAGCCGTTCGGCATCAGCACCGGCTCCAGCAGCTTCGCGATTGTGTCGCGCATGATCCGTTGCGCTGCGGCCGGTGACGATGCCGGCGCGGTCGCGAGCGCGAAGACATGCGAAGCGACGCGCGAGACAAACATCCCCGACAGGGCATGAAGGCGGTCGCCGATCAGCCGAACGATCGTCGCATCCTCCGCCGTCTCGGCGTCTTCCATGAGACGGTCCAGGTCGAGCAGCTTGACCTGCACGACCGCCACCCAACGATCGGCGGGCGCTTTGGTGAGCACGCCGTCGATGTCGGAGAGGAACTTGCCCTGCCTGGAAAGGCCGGTCACGGGATCGTAGCGCAGCAGCTGGCTGATCTTCGTTTCGGCCCTGACCTGTTCGTCGATGTCCAGGGCAACGCCGACCATGCGCTGCGGCCGACCGTCGGTTGCCGTAACGACATTGCCGCGAATGTGAACCCATCGATACAGGCCGTCCTCGCAGCGCACGCGGTATCGGACGTCGTAAGTCTGCGTGCCGGCCGACGCTATCGCCTGGGCCAGTTTGCGGTCGGCCTCGTCGCCATCGTCCGGATGAAAGCGGTCACGCAGTTCCGTCAAGGTCAGTTGGTAACCTGGTGGCAGGCCCAGCCGGCGAATGAGTTCGCCGGAGACGTAAGCGACCGATTCTTCGTTTCCGGTGAGGTCGAGTTCCCAGATACCGCCGCCGGCGCTGGTCAGCGCGAGCTGGAGGCGCTGTTCGCTTTCCAGGGACGTTTCGTAGGCCGCCAAGATGCCCTTCCAGGCAGTCCTCAGCAAAAAGTAGATCAGCAACGCCGAGGCTGAGACAAATAGCCAGCCTTTATAGGTCTGCAATTCTTGATAGTTTACATAGTTTTCAGCAACCAAAGATAGAGCCTTGTCGCTCAGTGCGACCCACAAAATGCTCACAACCGCGTAAATGCCTGCAATGATCAGCGGTACTTTCGGAAACAGATAGTTCGATCGAGCAAGCAGGCGGCTTTGCTTCTGTCGACTGTGGGACATCGTTGCGACTTCGTGATCCTGTCGAACGCGAGCCGTATCCTGTACGGCTTCCTTCCCTACAAAGTGTTACCTCGCAGCGAAGCTTTGTTACGATTCCAAGCACCGCTTGGATGCGGCGCTGCGTTCCAATCGCCTGTTGATCCCTGTCGGCCGGGTCAAGCCGGCCGGCCCAAAGCCTGCCGGCCGTGACGGGTGGCGTAACGGATGGTGAGGCATTGCCACTTCCTCCCATCTCCTCCCCTTGCGGGGGAGAACAGCGGAGCCCGGTTCCGCGAACGCGAAACCGTGGGCGCAGCGGGCAGGGCGCTGCTCTTCGCCTCGCCTGTGTCTCGCTTCCCGTCATGCCCGGCCCTTGTGCCGGGCATCCACGGGCAGCGCTCTGGCATCAAAGACGTGGATGGACGGGACGAGCCCGGCCATGACTGGTGTGGGCATCTTTGGGCTCCGACGTCACCCTGGTGTTGATCAGGATCCCGCTGAGCTTCTGCCTAAGGTTTTCTGTGGTTATATTGGGGCGTGAATCTGGAAGGCGCGGAGCATGAGCGACGAGAGCGAGTTTGATTTCTTCAAACTGCGCAAACAGGCCAAGACCTACATATCGAAGGTATTTTCCTTCGGCGAGCGTAATCCTGAACGCGTTCGCCACGTGAAGATGGTGATCGAGGGGACCGATCGGGTTCATCTTGGCGAGATTGAAGGCGCGATGTGCCTCCGTCTGACGGGAAACAGCCGGAAAACACAAGTATCCGCTCTCATCACGCAAGACGACAAAAACGTCAGGCGTTTGACCCTGCAAACTTTCAAGTCATACGGCGGGGAATGGAT